>NZ_JAZAPB010000001.1:0-1484211 GCF_036321025.1 Aurantiacibacter hainanensis
TGAAGGCCACTGGCAAGACCCACCGGGGCAAGGACAGCCTTGGCCGCCCATTTGCCGCCAATGCCCGCGACGTGGCCACATGGCGCAAGTCCAACGAGGCCAGCATCAGCGAGACCGCACGGCACTTCAGCATCTCCCCAGCGACCGTAAAACGATACTGTGCTGCGCGTGACTAGCCGAAGACACCATCAGTGCTTCTACTTCGACCGAGTAACGGACGATTTGAGACGGTTAGTTTGTCGATGAAACAAACCTAGCGTAAACCTCCTGTTGGAAACCACTGTGATGTCGAGGGGGTCGAACTTTGAACCGCTACTGGGCGCTCATCAATGTGTTTGCTCTAGCGGCTTGCCAGCAGAGCAATGAGACCAATGGCCGCACTGTCGGCTTCGTTGAAGACCCTGAGAGATGCAACGAGACTTGGGTGGCTTTACTGGATCAGGAGCGAAGCAGGGTCCTCAATGAGGAAGATTATTGGCCGGAAATGGTCGTCCTAGACGCGGAGTTTGGGGGTGATGCCGAGTTGGCATCCCGATATATGGTGGCGCGGGGTTGGTCTGGGGTTGCAATGCCCCCACGTGACCAGTCCGACACCATGTATTTTCTACCCGGGGTCACTTTCAATATATCGGGCGAGGTGGCTAGTGTAACTCATGGGGACCTTCTTACACCGTGTAAGGCGTCTTGGGTTTCTGGGGTCCCATTCACTAGAGTTATCCGGCGGTACTCTGGGGAGAACGGGGGTATCGCTTATGAGGTTGAGGCTCGTTAATCTGTCTCCCCCCACCTTTGCTCTTAGACGCAACCCTTACGCGCCTATTCCAAAAGCCGCTTTATCTGCGGCCCCCGCGCGCTAAGACATTAGCATGACACCCCAGCAGTTTATCGCCAAGTGGCGCGACGCCGAACTGAATGAGCGCGCCGCCTCGCAGAGCCACTTCAACGATCTGTGTGCATTGCTGGGGGTGGACGACCCTATTTCTGCTGACCCCAAGGGTGAGTGGTATGCCTTCGAGAAGGGGGCGACCAAGACGAGTGGCGGCGAAGGCTGGGCCGACGTGTGGCGCAAGGGCTGCTTCGCGTGGGAGTACAAGGGGAAGAAGAAGGACTTGGACAAAGCCTTCGCCCAGCTCCAGCAGTACGCCATCGCGCTGGAGAACCCACCGCTCCTGATCGTGTCCGACATGGACCGCTTCCGCATCCACACCAACTGGACCAACACCGTCCAGGTGGTGCACGAGTTCGCACTCGACGACCTGAACGATGGGGCCACGCGCGACCTCCTGCGTAGCGCCTTCGAAGAACCCGAGCGCCTCCGCCCTTCAAAGACCCGCCAAATGCTCACCGAAGAGGCGGCGGAGGAGTTCTCCCAGCTCGCCCAGCGCCTACGCGACAGGGGACACGACGGACCCGCCGTGGCCCACTTCGTCAACCGGCTGGTCTTCTGCATGTTCGCCGAGGACGTTGGCCTCCTGCCAGGTCATATGTTTTCGGAGATGCTGAAAGCCAGCCGCTCGCAGCCCGAGACGTTCGCCGACCATGCCGCCACTCTATTCGCCGCGATGAAATCCGGTGGGCTGGTCGGCTTCACTAAGGTGGAGTGGTTCAACGGCGGCCTGTTCGACGACGATACCGCCCTGCCGCTCGACCGGGACGACATCGCCCTCCTGATCGCCGCCGCCAAGCTGGACTGGTCCGAGGTGGACCCCTCAATCCTCGGCACCCTGTTCGAACGCGGGCTGGACCCTGACAAGCGCAGCCAGCTCGGGGCGCACTATACCGACCGCGACAAGATCATGCAGATCGTGGAGCCGGTCATCATCCGGCCCCTGTCCGATGAATGGGCGGCAATCCGGTCGGAGATTGAGGAGTTGGTGTCGAGCGCCCCGCAGCAGACCGCTGACAAGCTCCTGCGTGGCTCCGAGTTGGGGAAGCGGACCAAGGCTCTCGACAAGGCTCAGGAGCTACTCAGGGGCTTCGTGGAGCGCCTCCGGACGTTCCGGGTACTTGACCCGGCGTGTGGTTCCGGAAACTTCCTGTATCTGTCCCTGCTCGCCCTCAAGGACTTGGAGCATCGCGCCAACCTTGAGGCTGAGGCGCTGGGCTGTACGCGCGAGTTCCCGGCAGTCGGCCCCGAGTGCGTGCTCGGGATCGAGCTGAACCCCTATGCGGCAGAGCTGGCCCGCGTCTCGGTGTGGATTGGTGAAATCCAGTGGATGCGCCGCAACGGCTTCGAGGCCGCCCGCAATCCCATCCTCCGCAGCCTCGGCAACATAGAGTGCCGGGATGCTGTGTTGGACGAGGAGACGGGCGAGCGCGCCCGCTGGCCCGAGGCCAATGTGGTGGTCGGCAATCCTCCATTTCTCGGGGACCGCAAGATCGTCCCCGAACTCGGGATAGAATACGCGACAAGGCTGCGTGCAGCTTACATGGGCTGTGTACCTGGCGGAGCGGACCTCGTTTGTTACTGGTTTGCGAGGGCATGGAAGATGATTAGCGACAGATCCCTTGAACGCGCCGGATTGGTCGCCACCAACTCGATCCGAGGCGGTGCCAACCGCGAGGTACTCAAACCCATTGCTGCGTCGGGTCGTATCTTTGAGGCCCTGAGCGATGAGGACTGGACCGTGGAAGGAGCCGCCGTACGTGTGTCCTTGATTTGCTTCGAGGCATCTGGCGGTAGTGGCGCAGTTCTCAACGGAAGGAACGTCCCGGAAATCTACAGCGATCTTACTGGTGGTCTCGATAGCGTCGACCTGACTTCCGCCGCACGACTGCCCAAGAACAGCGGTGTGGCCTACCAAGGGGTGATAAGTTACGGACCATTCCAAATAGAGGCGAGCGAAGCCCGGGAGTTGCTCCAGCTTCCCCGCAACCCTGACGGGTCCTCCAACCACGAGGTAGTCAAACCTTGGGTCAATGGACAAGACATTACGCGCCGACCCTCCAACAGATGGATCATCGCATTTTCGGACGAGGCAGCAGCATCGGACGCTTCCTTGTACGAAGGTCCATGGAGCATAGTCGAACAGCGGGTCCGCCCTTACCGCGCTCAGCGAGATAATGAGGTCCTAAACCGGTATTGGTGGCGTCTCTGGCGCAGTCGACCTGAAATGAGTGAGGCCGTGGTCAACCTGCACCGTCAAATCATTACACCCCGGGTTTCCAAGCATCGCCTGTTCGTGTGGCGAGAGGCAACGGTTATCGCGGACAGTGCGACGGTTGCCATTGCCCGGGACGACGATACGACTTTCGGCATCCTCCACAGCTACTTCCATGAACTCTGGGCGCTAAGGATGGGTACATTCATGGGGGCTGGCAACGACCCTCGTTACACTCCATCATCGACGTTCGAGACCTTCCCCTTCCCACAGGGTTTAACCCCCGACATCCCAGCCGCCGACTATGCCGATGATCCCCGCGCCGTGGCCATCGCCACCGCAGCGGCCCGTCTCGATGAGCTGCGCGAGAACTGGCTAAACCCGCCCGACCTGATTGAGCGTGTCCCCGAGGTTGTCCCCGGCTACCCCGACCGTATCATCCCCAAGGACGAGACCGCCGCCAAGGAGCTGAAGAAGCGCACCCTCACCAACCTGTACAACAAGCGCCCCGCATGGCTCGACCACGCCCACCGCGCCTTGGATGAGGCTGTGGCCGATGCCTACGGCTGGGGCGACGATTGGCGCGCTGGCACGCTCACCGACGACGAAATCCTAGCCCGCCTGTTCCAACTCAATCAGGAGCGAGCGGCCCGTTAGGTGCATCTGCCTCCGCAGCTTCCCCTCCCCGTCCAGCAAGATCAGAGCAGCCCGCGTGTGACAAAGCTAACCATAACCAACACTGACCCTGACAACCCCGATGATGAGCGTGTCATCGAAGAGCTGGGCCTGGAACTCCCCGCCGATGCACCCCAGACAGTGCCAGCCGCGTTCGCAGACGCAATCCTTACGGCTTCAGAAAATGCGCCGGAGGAGGCACCGCCGCTACCAGTCCATGCCGCAGCCCAAGCCTTCCTGAAGTCGGAGCACGAAAGGATCAGCAAGCAACTCAAAGAACAATACGGGTTGAACATGGGGGGTGGCTCGCCGTGGGCCTACAAGCCCAAGCCCAAGGACGCATACAACCTCTGGAAGCGGGCGGTGCCATTGTTCAAAGAGCTGCCACAGTCCTTGGATTGGTCGGTGATCCAACTCGCCGCGCATCTCGACAAAACCGAAGCCAACTTCGATGTCACCCGGGACATGATGTATGACCAGCTCAACGGGTACGCTGTGAAGGACCTACGCCGCGCTTTGGAGAAGCTCGGTGTGCGATTTGAGCTGAGACTGCCAGTGACCATCGCATCGCTTCGGCAGCAGTTCATCGAGAGAAGGGACGCCCTTCAGGGGAAGGCCGAAGAGCAGTTCAAAGGAGAGTTCGTGATCCGTGGAAACAAGGTCTGGATCAACGGGAACTCGTACGCGATCCAGCGAGCGCCCAACGGAGCAAGGCGCGTCCGCTACGGGTCTAACGGCTGGCTCAACGTTGAGGCGTTGAAGGATTTTTGCACACGGTAGCGGCACAGTCGGTGTCCTGTTGTATTTATATACAGAGGCACAGAATACCAATCGACCCTGTCGGCGATTTGATACCGTCTGAAGAAAGGCCGCCCTTTCTCGCGCTCCATCTGTCTCGTTTTCGCCTGCTACTCGCCGGATATATCGCGCCGTCCGTTACGGCGGCGCTCTGCGACTAGGTAGGCCATGCCCCCGCCTAGGGCCATCACGGGAAGCGTGTTGAAGGGGGTATCGAGGAACCAGCCAAAAATGACTGCTGCGAATACCCCCAGCCCGACCGGGACCTCCCAGCGTCCCCACCACCCGGACCCCAAAATCACGAGCCCCAGGACTGTCATCATCAGTTCCATATATTGCCCCGCCTCCCGGTGCAGAAGCTAGCCGCAAGGCTATCGAGGGCTAATGGAAAGGGAAGGTCCCCCATTACCATGTCAGGCTCCTCGCTGCTTCCCGGAGATAGTCCGGGTGATACCTCGCATAGACCCGCACGGTGACGTTAATGTCCCTGTGCCCCAGGTAGGAGGCAATCTCCGCCATAGGCACCCTATCCTCGGCCATCCACACCGCGGCAGTGTGCCGCAGCATGTGAGGGTGGAGAGATACCCCACTGCGCCTCGCGGCAGCAGCAAAGCCCTTCTTAATGTCTTTGCAGGGTGCCCCATTGTGTTCGATTATGTACTCGGTCGTGCGCCCTAGGTGGGCCTCGCAAAGGGCGGGCATAATCACGTCGTTGAGTGGCACGGTGGCGCGGTACTTGCTGTTCTGCCTCCGGCCCTCGGGGTTCAGGTTCAGGATACGGCGGGTGAAGTCCACCTGCTCCCACTTCGCTTCCAGCAAGGCTGTCTTGCGGCCACCCGTTGTCACCCCAAGCATGGCGAACAGCTTGATGTGCGGGGTAGCGCATCCATCGAGAAAGCGGCGAAACTCGTCCTTGGTCACATGCCCCACGCTCGTCTCGGGCATGGCGGGCAGCTTGATCGGCGGGGCGGCAGGGATATGCCGCTCACCCACCGCCCAGTTACAGGCAGTGCGAATAAGGGACAGCTCGTGGCGCATTGTGTTGATCGCACGGTTGCGCCAGGCGAGGTAGTCCTTGCTCACCTTGGCGTCGATCAGGTCAGGCCGCAGGTCGGCCCAGTATCTCTTACAGGCGGCCCAGCACTCCCGTTTGCGGCCCTCCTGCTTCTCGCCATTGAGACTATCGAGGTACGTCTCGACGATGTCCCCAATAGTACCGAAGCCACGCTCTTGCAGCCTTGAGGCTTCCCAGCGGGCGCGAGCATCGGCCCTGGCCGTTTGGAGGTCGGTCGTCCCCAGCGATATGCGGGTCCGCGTTCCATGAGGATTACGGGCAATCAGGCAATAGGACCAATAGCGAGTGCCATCGGCACGGGTCCGGGTGAGTTTTCCAATCGTGTAGGGTTCAGACATCAGCAGTCTCCTCCAAAGTCCGCCAGCGGCGGAGGGATTGGACGAGGGCCAGCAACGGCGCAGGTTCAGATGAACCCAAGGAGCGCCGGTACTTTCCGAGCTAAACTACTGGAGAAAATGGGGCGACCGACGGGATTTGAACCCGCGACCTCCGGTACCACAAACCGGCGCTCTAACCAACTGAGCTACGATCGCCACAACGAACAGGCACACATGCCGAGGCCCGGCCTGTTAGGGGTCTGCGCCGGTCGGTCAAGCCGCATTCGGCGCGGGCGCTGGCCTGTTGCACAAGTCGCGCCGCGTGCAAAGTGAAAAGTGCTTGTGGGGGCGTTACACGCAATAAAATTTCGCGGCTTGAACGGCGATATGGCGCGGCTAAACAATGCGCGCATGACGACTCCGGGCGAAACATCTGCCGAGATTCTCACGCGCCACCCGCGCGTGCGCCGCGTGCCCTCCCCGCGGCTGACGTTGCTCGACTGCCCGCGTTTCCTGCCGCCCGAACTGTGCGAAAGCCTGATCAAGCTGATCGACAAGGATCGGCGCCCTTCCACCATCGCCGATGCCAATGGCGACGACTATTTTCGCACCAGCGAGACGTGCGATCTCGACGCGAAGGAGGCCGCGGTGAAGGAGCTGGAGGAGATGCTGTTCGAACTCAACGGCATCGATCCGGCCCACGGTGAGCCGGTGCAGGGCCAGCGCTATGCCGTGGGGCAGGAATTCAAGCCGCACACCGACTATTTCGAGCCGCAGGGGCCGGACTTCACCAAGTTCTGCAGCGTCGCGGGCAATCGCACCTGGACCTTCATGGTCTATCTCAACGAAGTCGAGGCGGGCGGCGGCACGCGCTTCAAGGTAATCGGCAAGACCTTCCAGCCCGAGACCGGAAAGCTGGTGTGTTGGGACAACCACCGGCCCGACGGCAGTCTGAACGCCGCCACGCTTCATCACGGCATGAAAGTGCGCAAGGGCGTGAAATACGTGATCACCAAGTGGTATCGCGAAAAGCACTGGGGGTGATGAAATGACCGAATCACGAGAAGGCGGCTGCCATTGCGGCACGGTGCGGTTCACCGTCGATCTGCCCGAAGAGCCGACGATCCGCCGCTGCAACTGCACGATCTGCGCGATGAAGGGCGTCGTCATGCTCGACGTTCCGCTTGCCGCGCTGGAAATCACGAAGGGCGAGGATGCGTTGACGCTCTACACCTTCGGTTCGGGCGAGGCGAAGCATCGCTTCTGCTCGAAGTGCGGCATTCACCCGTTCCACCAGACCCGTTCGGATCCCGACAAGTACGGCGTCAACGTCGCCTGCATCGACGGGATGACGATCTACGATTTTGCCGAGGTGCCGGTGTTCGACGGGCAGAACCACCCGATGGACACCGGCGAGTCCGTCTATCTGGGCGTGATGCGGTACGAAAAGTCCGAACGCTGAATCGAAAAGGGCGGCCCGCCTGGACCGCCCTTCCCTGATTTCGCCACGCTTTCGTGGAAGACGCTTACTTCTTCTTCAGCGACAGACCACCAAAACGCTTATTGAACTGGGCCACTCGGCCGCCATCCTGAAGACGCTGCGGGCCGCCGGTCCACGCCGGGTGGCTGGTGGGGTCGATTTCGAGGTTCATCGTATCGCCCTCGCTGCCCCAGGTGGAGCGCGTCTGGAATTCGGTGCCATCGGTCATCTTGACCGTGATCATGTGGTAATCGGGATGTAAGTCGGCCTTCATGGCATTGTGTCCTTTATGGTGTGAGCCGGTTCCGACCGGTTCGCCAATGTCTGGGAAGCGGCGCCTTTATATGCGCGCCGAAATAAAATCAAGCGTCCGCGATCATGGCCGTGATGCTGACCTCGCAAGTCACCTTGCCCTCCACGCTGGCCTTGCAGTCGAACTTGCAGACCTTGCTGCGCTGCTGGGTGAAGGTGCTCTCCAGCGTCAGCAGGCAACCCGGGGTTACCGGTGCGCGGAACTTCGCGTTCTCGATGGCCATGAAATAGACGAGCTTGCCCGTTCCGGCCAGTTCCAGCGTCTCGATCCCGAGGATGCCGCTGGCCTGCGCCAGCGCCTCGATCTGCAACACGCCAGGCATGATCGGGCGTCCGGGGAAATGTCCCTGGAAGAACTGCTCGTTCATGGTCACGCCCTTGATGGCGGTGATGCTCTCGCCCTTGGCGAGATGCGTCACGCGGTCGACCAGCAACAGCGGATAGCGATGCGGCAGGGCCTCGAGAATACGGACGACGTCGTAGTCTTGCGTTTCGCTCATGGCCCTGCCCCATTCTCGTCTTGTCTTAGCGTCCGGTAGTCGCCGGCTGCTGTGCCGGAGCGGCAGCCTGCGCCGCGGCGGCAGCTTCCTGCTGCGCGCGCAGTTCGGCAGGCAGCCAGCCCTCGGGCGGAACGATCTGCGCGGACGGGATCAGCGTGTTGAGCTGGGCCAGCACGGCCTCGTTCAGATTGTGGCTGGCTTCGGCGTGAAGGATCGTGTCCGGCGTGATCACCAGCGAGACGCCCTGCGCGCGCGCAGCGTTTTCGATAGCGGTGCCCAGCTGTTCGCGGATCTGCTCTTCCACATAGGCCTGGCTCAGCGCGACGGGAGCCAGGATCTGCTGCAGTTCGGCCTGGCCGGTCTGCTGCAGCTGCTGGATCTGCCGCGCCTGCTGCTGCAGCGAAGCCTGATCGGCATTCGGCTGCTGGCGGGCGGTGTCGAAGGCCTGCACCAGCGGGTCGAGCTGCGCCTGCAGGGCGGCACGACGGGTTTCAGCCTGCTGCAACTGCGCGGAATAGGTCGTCTGGCGCTGCTGCTGGGCGGTCTGGTAAGCCGAAGAATTGGCGACCACGGCATTGACGTTGACGAAGGCGACACGCTGGTTCTCCTGCGCCGCTGCGGGAGCGGTGACGGCGGGTGCCATCACGGCCCCGGCGGAGAGAGCGGCAACGAGCGCCGATTTCACGAGAATTTTCATCAGAATTGCGTTCCTACGTTGAAGGAAAAGGTTTTGGTTTCGTCCCCGCGCTCCGATAGCACATCGTAAGCCACATCGATCCTGAACGGACCGAATGGGGAGTTCCAGTTCACGCCGATACCGGCCGTGACACGGGGCGACGGGGTATCGCCCACGAATTCCTCGACGAACGGCGGCAGCTGCGTGCCGATCGGATCGTTCAGGCGGCCATCCGGCGCCACCGGGCTGGTGGTGATTTCGGTGCCGATGACCTGGCCGTTGTCGCCCAGGTTGACCTGCGCATAGAGCGAGTTGCCCTCGCCGTCGCGCTGCGGGATGAACAGGCCGTCGGGCAAGGGGCTCTGCGTCAGCTGCGGTGTATCGACTCCGAATACCGAGCCCACATCGACGAAGACCGAGGGGCGCAGGCCGAGTTCGCGCGCGCCGGAACCGAGCGGAATTTCCAGCTCCGCGCGGGCCAGGTAATAGGCTTCACCGCCCAGCGCATCGTCCTGGTTGCGTTCGTCGCCCAGCGGGATGAGGACCTGGTTGCCGTCCTCGTCAGGCTCGTAGAACCGGCGCACAACGCGCGGGCCCACGCCGCGAATGTCGAAGCCGCGGATCTGCCCTTCACCCAGGAAGAACCGGTCGGTCAGCAGCACGTCGTCGCCAAGGCCGTTGATGTAGCCGCCCTCGAGGCGAAGCGAACCGACGAAACCCGATCCCAGCGGCCAGTACTTCGCGGCGTTGATGCGGGTGCGGATGTAGCGCGTATCGCCGCCGGCACCGGCAAACTGCACGGTGGCCGATACGTTCTCGCCGCGCGTCGGGCGCACCCGGCTGTCGAGAGAGCTGTAGTTCAGCGAAAGGCCGAGGATCGACTGCAGGCGATCGCCCAGGGCGTCGCACAGGTAACGACCGGCCAGCAGCGGTTCGCACTGCGCCACGCCGTCGCCGTCGAAGTCGGCGAAGAACTGTTCCTCGGCCACGGTCACCTGCTGATAGTTCAGCGTGTAGCTTCCCAGCAGGCTCATGTACTCGGTCAGCGGAACGCCGACACGCAGCGAGATACCGGTGGTCGTCTGCTCGTAGGTCGCGCTGTCGCGGTCGAAGTAGCCGTTGTTGTAATCCTGGCGGTAGATGTCGAAGCCGAGCGCGATGTCGCGGTCGAACACCTTGGGCTCGGTGAAGCTGACGTTGGCGGAGCGCGAATAACGCGAATAGTTGACGCCGAGGCCGATGGTCTGGCCACGCCCGCGGAAGTTGTTCTGCCGGATCGAGCCGTTGAAAATGAAGCTTTCCAGCGAGGAGAAGCCGGCCGAAAGCGAAAGCTCGCCCGTCGGTTCTTCCTGCACGTTGGCCTGCAGGATGATGCGGTCCGGGCTGGATCCCTCGACCTGCTCGACCTCGAAATTCTCTTGGAAATAGCCCAGCGAGTTGATGCGCGCCGACGAACGGGCGACCTGCAGCGAACTGAAGGCGTCACCTTCCGCGAGACGGAACTCGCGGCGAATCACCTTGTCCTGCGTCAGCGTGTTGCCGTTGATCTCGATCGCCTCGACGTAAACACGCGGGGCGTCGGACACGGTGAAGGTCACATCCATGGTGCGATCTTCGGGGTTGCGGTTGATGCGCGGATCGACGTCGGCGAAGGCATAGCCGAACGCGCCGGCCGTCTCGGTCAGGCCCTCGATCGTCTGGTCGACCTGCTCCGCGTTGTACCAGTCGCCCGGTTCCATGGAGAGGCCGGCGGAAAGCTGTTCGCTGGTGAAGTCGCGCAGCTGGCTGACAACCTCGACATCGCCGAACTTGTAGCGCTCGCCCTCTTCCACCACGTAGGTGATGATGAAGTCGCGCTTGTCCGGGGTGAGCTCCGCAACCGCGGAAACCACGCGGAAATCGGCATAGCCTTCGGTCAGGTAGAACTGGCGCAGCTTCTGCTGGTCGAACGCCAGGCGATCGGGATCGTAGCTGGTGTTGGAGCTGAAGATGGCCAGCAGGCTGTCTTCGCGCGTCACCATCTCGTCCTTCAGGTCGCCGTCGGAGAACATCTCGTTGCCGATGATGTTGATCTGGCGGACCTTGGACTTGGGACCTTCGGAAATCTCGAAGATCACGTCGACGCGGTTCTGGTCGAGCATGACCATCTGCGGTTCGACCGTGGCGGCAAAGCGGCCCTGCCGCTTGTAGAGCTCGATGATGCGGGCAACGTCGGCGCGCACACGGCTGCGGGTGAAGATCTGGCGCGGCGAAAGGTTGATCTCGGGCAGGATCTTCTCGTTGTCGATCCGGCGGTTGCCCTCCAGGATGACCCGGTTGATGATCGGGTTTTCCTCGACGGTGATCACCACCGCGCCCGTGCTCTCGTTGAAGGCGATCTGGTAGTCGGCGAACAGTTCGGTGTTCGCCAGGTCCAGCAGGGCCTGGTCGGCTGCTGCAGCGGTATAGGTCATGCCCGGGCGCAGCTGGATGTAGGAGACGATCGTTTCGGGCTCCAGGCGCTGCGCGCCGGAAACCGCGATGGTGCGGATCACCTCGCCCTGCTCCTCCTGAGCGGGCGCGGGGGTCGGCGTCGGCTGGGGGGCAGGCGTTGCCGCCTCCTCCGACTGGGCCTCGGCCGCGGGCGGCGTCTGCGCGTCGCCATCCTGGGCCAGCGCATGCACCGGCAATCCTGCAAGCATGGTGCAACCGAGCAGGGCTGCAGCGTAATGCTGGGAAATTATCGTCCTGGCCTTGGAACCCATTATCCGTCCACTCTTGTCGACACCGGCGCATCGGAGAAACAGGGAACCCTCAACCCGCTCCCCCTAGCGGGCGTCAGCCTTCCGGTTTCTCGCGCGAAAAGCGCCCTTGCCCGATGCCAGACTGGCAATCAAGCGCAGTTGCCTTGAATCACGCCGAAAGTGCCTTCCTTTCCCCACTTAAGCCCGTCTGGCCGGGCTAGCTGCCGAATATCGGCAACTTGGCGATATCGATCACAGTCACGAAGAGCATCAGCGCCAGCACGAAAGCCATGCCGGTACGAAACGCCCATTCCTGACTGCGCGGGCTGGCTGGCTTACGGCGGACCGCTTCGACCGCATAGAAAGCCAGGTGCCCGCCGTCGAGCGCGGGGATTGGCAGGAGGTTGATGAATGCCAAATTAAGTGAAATCAGCGCGGCGAAGCTGGCAAATTCCAGCCAGCCGAGGCTGAGTTGTTCGCCCGACACCTTGGCGATGGTGACGGGGCCGCCCAGTTCCTTGACGGAGCGGTCGCCGGCGAAGATCTGCCCGATCCCGGTCAGCATCATGTCGACGGTTTCGACGCACTGCTGCCAGGCAAGACCGATGGCCGATATGGGACCGACCGGTTCGAAAACACGTTCGCTCGGGCGGCCTTCCACGCCGATGCGGCCGATGACCGTGGCATTGCCGAACTGGTCGGTAACCTCGATGCGGTCGGTCGTGATGGGGACGGTGAAGGTCCTGCCGTCCCGCTCCACGCCGATGTCCAGCTCACTGTCGGGATAGAGCATGATGGACCGCGCGACCTGGCGGAAATCATCCATCGGTTCGCCCTCGACCGATACGATGCGATCGCCGATCTCGAGCCCGGCATCGCGCGCAGGCGAATCCTCGGCGAAAGCGGCGATGACCGTTTCCTCGGCCGGATCGCTGGCAACGGGGTTGCCGAAGATCATGAAGAACGCAGCGAATATGCCAAGGGCGACGATGACGTTGGCCACCGGCCCTGCCGCCACGATCAGCGCGCGCTGCCACAGCGGCGCGTTCTGGAAATCACCCTCGCGGGCAGGCTTGTCGGGATCGGGCTGGCTGGCCGGGTTCATGTCGCCCTGGAACTGCACGTAGCCGCCCAGGGGCAGCGCCGAGAGCTTCCAGCGCGTGCCGCGCCTGTCGGTAAAGCCGGCAAGTTCCTTGCCGAAGCCGACGGAGAAGGCTTCCGCCCCCACGCCGAACATGCGTCCGACGAGATAGTGCCCCAGTTCGTGAAGCACGACCAGCGGGCCGAGCATCAGCAGGAAGCCGAGAATGTACAACCAGAAGGGCGGGCTTTCGAACATGGGTCAGGCAATCTCCAGCATCTCTCCCGCGCGTGCCCTCGCCTCGGCATCGACGGCGAGCACGTCGTCGAGCGTTTGTGGCGCAGGGGGCGCGTAATTGTCGAGGGTTCTGGCAGATATTGCCGAAATTTGCGTGAACTTTACCTGACCGGCGAGGAAGGCCGCCACGGCCACCTCGTTCGCGGCGTTGAGGACGGCAGGCGCGCCGCCGCCCGCATGGGCCGCCTCGCGGGCCAGCCTGGTTGCCGGAAAACGCTCCTCGTCGGGCGCGAAAAAACTGAGTTCCCCGATGGTTGCCAGGTCGAGCGGCTTGCAGGCCGTGTCCATGCGCTGCGGCCAGGCCAGCGTGGAGGCGATCGGTACGCGCATGTCGCTGGGGCCAAGCTGGGCCAGCGTGGAGCCGTCGCGATATTCCACCATGGAATGGATCACGCTTTGCGGGTGGACGATGATGCGCAGGCGATCCAGCCCCACCGGGAACAGGTGGAAGGCCTCGATGAATTCCAGCCCCTTGTTCATCATGGTGGCGGAATCGACGCTGATCTTCGCTCCCATGTCCCAGTTGGGATGGGCGACGGCCTGTGAAGGTGTCGCAGCCTCCAGCTCGGCCATGCTCTTCGTGCGGAACGGACCGCCGCTGGCGGTCAGCGTGATCCAGCGCACGTCGGCAAGGTCGTTGCCCTGCAGACACTGGAAAATCGCGTTGTGCTCGCTGTCGACCGGCAGGAGCGTGGTGCCGTGCTGGGCGACGCGTGCCGTCATCACCTCGCCCGCCGAAACCAGCGCTTCCTTGTTGGCAAGGGCGACGGTGTTGCCCTGCTCTATCGCGCGCATCGTGGGCGCAAGGCCCGCGCAGCCGACGATGGCGGCGACGGTAATGTCGACCGGCCGCGCGGCGGCATCGCACAGCGCCTGCTGGCCTCCAGCGGCCTTCACCTTGCTGCCGGATAGGTGCTGCCTGAGTTCGGGCAGACAGGCCTCGTCACCCACCACCGCGATTTGGGCGTCGAATTCGATGGCGAGTTTGACCAGCTTCTCCGCCGAGCAATTGGCGCTGAGGGCAACGACGTTCCAGTTATCGCGATCGTTGCGGATGAGATCGAGCGTGGAATCACCGATGGAGCCTGTTGCGCCCAAAATGGAAATGGAGCGGGTCATGCTGAAAAGGTGTAGCCCGCGATACCGAGAATGAACAGCACAGCAAGTAGGCCATCCACGCGGTCGAAAAGGCCACCGTGGCCGGGAATAAGCTTGCCGGAGTCCTTCATCCCCGCCTTGCGCTTCATCCAGCTCTCGAAGAAGTCACCCGCTTGGGCAACGATGGCGACGAGCGCTCCTCCGATCACAGCCCATAACAAGATGGTTTCCGGCAGACCGATACGGATGATACCGGAACACGGTCCGTCAAACTGAAAAAATCCAGGTGGCAGCTCAGCGGGGGGATAAAACACCCGACAAAGTCCGTTGTCCCACGCGATAGGAAAGCTCGCGAGCATCGCCGCAGCACCCACCATTCCACCGAACAGCCCGGCCCAAGTTTTTGACGGACTTATCCGCGGGGCGATTTTCGGACCGCCAATCGTCCGCCCAGCGAAGTATGCTCCGATATCGGTAGCAATTACGGCTCCGAGGATCATCAGAACGGACCCCACGCCTTCGAACTGTCCGTGCACCGCAAACAGAGAGAAAGCGGCGATAGAAACATACGTAATGCCTGCCAGCATCCATAGTATTCGACTAGAAATCGAATCTGCGAAACGAAAGACGAGTCCCCGCCACTCCCAGAGCACGCCAAGCGCAACGAGCACACAGAAAACGGCCCACAACCAACCCCCCGCCCACAGCGCAGCCCCAGCCAAGGCAACCATCACCACCGCACTCGCCGCGCGCTTTGGCAAGTCGCTCGTGCGCACCGACAGCGGTACAGTGACGGCTTTCTTGGCATAGCGCTTTATCCTGTCGCGCCTGCGCTCCGGCGGAAGGTCGTCAACGTCCTCCATAGCGGCGCTCCCTCCTCGCGAATTCTTCGCAGGCTTCGCGCAAGTGATCCTCGCCGAAATCGGGCCAGAGCACGTCCATGAAGAGCATCTCAGCGTAGGCCGATTGCCACAGCAGGAAGTTCGACAACCGCACTTCGCCGCTGGTGCGGATCAGCAGGTCGAGCGGCGGCAGCTCGGCGGTGTAGAGATGGCGGTCGATCGCCTCGGGCGTAACCTCGCCCTCCTCCGCCGCCAGCCGCGCGGCGCGGGCGATTTCCTGCTGCGCGCCGTAGTTAAGCGCCACCGCCAGCGTGCGATCACCGTCCTTTGTGCGCTCCAGCGCATCTTCGAGCCGTTCGACAATATCGGGCGCGAAAGCCTTGTAATCGCCGATGATCTTCAGACGCACGCGGCGCTCTACCATGTCGTCCAGGTTCGCTTCGATGAACCTGCGCATCAGGTTCATAAGGTCGGAAATCTCGCCTTCCTCGCGCTTCCAATTCTCGCTGGAGAAGGCGTAGAGCGTCAGGCATTCCAGCCCCAGCTTCTCAGCCGCCTGCACAGTGCGGCGCACGGCTTCGCCGCCGGCCTTGTGGCCCAGCGCGCGCGGCATGGCGCGTTTTTTCGCCCAGCGGCCATTGCCATCCATGATGATGGCGACATGGCGGGGGAAGGTGGAATTGGTCATCAGAGAATAGACCGGGTGTCCTGAGCCTGTCGAAGGGCCGCTCCTGTTCCCGCTACGCCCTTTCCGAGAAAAGGCAGCCCCTCGGCAGGCTCGGGGCAGGCGGAGACAGGAGGGCAGCCCCCAACCGTCACTGCGACAGGATTTCCTGCACCTTCTTCTCCACCGCGGCATCGGTGTCGGCGACGTGCTTGTCGGTCATCTTCTGGACCTCGTCCTCCAGTCGCTTGCGCTCGTCCTCGGAGATTTCCTTCTTCTTCTCGTCTTCCTTCAGCGCCTCGTTCGCGTCGCGGCGAACGTTGCGGATGGCGATCTTGGCCTTCTCGCCGTATTCGCCAGCCAGCTTGGCCAGTTCCTTGCGACGTTCCTCGTTGAGGTCGGGCATGGGCAGGCGCACGTTCTGGCCGTCGGTCATCGGGTTGAGGCCGAGGTTGGCCTTGGTGATGCCCTTCTCCACCGCGTTCACGTTGGCCTTGTCCCACACCTGCACGCTCAGCATGCGCGGTTCGGGCGCGGAGACGGTGGCAACCTGGTTCAGCGGCATCATCGAGCCGTAGACTTCCACCACCACCGGATCGAGCAGCGAGGTGTTGGCGCGCCCCGTGCGCAGGCCGGAAAGGTCCCCCTTCAGGCTTTCGACGGCACCGTCCATGCGGCGCTCGATATCGGCCTTGTCATACTTCATCTTCAGTCATCCTTCCTGACAATCGTCTGTACGCCCTCGCCCGCCAGCACGCGTGCGACATTGCCCTTTTCGCGGATCGAGAAGACCACGATGGGAATGTCGTTCTCGCGGCACAGCGCGACGGCGGCAGCATCCATCACCTTGAGGTTATCACTCAAAACCTTCGAATAGCTAATCGTTTCATGGCGCTGCGCATCGGGGAAGCGCTTGGGGTCCTTGTTGTAGACCCCGTCCACGCTGGTGCCTTTCAGCAGCGCATCGCAGTTCATTTCCGCCGCCCGCAGCGCGGCGCCGGTATCGGTGGTAAAGAACGGATTGCCCGTTCCGGCGGCGAAAATCACGATCCGCCCCTTCTGCAGGTGCCGTTCCGCCCTGCGGCGGATGTAGGGTTCGCATACGGCGGCCATGGGAATGGCGCTCTGCACGCGGGTCTGCACGCCCAGCTTTTCCAGCGCCGCCTGCATGGCCAGCGCGTTCATCACCGTCGCCAGCATGCCCATGTAATCGCCGGTGGTGCGGTCCAGCCCCTTGGCCGCGCCGGCCATGCCGCGAAAGATGTTGCCGCCGCCGATGACGAGGCAGATCTCGAGACCGGTTTCCTTGGCCGCCTTCACCTCTTCCGCCAGCCGCGCCACATATTCGGGATCGATGCCGAATTCGTGTTCCCCCATCAGCACTTCGCCCGAAAGTTTCAGCAAGATGCGCTTTGAGTTCGGCAGCAGCATGGGTGGATTAATCCTCTGGGCAAGCGGGGTTTGCGGGCTTCTAGAGCGAGCGGGCGAAACTGCCAAGGGTTCCCGCCTTGGTTTTGCCAGGGCTTGAGTTCCCTCGGAATGTCGCTCGAAGCATCAGCCAGGGGGCCCGTGAAGCCGTTGCCGAGCGGACCATTCTATCGGATGGGCCGCGCCCTTAGCTTCGCAGCGGCTCTTTTCCATCGTCGGTTTTCGCCGCTTTGCCATCCAGATCGCTTTCGCGCGCGCTGTCGGACAAGTGTCAAGCAGATGGCGAGATATTCGCGCTATTTATCAGGCAGATAGCAAAACGGCGAAGTTGACAGTGTCAACTTCGCCGCCTTGTTTGCGATTCGTTGTGAAAGAGACGATCAGCCGCCGACGGCAGCCGCGACTTCCGCCGCGAAATCGCTTTCTTCCTTCTCGATGCCTTCGCCCAGCTGGAAGCGGACATAGTCCTTCAGGACGATCTGCGTCCCGGCTTCCTTGCCGGCCTGGGCCACGACGTCGGCGATCGGCGTCTTGTTGTCGATCACGTAGATCTGGCTCAGCAGCGCGTTTTCCTTGGCGTACTTCTTCACCGCGCCTTCGACCATCTTTTCCTGGACGTTTTCGGGCTTGCCGCTTTCGGCAGCCTTTTCGGCCGCGACCTTGCGCTCACGCTCGATCACCTCGGGGTCGAGGCTGTCGGCATCGAGCGCCTGCGGGAAGGCAGCGGCGATGTGCATGGCGAGCTGCTTGCCGAGCGGCTCCAGCACATCGGCACCGGCATCGCTTTCCAGCGCCACGAGGACGCCGATCTTGCCCAGGTTGGGCGCCTGCGCGTTGTGCATGTAGGGCACGACGATGCCGTTGGCGACATTCACCGTCTGCATGCGGCGCACCTGCTGGTTCTCGCCGATGGTCGCGACGTTGTCGGTCAGCTTGTCGCCCACGGTGCCGCCGTCGGGATAGGATGCGGCCTTCAGCGCTTCCACGTCGTCGCTGTCCATGCCCAGGGCCACCTGCGTGGTCTTGCGCACGAAATCCTGGAACTTCTCGTTCTTGGCAACGAAGTCGGTCTCCGAGTTCACTTCGACGGCAGTGCCCTTGGTGCCTTCGACGGCAACGCCGACCAGGCCCTCTGCCGCGGTGCGGCTGGACTTCTTCTGGGCGGTGGCCAGGCCCTTGGCGCGCAGCGCGTCGATCGCGGCTTCGATATCGCCGTCGGAAGCTTCGAGCGCCTTCTTGGCGTCCATCATGCCCGCGCCGGTCTTCTCGCGCAGGGCTTTCACGTCGGATGCGGAAAATGCAGCCATGTCGGTATTCCTTCAGGTTAGGTCGGGTGCCGGTTCACCAACGGGGGGAATTGGTGAACCGGCCCCTTGTGCTGTGAATGTGACGCGCGGCTTACGTGCCGCGCATCGCATGCAAGGATCAGGCGTCGGCCTTGCTTTCCTCGGCGGGCGCTTCCTCTGCCGGGGTTTCGGCAACGGCGGCCTCTTCCGGGGGAACGTCCATGGCACCGATGTCGGCGCCGGAGTCCACGACGCCTTCATTCTGGCCGGTGCTGGCGGCCTTGGCCACGGCATCGCAATAGAGGCGCACGGCGCGGCTGGCGTCGTCGTTGCCGGGGATCGGGAAGGCGATGCCGGTCGGATCGACATTGGTATCGAGCACGCCGATCACCGGGATGCCGAGCACTCCGGCTTCCTTGATGGCGAGGTCTTCCTTGTTGGCGTCGATCACGAACATCACGTCAGGGATGCCGCCCATGTCGCGGATGCCGCCGAGCGAAAGCTCAAGCTTGTCGCGCTCGCGCGTCAGCTGCAGGACTTCCTTCTTGGTCAGCAGATGGGTGTCGCCGGCCAGCTGCTCTTCCAGCGTCTTCAGGCGCTTGATCGACTGGCTGATCGTCTTCCAGTTGGTGAGCATGCCGCCCAGCCAGCGGTGGTTGACGAAGTGCTGGCCGCACGAACGCGCGGCTTCGGCGATCGGCTCCTGCGCCTGGCGCTTGGTGCCGACGAACAGCACCTTGCCACCTGCGCGAACGGTGCTGGAAACGAAGTCCAGCGCGCGCGCCATCAGCGGCACGGTCTGCGACAGGTCGATGATGTGAACACCGTTGCGGCTGCCGAAGATGTACGGCTTCATCCGCGGGTTCCAGCGGTGGGTCTGGTGGCCGAAGTGTGCGCCGGCCTCGATCAATTGCTGCATGGTGACGGTAGGAGCCGCCATAGATAATTCCTTTCCGGTTAAGCCTCTGGAAGACGGGGAACCGGCCTGTTGCGATAACGCGCGAGGCGGCACCGGTATGTCAGTGCCTTCCATGTGGATTTTGCCATCGCCAGCGGAAACGGGAATCGTTCCTGCCCTTCAGGCGGTCGCGCCACTAACGGATGTAGGGCGGGAAATCCACCCCAAAAACGCAGAGCGATCCGTAAGGGCGGAACACATCCGGAACAAAAAGCGCTTGACGGACTGGAACGAAAGTGGAACACGGAACGCAACAGGAACAAACGCGGAGTTTGAAGACATGACTGTAGCGATAGCGATTTCGGTGTTCTTCGGTTTCGTGGCCGCGGCTGCGTTGATCTCCTGCCACGCGTCGATCCGCCGCGGCGTGATCCGCTGGAAAGAGATCCGTGCGGAACTGGCCGCTATCGATCGCGGTCCCGTGAAGGCGACGGTTCCGCTTCGCCGTCCGAAAGAGGCTTTCGTGCTGCTGGCGGCGTAACCGCCAGGTCTGTTTCCTCGGTATTCATTGCGGCACCTGCGGCGCGCCGCTCCCGCTTCACCTTGGCATAGCCGCTGACCGCCCACGCGATCAGCACCATGTAGACCACACCGATCAGCACCAGCGTCCACCAGGTCTCGATCAGCAGACCGCCCACCAGCAAGCCCGCCAGCGCAATGAAGATCAGCTTGAAGTCGCCCGACGGACGCAGCGACTTCCAGCTTGGCGTCGCCATGTTGGAGACCATGAGCAGGGCGACCAGCATGATCCAGGGGCCCACCAGCCAGGCTTCGCGGAAGATCGGCTCACCCGTTGCCAGCCACAGATACATCGGCATGAAGGCAAAGCCCGCGCCCATCGGCGCCGGGACGCCGGTGAGATATCCGGCGGACTTGTGAGGCTGATCGTCGACATCGATCTGCGCGTTGAAGCGGGCAAGTCGCAGCGCACAGCAGATCGCATAGGCCAGCGCAGCCAGCCAGCCGAAGCGCGGCGCATCAACGAGGGCCCAGAGATAGAGGACCAGCGCGGGGGCGATGCCGAAGCTGGCGGAATCGGACAGGCTGTCGAGCTCGGCACCGAAGCGCGATTGCGCCTTCAGAAGCCGGGCGATACGTCCGTCCATCGCATCCAGCACGCCTGCCAGTATCATGGCGAACACCGATTGCGGCCACTGCCCGCCAATGGCGAAAAGTATGCTGGTCAGGCCCGAACAAAGCGCAGCCGCCGTGATCGCGTTGGGCAACACCGCTCGCAGCGACAGACCCGGGCCCGCGCGTGAACGCGTCACGCGCTCGTGTTCGCTCGCCTTCGGGCCAAGCCATGCGGGCCCCGCAGTGGCAGTTTCGGTATCGTCGAAGTCGTCTTGCTCGTCATCAGGGCTTGTCATCACTGATTAACACCCTCGAGAAGCCCCATCGTTCCAATTTCGGCCAGCACCGTCTCTCCCGCAACAACCCTTTGACCCAGCAGGACCTTCGGCTCCGTACCCGCAGGCAGGTAGACATCCACCCGGCTACCGAAGCGGATCAGGCCCACGCGCTGCCCTGCGGCGACGATGTCACCCGGCTTCACGAAGGGGACGATCCTGCGCGCCACCATTCCGGCGATCTGGGTAAAACCGATGCACGTGCCGTCGCCCTGTTCCACCAGGATATGCTGTCGCTCGTTCTCCTCGCTCGCCTTGTCGAGATCGGCGTTCATGAAGGTGCCGGGAATGTAGACGACCCGCTTCACGGTGCCCGCCACCGGCGCGCGATTGATGTGCACGTCGAACACCGACAGGAAGATCGAGATGCGCGTGACAGGGACAGCTCCGAGGCCGCGTCCCTCCTGCTCATCGTCGCGTTGCAGTTCGGCGGGCGGAAGGACCTGCGTGATCAGCGAAACCTGGCCATCGGCGGGCGAGACTATCAGCCGCTCGCCCTGCGGCACGACTCGCTCCGGATCGCGGAAGAAGGCGAAGACGCCAACCGAAAGGAACAGCAGGGGCCAGCCCAGCAATTCCCAGTCGAGGATCAGCAGGATGGCCAGCGCGATACCCATGGCGATCATGCCGAACTTGCGGCCTTCCGGATGGATCGTCGGAAGGCTCCACTCCGCATCGCCGCGACCGCGATTGTCTCTCAGTTCACCAGCCATATCCGGAGTCTATGCGCTCCGATCACGGCGGACAAGCGAAACGGGCCGCTGTCCCCCGCCTATTCCGCAGAGAAGTCGAACGGCATTCCGCTGTCGCGAAACCGGCTGGGTATCAACTCGCGGCCCAGCGGTGGGGCGGATCGCGCGATGCAGCGGGGGCGATGGCACAGGCGGCAGGCTACCCCGATCGGCGTCGGTTCGCTGGCCTTCACGGCCTCCCTGTATACGAGCCGGTCGACGTGGTCCGCCGAACAGGCCAGCGCCACTGCGCGCAGCACGCTGCGTTCGCCGAAGCGCCCTCCCCCGGCGCGCACGGTGCGAGCGATGGAAAGGTATCGCTCTCCATCGGGCAGTTCGATCACCTGCGCATCCACCACGCCCGGGGCGGAAAAAACCTGGTGGATGTTCCATAGCGGGCATGCCCCGCCGTGCCGCGCCAGCGGAAAGCCCGCGCCGTCCAGCCGCTTGGAGACATTGCCTGCCCGGTCCACCCGCAGGAAGAAGAACGGCACCCCCTCCTCGCCCGGCCGCTGGAGCGTGGTGAGCCGGTGTGCCGCCTGCTCGAAACTCACGGAAAAACGCGCGGCCAGGGCCTCGACATCGTAGCGCAGGTCTTCCGCCGCGGTTCGAAAGGCGCGGTAGGGCATCAGCAGGGCAGCCGCCCAGTAGGATTGCAGGGCACGGCGCACGAGGCGGGCAGTGTCCTCGCCGGAGAAGCGGCCCTCGGCCAGAAGCGCGTCGATGGCTTCCCCCTGATCCATGATGGCGAGTTGCAGGGCCGCCTGGAACCGGCGCCCGGAATGGTCGAGCCGTTCGGAAATGTGGACCCGGCGGCGGTGATAGTCGTGCCAGCGCATCCCGCCGCGCAGCAGGCCATCGTCTGCCAGTCGCAGATCGAGACCATGCTTCTCGGCGATATGGTCCCGCATGGCCTCGAAACTGCCCAGCGTTCGCGCCGCTTCGCCGGCGCTGTCGTCCAGCGTGGGGAAGCAGTTCCGCCGCGCAGCCAGGAAGGCGCGCGCCTCGGCCACCGGGTCGCTCGCGGACTGGGATGGTTCGCCCAGCCGCACCTCGCGCCTAGCGGCCAGCGCCAGCTGATCCTCCCCGAATGCCGTGTAGAGACGCAGCAGCGCCTCGGCCATGCCGGGGTAGCTCGTGGCGATGTCCTCGATATCGAGCGGTTCGATGGCGATATCGGCGAACAGCTGGTCGCGCAGGGCCGACTGGAGGCGGGCAACGGTCTCGTCGGCGTCTCCGTCGGCGAGATCGGCCACGTCGATGCGGTAGGTGGTCGCCAGCTTCAGCAGCATTTCCGCCGTCACCGGCCGCTGATTGCGCTCCATCAGCGCGATGTAGCTGGCGGAAATGTCCAGATCGGATGCCATGTTCGCCTGGGTCAGCCCCAGTTCGCGGCGCAGTTTCTTGAGGCGCGGCCCCAGGTAAAGTGTCTTTGCGGCCATCGCCGGTCCTCGTCGAAGTGTCGAACTTTACAACTTTACATGCAAATCCTGTAAAGTTCGACAACATTACAACGAATCGCACGAAACTTCCTCGATCAGGTGTCAGAAGCGCAGGCGAGAAACCCGCTTCCAAGGACCGACTAAACATGACCTATTTCGAGGAAATCCATCGCCAGTCCGCCATCAAGCACCGCAATGGCGCCACGTGGAAAGGCATCGACCCCGAATTCGCCGCGCGCCTGCGGATGCAGAACCGCTTCCAGACCGGGCTGGAGATAGCTCGCCACACCGCGAAGGTGATGCGTGCGGACATGGCTGCCTACGATGCCGACCCCGCTGCCTACACGCAGTCGCTGGGTTGCTGGCACGGGTTCATCGGCCAGCAGAAGATGATTTCCATCAAGAAGCACTTCGGCACCACCAAGGGCCGTTACCTCTACCTTTCGGGCTGGATGGTCGCCGCACTGCGCAGCGAGTTCGGCCCCCTTCCCGATCAGTCGATGCACGAGAAGACCAGCGTGCCCGCGCTGATCGAGGAACTGTACACTTTCCTCCGCCAGGCCGATGCCCGCGAACTCGGCGGCCTGTTCCGCCAACTGGACCGGGCACGCGAGAGCGGCGACGAGGCCGCTGCCGCGACGGCGCAAAAGGCAATCGACAGCCACGAAACGCACGTCGTGCCGATCATTGCCGACATAGATGCAGGCTTCGGCAATGCCGAGGCGACCTACCTGCTCGCCCGCAAGATGATCGAGGCCGGTGCCTGCGCGTTGCAGATCGAGAACCAGGTGTCCGACGAGAAGCAGTGCGGTCACCAGGATGGCAAGGTCACCGTTCCGCACGAGGACTTCCTGCAGAAAATCCGCGCCATTCGGTATGCCTTCATCGAGCTCGGCGTGCCCGATGGCATCATCGTCGCCCGCACCGACTCGCTGGGTGCAGGCCTTACCAAGCAGATCGCCTACAGCC
Organism: Aurantiacibacter hainanensis; assembly: GCF_036321025.1. Classification (NCBI taxonomy): domain Bacteria; kingdom Pseudomonadati; phylum Pseudomonadota; class Alphaproteobacteria; order Sphingomonadales; family Erythrobacteraceae; genus Aurantiacibacter; species Aurantiacibacter hainanensis. The sequence continues at coordinate 23,863 of NZ_JAZAPB010000001.1, forward strand.
GTGAGCCCGGCGACCTGGGCGACCAGTACAACCGCTTCCTCGATTGCGAGCCCGTGGAAGGGGTCGGCCAAAAGGGCGACGTGCTGCTGAACCGCGATGGCCTGCTGGTGCGTCCGAAGCGTCTGCCGTCCAATCTCTTCCAGTTCCGTTCCGGAAGCGGAGAGGACCGCGTCGTACTAGACTGCATCACCGCCTTGCAGAACGGCGCCGACCTGCTGTGGATCGAGACCGAGAAGCCTCATGTCGAGCAGATCGCAGGCATGGTGGACCGCATCCGCGAGGTCTGCCCCAACGCCAAGCTGGTCTACAACAATTCGCCCAGCTTCAACTGGACGCTTAACTTCCGCCAGCAGGTCTATGACGCCTGGGAAGCCGAAGGCCGCGACCTGTCGATGTTCGAGCGGGACCAGCTGATGAGCCAGCACTACGACGACAGCGACCTGGCCATCGAGGCAGACGAGAAGATCCGCACCTTCCAGCGCGATGCAGCGAAGCGGGCGGGCGTGTTCCACCACCTGATCACCCTGCCGACCTATCACACGGCGGCGCTCAGCACCGACAACCTCGCCAGGCGCTACTTCGGCGAGGAAGGCATGCTTGGCTACGTCAAGCAGGTCCAGCGCGAGGAGATCCGCCAGGGCATTGCCTGCGTGAAGCACCAGAACATGGCCGGATCCGATATCGGCGATGACCACAAGGAAGCCTTCGCCGGCGAAGCGGCCCTGAAAGCGGGCGGCACCAACAACACCATGAACCAGTTTGCGGCCTAGGTCCGCGCAAAGCGAAGAAGGAGAAGTATAATGGCACACCCGACGATAGCCCGCCCGGTCTTCTCGACCGAGGATTTCGGCCTCATCCGCAACGCGCTGGCCGTCGCCATCCGCAATGGCGAGGACAATGCAGAGACGCGCAAGCTGGTGAATCTGCACCATCGCATGGGACGCTTCGGCCGATGACGGCGACAACGTCTCGCCAGCGCGAGCACGGCAGCGAAACCACTCCGCGCGACGAGCCAGCAAATGGCCTGGTCCGCCGCGCGGGGCTGGACGTCGATCCCTTGCTCGCCACGTTCATCGAGACGGAGGCCCTGCCCGGCACAGGGATCGACGCCGACCGGTTCTGGTCTGGGCTCGCCGCTCTGGCGCGGGATTTCACTCCGCAGAACCGCGCGCTGCTGCACCGGCGCGAGGAATTGCAGGACCGGATCGACGCCTGGCATCGCGCCAATCCCGATGCAGGAACAGGCGTACCCCCGCGTGTGCTGCGCGAGATGGGCTACCTCGTGCCCGAGCCGGACGCTTTCACGATCGGCACGCGCGGCGTCGATGCCGAGATCGCGCAGGTGGCCGGTCCGCAGCTCGTCGTGCCTGCCATCAACGTCCGCTTCGTACTCAATGCCGTCAATGCCCGCTGGGGCAGTCTCTATGATGCGCTCTACGGCACCGATGCCCTCGGCAGCGCGCCTGACGCGCCGGGCTATGACCCCCAGCGCGGCCAGCACGTTATCGCCTGGGCGAAGGCCTTCCTCGACGACGCTGTCCCGCTCGCCACAGGCACCTGGACCGAGTGGACCGGCGGCCTGCCCAGACTTGCCGACCCCGCACAGCTGGTCGGCACGCTGGGCGACAATCTGCTGCTGCGGCACAACGGCCTCCACATCGAGATCGTGATCGATCCCGCGCACGAGATCGGCGCCGAAGACATTGCCGGCATTGCCGACATCCGCCTCGAATCCGCGCTCTCGACGATCGTCGACCTGGAGGATTCGGTGGCCGCAGTGGATGCGGCGGACAAGGTTGCCGCCTATCGCAACTGGCTGGGGGCATTGCGCGGCGATCTCGTCGCCAGCTTCACCAAGGGCGATGCCAAGGTCGTGCGCACCGCCAATCCCGATCGCACCTACCGCGACCTCGATTGCGACCAGCACGAATTGCGCAGCCGCAGCCTGCTTCTGGTTCGCAATGTCGGCCACCTGATGACCACGCCGGCCGTGCGCCTGTCCGATGGCAGCGAGATGTTCGAAGGGTTGCTGGATGCTGCCGTCACGACACTGATCGGGCTGCACGACCTGAAGCGTCTCGGTCGCCTGCAGAACAGCCGCGCGGGTTCGATCTATATCGTGAAGCCCAAGATGCACGGACCCGAGGAATGCGCCTTCGCCGATCTCCTCTTCGCAGCAGTGGAGGACATGCTCGGCCTGGATCGCAACACCGTGAAGATCGGCGTCATGGACGAGGAACGTCGGACCAGCGCCAATCTTGCCGCCTGCATTCATGCGGTGAAGGACCGGATTTTCTTCATCAATACCGGCTTCCTCGACCGAACGGGAGACGAGATCCATACCTCGATGCTGGCGGGCCCCATGCAGCGCAAGGCCGAGATCAAGCGCGCGGAGTGGATCGCCGCCTACGAGGATCGCAATGTCCAGATCGGCCTCGCCTGCGGCCTCGCCTGCGGCTTCGCCGGGCGGGCGCAGATCGGCAAGGGCATGTGGGCCGCGCCCGATGCGATGCAGGCCATGCTGGAAGAGAAGATCGGCCACCCGATGAGCGGCGCAAGCACGGCCTGGGTCCCCTCCCCCACGGCGGCAACGCTTCACGCCACCCACTACCATCGCTGCGACGTCTCCGCGCGCCAGCAAAATCGCATGGCCGAGCCTCTCGTCCCCGTCGAAAAGCTGCTGACCGTGCCCCTCGCCGAGGAGACCAACTGGACGGGTGAGGAAATCGCCGCCGAACTCGACAACAACGTGCAGGGCATCCTTGGCTACATGGTCCGCTGGATCGATGCCGGGATCGGCTGCTCCAAGGTGCCCGACATCAATGACGTGGGCCTGATGGAGGACCGCGCCACCCTGCGCATTTCCAGCCAGCACATTGCCAATTGGCTGCATCACGGCGTGATCGACCGGCTGATGCTGGACGAAGCGCTGCACCGCATGGCGGCCAGGGTCGATGCCCAGAATGCAGGCGACCCGGCCTATCGCCGGATGACGACCGCTGCCCGCACCTCCATCGCCCTGAATGCGGCGCGCGAACTGATCGTGACCGGTACGAAACAGCCGAGCGGCTATACCGAACCGGTCCTCCACCGGGCGCGGGCACTGGCAAAGCAGCGGGATTGAGAGCCGGAGAGGGGGAAGACGGCCGTCGCGGGAAACCTTGCGGCGGTCGTCTTTCGGCTGGTCTTCTTGTGAGCGGCGGTGGTGGACAGGGCTGGATTCGAACCAGCGTACGCTTGCGCGGGCAGATTTACAGTCTGCTGCCTTTAACCACTCGGCCACCTGTCCATACCGATGCCGGAAAGCGGGCTTTCGCCTGCCTAGATACGCTCCTGCCAAAAGGAGCCGTCCGACCGAGAGGCGGCTCTTTGGCGAAGCGTCGCTTGCCTGTCAATGGGCGGGCTGGCAGGAGGCGCCAAAGTTTCCAGGAGACAAGCCGATATGGCCAAGAAGGACAAGCGAGCACTGCGCGGGCGCGCGGGACGGATGCAGGGCGGTCGCGGTTCCGGGCGCGCGGCCAAGGGCCACGTTCGCCTTTGGGGTCGTCACGCCGTGGAAGCGGCGCTGATGAATCCGCGCCGCCAGCATCGCAAGCTGTGGGCGACGCGTGAGGGAATCGAATCGCTCGACGGTGAACTGCCGGCCGACTTTCCGGTGGAATATGCCGACGTCACCGACCTGGCGCGGCTGGTGGCCAAGGATGCGCCGCACCAGGGCCTGGTGCTCGATTGCGAGCCGCTGGAAGACCTTCACCTGGACGATGTGCTGGATGGCGATCCGGCGCGTCCGCTGGTGGTGCTCGACCAGGTCACCGATCCGCACAATGTCGGCGCCCTCCTTCGCTCGGCCGCGGCCTTCGATGCTGCCGCGATCATCACCCAGGATCGCCATGCCCCGCCCGAAGGCGGCGTGATCGGCAAGTCCGCATCGGGGGCGCTGGAAGTGGTGCCCTGGGTGCGCGTGGTGAACCTTTCCCGCGCGCTGGAGGACATCGCGGCTGCCGGTTACTGGCGCATCGGCCTTGCCGGAGAAGCGGAGGCGACACTGGCCGAGGCGCTTCCTGCCGGACCTGTCGCGCTGGTGCTGGGTGCCGAGGGCGAAGGCATGCGCCACAACGTCGCGCAGCATTGCGACGCCCTCGCCCGCCTCCCGATCAGCGAGGCAATGGAGAGCCTCAACGTATCCAATGCAGGAGCAATTGCGCTATATGCGATAGCGACACGCAATCGGGGGGAATGATCGATGAAATTCACGCGCCTTGCGGCCGGAGCCACTCTGCTGGCCTCCACCGCCATGCTGTCCGGCTGCCTGTTCCAGCCGGGCACGTTCGATTCGACGCTTCAGATCGGTGCCGACCGGGATTTCACCTTCTCTTACCAGGGTGAAATCGTCCTGGCCGGTCTCACCCAGCTGGCGGAGATGGCGCAGGAGGCCGAGGGCGAGGAGCCTTGCCGCGACGAGGCCAGCGGCAAGGAGCGACCCTGCACCCAGGAAGAACTAGACGAGCGCGCCCGCGAGAATGAAATGGGCCGGCAGATGATGGAAGGCATGATCGGCGGTATCGACATGTCCGACGAGGAACAGGTCGCGCAGATGACCGCGATGCTGGAACGGCAGGCCGGCTGGCACAGCGTGGAGGTGGTCGAGGAAGGCGTCTTCCTCGTGGACTTCTCGATCACGAGCACACTGGGTCACGACTTCGATTTCCCCACGTTCGAGGACATGCCCATGTCCAACGCTTTCGTCTCCGTCCGGCTGCGCGACGACGGCCGTGCGCGCATTGCGGCCCCCGGCTTCGCGCCGACTGGCGGCAACCCCATGGGTGCGATGATGATGGGCATGTTCGGCGCGATGAGCGAGATGGGCGAACAGGCTGACGATACCCCGCAGATCGAGATGCGCCCGGTCGACGGAACCTTCCGCATCATTACCGACGCGCGAATCCTGGCCAACAATACCGACGAGGGACCGACGGATGATCCGCGCGGCCAGGTGCTCACGTGGAATATCGATGCCAACAGCATGGCGGCACCGACTGCGCTGATCGAATTCGCCGAGTAGGAAACACCCGGCCCGGACATGAAAAGGGCCGCCCCGCAGGACGGCCCCATCTCACCTGACCCGTTCGGGTCGGCAAGCGTTACGTCAGTTCACCGCGTCCTTCAGACCCTTGCCGGCCTTGAACTTCGGCTGGGTGGATGCCTTGATCGTCATCGGTTCGCCGGTGCGCGGGTTGCGGCCCGTCGAGGCCTTGCGCTTGGCGACCGAGAAAGTGCCGAAACCGACGAGGCGAACTTCGTCGCCCTTCGACAGCGTGCCGGTGATGGTGTCGAAAACAGCTTCGACGGCCTTGGTCGCGTCGTTGCGCGACAGGCCACTGGAATCCGCGACCGCGCCGATCAGTTCGTTCTTGTTCATGTTCTGGAGAACCCCCTCATTTTCTATACTCGAGACGAAATTCGTGAATCGCTCTGCGATGACGGGAATTGAGCGAGTTTTCCGGGCTCTGTCAAAGGCAAAGCCGGTCGGAAAGCGGGATTTTCGGGACAGCACGACGCATTATCTCGCCGGATTGCCCAAATGTTGCCTCCGCGCCTTCAAAAAGCGCCGATGGACAATTGGCCAGCAGGCTTGCGGCCCGCCGAATCCCGCCGACTCAGTGCGCGGTCGTGACCGGCGGATCTCCCGCGTGGCCATGCGGCTGGCTGGCCAGATCGTCCGCCTCGGTCCATTCGATCGGCGCCGGCAGCGCCGTTAGGGCATGCTCCAGCACCTGGTCGACGTGACTGACGGGGATGATCTCCAGGCCTTCCTTCACGTTGTCGGGAATTTCGGCGAGGTCCTTCTCGTTCTCTTCCGGGATCAGCACCGTCTTGATGCCGCCACGCAGCGCCGCCAGCAGCTTTTCCTTCAGGCCACCGATGGCCAGAACGCGCCCGCGCAGGGTCACTTCGCCGGTCATGGCCACGTCGGGTCGCACCGCGATGCCCGTGAGGGTGGAAACGATGGAGGTGACCATGCCGATACCCGCGCTCGGGCCGTCCTTGGGAACGGCACCCTCGGGCAAGTGGATATGGATGTTCTTGCGCTGGAAGATGCTGGGCTTGATGCCGTAGGCCGGCGCACGCGCCTTCACGAAACTGAAGGCGGCGGCGACGCTCTCGTTCATCACGTCGCCCAGCTTGCCGGTCGTCTTCGCCTCGCCCTTGCCGGGCGTGGTGACGCTTTCGATGGTCAGCAGCTCGCCGCCCACCGATGTCCAGGCAAGGCCGGTCACTGCGCCAACCTGCGCCTCTTCCTCCGAGATGCCGTGCTTGAACCTGCGCACGCCCATGAAGTCGCCGAGGTTCTCGGGCGTGATGGTCACGCTCTCGACTTCCTTCTCGAGGATCTTGCGAAGGCTCTTGCGGCAAAGCTTGGCGATCTCGCGCTCCAGCGTACGCACGCCGGCCTCGCGGGTGTAATAGCGGATCAGGTCGCGCAGACCGGCCTCGGTCAGCTCGAATTCGCCTTCCTTCAGCCCGTGGTCGCTCACCTGCTTGTCGATCAGGTGGCGCTTTGCGATCTCGACCTTCTCGTCCTCCGTGTAGCCTTCCAGCCGGATGATCTCCATCCGGTCCAGCAGCGGCTGCGGTAGGTTGAGGCTGTTCGCCGTCGTGACGAACATGATGTCCGACAGGTCGATATCGAGTTCGAGGTAGTGATCCTGGAACTTGTTGTTCTGTTCGGGGTCCAGCACCTCCAGCAGAGCGGAGGCGGGATCGCCGCGGAAATCCTGGCCCAGCTTGTCGATCTCGTCGAGCAGGAACAGCGGATTGCTGGTGCCGGCCTTCTTCAGGTTTGATACGATCTTGCCCGGGAGCGAGCCGATGTAGGTGCGGCGGTGACCGCGGATCTCGGCCTCGTCACGCACGCCGCCCAGCGACTGGCGGATGAACTCGCGCCCGGTCGCCTTGGCGATGGACTTGCCGAGGCTGGTCTTGCCGACACCGGGAGGGCCGACGAGGCACAGGATCGGCCCCTTCAGCTTGTTGGTGCGCGCCTGGACGGCGAGGTATTCGACGATGCGATCCTTCACCTTTTCGAGCGCGTAGTGATCGGCATCCAGCACTTCCTGCGCCTTGCCGATATCCTTCTTCAGCTTGCTCTTCTTGCCCCACGGCAGGCCCAGCAGCACCTCGAGGTAGTTGCGAACAACGGTCGCCTCGGCGCTCATCGGTTGCATGGAACGCAGCTTCTTCAGCTCGCTTTCGGCCTTGGCACGGGCTTCCTTGGAGAGCTTCGTCTCCTCGATCTGGCGCGCCAGTTCGCCCAGCTCGTCGCCGTACTCGCCCTCGCCGCCAAGCTCGGACTGGATCGCCTTCAGCTGCTCGTTGAGGTAATATTCGCGCTGGGTCTTCTCCATCTGCCGCTTCACGCGGCCGCGGATCTTCTTTTCCACCTGCAGGACGGAAAGCTCGCCCTCCATCACGGAGAACACCATTTCCAGACGCTTCAGAGCATCGGCCTCGGCGAGCAGTTGCTGCTTGGTTTCGACCTTGGCGGCAAGGTTCGCGGCAATGGCATCGGCCAGACGACCGGCGTCGTCGATGGCTTCCAGCTCTTCCTCAAGCTCGTCGGACATCTTCTTGTTCGACTTGGCATATTCGGTGAACTGGCCCAGCGCGCTGCGCATCATGGCGGACACCTCGGTGCCGCTGGCGGTGGATTCCTCCACCTGCTCGGTCTGCGCCATCACGAAATCGTCGGACAGGCGCATCTCGGTCATCTTCGCGCGGAACTGCCCTTCCACAAGCACGCGCACGGTGCCGTCGGGCAGTTTCAGCATCTGCAGCACCTGTGCCACCACGCCCAGGTCGTAGAGGTCGTCCGCCTCCGGATCGTCGCACGCAGGATCGATCTGGGCGACGAGGAAGATATCCTTGCCGTTCTCCATCGCCGCTTCCAGCGCCGCTACCGACTTGTCGCGCCCCACGAACAGGGGAACGACCATGCCGGGAAAGACGACGATGTCGCGCAGGGGAAGAAGGGGAAATGCAGTCATTTGAAATTCCGTAATTCTGGGTTGGAACGGAATATGGGCATGACCCGCCAAGGCTGCAACGTCGGCTTTGTGCTTAGGGGTGGATAGCTAATGTGGAACACATGGAACACTGTCCTGAGGGGGAAATTCCGGGGTATTGCGGCGAGCACACATGAAGGCAGGGGCGATCCGCGAATTACCGGCATTACTCGGCCCTCGCATAATCTGATGGCAGTAGGAAAAGGCCTCCCCCGGCGACGGTTGGCTCTCCTATCCTATCGTGTAGATGACCCGCGTCACCCAATAGCTGGCGATCGGCTCGCCATTGCCGGCGATGGCCGATTCGAACCGCGCATGGCGTAGCAGCATTTCGCATGCCAACTCATCGAATGTCGGTTCGTTGAGAGAGTTCTGGACGGCGCAATCGCTCGGCCTTCCGCTCTCGTCCACGGTCAGGCGGATATTCACGATGGCCTGCTCCCCGCGGTAGAGCATGTCCCTAGGGTATTCTTCCTGCAGACGCCTGGCCCAGCTTTCGATTTCGAGAGGCCGGACGCGGCGAACAAGGCTCTTGTGCGCCTCCGCATCGATCCCCCAGTGGGTCAGCAGCTCGTCCATGCAGGTACGCATAGCATTCATCGGTGATCGCATCTCGCCCGTTTCGAGAACGAAATCCTCGTTGAACGCACGGCCGACGGCCAGACCGGTGATCTCGTTCTCACGCTCTTCGCGTCGCTCCTGCGTAATCGCGAGATCGACACCCTGCGTCACGGTCAGCTGGGTATCGAGACGCCGTTCCTCCGCTGTGAGAATGCCGATCTGCGAAATGTAGCCTTCGCCATACCCGTCGATAGCGATAGGCATCGGCCGCCCGTGATCGTGAGGTTCGCTGTCGGGAATGAAGTTCGCGGTAACGCCGCGGCTGCTGCGGAAGGAAAACCCGCGGTCGCTTCGGCGCAAATCATCGCTGGAAACGATCAGCTGCATCGCTTCACCGGGCTGGTATTGCCGCAGTTCGAGATAGACCTGCTGCCCCTCCTCCCCGAACAGGCTTCGCAGCGCGCAGCTATCCTGGGCATAGTCCATGACCCACGGCCCCGTCTTGGGAAGCCGCAGCCAGTCGTCGTATTGCGCGTGGGCCGCAGAAAGCGGCAGAACCGCCAGCACCAGCGCAGACAGCGCCCTGCACTCGAAAATACCCATCACGCCCTTCCCCAACGGCGTCAGTCCTGCAGAGTTCGACCTACCCCATACCCGGCAGGTTGAATCCCGGCGGCAGGCCCAGGCCCTGCTGCATTTCGGCCATGTGTTCGCCCGCCTTGCGGTCCGCCTTGTCGCGGGCATCGTTGAAGGCGGCGGTCACCAGGTCTTCCAGGATCGCCTTTTCCTCTTCCTTGAACAGGCTGTCGTCGATGGAGACGCCGAGGATGCGGCCCCGCGCGCTGGCGCGCACTTTCACCAAGCCGCCGCCGGCGCTGCCTTCCACCTCGATCTGGTCCAGCTTCACCTGCGCATCGTTCATCTGCTGTTGGATCTTCTGCGCCGCTTCCTGCGCGGCCTTCATCATTTCTTCCATGTTCTGCATGTGGTCTCTCCTTGGGGGGCTATCAGGCCCGCCTGCTCCAGTCCTGGCGACCGCGCGGCGGCTCCGTCTCTTCTACCAGTTGCGCATCCGGGAAATGGCTGCGCACGGCCTGCATCATCGGATGGCTTTCCACCCGCTCCTTCTCGGCGCGGCGGAGGGCCTCTTCCTGCTCTACAAGGGTGGGCGCGCCCTGTTCCTCGCTGCGCTGCACATCCCAGCGCTGGCCGGTGATTTCCAGCAGCGCCTGGCGGATTTCCTGCACGATGTCCTCGTCGAAGCCATCGGGCTGGGAAAAGGTCAGCTTGCCCGGCGCCAGGTCCACCACCCGTACCTGCAGGCGCAGCTTGGTGGCCAGCGACATGGCGTTGGGCAGGGCCGAATGATCGACCCGATCGACCAGCTCCTGCCAGCTGATCGCCTGCACGCCGCCCGCGCCTTCGCCGCCGGCACCACCAGAGGCGATGCCGCCCGCCAGCGCCGCGTCCTTCAGTTCGCGGGCCAGTTTTCCGGGATCGGGCATGTCGGCAGCATGCAATACGCGCAGCAGCGCCATCTGCGCCGCCACCAGCGGATCTGGCGCGGTGCGCACCTCGTCATGGCCTTTCAGCAGCAGCTGCCAGAGGCGATGGACCTGTCCGGGGGAAAGCTTCTCCGCCCATTCGCCCAGCGTCTCGCGCTCGTCCTCGGTCGGCGCGTCCACTTCGCCGCCGCCCACCTGGGCAACGGCGATGCGGTGGGTGAATTCCATCAGCGACCGGATCAGGGCCAGCGGTTCGACGCCCAGCGAATACTGCTGATCCACCGCCTCCAGCAGCGCCTGCGGGTTGCCTTCCAGCAGGTGCTGGAACAAACGCCGCTGCGCACCCTTGTCGGCAAGGCCGAGCATGTCGCGAACCTTGGCCGCGCGCACCGTGGCGCCAGCCTCGCCCGCTTCCATGTCGGCGTGGGCGATCGCCTGGTCGAGGATGGAAAGCCCGTCGCGCACCGATCCTTCGGCGGCGGCGGCGATCATGGCGAGCGCCTCTTCCTCCGCCTGAACGCCTTCCTTGCGGCAGATCCCGGCGAAATGGTCGCGCAGCATGTCGCGCGGGATGCGGCGCAGGTCGAAGCGCTGCGTGCGGCTGAGCACCGTGACGGGCAGCTTGTCCACCTCGGTGGTGGCGAACAGGAACTTCACGTGCGCGGGCGGCTCTTCCAGCGTCTTCAGCAAGCCGTTGAAGGCCGCCTTCGACAGCATGTGAACCTCGTCGATGATGTAGATCTTGTAGCGCGCTGACACGGTGGCATAGCGCACCGCTTCGATGATCTCGCGGATGTCGTCGATGCCGGTGTGGCTCGCGGCGTCCATCTCGATCACGTCGATATGACGCCCCTCGGCAATGCCGACGCAGGCATCGCAGACGCCGCAGGGGTTGATAGTGGGGCCGCCCTGCCCATCCGGCCCGACGCAGTTCAGCGCCTTGGCGATCAGGCGCGCGGTGGAGGTCTTGCCCACGCCGCGAACGCCCGTCATCAGGAAGGCATGGGCCAGCCGGTCGCGCTCTATGGCATTGCCCAGCGTGCGCACCATCGGTTCCTGCCCGATCAGCTCGCCGAAGGTCTGCGGTCGATACTTGCGCGCCAGCACGCGATAGGGCTGCGCCTTGTCGGGCAGCGGCGCCGGCTTCGGCGCATCGCTAATGGTGGCGGGCTTTTCGGGCGCGGGCGTGGTGGGCACGGGTGCCTCTGCAGCGGGCTTCGCGGCCGGGGTCGGGGGCGCATCGCCGAACATCGAGTTCTGCCCGGCGGCCTCCAGCTCTTCGGCAGAGGGCTTTGCCTCGTCGTCCTGCTCGTCAATTTCCCACGGCGGGGTATCCGGGTTGTCCGGTGAATCGCTCATGCCTGCGAAGGTAGGCGCTGCCCGCGCGAATGTCATGGCAACAATGTTGTGGGAATCGCAGATCGCGCGAAGCGAGAAAAGGAGCCGAGCGACCCGCTGCCATTTACCTGGGCTGCTTCCTTCCGGACCTGACCCGGTGAGCAAACGCGAACGTCCACCCGACTCCCGGCGCGCCATATGGCGAAACGGTCGGCCCGTTACAAGCCCGGTCTGAAACAAGAGGGGGCTTCAATGCGTTGCATCGGCAGGAAAGAGAAGGAGAAACAGTCATGTCGCAAGGAGACAAGGACAAGTATACCGACAAGCAGAAGCGCAAGGCCGAACACATCGAGGAAAGCTACGAGGAACGCGGCGTTTCCGAGAAGGAGGCCGAGCGCAGGGCCTGGGCCACGGTGAACAAGGAATCGGGCGGCGGAAACAAGTCCGGTTCGGGCCGCGGCCAGAAGGACACGCACGAAAGCAGCGCAAAGGGTGGCCGCAAGAGCGGTTCCGGCTAGTCAGCCAACTTTAGCTTGAGACAATCCCCGGAAACGGAGCGTCCGGGCCTTCGATAAACTAGCGGAAGTTGTCCGCGTAGGCCTGGAGCTTCAGCTTCTTGGGCGGCACCGGGTGCACCCGCGCCGCGATGCCGTGCTTTTCGGCATAGGCCTGCGCGGCCTCGCACGTGGGGAACTTCAACTGCACCTGCTGGCGCGTGTCGCCGCTGCCGGCCCAGCCCATCAGGGGATCGGGCTTCTTCGCCTCCGCGGGCACGAAATCGAGCACCCACTGGTCGATCAGGGCCTTGCCGGATTGCATCGCGCTCTTGGGGCGCTTGTAGATACGGGCTTCCATAATGGGCAGCGGATAATTCAACCGCCGCCTTTTGAAAAGGCGTTCTTGGTCTTCAGGCTGGGTTTTTCGGCCCAGGGCTCGTCGGGCCAGCGGTGCTTGGGATAGCGGCCCTTCATGTCCTTGCGCACATCTTCCCAGCTTCCGCGCCAGAAAGCTGGCAGGTCACGCGTGGACTGTATGGGGCGGCCCGCCGGGCTGGTGAGCTTCAACAGGAGCGGCGTCTCCCCGATCATCGGATGGCGTTCGAGGCCGAACACGGCCTGCACGCGCACCTCCACGCTGGGCGCATCGTCGCCGGCGTAGTCGATCGCGTGGGACGTGCCGGCGGGGCTGGTAAACTGGCGCGGGGCCCTGGCATCGAGTTGCTGCCGCTCGTCCCACGACAGCAGGTTGAGCGCCGCTTCGGCAAATCGACCCGGGGGCAAGTCCAGGTCCCGGCGTCCCTGCAGAAGCGGGACGAGCCATTCCTCCGCACGAGAGGCGAGAGCGGCCTCGGACAGAACTTCGACCCCGGCGAAGCGGGCGCGCGCCAGGAAGCCGGGCGGTAGCAGTATCCCCAATTGCTCCACCGACTTTTCCACAAGGATATCCACAATCGCGCCCTGGTCGGGATCGGGGTCCGGCCCGCTCGCCAGAGTGATTGCGCCCATTCGCCTTTCGCGGCGGGCCTCGACGCGTTTTTCGCTGGAATTCCAGCGTGCAACCGTCCGTTCTTCGATCAGATATTCAAGATGCTTCTCGACATCGTTTCGCGACAGTTCCGCCGCCGCGGTGATCCTCGCGCCCTTGGCCTGTCCCTGCGCGTCGGCGATCACCAGCCACTCGGCCCGGCCAAGGGGCGACCCGGGATCGAGGCTGAACCCGCGACCGCCGACCGTGGCCCAGCTTTCTCCCGAAGCATCGCGCCGTCGAGCGACGAAATCAGGTCGGGCGCGGGCGAGATAGATGGCCGGGTTCTCGCCGACGGATGAGGCCGAGGCACCCTCGCTCGCTCGTTCGGCGAGCTGCGCCCAGCGCGCGGCCAGCTTGCGCGAAGCCTCGGCCCGCTTGCCCCGGTCGCCGTTCCAGCGCTGGAGGCGGCCCAGCAGGTCTTCCCCGCGCCCGCCAAGCCCGCGTTCCTGAGCCAGAAGGACCAGTCGCGCGGCCTCCCGGGCCTGCCCGCCCTGCGCGGCGAACAGCACGGCAGCCGCGCCTTCGGGGTCCAGCGGGAGCGATGCCACCTGTTCGCCCCATCCCGTGATGGCCCCTGCACCATCAAGAGCACCCAGCTTGCCGAGCCTCTCCCGCGCCGAGGCGACGGACGCTGCTGGCGGGGGATCGAGCCATTGCAGGCTGGCGGGATCGGTCACGCCCCAGCGCGCCAGGTTCAGCACCAGCGGCGCGAGGTCCTGCGTCAGCATCTCCGGCGGGTCGAAATCGGGCCTTCCCGCATGGCCGGCCTCTTCCCACAGGCGATAGGCGACGCCCGGCCCCTGCCTTGCCGCGCGCCCTGCCCTTTGCGCCGCCGCTGCCTGGCTGGCGCGCTGGGTGAGAAGGTGCGTGGTGCCCGCCGCACGATCGAACTCGGCCCTGCGGGAAAGGCCGCTGTCGACCACCACCGATACGCCCTCCAGCGTCAGCGAGGTCTCGGCAATGCTGGTGGCAAGGACGATGCGGCGACGGCCTTCCGCGTCGCGGCGAATGGCGGCGCGCTGATCCTGCGGCTGCACCTGTCCGTGCAGGGGCAGGATCGGCACATCGGGCAGGCGCTCGGCCAGCCGCTCGCGGGTTCGTTCGATCTCTCCGACGCCCGGCAGGAAGGCGAGGATGTCGCCCTCCTCCTCGCGCCACGCCTGGAGGATGGCGGATGCCATCGCAGCCTCGATCCGCTCTTCAGGTCGCGCGCCAAGCCATTCGATACGCAGCGGGAAGGCCTTGCCCTCGCTTTCGATGACCGGAACGTCTTCGCCCATCAGGCGGGCAAATCGGGCACCGTCGATCGTCGCGCTCATCACGCCGATCCGCAGGTCTTCGCGCAGGACAGCCTGCGTCTCCAGAGCCAGTGCCAAGCCAAGGTCGCTGTCGAGATTTCGTTCGTGCGCCTCGTCGAAGAGCAGTGCCGAGACGCCGGCAAGCTCCTGGTCCTCCAGCAGCCGGTTCACCAGGATCGCTTCCGTCACCACCAGGATGCGGGTCGCCTTCGACTGCCGACTGTCCAGCCGGGTAAGGTAGCCAACCCGCTCACCCACCTGCTCGCCCAGCAGGCTGGCGATGCGCTCGGCAGCAGCGCGCGCGGCGACCCGGCGCGGCGAGGTGAGGATGATCTGCCCGGTACACCACGGTTCGTCGAGCAGCGCCGGAGCGACAGCGGTGGTCTTCCCCGCTCCCGGAGGCGCAACCAGAACGGCGCCATTGCCATTACGCAAGGCTGCGAGCAGGTCTGGCAGAACGGCGTGGATGGGCAGGCGATCGGACACGGCGCCTCCTTCGCACAAGCCCGCCCCGCTTGCAGCCCCCGAAGCCCGCCAGACACCGATTTCTTGGCAGGAGCTTCCAAAAGCTGCTACCCCACCGCTGCGGTCGCGAAACGGGGTCTTGGCTGCCCCGCACTGACGGTGCGCGGCCGACCTCCAATCAGATGGGGGAACATATGCAAAAAATGATGACGGCGATTGCCGCGATTACTCTGACCATGGGCGTTGCAGCCTGCGGCGAAACGGCCGAGGTGGAGACAGAGGAAACGGTGGCATCGGACGGCACCATAACCGGCGAATGGCTGGCCGACGTGGATTCGGCCGAGTTCGAGAACGACAACCGCAACTACATACTGGCAGACGGCACGTTCGAGTGCCTCAGCTGCATTCCGCCCTACGAGGTGAACGCCAACGGCGAATGGCAGAGCGTGGATCGCCCCGGCGTGGACTCCGTCATGGTGGAAGTCGTCGACGATTCCACCGTCCGCTCGGCCTTCCGCCTGGGCGAGGAGGAACTCGGCTCCACGACCTGGACGGTTAGCGAGGACGGACAGACCCTGACCAGCGAGTTCAACGACACGTCGGGCGACGAACCGGTGAGCGGTTCGGAAACTTTCACCCGCACTGCGGAGGGTCCGGAAGGCTCCCACGCCATGTCCGGCGAGTGGACCCTGGCCGACGTCGGCGAAATCAGCGATGCCGGCCTGCGTTTCTCCTACAGCCTCGATGGCGATCAATACACCAGCACGGGCAACGGCAGCAGCTACACCGCCACTCTCGGCGGGGAGCCCGTCGCGATCGAAGGCAATGATGCGAACGTAATGGTCGCGGTCGAGGAGATCGGCGAGAATTCCTATCGCGAAACCTACATGCGCGACGGCGAAACGCTTTCCGTCACCGAGATTACGATCAACGGCGACACGATGTCGGCGGTGAACACCAATCAGCGGAACGGCAGCATCGTGAGGTACAACGCCACCCGGCAGTAACGCGAACCGCGAAGGCGACAGATGGCCCCGGCTCTCTCACGAGGGTCGGGGCTTTCCTTTAGTCTGGAGCCAGGAGCCTAGTACCCGCGCGCCACGGCGAACTGCGCGGCTTCCACCATGGCGCGCCGTGCCGCGGAATCGGGGAAGATCGACAAGGCGTCGCAGGCGCGCTGCGCGTAGTGCCGGGCGCGGTCGCGGGTGGCGGAAACGCAGTCGTGCTTTCGGATCAGGTCCACCGCGTGGGCAAGGTCCTCGTCCTCGGCGGAAAAGCCGGCAATGGCATCCTGCCAGAAGCGCCGTTCGGACTCGTCGCCACGGGCATAGGCAAGGATGACGGGAAGCGTCATCTTGCCTTCGCGGAAATCGTCGCCGCGATCCTTGCCCATCTCGGCGGCTTCGGAATCGTAGTCGATGGCATCGTCCACCAGCTGGAAGGCGATGCCCAGGTTGCGGCCATAGGAATCGAGCGCCTTTTCCTCTTCATCGCCCCTTTCGGCAACGACGGCGGAAATGCGGCTGGCAGCGGCGAAAAGGGCGGCGGTCTTGGCGCCGATGATGTCGAGATAGCGCTCCTCGCTCGTCTCGATCTTGCGCTGCGCGGTCAGCTGATCGACCTCGCCCTGCGCGATAACGGCGCTGGCGCCTGACAGGATCTTGAGCACCTTCAGGCTGCCGTCCTCCACCATCAGTTCGAAGGCGCGGCTGAAGAGGAAATCGCCCACCAGCACGGTGGCGGGGTTGCCGTAGACGATGTTGGCGGCAGACTTGCCGCGACGCATCTCGCTGCCGTCCACCACGTCGTCATGCAGCAGGGTGGCGGTGTGGATGAATTCGACGGCAGCGGCCAGCTTGTGATGGCGCGTGCCCTGGTATCCCACCACTTCCGCGCCCGCTAGCGTCAGCATGGGACGCATGCGTTTTCCGCCACCTGCGATCAGGTGCCCCGCCAGCGCAGGGATCAGCGGAATCTCGCTCTGCATCCGGTCGAGGATGATGGAATTCACCGCGTTCATCGCCGTGGCGGTGAGCGACAGGATCGGGGTCAGCGTGGGTGGTGACGCATCAGGGCCGCGCTTGAGGGGGACGACGTTGTCGCTCATGCCGCTCTCCATGGGGATGCACAGGGGTGTTGGCAAGATGCCATTTCTCCCGCAAGGAAGGCGCATGACCATGCCGACCCAACAGTCGCGGCCTCTACCGGAGGCACCGGAGGCCCCAATGTCAGACGCGTCGTCAGAGACGCCACCCGATCCCGTGCTCGCTGGCTATCGCAAGAGCATCGACAATATCGATGCAGCGCTGATCCACATGCTGGCCGAGCGCTTTCGCATCACCCAGGCCGTGGGCGAGCACAAGGCGAAAACCCGGTTGCCAGCGGCCGATCCGGGACGGGAGGCGAGGCAGGTCGAGCGGTTGCGCAAGCTGGCGGTGGAGGCCGATCTCGACCCTGAATTCAGCGAGAAATTCATCCGTTTCGTGATCGACGAGGTCATTCGCCACCATCGCATCGCCCGAGGTGATTGACACTTTTAGCGTTTCACTGCTTTTCGGATGGAAACCGATCCGTAATTTCCACGTTTAGCAAGGCGAAATGGACAAGCCAACCAAACCGAAGCCCGGCGACAAGGCGCCGAAGGGCACCGGTCAGACATACGACGCTGGACCGAATTTCGACTCCAGCCCCGACCGCTTTCGCGAAGCCCACCCCGAAGACCAGTTCGTGGGTGCGTCAGGCGTGCTGTTCGAGCAGGCCATGGCGCAGACCCGCATGGCCATCTGCCTGACGGATCCCAACAAGCCCGACGATCCCATTGTCTTCGCCAACCGCGCCTTTCGCGAACTGACCGGTTATTCCGAGGAAGAAGTCATCGGCCGGAACTGCCGCTTTCTGCAGGGTCCGGAAACCGACCAGAACGAAGTCGCCAAGATTCGCGAGGCGCTGGAGACCGAAGACGTGACGGTCGTCGAGCTGCTCAACTACCGCAAGAACGGCGAGACGTTCTGGAACGCCCTCCACATCGGCCCGATCTACAATTCCGAAGGCGAACTGCTGTATTTCTTCGGCAGCCAGTGGGACGTGTCGGACGTGCGCGCGGCGCGGGCGGAAGAGCTCTATGCGAAGGAAATGGCGCGCGAGCTCTCGCACCGCATGAAGAACATGTTCGCCGTGATTTCGGGCATCGTGAACATCACCGGCCGGATGCGCGGCGTCGAGGAAGAAGCGCGCGAGATCAATCACCGGGTCCAGGCGCTGGGCCGTGCTTACGAAACCACGCTGGACGAGGCATCGTCCGGCAATATCCAGATCGGCGAGGCCATTCGCGCCATCCTGGAACCCTACGACGTCGGAACGGGCCGGCTTACCTTGCACGGCAATGGCCTGAAAGTGCCCTTCAACGTCGTTTCGGGCGTCGGCCTGACGCTCCACGAACTGGCGGCCAATGCCGAAAAGCATGGCGCCTGGTCCACTGACGATGGCCATGTGGAAGTGGATTGGTGGGCCGAAGGCGAGGACAACGAAGACCTCGTGGTCACATGGCGGGAAAACGGCGGGCCGGACGCCTCCATCCCCGTAGAACATCACGGATCAGGCAACGCGATCATCGATCGTCTTGTCACGCATGCGGGCGGCGTCATCCACCGGGATTGGAAGCGCGAAGGCCTGGAAGTACGGATCGAGTTTCCCGCAAGCTGAGGACCCCCCTTAATGAAAGACTGTTCCATCCTTTTGCTGGAGGACGAGCCTCTTATCCTGATGGATCTGGAGTTCGCCGCCGAGGACCAGGGCTGCACGCCCTTCTGCGCCAGCGGGGTCGCCAAGGCGATGGCTCATCTTGAAGGCCGCGATATCGACGTGGCCGTCCTCGACGTGACGCTGAAGGGCAAGGAGACCTGCGTGCCGGTGGCCGAGGAACTGGACAGGCGCAGGATTCCCTACCTGCTCCATTCGGGTGACCTGAACCGCGCCGACGAGACGGTGCGCAACCTGGGCGCGACGCACGTGCCCAAGCCCGCCGATGCATCTCTCGTCATCGAGACCGCGATCAATCTTCTGAAGCAGCCGGCCACCCAGAGCCGCTGACGCTATTCGCTGGCGCGGGGCAAGCGCAGGGTAATCAGCAAGCCGCCCAGGTCCTCGCTCTCGCCCAGGTCGACGCTGCCGCCGTAGATTTCCGCCACGTCGCGCACGATCGCGAGGCCGAGACCCGTGCCGGGCTTCTCGGTATCCAGCCGCGCGCCGCGACCGAAAATTTCGGCCCGCTTTGCCTCGGGGATTCCGGTGCCGTCGTCCTCGACCATCACCGCGCACAGCGCCGCCTCCGGCTCCGAATCGACCGTCACGAACACGCTGCCACCGCCGTACTTGGCGGCGTTTTCGATCAGGTTGCCCAGCAATTCCTCCAGGTCCTGCCGTTCTACCGCCACGTCTGCCGCCTCGTTGCCGTCGATATCGAACCGCACCTCGGGATAGAGGCGGCCCACGGCGCGCTCCACCGCCACGGCGCTTTCCATCACGTTGGCGCGGCTGAGGCCCACGGCGCGCCGACCAACGGCGCGTGCGCGGGCAAGATGGTGATCGACCTGTCGACGCATGGTGCTCGCCTCGCGCAGCACGGTCTCGTCCAGGTCTGGCGCACCTGCGCTTGCGGCGTTGGTCACGACGGTCAGCGGCGTCTTCAGCGCATGGGCAAGGTTGCCGGCATGACGTCGGGCTTCCTCCGCCTGCAATTCCGAATGGGCCAGCAGCGCGTTCAGCTCGTCCACCATGGGCTGCACTTCCAGCGGCAGCGGGTCGGTGACGCGGTTGCTGCCCGACGAGCGGATATGCGCAATCGCCTTGCGCACCCTTCGCAGCGGTCCGAGGCCGTACCAGGTCTGCGCCATGGCCATCAGGAACAGTCCGATGCCGAGGACCGCGAAAGACCAGGCGAGGATCGAGCGGATATCCGCGATCTGCTCGTTCAGTTCCACCCGGCTTCCCGCCACCACGAATTGCCATTCCACATCGCTGCCGGGCAGCGACACGGTGCGCTGCGCGATCCGCAGCGGCTCGTC
Source organism: Aurantiacibacter hainanensis (assembly GCF_036321025.1). Classification (NCBI taxonomy): domain Bacteria; kingdom Pseudomonadati; phylum Pseudomonadota; class Alphaproteobacteria; order Sphingomonadales; family Erythrobacteraceae; genus Aurantiacibacter; species Aurantiacibacter hainanensis. The sequence goes on from NZ_JAZAPB010000001.1 coordinate 43,683, forward strand.
GGTGAATTGCCCGGAATCGTAGAAGATCGTCTCGTACGCCTGCACGTCCTCGCGAATCTGAAGCAGGTCGTCCCACAGCGAGCGCGAGGGATATGGGGCGACGCCCTCGCCGCTGATCTGCCAGTAGAAGCCGCTGTTGGGTTCAAGGAAGCGCTGGTCGCCCAGGATGCGGTTGAACCGCACCTCGCCGAAGGGGTCGAGCTCAGCCGACAGCACCATGGCGTTGAGGGAAATTTCCAGCTGCTCGTCGAACTGATTGGAAACGAGGTTGGTCAGCGCCCGGTCCAGCGCCAGCCCGCCAAGCAGCAACAGGGCGAAGATCCACCCCGCCGCGATAAGCATCATGCGCCGGGCAAGGCTACCTGTATGACGCGGCCCGAAGGGGACGGCGGTTTCGCCGTCATTCGCGCGCGTCTCCACGTCCTGCGCTACGCCGGTCTTACTCGCGCGCAGGGTCGTCGGGGTCGTCGAGGCTGTAACCGAGGCCACGGATAGTCGTGATTACGTCAGCGCCAAGTTTCTTGCGGATGCGGGTGACGAAGACTTCGATCGTGTTCGAATCGCGGTCGAAATCCTGGTCGTAGATATGCTCGATCAACTCGGTCCGGCTGACGACCTTGCCCTTGTGGTGCATCAGGTAGCTGAGGAGCTTGTATTCCTGCGCCGTGAGCTTCACCGGCTCACCCGCCAGCGTGACGCGGCCCGAACGCGTGTCGAGCCGGACGTCGCCCGCCGTCAGTTCAGATGAGGCGTTGCCCGAAGCACGGCGGATCAGCGCGCGCAGGCGGGCGATCAGTTCCTCTGTCTGGAAGGGTTTTGCCAGGTAATCGTCAGCGCCTGCGTCGAGCCCGGCGACCTTGTCGCTCCAGCTGTCGCGCGCGGTCAGCACCAGGACCGGGAAATTGCGGCCTTCCTTGCGCCACATCCCCAGCACCGTCAGCCCGTCGATCTCCGGCAGGCCCAGGTCCAGCACGACGGCATCGTAATCCTCGGTGCTGCCCAGAAAGTGGCCGTCCTCGCCATCCGTGGAAAGGTCGACCGCATAGCCGTTCTGCTCCAGCGTCGATTTGAGTTGCTGGCCGAGCGTAGGCTCGTCCTCGACGATCAGGATGCGCATTCGATTAAGTCTCCCCTGCAATCACGCCCGACAATTGGGCTTTTGCCACAAACGCGTCAAGCGAGGTGGAAGTTTCCGGCAAGAAGCAGGTGGAAACCCGCGAATCAGCGGGAAATTCGCAGGATGCGAGCCGTCTGCGCGTCCACGTCGACCCAGATCATGCGGCCGTTGCGGATGAATTTCAGGCGATAGGCCTGCGCCGTGCGATCGTATTCGAAACCGATGTACTCGTCATCGCTTTCCATGCGCGGAATGATCCGCCGCTCGATCTCGCGGATCGGCATGTTGCGGCCCGCCTGCATCTCGGCGCGCGCGCTCTGCTGGTCGCCGCGCGACTGCGCGTGCACGGGTGCAGCGCCGAGCGAGGCGGCCAGCGCAAGCGCGGCGAGACAGGCGGAGAGGGATTTCATGGTGAGGTTGTGCCTAAGGCAATACCATTGAACAAGGAGTGAATGTTGCGCGCCAGAGGCGTTCAGGAAGCTTCACCGGCGAGGTGTGGCAGGAATGCTACTCCACCATCTCGAAGCTGAAATTCACCGTGATTCCGGCCTCTACCTGGCCCGGCCGGACCGGCGTCGATTGCTCCGCCACGTCGGCTGTCGCCGCGACCTGCCGATACATCGGCATGGGCTGGCTGGTCACGTTCTCGCTGATCTCCAGCAGACGCACGTTGCCGTAGCCCGACAGCCGCGCGTAATCCTGTGCCCGCTGGCGAGCGGTGGCAAAGGCGGCCTGACGCGCCTGCTCCACGAACGGCGCGGGATCGTCCACCGCCCAGCCGATGCCGCCAAGGTCGGTAGCCCCTGCGGCGACGAGCGAATCCAGCACTTCGCCGGTGCGCTGAATGTCGCGCAGCACGATGTTCACCCGGTTCATCACCCGATAGCCGCGGAATTCCTGCTGCCGGGTCTCCTGATTGTAGTCGTATTCGGCATTCAGGTTCACGCCGCTGGTCTGGATATCGTCCTCGTCGATGCCCAGTGCCTCGATCCGCTCGATGACACGGTTCATGGCCTGCGCATTCTGGCGCATGGCCTCCACCGCCGTGGGGGCGACCGTCGTCACGCCTGCGCTCAGATTCGCGATGTCGGGATCGACCGCCACGCTTTCGCTGACCGACAGTTCGACCACCGGGCCGGCAGCCTGAATATCAACCTCGGCGGCGGCGGGCGAAGCCATGACGGCGGCGGCGACTACGGGCAGGATGGGGCGGATCATATGATGTTGCTCCTTGGATACAGGCGCTCGGCTTGCGCCAGGCGGGATAACGCCAGGCTGAACGCCCCCGTTCCCGGCGAGGCCGCTTGCCAGCCGACCGGCGCACGCCTACCTGCGCGCTCGTCATGGCAGAACCACCGATCTTGAGCTGGGAAGGACTTGGCCTGCAGCAGGGCGGCCGCTGGCTGTTCGGCGATCCGTCGGATGGCGACGGGATGGACCTGCATATCGGACCGCGCGACCGTTTTGCGCTGATCGGTCGCAACGGCGTGGGGAAGACCACGCTGCTGAAGCTGATAACCGGCGAGATCGAAGCCGACCGCGGCACCCGCAAGGTGAAGCCGCACATCAACATCGTCTGGCTGGAACAGGATCCCGATTTCGACGGCTTCGATACCCTGATGGATTTCGCCCTTTCGGGAGATCGTCCCCCGGCAGAGCACGAGGTGGAGGCCATCGCCGGACAGCTGGGCATCGACATGAGCACCGGCACCGCCGGCGCCAGCGGGGGCGAGAAGCGTCGCGCCGCCATCGCCCGCGCGCTGGCACTGCAACCCGATCTCATCTTGCTGGACGAGCCGACCAACCACCTCGATCTTGCCGCCATCGACTGGCTGGAGGCCTGGCTGACCCGCTACAAGGGCGCCTTCATCGTCATCAGCCACGACCGCACGTTCCTGAAGCGCCTCACCCGCTCGACGCTGTGGCTCGACCGCGGACAACTGCGTCGCAAGGACGTTGGCTTCGGCGGCTACGAGGCGTGGGAGGAACAGGTCTACGCCGAGGAAGCGCGCGCGGCGGAGAAACTGGACGCCAGGCTGAAGATCGAGGCGCACTGGCTGGAGCGCGGCGTCACTGCGCGGCGCAAGCGCAACATGGGCCGGCTGGAGAAGCTTTGGGAAATGCGCGCCGCCCGTGCCGCGATGATATCGCCTGGCGGCACGGCCAAGCTGAAACTGGCCAGCGACGACGATTTCAAGAGCAAGTCGGTGATCGTCGCGGAGGATATCTCCAAGAGCTACGACGGGCGCGACATTATCAAGCCGTTCTCCCTGCGCATCCAGCGCGGCGACCGCATCGGCATCGTCGGCGCCAATGGCGCGGGCAAGACCACCCTGCTCACGATGCTGACCAAGGAGCTGGAACCCGATACCGGCACCGTGACGCACGCCAAGACCCTTTCGGGCGTGATGATCGATCAGCAGCGCTCACTGCTCGATCCGCAGAAGACCGTGCGCCAGGTGCTGGCAGAAGGCGGCGATTGGCTGGATGTGCGCGGACACCGCAAGCACGTGCAGGCCTATCTCAAGGACTTCCTTTTCGACCCCTCGCTGGTCGATGCGAAGATCGGCACCTTTTCGGGCGGCGAACGCAGCCGCCTGCTGCTGGCGCGGGAGTTCTCGCGAACATCCAACCTCCTCGTGCTGGACGAGCCTACCAACGACCTCGACCTCGAGACGCTGGACCTGCTGCAGGAAGTGATCGCCGACTACGAGGGTACCGTGCTGATCGTCAGCCACGACCGCGATTTCCTGGACCGCACCGTCACGGTGACGCTGGGCCTTGATGGCAGCGGTACGGTGGACATCGTGGCCGGCGGATACGAGGACTGGCAGGCCAAGCGGACACGAAAGCCGCAGAAGAAGGAGGCGAAGGGACAGGACGCCCCGGAAAAGAGCGCCCCGCCCCCTCCCCCGCCGCCGAAGGACCCGGCCAAGCTGAGCTACAACGACCAGCGCGATTACGAACGGCTGCCCGCGCGGATAGAGGAACTGGAAGGACTGATTGCCAAGGGCGAGGCCGCTCTTGCCGATCCGGACCTCTACAGCCGCGACCCGGATCGCTTCGCGCGCATCACGAAGTCGCTGGAAATGGCCCGCACCGAGAAGGACGAGGCCGAGGACCGCTGGCTGGAACTCGCCGCCCTGGTAGAGGGATGACGCCTCTCGCAAGAGGTTAATTCGCGTTAACCACGCTTGCTCACGTCGTTTGCACCAAAGTCCGTGAAAAGGCTTCTTATGGGGAATGCGACGAGCTCCGCTATGCGTGCCGACGAGACGGCAACGCCCGCACATGCAGCGGGTGAGGATGGACCTGCGTTCGGCAGCCTTGCCAACCTGGGCGGTCCCAAGAAATTCAAGAAAAAGCCTGTTCTCGTCCTCGATCCCGAGGAGCTCGAGAAGGCACACATGATGTTCCAGGATGCCTCCGCCGAATTGCTCGGCGAAGAAGTGCAGCGACCGGAACGTCCTTCCGCCGTCCTCGGCCTTGCCCCAATGGACGACGAGGATTCCTCGCCCGAGGACATGGGCGCCGACGAGGAAGGCGATGAGACCGACGACACCGAGGTGCCGACTGCCGAGGACCTGCTGCGGATGTCCGCCTCGCGCCCGGAGCCGGATCCAGACGACGAAGCCGCCATCGCCGCACACCTCGAAGGCCTCGATTTCGATCACCGCATCTTCCCCAGCCTGCCGCTGAAATCGGACGAGGAGATCGCCGCCGAGGAAGAAGCGGAACTGGCGCGTTCGGAACGCGAGAAGGCAGAAGAATTCGAGAACGGGGACGCGGACGATTTCACGCCGCCGCACGATGCCGCGTACCGGGCCGAAGCGACTTATAACGAACCCGGGATGGCGAGCACAGGCGGCGATGCCCCGCCCGTCGATCCACGCGCGCAGAGATTTCCAGTCAATCCGTTGCCTGAGCCGGAAGCAGAGTACGATCTGCCGGAAGAGGCGTTCGCCGAACCAGAAATCGAATCGCAGACCGAGGAGCCCGCCGAAAGGGCACAGGTATTCGGCGACGAGCCGTTCCTGGAGTTCCCGACCGGACCAATCAGCTGGCGTCCGGTGGCTGGCGAACCTGCCGCGGACCTCGAACCAGCCGCCGAGCAGGACCTCAACGAGGCGCAGCCCGATACCGACGCGTCAGTCGAGGACGACACCTTCGCCGCACTTCCCGAAGTGGAAGCGGAAGCCGAGTTCGAGCCCGATGCGTGGTCCGAGCCGATGGAAGAGCCTGCATCGAGCGAGCTTCCGCTCGACTATGCGACCGTGCCCGAGGCAGTCCCCGAAGATCGATCTTCCGCCGAACCGGAAGACGACACGAGCGCGGACTACGAACCCTATTCACCCTATACGGACGAAGACCCGAACCGGTTCGAATGGGAAATGGAAGAAGTGGTGGAGGATGGACATGTCCCTCCCCCGCCGCAGGATCGGCCCGAACCGGCAGACGATTTTCTCGAAGAGGAGATCGACGAGGAAGACGACAGCTATACCGAGACCGACGACGAGCCGGTGGATGGCTACGCCTTCATGTATTCCGCCAACCCCCGGGGCCGCACTTTGCATGCGCTGGCTGAAGGTGAGAGCAACTCGCTACGAGCTCGCCTGATCCGCGAACGCGAGCAGGCGCAGGCCGAGAGCGAATATGCGAGCGGACCGTCGCTGTGGGCGAAGTTCACCAGCTGGCTGCGCGGTCTTCTCAGCTAGTTGATCCGGTAGTAGTCGGCCACCCGGTCCAGCGCCAGTCTCAGCACCAGCTTGCCGCTGCGCGCGGGCCATTCCAGCGCCTTTTCCGCTATGGGGAGCGTTTCCCCGGCGCAGACGACGCGCCAGAGAATGTCTTCCAGCCCCCGCCCCGCCTGGCGCAGTGCGCCATCGAAACGCGAGCGCGCGGCGATCTGGCGCTCGGTTGCGGTCAGACCCTGCTCGCCCGTGCCCTTCACCCGTACCGGGTCCCATCGCATGGTGACGTTGGCGCCCAGCTGCGCCCGTTCGTAGTCGGCGCGTAGCCGCTCCCCTGCATCGAACAGGCGATCGTCGAGGTGACCGTGCGCATGCAGCCAGCCCAGCGGGCTCTCGGCGAGGTTGACCGTGACGCTGCGCTTGCGGCGACTGGCTCCGCCTCTCCTGCGCGGTCCCTCGCTCGTCAGTTCGCGTTCCACCAGCTTGCGGTTGTCCATGCGCTTTCCCCTTCTTCGACAGGCGGCCGCCTTGCAAAGGCGAATCGGGTGTAGGAAAGAGGATTTTGCAACCAGATCGGTTAAACCTGTTACGAGTGAGCCCATGATCAACCGCATCCGCGACATCCGCAAGCAGAAGGGCATGACCCTTGCCGAAGTCGCCGCCGCCTGCCGCCCCGCCACCACGGCGCAGACCATCGGTCGGCTCGAAACGGGCATGCGCAACCTCTCGCTGACCTGGATGAACCGCATCGGGGAAGCCCTCGGCGTCGATCCGGAAACCCTGGTGAAAGGCGAAGGCGGGCAACAGACGCAGATCATCGCCCGGTTGACGGAGGCCGGCGCGGAAAGCCTCTCCAGCCCGCGCGACGCGATTCTTCCGACAGAGCTGGTGGACGGTGACGCGCTGGTGTGCCTTTCCATCGAGACAAGCCAGGGCGAATACCGCAGCGGCGACCAGCTATGGATGCGCCAGGTATCGCCGGACGAGGCGGCCAACCTGGTCAATCGCGACGTCCTGGCCCCGCGGTCGGGCGGCCGGTTCGCATTCGGGCGGCTGATCGACAGGCAGGGCACGATGGTCGGCCTGCTTCCGCCGGGCATCGGTCAACGGCAGATCGTCATCGATAATCCCGCGTGGCTGGCCGTGGCCGAAATGCTGGTGAGAAAGCTATAGGGCCCTGCGCACCATGCCCCGGCTGCTCTCCATAACGACGCTTTACCCAAACATTCACCTGCCGCGTTTCGGCACCTTCGTCGCGCGGCAGATGGAGGCCTTGGCCGCGCACGGGGGCTGGGACGTCACCGTCATCAACCCCATCGGCGTGCCGCCCTTCCCGATGGGTCGGTATCGGGCGCAGGCCGAAGCGGCGATTTCTGGCGAGGAAGGCGGCGTGGACGTGCGGCGGCCCCGCTTCACCCTCATCCCGGCCGTGGGCGGCCCCTTCAATCCGGGAATGATCGTGAAAGCCGCACTGCCGATTGCCCGCAGGCTGCACGAGGAGGAGCCCTTCGCCCTCGTCGATGCGCAATTCTTCTATCCGGACGGACCCGCTGCGGCGCAGATCGCGGAGGACTTGGGACTGCCCTTGGCGATCAAGGCGCGCGGAGCAGATATCCAGCACTGGGGCCAGAAGGCCTATGCGCTGGAAAAGATGCTGGCTGCCGCCGATCAGGCTTCGGGACTGCTTGCAGTGAGCGAGGCGCTGAAGGCCGACATGGTGCAGCTCGGCTTTCCTGGCGAGAAGATCGCGGTGCATTACACCGGGCTGGACCGCGAACTCTTTCGCCCGCTCGACCGTGGGGACAGCCGTCGAAAGCTGGCAGAGGACTACAACGTTCGACTCGAGGATGACGCGCCGCTGCTGGCGACGGTCGGCGCGCTGATACCGCGAAAGGGGCAGCATTTCGTGATCCGCGCGCTGGCCAGGTTGCCCGATGCCCACCTGGTTCTGGTGGGCAGCGGCGGAGACCGCGCCGCGCTGACAGAACTGGCGCTGGAACTGGATCTGTCGCGGCGCGTGCATTTTCTCGGCAGCCTCGACCACGGCGAATTGCCGACTGTGCTGAGCGCCAGCGATGCCCTGGTCATGCCCTCGTCCAGCGAAGGACTGGCCAACGCCTGGGTGGAATCGCTCGCCTGCGGCACGCCGCTGGTCATCACCGACGCCGGCGGCGCGCGCGAGCTTGTATCGCGGCCCGAAGCCGGGCGGATCGTGGCGCGCGATGTCGAGGCGATCGTCACGGGAGTGCGCGAGGTGCTGGCGGCGGGATACGCTCCAGCCGACGTGGCGCGAAGTGTCGAGGCATTCAGCTGGGAAGCGAACGCAAAGGCACTGGCCGACATTTACGCCAGGCTCATCGACTGACGCCCTCCCGCTGACGGGAGGACGCCATCCGTCAGATTTCTCCGCGCGCCTTCTTGTCCTGCTGGTCGGCCACCGATTCCTCCGGAACGAAGCTGTCGCTGGTCACGCCCAGCCACACCAGGATCGGTGCGGCCATGTAGACCGAGGAATAGGTACCCACGAACACGCCCAGCACGATCGCGGCGACCATGCCGAACAGGCTGGCCGGGCCGAAGAACAACAGCGGCACCAGTGCGACGAGCAGCGTGAGGCTGGTCATCACGGTACGCGCCAGCGTCTCGTTCACCGACAGGTCGAGCAGTTCGGGCAGCGGCATCTTGCGATATTTCTTCAGGTTCTCGCGAATGCGGTCGTAGACGACGATCGTATCGTTCAGCGAGTACCCGATGATCGCCAGGATCGCGGCGATGATCTGCAGGCTGAATTCCAGCTGGAACAGCGCGAACATGCCCAGCGTCAGGCTGACGTCGTGGAACAGCGCGAACAGCGCGCCCACGCCGAACTGCCATTCGAAGCGGATCCAGATGTAGGCGGCGATGGCCAGCATCGCGAACAGCAGCGCGTAGAGCGCGGTCTGGCGGAATTCCCCCGAAACCTTGCCCGAGACGGTGTTGTTCGAATCGACGCGGAAATCCTGGTGCTCGGCCGTAACCGTGTCGATGATCTGGGTGGCAATGCGATTGGCCGCCGCCGGATCGCCTTCTGCGCTTTCGGGCAGGCGGACGCGGATGGAGACCTGGTTGGCCTCACCGAACCGCTGGATCACCGGATCGCCCAGCCCCAGCGTGCTTACCGTCTCGCGCAGCTCGCCAATGGGAGCTTCTTCTTCCTGCGTGAAGGTGCCGGTGATTTCCTGTCCGCCGGCGAAATCGACGCCGTAATTCAGGCCGTTGGCCCATACCAGGCCCCAGCTTGCCGCAATCAGCAGCAGGCTGACCACGTAGAACGGCACGCGCCATTTCAGGAACTTGATGTTGGTGGTATCGGGGACGAGTTTCAGAAGTTTCATGTCGTTTCCCTCCCCTTACACGTGGATTTCGGCGGGGCGCTTGGCACGAAGCCAGCCCGCGACCCACATGCGGGTGAGCGTCACCGCGGTGAACACCGAGGTGAACAGGCCGATGATCAGCACCACGGCGAAGCCGCGGATCGGGCCGCTGCCGAACAGGAACAGCAGCACACCGGCGATGAAGTTGGTGACGTTGGCGTCGTAGATGGCGCGGCTGGCTTCCTTGTAGCCGTTCTCCACCGCGGCGACCACGCGCCGCCCTCGCCTTCGTTCCTCGCGCATGCGCTCGTTGATAAGCACGTTGGCGTCCACCGCCGCGCCCACGGTCAGCACGAAACCCGCGATGCCCGGCAAGGTCAGCGTGGTGTTCATGAAGGCCATGATGCCCAGCACCATCAGCACGTTGAACGCGAGCGCCACGGTGGCGTAGACGCCGAAGCGACCATAGGTGGAGATCATCAGGAACACGACGAGGGCAGAACCGATGCCCATGGCCACCGCGCCCGCGACGATCGAGTCGCGGCCGAGGTCCGGGCCGACGGTGCGTTCCTCGATGATGGTCAGGTCAACCGGCAAGGCACCAGAGCGCAGCGAGATCGCCAGCGCGTTGGCGCTTTCCACGGTGAAGCCGCCGGAAATCTGCGCGCTGCCCGAGAGGATCGGTTCGTTGAACTGCGGCGCGGAGATCACCTCGTCATCGAGGATGATGGCAAAGCGTTCGCCGACATTCTCGGTCGAAAGCTGGGCGAAGCGCGCTCCGCCCTGGGCGTCGAACTGGATCGAGACGATCGGTTCGTTGGTCTGCTGGTCGAACCCCTGCTGCGCATTTGTCAGGCTGTCGCCGCGAATCCCGCCAAGCCGCTCCACCGCCTCGAACTGTCCGGCAAAATCGCTGTCCTCGGCATAGGGCACCAGCTCGCTGCCGGGATTGGCGATACCTTGCGCGATGTCGCTAGGAAGGGCGTTGGTGTCGACCAGCTTGAATTCCAGTCGCGCCGTCTGGCCCAGCAGTTCCTTCAGCTGGTCCGGATCCTCAAGACCCGGCACCTGCACCACGATGCGGTTGTCGCCCTGGCGGATGATGGTGGGCTCACGCGTGCCGAGATCGTCGATACGGCGGCGAACCACGTCGGTGGCCGATTCCATCGCATCGCTCACGGCCTGGTCGAGGCCCTGTTCGGTCTGCGTCAGCACGATGCGGTTGCCGTCGAGCACGGACAAATCCCACTCGCGCACCAGGCCCGAGCCGTTCATCAGCGGAGTCAGTATCTCGCGGGCGCGATCGATTTCGCCGGGATCTTCCAGAATGAAGGAAAGGCGACCGTTCGCGGTCGATACATCGCCGATACCGATGCGCGGTTCTGCTTCGCGCAGTTCCTCGCGCACCGCTTCTTCCATTGTCTCCAGTCGCTGGCTGGCCACCTGCGAGGGATCTGCTTCCAGCAGGATGTGGCTGCCGCCTGCAAGGTCGAGGCCAAGATTGACCTCGTAGCCCTCAAGTGCGTCGGGCGCATCGATACCGGACAGCGTGGCGATAGAGGGAAGCGCCAGCAGGGCCAGCAACAAGGTGATGGCCCAGAGCGATAGGCGCTTCCAGAGGGGAAAATCGAGCATTGTCAGCTATTCGCAGTCCGGATCAGTCGTTCGCGGGCTTGCCGCCCGGCTTCAGGATGTCGCCAATGGTGCTCTTGACCACCTTGATACGGGTACCCTGCGCAATCTCGACCTCTGCATAGGTGTCGTCCACCTTGGTCACCTTGCCCACGATCCCGCCGGCGGTCACCACCTGGTCGTTCTTCTTCAGGCTAGACACCTTTTCCTGGTGCTCCTTCGCGCGCTTCATCTGCGGACGGAACAGCAGGAACCAGAAGATCAGGATCATGCCGACGATAGGCAGGAACTGCAGCCATCCCGGAGGGGCATCACCGGCAGAAGCGGCGGCGAGAATATCAAGCATCAAACGAAGTCCATCCCGAGCAGTTGATCAGTATTGTGGGGAGGCCGCAGCGAGGTTCAAGTCGCGCCCCCTCTCCGGCACATGGCTGGCGCGCCTAGCAGCATTGGCAAATTGAGGCAATCGAGGTGGTTGCCAGCAGCGCGATGCCAAACTATAGGGCCGCTCTCCACTGGTCTCGGGAAGTAGCGCAGCCTGGTAGCGCATCACACTGGGGGTGTGGGGGTCGCAGGTTCGAATCCTGTCTTCCCGACCAGTGGACCTTGTCTCCAATCTTCAGAACGCGAATTCCACCCCGATCAGCGGGGCGTGGCCGATCTCGTCAGGTCCGTTGTCCTCGAAATCCTGCTGCCGAAGGTAGGTCAGCCCGATCTCAAGATTCTCGGTGATTGCGTAATCGAAGCCCGCCTGGGTGCGAAGGCCGGTGATACCCGTATCGCCGCCGGGGCTCGTGCCGCGAAGGGTCCAGAACAGTTCCGCGTCCGTGCCGAAGCTCAGGCGATCCGTCACGGGAATCGCAACGCCTGCGCGAGGACGCAGCCGGAGACCCATGCGGCCATCGCGATTATCCACGAATCGCTGCTCCAGCCGCAGCCGCGTGCGCAGAATGCCGTGGCTGGTAGTCAGTTGCTGCATCAGACGGGTTTCATCGTTGCCGCCATCGTTGACGCGCCGCTCCACCGCGCCGGACAGCGTCAGCCCCTGCGCAACCCGCTGAGAAAGCCACGCGCGGGCGAAATAGGTATCCACCCGGTCATTTCCCGCGGACCGGAAACGCTGCGCGGTTTCGAGTTTAACCGCCGTATCGGAATCGAGGTCATATGAGATCGATGGGTTGAGCCAGAGTTCGAAATCCTCGCCTGCATGGGCGGGACCGGCGGCAAGAAACGCGGCGCAACCGCCGATGACCCAGAGGAAACGAGTGCGTGTCATCTCTCATACTCCCTGGAAAAAGGGCCGGATCGCGCGAGCGACCCGGCCCCTGTGTCCGCGGCGTTTCTTACTCCGCGCCTTCGGGCAGATCGAAGAAGTCCACCTCGCCGGTATCGAGGTGGTAGTAGGCGCCCACCACCCACAGATTCCCCTCACGCTGCGGATCGAGCATGATCGGATCGGTCTGGTTGCGCAGCTGGTTCACGACGCGGCGCACATTGGCGCGAACCGAATTGTCCAGCAGATCGCCCGGTTCGTCCCGAACGCTCAGCACGGCCGGGATGATCGGCTCCACCATCGGGCCGATGGAGCCGGGGAACGTCGCATTCTCGGTCACCACCTTGGTGGCCGCGTCCACAGCGCCGCAACTCTCGTGACCCATCACGACGACCAGCGGCGTCTTCAGCTGGGCGACGGCATATTCGATCGAACCGAGCGCGACCGTATCCACGGTGTTGCCGGCGTTGCGGATGATGAACAGTTCACCCAGCCCGCGACCGAACAGCAGTTCCGGCGGCACGCGGCTGTCGGAGCAGGTGACGTAGGCGGCAAACGGGGACTGGCCGCGAGCCAGGTCCAGCCGCCGCTGGGCGCTGGTGAGCACGCGGGTCTGTTCCCCGCGAAGGAAGGCGGTGTTGCCTTCGCGCAGCAGGTCGAGCGCCTGCTGCGGGGTCAGGTCCGTGGCAGGCGGCGCCGGCGTCATTCCGCCCGTGCTGTCCTGCGCCACGGCGGTGTTGGTGGCGACTAGGGTGGCGGCACTGGCTGCTCCCAGCCCGCCGATGAAATTCCTGCGTGTAGTCAATTGGGTTACTCCTCTTCTCTACCGCCGATGCGATTGGAGGAGGTCGGCCCCCGTCAAACTGCATCGGCTGTCCGATGCGGTCCGACATCACGTGTGGCTAATGCCACCCGCCAGAGGGGCCCGGTATCCGCGCGTGATATAATATTGCCTTGGCCAGCATTTTCAAGACTGGACCAAGTCCCGTGTCACTCCAGTTCCAGGATCACCGCGTCCACCACCAGCGTCTCGCCTTCCTCGGCATTGATGCTGGAGACGGTCCCCGACTTCTCGGCGCGCAGGATGTTTTCCATCTTCATCGCTTCCACCGTGGCCAGCGGCTGGCCGGTTTCCACCTGGTCCCCCTCGCCCACGTGCAGTTTCACCAGCAGGCCGGGCATCGGGCAGAGCAGCATCTTGGAAAAGTCCGGCGGCTCCTTCTCGATCATGTGATCGGCGTGCTCCGCCAGTCGGGCTGGAAGGGCGCGCGCGGTGTAGGTGCGACCGTGGGTGTTGATTTTCCAGCTCGGGCGCTCGCGCGTGACGACAAGGCCCAGCGTCGGCCCGCCAGGCTGCGTGGCCGTGGCGGTCCGCTGGCCCGGCTGCCAATCGCAATGCCCTTCCACCTTGTGCCCATCGACCATGGCGTGGCCCTCGCCCAGCGTAACCATGTGATCCTCGCCATCCACGCGCACGATCCATGCGGGCGTTACCGGCAGCGGCCCGTCGAGCTGGCCGCTGATCTGGCGCTGGCGGGCCTGGTAGGTGAACTCGATCCCGGCAGCGATGGCCGCGATCACGCGGGTACGCTCCTCGCTGGTCGCCGCGCCTTCGAAGCCTTCGGGATATTCCTCGGCAATGAAGCCGGTGGTGAGCTCGCCGCTGCGGAAGCGCGGGTGCTGCATCAGCGCGGAGAGGAAATCGACGTTGTGGCCGAGGCCTTCCAGCTCGACCGCGTCCAGCGCCTTGATCTGCAGGTCAGCCGCCTCGTCGCGCGTCTTGCCCCATGTCACCAGTTTGGCGATCATCGGGTCGTAGAAGATCGACACCTCGCCGCCTTCCTGCACGCCCGAATCGAAGCGCACGCTGTCGACGCCGCGCAGGTCGCCCGCCCAGGGTTCGACCGAGGTGGAGTAGCGCACAAGTCGCCCGGTGCTCGGCAGGAAGCCGCGATAGGGGTCTTCGGCGTAGATGCGGTTCTCGATGGCCCAGCCGTCGATGCCGATATCGTCCTGCGTCATCGGCAGCTTTTCGCCAGCGGCGACGCGGATCATCTGCTCGACGAGGTCGGTGCCGGTGATCGCCTCGGTGACGGGATGCTCTACCTGCAGGCGGGTGTTCATCTCGAGGAAGTAGAAGCTCTCGCCGGTCGGGTCCGCGCCGCTGACGATCAGCTCCACGGTGCCCGCCGAATAGTAGCCCACGGCCTTGCTGAGCGCGACGGCCTGCTCGCCCATCTTGCGGCGCATTTCCGGCGTTACGAAGGGGGAAGGTGCTTCCTCCACCACCTTCTGGTGGCGGCGCTGGATGCTGCATTCGCGCTCGTTGAGGTAGAGCACCGTGCCGTGCTTGTCGCCCAGCACCTGGATCTCGATATGGCGCGGGTCCTGAATGAACTTCTCGATGAAGACGCGATCATCGCCGAAGGAGTTGAGGCCTTCGCGCTTGGTCGCCTCGAAACCTTCCTTCACTTCCTTGTCGGTCCAGGCGAGGCGCATGCCCTTGCCGCCGCCGCCCGCGCTGGCCTTCATCATCACCGGGTAGCCGATCTCATTGGAGACCTTCAGCGCCTCCTCTGTGGTGTCGATGGCATCCTCGGAGCCGGGCACGGTGTTGACGCCCGCTTGCTTGGCGAGCTTCTTGGACTCGATCTTGTCACCCATCGCCGCAATCGCGCTCGCGGGCGGACCGATGAAGGTGATGTTCTCCTTCTCCAGCGCTTCCACGAAGCTGGCGCGCTCGGAAAGGAAGCCATAGCCAGGATGCACCGCCTCGGCGCCGGTCTGCTTGCAGGCCGCGATGATCTTGTCGGCGAGCAGGTAGGACTCGTTGGCGGGTGGCGGACCGATATGCACCGCCTCGTCCGCCATCTGCACGAACGGCGCGCGGGCATCGGCATCGGAATAGACTGCAACCGTCTGGATACCCATGGCCTTGGCCGTCTTGATGACCCGGCACGCGATCTCGCCACGGTTGGCGATGAGGATTTTCTTGAACATCAGAGGTTTGCGAGGCCTTTCTCGAGATCGGCAATGATATCGTCGACATGCTCGATGCCGACGGAAATGCGCACAACGTCCGGCCCGGCGCCAGCCGCAACCAGCGCGTCGCCTTCAAGCTGGCTGTGCGTGGTCGAGGCCGGGTGAATGATCAGCGAGCGGGTGTCGCCGATGTTGGCGAGGTGGCTGAACAGTTCCACTCCCTGCACCAGCTTCACGCCAGCCTCGTAGCCGCCCTTCACGCCGAAGGTGAACACCGCCCCGCCCTTGCCGCCAAGGTACTTGTCGGCGAGCGGCTTGTACTTGTTGTCTTCCAGGCCCGCATAGCTGACCCACTCGATCTTCGGGTGATCCTGCAGCCACTTGGCCACGGCCAGCGCGTTGTCGCAGTGGCGTTCCATGCGCAGGGCCAGCGTTTCCATGCCGGTCAGCGCCAGCCAGGCGTTCTGGGGCGCAAGCGCCGGGCCAAGGTCGCGCAGGCCCAGCACGCGGCAGGCGATGATGAAGGCGATCGGGCCGATGGGCTCAAGCGCATCGACCAGCACCGCGCCGTGATAGCTGCCGTTGGGCTGCGTCAGGCTGGGGAACTTGTCGCCCTGTGCCTTCCAGTCGAACTTGCCGCTGTCGACGATAACGCCGCCGATGGCGTTGCCGTGGCCGTTCAGGAACTTGGTGGTCGAATGCGTGATGATATCCGCGCCGTGCTCGATGGGGCGACATAGCGCCGGGCTGGCCATGGTGTTGTCCACGATCAGCGGCACGCCGCCATCATGCGCGATATCGGCTATCGCCTGGATATCGGTGACGACGCCGCCCGGATTGGCGAGGCTTTCGATGAAGACGCAGCGCGTCTTGTCATCCATTGCATTTCGCACGTTCTCGACGTCGTCGGTGTCGACGAAGCGGGTTTCCCAGCCGAATTTCTTGAACGACTCTCCCATCTGGTTGAGCGAGCCGCCATACAGCTTCTTCGCCGCCACGATGTTGCAGCCCGGCTCCATCAGCGTGTGGAACGCCACGAGCTGCGCCGCGTGACCCGAAGCGACACCCAAAGCGCCCACCCCGCCTTCGAGCGCGGCGATCTTCTGCTCCAGCGCATCGTTGGTGGGGTTCATGATGCGGCTGTAGATGTTGCCGAATTCCTTGAGCGCGAACAGGTTCGCGGCGTGCTCGGCATCGTTGAAGACGTAGCTCGCGGTCTGGTAGATCGGCGTGATCCGCGCATTGGTGGTGGGATCGGGCTGCTGGCCCGCGTGGATGGTGAGCGTTTCGATCCTGTGGTCGGCCATTATTCAATCCCCTCCGGTTTATTCGGCTGCGTCGAGTTCTTCGCCCGAGGGCGGCATGTTGTGGCCGAGCAGGCGCAGCAGGTCCGCCGCAGCTTCCACCACATTGGTGCCGGGGCCGTAGATGCCCTGCACGCCGGCCTTCTTGAGGAAATCGTAGTCCTGCGGCGGGATCACGCCGCCTGCAACCACCTTGATGTCCGAACGGCCTGCGTCCCTCAGGTGGCCGATCAGTTCGGGGATCAGCGTCTTGTGGCCTGCCGCCAGCGAGCTTGCGCCGACCGCGTCCACCTCGTTCTCAAGCGCCGTTTTCGCCGCTTCCTCGGGGGTCTGGAACAGCGGGCCTGAAATCACCTTGAAGCCCATGTCGGCAAAGGCACTGGCGATTACGTTGGCGCCCCGGTCGTGCCCGTCCTGGCCCATCTTGGCGACCAGGATGCGCGGGGCGTGGCCCAGCTGCCGTCCAACCGCCTCCACCCCTTCGGTCACGGCCTTGTAGCGCGCATCGCCCTCGTAGGCGCGCGAATAGACGCCGATCACCGGCGAGGGCTTGGTGTCATAGCGACCGAAGGCCTGTTCCATCGCCTGCGAGATCTCGCCCAGCGTCGCATCGGCGCGCGCGGCTTCCACCGCCAGCGCCAGCAGGTTCGTCTCGTTGTCGGCGGCCAGCTTGGCCATCTCCGAAGGCGGCAGGGGCACGCCGCGTTCGTCGCGGCCCTCGGCAAGCCTGGCCTCGTTGTCGGCCCGGTCGACCTGCGCGCCGCGCGTCAGCCTGGCGAGCGCGGCCTTCACCGCTTCCTCGTCACGGTTGCGGCGGACCTTCTCGATCCGTTCGATCTGGCTCTGGCGCACCTTGTGGTTGTCGATATCCAGCGTGTCGATGTGCGCTTCCTCGTCCAGGCGATACTTGTTCACCCCGACAATCACCGTCTCGCCCTTGTCGATCCTCGTCTGCTTTTCCGCCGCCGCTTCCTCGATCCGCGCCTTGGGCATGCCCGACGCGACGGCGGCCGTCATGCCGCCCATTTCGTCCACTTCGGCAATCAGGGCGCGAGCCTTCTCGACCAGCTCGTTGGTCAGGTTCTCGATGTAATAGCTGCCGCCCAGCGGGTCCGCGACATTGGTCACGCCGCTTTCTTCCTCGATCACCAGCTGGGTGTTGCGCGCGATACGGGCGGAGAAATCCGTGGGCAGCGCCAGCGCCTCGTCCAGCGCGTTGGTGTGCAGCGACTGGGTACCGCCCAGCACCGCGGCCAGCGCCTCCAGCGTGGTGCGGATCACGTTGTTGTAGGGGTCCTGCTCCTGCAGGCTGACGCCGGAGGTCTGGCAGTGCGTGCGCAGCATCTTGGACTTGGGGTTCTGCGCGCCCAGCTCGTCCATGATGTCGTGCCACAGCACCCGGCCCGCCCGCATCTTGGCGATCTCCATGAAGAAGTTCATGCCGATGCCCCAGAAGAACGACAGGCGCGGCGCGAAGGCATCGATGTCGAGGCCTGTCGCCATGGCGCGCTTCACGTATTCCTTGCCGTCGGCAATGGTGAAGGCGAGTTCCTGCAGCGCCGTCGCTCCGGCCTCGTGCATGTGATAGCCGCTGATCGAGATCGAATTGAAGCGCGGCATGTGCTGGCTGGTGTAGGCGATGATGTCCGAAACGATCCGCATCGAAGGCTCGGGCGGATAGATGTAGGTGTTGCGGACCATGAACTCCTTGAGGATATCGTTCTGGATGGTGCCGCTCAGCTTTTCCTGGCTGACTCCCGAACGTTCCGCCGCGACGATGTAGAACGCCATCACCGGGATCACCGCCCCGTTCATCGTCATGGAGACGCTCATCTCGTCGAGCGGGATTTGATCGAACAGGATTTCCATGTCGCGCACGGTGTCGATGGCGACGCCCGCCTTGCCCACGTCGCCGCGAACGCGCGGATGGTCCGAGTCGTAGCCGCGGTGGGTCGCCAGGTCGAAAGCGACGGACAGGCCCTTCTGTCCGGCGGCGAGATTGCGCCGATAGAAGGCGTTCGATTCCTCGGCGGTGGAGAAACCCGCGTACTGCCGGATCGTCCACGGACGGCCGGTGTACATGCTGGCATAGGGGCCACGCGTGAATGGCGCGAAACCCGGCAGGCCGGGATCGAGGCCCTCGGCATCGCCTGCCGTGTACAGCGGTTTCACCGCGATACCTTCCGGCGTGTGCCAGGTCAGGTCACGGCCCTTCACTTCCTTGTCGGCCTTCGCCTGCCAGTCTTCGAACGTGTTTTCTTCACTCATGTGAAAAGCCTCATACAGACGCCGCGCGGGGTTTCAACGCGCAGCATGATCAGGAGGTTGCATCGAACGTGAAGCTGACCCGTACTGTCCCTGCCAGGTTTTCGGCGCTGGACCCGGTTCCGACGGAGAAGGCATTGCGGTCTATCGACGCGTTGCCTTGCACCGAACGTCGGTTCCCGCTGCCGTTCAGAGTGAATGTGATGCGCTGCGGGCGGCTGGCCCCTTTCAGAGACAGCGTCCCGTCCGCTTCGTAGCGATTGCCCGAGACCCGTCGCACGCTGGTGCTGCGCCAGGTGGCCTGCGGGAAGGCCGACGTATTGAAGAAATCGCCGCTTTTCAGCATGTCGTCCTGCGTGGCATCGCCCAGCGTGGCGCTGGCGAGGTTCACGGTGATGGAAATCCGCGCCGTTTCGGGCGCATCCGGGTCCATCACGATATCGCCGCGCCAGTTGGCGAAGCTGCCATTGAGCGCATTGCCGGCGTTGTCGACGCTGAACCGCAGGGAGCCGCCGGGCTGGATCGCCCAGCTTGGCGGCGGCCCGGCAGGTTCGACGACTTCCTGCTCTGTCTCTTCCGCGGCTTCGGACTCGGTCTGCTCGTCGGGTTCGGATTCTTCCTCGACGATTTCGTCCTCCCCGGCTTCGGATGTGGGCGATGACGAGAGTTCGGGCGTCTGCGCCGGTTCGACCGCCTCCTGCGGCTCCTCGATCGCTAGTTCGCGATCCTGCGCCACCGAGAAGAGCACGATAAGCCCGACGGCAACGATCGCCCCGCCTGCGGCAATGGCACGGTCGCCCTTGCCGTCGAAAGTCATCCGCGCCAGCAGGCCGTCATCCATGAGGAAATGATGCCGCAGCGCGCCGGCAACGTGCAGCACGAACAGCGCCAGGCCGCCCCAGGCCAGCCATTCGTGCGATTCCTCGGCCAGGTCGTTCCACCCGTCCGCCAGCGGCAGGTGCGGCAGTTCCACCACCCCGAAAAGGATGGTCGGCACGTTCAGGGAGTCGGTGGACACCATTGCCCAGCCGGTCAGCGGCATGGCGATCATGAAGACGTAGAAACCCACGTGCACCGCGCTCGCCAAGAAACCGGCAAAGCCGCCCTCCAGTCGGGGCGGGCGGGCATGGGTGAAACGCCAGCCCAGCCGCACCAGGCTGAGCGCCAGGATGGTGATGCCGATGGACTTGTGCAGCTGGTATTCGGCAAACCCGCTGGCATCCTTGGGCATGGCGAAGCCCAGCGCGATCTCTCCCGCCAGGGCAAGTGCGATCAGCCAGTGGAGGACGATGGCCCCCTTGGAATAGCGTTGTGCCTCGCTCAAAACTTGCCTCCCGGTCGTCTCGCGCCGGTGTCGCCCATCACGGCGTCGCGATCAATCCCGCGCGCAACCGCTTTCCTACACGATCCGGCGCGGTTCACAGCCGCCCGCGACTCCAACAGCAAGCGGAATCAAGTACATGGCCATCATCGAATCGCTTATCGGTCCCATCGCCTCCATCATCGACAAGGTCATTCCCGACAAGGAAGCGCGCGAACGCGCCAAGATCGAGCTTATCAAGCTCGAAGGAACGCAGGAAATGCAGCAGATCGAGGCGCGGCTTTCGGCCATCGTGGCGGAGGCGAATTCATCCGATCCGTGGACCAGCCGCGCCCGGCCGAGCTTCCTCTACGTGATGTACGTGCTGCTTCTCACGGCCCTGCCGATGGGCGTGCTGTCCGCCTTTGCCCCTACCACCGCGCAGGATATTGCGCGCGGAATGAACGATTATCTGGGCGGGCTTCCCGAGCCGCTCTACGCGCTGTTCGGCACAGGCTACCTCGGTTACACGGCGGCGCGCCAGTGGGGCAAGATCAAGAGCGTGGAGAAATAACCGCCCGATTTGCCGCAATCAGCCCTTGGCCGCGCCGGGTCCGGGCGGCTAAGGGCTGGTGCATGACCGACACGATATTTGTACTCAACGGACCCAACCTCAACCTCCTCGGCGTGCGAGAGCCCGATATATACGGCGCGGATTCGCTCGACGATATCGCCGGACGGCTCGAGGACCGCGCAAAGCCGCTCGGTATCGAGATCGAGATGCGGCAGTCCAACCACGAGGGACACCTGGTCGACTGGTTGCACGAAGCGCAGACCGTCGGCGCCAAGGCAGTGATCCTCAACGCGGGCGCCCTCACGCACACCAGCCTGGCGCTCTATGACGCCATCAAGGGGCTCAAGACCCCGGTGATAGAGGTACACATCTCGAACCCCGCCGCGCGCGAGGCCTATCGCCACAAGAGCTATGTCGGAATGGCGGCGCTCGGTACTATCTCCGGATTCGGCGCTTACGGCTACGAACTGGCGCTGGATGCCGCTGCCAAGCTGTGATCCCGCAGTGAGACTTGCCTTGCGGGCCGACAGGCTCTAGCCCGCAAGGCCAGCCTAAATTGGTCGCAGAATGGGGATTGCATGCCTGAAACGAAGGGCAAAACCGCCCGCAAGGGTGGACTGAACGTCGATACCGCGCTGGTGCGCGAACTGGCCGATATCCTGGCCGAAACCGGTCTGACCGAGATCGAGGTGGAGGACGACGACAGGCGTATCCGCGTGTCGCGCGGGTCCGTGGCAAGCGCCGCGCCCGCCACCTACGCCGCTCCCGCCATGGCCGCGCCCGCTCCGGCGAACGCCCCGGCGGATCAGCAGGGCAGTGCCGAGCCCGCCCAGCCCGCGCCGGTCGATCACGCCAATGCGGTGAAATCGCCGATGGTGGGCACCGCCTATCTCGCGCCCGATCCCGGATCGCCCGACTTCGTTAAGGTGGGCGACGCCGTGAAGGCCGGCGATACCTTGCTGATCGTGGAAGCGATGAAGGTGATGAACCCGATTACCGCGCCAAAGGACGGCACGGTGAAGGACTTGCTGATAGGCAACGGCGAGCCGGTCGAGTTCGACCAGCCGCTCGTCATCGTCGCGTAGGGGCGCGGTCATGGGCATTTCCCGCATCCTTATCGCCAATCGCGGAGAGATCGCGCTGCGTATCCATCGCGCCGCGCACGAGATGGGTATCGAGACGGTGGCGGTGCATTCCACCGCCGATGCCGAGGCCATGCACGTGCGGCTGGCCGACCATGCAGTGTGCATCGGTCCGCCGCCTGCCAGCGAAAGTTACCTGAACCACGCCGCGATCATCTCCGCGGCGGAGATCACCGGGGCCGACGCGATCCATCCCGGCTATGGCTTCCTGTCGGAAAACGCCAAGTTCGCGGACATCGTGGAAGCGCACTCGATCGCCTGGATCGGCCCGAAACCCGAACACATCCGCACGATGGGCGACAAGGTGCAGGCCAAGAAGACCGCCGGTGCGCTGGGCCTGCCGCTGGTGCCCGGAAGCGACGGCGCGGTTTCCGATTTCGACGAGATGCGCGAAGTCGCCGCGGAAATCGGCTACCCGGTGCTGGCCAAGGCGGCGGCGGGCGGCGGCGGTCGCGGCATGAAGGTCGTGCCAAGCGAGGAGCAGCTGGAACCGCTGGTGAAGCAGGCCATGAACGAGGCGAAGGCCGCGTTCGGCGACGACACCATGTACCTGGAAAAATACCTCGGCAATCCGCGTCACATCGAATTCCAGGTGTTCGGCGACGGGCGCGGGAATGCAATCCACCTCGGCGAGCGCGACTGTTCACTGCAACGCCGTCACCAGAAGGTGTTCGAGGAAGCCCCCAGCCCTGTCATCACCCAGGAGGAGCGGATGCGCATGGGCGGCATCGTGGCGAACGCCATGGCCGACATGCAGTATCGCGGCGCGGGCACGATCGAGTTCCTGTGGGAGAACGGTGAGTTCTACTTCATCGAGATGAACACCCGCCTGCAGGTGGAGCATCCGGTGACCGAGGCGATCACCGGAATGGACCTGGTGCGCGAACAGATCCGCATCGCCGACGGCAAGGATCTGTCGGTAAAGCAGGAGGATATCCGCTTCACCGGCCATGCCATCGAATGTCGCATCAATGCCGAGGACCCGTTCACCTTCGCGCCCAGCCCCGGCAAGATCGATTACTATCATGCTGCAGGCGGCATGCACGTTCGCGTGGATAGCGGCCTCTACGCCGGCTACACCATCCCGCCCTACTACGATTCCATGATCGCCAAGCTGATCGTCTACGGTCGCACTCGCGAGGGGTGCCTCATGCGCCTGCGCCGGGCGCTTGAGGAAATGGTGATTTCCGGCGTGAAGACCTCGATCCCACTGCATCAGGAATTGCTGCGGCAACCCGACGTCCTCAGCGGTGACTACACGATCAAGTGGCTGGAGGAATGGCTGGCCGAACGCGAGACCCCTGCCGACAAGAACTGACCTGAAAGCTGGAGTGCCTCTTATGCGTTGGATTGCCGTGCCCCTCGCCCTCATGTCGCTCTCCGCACCGGTTCTGGCGCAGGACGACGGCGGGCAGGTCGTGGAAAAGCCGGCTGCCATCGTGGCAGACGGTATTCCCGCGATCCCGCAATCGCTGGCGGCAGAAACGCGGCCCTATTTCGAATACCGAACCGCGGGCTTCAGCGGCTGGAACGCAGGCGATCGTTCGATGATCGTGACCACCCGCTTTGCCGACACCGCGCAAGTCCACCGCGTGGCCGTGCCCGGCGGCGCGCGCACGCAGATGACCTTCGAGGAAGAGCCGGTCGGGGGAGCCAGCTATTCGCCCGACGGCAGCGTACTGCTCATCTCGAAGGACATCGGCGGCAACGAGTTCGACCAGATCTTCCGCTACGAGAACGGTCAGCTGGCGCTGCTGACAGACGGCACCAGCCGCAACGGCCTCGGCGCGTGGACCAACGACGGATCGATGGTCGCCTTCAGCTCGACGAAGCGCAACGGGCGCGACACCGATCTCTACATCATGGATCCGCGCGATCCCTCCACCACCCGCGTGCTGGCCGAGCGACAGGGCGGCGGCTGGTTCGTGGCAGACTTCACGCCCGACGACAGCGCTGCGCTGGTGATCAACTATATCTCCGTGCAGGAAATCGAGCTTTATCTGATCGACCTCGCCACGGGCGAGGAAACCCGCATTACCGATCCCGATAACCCGATGGCCTTCAGCGGCCTGGAATATGCGCCCGATGGTCGCCTGTGGGTGTCGACGGATCAGGGCTCCGATTTCAAGCGGCTGGGCACGCTTGACCCGGCAACCGGCGCGTTCACGCCGGTGGTGGAAGAAGACTGGGACATTTCCGGATTCGATATCTCCGACGACGGCAGCTTCATCGCCTACGAGGTGAATGCGGCGGGCCGGTCGCAGCTGAAGATCTACGACATCGCCAGCGGCGAGATCCGCACGGCCGACTTGCCGCCCGGCGTCGTTGGCGGATTCGAAATCGCACCTTGGGGCGAAGTCGGCTTCACCTTCAGTTCCAACCAGGCATCGTCCGATGCCTACAGCCTCGACCCGGAGACACTAGAACTCACCCGCTGGACCACCAGCGAGACGGGCGGGCTCGACCCGACAGCCAACGTGCTGCCCGAACTGGTCGAGATCGAGAGCTTCGACGGCGAACCGATGTCGGGCTTCCTCTATCGGCCGGACCCTGAACGCTTTCCCGGACCGCGCCCGCTTATCGTGGATATTCACGGCGGCCCCGAAGGCCAGTCCACCGCCAGCTTCCAGGGCCGGGCCAACTACCTCATCAACGAATGGGGCGTGGCGATCTTCGAACCCAACGTGCGCGGCTCCACCGGTTACGGCAAGCGCTTCGTCAGCCTCGACAACGGTCCCTACCAGCGCGAGAACTCGGTGCTGGATATCGGCGCCTTCCTCGACGTGCTTGAAGCGGACCCCGCCATCGACGCGGAGCGCATGATGGTGACCGGCGGCAGCTACGGCGGCTACATGTGCTATGCCAGCGCCCTGCGCTACGGCGACCGTTTCGATGCCGCCGCCTGCGTCGTCGCGATCTCCAGCTTCGTCACTTTCCTCGAGAATACAGAGGATTACCGCCGCGACCTGCGCCGCGTGGAATATGGCGACGAGCGGGACCCCGAACAGCGTGCCAAGCTGATCGAGATCAGCCCTCTGACCCGGATCGACGAGCTTGACATACCCTTGCTGGTGGCGACCGGCGCGAACGATCCGCGCGTTCCCGCATCGGAAGCCGATCAGGTCATCCAGGCGGTGCGCGACAACGGACGCGAGGCGTGGCATTTCCTCGCCGAGAACGAGGGTCATGGTTTCGCACGCAAGGAAAACGCCGATTACTACTATTGGACCTTCCTGACTTTCGTGCGCGAAAACCTGCTGGACCAGGACTGACGGGAACCGCCAGTCACGATGCCAGCCCTCTCCGATATAGGAATACTCGTTGCCGGCCTCCTGCTGCTGATGGTCGGCGGGGACGTGATGGTGCGCGGCGCGGTGCGCATTGCCGAGCGGCTCAGTCTCTCGCCCATGCTGATCGGCCTCGTGGTGGTCGGCCTGGGCACGTCCAGCCCCGAACTGGCCGCCAGCGTTCAGGCTGCCCTCGCCGGATCGCCGGGCCTGGCCATCGGCAACATCGTCGGCTCCAACATCGCCAACCTCCTGCTGGTGCTGGGCAGCGCGGCCCTGATCGCCCCGATGGCGGTGGATCGCACCGCCCTGTGGCGCGACGGCGGCGTGGGCCTGGCGGCCTCGCTGGCGCTGATGCTGGCGGCCTACACGCTGGGCCTCGACCGCGTCGTGGCCACGGTGTTTCTGCTCGCCCTCGCCCTCTACATCTGGAGCGCATACAAGCAGGAGCAGACCTTTCCGGCGGACCAGAAGGTGGATCACAGCGCCGCCTACGACAGGGCCGCGGCTTCCGAAGGGCTGGACCCCGCCCTCTCCCCGCACGACGCGCCTGAGGGCAGCCTGGCCAAGGCGCTGGTGCTGTTCGTCGTCGGACTGGCGGTGATCGTCGGTGGCGGCACCCTGCTGGTCAACGGAGCCGTGGCCATTGCATCCGACATGGGCGTGAGCGAGGCGGTAATCGGCCTTACCATCGTTGCCGTGGGCACTTCGGCACCCGAACTCGTCACCTCGGTCATCGCCGCCATTCGCGGGCAGAGCGACATCGCGCTCGGCAACGTGCTCGGCTCCAACATATACAACTTGCTGTTCATCGGCGGCGTCACCGGCCTTGTCGCGCCTGGCGGCATCCCGGAGAAGATCGCCGATTTCGACCTGCCGCTAGCTACGCTGACGGCATTCGTCGTGATGGTTTTCGCCTATACCGGCGGGCGGCTATCGCGCCGCGAGGGCGGTCTGCTGCTGTTCGGCTACGTGGCATACACGGCCGTTACCTCCGGCCTAGTCTAGACACGTCGCCGCCCTAGTCGAAGGTAAAGCCCGCGGCTTTCGCTTCCTCGATCACCTCTTCGCCGGTCTGCCGGGGATGATCGCCTGATATCTCCGCCCACCGGGCCTTCTCGTCGACGAAAATCTCCTTCTCGACGGCGAAGGCATCGGCATCGGAGAACAGGCCCGCGTGAAAGCTGCGGTTGCCGGTTGGCAGAAACTTGTACCACAGGTTGCACCCGCAGGTGCCGCAGAACGCGCGTTCCGCCCATTCGCTGGAGCGATAGCGGCTGATCGCATCCTCTCCCGCGATGGTGAAGCTTTCCCCCGCCAGCGCGGCGTAGAACGGACCTCCGGTGCGACGGCACATGTCGCAGTGGCATATCTCTACGGATTGTTTCGGATCGACGAGCGTTATCGTCACCGCGCCGCACAGGCAGTGCCCCTCGATCGCGGCCGCGGTCATCCTAGGGTTCCAGCGGTACGCCGGGCTTGTGCTTGGACGTGCGAATCGTCAGCGAAGTCTTCACGCTGGCCACGTTGGGCGCGGGCGTCAGCTTGCTGGTCAGGAATTCCTGGAAGCTCTGCAGGTCCTTGCTCACGATCTTGAGGATGAAATCGATCTCGCCATTGAGCATGTGGCACTCGCGCACTTCCTCGAGCCCGGCGATGTGATCCTCGAACGCCTTCAGGTCCTCCTCCGCCTGGCTGCGGAGGGAAACCATCGCGAAAACAGTGATGGCAAAGCCCAGTTTCGAGGAATCCAGGTCGGCGTGGTAGCCACGAATCACGCCCTCTTCCTCCAGCGCGCGCACGCGGCGGAGGCACGGCGGAGCGGTCAGCCCGACGCGGCGCGCCAGGTCGACATTCGTCACCCGGCCTTCTGCCTGAAGCTCCGCCAAGAGGCGGCGATCAATCTTGTCGAGTGTGGACATCCAAAAGCCCCCTCCAGGGATTCCGCAATCCTGCGGATGTAGCACGCAACATATACTACGCCGGAACGCGTTCTCGCATAACAAAGTTCCTTATGATTGCAATTGTCCCCTTTTGCAACGCACCGGGCAACGGCCATGCCTGCCCCCCCTCGCCCGGCTATTGGCACGGTTGGTGAACCTTTAATCGCGTTTCCAACCGGAGCCTGAATGCTGTTCGATGACCGCCTAGCCACCGTGCTGCGCATGCGCGCCGGAAGCGAGGCCGCCTTGCGCACACAATTCAGGCAGTTACTCGACCTGCTGGGCACGCGGGATCCGGGAGTTCCGGGAGACGCGCTGGCCCGCATCGCGCGGTCTGCAGCAAGGTTGCCAGCTTCGGAAATCGAGCGGATGCTCGTTCGGCCCGCGCTGGAAAAGGGCGATGCGCGGCTCGCCACCATCAGCGGTTTCGTGCGCCTGCACGAATTGCAGCAGGCGATTCCGCAGGAAACGCAGTCCGCCATCCTGCGCGAGCCCGGCCTTCGCCTGCGCGATCCCGAGTTCGTGGCCTTCCTGGCCGAGGGCGATCCCAAGCCTGCCGCCGCCGCCGTCGCCACCGCGCGTCTGAGCGAGGCGCAGTGGCTCGACCTGATCCCCCGACTGCCGGTGACCGCGCGCGGCTTCCTGAGGCATCGCCGCGACCTGCCGGAGGGCGTCAAGCGCCTGCTGAGCCAGCTCGGCGTCCGGGACCTGGTGCTGCCGATGGGGAGCATGGCGGAGGAAGAAGCCGCCGCCATGGCAGCAAGCGAAGCCGGCCGGGAAGCATCCGATGTATCCCCCGTGGCGGGCACACCTGCCTCAGAAGAAGGGATCGGCGCGCTGCGACGGCGGATTGAGGCTTTCCGCGAGAACCGCCAGCAGGCCAAAACGGCCCCTCGCCTGCCCTTGGGCGACAGCGCCGCGCAGCCGGACGCTCCCGGTCACGACGTGCTCGATATCGTCACGGACGGCGCCGGCAACGTGGTAAGCGCGGACGGCTTTGCCGCGCCGATGCTGGTTGGCCTTAAGCTGACGGCCCCCGCCCCCGGCACGCTGGTAAGTTTCGAAGACGATGTCGCGGCCCAGTTGCGCCGCCACCTTCCGTTGCGCCAGGCGCACCTGACGATCGACGCCGCGCCGGAGATCAGCGGCGAATGGCGTATGGACGCAACGCCGCTGTTCGCCACCGCCACCGGCGGCTTCACCGGATACGCCGCGCGGCTCTACCGCCCGAACCGTCCGGTCGTGAGCGGGCGCGAGGACAGCCAGGCCGACGCCATGCGCCAGGTGCTGCACGAACTGCGCACTCCGGTAAACGCGATCCAGGGCTTCGCCGAGATCATCCAGCAGCAGATCTTCGCCACCGTACCTCACGAATATCGCGCCCATGCCGCCGCCATCGCGGTCGATGCCGCGAAATTGCTGGCCGGGTTCGAGGAAGTGGACCGGCTGGTGAGGCTGGAAAGCCGCGCCATGCAACTGGAGGAAGGCAGCTGCGATTTCCGCGCCGCGCTGGCCGACACGGTGGAGCGCCTGCAGCGCGTGCTGCGTCCCCGCAACGCGGGATTTGCGCTCGAGATCTCCGGCTCCCATTTCACCGTCGGGTTCGACCGGACAGAGGCAATGGCCATGTGCTGGCGACTGCTTGCCACTGCGGCGGGCGCGCTTGGGCCGGGCGAGGAATCGCGGCTGGCTCTATCGGGTGACGAGGCTGGCATCACGCTGGACCTGTCGGTGCCCGAATCCCTGCGTGCCGCGGCGCCCGATACTTCTCGCGAGGGGCAGCGGCGCAGCGTCGTCAGCGCGGGCATGTTCGGGCCGCGTTTCACATTCCGACTGGTGGAGGCCGAGGTCCGCGCAGCCGGGGGTTCGCTGTCGTGTGAGGGAGACCGGGTGACATTGCGCCTGCCCACCTTGACCTCGACGGGGGCGAGCCATAGCACCGGCACCGGATCGCAGGGCAACGGCCCTTGAAACAGGAGATCGACCATGGCGATGGGCAACATGCTCAACCCGCCATCCGCGGGCGCCACGGCGAGCTTCGCTGACGATACTCCGCGTTTCCTGCTGACGGTCGACACCGAAGAGGATTTCGACTGGGACCGGCCCCTGGCGCGCGACAGTCACGATACCCGGCACGTCAGCCAGCTGGGGAAATTCCAGCAGTTCTGCGAGAACGAGGACGTGGTGCCCGTCTACCTGGTGGACTGGCCCATAGCCAATTCGCAGACCGCGGCGCAGATCCTGCGCGAACCGCTGATCGATGGCCGGGCCGAGATCGGCGTGCAACTGCACCCCTGGGTGAATCCGCCGTTCCAGGAAGAGGTGACGCAGCACAATTCCTTCGCCGGCAACCTGCCGCCGGACCTGGAGGACAGGAAAATCGGCATGCTGCGCGAAGCGATCGAGAAGAATTTCGGCCTCGCCCCGCTGATCTACCGCGCCGGACGTTACGGCCTTGGCAGGCACACCGCCGCATCGTTGGAACGGCATGGCATAGCCATCGACACCTCGGTGCGGCCGCTGTTCGACTATTCCAGCGCCGGAGGACCGGACTATCGCTTCCACCCGCGGCATCCCTACTGGATCGACGACGACAGGACATTGCTGGAGCTGCCGCTGACCAGCAGTTACTGGGGGATGCTGCGCCAGCAGGGCGGACTGATCTACCCGCGGCTATGGCGCGTCCCCTCCATGCGCGGCGTGCTGGCCCGGCTGGGCCTTCTGGAACGGGTGCCGCTCACGCCCGAGGGCGTCAGCGTGGAGGAGGCGATCCGCGGGATCGACATCGCGCTCGACGACGGGCTGCCCCTGCTCGTCCTGTCATTTCACAGCCCCTCGCTGCGCCCCGGCTCCACGCCCTACGTCCGCGACGAGGCCGATCTCGACGCCCTGTACGACTGGTGGCGCCGCATCTTCGCCTACCTGCGCCAGCGCGGCGTCGCCGCCAGCAGCGTGCGCGACGTGATGGGCGCCGTGAAGCGGTAGGCGGGAACCCGCACGGAGGGCCGCGACAGGGCGGGTAGAGAGGGTCTTCGAGCCCTCCTCCGCCGCGACCTTTTGCTAGCCTCGCTTCACTCCTTCCATGAGATGACACCGTCGACGGATCGCCATTCGGCAGGCCGGATCAGCTTCTCGTGCGCGATCGTGACCGACTGTATCTCCGCCTCGATCTGACGCCGCCAGTGCGCCAGGAAATCGAACAGGACCGGGAAGTCCGGCGCTGCGTCGTATTCCTGCCAGGCGAACAGCTGAAGCAGAGAGGGGTGATCGGGCATGAAATAGCAGATTTCGGCCGTGGTCAGCCCGTATCCGTCGAGCTGGGCGATCAGGGCGCGATCGGTCATCGTCGTGGGCCACCTCGTTCGCAAGGCCGCCGCTCGGGTTCGCGGGTCCTGTTCCAGGATGCGAGAAGCGCCTGGGCAACCTCCGGCTCGTATTTCGGGCGAGGCGGATCAAACGGGTGAAGATAGCGGGAGAAGGGCTGCGACATCAGATGGTCCTCCTTTCTGTCTTCGATGCCTGCTCCATATCATGGGACGCGACGGGTCATATTTTTGAGTCAGGACGGCGATCTCGTCAAGACGGAACGAGAGCGGCATCGGCACCGATTGGCACTCGCTGCGAAGAGTGCCAAAAAATTTTCAGCCCCCTCTTGAAGCCGAATTTTTCGCCGCCCATTTTTCTCGCGTCTCCTGCTGGATGACCCGGGGGAGACACCATTGACATATCGCTTATTGATGGAGGTTATGTATGAATTTCCGTCCCTTGCACGATCGCGTGCTTGTTCGTCGTATCGAGGCGGACGAGAAGACCGCTGGCGGTATCATCATCCCTGACACCGCCAAGGAAAAGCCGATGGAGGGCGAAGTCGTCTCCGTCGGGGCCGGGACTCGCGACGATTCAGGCAAGCTGGTCGAACTCGCCGTGAAGGCGGGAGACCGCGTCCTGTTCGGCAAATGGTCCGGCACCGAAGTGCGTATCGAGGGCGAGGATCTGCTCATCATGAAGGAGAGCGACATCCTCGGCATCATCGAGGCGAGCGCCGAACTGAAGAAGGCCGCGTAAGCAACGCAGCCCGATCGATCTTCAACCAACTTTGAAAGGAGCAGGCCAAAATGGCTGCCAAGGAAGTAAAATTTGCGTCGGATGCGCGTGATCGCATGCTCCGCGGCGTGGATACGCTTGCGAATGCGGTCAAGGTAACTCTCGGCCCCAAGGGCCGCAACGTGGTGATCGAGAAGAGCTTCGGCGCGCCTCGTATCACCAAGGACGGTGTCACCGTCGCCAAGGAAATCGAGCTTAAGGACAAGTTCGAGAACATGGGCGCGCAGATGCTGCGCGAAGTGGCCAGCAAGCAGAACGACAAGGCGGGCGATGGCACCACCACCGCCACCGTGCTGGCACAGGCCATCGTGCGCGAAGGCGCGAAGGCGGTCGCCGCCGGGATGAACCCCATGGACCTGAAGCGCGGCATCGATCTGGCCGTGAGCACCGTGGTTAAGGACCTCGAGGCCCACGCGAAGGAAGTCTCCGCCAACAGCGAGATCGCGCAGGTCGCCACCATCTCCGCCAACGGCGACGCCGAGGTGGGCCGCATCCTGGCCGAGGCCATGGAAAAGGTCGGCAACGAAGGGGTGATCACGGTGGAAGAGGCCAAGAGCCTCGAGACCGAACTGGAAACGGTCGAGGGCATGCAGTTCGACCGCGGCTACCTCTCGCCCTACTTCGTCACCAATGCCGAGAAGCTGAAGGTGGAACTGGAGGATCCCTATATCCTCATCCACGAAAAGAAGCTGTCGAACCTGCAGGCGCTGCTGCCCGTGCTGGAACAGGTGGTGCAGTCGAACCGTCCGCTGCTGATCATCGCAGAGGACGTGGAAGGCGAGGCCCTGGCGACGCTCGTGGTCAACCGCCTGCGCGGCGGGCTGAAGGTCGCCGCCGTGAAGGCACCCGGCTTCGGCGACCGGCGCAAGGCCATGCTGAACGACATCGCCATCCTCACCGCCGGCAACGTCGTCAGCGAGGAACTGGGCACGAAGCTGGAAAACGTCACGCTCTCCATGCTCGGTAGCGCGAAGAAGGTCATCATCGACAAGGACAATACCACCATTGTCGATGGCGCCGGCAACCGGAGCGAAATCGATGCCCGGGTCAGCCAGATCCGCGCCCAGATCGAGACCACGACCAGCGACTACGACCGCGAGAAGCTGCAGGAACGTGTCGCCAAGCTGGCGGGCGGCGTTGCCGTGATCCGCGTCGGCGGCGCGACCGAGGTCGAGGTGAAGGAGCGCAAGGACCGCGTGGACGACGCGCTGCACGCCACCCGCGCTGCGGTCGAGGAGGGCATCCTTCCCGGCGGCGGTATCGCCCTGCTGCGGTCTCTGAAGGCGCTCGAAGGACTTCAGGCCGCCAATGACGACCAGCAGTCCGGTATCGACATCGTCCGCCGCGCCCTGCGCGTGCCTGCCCGGCAGATCGCCGAGAATGCGGGCGAGGACGGTGCCTTCATCGTCGGCAAGCTGCTGGAAGGCGACGACTACAACCACGGCTTCAACGCCGCGACCGGCGAATATGAAGACCTGGTGAAGTCGGGCGTCATCGATCCTGCCAAGGTGGTGCGCACCGCACTGCAGGACGCCGCCTCCGTCGCTTCGCTGCTCATCACCACCGAAGCGCTGGTGGCCGAGCTGCCGAAGCAGGAAAGCGCGTCGCCCTCGATGCCGGCGATGGACTTCTAAGGCAGCCCAGTCTTTCGCCAACCCGGGCAGGCGCGTTCGCAGGGACGCGCCTGCCTTTCCTCCGACCCGGCTCTTTCCGGGTCCTAGTGCCCCGGCGCGCGGACGCTCTGCTCTATCGCGCCGAATGGTGCGGTCCCATCGCTCGTGCGCGCCTCCATCCGGATGCTGTCGCCAAAGCGCATGAACCCGGTTTCCGGCTTGCCGCCTGCGATGATCTCGATAGCGCGGCGCTCGGAGATGCAGCTGGAGCCGACTTCGGCGTAGTTCCTGTTGGCGACGGTTCCGGAACCGATCATCGTGCCTGCCACGAGGTCGCGCGAAGTCGCTGCGTGGGCGACCAGATCATGGAAGCCGACGGACATCTCCCGCCCATTGGCGTGACCGAAGGGTTTGCCGTTCCAGGCGATGTGGAGATCGAGACAGACGCGGCCATCCTGCCAAGCTTCGCCCAATTCGTCGGGCGTCACCGCGAACGGCGCGACCGAACACGCGGGCTTGGCGAGGATGAAGCCGAAGCCAGTGCGCATTTCCGGCACCGCGAACGCGCGCAGGGACCAGTCGTTGATCTGCACTATCAGCCTGATGTGCTTCATCGCTTCTGCCGGACTGGTGCCCATGGGCACGGCATCGACAATGACGCCGAATTCGCCCTCGAAATCGATCCCGCCCTTCTCGTCGGGAAGCACGACATCCTCGCGGGGACCGATGAAGCGATCGGACATGCCCTGGTACATCAGCGGTCGTTCGGGATTGAGCGGCTCTGTATCGAAGGCGACCTGCATCAGGTCGGCATGGGTCTGGAAAGCCGACCCGTCGAGCCACTGCCAGGTGCGCGGCATGGGAGCCCGCAATGATGCGGGATCAAGCGCCTCGCCGTCGCCTTGCCGAAGGCGTTCGGCGAGTGCATCGAGCCGGGTCCAGGCGTTTTCCCAATCCTCCAGAGCGGACAGAAGACTTGGAAACCGCGATCCTGCCGCGAGGCAGCGCGTTGCGTCGTCCGAAACCGCCACGAGTTCGCCGTCGGGTTTCCCGTTCGCGCGCGTCGCCAGGCGCATCAGGCCAGGTCCCCCGTGAAGGTTCCGTCGATCAGGATGAAGGCAATGCGGCAGTTGCGATCCGTGCGATTTGCCCAGCCGTGATTGGTGCCACGCTGGATGATGATGTCACCCGCCCGGCAGACGGTTTCGCCTTCGTCGACAATCAGCACGAGTTCGCCTTCCAGCACGATGCCGTAGTCGATCGTCTCGGTGCGGTGCATGTGCGCATGCTTCGATCCCGTGCCGGTGTGCGACGAGGCATCGCCCGCACCAACCTCGGCGAAGTGCGCCCTCGCCTCTTCCGGGGTGACGTTGTCGAGCTTGTCACCGTCGGGCGGAATGTCGAGCACCCGGATGCGCGTGCCGTTCTTCGGCGGAGCAAGCTTGATGCCGTCTTCCGGCGGCTCCCCCGATGCCGCGTCGATCGGGGCAGGCGTACCGGTCGTGTTCCAGACTTCGTGGAACATCGGACCTTCATCTCCCCCGATGCGCTGGTAGCGCGGCACGGGGCCATCTTCCTGGATGATTGCCTGCCCGTCGGAATTATGTCCGGTGACTATGCGCCGTGTCGGTCCTGTCATCATGGCCTTGGTCTCTCCGTCAGTCTGGCTTGCCAATCGGCGGAGGCTGGAAGAACAGCCCGCGCGCCTTGAGGTCGTCCTGTGCCTTTTCCTCCCGCTCCAGCGCAGCCTGTGCGCTCGGTCGCCGGGAAGCCTCGGCATAATGCCGCTTTAGCGCGGGAAATTCATCCTGATCGAAACCTGCCCCCGTGATGCGGAACCATATCCACGCGAGATAGGCATCGAGGATCGACCAGTCCTGACCCAGCACCCACGGCTGCCCGTTCAGCCTCTGCTCCAGCGGAGCCAGCTGCATGGCAAGCCCCTCGGCCGCCTTGGCCCGGATGCGCGGTGCGTCGGCAGCGTCGATGGAGATCATCGGCGCCATCACGAAGCGCGTCACCAGCGGATGCAGGTCGCTGGAACAGCGGAGCAATTCGCCGAGCATTCTTGCTCTTTCCGCCGCATCCTGCGGCTGGGGCAGCAGCCCTGCCTCTGGGAAGACCTGCGCCAGGTAGATCAGGATCGCGCCGTTCTGCACGATCACGCCATCGTCGGTTTCCAGCGCGGGCACCTTGCCAGCCGGATTGACGGAGAGAAACTCAGGTTTGCGGTGCTCCCCCGCCATGAAGGCGATGAGCCGCGTTTCGAACGGCTGGCCGATCTCCTCCAGCGCCGTCAGCGAAACGCGCGCGCAGGTCTGCGGAGCGAACCAAAGGACAAGCCCCTTGCTCATGCTGCGGCCCTTCCCGGCGATTTTAACGAGAGGACTGCCCACAGGGCACCAACCCCCGCGGCGAGCGAGTAGATGATGAGGGCTTGCGGCAGGTTGCCTGCAAGACCGGAAAGAGCAGCCAGCATCAAAGGTGCAAGAAACTGGGCCAGGAAGAAGGAACCCGTCCAGAGGCCCATTCCCCTTCCCCGCATGGCCGCCGGAAGTGAACGCATTGTCCAGGCAAGCATGTTGGGCAACATCAGGCCGCTGCCGAAGCAGATCAGGACGCCACAGGCAGCGAGAGCGAAAAGACCGGGCGAAAGCCCAATGCCGGCATAGCCAATGCTGGCCACTGCCAGACCGATCGCCAGCAACTTCGGGCCAGCATTCTGCCTGCCCCGATGAAACGCAAGCGATCCGATGGCTACAGCGAGATTGCAGATGGCTCCGATCAATCCGATCTGCGCGGGAGAAACCGGTCCGGAAGTCTCCAGGATAGGGCCAAGCTGAACGGTCACAGTGTAGAAAATGACGCCAACCACAAAGGTCACGAGCGCCAGCGGCAGGACAGTTCGAAACGGAAAAGCCTGCGCATCCGTCCTCTCT
Organism: Aurantiacibacter hainanensis; assembly: GCF_036321025.1. Taxonomy (NCBI): domain Bacteria; kingdom Pseudomonadati; phylum Pseudomonadota; class Alphaproteobacteria; order Sphingomonadales; family Erythrobacteraceae; genus Aurantiacibacter; species Aurantiacibacter hainanensis. The sequence continues at coordinate 79,202 of NZ_JAZAPB010000001.1, forward strand.
TCGCTCGCGGTAACGTCCGGCTCGAAGAGACCTATCGCAGCCGCCAGCGCCACCGGCAGCGCGAGCAAGTAGAGGAGAAAGGGCCCTCGCGAGCCCAGGAGTTCGCCCAGTATCCCGCCGATGGCGATCAGAACGATTGCCGCCACACTGCCAACGGCGATCTGCAGGGCGATCCATTTTTCACGGCGCTCGCCTGAAAAGTAGTCCCCGATCAGCACCGTCGCGAGAGTCATGATGACAGCTTCCACCACTCCGAGGCCGAAGCGAGCGGCGATGATCAGGAAGAGGTCGTTGAGAAACCATGGCAAGATGCCAAAGAGTGCGTAGAGCACGAGAGCGCAAACCATCAGGTGCTTGCGCCCGATCAGATCGGATAGCCATCCCGCCAGAGGCGAGAACACCGCGACGCAAAGCGCCGGTATCGTGAGTGCCATCGGCACAAGGAACTCGCTACGGGGCACGTCCGCGAATTCGCTCAGCAACAGCGGCAGAACCGGGATCAGGGACACGATTGCCATGATCGGCAGCACCGCGGTCGCCAGCAGGATCAAGCCCTGGCTTCTTCCCGCCTCTCGCGCCCACGGAGCGTGACCCTTCATGAAACCGGCCTTTCCGTCCCGATGGCGCACCCTGCGGCTTCCGGGTTGGATCGACGCAGAACGACTTGCAAGGTCCTGCCCCGGTGCGCGCGGGTCCGCTGCGGCCACGTCGTCATGCGGTGTGGCCACCCAGCGTTTCCGCGAACCAGTCTGCGATCAGGTCGCGGCCATAGCTCATGTTGTCTGCGCCGACGTGTTCGACCCCGCCCTCGCGCTCTGTGAAGATCACCTTCTCACGTCGCGGCGAATTGACGAGCTGGTCATACAGATCGTCGGCATAGTCGACGCTGATCTGCCGGTCGTGCGCGCCGTGGGTGACGAGGAAGGGCACCTTGATCCGGTCCATGTGGCCGTTCAGGTTCATGTCGGTCGACTTCTCGAGGAAATCGTCCTGATCCTTGGCCCCGAAGGCCCAGTGAACGTGTGCCCAGTAATGCGGCACCGGGTTCTCGCCTTCGCGCTCCATGCGCTTGTCCTGCACCTCGCGCCAGTTGTGATTGGCGCCCCACACGGCGCCGCTGGCAAAGCGCGGTTCGTAGGCGACGGCACGCGGGGCAAAGTGACCGCCCAGCGAGATGCCGGTCATGCCGATGCGAGAACCGTCGACCACGTCCCGCGCTTCCAGCCAGTCGACTGCCTTGCTTGCCCAGTTCTCGGAATGCGGATCGACCGGCAGGTTCTGAAGGCGCAGGGCCTCCCCGGTTCCGGGCTGATCGACGCACAGGGTGGAGATGCCGCGACGCGCGAGGGCGGCGGGCATTCCGGTCCAGTAAAGCATTTCCTTGCAGCTATCGAGACCGTTGCAGAAGACCACGCATGGCTTTGCCCCCTCGCCCGGCGCGCGGGTGAAGATTGCCGACATGGTGCCTTCGGCCAGCGGAATCTCGACCCGCTCGCGGTTGATCTTCCCAAGCTGTGTCGAGCGGTCGAAAATTTCGCGGGCCAAGGCGTAGGTTTCCTCGCGACCCTTGGTTCCGTGGCCCTGCATCCGCTCCGCCACCAGCAGGTAGAGCGATGCCCGCTCCATCTTGTCGGAGGCGGAGAAGGCACGGCCCTTCTCCTCATCTTCCGCCGACAGTTCCAGCAGCTTGTGGCCCATGGCCGCCCAGGCCTGCATGAACTGCGGAGTGCCGGCATCGGCACCGTTGTCGGCCGCATCCAGGATCGGCTGGCACATGTCGACGATCTCGCCGATGCGCCCCCCGCTTTCCATCGCGATGGCGACGCTGAGGTTCCAGATGTAGTTCTTGAAAGGCGAATAAAGGGCCACGCGATCAGACCTCCGCCGGCTTGAACAGGCAGGGATCGGGCGCGGGCTTCGGCATGGTCTGCGGCCCTCCGACGCCAATGCCCCACTGGTCCATGATCCTGGGCGCGGGTTCGTAGACCGTCGGCTCGAAGGTCTCGAAGTCCACTTCCTCCAGCTCTGCGGTGTATTCCACGGCAAACCCGTTGGGCGTGCAGAAATAGCTGAAGGTGTTGTCGCCCGCGGTATGACGGCCCGGCCCCCACTTGATGTCGATGTCGCGCTGCTTCAGTCGCGAGACGCCGCGCAGCATGTCGTCCGCGCCCAGCATGTCGTAGGCGACGTGGTTGAGACAGGGCGGCCCGGGCAGCAAGGCAAGGCGGTGGTGCGCGCTGTTGCAGCGCAGGAAGCACATGAAGTCGCCCAGCCAGTCGGAAACCTTGAAGCCGAGCACGTCGGTGAAGAACTTCACCGCAGCCTGGTGATCGGGCGAATGCAGCACGATGTGGCTGATCTTGACCGGCAGGCCTTCCCAGCGTTCCATCGCCCGCTTGTCGAGCTTCTCTACATCTGCCGAAATCTCGAACGGCAGACCATCGGGCGAGAAGAAGCGGAAGCCGTAGCCGCCGCCCGGCCCGTCGATTGGGCGCGGCTCGTGGACGATCTTGCAGCCGGCTTCGGCAACCTTGCCGTGCAGATCGTCGACGTCCTCGCGGCTGTCCGCTGCCAGCGCAATCACCTCGATGCAGTTGATGCCGGTGTCGTGCAGGCGGACGACATGGTGTTCGTCGTGCCCGTGGGTCTTGAACCAGGCCATTCCCTCGGCATCGGCAACTTCGACGAGACCCCAGTCGTCGGCATAGAATTTTCGCTCGGCGTCAAAGTCCTCGACGCCATATCCGACATAACGGATTTCTGTGACTCGGCTCATGTGCTTGTCCCTCACAATGGTAGGAATCAGATCGGCTGCGCGGTGACTTCGAACATCTCCGCGGTGGCCTTGTGGTTGTCGACAGCCGGACCCTTGCCCAACTGGCCGTGGCAGATCGCCAGCGAGCTCTCGACGATGTATCTGCAGCGTTCGAAGCGGCGCTCACGGTAGGCGGCAAAGGCCTCTTCCGGCGTATCGGCTCTGGCCAGTTCTTCCGCCAGGACGATGCTGTCCTCGATCGCCATGCCCGCGCCCTGGCCCAGGTGCGGTGTCGTCGCGTGAACGGCATCGCCCAGCAGCACCACCCGGCCCTCGCTCCACGGACCGTAGAGCATCATCGCCTCCAGCGGGCGGTAAACGACGCCGTCATCGTCGGTGATTTGCTCGGCGAGTTCGCGAATGGGAGATGCGGTGTTCGCGAGCTTGTCCCGCATGGCCCCAGCCAGACTTTCCCTGTCGTACCAAGGATTTCCGGGTTCGGGCGTGGTGACGTACATGTACATCAGGTCCGAGCTCATGGGGACGAGACCCACTCCCGTCGGTCCATTGTAGACATGCAGGGCATCGAGATCGTCGGGACGAGGCAGGTTGTAGCGCCACACCGCCTGGCCGGTGTATTCGGGCTTCGGAGCATCGGGCATGATCTTCTGCCGGGTATCGGAATAGACGCCATCGGCACCGATCACGATGTCGTAACGTCCCTCGCTGCCGTCGGAGAAGCGTACCGTCACGCCTTCGCTATCGTCTTCGATAGCCTCTGCCGTCACGCCCAGGCGTACATCGGCACCCGCCGCAATCGTGCGATCGCCCAGCACCTTGTGCAGTGCCGGGCGGCCGATGCCGACATTGGCCGGGTAGCCCTCGACCAGCCGAGGACTCGGCACCTTGGCCACCTGCGTCCCGTCCGGCGCGTGGACCGCGACGAAATCGAAGCCGACCGCTGCATCCATGTAATCGTCGAGCAGGCCAAGTTCCTTCATCGCCCGCAGGACATTGCCCTGCTGAATGATGCCCACGCCGTAGACAGCCCATTCGGGATCTTTCTCGATCACCGTCACCCCATGCCCGTCGCGGCGAAGGGCAATGGCTGCCGTCAGACCACCGATGCCGCCGCCTACGATCAATATCTCGAGATTTTTCATCGCTCAGAATGCATCCATGTCGTCGGCTATCAGGAAGGGCCCTTCATAGACCGCTGCGATATCGTGAAGATACCGCATATGTTCAGGCTGGTTCTTTTCCCAGCCCGAGAAGTGCGTGACCACGACCGAACCGACGTCGGCGCGGCTGGCCAGCTCACCCACCTGCGTCGGCGAAAGGTGATGATCGGCCAGGTGCGATTGCGTGGCGCGCGAGACCGCTTCCGGCATGCCGGGATTGGCGGCCAGCATCCGTTCGATCGTAAGGGGTATGTCCATCATTTCCACGACGAGCAGATCGGCGCCACTCGCCAGTTCCTCCACTGCACTGCTGGGACCGGTGTCTCCTGTATAGGCGATGGAGCGACCCGGCAGGTCGAAGCGGTAGGAGAGCGACTGGAAACGGGCTGCAAGCTCGCTTCCTTCGGGAAAGCTGTAATGCGTGTTCTCGCGGACCGTAACCGTCATGCCGTCAACATCGACGCTGTCCCCGTCCCGCATTTCGATGACGCGGATACCGGCGCGATGATCCACGGGCGCTGCCCCGGCGACGCCGTAGTTGGCCGTCGCGCCCGGTACCATGGCGGCCAGAATGCCATCCACCAGCTGCTGCGTTTCTGGTGGGCCATAAATTGTCAGCGGATCTCTGCCGTTGGTCTGGAAGCGCAGCCCGAGAATCCCCGCGAGGCCAGCGGTATGATCGAAGTGAAGGTGGGAGATGAATATCCCGTCGATCATCTTCGTTTGCACACCAGCATTTCCGCTCTGCCTGGCCGCCCCGTCCCCGACATCGATCAGGTAGTCGCGCCCGTTGAAGCGGAGGAGGTTCGAGGGCTGGGAGCGTGTCGAACTGGTGACCGGCCCGGCACCGGTGCCAAGCGTGACCCAGACCCCTTCGCCCCCACCCGCTCTCTCCTGCGCTGCTGCGGGAATAGCAGACAGCGACAGGGAAGCGCTTGCTACGAGGAATCGTGCAAGAAGCTTCATGATCAAAACTCGTAACCCAGCCGCAGTCCATAGGTGCGCGGCGGCTCGTACTTCGGAGAAGCCACGTTTGCCGCCCCCAGCTGGTACAGCGAGCGCATTGCCTCGTCGGTGATGTTGCGAACGAACACGCTGGCCGTGAAGCCCTTGTCGTAAGGCACGAGCGAGATACTCGCATCAAGCGTCACGTCTTCCCCTGCATTGCCGGTGGGAAGATAGTTGAAACCGATGACCCTCTCGCTGCGGTAACGGCCGTCGAGAGTGGCGATTACCTCATAATCGCGCATCTCGAAGGTTTGCTGGATGCCCAGGCTGACGGTCCAGTCCGGCGCATTGAGAGCCGGCTTGCCGGAACAGTCGACCGTGAAGGTCCGCTGCGCCCCGAGGTTCTGCGTATAGTTGCAGCCGGTGATCGGCGTGAGGAAGTTGGGCGGATCGGTGGCGTCGGAGAGATCGACCTGCTCGTAGACGAAGGTGTCGTAAGTCGCGTCCAGATACTGGACACCCCCCCGCAGCAGGGTCGTTTCGGTTACCAGGGCCTGGAAGTCGATCTCGACGCCCTTGATCGAGGACTCGCCGACGTTGCGGGTGTAGAACGAGTTGTTGCCCCGATCGTCCACGCCCAGCGCGGCAAGTTGCTGTCCGCGGTAATCCCAGTAGAACGCCTCGAAATTCATTTGCAGGCGGTTGTCGAAGAAGCTGTTCTTTGAGCCGATGGTATACGCATCGATGTATTCCGGATCGTACTCTTCCTGCCCGAAGGTGAGATTGAATCCGCCGGCGCGGAAACCCGTCTCGAAACTGGCGTAGATAAGGTTGTCGGGCGTTGCATCGTATTCGAGCGCGGCGCGCCAGGTCACTTCATCATCGCCCGAAGATCGGACAATTTCAGTGGGTGTGTTGATCAGCAGCGCCTGCGGGCCCATCGGACCGAAGGGACCGTAGGGGAACGCCCCATAGGGCACTGCTGCATCGAGCGGCGACCCCGCGGGGAACAGCGCAGGGTTTAGCTGCTCCAGCGATTCCTGCAGCGTAAGACCCGCCGGAATGGTCGGCACTTGTGGGCAGCTCGGTGGTCCGAATTGCGGTTCGATCAGGCAGACACCGGTCGTGCTGATCGAAAGCGCGTCGATCGAACGGCTTTCGTCCGTGTAGCGAATTCCGCCAACCACACGGAAGTCGTCGGTCAGGCTGTAGCTCGCGCGCGCAAATACGGCGACGGATTCGGTTTCCGACGCGAAATCCTGGAATGAGACGGTCGAGAACTGGTTGTAGGAATTCAGCCCTTCGACGCTTTCGTCGAAATAGTATGCTCCCAACAGCCATTCGAGCGGACCTGCGTCACCGGACAACCGTCCCTCGATGCTGAACTGCTCGGCGGTGTCCTGGTTGATACCGGCCTTGAACGGCGCGCCGTTGAACTGGTTGTCCAGCTGGGAACTACGGAAGGCCGGAATGACGACCAGATCGGCTCCGCCAAGATCGAGATTGAACTCGGCATTGATACCCCAGTACTCGTCGTCCCTGTAAGGGAATTCATAGCCTACGACGGGCGAATAGAGCGGAGCGGCCGTCGCGGTCTCTTCGATGAAATCGAGGGTTTGCGGCGCGAAGAGACCCGTAAAGGGCTCGCTCACGGAAGAAGGCGCCGGGATGAACTGCCAGTTCGGAACGGTGGCATCGGGAGTGAAGGGCGCGAAGGTATAAACACCATCGACGTTCAGGCCCGGACCGGTGCCCTTCTGCGTGGAGTAGTCCGCCGACAGGCGAAGATCCGCGGCGGGGGAAATCTCGAAGAATAGCTGGCCGCGCAGCGCCAGGTCTTCCTTCGAGCCGGTTCCGTCGTCGTAATACCCGTCACGCTCCGAATAGGTGCCGGCCAGCCTCGCGGCGATCCTGTCACCAACCGGCAGGTTGATGACGCCGGTCGTCTCGATCGCATCATAATTGCCGTACTGGGCGCTGACGCTCCCCTCCAGCACACCGAGGCGCGGAGCGTTGGGAATGACGTTCACCGCGCCGCCCGTTGCGTTGCGTCCGTACAAGGTGCCCTGCGGTCCCTTGAGCACCTCGACGCGGTTTACATCGAGGAACGAGGCGACCGTGGACGACGGGCGACCGATGTAGACGCCGTCCAGATTGAAGGCGACCGCGGGGTTGGTGTAACCGTTGTTGGCGAAATTTCCGACGCCGCGGATGAAGTAACCTACGTTCGCGCCGCCCGCCTCGGGGACGTAGAGCGCGGGTGCGACCTTGTTCAACTGCGTGGCATCGACAACGCCCGTACGCGCCAGTTCGGCCCCGCTGATCGCGTTGATGGGAATGGCCGCATCCTGCAGGCTCTCTTCGCGCCGCTGGGCTGTCACGGTGATGACATTGAGGCCGGTGCTTTCCGCCGCCGGTTCGTCTTCGTTGCCCTGTGCTTCCTGGGCGCTGACGCCTTGGGCGAATGACAATGCGGCAAGAGCCGTGGTCGCGAATAGCAATTTCGACATGCTTCGAATCTCCCAACTGCCGCCTGACGGGCGGTCTCGAACGCGGGACGGATCGCACCGAAATTTGAAACAGTCGAATTTTTTGTTTTTGTCGTCTTCCATTTACGATATTGATACATCATGAGACTGGACAACTTCGACCTCAACCTGCTCGTCGCCTTTCACGTCCTGATGCAGGAGCGAAGCGTAACCGGCGCGGCCCGCCGCCTGAACCTCACGCAGTCCGCGATGAGTGCCGCGCTTTCGCGGCTGAGACAGTCGTTCAAGGATGAATTGCTGGTGCTGCACGGCAAACGCATGATCCCGACCCAGCACGCGCTATCGCTGGCCCCCCAGGTTGCGACGACCATTTCCCGGCTTCGCGGATTGATCGCGGCAGGGACGGCATTCGATCCGGCCACGTCCCAGCGCACCTTCCGCATCGACGCCTCCGACTATGCGACAACGGTCCTCCTCGTGCCCTTCATCACGCAACTGGAGCAATCTGCCCCGGGGGTGCGTTTCGAAATCTCCTTGCCAGGCGATGCCAGTCGCAGGCGTCTCGACAACGGCGAAATCGACCTCATCCTGACGCCCGAGCAGTTCATCGGAGGCGAGCATCCGAGCGAACTGGTTTTCGAAGAACGGCATGTCGTCGTGGGATGGTCGGAAAATCCCGCGATGCGAGACATGGATCTGGAGACCTTCGGGAATGCCGGACACGTCGCCGTGAGGATCGGCGGTCAGGATACTTTCGCGGAGGCGCTCCTGCGCCCCCTGGTTCCCGAACGGCGGATAGAGGTGGTCGCGCAGTCCTTCATTCAGGTCCCCTGGTTGCTGCAGGGAACCCAGCGGCTGGCAGTGATGCACGAACGGCTGGCGAATGCCTGCCGGCAGCTTCATTCGCTCGTGATCTGCGAGCCGCCGTTCGTCCTGCCGCTGATGCGGGAAATGATGCAGTTCCATTCCGCCCGCCAGAATGACGGAGGCCTGTCGTGGCTGCGCGAGAAGATGCTGGAGTTTGCGAAAACCCGGTAGAGGCAAGGCCGGCAGGGTAAATCCCGCCGCTGGAGGTCATCGCAGGTGCCGTAGCGTTTCGTCGATAAAGGCGATTTCGGACTCGTCCGGCATCCAGTCTGACTGCAGCGGGCCACCCGCACCGAACACCGCTTCCACGATGCCCTGCTTCCCTGCCTGCTGCCAGATTTCACGCAAGGCCGCCGCCTGCGGGTCTTCTACCTTACGCACGTCGCCGCTGACATGGTGAAGCCAGTGCGCAATGCCGGTCAGGATAGCTTCACAGCAATTGCCGCGCTTCTGCTGGATCGCGAGCGTCTCGAGCCAGCGTTGGCCAATCTTCTGGCTGCCGTCCATGGCGATCTGTGCGAGCCGGTGATTGAGCGCGGCATTTTCGAACCGCTCGATCAGTTCAGCGCCGTAGGTATCCAGATCCTGCCCCTCGCCCGCTGCAATCGTGGGGGCCGCCTCTTCCATCATCAGCTGCTGCACGAGTTGTCGCAGCCTTTCGTCAGCGATGGCCTCATGAACGAAGGTATGGCCGTGATCCAGCGCGGCATAGGCGAGCAGTGAGTGGGCACCATTGAGCATCCGCAGCTTGGCTGTCTCGAAGGGAGCGACATCGGATACGATCTGCACGCCGTGTTCTTCCCAGCGGGGATGCGGCCCTGCAAAGTCGTCTTCGATCACCCACTGCGTGAAGGCTTCCGTGAACACCGCCCCTTCGTCGCGCATCCCGATCCGCTGCTCCAGATCGTCGAGATCGGCAGCCGAAGAGGACGGCACGATCCGGTCGACCATGCTGTCCGGCGTCGTGCAATTGCCTTCGAACCAGCCGCGGAGGTCGGCGGCCTCGGCGTCGATCCACTCCAGCATCAGTCGCCTCAGCTGCTTTCCGTTGCCCGAGAGGTTGTCGCAACTGAGCAGCGACAGCCCCGGCAGGCCAGCATCGCGCCGCCGGGCCAGCGCTTCGCACAGGATCGGATGGAAGCCATCTTTGGCCGCAGCGAAGTCAAGCGACCCGTCGGGTGCGCGGCAGTAGCCCTTCTCGGTAACGGTAAACGTCACCAGATGACATTCGGGCGAGGCAAGGCGCGTGACGATTGCTTCACGGTCCGACGCGGCAACGAGAACCTCAACAACCGAGCCGATCAGTGCCGTGTTCTCACCAGCCGATCGCACGGTCAGCGTATAGAGTCCGTCCTGCGGATTGAGTTGGTCGGCGACGGTTGCCGAGCGCATGGAAACCCCGGCGATCATCCAGCCGGTCTCGCCCGCCCTCAGGCACGCGTCCGTATAGGCAGCCTGGTGCGCGCGATGAAACGCGCCGATGCCGAAGTGGACAATCCCGACAGGCTGCGTCCGGTCGTATCCGGGACGCGAAACATCCCCGGGCAACTTCCCGGCATTCTGGGTCGACAGCCTCACAGCTTGTAGGCCGCCTTGGCGAAATTGTAGGCCAGGTCCTGCGCCAGTTCGGCCGCTTCCCATTCTTCCATCCGGTGCTCTGCCACCAGCTCCGCCAGAAAGCCGCAGTCGATCCGCCTCGCCAAATCATGCCTGGCAGGGATGGACAGGAACGCGCGCGTGTCGTCGTTGAAGCCGACGGTGTTGCAGAAGCCCGCGGTCTCGGTGACCATGCGGCGATAGCGGCGCATCCCCTCGGGACTGTCGTGGAACCACCATGCCGGACCAAGCTTGAGCGACGGATAGTGTCCGGCGAGCGGCGCAAGTTCGCGAGCATATGTCGACTCGTCGAGCGTGAAGACTATCAGCGAGAGACGCGGATCGTTGCCGTGCTTCGCCAGCAGCGGCTGCAACGCGCGAACGTACTCGGTGCGAACGGGGATGTCGGCCCCCTTGTCTCTGCCGAAGCGATGGAAGAGCGCCGGATTGTGATTGCGGAACGAGCCGGGATGGATCTGCATGACCATCCCGTCGTCGAGGCTCATGGTCGCCATTTCCGTCAGCATCTGCGCGCGGAAGAGTTCGGCGTCTGCCGGGTCCACCTCGTCAGCCTGCACCTTGCGGAACAGGTTCTCGCAGTCGGCGAGGGAAAGGTCGGCGGTCGTCGGGGTGGGATGGCCGTGATCGGTGGACGTGGCGCCCATCTCGCGGAAGAATCCGCGGCGCTTTCGGTGCGCGGCAAGATAGCCCTGCCACGATGTGCAGTCTTCGCCCGTCAGGTCGCTCAAGGCACCAAGGTTGGCCCTGAAGCCTTCGAATTCAGGATCGATGACGGGATCGGGCCGGTAAGCTGTTATGACCCGGCCACCCCACCCGCTCTCCCTGATCTGCGCATGGCTTTCCAGTGTATCGAGAGGGCCTTCGGTCGTCGCAATCACCTCTATCCCGAAGCGATCGAACAAGGCGCGCGGGCGGAATTCGTCGCGCTGGAGAGCATCGGTGATGGTGTCGAAATAGCTATCCGCGGACTCGGCCGACAGCAGGACATCGAGATCGAAGACTTCGCTGAAGACCCAGTCCAACCAGATGCGCGAGGGCGTTCCGCGGAACAGATGATAGTTGGCAGCGAACAACCGCCAGGCTTCGCGGGGGTCGGCACTCGTGGCCCCGGATGTGTCGGGTACGCCGAGTGCTTCCAGCGCAATGCCCTGCGAATAGAGCATGCGCAGCAGGTAGTGATCCGGGACCAGCAGGAGATCGGTCGCGTTGCCGAAGCTTTCGTTCTTCGCGAACCACGCCGGATCGGTGTGTCCATGAGGACTGACGATCGGCAGGTCCCGTACGGTCTCGTAGAGTTCGCGGGCGATGGAGCGGGTGGACTTTTCCGCCGGAAAGAGCCGGTCAGGGTGGAGACGAAGCTGGGACATGATGGCAGAGATTTCTTCCAGTCTTGCTAGGCCGTCAGCTGCGCGTAGCGTTCGCGCTTGGCCTGCATGTTGCGGCGGGCCTCATCGACGGCGCGTTGCTCGGTCGCGAACAGCAGACTGTCGAGAACCTTCAGCAAGTGAGCGCGCATGGCAGCGCGCGCAGCGGCGGGGTCTCTTTCCTGCAATGCGCGCAGGATCGCCGTGTGCTCGTCGACAACCGGCTTGATGTTTGCGTGGCGCGCCTTCTCGTGAAGGAGAGCGGCCTCGCGGGAAGTGCTGCGCAGCTCCCACAGACGCTCCACCGTTTCCACGAGAGCGCTGTTCCTCGTCGCCCTCGCGACGGCCAGGTGGAAGGCGGTATCCGCCTCCTCCTTGCCGCCAGGGGCCTCGTTCTCTTCTTCGATCTGGCCGACCAGGATTTCCAGTTCGCGCAGCTCTTCGTCGGAAATTTGCGCAGCGGCCAGCGCGGCCACCTCGCTTTCGACGAGAAGGCGCGCTTCGGTAAGTTCGATTGCCGATACGTCGCCCGCGCCCACCTGATCCTGCTCCGTCGCAGAGCGGACGTAGGCGCCCGAGCCGACGCGCACGTCGACAAGGCCCCGGACTTCCAGCGCAATGATGGCCTCGCGGATTACCGGGCGGCTGACATCGTATTTCACAGCCAGATCCCTCTCCGCCGGAAGGCGGGCTCCGACTGGGAAGTTTCCGGACTGGATTTCCCGGATCAGCCTGGCAGCGATGTCCTTGTAGAGACGGGGGCTGGCCTGACTCTTCATCCGTCTCTTCGCCTCCTTTGGACTTACCAATTCTTGAAACTTGACAGACCAAATTGGTGTCGTCAACGACAGCATATTGCCTGTCGCAGACTTCCGGGGAGCTGCATGAAAATTCAAGCTGCGAAAGTCATCGTCACCTGCCCGGGACGAAACTTCGTTACGCTCAAGATCGAGACCGATCAGGGCGTGTACGGCATCGGCGACGCCACTCTGAACGGCCGGGAGCTGGCGGTCGTCTCCTACCTGGAAGACCACGTGATCCCCTGCCTGTTGGGAATGGATCCGCGCCGTATCGAGGACATCTGGCAATATCTCTATCGCGGTGCCTACTGGCGGCGCGGCCCGGTGACCATGCGGGCCATCGCGGCGGTCGACATGGCCTTGTGGGACATCAAGGGAAAGATGGCGGGAATGCCGCTCTACCAGTTGCTCGGCGGGCGCAGCCGCGACCGGGTGATGGTCTACGGGCACGCCAGCGGCGCCGATATAGAGGCGACGGTGGACGCCGTGGGCAAGTATATCGACCTGGGATACCGGGCCATCCGCGCGCAGAGCGGCGTGCCGGGCATCCAGAATGCCTATGGTGTCGGCCGGGGCACGCTGCATTACGAACCCGCCGACGCGGAACTGCCGTCCACCACCGGGTGGGACACACGCAAGGCCCTGAACCATGTGCCAAAGCTGTTCGAGAAACTGCGGGAAACCTATGGCTTCGATCATCACCTGCTGCACGACGGCCACCACCGCTACACGCCGCAGGAAGCCGCGAGCCTGGGCAAGATGCTGGAGCCCTTCCAACTATTCTGGTTCGAGGACTGCACGCCGGCCGAAAACCAGGAGGCTTTCCGGCTTGTGCGGCAGCACACCACCACTCCCCTGGCCGTGGGTGAGATCTTCAACGCGATCTGGGATTGCAAGGACCTGATCGAGAACCAGCTCATCGACTATATCCGCTGCACCGTCGTGGGCGCAGGCGGTCTCACGCACCTGCGCCGCATTGCCGATCTCGCCAGTCTCTACCAGGTCCGCACGGGATGCCACGGCGCGACGGACCTTTCGCCGGTCACCATGGGCTGCGCACTCCATTTCGACACCTGGGTGCCCAACTTCGGCATTCAGGAATACATGCGCCATACCGAGGAGACGGATGCGGTGTTCCCTCACGACTACACCTTCGCCGATGGCCACCTGCACTGCGGAGAGACGCCGGGCCACGGGGTGGACTTAGACGTGAAGCTGGCCGCCAAGTACCCATACAAGCCCGCCTACCTGCCGGTCGCCCGGCTGGAGGATGGCAGCATGTGGAACTGGTGACGCGCCGATGGCCCGCGTAACTTTCGTTGGCGAAGGCATGGTCGAACTGCGGCAGGCCGAGGGCGATGCCTACCGGCTTGGTTACGGCGGCGACACGCTGAACTCGGCCATCCACATGGCCCGCTCCGGCTACGACGTGGCTTACGCGACCGCGCTGGGTAACGACACGTTCAGCGAGCGCCTCCGCTCCGCCTGGGAGGACGAAGGGCTCGATTGCTCCACCATCCTCACCGATCCAGCCCACGGGGCCGGACTCTACGCGATCTCGCTCGATGCCCGGGGCGAGCGCAGCTTCACCTACTGGCGAAGCGACAGCGCAGCGCGCCAGCTCTTTGCCCTTCCCCGGACTGCGGACATGATGGAGCGCGTGGAGCAGTCCGAGATGCTGGTCTTCTCGCTGATTTCCCTCGCCATCCTGCCCGAGGCCGGGAAGGAGGCCTTGCTTTCGCTCGCAGCCCGGATGCGCGACAACGGCTGCTTGGTGGCCTTCGACGCCAATTACCGTCCCAGGCTCTGGGACAGCGCCCGGTCCGCCGCGCACTGGCGCGACCGGGCAATCGCGGTGGCGACGCACGGTCTTCCTACGCTGGACGATGAGATGCAGCTCGGCCCGGCGGGCGATGCCGACGATGTCGCCGCCCACTGGCAGGACCTGGGATGCGCAGAGGTCGTCGTGAAACTCGGAGCCGAAGGATGCCGCCTGCCCGACGGCGAGATACTGGCTCCGGCATCGACACTGGACCCGGTGGACACCAGCGGCGCGGGCGACGCCTTCAACGCCGGATATCTCTCAGCCCGCCTAGGTGGAGCCGATCCTCGCGAGGCGGCACGAAAGGGTAACGCGCTGGCTGCATGGACCATCATGCGCGCCGGAGCCATCCCGCCCCGGGATACCTCGGCACCCTACCCGGAAGACCCGTAACGAGAGCCGCCAGACTATCGCGCTGCGGAAAGGCCGCCACGATCCGCTGAGGCGCGCCAGTCGAAGTGGTCGGGGAGACGGAATTGGAATTTCGGTCGGTAATCCTCACCTTTCCACACTTCGCCCAACATCAGCCCCTCAAGATCAGACGAAGTGCGCCTCGCTAGTCGCACATTTCGCGAAGTCGGCTTTGCGCCCTCATCCCGGTCATTCGCGTTGCGCTCGCAAGCATGACAGCTTGGAGGGAGGACTCTCGAGAGCAATTCTCGATTCATTCCCGTTTCTTGTTCGATTGCGGTTGCGACAAGACTCCTGACGCGAGGCAGTACCAGTTGCATCAGGGAGTGGGAAACCTTGCTCGTCTCCCGGCTCGATGGCGCTGCGACGCCCCCTTCACAAATCCGACTGGAGACCTATCCTGCCTATTCGCTATCTGGAGTAGCCATCGCGCGGCCATGGAGAGCCACGTTCATATTCCCTACTTGCGGGAAGTTCTCGTCTTCCTGCTCGCGGCGGGTCTTGTCATTCCGCTGCTGCAACGCTTCGTCAGCCCGGTCATCGCCTATTTCCTGGTCGGCAGCATAGTCGGCCCCTACGGCCTCGGCCTTCTGGCCGACGACTTCGAGGCAGTATCGTGGCTTGTGATAACCGACCTGGAGGGCGTCGCGACCCTTGCGGAGCTGGGCGTCATCTTCCTCCTTTTCGTCATCGGGCTTGAGCTTTCGTTCCAGCGCCTGTGGGCAATGCGCCGACTGGTCTTCGGCCTCGGCAGCGCGCAGATCCTGGTCACCGGAGCCGTCATCGCAGGGATCGCCTTTGCCTGGGGCAACAGCGCTGCAACAGCCGTCATTCTCGGCGCCTGCCTCGCCCTGTCTTCGACCGCTATCGTCACGCAGCTGCTGATCGAGAGCGGGCGGCTGGGCTCGACTTCGGGCCGGGCCACTTTCTCGATTCTGCTGATGCAGGATCTGGCCGTTGTGCCGATCCTGTTCGCCGTGAGTGTGCTGGGTACGCTGGCAGTCAGCAACGTGGCCACGGGGTTCGGACTCGCGCTGCTTGAAGCGCTGGCCACGGTCGCGGTGATCTACGGCGTGGGACGCATCGTCTTGCGTCCGATCCTGAAACTGGTTGCGGGAGCCGACAGTCGGGAAGCGTTCGTTGCGATCATACTTGTTATCGCCGTCGGCACCGCGGCTTTGACCGGCGTGGTTGGCTTGTCGATGGCGCTGGGCGCGTTTCTCGCCGGACTACTCGTGGCCGAAACCGAGTTCCGGCACCAGGTGAAGATCGACATCGAGCCCTTCAAAGGCCTCATGCTCGGCCTCTTCTTCCTATCGGTGGGCATGGGGATCGACTGGCGCTTTGTTATCGAGAATCCGTTCTGGATCGTGGCCTCGGCTGCAGGACTGATCGTCCTCAAGTCCGCCATCAATTTCGGCCTCTGCCTTGCATGGAAGCTGCCCCGCAACCGTGCTGCAGAGGTGGCCATCATGCTCGGCCAGGCGGGCGAGTTCGGCTTCCTTGTTGTCGGCCTTTCCGTAGCTGTCGAATTGCTTCCTCCAGATGTCGGCCAGTTTATGCTGATCGTCGTGGGCCTTACCATGCTGGCGACGCCGGGGCTCGACTGGCTGGCGCGCAATGTCTCCCGCATTCTCGATCAGGAGCATAAGACCGACGACGACCCGAACACCGTGGTGGACGAGGAGCTGGAGGGACACATTATCATCGCAGGCTACGGCAGGGTCGGCGAAACCATCGCTACGGTGCTGGACAAGCAGGATATCCGCTATCTCGCTATCGAGAAGGATGTCGCCCTCGCCCGCAAGGCCATGCACGAGGGGCGGCCCGTCCGCATGGGCGACGCGGCGCGGCTGGAAACCTTGCGCGAGGCGCATCTTGATCGCGCTGCCGCCGTTGCCATTACCATCGGCGACGAGCAGGCGACGGAAATGCTGGCGGCGGAGATTCACCGAAGGTGGCCGCTGGTGAAGATCCTCGCTCGCGCCCGCGATGCCGATCACGCGCGCAAGCTGCTCGAACTGGGAGCGAACGTGGCCGTACCGGAAACGATCGAGGGAAGTCTTCGCCTCGCGCACACGATACTCCTGGAAGTCGGCACGGACGAGGAGACGGCCAGCAGGCAAATCGATCTTGAGCGGTTCGGCGAGGAACAGTGACGCTTCAGGCTTTCGGCCGAGGCTTGCGCAAGACCGGGGCTTAGGCTCGGAAAGGAACGAAGATGTATCGCAGGATCCTGGCGGCAATCGATTGCGAAGATGAACATGGCACCGCGCTGATTCTGAAGCGATGCGCTTCCCTGGCGCGCATGTGCGAGGCGAGAACATCTCTCGTGCATGTAAGGTTGCGCCTTCCCGAGGCCTACAGTCGCCACTTTGAATGGTATTCCGAGATCGATCTGGTTAGGGAATTGAAGGCCTCGCTCAGCGATCTGGCGCGGGAACACGGGCTGGAAGACTGTCTTTCCAATGTTCATGTTCCTGCGGGTTCGATCGCCAGGGAAGTGATCCGCACTGCCGAGGACGAGCGCGCCGATGTCATTGTCATGGCCGCACATGCGATGACTATCGGCCGGGTCGTTCTGGGTTCGAATGCCCACGCGATAATGCGCGAAGCTCCCTGCGATGTGCTGGTCACCAAAGTGCGGCAGATGGACCGATGAATGGTGGCGGTGCGCTGAGCTCCGGGATGGCGCGTGGGACTGGCGATTTCCGACCAGGGGCAATCGCTAGCGGAGGCAGTTGATGACGCCGAGACAGGCAAACTTGTGATGAGGGTGATTTGGCGATGAGAACGATTATCCTGGCGGCTTTCGCTTTGTGTCTTTCGGTATCGACCACGGCGCAGGCTGACGTCCTCCTGACCAATGTTACTCTCGTTGATATTGAGGAGGGCACGCTTAGCCCGAGCCAATCGGTTCTAATTGAAGGGACGCACATCGCAGCGGTCGGGCGTGATGTGTCGGCCACCGCTGAGGTCGAGCGGATCGACGCCGAGGGAATGTTTCTGATTCCCGGCTTATGGGACAGCCACGTCCACATCTTTTCCTCCGCAATTGAGCCCGATACCGCCTTCCCGCTCTATCTCATCAACGGCGTGACCGGAGTGCGTGACATGGGCGCGCTATGGCCAATCGCCGAGCAACAGGCGCTCCAGGCGCGGATCGAGAGCGGAGAGATTCCAGGACCCAGGCTCGTGCTCTCTGGCGCATGGGTAGACGCCAGCCCCGGCTCATGGCCCGGCATGTTTCTCGCCGACACGCCCGACGAAGCCCGCGCGGTAGTCGCTCGTATCGACGAGGAAGGCTGGCGAGCGGTCAAGTCCTACTCGATGCTCGATGAGCCAACCTATCTCGCACTGGCGGAGACATCCGAAGCGGCGGGTCTCCCGCTGGTGGGTCACATTCCAGAACGGGTGGCCCTTCGCACTGCAATCGAAGCGGGTCATGACGGCATGGAGCATTTCGGGCGTATCCCGATGGCTTGTTCAACCGAAGAGGAGGCAATGCTTGATGCCTTGCGCTCCGCCATGGCGGCAGGGGCATCGCAGGAGCAGATCTTCGCAATCATGGCCTCGCGCAACCGCATCATCCTCGAAACCTGGGACGAGAGACGCTGCGCAGCTATCTTGGCGGATGTCGCAGATGCCGATCTCCACGTCAGCCCTACGCTGGTTGTCGCCGATTTCTATCTCGGCAATTGGCCGAGCGCCGACACGCCGCGCATGCGGATGCTCCCCGCCGAAGTGCGCGAAGCATGGGGGAAGCCAGATTTCAGACTCGAAGCCATGACCGACGATGTTCGTGCGCTGGCGCAGGACAGTATCGCGCTCGATCGCAGGACGTTCCTGATGGCCCATCGCGCAGGCGTGCCAATACTCGCCTCCACCGATGCGTCTTTCGCAAACCCGTACCTGTTTCACGGCTTCTCGCTGCTCGACGAGCTTGATCTTTACGTAGAGATAGGCCTGTCACCGCGCGAGGCGCTGTTCACGGCAACCGTCGCGCCGCCTCGCTTTTTCGGTCTGGAAGATCAGGATGGGATTATTGCTGCGGGACGTCGCGGGGACCTCGTGCTGCTAGACGCCAATCCTCTGGATGGGCTGGCAACACTGCGCCGACCGCGAGCTGTCGTGGTCGGTGGGCGGCTACTCGATCGCGCTGAACTCGACGCTTTGGAAGAGCGGCTGCTAGAAGGATCGGACTAGACTATCACGTCAGCGTCACTCGGACGTCCGCCGGGCGGCGCATGCGCCTGAAACCGGACGTTCCGATAACGGGCCACGTTCGGTCAGTACGCGATGCATCGCGCCGGATTAGGCAAGAATAGGTGTTTGCCCCTTCGTTTGCAGCCAGCCTGCCCTTCGGTCAGGTTCCGGCCTGCTCCGACCGATCGTCCCTCGTGGTCATTCCCAGGCGTCCGGCAAACCAGTTGATGGTTGGCCCCTGGATGAGGCTAGAAAGCAGAACGACAAAGAACACGATATTGAATATCGCGAAGGCACCGGGCACGCCCGCGACAATCGGAAAGGTCGCCAGGACGATTGGCACCGCGCCACGCAAACCGGCCCAAGAGACGAACAGCTTGGCCCTCCAGCCGAAGCGTCGAAACGGTGCGAGACAAATGAACACGCTGACCGGCCTGGCCACCAGCATCAGAACGAAAGTAATCGCCAAGCCCGGCACGATGACGTCAACGAGGTTCGAAGGGGCGACGAGCAGGCCCAGGGTGAGAAACATGACAACCTGGGCGAGCCAAGCCATGCCGTCCTGAAAAGTAGCGACAATACGGTTCGCCGTATATGTCCGGCTGCCGGCCACGAGACCTGCAACATAGGCAGCCAGGAATCCATTGCCTCCTGCGACTTCGGCAAGGCCATAGGCGATGAGCACCCCCGCTATCGAAATGACGAAAGCGAGGCCGCCGTGCCGGTAATGAGATCGCTTCAATATCTCGGGTAGCAACCACCCGATACCGAACCCAATCGCACCGCCCGCCGTCATCTGGATCACGAATTGTGGGACAAGGGTCAGGGAAGATGCGTCGGGGCTTGCCAAGAACAGCAGCGCCGCGCCCACCAGGAAAATCGCCATCGGATCATTTGAGCCTGATTCGACCTCGATCAGTGCCGGCACATCTCCGTGGAGGTCAAGTCCTGTGGAGCGCAGAATGGCGAACACTGCGGCGGCATCGGTGGAAGCGACAACGGTGCCCAGCAGGAAGCCCTGCAAGGGCTCGAAGCCCAGAACCAGCATGGCGGCCAGCCCCGTGATGCTAGCGCTGAGCACAACTCCTACCGTAGCGAGGATCAGCGCCGGGGCGGCCACGCGCTTCACGTCGCGCCAATCGGTATCAAGCCCACCCGAGAACAGAATGAAGATCAGGCAAACGATGCCGATCCCCTGCGCGAGCGGATAGTCGCTAAAGGAGATGCCGCCCGGTCCATCGACTCCAGCCAGCATGCCCAGGGCGAGAAACCCGATCAGTGCCGGGAGCCCGAAACGGCTGGAGAGAGAGCCTGCGAAGACGGTGGCCAGAAGCAGAACGCCTACTGCGAGCAGCGCGACTTCTGGGCTGATGAAAGGCATGGCTGCCTAGAGAGACGCTTGCGGGCCAATTGGCAACCTCCGGCGCTCCGAGCCGCACGAATTGACAGGGCGATGACGCTTCAGGCACGCGCACGAAACTGCCGCAAGCGGTGACCCTCGGCGACAGCGTTTTCAGCACAAGGCCTCAGTTCGTCAAAACCGGACAGCCGACTGAAGGCCCAGACAGCGAATTCGCCGAACGAGCTTCAACCTAAGGCTGGGTTAATTTCACTGCCCTACAATCCAAAAACTCTTTACCGCTCGGCACATAGGATCGGCCGACGCGCGGTCAAACCAATCTAGAAAGCTTGTTACATTGAAGAATTGCCATTCGCCTGGCCCCGAAGACTCAGGCGACATTCGGGTTGCTCCTGTCGATCCGCGAAGACTCGTCACAGAGCTGAAAAGGTTCGGAACTCCCGACACGACCAAGAGCGTTGGCGAACTCGCTGCGACAATCGGTCCATTTTTCGGCGCGATCTTCGCCATGCTATTTGCCATCGAGGCTGGATATTATCTTGCGCTGGCGCTTGCCCCCCTGACGGGGCTGCTCCTACTCAGACTCTTCATCATTCAGCATGATTGCGGGCACGGGTCGTTCCTTGCGTCCAGGCTTTCCAATGACTGGGCCGGCCGGGTCCTGGGCGTCCTTACATTCACGCCGTATGATTGCTGGGCGCGTTCGCATGCTCTCCACCATGCGAATACGGGTAACCTTGATAGCCGTGGTTTCGGCGACGTCGATACTCTGACGGTTCGCGAATTCTTCGCTCGAGGACGACTCAAGCGGTTGGGATACCGCATCTATCGACATCCGCTCGTTCTGTTCGGCTTAGGCCCCGCCTACCTTTTCCTCCTGCGCCATCGATTGCCGATTGGGCTCATGAAGCAGGGCTCGAAGTACTGGGTGAGTGCGATCGCAACCAATTTCGCTACGGGCATTCTTCTGGCGGCGCTTGTCTTCTTCTTCGGCTGGCTTGCGACCTTGCTGGTCGTTGTCCCCACGATATTGATTGCCGCGTCAGTCGGCGTCTGGTTGTTTTACATCCAGCACCAGTTCGAAGATGCTCATTGGGATGCCAAGGCCGACTGGTCGTTTCACGATGCGGCCCTGTTTGGAAGTTCGTACCTGGATCTGCCCCAACCACTTCGCTGGTTTACCGGGAACATCGGAGTTCATCACGTCCATCACCTTGCAAGCCGCGTCCCGTTTTACAGGCTTATGGAGGTCCTCTCGGCATATCCGGAATTGCGAGACCTAAATCGCTTCTCCGTCCAACAATCATTCAAACCAATTTGGCTCTGCCTATGGGACGAAGAAAATCGAAAGCTGGTTACGTTTCGGGAAGCAGCCAACAAGGCGGCCCAAGGCCGCTGCTGACGCCGTTCTTCACCTAAGCGGTGGGCGCGGCGATGGCGGGAGACGAGAACGGGGCTGCGCATGCTCGGCGGTGAAGCTTCGGCCGTCGGTGGAGCAAGCTCGCGCTTGCTCTGCTGGATTACCATCTGGCCTTTCGGATCGTTATGCAGATCCCGAGCGGTCCACGGCATCTGGAGTCACCCGGACCGTCTCCTCGGGCTGATCCCGCATCGGAAAAAAGCCCGACCCCACTAGCTGACATCAGGAACCTCGCCGCAAGTCGATCAAATCGGCCGGCTTTGATGGCCTGGGCCTCTTTGACCCGCATCAACTCCGTCGTCACCGGGTATGCTATGTCACAGGCGTACCGCCAGGAGGATCTCTATGTCCAAGATGATGAAAGCCGCAATTTTCGTCGAGCCCAACCGCATCGTGTTAGACGACAAGCCGATCCCCGAGGTCGGCCCGCTGGACGCGCTGATAAAGGTCACCACGACTACGATTTGCGGAACCGACGTGCACATCCTGAAGGGGGAGTATCCCGTCACCAAGGGGTTGACCGTCGGCCACGAGCCGGTCGGTATCATCGAGAAGCTGGGTTCGGCAGTGCAGGGATACCGCGAGGGTCAGCGAGTGATTGCCGGGGCCATTACTCCCAGCGGCCACAGCGCTGCCTGCCTTTGCGGACAGCACTCGCAGGACGGGGCCGGAACCAAGCACGGTTACAAAGCGATGGGCGGCTGGCGTTTCGGCAATACCATCGACGGTGCTCAGGCCGAATATCTCCTGGTTCCTGACGCCATGACCAACCTTGCGCCTATACCCGACGGGCTGACCGATGAGCAGGTGCTGATGTGTCCGGACATCATATCTACCGGTTTCTCGGGGGCCGAACGCGGCAAGGTCAGGATCGGCGATGTCGTGGCGGTGTTTGCGCAAGGACCGATCGGTCTTTGCGCAACGGCGGGTGCCCGTCTGATGGGCGCTAGCACGATCATCGGGGTCGAATCCGTCCCTGCTCGAATGGCAATCGCCCGACAGATGGGGGCTGACCATGTAGTCGATTTCACCAAATGCGATCCGGTGGATGAAATCATGCGCCTGACAGACGGCCGCGGCGTCGATGTGGCGATCGAGGCCCTCGGCCAGCAACAAACCTTCAGCTCTGCCCTGCGCGTGCTGCGCCCCGGGGGTACTCTGTCGTCGCTGGGAGTCTATTCGGGCGACCTTAGCATTCCGCTCGACGCCTTCGCCGCCGGTCTTGGCGATCATACGATCGTCTCCACCCTGTGTCCGGGCGGCAAGGAGCGGATGCGCCGTTTGATGGACGTGATCGGATCGGAACGGCTGGATACTCGGCCACTAGTGACGCACCGCTTCGCGCTCGACGACATCGAGGAAGCCTATGACCTCTTCGCGAACCAGCGCGATGGTGTGCTGAAAATCGCCATAACACCATGAGCAATGCGGTAGACGCACTGCCCACAACGCCGCGCAGCATCGCGGACATCCTGGCTCTGGCGGCAAACCGTCCGGCGATACGCTGTGCTGTCGTCCACCCTTGTGATGCCGCATCGCTCGGCGGCGCGGTTGCCGGGGCGGACAGCTTTCTGATCGAACCCGTGCTGGTTGGTCCGGAAGCGAAGATTCGGGCGGCTGCTGATGCGGCGGCGCTGGACATTTCCCGGTTCGCAATAATTCCCACCGAACACAGTCACGCCGCAGCCGAGGAAGCCTGCAGGCTGGCGCGCGATGGGGAGGTGGACGCCATCATGAAGGGCAGCTTGCATACCGACGAGTTGCTCGGTGCCGTGGTCGATCGCGATAACGGCCTGCGAACCGACCGCCGGATGAGCCATGTTTTCATTTTTGAAGTGCCCGACTACCCCAGGCTACTGCTGGTGAGTGACGCGGCAATCACCATCGAACCCGATCTCGGCGCCAAGAAGGACATCGTCCAGAACGCTATCGATTGTGCCATCGCGCTCGGCATTGCCGCGCCGCGCGTTGCGGTGCTGGCGGCGGTCGAGACAGTGCATCCCGCCATGGTGGCAACAACCGATGCAGCTTCGCTTGCCAAGATGGCACAGCGGGGTCAGATCGTCGGAGGTATCGTCGATGGTCCGCTGGCGTTCGACAATGCGATCTCGCCTTCCGCGACGAGCACCAAGCATATCGTTTCGGAAGTGGCTGGACGAGCCGACGTGCTCATCGCGCCCGATATCGAAGCGGGCAACATGATCGCCAAGCAACTCACCTATTTTTCGGGGGCGCTGTCTGCCGGGATCGTCCAGGGCGCGCGCGTACCGATTATCTTGACCAGCCGCGCGGACGACACAGAAACCCGCCTCGCGTCCTGCGCCGCAGCATTACTCGTGTCAGGGCACCAGCGGTTGAAGCCACCGCGATGACAAGCCGGTTTCTAGTTATCAACGCCGGTTCGTCGAGCCTGAAGTTCGCGCTCTACAAAGGCCGCGCTCGACCCGAGTTGCTCGCTTCGGGCAACCTGTCGCGGATCGGCACGACGCCGCAGTTCTCGCTGCAGTTGACCGGCGCCCCCGATCAAATTCGCGCCGCTGTACCTGGCCCGATCGATCTGCCGACTGCAGCCAATTTCGTGTTCGACGAGCTGGACAGACTGGGCTTGCTGGCCGACGTTGCAGCAGTCGGCCATCGCATCGTTCACGGCGGTGCGGAGTTTGACCGTCCCGTGCGCCTGGATACCAATGTCTTGGCCGAGCTCGAACGGCTGGTGCCACTGGCCCCGCTTCATCAGCCCCATAATCTGGATATTGTCCGATTGGCCGCGACGCGGCTGCCACAGGCCATTCCGATAGGCTGCTTCGACACAGCCTTCCATGCCGACCGTCCCCGGCTCGACAAGCTCTATGGCTTGCCCCTGGAGATGAGCGACGAGGGGATAATCGCCTATGGCTTTCACGGTCTCTCCTACGAGTACATCGCGGCGAGACTGCGCCTGCTGGACGGCGCGCGCGCGGGAGGCCGTACCATCGTGGCCCATCTCGGCAGCGGCGCGAGCCTGTGCGCGATGGAAAGCGGCGCCAGCGTTGCCACTACGATGGGGTTCTCGGCACTCGACGGACTGATGATGGCGACCCGCTGCGGGGCAATCGATCCCGGAGTGCTGCTGCATCTGATCGATGCAAGGCGAATGACCACCGGGTCGCTGGCGGATCTGCTTTACAACCGATCCGGCCTTCTCGGCGTTTCGGGCATATCGGGCGACATGCAGGTGCTTCTTCAAAGCGACGAGCCGCGAGCGGCCGAGGCGATCGATCTGTATGTTTACCGCATCGCGCGCGCCATCGGGTCGCTCGTCGCCGTGCTTGGCGGACTGGATAGCCTCGTCTTCACTGCGGGCATCGGCGAAAATGCGCCACTCATCCGCCAGCGGATAACCGAAAGCATCGCGTGGCTGGGCCTGCAGATTGACGAAGTAGCCAACCAGAAAGGCCAAGAAGTGATTTCCTTGCCTACTTCACGCGTGACCATTCGGGTCATCCCCGCGGATGAAGAGCAGGCGATCGCAGAGCGGATGGCAGACTGTTTCGGCCTGGCGGGGAATGAGTGATCGATGAATGACGTTGCCCCTGCCCCCGGCCCATAAGAACCTGTCAACGCAAGGGCGGCTGCCTACCATAATGATGTGGCCCATCTTATCTCTGCCGAATGGACCTTCTCCCCTTCCTTCTTGTCGCCCTGCTCATTGGCGGGTTCCTTTGGTATCGCCGCAGATCAAAACGGCGAAAACGTGACCAGCTCCTGGCGACACCGCTTACCTTGGAACAGGGCCAGATTGTCGCGAAGATGGTGCCGATTTCACGCCGATTGCCGGATTCACTGCGACCTAAACTGGAGGGGAAAATAAATCTCTTCCTCGACCAGGTTACCTTTCGCGGCAACAACGGCCTCGAGGTTAGCGAGGAAATGAAACTCTCCATCGCGGCGCAAGCCTGTCTTTTGGTCGTCAACAGTCCGGCCTGGTACGACACGCTCAGAAACGTTTTGATCTACTCTTCGGCCTTCGACACTCGCCGTCCCATTCAGGACGGTTTTGTCGTCCATGAGAACAAGCAGGCTTCGCTTGGCGAAAGCTGGGTCCGGGGACCGGTCGTCTTATCTTCGACCCATGCGTTGCAGGGTGGCCTGAACGCGGAGGATGGGCATAACGTCGTCATCCACGAGTTCGCCCATCAGTTGGATAGCCTGACCGGTCATACGAACGGCATTCCCATTTTGCGTAAGGGGCAAGCATACGCGGGTTGGGAAAAGGCCATGCTGGATGCGTACAATGCGCATGTGGAGCGTGTCGAACGCGCGCAGAAAACCTTGATCAACCCTTATGGCGCCACCGGTCACGAAGAGTTCTTTGCCGAAGCGATCGTCACCTTCTTCGAAAAACCTCGGGCATTGCGCGGCGAGGAGCCGACGCTTTACGCACAGTTGTCGGAGCTGCTGGCGCTGGATCCCGCAGAGTGGGTCTGATCGATTCCTGACGCCACGCTCGAAAAGTAACGGTGTAAACCTCTGACCCGCAGAATGTGATAGATACCAACGAGTGCAACCCGTCCGGCAGGAGGCAATCCTTGAAGAATGATGCAGCGGAAAATGACGGCAAGGTCGAAGATATCGGCCGCGCCAGCCGAGATCGGAGTATCTCGAAGGAGCTGGAGAGGCTGATTGAGCCCATCCATGCAGAGTTCCCCCATGCCGTGAGCATCAGCTTCGAGTTTCAAAAGGCGCTGCAACTTCACATCGACTTGCGAAGCCTGGAAGAAGCGCGCGTTGCCGAAACGAGATTACCGGCCTTCTGCGGGGGCATTTTCAGCCAGATTTTTTGCGGATCTTCCCCGCACCATCCATTCTTTCACCGGGTAAGCGCCAAGGTACACAGATAGTTCCGGACGGCGAAACACCGCGGCTAATTCGGTTGGCATCCAAAAATGGTAGCGCAGAAGAAACTCGGGTCCCGACACGCGGAGCATAATTCCAACGCCTGAGACTGCGAAGCCGTGTGCCCGTCACTGCCATGCTGGGCTCTTCGAAGTGACGTAATGGGCCAAGTGGTCGGGGAGACAGGATTCGAACTTCCCTATTGGACTTTAATTTTTTCGCACCTAGCCCAACGGATAGCCCAATAGCTGGGCAAGATAAGCCTGGCAGTCTCGGAGGCAGCGCCTCAACGTCCGCTCTGCGCCCCAATTTCGGTCATTCCGTAACATGCTCTGTCTTCCCGAATGCGGACATCCTCTCGCTGCTAAGAAGTTTTCGACTTAGTTTTAACGCATGGCTGGGGACAATTAGTCTCAAAATACCAAGTGAGAGCTTATCCTCACTTCGGAGCTTACCGTCACAAAGATATCAACTCTCAAGCCGCAAGTCGTGTTGCCTTGGCGGTCATCCGCGAACACCTGAAGCCGTTCTACATCACGAGTGGTCGGCCCTCGGGTCGATCTTGAGCCGATGATCCGGATGCTGATCATCGGTCAACACACCGACATCGGTTCAAGGGCTGATGTGCGAGGAAGTGCATCTGTCTGGAAGAAGCTTCCGCGAATTCGCAAAGGCCGCAGCTATAGCCGC
Source organism: Aurantiacibacter hainanensis (assembly GCF_036321025.1). Lineage (NCBI taxonomy): Bacteria > Pseudomonadati > Pseudomonadota > Alphaproteobacteria > Sphingomonadales > Erythrobacteraceae > Aurantiacibacter > Aurantiacibacter hainanensis. The sequence continues at coordinate 106,007 of NZ_JAZAPB010000001.1, forward strand.
ACGCACCCGCAGTTTAATCTACTTCAAGAACTAAGATGCTCGGGCCGCCACGTTCTCCTGGCACCGGAGCGAACCTTATGCGCTTGACAGCAGCGTGGACAAACTTCGCGTAACGAGCGTAGGCCTCGGGATAGGCGGATCGCTCTGAGGCGTACCGGTCGAAGTTGGAGAAAACGTAGAAGTCGGCACGACAACTTTCGATTTTGGCCTGATCGACGTGACCAAGGTCGACGATCGGTCCGCCCAGACGTCGCTCGTCCACTTCAGTCGCCGATATTCTCGAAGCCAGCACTGACCGCGCATCGATGCATCCGTCGGAGCCCAACGGAAACTTCACGTTCCACGATCCCTGCAGCAAGTCGAAGGCGGCATGTTCCACGAGCACGGTCGACCCCGGCGGGGCGTTTCGTTCGATCCAGGCGGCAGCGGCCTGGCGCGTATCGTGGCGGCGCTCCAGCGAACGCGCATGGCCTTCGGCGATGATCGGTGGCACAAGGGCAAGGACCGTCGCGCCGAAGGCAATGCCGAAAGACGTCAGACTGACATCCTTTCGCCACAGCGCGGATAAACCGTTCACCAGCGGCCAGGAAAGGCCCAGCGCCAGAAACGGCAGGACCGGGACCAGCCAGCGTTCCCACCACAAATCCTGAAGGCAGATCAGCGCGAGAAAACTTGCGAATACCGGGCAGACCACCAGCAGGAAGATCCGCGAGCGCACGGCGGCGAGAACCGATCCGCTCAGCGCCCCTGCCAGACCGGCCCAGCCAAACGAGTTAGCCAACGGGCCGGCAAGATAGCTCCCGAGGTTTCCGATGAAGCCCGAACCGGTTGCGCCGGGATGGCTCTGCCGCGCTTCGCCTGCCAGATCGGCCAGGGTTACGTCGAAACTCAGCACAAGGAAGGGCGAAACAGAGAGCAGCGTTACGCCAGCTGTCAACGGCAGGATCAGCACGCGATGCCAGCTGCGGTCTCCCCGCAGCCACAGACAGGCTGTTACTGTCATCGGGCTCAGGAACACTATTGCCGCCGGCCACTTCGTCGCACAGGCGAGACCGGCGAACAGGCCCGCCAGCACGTGGGCACGGAGGCCCGCCCCGCGATAGATCGCGATCGTCATCAGCAGGCAGGCGAGCATGAAGACGCTCGCCTGCACGTCCGTGCGAATGACCTGCGACCAGCCGATATGGAGGGCGTTCATGGACAGAAGCAGGGCGGCAACCAGTCCGTACCAGCGCCCCCACAGACGGTCGCCGAGCAGGTAGGTCAGCCCCACGCAGGCCACGCCGTTGGCGGCGATGAACATGCGCGCCGGCAGTATCACGATGCCGGGATTCGCGTAGATCGCCTGTGCGAAGTCCCCGATCCCGGCATATTGCCCGCTCACCACTGCAATGGCCCCGGTGACCGCCATGATCGCCGCCAGGCAGTAGAGCGTAATGGTGCCCGGATGTCCGAACCACTGCGGATCGAGCGAAGCGCGATCGAGCATGTCATAGGCCAGCATCATGAACAGCGGTTCGTCAGGGTCGTTGAGCGCCGGCAGACCGAAGGCGATGCCGTCCAACCGCAAGACGGCGGCAACCGCCATGACGACGATGATCGGGCCGTGTTCGAGCGCGAAACAGGACAGTCGATTGCGGGCATGGGGCGGCGATTTCGTCATGGGCTCGAACACCAAGACGTGGAGGACCCATGCAAACCGTAATTCTGGCGGGCGGCCTCGGCACCCGCATCGGGGAAGAGACCGCCCTGCGCCCCAAACCGATGATCGAGATCGGCGGCATGCCGATCCTGTGGCACATCATGAAGATCTATTCCGCCAGCGGATTCAACGACTTCGTGATCTGCCTCGGCTATAAAGGCTACGTGATCAAGGAGTTCTTCGCGAACTATTACCTGCAGACATCGGACGTCACCATCGACCTGCGCAACGGGAACGGAATGGAAATCCATTCGGCCCGCAGCGAACCGTGGCGCATCACCCTGGTGGAAACCGGGCCGCAGACCATGACCGGGGGCCGACTGGCCGCCGTTCGGCCCTATCTCGATCCCGGCGAGCCCTTCTGCTTCACCTATGGTGACGGGGTTGCCGATATCGATGTCGGCACGCTGGTCGCCTATCACAAGGCGCATGGATCGCGGGCCACCATAACCTCGGTTTCGCCACCCGGCCGCTTCGGCGCGCTGGCCTTCGACAACGACCGGGTTACCGGCTTCCGTGAAAAGCCCGATGGCGATGGCGGACGGATCAACGGCGGATTCTTCGTCGCCGATCCATCGGTGCTGGACCTCGTCGACGGGCCGGAGACACCATGGGAATCGCGCCCGCTGGAACGGCTTGCGGGGCGCGGCGAACTGATGGCCTATCGCCATGACGGCTTCTGGCAACCGATGGATACCCTGCGGGACAAGCAGTACCTGGAAGAGCTGTGGGCCAGTGGCACGGCCCCGTGGAAGGTCTGGTGAGCCGCGTCTGGAAGGGCCGCCGGATCCTGGTTACCGGCAACACGGGTTTCAAGGGCAGCTGGCTGTCGCTCTGGCTGCATGCAATGGGCGCGCAGGTCACGGGCCTCGCGCTGGCCCCGCCGACGCAGCCAAGCCTCTTCGCTTCGGCCCGCATTGCCGAACGCATGAACCATATCGAGGGCGACATCCGTAATCCCGCCGCGGTAGAGCGCGCCTTCGCCGCAGCGCGGCCCGAGGTGGTCTTCCATCTCGCCGCGCAGCCGCTAGTGCGGCCGTCCTACTTGCAGCCGGTGGAAACCTACGCAACCAATGTCATGGGCACGGTTCATGTCCTCGATTCCGCGCGGCGCTGCGACAGCCTGCGGGCCATCATCGCGGTTACCAGTGACAAGTGCTACGAGAACCGGGAGTGGCCCTGGCCCTATCGCGAGAACGAGGCAATGGGTGGCCACGATCCCTATTCCAGCAGCAAAGGCTGCGCCGAACTGGTCGTATCGGCGTGGCGCCGGTCTTTCCTGGCAGGCGATGGCCCGCTTCTCGCGTCCGCGCGCGCGGGCAACGTGATCGGCGGAGGCGACTGGGCGGAGGATCGACTGGTGCCCGACCTTGTCCGGGCCTTCGAAAGCGGGGCTGCCCCCCTGATCCGTTCTCCCGGATCAGTTCGCCCTTGGCAGCACGTACTCGAAGCCCTGCGGGGATACCTGCTGCTGGCTGAGCGACTGCTGGCCGGTGAACGCGCCTTTGCCGATGGCTGGAATTTCGGTCCTTCGGACGACGATGCCCGGCCTGTGTCCTGGATCGTCGACCGCATGGCCGCAGCATGGGGCGGCACACGTCCTGCTGCTGCCGATGGCGGGCCGGGGCCGCACGAGGCTGGGCTGCTGCGGCTGGATTGTTCGAAGGCACGCGGCGAACTGGGCTGGCAGCCCATCCTGCCTTTGGCGCAGGCGCTCGACTGGATCGTTGCCTGGCACCGGGCGGTCGCGCAGGGCGCTGATGCTCTCGATGTTACCCTGGAACAGATTGTCGCCTATCGTGCGCTTTCCAGTTCCGTGCCGGCAATCGCCTCCGCAGCCTGAGCGGACACGCGCGCCAAGGTCAGGATATTGCCCAGCCGCAAACGCAACGCGATGGCCGGGAAGGAAACCCTCGCCAGCCCCAGTCCGACAGCCTGACCTGCCTGCCGCAACAGGAAGTCGCTGGGGAACACGTTCGCCGCGGCCCGCACCTCGACATGGTCGAAGCCTGCGCGGCCCAGCAGGCCGCGCATGGTTCGCGGGCTGAACAACTGGGGATGCTGCAGGCAGAAAGGCGGCCAGCGTGTACCCAGCAGGCGGCGCAGCAGCGAACCTTCATTGTGCGTGACGATAGCCAGCACGCCCCCCGGCTTCAGCTTGCGGGCAATCTGGCGAACCATGGCCGCTGGCTTGATCAGGTGATCGAGAACGTGGATCATCACCGCCAGCCCCACCGTGCCATCAGGCACGGCGGCAAGGTCCTCCATTTCGTCGGTGATTATCGCAGGCTTGCCGCCAGCGGCTTCGCGCAGCTGGTCATGCACGGCCAGATTGGGTTCGTAGAGCCAGTAGCGCTCGAAATTGCCGCGTCGCGCCGCTTCGCCTACCATGTAGCCGATATCCGGTCCGATCTCGAGGAAGCCGCCTGACAGATCGCTCTTGTCTGCTACGGTGTCAAAGTAGCCACGCTGAGTAGCTGCCACCATGTGCGGCGGCACCATGTCCATGTTCGGCTCGAGATCGGCGTAGAGCTGCGCGAGGGTCCTCCGGCTGAAGTAGGTCGGATTGTAAACCAGTCCGCACGCCGCGCAGCGCACATAGGAAAAGAAGGCCTTGTTTCTCCTTAGGCCCGCCCACTGCCGCACCAGCTGGTGCGGCAGCAGGCCTTCTGCCGGAGGATCGCTGGCCGCAACCACGCTTGCACGCACCTCGCCGCAAGCAGGGCAGCGGCGGGTCATTTTCTCGATGTCTTGCACTATTTGTCCTCCGCACCGCGAAAGGTGATTCGGCTGTGCCAGAACCAGCTTCCCGCGATCAGCAGCAGGGTGAAACTCGTCTGCGCGACCACCGGCGAAATCCCGCCCAGCTCGACGAGCACAGGCAAGGCACCCCAGTTGGCCGCGTAGTTGAACAGGTAGAAGGTGGAGAAGGCGCCGAATTCGCGCCCCACCCGCCCGCGAGTGCGAAACACGCCGAACTTGTAGATGGCGAAGGCGAAGGCAAGGCAGACCACCTGCGCGATGCCCAGCGCCAGCAGGTAATGCCGGTGCAGGTAATCCGTGCTCCACACCAGCAAGGGGTAGAATCCCAGCCCGAACCCGGTGTTGATCGCGCCCGCGGCGATGAAGCGATAGTGGCGCGGCATAGTCAGCGCGGCCATCAGTCCTCCTCCAGCAAAGGGATGCGCATGTTCTCCGCCAGCACCTTACGCGGCAGGAACGGAGAAAGGTCTTCCAGCGCAGGCGAGGTTATGCGCCCGTCGGGATGGGCCCTAGCACCCAGTTTGGGCGCGAAGCCCACGTTCTCGTCGACGAAGAATTCGCACAGGGCCGGTCCATCGCAATCAAGCGTAGCCCCGATCGCTCCCGGCAATTCATTGTGCGAACGCGCCGCGACATGGGGAATGTCGAATGCCTCGGCGATGCGGCGGAATTCGGGAAAGGAGACGTCGCTTTCCGGTCCGCCGCCGACCTCGACCCCGCCGAAGAAGTTGCGGTGGGTCTGGAAGATCGAGACGTACCCTGAATTGTTGATGAGAAATATCTTCACCGGCAGGCGCTTGCCAGCGATGGTCTGCAGTTCCTGCAAGTTCATCATGATGCTGCCATCGCCGGTGATGCAGATGGTTCGCTTGGTCTCGCCGCGCGCCACGCACACGCCGATTGCGGCCGGCAGGTCGTACCCCATGGTGGCACTGCCGGAATTCGTCCACAGGCGCTGGCCTTGTTGGATATGCGCGGCCTGGAATCCCACCACGCAGGCGCTGCCGTTGCCCGTCACCACCACGTCATCGTCAGCCAGCGCGGCGAACAGCTCGTCCATTGCGACATAGGGATGCACCAGCGGCCCGTGATCGCGATATTCGGGCAGGACGGCAGGGAAACACCGCGTCCGCTCGCGTGCCCAGGCCAGCCACTCGCGATGGCTTGGCGCAGGACCGGCAAAGGGCGCATGGTTGAGCGCGGGCAGCAGGTCGGCAAGGTCCGCCACCACCGGCATATCGGGCCGGACGCTGGGCTTGTTCAGTTCCACCGGATCGATATCGACCCAGATCTTGAAGGCCTCGCGCGCAAAGCTGTACCAGTTATAGCTTACCTGCCGGATGTTGAGACGGCTGCCCAGGACCAGCAGCAGGTCGGCGCTCTGGGTCACCATGTTGCCGCCCCGATCGCCCACGGTGCCCGGCTTGCCGCAGTTTAGCGGGTGATCCGTCCACAAGGTATCGTGCGCATTCCAGCCCGTGACCACCGGGATCTGCAGCCGTTCGATAAGTTGCATGAACTCGTGGTGCGCTCCGCTGAGGCGCACGCCGCTGCCGGCGAAGACCACTGGCCGTTCGGCGGCCGCCACCAGGTTCAGGATGCCTTGTGCAGCATCCTCCAGATCGGTTGCGCGCCAAGGCTCGTCCAGTTCTGCGGGGTCGAAACCGGGGTGCAGTTCCGCATGATCGATCCGCGCGGCCTGCACGTCCAGAGGAATGTCCAGCCATACAGGGCCGGGCCTGCCGCTGGTGGCGAGGTATAGAGCCTTTTCGCAATGATACCGGATCGACAGCGGATCGTTCACCATCGCGGCATACTTGGTGATCGGCGTCACGATGGGCTCGATGTCGAGTTCCTGGTCACCGTATTGCCGCAGCGGCAGGCCGGTATGTCGCACCGTCGTCTCGCGCTTCACCTGCCCCGAAATCACAAGCATGGCGACCGAGTCCACGTAAGCGCCATAGACGCCGGTGATGGCATTGGTGCCGCCCGGGCCCGAGGTCACGTTGACCACCGCTGGCCGATTGGTGAGCCGGGCATAGGCCTCTGCCGCCATGGCCAGAGACTGCTCGTGATGGCAGAAGGTGGTCTTGAGCCGCGCATGGGTGCCCAGCGAATGGTTGAGGTGCATCGCCCCGCCGCCGGTCAGCATGAAGACGTCGTCGATGCCATGTGCGGCCAGCCAGTCGGCGACCCAGTCGGACAGCTTTATCGTGGTCATGGGTTCCATCCGTTTGCTAGGGCGGTGCGCCGGATCGCCTCGTCGAGGGGGACAGTCAGGCGCAGGCCGAGATCGCGGGCAATCGCCGCGGTAGAGGGGACGTATCTTCCGGGGTTCCAGCCGGCGTCGGGCGCGCCCAGCACGTCCACGCCAGGGTTGCCCAGGATGCGCGCGGTCCGGTGGGCGAGATCGGCAACGGATACCGCCTCCTCCGATCCGCAATTGTAGGCGCTCCCCGCCCCGGCGCGGGCCAGCATCGTCCAGAGCCAGACCGCGAGATCTGCGGGGTATAGGTACGAACGGACGGCCTGCCCGCTCCCCTGCACCTGTATGCGCCTCCCGGCCACGGCATCGCGGATGAAGTTGCCCGCCGCGAAATGGGTGTCGAGCGGCAACAGGGGCCCAAGCAGGGCGAAGATGCGTGCACTGGCAGTCGCAAGGCCGAACTGTGCCCCGTAGATCGTGCAGAGGGTTTCGGCCGCGCGCTTGCCCTCGGCATAGGCGGACCGGGGATCGCCGAGGTCGGGCCCTCCGCGCCAATCTTCGGTTACATGTTCAACATCGGCGGGCTGAGCCCCATAGACCGCACCGGAACTCATCAGCAGGTAACGGCCGGCACCGCTGAAGCGCGCCAGATCGAGCGTGCGACGGGTACCGCGCACGATAGTATCGAACATGCGCCGCGGATCGCTGGCGGTCAGGGCGGCACTGGCGTCGGTCGCGCCGTGGACGACATGGGTGAAACGGCACCGAGGAAAGGCGAAGGTGGCGGTATCGCCGGCCAGCAGATCGAACCGCGCGGCCAGGTGCGGGGCCCTGGTAGCGAAAGCCGCCGGATTGCGGGTCAACAGCACCGCCTCCACGTCGATCGGCGCCCGCGCCAGGACTTCCAGCATCCACCGGCCGATGAAGCCGGTGCCGCCGGTCATGAATATCCGGGCACCGTCCAGCGCGGGCCAGACATGCTCCAGCGCCTTCACGGCCTGCTCGACATCGCTGTGCACGATCATGCTGCTGCGAGCCCCAGTGCCGGTCGGTGCGAGGCATGCGCGCGGGCGACCTGCGCGATCGTATCGAGCGCCAGCGCCCACACGATCAGGATCAGCACGGCCGGCCGCAGGAAATGCCCCCAGGCAAGGCCGAACTGGGGCCGCACGGTGCGTTCTCCCAGCCAGCTTGTACTGCTGATCTCCAGGATCGTGGCCAGCGGCCAGTCTCCCACCAGGCACAGCAGGTACGCACACACTATCGCCACAACCGGACCGGGCCGCCGGAACCGTTCGAGGAAGACAAGGAACAGCAGGAATACCTGCGTGTAGCCTCCCGGCGACTGACTCGCGAGGTAGGCGCCCAGCAGGACCGCAGCGATACGGGTTCCGGATACGGCCTGCGGCTGCAACCAAGCTGCCCCAAATGCCGCGAGGGCAATGGCCTGCGTCGCGCGGATAGCGACGGACACGGCCATCTCGATGCTCTCCACGGTGCGGGAAGAGACGAATTCGAGCAGCGGCAGCTGCGCTGCCCGCATGTCGAGAAAAGGCGCGTAGCTGGTGGAGAAATTGATCTCGTTCCAGACCTGTCCGCTCTGGAATTCGACCCAGTTGGCCGTGTTGGCGGCAAGTTCGGCCGGTGTGCCGGCGCCCACAATCGCAAGCGTCACCAGGTAAAGCGCGACGGTGGCAATGCCAGCCAGTTCCAGCGCACGCCATTCGCGCCGGATCGCATGCTGCAACACGGGAAGCACCAGGTATGGCTTGAAATTGATCGTCGCCGCAGCGGCGAGCGCGCGCCATAGCCGCGAGCGTACCAGCGGTCCGTGCGCTAGGATGAAACACGGCAGGGAGGCAAGGATGAGGTTGCCGCGCTCCAGCGTGAACAGCAAGGGCAGACCAAGTGCCATTGCAACGGTGCGCATCCACGCGGTTGCCGCATCTGCCCGGCGAAAGCTGAGCCACGACAGGGCGACGCTCAAGACATAAAGGCCGATGATCGCGGCACGGCCCAGCCAGTCACAGTCGCGCGCCCAGAACGGCGATTGCAGATAGCAGTCGGGCAGGCTGGCCAGATCGAGGAAGACGAAGGAAAGCGGCGGATAGATTGTCCGCCATACCGAGTACATGCCGGGGTTGTTCGCCCAGTATGCCGTGTTGAACCAGTCCATTAAGGTGTCGTTGGTATCGAGCACGAAAGGCTGCGGCAGGTATCCGTTCTGGCGGAAGAACCACCCCGTCAGGCCGAGGGTGGCCAGCACGGCCAGGGCCAGCGCGACTTCGATCGCGAGCGCCAGTGTGCGGCGGCGGGAGGTCACGAGACTGCCGGTGGAAAGTTGATCCGCTCTTCCTCGATCACCAGCGGGACGTTCCTGCTCCGCTCGCACAGCAAGCGGACCTGTTCGGCCACAAGCCCGATCGATAGCAGCACGACCGTAAGCGAAGCCACTGCGAGACCAGCAAAGGCCAGGGTTCCGGTAGGACCGTCAAGGAAGAGCGCCACGAGGGAAACCAGCGCCAGCACGATCGTGCCCAGACCGCCGATCATGGCAAGCAACAGCGGCAGCCGAAGCATCGAGCGCGCGGAACCCGCCAGCGCGGAAAGGGCAAATCCTGCCAGCGAGGCGAACCCGTTCTTGCTTCTTCCCGCTGCGCGCGGGGGCCGGTCGAAAGGCACCACCACGATGCGATAGCCAACCTCCACCAGCATGCCGCGGAAGAAGGGTTCGGGCTCGTTCCACCGCGCCAGGGCATCGACCACCTTGCGATCGAACAGGCCGAAACCGGTCGCGCCGGGGATCACGGGGTAGTCCCCGAAACGGGAAAGGAAGCCGTAGCCCGCCTTGCGCACGACGCGCAGCAGGATCGACGAACGCTCCCGTCGCCGCTGTCCCAGCACGACCTGTGCGCCTGCGCGCCACTGCGCCATGAAGGTGCCGATCATTGCGGGCGGATCCTGGAAATCGGCTCCCATGCCGATCACCGCCGCCCCGCTGGCCTGGTAGATGCCATAAGTGGGAGAGCGCATCTGACCATAGTTGCGGTTGTTGAAGATCGCCCGGACAGTAGGATTTTCTAAGCACAGATCGCGGATGATCGCACGGGTGCCGTCGGTCGAGCAGTTGTCGATCAGCACGACCTCGTGGCTCGAGGCTGCACGTTCCGCCTCGGCGATAACGGCCATGCAGATGGCGCGGACGTTCTCCTCCTCGTTGTAGCACGGGATGACCACGGAGAGTTCCGGCGAGGAAGGGGCGCTCGTCACAGGGCGGCTTCACGGCGATGGACCAGGGGCAGACGGATGCCCGTGGCAGGCGCATAGATTTCGGTGAAGGCAGCCAGCAGGACGAGCAAGGCCAGCGCGGCAACCGCGGCAATGTTGACCTTGCGATCGACATCGAGCCTTGCAGCCTCGATCACCTGGACGTCGGACGCGGTCTCGCCCGCCAGTGCCTCGACCGCGACCTCTTCTGTCGAACGCGAATAGACCTCGTACAGCGCCTGTGCGAACCGATAATCGCGATAGAGATTGAGGTATTCGCTGGAGACCTCGGACAAGCCGGCGACATTGGGCCCGGCTGCATCGCGCCCGGGCGTGGACGCACGGGCGATCTGCTGCTGCAGGGACGCCACTTCGGACTGCACGGCGACGAGGCGCGGGTTCTCCGGCCCGAGAAAGCCGGCCAGTGTGTTCAGCTCGATACGCTTCGCCTGCAACTGCGCCTGCAGTCCCGCGCGCAGGGATATCTCCGCACCCAGTTGCGCTTCGGGAGCGGCAAGGCTGTTGCGACGGCGAAAGGCATCGAGAGCGGATTCCGCCTGGGCCACCCGGTCCGCCGCCTCGGCGAAGCGCCGACCTACGACGCCTTCCTTGCGCGCCGTGCGATCGCGTCCCAACAGCACGATACGATCGCTGATGGCGGTACTGTATTCCTCGGTCAGGGCCTCGGCCTGGGCGGCATCGTGGCTGCGCGTCTCGATCTCGATGAGACCACCGGTCAGCGAGTGCACGTCGACCTTGCGAGCCAGCATCAGCCGTGCCTCGCGCCTGCTGCCGTATTCGCGTTCCAGCTCCAGTTCGTCGATCACCGCGTCGGCAACCTCGGTGCTGCGGGCGACGGCAAGGTGCATGTCGACAGGCTGCTTCGCGCCGCCCAGCAAGGCCGCGAAACCCTGGAGGCTGCCGTTCATTCCGCCACCCAGCCCAAGGCCAAGGCTTCCCGGATCCTGCGGCAGGACCTTGGCCCGCGCGACATAGGGCTGCGGAAACAGGCACAGCACGGCGAGAACCGAAGCCAGCAGGGCATAGCAGAGCCAGCGGTTGCGCGGCGCTTCGAGCCCGACGCCGATGCGCGACAGCACGCTCATTCCACCACCGCCTTTACCGATGCTGCGCCGATCACGCCGCCGAACAGCGTGCCCGATATCTCGCGCAGGCGAAGCCAGAACTCGCCGCGGTTGGCGTCGATCGGCACGAAGACGAGGTCGCCCGGCAATGCCTCGGCGCGCAGGGTGCGGCTGCCGCTGGACAGCACCGTGCCGTTGGCGCGCACGACGAAGATCTCGTCGTCGTCGCCCATGTCCTGGATTCCGCCCGCCATTTCCACGTAGTCGCGGATGCGGCGCTGCTCGGCGAAGGCGAAGGAAGCAGGCGTAGGCACCGCTCCGAACACGCCGACGGTGACGGGGCGCGCCGGGACATGGATCGTATCGTTGTTTTCCATGACCAGGTCGGCAGGCAGGTCGGTCGCGTCCAGCGGCAGGTCGAAAACCAGCCGCCCGGTTGGCTCGCGCATGCCCATCTGGTCTACCACCGAACGGATGAGGTCGACATTGGCCGGCTGGACCATCTGCGCGCGATCCGCCGATGTCAGCGGTTGCGCCGTCAGCAGCATTTCCACATCGGCGATCGCCCGCTCGAAGCTTTCCTGCTGCTGTCGTCGCACGCTCTCGCGGGTGATGACGCTGGCATAGGGAAAGGCATCGGCAGTCAGCCCGCCGGCCAAGGACAGCACGTCGGCCAGGCGCGTTCCGGGGGCGAAGAAATAGCGGCCGGGACGGGCCACCTCGCCGCTGATGGTCACCAGCAGCGATTGCCGGTGTAGCGGCCGGGCGATGTCGGCATTGGTAAGGACGCGAATGATCTCGCCGCGCTGCACCGGCCGGGACCGGGCCTCGGCAGCCGTGATCTGCGCCCATCCGCCCGCGCTCTCGGCCAGTGGATCATAGACCATCAGGCGGCTGCGATCCGCCAGGGTGTTGGTGCCGCCGGCATATGCAAGCGCATCGGCGAGTGTTTCTCCGGGTGCGAGTTCGTAGATCGCCTCGCGGTTGACGCTGCCGGTCACGGCCACCTGCTCGCCCGCGGCAGCAACGAAGATGACATCGCCGTTCTGCAGCACGGCATCGCCCGTGCGGTCGCCGCGCAGCAGCAGATCATAAAGGTCGAAGTCCGACATCAGCTGGCCGCCGCGACGCAGCTGGATGGATCGAAAACTGCCGCCCGGCGAAGGCCCGCCTGCGGCAAGGACGGCATTCACCAGCGTCGACAGGCTCCCGACGGTGATCGTGCCGGGCTGATCGACGAAGCCGGTGACGAAGACGCTGACCCCGCCAAGCCGGGCGACGGCAACTTCCAGTTCAAAACTGCGATACTGGCGGGACACTTCCTGTCCGATAACCTCACGCAAGTCCGCATAGCGCACTCCGCCAACGCGGATGGCACCGATCTGCGGCACGAATATGCGGCCCTCGTTATCGACCGTCAGCCGCAGGTCGCTGGCGTGAACCGAACCGGCAAGGGACAGGCGGATCGTATCGCCCGGGTTCAAGCGATAGTCGGGTGGAATTGCGGCGGTAGGCGGCACCGCAAACCCGCGCGCCTCGGGCACCAGCAGTTCGGCGCCGAAGCGGCGCAAGTCGGTGCCCGCCAGGGTGGAGACGAAGCTTTCAAACTCACTGGGGACAGCTTGTCTGGAAAGCCTCGTCTCCTCAGCAACCGCCGCCTCTGCCACTTGTCCGGACGAGCCGCGGGTCGGGCTATCAAGGCTGGTCGGCTCAAACGACGGGATCCGGACTGGAGGGACGTCCTGTCCGGTCGCGGCGGTGCTGTTTTCGTTATCGCCAGATCGCTGCTGCTGCTGCTCGGGAGAAACGGGGAGAGAGAACTGGGCCAGCGCCGGCATGGACAGGCCGAGAGATCCGGCCGCCAGGCAGGCGAGCAAGCACCGGGCGGCCGGACGGTTCATGCAGCGCGCTCGATTTCCGGTGCCAGGCTCAGGGCCGCGGGCGCCAGCGTGCCGGTCGCAAGGTCCCACAAGTCATGGGTGGCAGCGGCGATCACGCCTACGCCGTCGCCGCCCACTCGGTAGGGCGATCGATCCCAGTGCGAGACATGGCCGCCGGCCTCTGTCACGAACAGCGCGCCGGCAGCGTGATCCCAGGGCAGGATGCGCTGAAACATCAGTACGTCGTCACGCCCCAGCACCAGCCGCGGGTAGCTTTCGGCCGCACACATCGGCACCGGCACGCGCTCGAAATGGGGACGCGCCGCGGCGTGGACCTGTTCGCGCCGCGCAGGTGAAAGGAAATGCGTGCCCAGCGCCGCAACGGGCCGGGCTCTCATGGGCCTGTGGCAGCGGACGCGAAGTCCGCCGCACCACGCGCCCTTCCCGCGTTCGGCAAAGCTCATGCGGTGCCCCCGGGGATCGAGCATCCATCCCATCTGTGTGATGCCGCCGATTACCAGCGCCACCATCATGCCGAAGGGTCCGCTGCCCGAAGCATAGTTTCTCGTTCCGTCGAGCGGATCTATCAACCACACGGCCCCTTCGCCGATACCGCCAAGCAAACTGGGATCGGCGGCAGCGGCTTCCTCTCCAACCACCCGCGCGGAAGGCAGGGCGGCGCGCAGCCCGGCTGCAAGCCGACGCTCGGATTCCAGGTCGACACTGGTGACAACCTCACCCGGCGACTTCTCGTAAACCTGTGCCTGTCGCAGGCAGCGGTAGTTCGGCAGAACCACCTCATCGGCCACCTGCCGCATCAGCTGCGAGACCTGGTCGTGGAGAGACATGGCTATCAGGCCGCCAGCGTTGCGAGGCCGATATTCCCGGCCTGGGCCCCGCGATCGCGCATCATGGCGATGCGCTTCGCATCTTCCTGCGCGATTTGCGAATAATAGGCGCGCTTGTTTTCAAGCCAGGCCAGCTCGAAGCCGACGGCATTGGAGATAGCTTCCTGATAGCGCGCGCTTTCCACGATGGCGGCATCGAAAACCACCTTGCGGGTCTCGATGCGATCCAGCCGAATTGCGCGGACCTCGCGCAGTGCGTCCACGGCTTCTGCAGAAATACCACCGCCCACGACGAGGTCGAGATCATGCTCGCGGCAAGCATCTGCCACGCGGGTCACGCATTGGGTGATCTGCGCCGTATTGATATGGTCGCGGCCCAGGCCGCGCGACAGGGTGAAATCTACGCGGCCAAAGACGATTCCGGCCAGATGCTGGCGCGCGATCGGCGCCATGTCGGCCAGGTTGGCAAGGCCAGTGACGGTCTCGATGTTGAAGAGGAAATCGGCTTGCGAGACATCGTCCCCCCATGTCCTTGCTCGCGCCTCGACATACTTGCCCAGCGCGTATGGCGTCTCCAACATCGGAGCGATCAAATAGTTCGCACCATAGAGCCTGGCCGCCAGCAGGTCGCTCACGGCCTCGCAGCCGCCGATCTTCAGTGCCACCTTCAGGTCTGCGCGATGCGTCATTTCCAGCAAGCGCAATAGTTCGTCTGGACGCGTGCCTTCCGCCTCGAATTCCGCCTTTACGGCCAAGACGCCGAACTCGTCGCGGCCCCTCTTCAGCATGTCTAGCATGTTCTGTTCGTAGGTATTCATTGTCGTGCCTCCCGAATTTGAGTGCGGTTTCCGGAAAGCGAGACGAAGCGGCGACAGCAGGCCCGCATAAAAAAATGGCCCGGCGAAAAAATTTTCGGAATGCTTGCGGGATCGCGCGCTCGGCTTCGTCCTGCCGACGATGCCGGTCCGAGCCGAACACTGTCTAGCCGTAGCTATCCTGCTGGTTTTCCAGCCGGTTCCCGCACGCTCGCAATCCGTGGAGCATTTTGGCCATGCGAGCACGGACAGTAGCAGCACCGCCGCTGGAGCGGTGATCCTGCCATGGCTGAGTTCCGGTTTCGGCTATCGCCGCCATCCGCTGGACGGAGCGGTGCGCCTGCATTCCGGCATCGACATCCCCGTGCCGCTGGGCACCCCCGTGCGCGCCGCCGCGCCGGGCCAGATCGGCCATGCGGGACGTGCGGGCGGCTACGGCCTGATGGTGGAAATCCGTCATGCCAATGCCATGCAGACCCGCTACGCACATCTTTCCCGGGTTCTGGTCGCGCCGGGCGAGCAGGTGGCCGAAGGCCAGGTTATCGCGCTTGCCGGTTCCACGGGGCGATCCACCGGCAACCACCTGCATTTCGAGGTGCGGCAAAATGGCCAGGCACGCGACCCGCTGCCCTTTCTTTCGACACCGCGCGCGTTTCGGCGTTTCGAGGCTGCTCCGCTGCTGGATTCAACGCCGCACGTGTCGGAATTCGCGCGCGCGCGCGAACGTTCGATCGCAGCGAACGGAGACGAGCTTTGAAACCGGGATGTGGTACGATCTTGACTTCGCCGCGTTTCAGCGATCTACGGGCGATAACGGCTTCGAGGGACGAGCCGGATCCGCACGCGGAGACCGATACCGTGTCCTCAGTCATGAATAACGAACATGTCAGTGGTTTGCAGGTCGTGGCGCTCAACGAGCGCGCGCGACTGCTGCGCTTCCTTGCCGCACGCGGCGCGGGAAACGATGCCGAAGACCTCTTCCAGGAGTTGTGGCAGCGCGTGGCGCGAACCCCGGCGCAGCCCGTTTCCGATCCCATGTCCTACCTGTTCCGCACGGCGGAAAACCTGATCCGCGACGTTCGCCGGTCGCAGATCAGCCGCGAACGGCGGCAACTGGAGTGGCACGATACGGGCGAGACCGCGGAAGACCATCCGCTTGGCGAACGGGTCCTGATCGCGCGCGAGCGGCTGGAGATGGTGTCGCGGACGCTGGAACAACTGGGGCCGCGCGTGGTAGCGGTGTTCCGACTGTACCGGCTTGACGGAATGACGCAGGCGGCAATCGCGCGGGAATACGGCATCAGCCTCAGTTCGGTGGAAAAGGACCTGCAGAAGGCCTACCGCGCGCTGGCACAGCTAAAGGCGAAATTCGATGCGGAATAGCGATATCGGCTTCGTCATCATCGGGGCGGGCGCATGACATCGGAGACTTCACAGGTCATGGATACCGCCCGCTCATGGATAATCCGCGTCAACGATCCCGGCTTCGAAGCCTGGGACGCTTTCACGCACTGGCTGGAGGCCGATCCGGTTCACCTGCACGCCTACGAAGCCGCGCTGGGGGAAGACGACTGGGCTGCAGAGGCGCTGCGCCAGGCCGACAACCCCGCTCCGGCGGTGACGGACCCCGTCACCCCGGTAGAATACGAACCCGACGAACAGCCGCCACGCACCGGGGGGATCTTCGCCTTTACGCGCAAGCAGCCTGTCTGGGGCGGTGCGATTGCCGCCTCGCTGGCGGCAGTCGTGGCATGGTCGTCCTTCCCAGGCGGGCCGCAGCTGACCGAGATCGCCACCGAGCCGGGCGAACACCGCAGCATCGCGCTGGGCGACGGTTCCCGGATGGAGATCAACGGCAACAGCCTGGTGACCTATCACCCCGAAGATCCGCGGCGGGTCACGCTCGCTCGGGGGGAGGCACTGTTCGAAATCGCTCACGACGCCGCCAATCCTTTCATCGTCACCGTCGGGGAAACCCGCCTGATCGACGCGGGCACGATCTTCAATGTCGTCCATGATGCGAACACGCTGGAAGTGGCCGTCGCAGAAGGCGTGGTAATCTACGATCATGGCGACGAGGAGGTGCGGCTTGAGCCGGGCGACCGGCTGTTGCGCGGAGCGCCGGGAACGGCGGTGGAAGTCGTCAGCGCCGCTTCAGGCACGATCGGTAGCTGGCGCGAAGGCCTGCTGCATTACGAAAACGCACCCCTGACGGACATTGCCCGAGATCTTTCGCGCGCGGTCGGCAAACCGGTGCAGGTGTCCGGGGATGCCCGCACCGTCCGCTATACCGGGACGCTGGCGACCGGCGGTTCCGAACGGCAATTGCTCGACAGCGCCAGCGCCCTGCTGGGCGTCAGCATCACGCAAACCGATGACAATTGGGAGATGAGACTGGGGAATGGTCCGCTTCGTTAGCCTGATCGTCGCAGCAGTCCTGCTATTCCCCTCTCCTGCCCTCGCCCGTGAGGAGCGGCAAAGGATCGACGTGTCGGTAACCTCGTTGGAGGAAGCCGTCCGCTCGCTGAGCCGGCAGACCGGATCGAGCATCGGTTTTCGCGATCGACGACTTGCCAATGTGCGAGTGCGATCGGTCAGGGGCGAGATGACGGCGAGCGAAGCGCTGGTTCGGATGTTGCGCGGCACCGGTGCCCGACCGCGCCGAGTCGCCTCCAACAGCTTCCTCATAGAGCGCGCCCCGCCATCACCGCAGCCCCGGCGCGCGCAGGCGGCGCCAGCCCCGCGTGCCCCTTCACCGGCCCCGCCACCGCCGCTTGTCGAGCCGATCGAAATTGTCGTTACCGCCACCAAGCGCGACATGCCGATCAGCGCCTATGCTGGGATGGTGCACGTGATCGAAGGCGATCGCCTGTCCGTTGCGCATGGCCGCCAAGGCACGGATGCGCTGGGCACCACGGCGGCAAGCGTCGTCTCCACCCATCAGGGGCCGGGCCGCAACAAACTGTTCATACGCGGCATCGCGGATTCCAGTTTCGTCGGGCCGACGCAGTCCACCGTCGGGCAGTATTGGGGCCAAAGCCGCATCACCTATGCCGCGCCAGACCCTAGCCTTCGCCTTTACGACGTCGGGCGGATCGAGGTGCTGGAAGGGCCGCAGGGCACTCTTTACGGCGCGGGTTCGCTGGGCGGGATCGTGCGCGTGGTTCCCCAGCCGCCGCGGTTGGACAGGATCGAGGGGTATGCCTGGGCCGGGATCGAAGCGGTTACCCACGGCGAGGTCGGCTACGATGGCGGCGGTGTCCTGAACCTACCGCTGGTGGAAGACCGGCTGGCGTTGCGCGCCCTCGCCTTCGGTACGTTTGAGAACGGCTATATCGACGACGTCGGTCGCGGACTGGAGGATGTCAACGATGTCGACTCGCTCGGGGGCCGACTGGCGCTGCGCTATCAGGGCGATGACGGCGTGACGATCGATGCCGGGCTTGTCGGTCAGCGGATCGAGGGCGCCGACGGCCAGTATTCGGAACCCGGACAGGGTGACCTGGAACGCGCCAGCACGATCGCCCAGCCTTTCGACAATGAATTCCTGCTGGCAGACCTCGTGGTAAACAAGGGCTGGGAAGACCTCCAGCTCACGCTGTCGGCCGCCTATGCCAACCAGTCGGTATTCGAAGCCTTCGAGGGTCCGGCCCTGGCCGATCTGCGCAATTCCGATATCGCCCCGCTTACCGGCGGTGAACTGGCCGGCTACACCCAGCGCAACCGCGAAGACATGTTCACGGCGGAAGCGCGGCTGGCGCGCACCCTGCCGGACGGTACCGGATGGCTGATCGCGGCCAGTTACCTGCATAACGAGGCGGAGACCTTCCGCCAGATCGATGTGAAAGGCACCGAATCCGATCTTACCGGCGTAGCGAACACAGTGGACGAGCTGACCGCTTATGGCGAGGCCACCTTCGCGCTGGCATCCGACCTTACCATGACCGCTGGCGGCCGGGTGACGGTGAGCCACCTGACGGGCGAGGCGCTGACCCCGGTCCTGCCGGAATTGGTGCTGAGCATCGATCCGTCGGCCGATGATAGACGAACCGAATCCGAATTCCTGCCCTCGCTCGCGCTGGCCTACCGGGTGGATGACAGTCTTACCGCGTTCCTGCGCTACCAGGAAGGTTTCCGCCCCGGCGGCATCGCGGTGCGCCGCGAATTCGTGCAGCAGTTCCGCAGCGACAGCGTGCAGACGCTGGAAGCCGGCGCCCGATATCGCGGGCAGGACCTCGAACTGGAAGCAAGCCTGTCATGGACGGACTGGAACAACATCCAAGCCGACCTGATCGATGGATACGGCTTTCCCACCACCACCAATATCGGCGACGGGCAGGTTTTTTCGCTCGGCCTGTCAGGGCGCTGGCGACTGACGCCGCGGCTGGAACTGGAAGGCGCCGTCTACTTCAACGAAAGCGAAGTAACCCAGCCGTTCGAGATTCTCTACCTGGCTGCGCCGACGGTGGAAGACGATGGCGACCTCGTGCGATTCAACGACGATCGCCTGCCCAACATCGCCGACCGGATGGCCCATGCAGGCTTCAGCTGGTGGACACCCCTGAGGCAGGATACCGAGCTGGAACTGTCGGGCTATGCCCGATACGTCGGCCAGTCCGTGCTGGGGATCGGTCCGCTGCTGGGGCGCCTGCAAGGCGACTACATCGACACCGGGATAGAGGCGCAACTGCTAATGGGCAAAACACGCTTCAGCCTGGCAGTCACAAATCTGCTGGATGCGACGGGCAACCGCTTCGCGCTCGGCTCGCCCTTCGAGATCCGCGACAAGGACCAGATTACGCCTCTGAAACCCCGATCGGTGCGTCTCGGCGTCCAGATTGCGTTCTGACGATTGTCTCGAAATGCAGAATTCCATATCCTGCTTCGTCCCGATTATCGAAAGCAGCGGCGGCGGTTATCTCTTGCGGACCCCAATCCGAAGGAGACTATCGTGAAAATCCTCTAGCAGACTTCCGCCACTGCTACCGGAGGCCGCACCGCAAGGTTGAATTCGACGACGGTTCCCTGGCCCTTACGCTGTCGACGCCGAAGGAACTTGGCGGGAGGGGCGGCCAGGGCGCCAATCCCGAACAGCTGTTCGCCAGCGGTTATTCGGCATGCTTCCTCAGTGCGCTGCGCTATGTTGCAAGTCCCCACTGGAGTCGATGAACCAGACATTCGGAGAGGTAATCCGGATGGAAGCGCTGTCCCGGCGAACTGCCGGAGCAACGCCTACGCTGGAGCAAAAACTACTCTCTTCCGAAATCTACAATATGGGTTATCGTTCACCCGGATTTTGAGGTTTGCTAACGAACTTCGTGAGGTGACCAAATGGATTCCCGGGGGCTTGAGGTGTTCGTCTGCGCGGTGCGCAAGGGCAGCCTTTCCGCCGCAGCCCGGCACCTCAAACTGACGGCCATGTCCGCCACGAGGCGGCTGGCTACGCTGGAAGAGGAACTGGGGGTTCGGCTGCTCCACCGAACGTCGCGTTCGCTCGCGCTTACGCCCGAGGGCGAGGCTTTTCTCCCGTTCGCTTCCGAGATGCTCGACACCCGGGAAGCTGCGTTGGCGACGCTCAGTCCTACTGAAGGCGGCGCGACTGGGCTGCTCCGTGTGACGGTAACCGCGACCCTCGGTCGCAAAAGGATCATGCCGATCGTTCATGAACTGCTCGAAGAGAATCCGCGCCTCCGGATCGATCTCGACTTGAATGATGCGATGGTCGATATCGTCGCGTCCGGCGTGGATCTTGCGATCAGAATTGCGCCACTCAAGGACTCGGGGCTGATTGCTCGGCGGATCGCAGATAATCCCAAGCTGATCTACGCTGCCCCTGCGTACTTGGAACAGCACGGCGCGCCCCGAACCATCGAAGATCTTACCAACCATGAATGCCTGACCTTCACCGACTTCACCCATTGGCAGTTCGTCGTCGATGGAAAGGAGCGATCGGTACCGGTGAGCGGCCGTTTCTCTTCGAGCAGCGTCGACGGATTCCTGTCGGCGTGCGTCTCGGGGCTCGGATTGGCGCAGCTCTCCGCCTGGGATGCAGAGGACGAGGTAGCGAATGGACGGCTTGTTCCTGTGCCGATCGAGGGCGCGACACCGCGCGATCTTGCGATTTGGGCGGTGTTCCCGTCGCGGCGGCAAGTACTTCCTAAGCTCCGTGTTTTCCTGGACAGATTCCAGAAAAGCTTGGCCTGAACCGGCTAGCGGACTGCGTCCTTGGAAAAATGAGCGCAGGAGTCCGCACGACTTGCCTTGCAACCCCCCGCAAAGCTGCCAGGTCAGGAAATTCCGGACTCTACACTGCAAGTCTTTTGGGACCCCAGTCAGTATAACGCTGCGCGTTACTAAGCTTCACTTGTAACGGATATGGTAACGACCGAGGGGGCGATTTACATCTTTGCCATTGATAACCAGCAGAGGTTCACATGGCACAGAACAATCTTTTTACTCCGCTCCAGCTCGGTGCGCTAACCCTCAGCCATCGTGTGGTCATGGCCCCGCTGACCCGCATGCGCGCGAGGCAGCCGGGCGACGTCCCGCATGAACTCAATGCCGAATATTACGGACAGCGCGCCAGCGCTGGCGGGCTCCAGATCAGCGAAGCGACCGACATTACGCCTCAGGCACATGGCTATCCCTGGGTGCCGGGGATCTACTCGGAAGAACAGATAGCCGGTTGGCGCCTCGCCACGGATGCAGTGCATGCCAAAGGCGGCGTCTTCTTCAACCAGATCTGGCACGTGGGCCGCGTCTCGCATTCGACGATGCAGCCCAAGGGCGCCCTCCCTGTTGCGCCATCGGCCATCGCAATCGCCGGCGATCACATGGACGCTCAGGGTAATCCGGTTCCGTTCGAAACCCCGCGTGCGCTCGAAAGAGAAGAGATTGCCGCGATCATCGGCGATTTCGTCCAGGCCGCCCGCAACTCGCGGAGCGCTGGCTTCGATGGCGTCGAAATTCACGGCGCGAATGGATACCTGCTGGACCAGTTCCTGCACGATGGCAGCAACCAGCGCACCGATAAATATGGCGGATCGATCGAGAATCGTGCGCGCCTTCTTCTCGAAGTCGTTGATGCTGTCGCTGCGGAGGTCGGTGCAGGGCGCGTAGGCGTTCGGCTGTCGCCGTGGAGCGGCATCCTGGACATGAAGGATTCCGCGGGCCTCGCGCTGTGGGATTACGCAATCGGCGAGCTCGGCAAGCGCAACATCGCCTACCTTCACCTGATCGAGCCCCGCGCAGACTTCACGAACGACGAAAAGCCGCTCGACTTGGATGCGCCCGATGTCGCTTCGCTGTTCAAGACGGCTTTTGGCGGTCCGATCATCTCTGCCGGCGGATTCCTGCCGGAAACGGCGGCAGCAGCCGTCGCCTCAGGAAAGTCCGATGCGATTGCCTTCGGGCGTCCGTTCATCGCTAATCCGGACCTGCCGGAGCGTATCCGCAGAGGTGCTCCGCTGAACAAGCACAATCGGGCGACCTTCTATGGTGGCGGAGCCGAAGGATACACCGACTATCCATTCCTGGTCGAAGCACAGGCTGCCTGATCACTCGGGAGGCCGGTCGGTCCGGCCCCTTTCAGAGTTGGAGAATTCCCATGGCGTACAAGAGCATCAATCCAGCGACCGGCGAGACCGTCGCCGAGTATTTCAACCACTCTGACCAGGAGATCGAGAACGCCCTCGCACAGGCAGACGCGGTTTACAGGGCGGACTGGTCGCAAGGACCGATCGAGCGGCGGCTCGCTGTTCTATCACTTCTGGCCGATCTGGTCGAGAACAGGGCGGAGGAACTGGCGCAAACTGCCGTTCGCGAAATGGGCAAGCGCATTTCCGAAGCGCGGTGGGAAGTCGAGGAGACCGCCAGGATCGCACGCCATTTCGCCGATAACGCTGCCAGGATGCTGGCGCCCGAGAAGATCGAGACCGATCAGGGAGATGCCTGGATCGAGTTCCATCCGATCGGCGTCGTGGTCGCCATCGAACCCTGGAATTTCCCGTACTACCAATTGGTGCGCGTGGCCGCTCCCGCAATCGCGACGGGCAATCCCGTGCTGGTCAAGCCGGCAGGCATTGTGCCGCAATGCGCAAAGCTGTTCGAAGAGCTGATACTCGAGGCAGGTGCTCCAAGGGGTGTCTGGACCACTGTCTTTGCGGATAAGGACCAGGTGGCCAAGCTGCTGCAGGATGATCGCGTCCAGGGCGTCACGCTGACCGGCTCGGAGCAGGCGGGCAGCATTGTCGCTGCCGAGGCGGGCCGCAATCTCAAGAAGTCGGTGCTCGAACTGGGTGGTTCGGACATCTTCGCCGTCCTGGACGATGCCGATCTCAATCGCGCAGCCGATATGGGCGCAGCTGGCCGCCTGACGGTCGCCGGACAGGTCTGCACGGCCGCCAAACGCTTTCTCGTCCACGAGAAGGTGGCGGAGAGCTTCATCGAGAAACTCGTGCAGAGGTTTCGGGCGATGCGCGTGGGTGATCCCATGGATGAAACCGTCGATCTCGGCCCTCTTTCCTCGCTCGCCGCGCGCGATTCACTCGCAGAGCAGGTCCGCAATGCGGTCTCGGCGGGCGCGCGTGTCCTCCATGGCGGCAACCCGGTCCAGGGCGGCGGCGCCTACTTCCAGCCGACGATCCTGTCGGACGTCGCGCGGGACAACCCTGCCTATTTCGAGGAGTTCTTCGGGCCTGTCGCGCAAATCCATATCGTGCGCGACGACGAAGAACTGATCCGGCTGGCGAACGACTCACCCTACGGCCTGGGCGGCTCCATCTTCTCGGCCGACATTTCCCGGGCCAAGTCGCTCGCATCGCGGATCGAGGCGGGCATGGTCTGGATCAACGCGATGACTGGCGGCGGCCCGGAACTGCCGTTCGGCGGGGTGAAGCGGTCCGGCTACGGCCGCGAGCTCGCCGAGAACGGCATCAAGGAGCTGGTCAATCAGAAGCTGGTGGTGGTGGCGTCCACAATGCAGGCCGCGTGATCCATCGACCCGAGCGAGAGCAGGAGCCGCTCGCTCGCTTTCAACCTGCACCCGCCCGCTCCGTTCGAATTGCGAACTGCCGGATCAGAGCTTGGAAGTGCCTCGCCCGAGAGCGACGGTAACACTCCCTCCCATCCTCCCAATCCCAGACCCGTCAGTTTCAACCCTGATTGTGTCACTTCCACCAAGCGTGCCGCTGCCGAGAGGCGACTAAACAACCTTTAGCAGCGGCGCTCCTGCCGCCTGAACCAAGGAGACCCATCATGGCGACGATCATTACCAAGGACGGCACCGAAATCTTCTACAAGGACTGGGGCAGCAAGGACGCGCAGCCAATCGTCTTTCACCACGGCTGGCCGCTCTCAAGCGACGACTGGGACAGCCAGATGCTCTACTTCCTGGGCCAGGGCTACCGGGTCATCGCCCATGACCGGCGCGGCCATGGCCGCTCCAGCCAGACCGACACCGGCAACGAGATGGACACCTATGCCGCCGATGTCGCGGAACTGGCAGCCGCGCTCGACCTCAAGGATGCCATCCATGTCGGCCATTCGACTGGCGGCGGGGAGGTTGCCCGCTACGTCGCCCGCGCCGAGCCGGGCCGGGTAGCCAAAGCCGTGCTGGTCGGCGCCGTGCCGCCGGTCATGGTGAAGTCGAACGCGCATCCCGACGGAGTGCCGATCGAGGTGTTCGACGGTTTCCGTGCCCAGCTCATCGCCAACCGCGCGGAGTTCTATCGCGAGATCGCCAGTGGACCGTTCTTCGGTTTCAATCGCGACAATGCTAAGGTGAGCCAGGGCTTGATCGACAACTGGTCCCGCCAGGGCCTCGCCGGCGGCGCCAAGGCGCAGTACGACTGCATCACGGCGTTTTCGGAGACCGACTTCACCGAGGATCTGAAGGCGATCGACGTGCCTGTCCTGGTCATGCACGGCACCGACGATCAGATCGTCCCTTTCGCCAATCATGGTCCGAAGGCGGTCGAACTGCTCGGGAACGGAACGCTGAAGGCATATGAGGGCTTGCCCCACGGCATGGCGCAGACTCATCAGGAGATCATCAATCCCGATCTCCTTGCCTTCTTCCTCAGCTGAGCGAACGAAGCCAACCGGCAACCGGCGCTGGCGCCGAGCCAGCCGCCGGTTGCCAGCCCCGCGGCGAAGACCGGCAACACCGGCCAAGGCCGCAAGAGCCATTCCGATCCCCGAGAAACGCCGGCGGCCTGCTGCCCGCCGCGGTTGCGGAGCAGTGTTCAACACCAAGGAACCCCGATGAGAGACCACGACAATATCGGCGAAGCCGCAGACTTTGAGCGCCTTGCACGCGAGAACCAGGCGCGCCTGACCGCCAATCTTCAACAAGCTTATGACTTCATCGTCTGCGGCGCCGGATCCTCCGGATCGGTAATCGCCCGCCACCTCGCCGAGAACCCGGACTGCAGGGTTCTTCTCCTCGAAGCAGGCGGAAGCGACGAGGCCGAGAGCGTGCTCGATCCGGCCCAATGGCCGACAAATCTCGGCAGCGAACGCGACTGGGGTTTCCAGGCCGAACCCAACCCTCATCTGGATGGACGCTCGCTGTCGATGTCGATGGGCAAAGGCCTCGGCGGCGGCTCCAGCGTCAATGTGATGGTCTGGGCGCAGGGGCATCGCAGCGACTGGGACCATTATGCCGCCGCATCGGGGGATCCGGGCTGGGGCTCCACGGCGGTGCGCGATATCTATCGCCGCATCGAGAACTGGCAGGGTGCGCCGGACCCGCAATATCGCGGCACCGATGGTCCGGTCTGGGTCCAGCCTGCCGCCGACCCAAGCCCGCTTGCCGGCGCGATGCTGGACGCGGCGCAGGAACTTGGCATCCCCCGCTTCGACAGCCCCAATGGCCGCATGATGGAAGGCGAAGGCGGCGCAGCCTATACCGACATGCTGGTGCGCGATGGACGCCGTCATTCGCTGTACCGCGCCTATCTGCGGTCATTGGCGGACCGGCCGAACCTGACGATCCTGACCGATACGCTCGTCCGGCGCGTCCTTTTCCACGGTCGCCGGGCAGTCGGCGTGGAGATCGAACGAAACGGCGACATCCTGGCGATTTCGGCCGGGAACGAAGTGATCGTTTCCACCGGCGCCATCAACACGCCCAAGCTTCTCATGCTATCGGGACTGGGTGACCGCGCAGAACTTGCCCGTCATGGCATCCCGCTGGTCGAGCACATTCCCGGTGTCGGACAGAACCTCCAGGATCACGTCGCCTTCTGCTGCACTTGGGAATTTCATCGCCCGCTAGCGCCGCGCAACAGCGGGAGCGAGGCTACCCTTTACTGGAAGACGCGGCCGGAACTGGAAGCGCCGGACCTGCTGTTCTGCCAAGTCGAGTTCCCGGTGCCGAGCGAGCGCACCGCCGCTCTCGGCGTGCCGGAGCATGGCTGGACGATGTTCGGCGGGCTGGCTCGCCCGCAAAGCCGCGGCGAAGTGCGCCTTACCTCCTCCGATCCTCATGCAGCTCCAATCGTGGACGCCAACATGTTGTCCGATCCGGCGGACGTCGAAGCCGCACGGGCCTGCATCTCACTTAGCCGGGAGTTGGGTGCCGCCGCAGCCTTCAGGCCTCTCGTCAAGAGAGAGGTAATCCCCGGAGAGGGCAACCCGATCGACTACCGCTTCATCCGCGATTCCGCGGTGACCTATTGGCACCAGAGCGGCACCGCACGGATGGGGCGCGACGACATGGCGGTGGTCGATGCGACGCTCAAGGTGCGGGGCGTCGAGGGCCTCCGGGTGGCCGACGGGTCCATCCTACCAAGAGTTTCGACCGGCAACACCCAGGCTCCTTGCGCAATCGTGGGAGAACGGGCGGCGCAATTCATTCGAGACACCCACGGCATCTGAAGACGTCAGGCTCCTCTCCGGTGGCTCACTCCACCGCCGGAGAGGAAAGGCGCTGGTTCGCCAGTCCTCGAGCCGGACAAATCACTCTGCAACGCTCGCCTTTGAACCACAGATATCTTCATAGCGGTCCAGCAGCGCCTGTACCTCCACGAAGCGCGACTGCACTTTAGGGGATTCGAGCGGATCGTAGCGATAGAGGGTTGCCCCCCCGCGGTCGCGGATGGTGAGTGTCAGGGACTGGTCAAAGCGCGATGCTAGCTGCTGCCAGGCGAAAAGCTCCGCCAGATCTTCGGGCGCTGCGGCACTGGCATAGAAGGAGACGAACGGGCTCTTGCGAAGCGATTCGTAAAAGGCCGGGGAATAGCGCAGGGGAACGGCCGACTCCCTTCGAAATGGCGTCCTCGCGGCGAGGCTGGAAGCGTGCGGTTGGGACAGGGCGCGAAGATCGTTCCAGATACCGGCACGGAAAGGTCCGGCTGCATTGTCCGTCAGGCCAAGAACCTGGTCGACGACATGCGACGCTTCGTGCAGCAGGATATAGGTAAGCGCGTCGCTCTCCCCGGCGTCGAACGCGACGCCGAAGCCCGACCCGTCATCTTCGAACAATCGGGCTTCCTTCGTGTTCAGGAATGCGGTCAGGCTTTCCTCCAGCAGGCTGGCCCGCAAGGTGATGTCGAATTGCAAGCTCGTCTCGTCGAGCCCGACCCTGCTGGTGAGCGCACTTCCGGAACCGGGCTGAAGATCGAGGAAGCTCAGTCGCCTGAGGTGCCGCTGCAGAAGGTCACGATGCAGGCGCGGCAATCGGGCAAGCGCGCGGTTTACCATGGCCAGTTCCTCAGGCGTAAGCTTGTGCACCGAAATGGCGCTCGCCCCTGCGCCGGAGAAAATGTCAATGATCGCCGGGTCGGGTCTGCCGATGCGAGAATCCAGCGGCACGGGATCATTCGCACCGGGCTCAAGGCAGGCAAGCGGCTGCGATCCGCCCGGCGCGGCTTGGGCCAGAACCGTGGTTGGTCCGGCCTGAATCGCCAGTGACAAAGCCGCCATTGCGCCAAGGCCGTTCCTCAACCCGAACCTCCCTGCTTCATCGTGTTCTTCGCCCTTCCTTCGTCCGTCCGGTTGCTGCATGACCGGCGCTTGCTCAACGCGATACCGCCCCGTCTCAGGCCGTGGGCACTGTGCCGCCGTCAATGACGTATTCGGTACCGGTAATCGTGCCGGCGCGGTCCGACGCGAGGAAGGCGATCAGGCTCGCCACCTCTTCGGGCTTCGACGGCCGGCCGATCGGTATTCCGCCAAGCGAGTCCATGATCATCCGTTTCCCCTGTTCGACATCCACCCCATGTTCTGCCGCCAGTCGTTTGGCCAGGTCGACCGAGGACTCGGTTTCGATCCAGCCGGGGGAGACCCGCACGACGCGCACGCCATTGGGTGAGACCTGTTTCGAGAGGCTCTTGCTGTAGGTGGATAACGCTGCCTTTGCAGCGGCGTAGGCGGTGGTCGCCTCTGGCAGCGGCAGTTCTCGCTGGATCGACGTCACGTGGATCACGACGCCAGACCCGCGCGTCTCCATTTCGGGAACAAGCTCGCGATCGAGACGGATCGCCGGCATGAGGTTGAGATCCAGTTCCTTCTGCCACTCCTGATCGGATAACGCTTCGTAGCCGCCGCCCGGCGCAGACGATCCGCCCAGCATGTGAACGATAATGTCCACCCCGCCGAGCCGCTCGCGCACGGCAGCGGCCAGCACGGTGCAGCCTTCCGCCTGCGTGAGATCAGCGGCGAAGAACTGCTCATCGGGCAGCGCCTCGGGCTTGTTTCGAGCACTGGTCAGAACGCGAGCGCCCAGTTCCTCGAACAGGGCCACCGTGGCAGCCCCCGCACCCCGCGTGCCGGAGGTCACAAGTGCTCGCTTCCCTTCCAGGCTGACAAGCGGGGTCATGGGACGATCTCCAGCTCGGCGATCTTCTCATCCTGAAGGACGAAGAAATATCGCAGGTCCACCGGGCTGCCGGGGAAGTTGCCGACAAGGTGGCTGGTGACCACGATTCGCCTGTCTTCTTCCGAAAGGGCAAAGGGCTCGACGGTATAGGTATACTGGGTGGACGCATTCGCCATCCACTGCCGGATCGCATCCCGGCCGGTATAGGTATTACCTTCGTCGATGACGACCGCGTCCAGCGTAAAGCATTCCGAAATCGCCTTCGCATCGCCCTTCTTGTCGGCGGAAAAATAGGCTGCAATCGCGCTAGATAGTGCGATGGTCATGATCTGTCTCCAGTTCGGTCCCGCGGTGCGCGGTTTCCGTCCGATGCAGATTTAGCGCTTTGACAGAATTCCTATAACCGGGATAAAGCAGGATGAAGAATTTCGGTTTTCAGGACAATGCGCAATTATAGCCTCACCGATTTCGAAGCGGTTCTCGCGATCAGCCGCAGAGGCACTTTTCGTGCGGCCGCGCTCGATCTTGGAATGTCGACGAGCGCCCTCAGCAATGCGATTGCCAAGCTGGAGGGGCAGCTCGGGGTGCGCCTCTTCAACCGGACGACGCGCAGTGTTTCGCTGACCGCTGCGGGGCAAAGATTTGTCGATCAGGTGACGCCCGCCCTCAAGGATATCCATCAGGCGCTCGATACGGTGCGCTCGCAGCAGGAGACGCCGTCCGGCACGCTGCGCATCAACACCTTCGCAACGGCAGGACGCGAAATACTCGCGCCCCTGGTGATCGAGTTTCTGCGGCGCTACCCCGAGGTCCACATCGACCTCGTGACCGAAGGGAAGCTTGTCGACATCGTGGCCGAGGGGTTCGATTTCGGGGTCCGAAGCGAGAATCTTCTGCCGACGGACATGATCGCGATTCCCCTAGGTCCGCCAAGGCGATATGCCGTGGTTGGCTGCCCCTCGTATTTCGAAGATCGTGATCGGCCTCGCGTGCCGTCCGACCTCCTTACACATCCCTGTATTCGCACGCGGCTGCCAAACGGAGCCTTGTTCCGTTGGCAGTTCGAGGCCGAAGGGCAGCCGGTGCAGGTCGACGTGGACGGTCCTGTAACGCTGGATGAGGCCAGTCTCGCCCGCGCCGCCGTTCTCGGCTCCTTGGGCATAGGTTTCTTCATGGAATCCGATGTGCGCGATGACATCGAAGCGGGTCGGCTTGTTCGAGTGCTGGACGAATGGACGCCACCGCTTTCACCCCTCTGCCTCTATTACCCGAGCCGGCGAAATCCGCCTGCAGCGTTCAAGGTTTTCGTCGACCTCGCTCGCGAACTCGCTCGCTCGTCGCGCCAGCACTGACCCCGTCAGGGTTCCCGGCTTCGGCCCCTGTGCAGCCAATCGGTTCGAGCGGACGCGGGTATCGATGCCCGGGCACGTGCCCGGTGCCCTGGCCTTCGTCGGCGATTGCCTCTGGATCACCCGCTTCACACGAAACAGGTTCCGCCGTCGGAATGAAGCTGACGCCGCGCTTCCTGACCGACAGGATCAGTCCGGCAGTCAGGACCGCCAGGCCGGTAACCTGCGTCAGCGTTGGGATCTCACCTGTCAGCGGCACGCCCAGAACAATCGCGACCCCCGGCGCAAGAGCGGGAAAAAGCGAGGCGCGGGCCGCACCGAGACAGCTCACCGCACGGCCGAAGGCGAATAGCGAAACGATGCCCGAGAACAGGCCGAGCACGATGGCGAACTCGATCACCATCAGCGGACCTGCGGCAATCAGCGCCTGCGGACCACGAATGAAAAGGTAACCGGGGGCATAGACCGCAAGCGAGATGACCGACACCGCGGCAGTGGTTGCCATGGGGTCCGCCGACCAGCGATGCTGCAGCAGGGTGAATAGCGCCCACATCAGGCCCGCCACGATGAAAAGCAGGTCTCCCTTCCAGGCGTGTGAACCGCCACCGAACAGCCCGGGGCCCACGGTTATCGCAAGGCCGGCGACGATCACCGCAAGTCCGATGGCGCGCGCGATGTCGACCCGATCATCAAGAAAGGCAGCGGCGAGGACGGTGCCCATCAGCGTCACGGTGCCGAGCTGGATCACCGGGCCATGTGCCAGGGGCGCAAAGGCAAGGCCGGCGGCGCTCACCAGAACGAATAGGGGGCCGGCGAGCAGCGCAAGCACGGCTCCCCGGAACCAGCCGACGCCGCCCAGCGATCTCACGTCCCTGCGCAACAGCCACGGCAGCATCAGTGCACCGGCCGTGCCGTAGCGCAGGAAGGCGAGGTCAGCGGCGTTCAAGCCTGCATCGATTCCGAGGCGCGCATAGGCGAAGAAGCCGCCCCAGATTAGCGCGGCGATTCCGCCCCATATGAATCCCCTTCGGCCGTCGGTCAGGCGCGGCCGACATGAGCAGGGCGGGAGTTGGTTGGTTGCTGGCGACAGGAGCATCGCTTTGGGTCCTTGCACGCAGTGATGGTCTAGCCGACGTGCGGGCGCGCCGAGCTCAGCCGGTCGACCGCGCCCGCCCAGTCTGCTCAGTTCGCGCCGACGGCGCTGGACTCGCCGGCTCGCTCGCGACTTTCACGTGCCGCGCGGTCGATCACATCGGACACCGCCTGCGCCTGGGTCATGAAGAGTGCATGGCTGCCGGGCACTTCGGTGATGTCGGCGTTCATGCGCCGTGCCATGTGCAGCAGCATGCCCTCGCCGAACGCCTTGTCCTCGCGGGCGATCACGGCCCAGCTGGGCTTGTTCCGCCAGGCAGCCTGGCCGATCGGCGTGGCGAAGACCGACATGTTGATCGGCACCTGCGAATCCCGCAGGAATGCGGCGTCGCTGTCGCTCGCATCGGCGGCGAAGGCGGCCTTGAACCTTTCCGGGTTCACGAAGCCGAAACCGTCGCCTTGCGTGTCGATTACGAAATCGGTGGCAGCGGGGAAGCCTTCATATTGTTGGGCGGTCGTCTCGCCCGTATCGGGAGCGAGCGCAGAGACGTAGACGAGGCCCGCCACCTTCGGGTGGTTCCCGGCCTCGGTGATCACCGTGCCGCCCCAGCTGTGCCCGACCAGGATGACGCGCCCCGGCTGGCGATCGATCACCCGGTTGGTGGCATCCACATCGTCCTCGAGCGAGGTCAGCGGGTTCTGCACGATTGCGACGCGATAACCCCTGGCGATCAGCCGGTCGTAAACGCCGCGCCAACCCGACCCGTCGGCAAAGGCGCCATGGACGAGGACGACGCTGGTCGTGTCTTCGGGGGTGCCGGCCGACTGGGCATCGGCCACCCCTGTCATGGCGAGCGCGGCCGCCGCGCCGAGCGCTAGGTTACGAATCTTACGTGTCATGATAGTCTCCTTCTCGTCGGTCCGGCGAAAGTGCCGGAAGATGACAAGGAAGCTACCGGGGTGGCGGCTCCGGCACGCTTGGGGAAAGCGACAGAATGCGGGACAAGACTGACAAGGATGCATCGAGCCGGATTGTCGCGGAGATCGCGCTGGTCATATATCCCGATTGCCAGCTTTCAGCGGTCTACGGCCTGACGGACCTGTTCCGCCTTGCCGTCACTGCGGCACAGATGGCGGGCGAGCGCGACGGGCCTGTCGTCCGCGTC
Organism: Aurantiacibacter hainanensis; assembly: GCF_036321025.1. Taxonomy (NCBI): domain Bacteria; kingdom Pseudomonadati; phylum Pseudomonadota; class Alphaproteobacteria; order Sphingomonadales; family Erythrobacteraceae; genus Aurantiacibacter; species Aurantiacibacter hainanensis. Next base: position 138,002 of record NZ_JAZAPB010000001.1, read on the forward strand.
ACCCACTGGCAGGAAACTAACGATGGTATCACCTGCGCCTATGACAGCCATCCCGGTGAGCCGCACCGCATCACCTACATCATCACTCCGCCCAGCCTGGTAATGCCGAATGACCTGCCTTCGATGCGGGCGCTGGCCGTCTGGATGACGCGCCATCACGAACAGGGCGCGATTTTATGCTCGGTCTGTGCCGGGGCGTTCGTGCTTGCCGAAACCGGGCTGTTCGAAGGACGGGAGGTCACCACGCACTGGGCCTTCGCAGAAGCCCTGAGTTCTCGCTTTCCGGATGCGAAGGTCGATGCTGACCGCATCATTGTCGACGATGGCGATATCATCACCGCAGGTGGAATTCTCGCCTGGACAGATCTCGGCCTGACGCTGGTCCAGCGGCTACTGGGTGCCAGTTCGATGTTGCAAACCGCACGCTTTCTGTTGATTGATCCGCCGCGGCAAGCGCAGCGACCCTATATCAGCTTCATCCCGAAGCTCGATCATGGCGACGCGGCGATCCGCTCAGTACAACACTGGCTCCAGGCAAACGCGACGACGAATTGCTCGATATCGACACTAGCCGATCACGCCGGGCTGGAAGAGCGCACCTTCTTGCGCCGTTTCAAGGCTGCGACCGGGCTTCGTCCCACCGAATATGTGCAACAGATCCGCATCGCGCGGGCGCGTGAGGCGCTTGAGCTTACCCGCCGGCCGGTAGAACAGATCGCCTGGGAAATCGGCTATGGCGACCCGTCTGCATTCCGCAAGCTATTCAACAGAGTGACGGGGCTGCCCCCGGCCGAATATCGACGGCGCTTCGGCGTTGCGCTCCAGTCCCGGAACGAGGCGCAGGTTCATGGCTGAGCGGCATCCGCCCGACCATGATCGGGCGGATGCCAGCTCGTCGGGAGGCCCGCCTGCCAAAGGCGAAGACGCTCATGCAGCGAGCAACATAGCCTCGCCGCGCGCTTGAGCCAGCGCTGCTTTCTTCTGCTCCGGGCCAATGTTTACACCATCCGCGGCAACGACCTCCGGCTCGATGCCGATGAAATTGAAGGCCGTACGCAAGTAGGTCTCGAGATGCTCCATCGGAGCGGCAGGCGTATCGGCACCGTAGAATCCGCCACGCGCGAGCGCGATTATGACGCGCTTTTCGCCTACCAGGCCTTCCGCACCTGTCGCCGCGTAGCGAAAGGTTTTGCCGGCAACGAGGATGCGGTCGATCCACGCCTTGAGCTGGGTCGGGATCGAGAAGTTGTACATTGGCGCACCGATCACGACCGTGTCGGCGGCGAGGAATTCGTCGAGCACGGCGGTGTCGGCTAGTTCGGGCAGCGTGAAGTGGGGAAGCGGCTGCGCCACAAGATCACGCCGGATCACCTCCGCCCCTGCATTGCTCGCGGTCAACTTGTCGATAATGGCACGACTGATTTGGCGGCTAACGCTGTTTTCGCCGGTGATGCTGCTGTCGATGTGCAAGATGGTCATTATTGGCTCCTTGGTATGGATTTGATACCGAGGCTCATTAAGTAACCGCCCGTCAGACTCTCACAAGAACGCACATTTTTGTGTTTGAGGCACAAATTGGTGCCGAGGGAACAGGAAGGTAACCGTCCATGGCGCACGACGCGCACAGCCCCGCCTGCCGCACCATTAGCGGCCTTCTCCAGCGCGTGGGCGACAAGTGGAGCGTGCTGGTCGTCCACAATTTGGCCGATGGCAGCCGCCGCTTCAGCGAACTCCGGCGCGAAATTCCGAGCGTCTCACAACGGATGTTGACGCTTACCTTACGCAACCTGGAGCGAGACGGCCTCGTAAAGCGTACGGTCACGCCCACGATTCCACCCCGGGTCGACTACGAGCTGACCGAGCTCGGCCATTCCCTAAAAATCCCGGTCAACGCACTGTCCCAGTGGGCCCTGGATAACGTCGAAACCATCAAAGCCGCGCAAGCACGGTTCGACGCAGGGCGCGACGAGTCTAATCCCGCACGCTTTGCCTGAATCTAGGATCGTGCCGTCAGCATCGGTACCGAAATCTCGTGGCGATCTTTTAAGTACTCGCACCAGAAACGGGCTGGCATGCGGGCCTCGACCCCCCGCGTTTCTAAATCCTCGATTATGATTCAATTAGTTAGTCGACGATCTCGATAGCTTTTTTGGAACTCGAGAATGCATTTTCGCGCCCGCGAGCCAGCCAAGATTGATGTCCGCTTTGCGCCCTAATTTCGGTCATTCGTGCAGTCGAGATGTTCGCCCGAATGCTGCCGTAGGTTCAGACTAGCGTCGATCGCAGCAATGCGCCCTAAGATCGGTGATTTAGCCGGTTACAGCCGAATCTCTAGATCTGACATTCGTTCGGCGGCAATTGATCGATTTGTTAGGTTACAGCGCAGTTGGAGGGATGAGTAAATTGGTAGCAGGCGGACGCTAGACGGATAAATTGGAAACGTCCAAGCGCGCATCGAATCGGACGCGACTCTGGCCCAGTCGGCACCGCGCATGCTTTTCCCGACGTTCCATGGATGTTCTTGCGTTTGTCGGTCGCCGAGTCTATCGAATCTTGATAGACTTGGAGAAACTCGCTTGTTGTACAGTCGGAGCGCAGCCATCGCGGAACGGCATGACTCCCTGCTCGGGCTAATTCATCGCGGGGGCGGGTCTGCCACCGCTTTGGCGGAAGCGCTGGGTGTTTCTCCAGCGACAATCAATCGCGACCTCAGCTACCTGCGGAGCAAAGGGCACCCAATCCGAGCTCGACGTTCGGCTGCTGGCTGGTCTTACGCAATGGATGCCGCAGGCGGGACTAAACGCGCGACTTCCGAGCCGCGAGCATGACCACAGCAGCGGTCGAGGCCTGGCTCGAAAAGCTAGGCTATGTAGCTGAGTCGGGCGTGCTGCATCAGCGCGGCGACGTCGTTCCGGACACCCACCCTTATGCACTCGAAATCAAGACCCTTCTCAAGCCGGAGGGGGCCATCCGCGCGCAGGCCGTTTTCGATGTCGAGGGTGTACCGACCGTCGTGTTCGTCGGGGAGGATGGAACGCCGCTGTCGCAGGCCGAATTGGATAAGGCTCGCCAGCGCATCTGGAACCAGAACCTCGCGACGATCGTGATTGAGCTGAAGGGTGATGAGGCCGTCGCGCTCCCTGCTCGTAAGCTAAAGAATGCTGGCGAACGCTTGCGGCTCGAAGACGCGCGTTCGGATGGCCCGTTTTCCGCGTCGGACGTCTCGACGGCCAATTTGTCGAGGCGCATGCCGAAGTGGTTCGATGTCAAGGCGCGGGTCGATCGTAAGCTGCTTGCTAACCTGTCCACGACTGTCGCGAAACTGAGCGATGAGGGCCTGACCGGGATCGACGACGCCCGCGCGCGTCGACGCCTCGCCGAGCTTCTGATGGGTCAAGTGCTCTTTATCTCCTACCTCGAACATCGTGAGATCGTCGGCGCGACCTATCGAGCGCGGCGCGATGTGGAACAACTTTCTAACTTGGTTGCCCGGCTCGACCGTTCCGGCATCGCGGCGCTGATCGATCGGCTGCGGTCGGACTTCAACGGCGACTTCCTCGGAGACGATCGGCACGATCCCTGGACGGCGCTTTCGAACAGCGGCTTCAGCCTGCTCGCGCAGTTTCTCAGCCGCACCGACCTGCAGACCGGTCAGGGCGACTTCTGGAACTACGACTTCAGCTACATACCGGTCGAGCTGCTCTCCGGTCTATACGAACAGTTCCTGACGCGCGAAGAGCAGGCGGAAGACGGCGCCTATTATACGCCTCGCAATCTCGCCATGCTCGCCGTCGATCAGGCATTCCTCGCCTCTCCCAATCCGCTGACCGAAACGATCTTCGACGGCGCGTGCGGCTCGGGAATCCTGCTGACGACGGCCTATCGCCGGCTGATCGCGCTCGCGGAGGCAAAGAAGGGCGGCCAGCTCAGCTTTGCCGAGCGCGGTGAACTTCTCTCGCGCAGCATCTTCGGTGGCGACATCAACTTCATGGCCTGCCGCGTGACCGCGTTCAGCCTTTACTTGTCGCTTCTGGAGGGGCTCGATCCGGCCGACATTCTGGAAGCGCAGGATCGCGATGGTACCAAGCTGCCTCCGCTCAAGGACCACAACCTCGCGCACGGCCGCGATCATGCAGACTTCTTCGACGACGGCCATGCCTTCTTCGGGCGCCGCTTCTCGCTGATCATCTCCAATCCGCCCTGGGCGGAGCCAGAAGGTGAAGCGCACACCTCGGCGGACGTTTGGGCGGCGCGCGCGGGCACGCCATTCTCGCGCCGCCAAGTGGCTGGAGCCTACGCCCTGCGCGCGCTAGACTACCTGGACGAAGGGGGCCGGGCCTGCCTGATCTTGCCAATCGGCCAGCTCCTCGGCGCATCCAGCGAAGCCTTCGTCTCCTATCTGCTACGCGCCTATAAGCCGAGCCGGATCATCAACTTCGGTGACCTGCAGGGGTTGTTGTTCCCGACCGCCGAGAACACCTGCCATGTGTTCCTAGGCGCTCGCCGCGAGGCCAACGTTCCGAAAATCATCCCGTTTGGGGAGACGTTCGACTATCTGGTTCCTAAGGCCGATCTTAGCCTTGCACTCGGTCGTCTTACCATGCAGTCGGCCGATCGGCACCTACTACAGACTCGCTCGGTCGCTCAGGATCCGCAGCTTCTCGTCACTATGATGTGGGGCGACGCCAACGACCTAGCGATCTTGAGCCGGCTCAGCCTGCGCGGTACCTTTGCGAACCTCTGGCGCGGCCCTCGCGAGTTCCGGCGCTGGACCTACCGCAAGGGCATTCATCTCGAAGACAAAAGCCGTGAAGCAGTCGATCCCGGCCCGCTTCGCGATATGCCTCACATCCCGATCGCCGCGCTAAGCGCGGGGGTTCCGGTGCTGCATCCTGACCTGCTGCGGCCTTGGCCGGCGGAGAAGGCCACCGTTGTCGGCCTGAACGATGCGGTGCTCGCCGTGTTCGACGGGCCCCGCGTCGTCTTCCCTGATGGCTTCTCGCGCGAACAGCAGAATCTCCGCGCGGTTTACTACGACCGACCGGCGAGCTTTACCCATAGCATCGGGGTCATTGCCGGCCCCGAGCCCGACGCACCCCTGCTCAAGTTCGCGGCTGTCTATCTACGGTCCAGCCTCGCGCGCTATTTCCTGATGATGCGCGGCTGGAAAATGCTGTGCGAACGCAACGGTGTCCACCTGACTGATGTCGACGCATTCCCGTTTTTCTCGCCGGAAGACGCACCTGATCCTGACGCTGCCGCCATAGCGCTTGCATCGGTTAATAGTCGCGTCGATCGGCTGAGATCTCAGGACGAGCTCCTCCAGCGCGCCGATTACAGGTCGCTCCGCGGGGAGTTCGACGAGGCGGTCTTCTCCTATTTCGGCCTCACGGATGAAGAGAAAACCTTGGTGACAGAGACGGTCGAGGTGCTGATGCCCTCGATCAGGCCACGAAGCTTCAAGAGCCTCGATACTCGGGCGCAGAGAACCGCAAGCGACCAGGATTTCCGCATCTACGCCGATGCGCTGGTCGCAGCGCTGACCACTTGGCGCGACCGAACCGGTGGCCGGGGGCGGTTCGAAGTCAACGTGGTCGCCAGTGACCCGACTCGTGCTGGTCCTTCGGGTGTCGTGAAGATCAGCTACGCCGAAAAGGGGCGCGCGCGCTCCGCCGCTAAGGCAACCATCGATGATGAGCTTGTCATCGAAACCCTGGCCTCATTGCGCAAGTCGGGCTTGCGCACCATCCCGTCGGGCGATCACCTCGCCCTCGTCCCGGACGCCCATTTGTGGATCGACGGCAGCCTGTATCTGGCCCGGCCGTTGGCGCGCCGCCGCTGGACCGTTCGCCAGGCGTTGCGTGACGCTGAGCACATCGTGCGGTCGGTTCAGTCTGGCGCGGGCTCAGAAAAGCTGGCGGTGCGTTCGTGACGGAGGCTGCCGACTGGCTTTCCGCCTTTCCACTGCAATCCGCAACTGAGGCAGTCGAAGCGCTGTGTCAGGGATGGTCCGAGCTGGCGACTCGACCGTTTCCGGACTTCAATCCCAAGACCAAGGAAACCGCCCTTACGAAGCGCCTGAAGGTCTATGTCGAGAACGTTGTCGCTCGCGAGCGCGGCTTGCTTGGGATGTGGGCAGCCGAGGATATCATCGGTGACATCGATCCAGCCACCGGTGCGATGATCGAGGAGCGCCGTACCGACATTGTTTATGGTTGGAACAATGAGACGCAGGCGATGCAACTGGTATTCGAGTTCAAACGTCTTGGGCGCCAGAAGAGGCACCGGGACCATTATCTGCGCGATCAGGGGCTCGGCCGTTTCGTCAATGGAATCTATAGCCGGAAGCAGGCGGTTGCGGCGATGGTCGGCGTGCTACTCGACCCCGAGCCGGACATCGTGCCGCACATTCGCGACGCATTGGGCGATGCCGCAATCGCGAAGCTCTTGCGACTGAAGCCAACCGCCACAGGTGAGCCCTATGCACGGCCGTCATCACTGTTCACCGCCGCAGACTTCGACACGGAGCATGAGCGGGAGCCGGCGTTGGCACCCAGCCATGGCAGCATTCGCGTATCGCATTTTTTCTTCGCCTTCGGCTACCCCACGACCACCGTGAAGCCGAAGTTGTGAGGGCTGCTGCACAGCCGGCAGCCGCTGGTGACCGCTCGCTGGCCGAGCTATCACCGTTCTGGCCGCTTGCAATCCTTCGCAAAGTTTGCCGCGAAATAGTCGATCACCTCAGCCGCCTGTGTTCCCTTCCTGAAAGCCTTCTGCTCCTCGAAATCGACGCAGGGAATGAGATGAATAAACTGATTGTCGGCGTAGAGCGACATCACCGCATCTGGATCTAGTTCGCCACTCCGTAGTCCCGCCATGGTGTTTGCTGCTTCGAGCGCTGCGCCTATCATCACGTCGGCCAATTGCACCGCTGGGCTTTGCCTTGAATCGACCTGCGTTACCTGATTGAGCTTCAGCGGAAATTTGAAGCTGGCGATTGCGGTCTGGCGAAGCTCAATCGTGTCCTCGTGGTCGATGAAGCGCTGCAGCAGCTCGTGATAGCGTTCGAGGTTCTTCGACTGGTCGTGCTCGACCCGGTATGGCCCGTCGCTCATGATTTCCATCCGGCTGATTAGCGACTGCAGCACGATAATCGCGATGTCCGTATCTACGCCCGGCGTCATAATCGCTGACAGGCACTCGGGCGCTGCGTCGCGGGCAAGCGGGCCAATCGCTTCCGGTAACTCCAGCCAGTCCGTTCTCCGCGCCGCGGCAACGAGGGCACGCAACGCATCTGTGCTCTTCTCTTTGACCGCCCGTTGGAAAGCAGCCAGCAGGGCCGCGAACGCGGCCTCTCCCAGGATTGTAGGACCAGCGACCGACAGCAGTGAGGCCATCGCGTAGTTCTGGCCGTCTTCGTAGAAATTGTGTCCGCGCTCGTAATACCAAGGCTCAACCGCATAGTCGCAGAACATCAGGATGAGCAAGAAGCGCTTGTCGCACACATAGGTGACGCTCTTGAAGTCGGCGAGCAGATCGCGCAGCAGCGCGAGTAGCCCGGCATGGTTGGCTGGTCGGCGCGAGAGCGATCGATACTTCAGCTCGCTCGCTTGGACGCGCGGCAGGTGCTCCCTGATCAGGCGCGCTGCATCGTCATCACTTATCGCAATAGCCGCCGCGCCCTGGAAGCGCTGATCTACGTTCAGGAGGTCGAAGCCGGTAAAGCCGCTCTCATCGATCCGGAAGCATTCCATGATACTGGCTGGCCCCTAAAGGCTACGTCTCATATCGGCGCTCGTGCGACATCGGCATAGCGTCGCCCTTCAACTCCGCCCGCATGACGTGGATGTCTGGCTGGATTGAAAATGGCCTGGAGCTGTCCCACCAGCGTGCATGGACATGCAATTCGAAGCCGGATTCGTCCGTGTATATGTAGTTCCAGCGCTGGCTCATGGCGCGAGGCTCTTCGCCTCCTATCATGCCAACAGCTTCCGCTGCCTTTGGAACCGCATCAATGGTCTTCGCATCGGCAGCTTCGTCGATGATCTCGACGAAGCGGCGATAAAGTTCGAGCGACGTCGGTCGGGTCATCCTACGTCTATAGCAACAGAGCCGGTGCTTCGATAGAGAATAGGTAAGCGAAAACGCCTACAAGAATGAGCGCGAAGAGTTGCAAGCTCTCGTTCGCGCGGAGACGGCGGAAATTATGCGTCCGATCTTTGCGATCGATAAATAGAAGTGGACAGACCGCAATCAACCCGAGAGCCGCCTAAACAGGCTCTCCAGCGCCCTTCCACTCGTGCATCGCGCGAATGAGCTCGGCCGTTGGATATTCTTGAATGTCCTCTTCAGAAGATCCTGCCGCTAACTCTCGTTCCCAATACCATTCTTGGAAAGCGATATATTTCCCTTGGATTTTCGCTGATCCGATCGCGGCAGCTCCAGCCTGAGCGATGAGCCAGCTTCGCACATGCCGGACTGCTTTTTCATAATCACCGGCATGAGCTTGTATATCCCAACCGGAAATGTCCGAAAGCGCCCGTTGATAGTCGTACCGCGTATGCTCGAGAATGAGAATTCGCTTTTCCGTCAGAGGGAGTGGGCCAAATCGACGGCAAGCGTGATCCAAACCAAGTTCAAAGGGCATGTTCATGCGCGCGTATTCGTCGACCGTGCTCATCTTGCAGCGGCTTAGGTCATGAATGCCATATTTGGAGCCACGTATGAGATCAGCGATGCGGTCAAGTCGCGTCGCCGCGTTATCGGCGTTCTCTGGAGCCAGTCGAGGATGGAAGCCGAGATAGACGATGCAAAAAGCAAGCGCCTGCAGGATTGGCGCGTAATCGTCGTCAAACGGACAGTTGACGAAAACCGACTTCTCAAAGGGTGGAGTCAAACTCAGCCCTTCGGCGGATGCGGGTCGTTTCCGTAGGAACTACGTTCCCTAATCCGGCCATCACGGCCGTGTATGTAGAGTTCAGTCTTTTGATTCTGCGCGATCTTCGCTCCCGCCTTGATCGCATCGGCCTGCGTGTCGTGCACGCTACTGGCTCTGGACGAACCAGCCTTCTTCACTGCCCATCCACCAGATGAACTCCGAACTACGTGCTGACCTTGCTTCGCCATGGTTCTGACCTCCGCAACTGATATAGCAACATTGCTGGCCAGCCGCTAGGTGCTGCACGCCGATGTTTTGACCACAATGTCCGCTAAGCCTATCCACAATCCCGAGAGCTGACAGTCAGCTTACCGCCCAAAGCCGGACCTTGCCCTAGCGACGATCAAACGGCCGATTGTGGGCCGATACATGATTGCCCGCTTTTCATTTCATATGGCAGGCGAAGCCGACATTCAGCTATCGACCCAAGATGTACCAAGATGATTAGGAGCTGTGCGCAGCGTTCGTGGCTTCTCTGACAACGGAACTGGCTCACCTTGCTGATCCCAATTCGGCGACGAAGATCATTCCAGCAGACTACGCAGCATCCAAGCGGACTTCTCGTGAACATCCAGTCGCTGGGTTAGCAGGTCGGCAGTAGGCTGGTCGCCGTGCCTGTCGGCCACGACGAATACTTGACGGGCAGTTCGCGCGGCGGATTCTTGCGCGCTTACCAGAAGCCCGACCATCTCCATGGCCGTCGGAACGCCTTCGACTTCCTCGATGCTGCCGAGCGCAGTGAAGCACCGGTATGTGGCCGGAGCCGGAAAGCCGAGCGCACGGATGCGTTCGGCAATCAGATCCAGCGCCGACCATTGCTCAGTATATTGCACCATGAACATCTGGTGCAGGGAGTTGAACATCGGTCCGGTGACGTTCCAGTGGAAGTTATGGGTCATCAGGTAAAGCGTGTAGCTGTCGGCGAGCAGACGCGAGAGACCGAGGCTGATCTCCTCGCGCTGCGCTTCGGTCAGGCCGATGTTGATCGTTGGTGCGCTGGCCATTGTCGTCCTCCTTGCAGATGAAGTTTGCCCGGCCTAGGCGGCCGCAACCTGCTGATTGCTCTCCGCGGCTGGCGAGATGGTTGCGATCCAGTCAGCGATTGCCCCGGCAACCTCTTCCCAGCCGGGTTCCGCACAGAGGAAGTGGGATCGTCCGGCGAACTCGACATAGTCGGTGCGTGCCTTCGACCTCGACTGCGCCCGATAAGCCGCCTTTGACAGATAGGGCGAGACCAGCCGATCCTCGCTGCCGCCGGTGAACAGCAACGGCTGCTTGCGACCGGGGGTGTCGACCCAGCTGCCGAGCCACAGCGCGGCCTGGTGGAAGATCATGCCGGGAGCCGGGATGACGTAGGACGCGTAGGCCTCGTCGACCAGCGCCGGTGGCGCGGTGTGGGCGAACAGCTTGCCGAAACGCTTGCGCGACAACTTGTAGGGGCGCCGCCAGCCGAATAACCGAAGCATGATCGGCGTGATCGCGGCAAACGCGCTGGGGCCCGGTACCACCCCGCCGATCGGTGCCGGATCGATTGCAACGCCGGCGACACCACAGCCGCGGTCGATCAGCAGTTGGGTCAGCAGGCCGCCGAACGAGTGGCCCACGATGATCGGCACCTCGGGCAGTTCGCGGATGAAGGCCTCGTACCGGTCGACGATCTTGCCCAGAGTCAGGGCGCCGAAACCGGCCGGTGTGGCATTGTTCATCTCGTCGACCGAGTGTTCCGCCACGAAGGGCCATGCGGGGGCATGGGTGGTGAAACCACGGGCTTCGAAGAAGGCGCGGAATGGATCCCAGCTGGCAGGAGTGACCCATGCGCCGTGAACGAAAACGATTGTCTTGCTCATCTTGACCTCCATCGGGTTTCCTGGGGCCGGATCAGGCCTGGTTGACGAAGCTGGCGATCATCTCTGCCGCCATGACGGGGTACTGGTGCTGGGGGCCGTGGCCGCTGTCGGGGAAGGTCACAACGAACAGGGTTGGCCACTGGTCGTTGACCGCATACCAGTTCTCGACCGGAAAGATGATGTCGTGGTCGCCCGACAGCGCCATCACCGGGATGTCGGTGGTGCGGAAGAAATCGGCATAGGCACCGTCGGGATCGGGGAAGGGCGTGGTCGGATCGCTCGAAGCTTCGACCGACCTAATGAACACTTCCGCCGGGGTGGCGACATCGCGCACTTCTTCGCGAGCGGCAATGCGCGCCAGCGAGGCGTCGGCGAGCCGGCGGCTGGTGGCGGAATCCGGCTCGAAGAAGAGGATGTATTCTTCCTCCACGCCGTATTCGACCTTCCACGCCGTCTGGAAAAATAGGTCCTCGAAGGGCTTTACCATGAGGCCGGGAGGCATGGTGCCGATGGCGACCAGGTGGCTGACCCGCTCGGGGTGCAGCGCGGTGAAGACCTGCACGGCGTGGCCGCCGATCGACCAGCCGCCGAGCACCACCTTGTCGAAGCCGAGGCCGTCGATCAGGTCGAGGATGTCCTGCGCCATGTCGAGCTTCGCGTAGCTTGCTTCGCCGGTGGAAAGGCCCAGCCCGCGATAGTCGAACACGGTGACGGTGAACTTCTCCGCCAGCTGGTCGAGGAAGAGCGGGTCCCATACGTCCATCGTGCCGCGAAAGCGCACGGCCAGCACCAGGTTGGGGCCTTGGCCGAAAGTGCGGTAGGCTAGGCGCCGACCGTCAGCTTTGACGAAGCGATTGGGGGCGGTGAGTGCGGTATGCTTAGTCAGGGTATCGAGCATGGTACGGTCCTTCAGGCTGCGGCCGCGGGCACCGCGAGGGCACCCATCAGTTCGGCGGTGGTGGTGATGAGGTGGGCATAGGTGGGCCCATTAATCTCGTGCGCGCAGTGCATTGCCTCGCGGGTGGCAGCCGCAGTGGCATCGCGCACCAAGGTGACATGGTAGCCGAGCTCCGCAGCGTATTTGCCGGTGCTTTCGAGGCAGGTATTGGCGATCAGCCCGACGAGGATCACGTGCGAAATGCCGCGCTGCTTGAGCAGGGTATCGAGATTGGTGTTGGCAAAGCCGCTGCTGCCCCAATGCTCGGTGCAGACCATGTCTCCTTCGCGCGGGGCAAAGGCGGGGAACCATTCGCCACCCCAGCTGCCGACCGCGAAGATCTGCGCCTCGTAGCCAGCCAGCAAATAGGGGTTGGGGTGGTCCCAGGCATCGAGTTCGCCCGGCGACCAGCGATGGTGCGGAACGATTACCACCTGGATCCCGGCAGCGCGCACGGCGTCGAGCACGGCCGCCAACTTTCCGCGCAGGTCGATTTCGCCCGCCACTTCGGCTACCAGCGGCCAGAGCTTGCCTTCTGGATCGAAGAAGTCGTTGTATGGATCGACCAGCAGCAGCGCCGTCCGCGCGGGATCGAAACTTGGCGAGATGGCGGCATTGCTGCTCATGTCCGGATCCTTGCCTTGCCGGACGGGTGGTCCTGGCTCGCGAACGAACATGCGCCCCACCTGTGGCCAGGCCAATCGTACGGGAGAGTAACGCGGCTAAACCTTGGTATGGCTCGCGGCCTCCGAACCGGAGCTGGCAAATGCGAAACGCCGCCGCAGCTAGGGCTGCGACGGCGTTTGCGAGGGTGTGACACCCTAGCTGCAGAAAATTAGCTGCGGGCGAAGGCCAGCAGGTCCGGGTTCAATACATGAGGATGCGTGGTGCACATGCCATGCGGCAGGTCAGGATAGGTCAGCAGCGTACCTTTGGACAGCAGCGCCGCTGCCTTCGGAGCCGAGTCCGCGTAAGGCACGATCTGATCGTCATCGCCGTGCATCACCAGCACCGGGCAGGTGATCGCCTTGAGATCCTCGGTGAAGTCGGTTTCGGAGAAGGCCTTGATGCAGTCGTAGTGCGCCTTCGCGCCGCCCATCATGCCTTGCCGCCACCAGTTCCAGACGACCCCCTGGTCGACCTTAGCGCCCTCGCGGTTGTAGCCGTAGAACGGGCCGGCTGGCACATCGAGGAAGAATTGCGCCCGATTGGCGACGAGTGCCGCGCGAAAGCCGTCGAACACCTTCTTCGGCAAGCCTTCGGGGTTAGCCTGGGTCTGCAGCATGATCGGCGGCACAGCGCCGATCAACACGGCCTTGGCCACCCGGCCTGGCTCGGCACGCGCTACATAGCGCGCCACTTCGCCGCCACCAGTTGAATGGCCAATGTGCACCGCGTCCTTGAGGTCGAGTTTTTTGGCCAGCGCGATCATGTCAGCGGCGTAAGTATTCATCTCGTTGCCGGTCCATGTCTGCGTCGAGCGCCCGTGGCCGCGCCGGTCGTGGGCGATCACGCGAAAGCCTTCGCCCAGGAAGAACATCATCTGCCCGTCCCAGTCGTCAGCCGACAGCGGCCAGCCGTGGTGGAAGACGATCGGCTGCGCGTCCTTCGGACCCCAGTCCTTGTAGTAGATTTCGGTGCTGTCGGCGGTGGTGATGAAAGGCATGGTTCGCTCCTCGAGACAGTGGATGCATGGAGCATGCGGGTACGCACGGTCAGCGTCGATTGTGCGCAGGTCTTCCGCCACCAAACCAAGGTATGATTGCCCGCGACCGCGCGCGGCGCCTATCCGCAGTCCGAAGCTGCGCGGGTGCCCTGCGTCGCAGGAGAACGCCCAGTTGATCGCACTTCCCTCCCTGATTGCCGTGGTCGACGACGATCCCGGTATGCGGCGGGGTCTATCCAGCCTGCTCAAGTCCGAAGGATACGACTGCCGCGTATTCGCCGATGCGCGGGAATTTCTGGCCAGCCCAGCCAGCGATGAGGCCGATTGCCTGGTCACCGACTTGCACATGCCCGGCATGGACGGCTTCGATCTGCAGGGCGAAATGGCACGCGCGCGCCCTACTCTGGCGGTGATAGTGATGACCGCCTTCGGCGAGAAACAGACCCGCCATCGAGCGCTCGCAGCCGGGGCGCGGGCATTCCTGGTCAAGCCGTTCGAGACGCGCGAGCTGCTCGCCGAAATCGACTTGGCCTTGGGCGGGAAAATTGGATAAATCGTGGCAACCACCCGGCGCTAAAGCTCCGGTCCGGAGGGCATCATGGAACAGCAGGGACTGGTACATATCGTCGACGACGACCTCTCCATCCAGCGGGCGCTGGACTCGCTGCTTCGTTCGGTCGGGCTGGAAGCGCGCAGCTACGGTTCCTGTGGCGAGTTCCTCGCCACCAAGATGCCCGCGCAGCCAAGCTGCCTGATCCTCGACGTTCGGCTACCAGGCGTTTCAGGTCTCGATTTCCAGTCGCAGATGGCTTCGCACGGTATCAGCCTGCCGGTGATCCTGATGACCGGCCACGGCGACATCCCGATGTCCGTCAAGGCAATGAAGGCGGGCGCGGTTGACTTCCTGACGAAGCCGTTCCGCGATCAAGACCTGCTCGACGCCGTCACCACGGCAATCGAGCGCGATACCGCAGCCCGCGAAGAAGAGGGCCAGCTGCAGGCCATCATCGACCTCTACGACGCGCTGACCGAACGCGAACAGCAAGTGATGGACCTGGTCACCATGGGCCGCCTCAACAAGCAGGCGGCCTTCGATCTAGGGCTCAGTGAGATAACAGTGAAGATCTACCGCGCTTCGGCGATGAAGCGAATGCAGGCGCGCACGCTGCCCGATCTCGTCAAGATGGCCGAAGCCTTGCGGGCCGTCGGCCACTTGCGTCCGGTCACGCCAGGGGAAGCCTGATCACGAAGCGCGCGCCGCTGGCGTGATTTTCCGCCGCGATCGTGCCGTCGTGGGCCTCGACGATCGACTTGCACACAGATAGGCCCAACCCCATCCCAGTTCCCTTGGTGGTAAAGAAGCTGTCAAACAGCCGCGGCAGGTTCTCGGCGGCAATACCGGGCCCCGAGTCTGCGATCACCAGTTCGCAGTAATCGGCGCCGTCGGGCGTGATTGTCACCGAGATGGTGCGACTGTCCTCCGCGACCTGGTCCATCGCCTGCATGGCGTTGACTAGCAGGTTGACGATCACCTGCTGCAACTGGATCCGATCGCCGCTCACAGATGCGGGACCCTCGCCGAGATCCTTCTTCAGCTCGATTTCACGCGTCTCGAAATCGCGCCTTAGCAGCAGCAGCGATTCCCTCGTCATCTCGACCAGGTCAACCAGGCCGCGCGGTGCGGTCTGCTTGACCGCAAGCAAGCGGATGCGGCTGATGATCCCGCTAGCGCGCCGCGCATCGGAAGCAATGTCGACAGCCAGTGCACGTACCTCCTCGATGTCGGGCTGGGGGCGGTCGAGCCAGCGCAGGCTGGCATCGGCAAGCGCGGCAATGGCCGCCAGCGGCTGGTTCACCTCGTGCGCGATCGAAGCGGACATCTCCCCCAGCATCGAGATGCGCGAAGCGTGCGACAGCTCTTCGCGCACGCTACGCAGTTCTTCCTCGGCCAGCTTGCGTTCGGAGATGTCGACCAGCGCGACGATGTTGTGCCCACGGTCGACCTGGTCCTGCGTGAACGAGATCACGTAGAGCACGTCGATCGCCGACCCGTCGAGCAGGTTGATGCGGGTTTCCTCGGAGAACTCCAGCGCACCCCTCAGCCGGGCGACGAGCGAACGGCGCAGCGTACCTGGTCGATCGCGCCAGGCCCAGTCTACCGGCCCTTCCAGCTGGTCGAGCCGTTCGGCGCCGAACAGGTCGAGTGCCTCGCTGTTGGCATCGACCACGCGCGGGTGGCGTAATATCACCTCGATCAGCTGCGGATTGGCTTCGAGGTGGTCGGCAAGATCCTCGATCCCGCTTTCACTCAATTGCTGCAACCAGTCGTTGAGTTGTCCCAGCTCGATCCGCAGAAGGGCCACCGGCATGTTCTCGAACAGGTCACGATAGTGCTGTTCGCTTTCTTGCAGTTCGCGGAACGCGCGTTTGGTCTCCGACAGGTCAATCACGCCGACCAGCACGCTGCCTTGGGCCTTGTGGTCCTCGGGCCAGCAGACCGTGAACAGCACGTCAATCAGCCTGCCCGTACGGCTGCGCAGCACGGTCTCCACCGAAAAATGGTCGTCCCGTTTGAGCGCGGCGATCAGAGAACGGGCGAAAACTTCGCGGCTTTGCGGCGGCCAGGCCCATTCGATCGTGTCCCCCAGCGCCACATGCTTTTCGCCGATCTCGAACAAGTCGAGCGTCTTCTGGTTGACGTCGAGCACGCGAACGCGGGCGATCAGTTTGTCGATCAGTTTCGAATTGTCGAGCAGGTGCTGCGGCAGGTTGGCAACGCCTGCCATGTGCAGCCGGCCCAACTCCTCGCGTACACGTGAAAAGTCGAGTTCCCAGAATGAGGCTGCCATGGCGTTGAACAGGTTGACGTAGCGATGCGCGGAATCCCCGGCGAAGTCTTCGCTAGTGAAGGCCCGGCTCCATTCGGCGCGTTCGCTGGCCTCGGATAGCCTGGTGATGCGACTCTTCACACCCAAGCTCCGTCCGTCGGCAGCGGTGCGGAACACCTCGCCCTGCCACGTGCCAGTCTCCGCAACAGCCGTGTCGATGTGCGCCAGTCCGTGCGGGTGATGGGTTGCCAGCAGTTCGTCGATGTTGCGCCCCAGCGCCTCGCCGCTCGGATAGCCGTAGAGCTGTTCGGCCGCTGAGTTCCAGCTCAGGATCGCACCATTGGCAGAGGTGACTACCAGGCTGTCGGGCACGGCCTGGCCCAGCCAGCGGTTTCCATCCGGCGATTCCACGCGCGTGTCCATGGCGGGAGATTGTCGAATTGGCATCCCGATGCAAGCGCAACCTACCAAGGTATGACTTGCCCAATCCCAAGTTCAATCGCCACGCCGCGAGCGAGGCGGCAGTCTGGTTTCACCGAAGTTCCTGAGGAGAAATCAAATGTCCCTGACTGCCACCGCCAATCCCGCCACCAGCCTGCTCACGCCGGGCAACCACACGCTGCTGCTGATCGACCACCAGTCGCAGATGGCCTTCCCGGTCCGCTCGCAGGATGTCGCGGTGCTCCGCCTCAACTGTGGGCTCGTCGCCGAGTCGGCTGCGGGCTTCGGCGTACCCACAATCCTCACCACGGTCGCTGCCGAGAGCTTCTCCGGCCCGATCTTCGACGAGGTGCTCAATGCCTTCCCCGACTGCGAGGTGATCGACCGCACCACGATGAACTGTTGGGAAGACGCCAATGTCATCGACCGCATCAACGAGGTCAGCGGCAACCGCTTGGTGATCGGCGGGCTGTGGACCTCGGTCTGCATCGTCGACCCGGTACTCTCGGCTCTCGAACAGGGCTTCGAGGTCCATGTCATCAGCGACATCTGCGGCGACGTCTCGCCCGAAGCCCACGACCGCGCCATGCAGCGCATGATCCAGGCGGGCGCCGTGCCGATGACCTCGCTGCAGTACCTGCTCGAGCTGCAACGCGACTGGGCCCGCGGCGAAACCTACGAACTGACGACCGGCATCGCGAAGAAGTTCGCCGGCGGCTACGGCATCGGCATCGTTTACGCCAAGGCGATGTTCGGTGCCCAGGAAGGCGGCGAATCGCAGGCTGCCTAACCCAGTGAGCAGGCCGGCGGCGATCCCCAACCCCTCCCGTCCGATCCGCCGGCCTGCTCCTCTTTCCCATTCCCTGAGACAGAGGAGCGTCCGATGAAACCCTACCTGATCTCGCTTGCCGTCGGATTGCTGGCGGGCATTGTCTATTCGCTGCTAAACGTGCGTTCGCCCGCGCCGCCGACGATCGCCCTGATCGGGTTGCTCGGAATGTTGCTGGGCGAGCAATTGCTGCCCGTCGCCCGGCGGGTGATCAGCGGCGAACCGGTGCTTGCCTACGTCCGCACCGAATGCGCGGCGCAGGTGCTCGGCCCGCAAGCCGCGCCTCCCTCTGACGACTGCGTATGAGGCGCTTCTCACGCCGCGGGGCAATGGCCGCCAGCGCTGCCGGCGCACTGCTCGCCACCAGCCCGCTGTTCGCGCAGACACGGAGACAGAGCATGACCGACACGATCATCACCAATGCCCGGATCACTACGCTCGACCGCGAGAATCCGCGCGCGCAAGCGCTGCTGATCAGCGACGGACGCTTCGCCGTCGTGGGCAGCGAAGCGGAGGTGCGCGCCGCCGCTCCCGACGCCAAGATTATCGATGCGGGCGGACGCCGCCTCGTCCCTGGCCTGATCGACAGCCACATCCACGTGATCCGCGGCGGGCTCAACTACAACATGGAGCTGCGCTGGGACGGCGTACCCACGCTGGTCGATGCTATGGCCATGCTGCGCGAGCAAGTGGATCGCACACCCGCGCCGCAATGGGTGCGTGTCGTGGGCGGCTTCACCGAACACCAGTTCTCAGAGAAGCGGCTCCCCACGCTGGACGAGATCAATGCCGCGGCTCCCCACACGCCAGTCTTCATCCTGCACCTCTATGACCGCGCGCTGCTCAACGCGGCCGCGCTACGGGCGGTCGGCTATACAAGGGATACGCCCAACCCGCCCGGCGGCGAGATCCAGCGCGACGCCTCGGGTAATCCCACCGGCCTGCTGCTGGCCCAGCCCAACGCCACGATCCTATATGCGACGCTGGCCAGCGGTCCGAAGCTACCGCCCGACTACCAGAAGAACTCCACGCGCCATTTCATGCGTGAATTGAACGCGCTCGGCGTTACCACCGTGATTGATGCAGGCGGCGGCTTCCAGAACTACCCCGACGACTATGCGATCATCGAGGAACTGCATGCCGAGGGCCTGCTGACGCTGCGCATCGCCTATAACCTGTTCACCCAGAAACCGCGCGAGGAACTGGCCGATTTCGCCGGCTGGTCGACGCAAGTCAGACCGGGTCAGGGCGACGATCTCTATCGCCACAATGGCGCGGGCGAGATGCTCGTCTATTCGGCTGCCGACTTCGAGGACTTTCGCGTTGCGCGCCCCGAGATGCCGCCGAACATGGAAAGCGATCTCGAACCCGTGGTCCGCCTGCTGGCTGAGAACCGTTGGCCTTGGCGGCTGCACGCCACCTATGACGAGACGATCAGCCGCGCCCTCGACGTTTTCGAGAAGGTCCATCGTGATATTCCGCTCGACAGGCTCAACTGGTTCTTCGACCACTGCGAGACTATCTCGGACCGCTCGATCGACCGCATCGCCGCGCTGGGCGGCGGCATCGCCGTGCAGCATCGCATGGCCTATCAGGGCGAATATTTTCTCGAGCGCTACGGCCACCGGGCCGCCGAGGCGACGCCGCCGGTGGCGAAGATCTTGCGCGCAGGGGTGCCGCTTGGGGCCGGGACCGATGCGACCCGCGTTGCCAGCTACAATCCGTGGGTCTCGCTCGCCTGGCTGGTGACGGGCAAGACGGTAGGCGGGGCCACGCTATATCCTGTCGCCAACCGGCTGGACCGCGAGACGGCGCTGCGCCTGTGGACCGAGGCCAACACCTGGTTTTCCAGCGAGCAGGGCAAGAAGGGCCAGGTCAAGGCGGGCCAGCTGGCCGACTGCATCCTCCTATCGGACGATTTCTTCGAAGTGCCGGAAAGCGAGATTGCGCATATCCGGTCGGACCTGACGATCCTCGGCGGCAAAGTGGTGCACGGCTCGGGCGAGTTCGAGCCGCTCGCGCCGGAATTGCCCCGCCCCATGCCCGACTGGTCGCCTGTCGCCAGCTTCGGTGGCTATCATCAGCTCGATTTGCTGCAACAGGGGGCCGCGACCTGCTGCTGTGCGAGATCCTGTTCGGTGCACGACCATGACCACGCGGCGGCTCTCGGGTCTTTCATACCCACAGCAGACCCGCGCGGCTTCTGGGGCGCGATGGGCTGCTCCTGCTGGGCGGTGTGAGCCATGCCAGCCGATGACCGCCCCCTTGTCCCGATCCTACTGATCCTCTCGGTGGTGACCGGCATAGTCGATGCGGTTAGCGTGATTGGCCTCGGCAAGGTATTCGTCGCCAACATGACCGGCAATATCGTCTTCTTGGGCTTCGCCGTGGTGGGTACACCGGGCTTCCATTTCGCGCCCTTGCTCGCCGCGCTGGCCTGCTTTCTCATCGGTGCGTTGATCGCCGGGCGCAGCCTTACCCGCCCGCTGGAGCAGCGCACGCTGAGGGGCCATGTCTCTGTCGAAGCGGTGCTGCTGCTGATCGCCGCCGCTGCGGCAATCGGCTACGATCCGCAGGCACTTGCTCCCGGATGGCAGCTATACGCCATCATTGCGTTGACTGGTGTGGCGATGGGTTATCGCAATGCTACAATCCGCCATCTCAAGGTTCCGGAGCTCACGACCACGGTCCTCACCCTGACCCTGACCGGACTGGCTGCCGATTCCTCGCCTGCGGGCGGAACCAATCCTAATTGGCGCAGGCGGCTTGGCAGCGTGGCCTGCATCGGCGCGGGGGCGGCGGGAGGTGCCGTGATGCTACTGCGGGCCGGGATGGTACTGCCACTGGTCGTGGCCGGGCTGCTCGTGCTGGTCGCCGCATCACTGTGCCCCGGCAAGGCCATCGTTTCGCCCGCTTGATTCAGCCGGCGGGGATCTCCGCCTGGAAATCCATGCCGATGAAGCGCTGCATCAGCCCTCGATGCTCCGGCGGTTCGGGTGCAGGCTCGGCAAATTCCGGCTGGTTTGGATTGCTCCCATTCATGATGATCGCGCGGTTCGAAATGGAAGTGCCGTGATGGAATCGTTTGGCGACGATCTCGGCTGGAAGCGGCGCCGTCTCGAAAGGGTTAATCGAACGGCAGCTTTCGGGATTGCGTTGAATTAGAACGAACGGCCGAGATTGGGGCGCAAAGCAGCCATCGCCCGCGAGCTCATAGCGCTCTCGACGCCCTTTATTTGTAGACAGCCATCTGCTCATCTGGTCGCCCCTCACCCCTGCCAATGGGAACGCGCGCCGCGCCTCATGGTGACTCGCGCCCGCTGCTAGGGCCGCCCGAGTCGCGAATCACCTGCCGGACAGACACGGACTTGCCCTGCTTTTGTCCTGTCCGTCCCGCGCCTGCGCCCCTGAATCTCGAACTTTCCGCACGCTATGGGCGCGCCTGGTAGGTGGCAGCGTCTCAGGGCGTCTCATTCCGTCTCATTGTGTCTCAGGGCTTCTCAGGGCTTCTCATGCCTTCTCGCCAGTTGCGCTAGGGTGGTACCGTGGCACTCTGCTTTTGTGTCTCAGGGCGTCTCAGGGCGTCTCAGGGGCGCGATTGAAGGGGTCAGGGTCCTTCCCGCCGGGGTGCCTGGGCCGCGGGTGGCGCTGAGCGCGGATTCCGGGTGTTTTCGGAAATTCGCTAATAGGCATAGGGTCGATCCCAAAAACACAACACTTGCACGTCAGAGGAGTCACAGGAGTCACTCGAAGAGTCACAGGTTTCCGAGAGACTGTGACTCGTCTAGCCCGCAGAAATCCTCGGGTTTTTGGCAAGAGTCACAGGAGTCACAGTTACTTCCTATAGAGGCTATATTTGAGAAGTTGAGATGAGGAGGGGTGCCCCACATCACCTGGTCGGGGAGGGGTGAGATTCTGCAAAAATAGGGTCTCAGTGACCTACATGGAAAAAGAGTGTGACTCTTGAGCCAAGGCCCCCGAAAATTACAGTTAAAGCATTGAAACCAAAGGGAAATCAGGAGTCACACCCTGCCAGCCGAGGGTGTGACTCTTTTTCTGCGTTCAAAATCAGCGACTTATTGCTCCTGAGACGCTGTGAGACACTTCGCGACGCCTTGGGCCATGCGGCGAAATCACTTTTGGCCGAGCGTTTCGGAAGTGCTTGCGTCCCGGTTTGATCTCAAGAATGAACTGAGAAAACTAACTGCGTAAGCCCCCGAGGACCGGATAAAGGACGGATTCACAGAGTCGTCTCATAGCGTCTCACGAGAGAGCTCCCCCCTTCCCATTCAGGCTTCGGAGCCGCGCGACCATCAGGCGAAAACTCTCGAACCTAGCCTGCGGACCTAGACCAATTCTCCGAAGGTTCGAAGTTCGTCGAGGTAGCTCGCCCACCATTCGAGCATTGTTCGCCGCTGTCGCAGATACTGCGCCGAGTTGTACGCCGCCCTCACCTGATCTCGCTCATCGTGCGCAAGCTGACGCTCGATCCAGTCCGGCTCGAACTTCCCTGACTCGTTCAGGATCGTGGAGCCAGTTCCTCGGAACCCGTGCACTGTGGCTCTTCCATGATAGCCGAGGCGGTAGAGGGCGTAGAGCATGGTGTTCTCGCTCATCACGCCCTTACTCTTGCCCGGGAAGAGGTAGGGTCCCGCGAGCCCAAGCGAGCGCTGTTCGTGCAGGAGTGCGACGACAGATGGTGCCAGAGGGACAAGATGCTCAGAGCGCATCTTCATCCGCTTGGCCGGGACGCGCCATAACGGTTCTTTACCGTCCAGGTTCTCGAACTCGCTCCACTCGGCAAAGCGGGTCTCGTTGGTCCTGACAAGCGTATAGATCGTGAACAGGAGAGCGATCCGGGTTTGGGGCTCGAGCGACTCCCCGGCGAGCTTACTGAAGAACAGGGGAAGCTCCTTGCGCGGCATCGGCTTGTGGTGCCGGACCGGGGGGCGCTGCTTCAAGGCAGCCGTGATATCGCGCGATGGATCGCGCTCGGCAATTCCCTGGGCGACGGCGAAGCGAAAGATCGCGCCTATGTGATTATTCAACCTTTGCGCCATGTCGATCGATCCGCGCGCCTCAACCTTTCGGATCGTGTCGAGAATGTCCGCCGGAGTGATCTTTGAGATGGCCATGTCGCCAAGCATCGGGAAAATGTCCGCTTCGAGTCTTCCCAAGGTAATTCTTGCATAACGCTCGGTCCATTTGGGCTTCCGGCTCTCGTGCCAGTCGCGGGCCACCACCTCGAAGCAATTCGCTTCATCCAGCGCAGCCTGGCGCTTTGCCTGCTTTCGTGCTTCGCTGGGATCGATGCCCTCTGCCAACTGTCCTTTCGCCTTGTCACGCCAGGCGCGGGCCTTGGCCAAGGAGACGGCGGGATAGGTGCCGCCCGTCAGTTCTTTTTGTTTTCCACCGAATCGATAGGCAAGTTTCCACGTCTTTCGGCCCTTGGGCGAAACCGCGATCAGCAGTCCTTCCCCATCGGCAATCTTATAGGTTTTCTCGCGAGGCTTGAGGCTGCGAAGCCGTGTGTCCGTCAGTGCCATGTTGGGCTTTTCGCAGGGATGTTGGGCTTTGGCAATCACCAGCCCAACAAATCGATGAGATGGCATGAGAAGTCGTGAGACACTTCCCCATGCCATTTCCACATAAGATGCAATCTGAACAAGGCCCTATGAGAACCACTGAGACGCTGTGAGACAGCTGAAAGAGGCTGAGTGGTCGGGGAGACAGGATTCGAACCTGCGACCCTCTGCTCCCAAAGCAGATGCGCTACCAGGCTGCGCTACTCCCCGGACCGGGCCTGCCCTTAGGTTTTGCACGAAAACGGTGCAAGCGCCAATCGTCTCGCACGGCATCCATAGGCACGGTGTCCGACCGCTCCCCACCTGTCCTGCCGGGGCAGCCTAGGTAGAATCCCCTAGCCTTACGCGTCGATAGTGGAGCGGGATGGCCGCGCCGTGGCACGTCCCCCGCCCTAGTCAGGCGGCATGTTCATCACAGCCACGGCCCTTGCCATCACCCTCGCCTGCACCGTCACCGACGGGGACACCATCCGCTGCGGAGACGAACGCATCCGCATCACCGGGATCGACGCGCCCGAAACCCGCGCCTGCCGCCGTGGCAGGCAATGCGTGCCAGGCGACGGCCAGGCCTCGACCCACGCGATGGAACGGCTGGTTGACGGCGCACGCCTGTCGATCGTGAGGCTCGGGCGCGATCGCTATGGCCGCACGCTGGGCGTGGTCTATGCGGACGGGGTAAACGTGGCATGCGCCCAACTTGATGCAGAGCAGGCCTTCTACATCGAGCGATGGGACGACGATCAAATGGTGGCCGCCGACTGCCCGGAACTGACCGCAAGGAAGACAGTGTGATCCGGGCGGTGCTTCGGCCCGGCTCAGTGCGCGGCTGCCAGTGATTAACGCGCCGACGCGCTACGAATGCTGCTGGTTATGCGGATTCCCCGGATCGCCTCCACGGGGTCATGAGATCCTGTAGCCGATCGGTTTGAAGGTTCCGCCGTTGGACGCGTAGGCCGAGCAAGCGGTAAGCCCGATGACGAGGTCCATGCGCGCCTGCAGGGTCAATGTATCGCCGGCTTTCGAAACTGGCGGTTCAACCGAGAGCCGGCCGCTCTGGCCGTCGACGGGCACGTTCATGAAGACGTTGAAGGCACAGGGCAGGTCATCTTCGGTGATGTCGTATTCCGCCAGCGCTGCGGCGAGATTGCCGAAACATCCGCGGTGAACGGGCTTGTCCGGATAGAAATGCCGGAAGGTATCTTTGCTGCATGGCGTGAGGAGAAAATCGTGCATCCCCACATCGTCGGCGACGATATCCAGCATGGGGTTCGAGCGGTTCGACCACAGGGTGTTGCCGGCGGTAAGCTTGATCGTCTCCTCGTAGTCGAACGTCCGCCCGTTCGACAGCGCCTCGCCCCGGTCGGCCAATCCGAAGGCGAGGAGATCGGAAACCTGCCCCCCTTCGAGATCGATGACCTCCAGTCGCTGCCCCTCGCGAAGCACGAAGCTCGTGCCGCTTCGCGGCTCTATGCGGATCGCGTCGTCGCTCACGACCTGCGATCCTCGAACGGCGGCCTCCAGTCCTTGTCGACCGCCCGGCCGCTGTACTGCCGCGCTTCGCTTGCTTCGCCGTGGCGAGAGAGCATGGGATTGGTGTCGCCCGCCAGTTCGCGATCGCGATCCAAAATGGCTTCGCGCATCCTCTCGTATCGCCCCTGTTCGCGCAGACGCTCGAACTGGTCGTGCAGGTTGAAGACCATGACGGGGCGCGAGAACCTTCGGGCCGGGCGCGATGCGTTGGGATGCATTCCGACGACGAAAAAGGCCTCCCCGCCGAAGCTGAGGCTGAAATGCGGACTTTCGGGATCGGCACTCACGCGCTTGTCGTAGGTCTGGCCGCGCCAGTGATCCTTGTCGGCGAGAGACTGCAGCCGCTCCCACAGGTTCTTCTCGAATTCGTCTTCCGAAAGGCCAAGCGGTCCGTCGAACACCACGGCAAGGCTTCGCAGACCTTCGGGATCGTCCTTGTAGGCATAGGCCCACTTCAGCAGCGCATCGTGAATGGCGACGTCATTCCAAGCGCTGGTGATGTCACGCGCCTGGACGATGTTCAGCTTGCCAGTGGCAAGCGCCGACTTCGCGCCGACACAGGGGAAACCCTTGTCCCTGATATAGTCGGCGAAACGCTCTCTCGCCGTGTCATCACATTCGATTGTTGGCACCGTTCGCTCCAAATTCCTTGACCTAGAAGCGGCCCCGCGCGCGCAACGTTCCGCATTTAGCAAATGTCAAACGCGCGCCAGCGCCGCTTCCCTGATCGTGCGCGGCGGGTGCTGCACGATGGTCGAAACAGGTTCGCCCCGCGTCATTCGGGCGTCAGTTCATCGCCGATGCCAAGGCTGTCATCGCCATAGAGATAGCCCGGATCGAACCTGCCGAATTCCTCGAGCCCCTTGCGATCGTTGCAATAGAAGCGGCCCCTGCGGAACTCTCCCAGGCCCCGCTCCCTGATCGTTCTCAGCACGCGGCTCATGTGCACCGGGGTCGTGCCGCAGAATTCGGCGATGTGGCTTTGCGTCAGCGAACTGTTGAACCCGTCGTTTCTGGCCATCCCCACGAGTTCGAGCCTTGCCCAGGTCTCGGCAAAGAAGTGGGCGGCGCAGGCATCCGCGCGCAGCTGCTTGGTCTTGAGTATCCACTGGCGATGGATCGCCGCGTCGAGCAGGGTCGCGAACCACAGGATGCGCGCGAGGTGGGAATTGCCGTCGATGGCGGCCTTCAGGTCGTCGTGCCGACCATAGACCACCCGGCATTCGCCGACGGCCTGGATGTTGTGGTCCAGCCGCTTGAGCGCGAAGGAGTGAAGGTCGACGAAATCGCCGGGCACCTGGAGCCCCACGATACGCTGCTGGTGATCCGTGTCGATCGTTCGCAGCATCATGCCCTCGGTCAGGAGCATGCTCTTGTCGTAGAGTTTTCCCGCCTCGAGCACGATGGTGCCGGCGGGCACGTCCTGCTCGTCCGAGAGGATTTCCTCGAGCTCGGCCATTTCCCGGCTCGTCATCGCGTGCCGCAGGCGTCCCTTCAGGAAGGTTTCGCTTCGTGGGTAGGTGGTGCCGTCGCGCGCCATCATCTGTCCTGCTGTCAGTTCCATGCCGCATGGGAGTTCGGTTAACTCAATTTCAGGACGAGACTTCGGTTCCCCGTGGCGACTGGGACGGCCCCGATGCCTTCTCGTTGAAACGAAGTGCGTTTGCGCCGGGCCGGACACGGCGTGACTCTGCTGGCCGCGAAGGGCAGCGCCGATCCGCAGATTGTGGCGATCGAACCATCGCAAGGCACGCCGCAAGCGATGCCGCTCCGAACTTGAGAATGACTAATATTCTGATTTTTCGAACTTAATAAAGGTTAACTTGTCGAAGTTCCTGGCTTCGAACATGCAACCAAATGGCTCGCGCTCCGTTGCAAACCACACTTGTCGACATCCCTGGCACCACGCCCATGGAAGAGGATGTCACTGTTCCCGGCGCCCGCCCGCTCGCAGGCATGACCTGTCGAAGCGATGGAGATGAGGGCCAGCCGGACAGCACGGAAAGGAGCGGCAATGCGCAGCAAACATGACTTGAAAACGCCGGGGTCCCTCGTCGGCCTCGGGCTTGCCCTGGGAGGTCTGGCTTTCGGAACATTCCTTGCCCAGCGCAGGAAGGGCGGATCTGACGATGCGCCGATCTACACCCGCAAATCGCCGCCGGGCGAACATGCGGTGCTGGGACGCACCGTGACGATCCGCAAGCCGCGCGCCGAGCTTTACAGCTTCTGGCGCGACTTCCAAAACCTGCCGAAATTCATGGAAAACGTGGAGACCATCCGCTCGCAGGGCGACAGGTCGACCTGGGTCATCAAGGCTCCGGGCGGCAGCACGGTGGATGTCGAGACGCGGGTGTCGGACGAGCGCGAGAACGAGCGCATCGCCTGGCAGTCGACCGAGAACTCCGACATCCGGACAAGCGGCAGGGTGGAATTCACCGATGCCCCGGGTGAGCGCGGGACCAGGGTCTCGCTGATTATGTCGTACGACCCTCCCGGCGGCGCGGCAGGCCGCGCGCTCGCCAAGCTCTTCATGCGGGAACCCGAGGTGCAGGCCCGCCACGATCTGAAACGCTTCAAGGCCCTGATGGAAACCGGTGAGATCACCACGTCCGCCCGTCGCAGGGATGAAACCCGCGAAGCCAAACAGCAGGAGAACGGATGATGAGAGCTCTAACCTGGCACGGCACGCATGACGTCCGCGTTGAGACCGTCGACGATCCCGAGATCATCAACCCCCGGGACGCCATTATCAAGATAACCTCCACCGCGATCTGCGGCAGCGACCTGCACCTCTACGACGGTGTCATTCCGGGCGTGGTGCCCGGTGATGTCCTCGGCCATGAATTCATGGGTGAGGTGGTCGAGACCGGCAAGGATTCGACCCTGAAGAAAGGCCAGCGCGTGGTGGTGCCCTTCACCATTTCGTGCGGCGGATGCTTCCACTGCAAGATCCAGCAGTATTCCGCGTGCGAGAACTCCAATCCCGCCGAGAAGCAGGACATGTCGGCCACGCTCTACGGCCATCCGATGGCCGGGCTCTTCGGGTATTCGCACCTGACCGGCGGCTATTCGGGCGGGCAGGCGGAATATGTGCGCGTGCCATATTCCGATGTGGGGCCCATCGTGGTCCCCGATCATCTCGAGGACGACAAGGTCCTGTTCCTCTCCGACATCCTGCCGACCGGCTGGATGGGCGCGGAGAATGCCGAGATCCAGCCCGACGACACCGTGGCCGTCTGGGGCTGCGGCCCCGTTGGCCTGTTCGCCATCCAGGCCGCCATCGTGATGGGGGCGAGCAAGGTAATCGCCATCGATCACTATCCGAACCGGCTGGCGCTGGCCAAGCAGATGGGTGCCGAGACCATCGACTTCCGCAAGACCGATGTGCGCGAGGCGCTGATGGAAATGTCGGGCGGCATCGGCGTCGACGCGGTGATCGATGCGGTGGGCATGGAAGCGCACGGCTTCGCCATCGACAACATGCTCGACATCGCCAAGCAGAAGATCGGCATCGGCGCGGACCGGGCAAGAGCGCTCAAGCAGGCGATCCTGGCAGTGCGTCCGGGTGGCCGCGTCTCGATCCCCGGCGTCTATGGCGGCATGACCGACAAGTTCCCGCTGGGCGCGCTGATGGAAAAGGGGCTGCAGGTACGCAGCGGCCAGACCCATGTGCAGCGCTACCTGAAGGACCTGCTGGAAAAGATCGAGGACGGCACGCTCGATACCACATTCATGATCTCTCACCGCTTGCCGCTGGAAGATGCGGCACGCGGCTACAAGTGCTTCCACGACGAACAGAACGACTGGACCAAGGTCGTCCTCAAGCCCGACATGGAGATGGCCAAGTGAGCAAGAACAAGGTGAAAAAGCTCAGCGGCTTCACCGTCGTGACAGGAGCGAGCAGCGGCATCGGCCGCGAACTGGCGAAGCTGGCGGCGAAGGACGGATGCGACCTGCTGCTGGTCGCCGACCGCGACCTTGCCGCCGCCGAATACGAAATGCGCGAAAACGGCGCGGCGACGGTGGAGATTCTCGAATGCGACCTCGCCACCCGCGAGGGCGTGGACGAACTGATGGAAAAGATCGGCGAGCGATCGGTCGACAACCTGATCGCCAATGCCGGAACGTCCGAGGGCGGTGCCTTCCTCGATCACGAATGGGAGCAGGTCGCCCACACCATTCATACCAACATCACCGGCACGGTCTCGCTGATCTACCGTGTGGGCAAGGCAATGCGCTCACGCAACCGTGGGCGCATCCTCGTCACCGGCTCCATCGTGGGAGACATGCCGGGGCCCTACAATCTCGTCTACAATTCCACGAAGGCCTTCATCGACGACTTCTGCGTCGGCCTCGCCACGGAACTGAAGGATACCGACGTCGTCATCAGCTGCCTGCTGCCCGGCGTCACCGACACGGAGTTCTTCGAGAACGCCGACATGAAGGATGACACCATGGTCGGCCAGACCGAGATGAAGGCCGACCCCGCCAAGGTGGCGAAGGACGGCTACCAAGCCCTGCTGAACGGCGAGACCAAGGAAGTCAGCGGACTGATGAACAAGGTCCAGTATTTCTTCGCCGACATCCTGCCCGCCGGCGTCGTGTCCAAGATGCACGAACGCATGGCCAAGCCGCAGGACGCCTGACACCCCAATTGCTCGAAGGAGCCCCCCATGGCCAAACTCACCGCCATCGCCCTCAATGCCACGCTCAAGTCGAGCCGCGGCGACCCCTCGTCCACCGACGCCATGATCGACGTGCTGAAGAGCGAATTCGCCGGGCATGACGTCGAACTGACAGAAACGATCCGGCTCGCCGACTACGACATCAAGCCGGGCGTCACCTCCGACGAAGGCGAAGGCGACCAGTGGCCGGCGCTTCGCCGCAAGATAGTCGCGCACGATATCCTGATCTTCGGCACGCCTGTCTGGATGGGCCAGATCTCAAGCGTGGCCAAGCGGGCGCTCGAGCGCATGGATGCCTTCATTTCGGAAACCGACGACGAGGGGCGGATGCCCAGCTACGGCAAGGTCGCCGTCGCGGCGATCGTGGGCAACGAGGACGGCGCGCACAATTGCAGCGCGCAACTGTTCCAGTCGCTCAACGATACCGGATGGACCAATCCCCCCGTCGCGGCCTGCTACTGGGTGGGCGAAGCGATGGGCAGCACGGACTTCAGGGAACTGGAGAAAACCCCCGACCCAATCGCCAGGACGGCGAAAATGGTCGCGGCAAATGCCGCGCATGTCGCCCGGCTGTTCGAGGGAAAGGAATTTCCGGCGATCAGCTAGTCTTTGCCAGCCCCCGACGAATGAGGTGCAGGCCCGGCGGACGCTTTGCCGGACGAGCGAACGCAAGGTGGTGGGCCCGGCAGGATTCGAACCCGCGACCTAGCCGTTATGAGCGGCCAGCTCTAACCACTGAGCTACAGGCCCAACCGTGCCTTGCGTCCATTTGCGCCCCTAGCTTCCGCTCCGGCGTCGGGCAAGCAGGCAGTGTCGCAGATGGGAGCGAACCCTACTGGACGCCCCCCTGGATCGGCGCCGCCTCGTTGGCGAGGATGCCGACCACCTGCGTCCACACCGCCACGTTCTGGCGCAGCTGGACCGGGTCCACCATGGCGAGGGTATCGTCGGGCGTGTGGTGCAGTTCGAAGTAGCGGGTGCCGTCCTGCTGCAGGTCGATGATCGCCCCGCCCTGATCGCGCGAGATGTTGATATCCGCGCCGCCGGTGGCGACGATTGTGGAATTGGCGACGCCGAACCGCGCCACGGCCTGCGCCAGGCGGGCGTGCAGGTCGGGATTGGTCTCGCGGAAATTGCTCTCGAAACGCCAGATGCCGTCTGCTCCGAAATCGCTTTCGAGGCCCACGGCGATGGGTTCGTCGATGTGCGCGGCGCTGTAGGCCTCGCTGCCCCAGAGGCCGGTTTCCTCCGCGCCCGCCATCAGCACGCGGATCGTGCGCAGCGGCTGTCCGGCCTCGGCCACGTTCAGCGCCGCGGCGGATACGATGCCGCAGCCAGCCGCATCGTCGATCGCGCCCGTGCCAAGGTCCCAGCTGTCGAGGTGACAGGCCACCAGTACCGGCGGCAGCGAGGGGTCGCGGCCGACGATCTCGCCCACCACGTTGCCGCTGGTGGTCTCGCCCAGCCAGCGCGGGGTGAGCGTGAGGTGCATGATAATCGGCCGACCGTCGGCGCGGGCGAACATGCGTTCCAGATTGTCCGCATCAGGGTTGGACAGCGCACCCGCCGGGGTCGGCTCCACGCCTTCGGGGAAGGTGGTGCCGCCGGTATGCGGCGTGCGGTGGCGCTCCGTGCCGATGGAGCGGATCACCGTGGCGATCGCGCCCTTGCTGGCGGCAATGCCCGGCCCGGTCCAGCGGGCGGGACCGGCAAAGCCGTAGCCCGAACCGTCCTGCGTGGCGCGCATGTCGTGGCTGATGAAGGCGATCTTGCCCTCCAGGCTGCCCGCCGGCGCGGCGACCAGATCGGCATAGCTGGGGAAGTAGACCACCTCCGCCTCGATCCCGTCCGGACCGGTGGAGGCCGTGTTGCCCAGTGCGGTGATGTACATGGGCTGGGCGAAGGGAGCGGTCACGCGGGCCTCTTCCTCGCCGCGCACCCAGGTGCGCATCTGGAAGGGCTCGTCCGCCACGTTGGCGAAACCGCGGTCGTTCAGCCAATCAATCGCCCACGCCCGACCCCGCGCCTCGGCAGGGGTGCCCGGCTGGCGCGGACCGACTTCGGTCGTGATTCCTTCGAGGAAATCCCATGCAGCGGTATCGTGATCCAGCGCGCGATCAGCCATTTCGGCCACCGGGTCGGCGTGATGATCGGCCAGCGCTACTGTGGGGAAGGCGAGAGATGCGGCGGCGACGGCCGCGAGAAGATGTTTGTGCATGGCCGGGACCGCTAGCGCCACCTGTCCGGCTTGCCAAGCTCTACCAGAAACGGCTGCCCGGCACGCCCTTGAACGGGCCCGCGACGCCGCTGGTGATCCAGCCGCCATAGAATTCGCCGGGCTGCGGAATGACCTCTTCGCCATTCACCAGGCAGCGATCAAAGGGGGCGGCGTAGAACGCGATGTAGTCGGTCAGCGCGGCAAAGCCAGGCGTGGGGCTGGCATAGGACCAGCCGACGCGTTCCAGCACGTCATCCTTCACCACCACGTCCCAGTATCGCGCCGCGCCTTTCCATTCGCAGAAGGATGATCCGCCCGCACGTCGCAACACGCCCTTGGCGATGTCGACGGGCGGAATGTAGTAATTGGGCGGATGGCTGGTTTCCAGCACGCGCACGGCGCTGCGCGTATCGGCGATGGTCTGCCCGCGATGCTCTATCACGATGTGCGCATCGGTCGGCTCCGCAACGGCAGGACGCGGATAGTCCCAGACGCTTTCCTGGCCGGGCCGGACGGGATCGGGTTCGGGATGGATCATGCCGTATCCAGCACTTTCTGCGCCAGCTCCCAGCCGGAAAGCCAGGCATCCTCCACGCGCGGGCCATTCAACCAGTCCCCGCAGGCACCAAGGCGCGTTTCGGGATCCCAGATAGCGCCGCGGCCTGCGTTTCCGCTCATCGCGTAGCGCCACCTGTGGGCGGAGGAATGTCGCACGCCCGGCAATCTGCCCCCGGCCTGTTCCCGCAGCGCATCGAACAGCAGGACCGAGACCATGTCCTGCTCTTCTTCCAGGTATTCCCGCGACCATGCCGGCGATCCCTGCACCACCCAGCACTCGGATTCCCCGCGCTGCGGTTTGGAGGCGTTGCGGGCCGCCCACCCGATCGGCCATGCGTCG
Organism: Aurantiacibacter hainanensis; assembly: GCF_036321025.1. Taxonomy (NCBI): domain Bacteria; kingdom Pseudomonadati; phylum Pseudomonadota; class Alphaproteobacteria; order Sphingomonadales; family Erythrobacteraceae; genus Aurantiacibacter; species Aurantiacibacter hainanensis. Next base: position 170,404 of record NZ_JAZAPB010000001.1, read on the forward strand.
CGGATGGTGTCGGGAAGATCGGGGGGATCGTCGAAACCGATCATCAAGGTCCAGCAGGGATCGGACACCGTTCGCTCCGCCAGGTCCGTGATCTGGGGCACGTGCAGACCCAGCAGCGGGCCGACCTGCTCGGCGGGGACCGCGGAGATGACCGCTTCGAAAGCGCCGTCAGGGGCGCCCTCGCCCTCCAGCCGCCAGACGGTGCCCACAGCCCTTATGCTTTCGATCCGCGCTCCGAAGGTGACGTTTGCCCCTGCCGCCATCGCCTTTACCGGAGCGTTCATGGCCGGCGTACCGACCCATGCGCCGTCCCGGGCATTCGGCCATCGAGCCACGACGCCATCGGCCTCCCACTCCTCCACCTGGCGCACGAACCGCTCGTCGCGAGCGGTGAAGTACTGCGCGCCATGATCGAAGTGCAGCGTCTCGCCATCGATCTCCACGCGCCGGGAAGACATGCGTCCGCCGGGGCCACGGCCCTTGTCGAACAGCCGCACCGCGTGGTCGTTGCTTGTCAGACGCGCCGCGCAGGCCAGGCCTGCCATTCCGGCACCGATGATAGCGATATCCATCAAGGCGATTTGGCGACAAATGCGCCCCCGCCCAATACCTCATTTCGGCTATGCCGCAGCTACGACCCCCCGGGCGGGAACGACATGCGCACGCGCGGCCCGGCCGGCGTCGCTTGCCACGCGGTTCCGGCCTGCTTCCTTGGCGCTGTAGAGCGCGGCATCGGCGCGGGCGAACATCGCGGCGTAACTCTCGCCGCCGCGCCAGTCTACCACGCCGAAGCTGGCGGTGAGGCATATACCGTCGCCCAGCGCCGGGTGGACAAGCTGGGCACAGGCCAGCCGCAGGCGTTCCGCCAGTTGCAGGGCGGAAGCTTCTGCGCAATCCCACACCAGCACGCAGAATTCCTCGCCGCCCACGCGGCCTGCGAGGTCGTTCTTTCGGGTCGAATCGCTCAGCAGAGCGCCGAAGGCCGCAATGGCCTCGTCACCCGCCTGGTGCCCCCACAGGTCGTTGACCTGCTTGAAGTGGTCGATATCGGCCACCACCAGGCTGACCGGAACGCCCTCTCGCGAGGCGGCAGCCAGCCGCGCGTTGACGCCCTTTTCGAAGGCTTCGCGCATCCGCAGCCCGGTCATCGGATCGAACTTCGCACGTTCATGAACGGCATTGAACATGTCGAGGAAACAGGCCCCGATCAGCACCATGGCAACGCCCAGCGCCTTCACCGTCAACACCAGGTTGATCACCGAGTAGTAGATCGACTGCCGGTATTCGCCCACCGGGATCGCGCCTTCCGCCAGCAGGGTGAGGCTGGGTCGCAGCAGGAAATCGAGTGCGTTCAGGGCCAGCGCGGCGATGATCAGGTTGTCCATCCATCCACGGCGCGGCGAACCGAGCAGGGTCACCGCCCCGATGACGAACATGACGCCATAGCCGGTGTTGACGATGATCAGTCGCGGCCCGGCATCGTCGGAAAGAACGACCGCCACCACGAGTGCAAGCGCCGCGGCAACATAGGTGATGCCGAGAGCGGGAAGACTCACGGACACTCCGATCCTGTGGCAAACGCCCCATATCAGACAGGTCGATGCCGCGGCATAGAACAGCTGAGAGACGTGGAAGAGGAGCGGCGAGCCCGTGGGGAAGAGGTGGGTAACGCCGAAACCGATGGCAAACAGGCCATAGCCTATTGCGAACACCAGCACATGGCGCCCCATCCGCCCCTGGCGCCACATGACGAGCAGCGTCACCATGAAGACGACGGCCGTCAGCGGCGTGGTCAGTCCAAGGATCTGTTCGCGCATGTAAAATTCGGTCCCCTTGCGTCCCGTATCTAGGCTGCAAAGGTAAATGCGCGGCTAAGGAATTGGCGCAGGTCGCTTCCGCGCCCGCTGCGCTTCAGACGAATTCCACTTCCACGCCCTGCGAAACCGCCTGGGCGAGCTCGTCGGCATCCCAGTTGGTAAGCCGCACGCAGCCATGGCTGGTGGTCTTGCCGATCAGCTGGGGATCGGGGGATCCGTGAATGCCGTATCCGTCCTTGCCCAGGTCGATCCATGTGCCGCCGATGGGGTTGTTCGGGCCGGGCGGGATAATGAAGGTCTTGTCCGGCCCCCACCGCTGGTCGTCCGGGTCGAAGGTGTAGTTCGCCTCCGGGGCGATGGCGTTCACCGTCATGCGACCGCTGGGGCTGGGAAATTCGCCGCTGCCAACGGTGGCGGGATATGTCGCCAGCTCGTTGCCCTGGGCGTCCAGCGCGGCGACTTCGCCTGCGTCCTTGCGCACCTCGATGCGCGCGACTTCGCCCGCGATTGCCTGCGTGCCGTGGGCCGCGACGACAATCTCCTGACCGGCCCGGCCAAAGTCGGCATCGGGATTGAGCGCGGCCAGGAACTCACGGTCCATGTGAAACCGCTCCGCCAGCATCTCGTGCGGGCTTTCGTAGCCTACCCGCTCCATGTCCGCCTGCTCGGCGAAGTCGGAGGGGACGTCGTAGAACGGGCCGTCCACGTCGTCCTGCGTGATGGTGTATGTGCGGAACATCGAACCCGATTCCGCCTCCAGCAGCGAACGCAGGAATTCGGTATTGATGCCGCCGCCCTCGGGAAGGCCGTTGTTGCGGCGGTAGGCGGCGACGGCGCGCTGGGTGTTGCCGCCGTTGTAACCGTCGATCACGCCCGGAGAATGGTTTGTGCGGTCGAGCATGATCTGCACCGCCAGCACTTCCATGTCACGGTCCCCCAGCTGGGCCCGCGTGATGCCCTCGGGCAGCGTTACCGAGAGGCCGGGGCCTTCCTGCGCCGTGACAGGGGGCGCGACAGCCAGCAGCGGCAGGGCGAGAAGGGCGGCGAGTATGGGGCGATGGTTCATACCTTTGTAAACAAAGGCCGCGCATGCCTGTTCCCCCGAGGGTCCGCCTCCGCGCTTGCCCCGGCCAAGGCAAACCCCTATCTGCGCCCCAAGCCTCTCAGGCAAATCCTCATTCGACCAGATTTCCGCGACAAGGACCGAAAATGGCCGCCCAATACGCATATGTCATGAAGAACATGACGAAGACCTTCCCCGGCGCGCAGAAGCCGGTGCTCTCCAACATCAACCTGCAGTTCTATCGCGGGGCCAAGATCGGCATCGTGGGCCCCAACGGCGCGGGCAAGTCCACCCTGATGAAGATCATGGCCGGCATCGATACCGAAATCACCGGCGAGGCATGGCCGGGCGAGAACATCACCGTCGGCTACCTGCCGCAGGAGCCTGAGCTGGACGAGAGCAAGACCGTGCTCGAAAACGTCAAGGACGGCGCGCGGCACATCGCCGACAAGGTGGACGAGTACAACGCCATCGCCGCGCAGATGGCAGAGCCCGACGCCGATTTCGAGGTGCTGGGCGACAAGATGGCCGCGCTTCAGGCCGAGATCGACGCGGTCGACGGTTGGACGCTGGACAACCAGCTGGAGATCGCGATGGAAGCGCTGCGCTGTCCGCCCTCGGATGCCAGCGTGGAAAACCTTTCCGGCGGCGAGAAGCGCCGCGTGGCGCTCACCCGCCTGCTGATCCAGAAGCCCGACATCCTCCTGCTGGACGAGCCGACCAACCACCTCGACGCAGAGAGCGTGCAGTGGCTGGAAACGCACCTGAAGGAATATGCTGGCGCCGTCCTGATGATTACCCACGATCGCTACTTCCTGGATAACGTCGTGGGCTGGATCCTCGAGCTCGATCGCGGCTCGTACTATCCCTACGAAGGCAACTACTCCACCTACCTGGAAAAGAAGGCCAAGCGCCTGGAGCAGGAAAGCCGCGAGGAATCGGGCAAGCAGAAGGCGCTGCAGCGCGAACTGGAGTGGATCCGGCAGACCCCTGCCGCGCGCCAGACCAAGAGCAAGGCGCGTATCCGCAAGTTCGACCAGCTGCAGGACGAGATGGGCAACCGCAAGCCGGGCAAGGCGCAGATCGTCATCCAGGTGCCCGAGCGCCTTGGCGGCAAGGTGATCGAGGCCAAGAACATCTCCAAGGCCTATGGCGACAAGCTGCTGTTCGAGGACCTGTCCTTCATGCTTCCCCCGGGCGGCATCGTGGGCGTGATCGGGCCGAACGGCGCGGGCAAGTCCACCCTGTTCAAGATCATCACCGGGCAGGAAGAGCCCGACAGCGGCACCATCGAGATCGGCGACACCGTGCGCCTGGGCTATGTCGACCAGAGCCGCGACGACCTGACTGCGTCGAACAACGTGTGGGAGGAAATCTCGGACGGGCTCGACTACATGAAGGTGAACGGACACGACGTGTCCACCCGCGCCTATGTCGGCGCGTTCAACTTCAAGGGCCAGGACCAGCAGAAGAACGTCGGCAAGCTATCGGGCGGTGAGCGCAACCGCGTGCACATGGCCAAGATGCTGAAGCAGGGCGGCAACGTGCTGCTGCTGGACGAGCCGACCAACGACCTCGACGTGGAGACGCTGGGCGCGCTGGAAGAAGCCATCGAGAACTTCGCCGGCTGCGCCGTGGTGATCTCGCACGACCGCTTCTTCCTGGATCGGCTGGCCACGCACATCCTCGCCTTCGAGGGCGACAGCCACGTCGAATGGTTCGAAGGCAACTTCGAGGCTTACGAGGAAGACAAGCGCCGCCGCCTGGGCGACGCGGCAGACCGCCCCACGCGGGTGCAGTACAAGAAGCTGACGAGGTAACGAAAAAGGGGCGGCCAACTGACCGCCCCTTTTTTATTTCGGGCCCAGGGGCTCGTCTGGTTCGTGGCGGATTACGCTTCGGAATCCGCAAGCGTGACCACTGTGCCGTCTTCCGCAGTAGACGTCATGGAACCGTCTTCGCCCTCGACCCAATCGGACCAGCAGCTTTCTTCCGCACCCTCTTCATCGCCGAGATAGCAGGTCAACCCGTCGTCCCTCTCCGCATAGGTGCCGGTGGCATCGCCATAAAGATAGGTGCCGTCTTCGTAGCGAACCAGCGTCGTCGTCGTTCCGTCTTCGCTGGTGATACCCATGGTGTCGGCCACGAGCTTTTCAGGTGCCGCTTCTTCCATGGCCATGTCTTCGGCTGCGGGTTCTTCTGTTGCCGGCTCGCCACAACCGACCAATGCAAACGCGGTGCCCAAGACAATCAATTTCTTCATAATCAATACCCCCTGTTTATTGGAAATTGACAATAGCACCGTCGGGGCATTCGGCAAAATTGATCTTAAGAAATTCCTGCAAGCTCATGAATATGGCTATGAAACGCGTCGGAAAAATTCATCGTCGGGCTTCATTTTTACTGATCCAGCTGCAAAAAGACGCCCCGCGTTGTCGAGCAGGACTACGTTCTTTTAGCCTTGGTCGGCAGGTCTCTCCGGTCACGAAGCGACCGGGCCAGCCTTGTCTGTCCAGCTGAAGGTGACGGCGATCCCTTGTTCGGACCGGTCGTAGACCACCTCGGTCCCCGGATCACGGCGAAGCGCGACGTCGATAAGCTTGCGCCCGAAACCCTCGTTGATGTCGTCCGGAGCAGCTTCGCCCTGATCGTAGGGCGATGTTTCGCGCCATGTCAGCGCGACGGTATCACCGTCGCGCTTGCAGCTGAGTGAAATCTCGCCCTCGCCGTGACCCATCGCCCCGTATTTACCGGAATTCGTCGCCAGTTCGAACAGCGCGAGCGTCAGCCCGTGCATGTATCGCGCGGGCACCAGCACCTCGTTGGCACAGTCGATGACGATCTGCTTGTTCGGCAGAAACGGGTTGAGCGCCGCCTGGGCGAGCTCATCGACGCTGGCCGACGCCTCCTTGCGCCTGAGCAACAGATCCTGCGCCCCGGACAACGCGTTCAGGCGCCTTGAAATGAGTTTCCGGTACTCATCGATGTCCTGGGTATCCCTCAGGCTGCCGATGGTTATCGCCTGAACCACGGCGAGCAGGTTCTTGATCCGGTGGATGGCTTCCTGCGCATCATAATTGCGCAGTTCCTCGCTGGCGATGGCAAGGTCCAGCGTGTGGCGGGCAAAGCCCACGGCCAGGGCCAGGAAAATCGATGTGACTGCGTAGATTTCGAGGGAGATTACCGCCGTGGTCGATTCCAGAGAGAAGCTGGAAAAGGGCGGAAAGAACCAGATCCACGCCACCACGCAGCTGAGGGCGGCGATGATCGCTCCGGTTCTGGCACCAGCCACAAGGGCCGAGATGACGACGGTGGAATAGAGGAAGATGAATGGAGGCAGTTCGTCCCCCACCCAATCGTCCACGACCAGTTTCAGGACGATGGCGAGAAGGAGCAGCGAGAAGGCAATGATGCCTGCCCGAAGCGACCTTCGCGGCGGCAGAAGCCCATGGATGCGAAATGCGAGATCCCGGCGTTTGCCGGATAGGATCGTCTCCAGCCGGTTCAATCTCTCGGGCACGGTTTTATCCTTGTCGCTATCGGCCGATCCGGTCCACGGCGGGAAACCAGGAAGAGATCAATCGCAGTTCGCGATAACCCGATCCTGCGGTCTGACGCAACTCTGATGCTGGCCCGTCGCCTCATAGGAGGCTTACACCGCGATCTGCAAATTTTACAACGAGTTGATGGGCGACCAGACTGCACGCACCGCGGGCCGGCCTGGCGGGAGAAGCCGGCTGGGCAACTGCCGGATGGTAACTGCGATGACATGTCCGCCACCACTTGCAGCAAAGCCCCGGCTTCGGCATGGAGCCTGCCATGGATATCATGGCTTTGCTCTCCGATCCCGCCGCGTGGCTGGCGCTCCTCACCCTCATCGGCCTTGAGGTCGTTCTGGGTGTCGACAACCTCATCTTCATCGCGATCCTGTCGAACAAGCTGCCGGAATCGCAGCAGGCCAGGGCGAGGCGCATCGGCCTGGCGCTGGCGCTCATCATGCGCATCGGGCTGCTTATGCTGATCGGCTGGATCGTCACGCTGCAGACGCCCCTGTTCGATCTCGGGATAGAAGGCGCGCCGGACGAGTACGGCCGCGTCAATTTCGAGACAGCCTTCTCCGGGCGCGACCTGATCCTGCTGGCGGGCGGCCTGTTCCTGCTGTGGAAAGCGACCAAGGAAATCCACCACTCGATGGAGCCGGAGGACAATTCCGGCGACCTGCTCGACAAGACGCCCGGCGCTGCCGACGTGGCAAAGGCCAGCTTCGGCATGGTCATCGCCCAGATCATCGCGATCGATCTCGTGTTCTCGATCGACTCCATCCTCACGGCGGTCGGCATGACGGACGAGATTCCGATCATGGTGGCGGCAGTGGTCATTACTGTCGGCGTGATGCTGGTGGCGGCGGACCCACTCGCCCGGTTCATCGAGCACAATCCCACGCTCGTCATGCTGGCCCTCGCCTTCCTCGTCATGATCGGGCTGGTGCTGATCGCCGATGGCTTCGGCTTCCATGTGCCCAAGGGCTACATCTATGCGGCCATGGGCTTCTCCATCTCGGTGGAGCTGCTCAACATGGCCCAGCGGAACAGGCGCAAGGCGCAGACGGCAGAGGCCTAGGAAGAGCAGGATGGCCCGACCCGCAGGATGACCTCCACTCGCCTCAACGTCCACGGCCGCGTGCAAGGTGTGTTCTACCGCGACTGGACGGTGCGCACCGCGCGCCAGCTTGGAGTGGCCGGATGGGTACGAAACCTGCCGGATGGCACGGTGGAGGCGCACCTGGAAGGCAGCCAGGACGCCGTCGAGAGCATGATCGAAAAGATGCACGACGGCCCTCTTGCGGCAAAGGTGGAGCGGATCGATCGCAGCGAGGCCGAGACCGAGGCGTTCGACGACTTCACGCGGCGCTAGGCCCCACGCTTCACAAGATCGCCGAAGGATGGCAGCTTTGCCCCTCTCAACAGGGGATCCGTCATGCGACTTGCCGCCTTCGTCATCGCCGCCGCAGCGCCCGCGCTGCTTGCCCTAGCCGCCACGCCGGTCACCGCGCAGGATGCCGCGGCAGACCTGCCGCCGGGCATCCAGTTCGCCGGAACCCATCCCCCCGATCCCGAAGCCATCGCCGTCGCCCTCGCCTATGCCGAGGCGGACCAGGGGTATGACAGCATCGCCGAGCGCGATGCCGCCCGGGCAAACCTGGTTTCGGAGGGGTATTTCTATCACGGGCTGGATGGCCACCCGATCGACTTTACCGGGTTGGGAGAACGCCAGACCAGCAACGATATGCAGGATGCGAGCGAACGCGTCACCTTCGATGTCACAGTGCACCAGTACGAAAACACGATGCTCGTCACCTACAAGAGCTGGGACGTCCGGATGGACCGGGGCGCCATGCGTGAGCGTCTCGGCTCGGCGCTGATGGTCCTCACGCGCACAGACGATGGCTGGAAGGTCGCGTCCGACTTCCTTGGCCTCCAGCCGATTGACGAGCATGTGTCGCCGGAAGTCCTGGCCATGCGCGAGGCGTGGCTGGCCGAACACGGAGGCGAGTAGGCGGCTGTCCTACCGGGGGGCCGAGGCGGCACGAAAACGCCGTGCCTTTCCAGAATGTCTTTCACGAGTACCACCTAAAACCGGCCATCGGCACCCGCACGTTTTCCTCGCCAGGACAGTGTTCCATGTGTTCCAGATTGGCGCCGGGATCGGCGCGGTCAGGGCGCGACCCAGCGGCCCTGCCCGCTCGCCACGTCGATGATCGCGCGTCGGTGGCCATCGTTGGAAAGGTAGAACCAGTCGGCGCGAACCAGCTCCACCATCAGCACTGCGAAATTGGAACGCGCGGGAGCGAGGGCATCCTCGTCCGGCTCTATCCCCTCGGCCCAGTCCGGCAGGCCCGATGTGGGCGTTTCGGAAAGAGCGCCCGGCCCCTCGCCCAGGTAGCAGCGGCGGGCGAAGCAGGTGCTTTCCTCCCACGCGGCATCGGCCAGCGAGCTATCCGTCTCTATCCAGCCGGTGCCCCGGCAGCGGATCTGGATCTTCGCCTCGCGGTCGTAGAACAGCACGCCGACGGGCGATCCGCCGTCCTTCTTCCCGCCGATCACGCCGCACTTGGGCGAACGGGCGTCGGTATGGAAGCGCAGCCGCCAGCCACGCCTGTCGAACGCGCGCAGCACCATCACGCGCGCATCGGCATCGGCGGTCGCCACCACGCCCGTATGCATGGCCGAACGGCGGTTCGTTGCACCCTCGTTCAGGCGAAAGGCGATATCGTCTCGAATGGAATCAAGGGTTTCGATGGCACGGCTCCTTCGATCAGACCTGTTCAGCTTTGGGATCGTTAACATGAACGTTAAGCAAACATGCCGGTTCAGTTAACGCTCATCGCGACTCGCTACAACTTGTGACACGAAACGACTTTTATCGACTTTCCTGGCCGCAGCACTCGGGCGGCATTGGTCAACATGAAGGGAGATGTTGCAATGCAACTCGCAGAACTCTTGAAATCCTGCGGCCTTGCCGCGCTGGCAGCGGCAATGGCAATTCCGATGCTTCCGAATACCGCCCAGGCTTCCGCCAGTGCCGCCACCGAAGCCGCTGCAGATCAGCAGCAGCGTGGTGAACGCGGCGAACGCAGCGAACGCCGTTCACGCGAGGATCGCCGCCAGGCACGTTCCGAACGTCGCGGCGATCGCGGCGAGGCACGACGCGCCGACCGAGAGGACAACCGCCAGTATCGCAATTCCGAGATGGCCCAGGCCCGCGCCCGTCGCGATGCCGCGCAACGCGTGGACAATCGCAGCGAGCGGCGTGCCGAGCGCATCGAGCGTCAGGGCGATCGTAATGCGGAACGGGCGCGCCGCAGTGGCGACTATCGTACCGCGCGCCAGATAGATCGCCGTTCCGAACGGCAGGCCGAGCGGGTTGAACGTCGCGGCGATCGCCGGGCGGACAACATCCGCTGGGGTGATCGCAACGCCAGCTACCGTGATCGCGATCGCAACCGCAGCTATCGTGATCGCGACCAGCGCAACTGGCGCGACCGTGACCAGCGCAACTGGCGCGACCGCGACCGCCGCGACTATCGTGACCGTGATCGGCGCGACTATCGCGACCGGCGCGACTATCGGAGCGACAGGCGTGACTACCGCCGCGAGGCGCGTCGCGACTATCGCCGGTGGAACCGCGATCACTGGCGTCGTGACAACCGGTACAACTGGAACCGCTACCGTGCGAACAACCGTCGTCTGTACAGCCTCGGCCGCTACTACGCGCCCTACCGCAACTACAGCTATCGCCGCCTGAGCATCGGGTTCTATCTCGACAACCTGTTCTTCGGCAGCCGCTACTGGATCTCCGACCCGTGGCAGTACCGCCTGCCCGAGGTCTACGGCCCCTACCGCTGGGTACGCTACTACGACGATGTCCTGCTCGTGGACATCTACACCGGCGAAGTGGTGGACGTGATCTACGATTTCTTCTGGTAAGGAAGGAACACTTCATTGCCGGAGCGAGTGGCCGGCAGTGGACCCCTCGCCCTCTAGCAGGGCGGGGGGTTTTTTATTCGGCGCTAGTCTCGCGGCTGTCCTACAGGCAGCATCCGCCACAGGTTGCCGCTACGGTCGATGAACATGTGTTTCAGCACTCCCAGCACGTGCAGTCCGATCAGCACGAGCATGGCCGTGCCGCTGGCGGCGTGAATATCGAACACCTGTCCGGCAAGGTCGGGATTCTCCGCCACCGGCAGCGCGGGCCATTCGAACACGCCCCATACATCGATGCCCCGGCCATAGCTGGACATGGCAAACCAGCCTGCCAGCGGCATCCCCACGAGCAGGACGTAGAACAGCGTATGCACGATCCGCGCCAGCGCCTTTTCCCACGATGCCAGCCTGTCCGAAAGCGGCGGCGGTCGATGGACAAGACGCCAGGCCAGGCGCAGCAGCGTGAGAACCAGGATCGTCATGCCAAGCGCGAAATGGTTGCCCATGATGGCACCGGCTTCCTCCTGCGTGGCCGCCTGCTCGGCAGCCTCGGCTATGCGCCAGTTGACGATCACCGCGATGGCGATCAGCCAGTGCAACGTCATGGCGACACCGGAATATCGACGGGACTGCGTCATGACCCTCTCCTTCACCCCTTTGCCGGCGTGGAAACTGCACTTGCCTCCGGCGCAAAGCAATGGAAAAGCATGGGCACCATGGCTGGCGAAACGAAGAGCAAGTTCCCCCCCAACGCGGACCAGGCGCGGTTGCAGACCCTTGGCCGCCAGGTGCGCGAACGGCTTGCGGCCAATCCGCAGGTCTACACCGTGCCCAGCGAGGAGGTGGAACTGTTCGCGGTGGGCGATTTCATGTCGCCCCCCGAATGCGCGAAGATGATGGAGCTGATCGACGCGACGGCAAAGCCCAGCAAGGTGTTCGATCTGGAATACGAATCAGGCTATCGCACCAGCTATTCGGGCGATGTCGATCCTTGCGATCCCTTCGTGAAGAAGATCGGCCGGCGGATCGACGACCTGCTGGGCATGGACCCGAGCTTTGGCGAGACGATCCAGGGCCAGCGATACATGCCGGGGCAGGAATTCCAGCCGCACCACGACTGGTTCCATCCGAACACCAGCTACTGGGAATTCGAGATGAGCCGCGGCGGGCAACGCAGCTTCACGACCATGGTCTTCCTCAACGAGGTGGAAGCCGGCGGCACCACGGATTTTCCGGATCTGGGCATTTCGCTGGAGCCCAAGCCCGGCGTGCTGCTGATCTGGAACAATGCGCAGCGCGACGGGCTGACCAACCCCAAGACGATCCACGCCGGCCGGCCGGTTCAGGCCGGGGCGAAGTACATCATCACCAAGTGGTATCGCACCCGGCAGTGGAACTAGGCGGAGAGCTCTAGCGAGCCAGCGCCTCGGCAATCAGCTTGCGGGTGTTATCCACGCCGTAAAGCGCGATGAAGCTGCCCATGCGCGGCCCCTGGGATGACCCCAGAAGCGTCTCGTACTGCGCCTTGAACCAGTCGCGCAGGGATTCGAATTCGAACCGCTCCATCTTGCCGACCTCATAGACGATGGTCTGCAGATCCTCCGCCGCCGTTTCCGGGTCGACCTTGGCCAGCCGGGCATCAAGCTCGCGCAGCGCCGCCGCCTCGTTCGGCTGGGGCGCACGCTTCACCAGCGTGGGGGCGATAAAGTCGCGGTTGTAGGCCAGCGCCTTGTCCACCAGTCGGGCCAGGTCCGGATGGTCGTCCGGATCCATGTCGTGCATGTAGTTGCCGAGGTAGGACCACACCTGGTCGTGCGTCGCCGCCGCGCCCAGCACGCCCACGAGGTTGAGGAGCAGGCCGTAGGTGACCGGCAGGCTGTCGCCCGATCCGACGGGGGGCTGCGAACCGCTGGCATCCTTCACCCGCAGCAGGTTCCATGCAGGGTTGCCCAGCTGCTTCTCGATATCCTGTTCGGGAATACGCTCGCGGAACTGCCAGTAGTCGTCCACCGCGCGCGGGATGACGCCCACGTGCAGCTGCTTGGCGCTCTTGGGGTTCGGGAAAATGTAGAAGCCGAGGCTCTCTTCAGAACCGTAGGTCAGCCATTCCTCGATCGTCAGGCCGTTGCCCTTGGACTTGGAAATCTTCTCGCCATTGGCATCCAGGAACAGTTCGTAGATCAGCCCTTCCGGCTTGCGACCGCCCAGCACCTGGGCAATCTTGCCGGACTGAACGCCGGTGTCGGTCAGGTCCTTGCCGTACATCTCGTAATCGACGCCCAGCGCCACCCAGCGCATGGCGAAATCGACCTTCCACTGCAGCTTCGCCATTCCGCCAAGCGCGCTCTGCTCGATCACCTCGCCATCCGAGTCGGTAAAGCGCACGATGCCTTCGTCGGCATCGACCACTTCCACCGGCACCTGCAGCACGTGGCCCGTCTTGGGCGAAATCGGCATGATCGGCGAATAGGTCGCCGCACGCTCCGCGCGCAGCGTGGGCAACATGATGTCGAGAATCGCCTGGTTGTTGCGCAGCACCCCGCGCAGCGCATCGTCGAACGCGCCGGTATTGTACTGACTGGATGCGGCGATGAATTCGTATTCGAAGCCGAACCGGTCGAGGAATTCGCGCAGCATCGCGTTGTTGTGCGCGGCGAAGCTCTCGTACTTCTCGAAAGGATCGGGAATGCGGCTCAGCGGCTTGTGCAGGTTTTCTTCCAGCAGGGCCTTGTTCGGCACGTTGTCGGGCACCTTGCGCAGGCCGTCCATGTCGTCCGAGAAGGCGACGAGCCGCGTCGGCGCGGGAGTGCCGTCGTCTGCCGCGCCGACGATTTCGTAGGCCTTGCGGACCAGCGTCGTGCGCAGCACTTCCTGGAAGGTGCCGATGTGCGGCAGGCCGCTGGGGCCGTAGCCGGTTTCGAAAAGCACGGGCTTTCCGCCGGGTTTACCCTGCGGGTATCGCTTTGCTAGGCGCTGCGCCTCCTGAAAGGGCCAGGCCTTGGACGTGCGGGCGGCTTCGACGAGATCGGTGCTGAACATACAGGCCGCGCTTAGGCGCAAGACCAGCCTTTTCGCAAGTGCAACCGGAACCGGAACCTCGCTGTAGAGCCCGCGTTCAACAACAAATGATAAGCCGTATCGGGGGCCGTTCTTGAATTATGTCGAAATCCTGAGGACCCAGATCATGGGCATGTGGCAGGGCTTCATCGCCGTGCTGCCCAATCTGGCCATCGCCATTCTGGTCCTGCTGCTGACGTGGATCGTGGCGAAGTTCGCCATCCGCATCGCCAACAAGGCCACTGCCAAGTCCAACATGCGCGAGGATTTGCGGCAGCTTGTCGAAACCGTGGTGCGCCTGTCGATCTGGATTGCCGGCATCATCCTGGCGCTGGTCGTGGCGATCCCCGGCTTCACGCCGGCCGGCCTGATCGCCGGCCTGGGTATCGGCGCCCTCGCCATCGGCTTTGCCTTCCAGGACATCTTCGAGAATTTCCTTGCCGGCGTGCTGATCATGCTTCGGGAAAAGATGCGCATCGGTGACCTGATCGAGGTCGAAGGTGTGCTGGGCAAGGTAGAGAAGATCACCCTGCGCGAAACCTATGTGCGACAGCTCTCCAACGAGCTGACGATCATGCCCAATTCGATGCTGTTCAAGAACGCGGTGCAGATCCTGACCGACGACACCGTTCGCCGCAACGAGGTCGTGGTAGGCGTGTCCTACGATACCGACCTGGAAGTGGCGCAGCAGGCGATCATGGATGCGATGCTGACGGTGGACGCCATCGTCGAGGACCGCCCCATCATCGTCTACGCGCAGGAATTCGGCGGCAGTTCGATCGATTTCCTGGTGCAGTGGTATGCCCAGTCCGCGGCGCGCGACCTGCGCCAGACCAAGAGCGAGGCGATCAAGGCGATCAAGAAGGGCCTCGACGCCGCGGGTATCGACATCCCCTTCCCCATCCAGACGAACTATTTCGCAGAGCCCCTGCGGATCGAACAGGTTTCCGCCGAGAAAACCGCGGACTAAGTCAACGAAAGCGATTGGCGCGGCGCGCAGCCTGTGGCATCCTTCCCGCAATAACAAAGGGGAGAGATGGCTGTGGCAACGCGCCAGGATGCCGCGAGGGCTGCCTATCCGGACATTCCGCTGTTCCGGTACGGATACACCGATCTATCGCTTGCCGAGGTATCGAGGCGCCTTACCGCTCCGGCGCTGGCCGGGCCGCAAAGCCTGTCTCCATCAGACGATCTTGCCGGCGAAACCCTGCGCTTTCGCAGCGAAAACGGCCCTTCGCTCGATTTCAATTTCAGCCCCGAGCGGCGGGTGGAAGTAGGCGGCGCGGAAACCGCCTACGGCGCGCTGACGCTCGACCATGTGACCCTCGTCACCATGATGCTGCCCCGCGAACCGCGGGCCTATGCACTGGCGTGGGATCGTCACGACAACCGTGCCACGCTGTTCGAACTGTGGTTCGGCAACGGGCCTGCCCCCGTGGCCCGCGAGGTCAATCGTGAACTTTGGCACGGCTACATCGATACAGGCGCCGGTGCCCCGCAGGCCGAACTGCACGCCCCCACCGCCAGGTGCGAGGGCCGGGCGTGCATGTGGGCGGAGGATACCGGCAACCGCACGGTCGACTACTATCCCAGCTCCGCATTCTCGCATTGGGTGGAGCTTGACCGGCTGGAGGAAGGTCGCGGCTACTCCGCCCCGTCCGATTACATCAAGCTGACCGAGGACCTCTACCTCTACACTCGCACCGAGGCCGAGTTTTCCGGGCTCTGGCACATGTACGTGATGGATGCGAACCGGCTGGAGCAGGTTGGCCTGCGACTGGGGTTCAACGGGCTCGACGAGCTGGAATACTACATGTTCCGGGGCAACGGGGAATGGCTCGGCCAGCTCGCCCGGTTCCAGACCTTTGGCGACGTTTCCGGCGATCCGCTGGCGTTCGAGGATGCCGCCAAGGGCGAACGCCGGATCTACCGCCCCTTGCGCAGCTGGGACACCATGACGGAGGCCGAAGTTCGCGAGGCCATGGCAGCGCACGGGGCCAAGGTATTCGAACGCGCCAGCCCCATGGCGGGGCACGGCCTTCCGCCCAGCGACGGCCTGGCGGGCAGGACCTTCGCCGTCCGCTACGATAACGGGCCGCGCATGGAATACCGCTTCACCTCGGCCGACGAACTGCAATGGCGAGAGAACGGCGGCGGCTGGACGACGGCGCGCTACAACGCCTGGCAGAACATGCCCGGCGTGTTCATCTTCGGCCACTACCTCGAAGGGAAGCCCGACTACGACGGACACATCGTGGTCGCCGATCTCGAAACCGGCAAGGCCAGCGCCTTTCGCGGCTATCTGAACACGCCCTATTTCGCCAACGAGGCCGGCGCTGAAACGTGGTTCGGCAAGCTGGAAGGCGAAGGCATTCCCGATCCGGGCGAAGACCGGCACGAACGCACGCTGGATCTGCTGGGCCGGGCATTCACCTGGTCCTATTCCCCCGGCCTCACGTCCATGCACCTCTACTCCAGCCCCAACACCGTCAGCTGGATCATTTTCACGCCCAGCCAACACGGCGGCTCTGAATGGAGCGGCAGCGGCGACTTCGTGAAGATCCGCGACGAGCTGTACTTCGTGCGCTGGCAGGAGGAAGCCTGCAACGGAACGCTGGGCACCATCCTCATCAACATGCGCACGATGCACGACAGCGGGATCAGCTACCACATGGGGGAAGAGGGTCTCTCCATGGGCCCCGTGGGCGCCTATGCCCGCCATGCCGGGCACATCGGGGGCGCCCTGCCCTACCTATCCGACAAGCCGGGAGGACATTCGGTATGACGACCCGCCGCGAAGCTTTGAAGTTCGGCGCTCTTGCCGCCGCCCCCGTCGCCGCGCTGGCACCCGCCGCCGCGCTGGCGGGAGACGACAGCGCCGCACGCCTTGCCCGCATGGAGGACGAGCGCGCGCTTGGCGAGCTGGTCAGGAATTTCGTGCGCCGCTTCAACGGCAGCGGGAATTGCAGCGAGTTCGTCGCCAGTGCTGGCGCGATCCGCATCGATCCGCAGGTCTGCGCCATTGGCGAGGATGCCAGCCGCGATCCGCAACTGGCCTTTGCCGGGGATGGCCGCTCGGCCGCTTGGCAATCGCGCGCGCGGGTCGACCTGCTGACCGATTTCGACGGCGATTCCACCGTGGAAAAGATGGCCCGCTTCCAGGGCCAGGGCAGCGCCTCTTCCCGTGCGGAGCGTCGCCTCGAAGCCGAATTCGCCCGCAGCGGCGGCAACTGGACCATCACTCGCCTCACCCTCGTCTGAGTACCGGAGACACCCATGCGTTTTCACACGACCACCGGCCTTGCCACCATCGCCCTTCTCGCCGCCTGCACGACGGGAGGGACCAGCGATCCCGATGGCACGCGCGGTGCCGCTCTATCGGCGAACCAGTGCGAATTCCTCGCCACCGAGGAGCCGGGAGACCTGCCCCTGTCGACCCTCTGGGTCCCGGCGGCGGACGGCCTGCCATCCTATTGCGAAGTCACCGCGACCCTGCATCCCGTCGAAGGGTCAAACATCGGGGTGGTCTATCGCCTGCCGGAAGACTGGAACGGCGATGTGCTAGGCATCGGCGGCGGGGCATGGCTGGGCAATACCTCGCTGATGACTGCGCGCGACGGACTGCTGAAGGGCTATGCAACGATGCAGACCAACGCAGGTCACACCAGCACCAATCCCTGGGGCAACGAATGGGTGATCAATCCCATCCAAGCCGCCGATTTCAGTCACCGCGCCATCCACACCATGACCGAGGTCGGCAAGCAGGTTGCCTCGCGCTTCTATGGACGCGACCACGACACGGCGGTCTATTCAGGCTGCTCGACCGGCGGGCGCGTGGGCCTGATGGAAGCTCAGCGCTATCCGGCCGATTACGACGCCGTGATCGTCGGCGCGCCCGTCTATACCCTGCAGGTGCAGACCAGCGCGGTGTTCCGCAACCAGACCTTTGCCGAGCCCGGCGCGGCCTTCTCCATGGAAGACCTTCAACTGGTGGAGAACGCGGCGCTGGCCGCCTGCGACGCGAACGACGGGCTGGAGGACGGACTGATCAACGATCCGATGGCCTGCACCTGGCAGCCGCGCGCGCTGCAATGCTCGCCCGGTGAAAGCGAGGGCTGCATCAGCTCGCAACAGGTCGATGCGCTGAACGCGCTCTACAACGGTCGGCGCGCGTCAGACGGCAGCTGGGCCATGCACCCGATGATGCGGGGTGGAGAGGCCTCGTGGGGCTTCTTCAACCGTGCCGACGGCAGCGGGCAGAGCGCCGATCCCACGCGCGGCGGCGGCCTGATGGGCCTGCAGCCGGTGATCTTCGGCGCACGCGACGTGGACTGGGACAACTTCTCCGACGCCAACTACCTCACCGTGCGCAATTCCGATTTCGCCGACATGTACGAGGCTGACGAGACCGACCTCTCCGCCTTCTTCGAGCGCGGTGGACGCCTGATGCTGTGGCACGGCATGAACGATGCCGGCCCCAGCCCGGTACTGTCGGCGGACTACGCGCAGGCGGTGACAAGCCAGAATCCGGAGGCGTCGGACCAGTTCCGCTACTTCACCATGCCCGGCATGGGCCACTGCGCGGGCGGCCCGGGCGCCGATCAGGTCGACTACCTGGGTGCGATGGAGGAATGGCTGGAAACCGGCGACGCGCCGCAGCGGCTGATCGGTCGCAAGGCGGACAGCGATCTCGTGCGGCCGCACTGCGCATGGCCCACGACGGCCCGCTACGATGGCGCTGGCGATCCCAACGATCCTGCCAGCTGGAGCTGCGTGCCGCGCAGTTAGCCGCCGCGCGAAGGGGAAAACGAGGTAACGATACGCCCGTCCGCAGAGACGAAGCGCCTGTTCCCTGTGGCTGTCGCCACGTTGGGCGCAGGGGCAGGAGCAGGTGCCGGTGGCTCAGCTTGCCGGGGCTGGCCGCTGGGCACCGTCAGGCGGCTGGTCACGAAACCTCCGCCACTCACCGGGCCTTGCGCGGCGCCTGGGTTCGTGGAAGCCGGCGTCACCGGATCGGCCCCGGCGGGCTCGCGAGCAATGGCCGGCTCGGTCTTCGCAGGTTCAGGCACCGGCATGCGATAGGGCTCGATCTTCTCGACGACGAACGCCGGACCCTGCCGGCGCCGAAGCCAAGCCAGAATTGCTGCGGCAATCGCGGCAAGCAGGATACCGCCGAGTATCCAGAGCATCCATCCGAAGCCCGAGGCGCCGCCATCGGAAACCTGCGCCTCGGAAACCCCGACATCGGCGCTCGAGGGCGCAGGAACCGGCACTGTCTCTTGCATGGGCGCATCAGCGACAGGAAGGCCAGCCGGTTCGGTGCCCGCATCGGGCTCGACCGGAGTATCCGGGGCATCCCGCACTTCGGAGGCCGGTGCAGCTTGCTGGACCCGGCTCTCGCGCTGCGGGGATCGTTGCGGCTGTGCGGGCACCGTAAGCCGGGGCACCGCAGCCTCCGTTTCGCTCCTCACGTCCGGCACGGTAATGGCGGGCTGCGAGCGAGATTGGGAGGCAGTCGGCGATGGCTGCGGCACCGGTTGAACCATCGGTTCGAAACGATTGCCAGCCGGCGCTGCCTCGCGGGGTTGAAGGCTGAAGCCTTCGGGAACGCCTTCAAGCGTCTCTACGCTGTCCGGTTGCGCGGTGGGGGCCGGGTCGGGCTCTGCCTGCTGCGCGAGCGCAGCGGCGGGGAGCCCCAACAGCGATAGCGCCGCCAGACGGGAAACATGCGAGATTAGGACCATGGCGACAGCCGCCATAGAACCCTTTCACGTTGCCCGCAGATGAACATTCTCGCCGGAAATCTCCGAAGGCCGCGGGACGCGGTCAGCCGAGAGACGATTGCGATCAACGACGCCAAAAGGTGAACCGTTCACTGCCGCGGCGCTCTCCTTTGTTTACATTGTGTTCTCATCCGCGATAGTGGCCGGTGATGGCCGAGACCGACCGCCCCGCCCAGCAGGTGCCATTGCCCGCTCTGCACGCCAGCCACGCCGGAAGCTGGCTGTGCGGCGGCGACGGAACGGTTCGCGGCGCGTCGAAAGGCGAGGCGGTGATGGCCGCCGCCGACACTCCGCACCTGATCCTGAACGCCCCCCTGGTGGCCACGCGGCTGGGCTACCCCGATCTATCGGGGCTCGACCTCCTCGAACTGTTCGCCTTCGTCCATCCGGCCGTGTTCTGCGTGCCCACGCCCAAGGGCCTGGCCCACGCGCTGGACCTCCCGGAGCCCGAGGACGGCGCGCAGGTGCCCACACTGCTGCGGCAAGCCGCGGGCGTGCTGCTGGAGACCTGCGAGCGGGAAGACTGGAAGGCGCGCGAAGGGGCCTGGGCCTCGCTGCAGTCGCTCTCCCGCCTCCGCTGGCCGTGGGCGCAGGTTCTCGCGCCCCACGTCGCCAGGCCCGAACGCGCGGAAAAGTGGCTGTTTTCCCGCCTGCCCGAATGGGAGGAAAGTTCAGAACGCCCGCAGCCGGCGCAAGTGGCGCTGGACGAGAATGCCATCCAGGGCCAGCTTGAACGCCTCACCGGCGAAGGGGCGGAGCGTCGCGAGGGGCAGCGCGCCTATGCCGGCGAAGTCGGCAACATATTCGCCCCGAGGGAACGCCGCGACAAGCCGCACGTGCTCCTGGCGCAGGCCGGAACCGGGATCGGCAAGACGCTGGGCTACCTGGCCCCGGCCTCGCTGTGGGCAGAGGCGTCTGGCGGCACGGTATGGGTGTCCACCTACACCAAGAACCTGCAACGCCAGCTGCGAACCGAGGCGGCGCGCGCCTGGCCCGACCGGCGCACGGACGGCACGCGCCCCGTGGTGGTACGCAAGGGGCGCGAAAACTACCTGTGCCTGCTCAATCTGGAAGACGCCTTGCAGGGCGGGTTCGGCGGGCGCGCGGCGGTGCTGGCGCAACTGGTGGCGCGATGGGCCGCATACAGCCAGGATGGCGACATGATCGGCGGCGACCTGCCGGGCTGGTTGGGCACGCTGTTCCGTCAGCGCGCGATCAAGTCGCTGACTGACCAGCGCGGTGAGTGCATCTATGCGGGCTGCCCGCATTACCGCAAATGCTTCATCGAACGCGCCGCCCGCGCAAGCGCGCAGGCCGACCTGGTGATCGCCAACCACGCGCTGGTGATGGTGAACGCTGCACGTGGGCGCGACCATGCCCAGCGCCCAACGCGCATCGTGTTCGACGAGGGGCACCATGTCTTCGACGCCGCCGATTCAACATTCGCCGCCGCGCTCACCGGGCAGGAAGTGATCGAGCTGAAGCGCTGGATACTGGGGCCGGAACGCGGATCGAAGGGACGCCGCCGCGGGCTGGCCGCGCGGTTGGCCGATGTCGCCAGCTACGACGAGGCGGGCGGCGCGGCGATCGACGCCGCGTGCGAGGCGGCACACGCTCTTCCCGGCGAGGGATGGCTCGGAAGGCTGGCGGAAAATCAGCCGTCCGGCCCGGTCGAAACGCTGCTCGCCGCAGTGCGCGCCGTCACCTATGCGCGCGACGAAAGCGGCGCGCTGGATGCCGGTTACGGGATCGAGACCGAGGCCGCAGGGTTGGACGGCGACTTCATCGAGCGCGCGCAGGCGGCAGCGCAGGCACTCACCGAAATCCGCACGCCGCTGATCAAGCTGGGCGTGCGGCTGGAAGCCATGCTGGAGGATGCGCCAGACTGGCTGGACGGCCAGGGCCGCGCGCGGATCGAGGGTGCGCGCTTCTCGCTCGCCTGGCGCATCGACACGCTCGCCGCATGGGAGGCGCTGCTGCACCGCCTTGGCGGACCGGCCGATCCCGAGTTCGTGGACTGGCTGAGCGTGGAGCGCAACGACACCCGCGAGTTCGATATCGGCCTGCACCGCCGCTTCCTCGACCCGATGAAGCCGTTTGCGCGCGTCGTGCTGGAACCCTCGCACGGCGTCATGCTGACCAGCGCCACTCTCACCGACCGCGGCGAGGACGGACCGGACTGGCCCGCAGCCATCGGCCGTTCGGGGGCGAGCCACATCGAGGTGCAGCCGCGCCTGGCCGACGCTATGAGCCCGTTCGACTATGCCGCCCGTGCCGAAGTGCTAATCGTCACTGATGTGAAGAAGGGCGATCTGGCCGGTCTTGCCGGAGCCTATGCGCGCCTGATCGAGGCGAGCGGAGGCGGCGTGCTGGGCCTGTTCACCGCGATCCGCCGCCTGCGCGCCGTTCACGGTCGCATCGCCGACCGGCTGGCGCGCGAGGGCCTGCCCCTCTACGCCCAGCATGTCGATCCGATCGATACCGGAACGCTGGTGGATATCTTTCGCGACGATCCGCGCGCCAGCCTGCTGGGCACCGATGCCTTGCGCGACGGCGTGGACGTGCCCGGCCATTCGCTGCGCTGCGTGGTGATGGAACAGGTTCCGTGGCCCAAGCCCAGCATTCTGCATCGCGCGCGGCGAACCGCAGGCGGCGGCAATGCCTACGATGACCAGATCATTCGCGGCCGACTGGCGCAGGCCTTCGGACGGCTGATTCGCAGCCGTGAGGACAGCGGCCATTTCGTGGTGCTGTCGCCCGCTTTCCCATCGCGCCTGCTCACCGCCTTCCCGCCGGGCGTGCCGGTCACGCGGTTGACGCTGGACGAGGCTTTACAACGCGTGGCTGCGGGTGTTTCCTGCAGCACCGCCGCATTGCAAGAGGACGCGCGCAAGTGAAACGCCTGGGCCTGCTGCGCCATGCCAAGTCCGACTGGGACGACATGAGCCTGCGCGATTTCGATCGCGGCCTGAACGCGCGCGGTCGCAAGGGCGCGCGGCTGATGGGCGATCATATCCGGGAACAGGGCGGCACCTGGGACAAGGCGCTGGCCAGCCCGGCGGAACGGGTGAAGCTGACGCTGGAGGCGAGCGGGCTGGACCTTCCGGTGCAGTTCGAGGAATCGGCCTATCTTGCCGATGCCGGCACCCTCATCCAGCTGCTCTCGGCGTTCGACGATTCCGCCGATGCCGTGCTCCTGCTGGGGCACAATCCCGGATTGCAGGAAGTTGCGCTGGAACTCGTCGCCCCCGATGCGGAGGACGAGCTGTTTCGCGAAGTGCTGCAGAAATATCCGACCGCGGCCTTTGCCGTGCTCGAACTCGATATCGACAGCTGGCGTGATATCGAACCCGGCTGCGGTCGCATCGTGCATTTCGCCCGTCCGCGCGATCTCGATCCGGAACTGGGCCCGCAGCGCGTCGGCTGACGCCTACCGCGCAGCCTGGCGTTTCACCGGGCGATCAGTCCGCCAGCGCGGCGGCAAGGCGATTGCGGATGGAATAGAGGCGCACCAGCACTTCGGATGTCGCCGCTTCGTGCCGGGGCTCCGCGGAGGGAAATTCGGAATCGGTTTCGCCTACAGCGTTCACCCCCTCCACCAGCGCCTTGTTTGCGCCCTTCAGGGTATAGCCCTGCCGGTTCACGAGCTTGTCGATCCGCTCGATCAGGGCGATATCTTCGGCCCGATAAAGGCGGCGCCCGCCGCTGCGCTTCAGCGGCTGGAGCATGGGAAACTGCTGTTCCCAGTATCGCAGCACGTGCGGCTTGATGCCGAAGGCAGCGGACACTTCCCCGATCGTACGCATGGCGTCGGGCGCCTTGCCGTCGTCAAATCGCGCCATCGGAGAGGACTGTCCGTTCATTATCCGGCCAGCCCGTTATCCCTGCGCGATGCGCTCTTTCAGCTTCTGGCTGGCGCGAAAGGTCATCACGCGGCGCGGCGTGATCGGAACCTCGACACCCGTTTTCGGGTTACGGCCGATACGTTCCTTCTTGTCGCGCAGCACGAAGCTGCCGAAACCGGAAATCTTGACGTTTTCCCCATCGGACATCGCGTCGCACATCTTGGCAAGGATCGCTTCGACAAGTTCGAGGCTCTCTGCGCGAGACAATCCCATCTTGTGATTGATCGTCTCTGCCAGGTCAGCGCGTGTCAGCGTCCCTACGGATCGCATTACGTTCATGCGTTCCCACTCCTATAATCAGACGACCCAATTAACAATTATGTAGGAAGAACCGGGTTTACGCAAGGTTACGTGCAGTCCGATCGGGGAAAAATCCTATGCGCGCAGCAGGCTGGCACCCCAGGTGAAGCCGCCGCCCATCGCTTCCAGCATCACCAGATCGCCCGGCTTGATGCGGCCATCCTTCTTCGCCACGTCGTAGGCGAGCGGTACAGATGCGGCAGAAGTATTGGCGTGGCGGTCCACCGTCACCACCACTTTTTCCATCGGCAGGCCAAGCTTGCGGGCCGTTGCATCCAGGATGCGGAAGTTGGCCTGGTGGGGCACGATCCAGTCGATATCGGCGGGCTTGCAGCCGGCATCGTCGAGCACTTCGCCCAGAACGCTGGAGAGGTTGTTGACGGCGTGGCGGAACACTTCCCGCCCCTTCATGCGCAACTTGCCGACCTCGCCCGTGCTCGAGGGGCCGCCGTCGACATAGAGCATCTCGCCATGTTCGCCCTCGGCATGGAGGCGCGATGCGATCACGCCTGCGCCGCCTTCGGCAACGTCCTGCGCCTCGATCACGAAGGCGCCCGCGCCGTCACCGAACAGCACGCAGGTGGTACGATCTTCCCAGTCGAGGATGCGGCTGAAGGTTTCCGAGCCGATCACGATGGCGCGCTTGGCCATGCCCGATCGCAGCATCGCGTCCGCGGTGCTGAGCGCATAAAGGAAGCCGGAACAGACCGCCGCCACGTCGAAGGCAGGGAACCCCTTGCCACCCAGCCGGTGCTGCACCTGCGTGGCGGTGGCGGGAAAGGTGTTGTCGGGCGTGGCCGTGGCCAGCACGATCAGGTCTATGTCGCTAATGGCCAGGCCGGCATCGTCCAGAGCCGCCTGGGCCGCCTGCGTGGCCAGCGAGCCCGTCGTCTCGCCCTCGCCCGCGATATAGCGCTGGGTGATGCCCGTGCGCTCGCGGATCCATTCGTCGCTTGTGTCGACGCGCTGCGCCAGCTCTTCGTTGCTGACGCAGTTTCTCGGCAGCGCCGAGCCCGTTCCCAGGAGGACGGAGCGGATCACTTGCTTTCCGCCGGCTCTACCGGCGCAGAAGCGTTGCCGCTGAGGGACTCTTCGCCCATCTTCGCAAGATCGGCGGCGATGCGGTGGGTCAGGTCGTCTTCCAGCAGCCGCGCCGTCACCGCCACGGCATTGGCGACGCCTTGCGCATTGGCGCTGCCGTGCGACTTCACGATCACGCCGTTCAGGCCCAGGAAAACGCCGCCGTTGTGGTTGTTGGGATCGAGGTGATGCCTCAGCAGCTCGGTCGCAGGGCGCGAGACGAGGAAGCCGATCTTCGAGCGCAGCGAACTGGTGAACGCGGCCTTCAGCAGGTCGGTGACGAAGCGTGCCGACCCCTCGATCGCCTTGAGCGCGATGTTGCCCGAAAAACCGTCGGTCACCACGACATCCACTTGCCCGCGGTTGATCTTGTCGGCCTCGACGTAGCCGTCGAATTCCATGTCGAGATCGGTAGCTTCCTGCAGCAGCCTGGCGGCGCGCTGGAGATCGTCCGTGCCCTTGGTGCTTTCGGTGCCGATGTTCAGCAGCCGCACGCGCGGGGTGCGGCCCTTGTTCACGATGCGCGAATAGGCGGCGCCCATGATCGCGAACTGCACAAGGTTGCGCGCGTCGCAGTCGGTGTTGGCACCAAGGTCGAGCATGATCACGTCATGCTCTTCCAGCGTTGGCAGCAGGGCGGCAAGCGCCGGGCGGTCTATGCCCGGCATCGTGCGCAGCGCCAGCTTGCTCATGGCCATCAGTGCGCCGGTGTTGCCCGCGCTGACGGCAGCGCCGCAGTCGCCGCTCTTCACCGCCTGGATAGCCAGGCCCATGCTCGTCGTCTTGGCACGGCGCAGCGCGCGGCTGGGCTTTTCCTCGCCCGAGACCACGTCGTCACAATGCAGGATTTCGGATGCTTCGCGCATGCCGGGGTGATCGTCGAGGGCGCGCTTGATGCGCTCCTCGTCACCCACCAGCAGGAACTTGAACTTGTCATGCTGGCGCCGCGCCAGGGCAGCGCCGTGCACCATCACGCGCACGCCATGATCCCCGCCCATCGCATCGACCGCGATACGGGGCAGGCTCATGCGCGCGACCTCCTTTGTCCGGTGGGGACTTTACAGGCCCTTGGGCTCGATGACCTGACGGCCATTGTAGTGGCCACAGGCGTTGCAAAGCATGTGCGGGCGCTTAAGCTCGCCACAGTTGGAGCATTCGTGGAAGGCTTCCACCTTCAGCGAATCATGCGACCGGCGATTGCCCCGGCGATGCGGCGATACTTTTCTCTTAGGGACAGCCATGCGGCACCTGTTCCTTGAATTCGTTCAAAAACTGCGTCGGAGCCGCCCTAGGCCAAGCCTGTCCGCTGCGCAAGCGCGCCGGAGCAGTCCTGTCGAGGATGCGGCGAAGGCGCGCGCTATAGCGATTTCTCGCCCACATGCAACCTCGGTTGCAAGCACGCCCTGCCCGCTCTAGCGAGGAAATGGGACCTGGGGAGAAGACAATCAATGGCAGATCTGCACATCAGCCTTATCAGCGTGGTGCTGGCGACGGCCATCAATCTGTGGCTGGCGGTGCGCTGCGGCAGGGCGCGCATCGGCGGCCAGGTACTGCATGGAGACGGTGGCGACGTGGCCCTGCAACGCCACATGCGCGCACAGGCGAATTTCGTCGAATACACGCCCTTTGCCCTGCTGCTGATCCTGCTGCTGGACCTGACCGACCAGGACGGCTGGCTGCTGGGACTGACCGCGCTAGCCTATTTCGCCGCGCGGCTGCTGCATCCGCTGGGGATGCAGGCGGACCATCCGGCGAAAACCCGCCAGATCGGCATCGGCGTGACGTTCATCCTGCTGGCGTTCTGGAGCGGCTGGGCCGCCCTCGTCGCCTTTCGGATTGTCTAGCCCCGAAATTCAGCCACGCGCCATTGCGGCATCGGACACGTAGGGATTGGTCTGCCGTTCCTGACCGAAGGTGCTGGTGGGCCCGTGCCCCGGAACGAATGTGACGTTGTCGCCCAGCGGCCAGAGCTTCTGCGTGATCGCGTCGAGCAGGTCCTGGTGATTGCCCATGGGAAAATCGGTACGCCCGATGCTGCCCTGGAACAGCACGTCGCCGACGAAGGCGAAATTGGTCGGGCGATGGAAGAACACCACGTGGCCCGGGGTGTGGCCCGGGCAGTGGATCACTTCCAGCGTGGCTTCGCCCACCGTCACCGTATCGCCGTCCTTCAGCCAGCGCGTGGGTTCGAACACCTCGCAATGCATCTGGAAGCGCGGCGCATCGTCCTCCAGCCGGCTGATCCAGAACCGGTCGTCCTCGTGCGGACCTTCTATGGGCAGGTCCAGCTCCTTCGCCAGCATGCCCGCCTGCCCGCAATGATCGGCATGGCCGTGGGTGAGCAGGATCTTCTCCAGCGTCACGCCCGCGCGCGACACGGCGTCCTTCAGCTTGTCGAGGTCTCCGCCGGGATCGACCAGGGCGCCGCGCATGGTTTTCGAACACCACACCAGCGAACAGTTCTGCTGGAACGGCGTGACGGGCACGATGGCGGCGCGGATCGGGGCTTCTTGCGTCATGTCCCGCTAAGTGGCGGTGACGGGAGCGGCTTGCAAGCGTAGAGGGAACCGATGCCTGCACTGACCTACCGAGAGGCTACCGAAGCCGATCTGACCTTCCTCGACGCGCTGATCGGACAGGACGAGGTGGCGGCTCGTCGTGACGGCATCCCCCCTGACAACGATGCGCAGCAGCGCGAGGCGATTCGCGCAATCGCCGCCGATCCCAACCATGAACTGTGGATCGTGGAGAGCGAAGGCGCGCCGGTCGCCAGCTTCCACCTGAGCTACCTGCCCGGCGTCTCCCGCCAGGGTGCATGGCGGGGGCAGATCGAGAGCGTGCGCGTGGCAAAGGATGTTCGCGGACAGGGCACGGGCGAAGCAATGATGCGCTGGGCGATAGAGCGCTGCCGCGATCGCGGTTGCGGCGTCGTGCAACTCACCAGCGACCGCCAGCGCGAGGCGGCGCATCGGTTCTACGAACGTCTTGGATTCCGCCCCACGCACACAGGGTTCAAGTTGAAGCTGGCCTAGGACACTCGCTTACAAGAGTCCGTCGCCTTTCGCTGGACCGCGGCCACCTTTCCGGACATGTTCCCCCATCGGGTCGCGCCGGGGGAGAATTTGTCCGATGACGATGAAACAGACCGCGCTCGATTTCTTCGATGCCTGCGAAACCGGAAAGGGATGGCAGGTGTGCAGCCAGTGGTGCGACCCCGACGCCACCTTCTCCTCCCAGACAGACCTGTTCGGCGAAACCGAGACACTGGAAGCCTATACCGACGCGATGGCCCACATGCTGGAGCCGCTGCCAGACATGCGATACGAGATGATCGCCTTCGGGGTGGACGAGGATCGCGGAAAGATCTGCGCCGCCGCCACCTTTCACGCGACCCACACTGGCGAAGGCGGTCCCGTGCCGCCGACGGGCAAGGCCGTGGCGACGGAATATTGCTATGTCATCGACTTCGACGGCGAGCGCGTCGCCCACATGACGAAGATCTGGAACGACGGCTTCGCGATGAAACAGGCCGGCTGGGACTAGGCCTCCCCGCTTGCTTTCCAACGGGAAAGCTACCGGCGCGCGCCCGGATGTCCGGACGAAGCGGAGTTCCAGCGACCCTAATGCAGACTTCTAACCTAGCCACCTGTCCGACGAGTGGCGTTGGGATGCTGGTCGAGGGGGGCGCACTCGCCGCAGCCTGGGACCGAGTTAGCGAGTAGGTGAAGAAATGTCCGAATTCAGGGGAGAGGGTAGATGATCGACTTGAGCGGAAAGGTTTTTCTGGTCGCGGGGGCGACCTCTGGCCTTGGAGCGGCCACCGCTCGCAAACTTGCTTCCTTGGGGGCAAGGGTCTCTCTGGCGGGGCGCAGGCAAGATCGCGGCGATGGATTAGTACGCGAAATCGAGCAGAGCGGCGGGGCAGCTCTCTTCGTGCGCACTGATGTGAAGCTTGCCGATGAAGTTGATGCGATGGTCGCAAGGACGGTCGAGCATTTCGGTAAGCTCGACGGTGCGGTCAACAACGCAGGAATATCCAACTCCGTGATGACGCCTGCTGCCGACATTACCGATGAGGACTGGCACGAAATGATTGCCGTGAATCTCACCTCTGTCTGGCGCTGCATGAAAGCCGAAATCCCGGCCCTCCTGGCAAACGGAACCGGCTCGATAGTCAACGTATCATCGGTTTATGGCTTGATCGGAAGCGAAATTGGTCACGCCGGTTATTCCGCGGCAAAATTCGGCGTGATCGGCTTAACTGAGAGCGCAGCGATCGATTACGGGCAGAGCGGCTTGAGAATAAACGCCATCTGTCCGGGCTATTGCCATTCGGAAATGGTCGATCCCTACGTCGAGAGCGAGCCGGAATTGATGGCGAATATAGTCGAGCATCATTCTGCGATGAACCGGCTGGGAGAGGCCGAGGAGATTGCAGATGCGATTGCGTGGTTGTTGTCGTCTCAGGCAAGTTTCGTGAACGGAGCTTCCTTGCCTGTGAATGGCGGACGGACTGCAAAGCTATACTAGATTGCGAACAGAGGGAGGTCCGGATTTTACCCAGTAGCGGTCGCTGAACTCACACTCGCCCGCTTTTCCACACGACGCGCCCGATGATGTCGAACTCGTCGGCGCTCACGTCGATAGGCGGATAGGCCAGGTTCTGGCTGAGCAGCGAGAAGCGGCCCCCGCCCTTGCTGGCGACGCGCTTTACCAGCAGCAGTTCGTCCAGCCGCACCACGTGCACACCGTCGCGGAACGGTTGATCGCGGCAGTCGACCAGAACCTCGTCGCCTTCGCGCAGCAGCGGCTCCATCGAATCTCCCACTACGCGGATGGCGGAGAGGCTGGCGCCGTCCAGCCCCTGCTCCGCCAGCCAGCGGCGGGAGAAGCGGAAGGCATCGAACACCTTTTCCTCGGCCCCTGCCGCGCCCGGCCCGGCGGAAGCATCGACATCCAGCCGCGGGACTTCGATCCAGTCCCGCCTCTCACGCGAATCATAGGAATTTTCCTTGGGGCCACCCAGCTGCGATTGATCCACGCCAAGGAACTTCGACAGGACGCGGCGGTCTTCCTCCTCCAGCTTCTTGGGGCTGCCCTTCGTGATATATTGCTGAAGATACGTAGGATTACGGGATAGCATGCGCGAGAGGGAAGCGAGGCTTGTGCCCCGTTCCTTTGCCAGCTCTGCCAGTCTCTCACGCGGGTCCATCGATGACCTTCCTATGCTGCAACGCGAAATCCTCCTACACGATGTATTTTTCCTAGACAAGTAGGATTTCGGCGGCAAGAGCTAGCCCATCGAGTCGCACAAGTGGCTCGTTCAACACGGGAAAATTGGAAGAGGGGTTCGCACCATGCTCATCCGCAAGATCGAAGTATTTCTGCGCCACACGCGCATGCCGCCCACCAAGTTCGGTCGCCTCGCCACGCGCGATCCGCGATTCGTGCTCGACTTGCGCAATGGGCGCATGCCGCGACCCGAAACGGAAAAACGGGTGGAACATTTCATGAACAAATACCGGGAGACGACCAATGCGTTCTGAACCGTTCACCCCTCCTCCCGCTCGCCGCCGCGCGCCGCGGGGCCCGCGCGAACTGCTCGCCGCCGCGCTGGTGGCGCTGGGCGAGGACAAGGGACGTATCGTCAGTCATTCGGAAAAGAGCTGGGCCAGCATCACCTTCGCCGGCACGCGGCACCGGGTGGAGATGGTGTTTTCAGGAAGCGAGGCCGTCGATGCTGGCGAATGCTTCATCGCCTTTCTCCCCGAGCACGAGTTCGCCATCCGCGGCCACCTGGTCGCCGATGCTGCAGTCGTGGAAGTGGAAAGCACGGTGGAACCCCCGCGTCTTTCGATCACGTGCGAAATCCTGTTGCTGGAAGAGGGCTGATCCCACGGGCAATTAAGTCCGCCTGATTATCAGGTTCCGGATCTCGGTCATGTCCTTCATGGCAAAGCGGATGCCTTCGCGGCCGAGACCGGAATCCTTCACCCCGCCATAGGGCATGTTGTCGACCCGGTAGCTGGACACGTCGTTTACCACCACGCCGCCGACTTCGAGGATATCCCAGGCATCCAGCACCTGCTGGAAATCGTTGGTGAAGATGCCCGCCTGGAGACCGAACCTGCTGTCGTTCACGCGGTCCAGCGCCTCGTAGAAATCCGAGAACCTGGAAAGGTTCGCGAGCGGGCCGAAGGCCTCCTCCCGGTTGGCGTCGCAATCGCGAGGCACGTCTTCCAGCAGCGTCGCTTCGAGCATGGCACCGTCCAGCCCGCCACCGCACAGCAGCTTTGCCCCGGCGTCCACCGCCTCGTCGATCCAGCCCTTCAGGCGGCTCGCTTCCTTCTCGGATATCATCGGGCCGATAAACGTGTCGCGATCCTTGGGATCGCCCGCGACAAGCGACCTGGTCTTGTCCACCAGCATCGCCTTGAACTCGTCGTAGATGCTTTCGTGGATGATGATGCGCTGCACGCCGATGCAGCTCTGGCCGGACTGGTAGAAGGCACCGATGATGATCCGCTCCAGCGCGTGGTCAAGGTCGGCATCCTTGTCGACAACCACCGCTGCATTGCCGCCCAGTTCCAGGATCACGGGCTTCTTGCCGGCCTTCGACTTGAGGTCCCAGCCCACCTCGGGCGAGCCCGTGAAACTGAGGAGCTTGAGCCGGTCGTCGGTGGTGAACAGGTCTGCCCCGTCGCGGCTGGCCGGGAGGATGGAGAAGGCGCCTTCGGGAAGATCGGTTTCGGCCAGAATCTCGCCCATTATCAGCGCACCTAGCGGCGTCTTGCTGGCGGGCTTCATGACGAACGGACATCCCACGGCGATCGCGGGAGCGATCTTGTGGGCGGCGAGATTCAGCGGGAAGTTGAACGGGGAGATGAAGCTGCAGGGACCGATCGGCACCCGCTTCCACATCCCCATGTAGCCCTTGGCCCGCGCCGAGATGTCGAGCGGCTGGACCTCGCCGTAGTTGCGCGTCGATTCCTCTGCGGCGATCTTAAAGGTGTCGATCAGGCGGTCGACTTCGCCCTCGGCATCGTTGATCGGCTTGCCCGCCTCGACGCAAAGCGAATAGGCCAGTTCGTCGTAGCGTTCGCGAAACCGTTCCACGCAATGTTGCAGGACCGCCTGCCGTTCGAAGCTGGCCATTCGCGCCATCGGTTCGGTCGCCCGGACTGTGCCGGCGATAGCTTCCTCGATGACGTCTGGCGTGGCCAGCGCGGTGCGGAACGCCACCTCGCCGGTAAACTTGTCGGTGACCTCGAGATCGGTATTCGGCTGCTCCGCCTTGTTGTTGAGGTAGAGCGGATAGACGTCCTTGAGTTCTGGCATTCGGGCCTCCTGACTGCTCGACTCAAAGCTTGCTGCTCAGTTCCTCGATCCGCGTTCTTGAGGTCGCTAGTATCCTCGATCGAGGTCCACCTGGCCCTCCAGCACCTCTCCGGCGCGGAACTTCTCGCAGTTGGCCAGGAACCGCTTCGCCGCGCGAGCCCGGCTGGCAGCGTTGGGGATGCCGGAAAGGTGCATGGTGACATGCGCATTGTCCAGCGACCACAGCTTGTGGTCGGGCGGCAAGGGCTCAGGCTCCGTCAGGTCGAGGATTGCACCGCCTATGCTCCCTGCCTCCAGTTCAGAAACGAGAGCATCCTGGTCGACGACCTCGGCGCGCCCGTAATTCACGAACCAGGCATCGTCCTTCATCGCCGCGAATTCGTCGGCGCCGAACATGCCCGCCGTATCCGGCGTATGCGGCAAGGAGAGGATCACCCAGTCGAAGCTGCCCAATTGCGCGCGCCAATCGTCGGGGCCGAGCACGCCCTTGCCCGACCTGCTGCGAACGGGGACGCAGTCCACGCCGAAACCGCCCAGCATCCGGGCAATCGCCTGGCCGATCGACCCGTAGCCAAGGATAAGCGCCCGGCTGCCATCCATCTCCCGCATGGAGGGCGGCCAGCCGAGCCATTCGCGGCGATCCTGCGCGCGCACGATGTCGCGATATCCGCGCGCCGCCGCCAGCATCGACATCACGGCGAATTCCGCCACCTGGTTAGATGCCAGACCCGCACCGCAAGACAGCACGACGCCGCGCCGCTTGAGTTCGGCAAGCGGCATCCAGTCCACGCCCGCATAGGCGCTGCACAGCCATTCCAGGCCCTGCGCCCTGTCGATGGCCGCAAGTGCCGGTGGCTTCACGTGCATGTCGAACCAGCCGATCTGCGCGCCGGGGGCCAGGTCGAGCAATTCGTCCTCGTCGCTCCACCAGGCGGCATCGATCCAGTCGGGCAGGTGCGGCTCGATCCCCTCACGCGCCCATTCCGGAAGAACGGCGCGGGTCAAAGCGCCCATTCCCAGCCCAGCGGATCGCCGTCCATCACTTCCACGCCTTTCGCCGCAAGCTCATCGCGCAAGGCATCGGACGTGGCAAAGTCCTTTTCCGCACGGGCGGCCTTGCGGCGGGCAAGCGCCTCCTCGATCTCGCCTTCGGTGATTTCGGCAGACTTCGGGCGAATGCGAAGGTCCTCGCGAGAAAGCTCCATCAGGCCAAGGCCGAGGACCGCGTCCATCGTTTCCACGACGGCGCGCTTGATCCCGGCGTCCACCTTCTTCACCGCCAGGGCATCCTCCAGCGCGGTGAGAGCAATGGCGGTGTTGAGGTCGTCGCTGATGGCAGCATCGAACTTTTCGAGCAGCGGAGCGAACCTGGGATGATCCGGTGTTCCGGCCTCGGCATCCTTCTGCCTCTCCGCCTGCATTACCATCCGCTTCAGCCGCGTCAGCGCCGCTTCCAGCCCTTCCCAGCTGAATTCCAGCTCGCTGCGGTAGTGCGCCTGCAGGCACATCATGCGGTAGGCGAGCGGGTGGTAGCCCTTGTCGATCAGCAGTTGCAGCCGCAGGAATTCGCCCGAACTCTTGCTCATCTTGCCCGATCGCTCGACCAGGAAGTTGTTGTGCATCCACATGCGCGCGCCGCTGTTCGCGGCATCCGACAGGCCGCCGCAGCCGCAGAAGGCCTGGTTCTGCGCGATCTCGTTGGGATGGTGGATTTCGCGGTGGTCGATGCCGCCGGTATGGATATCGAACGGGAAGCCGAGCAGCTTTTCGCCCATGACGGAGCATTCCAGGTGCCAGCCGGGCGCGCCGCGGCCCCACGGGCTGTCCCATTCCATCTGCCGTTTCTCGCCCGCGGGTGTCTTGCGCCAGATGGCGAAGTCGGCCGCGTTGCGCTTGCCTTCGACGGTTTCGATCCGGCCTTCGCCTTCCTCCGTCACGGCGCGGGCAAGGCGTCCGTAATCCTCGACGGTCGAAACGTCGAAGTAGAGGCCGCTGTCGAGCTCGTAGCAGTGCTTGTCCGCGATGCTCTTCGCGAATTCCAGCATCTCCTCGATGTAATCCGTCGCCACGGACCAGTGCGCCGGCTGGCGGATGTTGAGCGCCTTCACGTCCTGCCAGTAGGCCTCGGTATAGTGCCGGGCGATATCCCAGATCGATTGCGCGCGTTCCGCCGCGGCCTTTTCCAGCTTGTCCTCGCCCGCGTCGGCATCGTCGGTCAGGTGGCCGACATCGGTGATGTTGATGACGTGGGTAAGCCTGTAGCCCTTCCAGCTCAGCGTCCGGCCCAGAACGTCGGCAAAGACATAGGCGCGCATGTTGCCTATGTGCGGGTAATTATAGACCGTCGGCCCGCAGGTGTAGACGCGCGCCTCGCCTTCGTGGACGGGCACGAACGGCTCTATCTGCCGCGTGAGGGAGTTGAACAGTTTCAGGTCAGCCATTGCGCGGTTCGCTTATAGCGGGCGGCAGCGGGGGACAAGCGTGTGCTCGCTAATGTGGAACACATGGAACACTGTCCTGAAGCGAAAAGACCGCCTCGCGATTGGCCGCCTTTGCAGGCGGGCATGGTGCCCCGAAAATGCGGGCGGCTGGACATGCGAAGGGGATTGCCTGCCTGCCAGCCTGTAGGACATGGCTGCTAGGGCAGTTCGAACCCGGTCAGCTTCCAGCCCAGCCCGTCGCGGGCGAACAGCAGGATGGGGCCGCCGGTCCCATCCTCGAAGGTGCCGACGGCGCGGAAGCTCCCCAGCCCCTGCCGTTCCACGTCCCACTCGATTTCCTGTCCGCGCAGCCGTTCGGGCAACAGGCCTGCGGCAAAGCTGCCGCTCACCACCAGATTGCCGACCATTTCGGGCGTCAGCGCCCGCTCCACCGCCGCGCGACCAAGCCGCTCGGCAAGCGCGCCGCCGATCTGGTCGACCACGCCGCCCTGCCCTCGCCGCCGCCGGGTGGCCTCGCTGATCTGCTCACTGGCAGAGGCGCGCAAGGCGGGAAAGTCGACCCGCTCCTCCAGTTCGGCGGTATCGTTGGCCGCCGCCGCATCGGCGAGGCCCTTCATGGCCAGCCATGGAGAGGCGAAGTACCAGCCGCCGATAACGAGACCGATGAGGAGGACGAAAGCGAGGAGTTTCTTCATGAGTGGGTGAACGCACCGACACCCTCGATCTTTCCCGCAAGCCTGCCCGCCTCGTCGGCCCGCTTCATTTCATGGGCTTTGGCAGGCGCCAGAGAGCGACCCTTTCGATCACTCCATATCGAACAAGGCGGCCAGCTGTTCGATGATCGTGCCGCCAAGCTGCTCGGCGTCCATGATCGTCACCGCCTTCTTGTAATAGCGCGTCACGTCATGGCCGATGCCGATGGCGACCAGCTGGACGGGGGACACCTTCTCGATCCACTCGATCACCTTGCGCAGGTGCGCTTCGAGATAGCCCGCGGAGTTCACGGACAGGGTGGAATCGTCCACCGGCGCGCCGTCGGATATAACCATCAGGATGCGGCGCTCTTCCGGGCGGGCCAGCAGGCGTTCGTGCGCCCATAGCAGCGCCTCGCCGTCGATGTTTTCCTTCAGCAGGCCCTCGCGCATCATCAGGCCGAGCGAGCGGCGCGCGCGGCGCATGGGCTCGTCGGCCTTCTTGTAGATGATGTGGCGGATGTCGTTCAGACGGCCCGGATTCTCCGGGCGTCCGTCGGCCAGCCACTTCTCGCGGCTCTGCCCGCCTTTCCAGGCGCGGGTGGTGAAACCCAGGATTTCCACCTTCACCCCGCAGCGTTCCAGCGTGCGCGCAAGGATATCGGCGCTGATCGCCGCGATGGAGATGGGACGGCCACGCATGGAGCCGGAATTGTCGATCAGCAGCGTGACGACGGTATCCTTGAAGTCCTGCTCCTGCTCCACCTTGTAGCTGAGCGACTGGCCGGGACTTATGACCACGCGCGCCAGGCGGGCGGCGTCCAGCAGGCCTTCCTCCTGGTCGAAATCCCAGCTGCGGTTCTGCTGCGCCATCAGGCGGCGCTGCAGGCGGTTGGCCAGCCGCGTCACCACGCCGGCAAGGCCCGCCAACTGGCTGTCGAGGTAGGCACGAAGCCGGTCCAGTTCCTCGAAATCGCACAGTTCGGTGGCCTCGACCACTTCGTCGAAGCTGGTGGTGAAGGCCTGGTAATCGAAGGTATTGGGAATGTCCTGCCAGGGCGCATTCTTGCGCTGGGGCAGCTGGAATTCCTCGCCGTCGTCGCCCGGATCGCCTTCGGCCAGGTTTTCGTCGCCGGTGGCCTCGTCCTGCTCCTCGCCCTCGCCTTCCTCGCCTTCGGCCCCTTCGGCGCGGGTCTCCGGCTGGTCGGACTGGTCGGCGCCGTCCTCGTCCTCGCTGTCGGTCTCGGTCTCGTCCTGGCCGTCCTCGGATTCGTCGTCGTCGTCGAACCCGTCGAGGTCCTCCGGCTCCATCGGCACCATGTCGAGATGGCGCAGCATGTCGAGGCCCAGCTTCTGGAAGGCCGACTGGTCGTGCAGGGCATCGCGCAACTGCTCGAAATCGTCGCCGGTGCGGCTTTCCACGTATTCGCGCACCATTTCCACGCCCTCGCGGGCGGAGGCGGGGATCGGCTGGCCGGTCAGCTGTTCGCGCAGCATCAGGCCCAGCGCGGTGTGCAACGGCACGTCCTCGGCCGTCTCGGCCCGGCTGATGGGATCGCTCGCCACGCGCCTTTCCACCATGGCTTCCATGTTAGAGCGCATGCCGGCGTATTCGGTCTCGCCGATGGCCTCGTACCGGGCGCGTTCGATGGCATCGTAACAGGCGCGCGCCTCTGCATCGTCGGGGCGCTTCTTCGCGTGCAGGGCGCCGCTGTGATGGCGCAGGCGCAGCGCGAAACTGTCGGCAAAGCCGCGCGCCTCGCGGGCCTGTTCGGGCGAGACGTCGCGCCCCGGCATGGGCACGCGGGCGGACTTTCCGGTTTCGCTCGGCTGGTCCGCCGTCCACCCGATATCCGCCTCCGGATCGCGCGCAATCGCCCGCGCCGCGCCGGTCAGCGCGTTCTTGAACCTGTCGAGAGGGGATTCGTCGGACATCTGCAGCGTTCTCGCGCGCTGCCTAAAGACTGCGCCCCGGCTTGCGCAAGACCTTATAGTGCGTTGGCACCGCCGAACACGCCGATCAGCAGCGGATCGTTGGTGGCGCGGGGATTGCGGCGGATCTCCGCTTCCTCCACGCCCATTTCGGTCCAGATGGCGTTGTCCACCGTGGTGGCGAGATTGCGTGCGACGCCGCCCACGTCGACGCCGGTAAGTCCCGCGAGCAGTTCGGCCACCAGCGGTTCGTTCGCCACGCGCAGGGCATCGCCCAGTTCGGGCACCATGGCCTCCACCAGCGTGGTGCCCATGCTGCCGCGCAGGAATTGCGAGGCCGCCGTCGGTCCACCGTTCACCAGCGCCAGCGCGTTGCTGATGCCGATGACGCGCACGGCGTCGGCCACGATCGGTGCGGCACGCGCGGCCCCTTCGATGGCGACATCGGCAAAGGCGTCCTCCAGCCGGTTCTTGAACAGGGTGGAGGTGAGGATGCTGGAGAGCACGCCGCCGCGCGAACCGATCATGTCCGCCAGGCCCAGGGCAGCCACCTGCTCGTCCCAGAAGCCGCCGGGCGCGGTCAGCCGCGCGAAGGCGCGTTCGCTGGAGAGATAGAGCAATTGCCGGATGGCATCGGTCAGGCTCCAGCTTCCCATGCTCTGGCAGCCGGGCAGCAGCAGCGTGCCCGAAGCGAGAGCGCCGCCGATGAAGGCACGGCGACTGGTCGGCGAAGCGGCGAATTCGGTCATAAGGTCTTTCCTCTTCTTGCCCGCAGGCATGGGCATTGCCCATATGGCGAGCGATGCCTGCAACCCGCGCCCGCCTCCTGGTCATGAACGCCGCGCTCGGCCCGCTGGACTACCGCGTGCCGGAAGGCATGGCGGTAGAACACGGCTCCGTCGTCGTCGCGCCGCTCGGACCGAGACAAGTCACGGGCATAGTGTGGGAAGATGAACGCTTGCCGACCAATCCGGTGCCCGAGGAAAAACTGCGGGGCCTGCTGGCGGTTCTCGACGTTCCGCCCATCCGCGCCGAACTGCGCCGCCTGATCGAATGGACCGCCGACTACTACGTCGCTCCCATGGCTGCCGTGGCGCGCATGGTGATCGCCAGCGGCGGCGCGCTGCGCGGGGCGGCGACGATGACCGAATACCGGCTGACCGGCGGCGCGCCCGAACGCATGACGCCGCAGCGCCAGCAGGCGATTGAGGCGCTGGAGGGCGAGCAGGCGACGATCCGCGAACTGTCCGGCCTCTCAGGCGTATCCGAAGGCGTGCTGCGGGGCCTGGTGAATCAGGGCGTGCTGGAGCCGGTGGAGGTGGACGTCGACCGCCCCTACCCGCGCGCCAGCGCCGATCATCACCTGCCCGACCTCTCGAACGATCAGCGGAAAGTGGCGGACCGGCTGGTCGCGGCGGTGGAAGCGCACGAGTTCGCCCCGATCCTGCTCGACGGCGTGACGGGATCGGGCAAGACCGAAACCTATTTCGAAGCCATCGGCGCGGCGATCGCCGCCGACCGGCAGGTGCTGGTGATGCTGCCCGAAATCGCCCTGACCGAGGCCTTCCTCTCGCGGTTCGAGGAACGCTTCGGAGCCGCGCCGGTCGTCTGGCATTCCTCGCTGAAGAGCACCGAGCGCCGCCGCGCCTGGCGCGCCATCGCCAGCGGGGAAGCGCAGGTGGTGGTGGGCGCGCGCTCGGCGCTGTTCCTGCCCTATGCCAGGCTGGGCCTGATCGTCGTGGACGAGGCGCACGAGATCAGTTTCAAGCAGGACGACGGCGTGCGCTACAACGCCCGCGACGTGGCCGTGATGCGCGCCCGTTTCGAAAGCGTGCCGGTTATCCTCGCCAGCGCCACGCCGGCGCTGGAAAGCCTGCACATGGCCGACAGCGGAACCTATGAGAAGCTGGTGTTGCCGAGCCGCTTTGGCGGGGCGCAAATGCCCGACATACAGCTGGTGGACCTGACCGAGGAAAAGCCCGGCAGCGGCGCATGGATCGCGCCCCCGCTGCGCCGGGCCCTGTTCGACCGGATGGAGAAAGGCGAGCAATCGCTGCTGTTCCTCAACCGCCGGGGCTATGCTCCGCTGACGCTGTGCCGTCATTGCGGCTTTCGCTTCCAGTGTCCGAATTGCAGCGCGTGGCTTGTCGAGCATCGCCTCAGTAAGCGCCTGGCATGTCACCACTGCGGACACGAAACCGCGCCGCCGGAGAAATGCCCCGAATGCGGCGAGCCCGATTGCCTTGTCGCCTGCGGCCCCGGCGTGGAACGGATCGCCGACGAGGTGGCCGAACTGCTGCCCGAGGCGCGCGTGGCAGTAGTGACCTCGGACACCCTGAATTCACCCGAGAAGGCCGCCGAATTCGTCGCCATGGCGGAAGCGAAAGCCATCGACGTGATCGTGGGCACGCAGCTGGTGACCAAGGGCTTCCACTTCCCCGAACTGACGCTGGTGGGGGTGATCGACGCCGACCTTGGCCTGGAGGGCGGCGACCTGCGCGCCGCCGAGCGCACCTATCAGCAGGTGGCGCAGGTGGCAGGCCGCGCCGGACGCGGGGCGAAGCCGGGCGAAGTGCTGATCCAGACGCGGCATCCCGAGGCGCCCGTCATCGCCGCGCTGGAGGCAGGCGACCGCGATGCGTTCTACGAGGCCGAGACGGAGGCGCGCCGCTACGCCGGTGCCCCGCCCTTTGGCCGCTGGGCCGCGATCATCGTATCCAGCGAGGACGAGAAGGAAGCGCGCGAGGCGGCGCAGCGGCTGGGCGATACGCGCCCGCGGGTGGACGATGTGCAGGTGCTGGGCCCCGCCCCAGCCCCGATGGCGCTGCTGCGCGGGCGCTATCGCTATCGCCTGCTGCTCAATGCGAGGAGGAGCGCCGAGCTCCAGCAGGTCATCCGGCTCTGGCTGTCGAAACTGGATCATCCGCCGGGCGTTCGTATTGGCGTGGATATCGACCCCTACAGCTTCGTCTGACGGGCATACACTGGAGCCGGGCATCAATCTTGCGCAGGTTGGCGAAGGGCGATAGCAGGGCGGAAACTTGCAGGAATTACGAACAGATGACCAAGTCGATCAGCGACGAGAAGCAAAACCCGGCAATCGATCCTGGCAATCCGCCCCCGTTCCCCGTGGGCATCTCGCGCGAGACCATGGAGGACCTGCCGTTTTCGCTGGTCATCGCCGATGCGCAGCTGGAAGACATGCCGCTGATCTACGTGAACAGCGCGTTCGAACGCGTCACGGGCTACAATCGCGATGCCGTGATCGGGCGCAACTGCCGGTTCCTGCAGGGCCCCAAGACCAACGATAGCGATCGCCGCGACATCCGCGAGGCGCTGGAACAGGGCCGAGAGGTCACCGTGGACATCCTGAATTACCGCTCCACGGGAGAGGAATTCATCAACCGCCTGCTGCTTTCGCCCCTGAAGCAGGATGGCGAGATCACGCATTTCCTCGGCATCCAGTCCGAACAGCCGAAAGACCGCACGATCGCCGCGCGTGCCGCCAAGCTGGACGAGCAATTGCGCGAGGTGCAGCACCGGGTGAAGAACCACCTTGCGCTGCTGCTTTCGCTCATCCGCATGGAATCGAAGAAGTCCACCGATACCGGCAGCTCGCTGAAGGTGCTGGCCAACCGGGTCGAGGCGCTGAACCTGCTGTACGACGAATTCTCGCGTCCCGGCTCGACGGCGGCCGATACCGTGGCGCTCGGCGCCTATATCTCGCGCGTTTGCAGCGCCCTCAACATGCTGGACGGACACCGCGAGGTGCGCATGAACCTGGAAACGGACGAACTGCGCGCATCGGTCGATTCCGCCTCGCAGATGGGCCTGCTGGTTTCCGAACTGCTCACCAATGCCCTGCAACACGCTTTCGAGGCGGGCCGCGACGGCAAGGTGGACGTGCGGTTGTGGCACGTGGACGACGGCGAGACGGTATGTCTGCAGGTGTCGGATAACGGCAAGGGAATACCCGAGGGGGTCGACTGGCCCAACGACGGCAGTCTGGGCGCGCGCATCGTGCGCGAGCTGGTCGACCGGCTCGAGGGCAAGCTGAGCGTGGAAACGGGCAAGGACGGCACCGAAGTCACCATCAGTTTCCACACCGGGGCCCTGCTGCCCGAAGAATAGTTCGCGGAACTCCTGGCCAATCGCCCGGTTCGCCTTGCATGGCCAATCCCGTCCTTGTTCCGATACTCGGCGATCAGCTGACGCGCGATCTTGCCTCCATCAGGGGGCGCATCAAGGACGATACCGTCATCCTGATGATGGAGGTGTGGGACGAGGCGACCTACGTCCGCCACCACAAGCAGAAGATCGCCCTGATCTTTTCCGCCATGCGTCACTTTGCCGCCGACCTGCGCGACGCCGGGTGGCAGGTCGATTACATCCGCCTCGACGACGAGGATAACGCGGGCAGCTTTACCGGAGAGGTGGCGCGCGCGGTGGAGCGCCACGATCCCCGCGCCATCCACGTGGTGGAGGCAGGCGAGTGGCGGGTGCAGCAGGCCATCGAGGAATGGCCCGACAAGTTCGATTGCGAGGTGGAAATCCTGCCCGACGATCGCTTTATCGCCAGCCTTTCCGAATTCCGCGATTGGGCGGAAGGCCGCGACACGCTGCGGATGGAATACTTCTACCGCGAGATGCGCCGCAAGACCGGCCTGCTCATGGATGGCGACAAGCCCGAAGGCGGCGACTGGAACCTCGACAAGCAGAACCGCGAAAGCCCCGACGACGACATGGACCCGCCGGAACGGGCCAAGTTCGAACCCGACGAGATGACCCGCGAGGTGATCGCACTGGTCGAGGACCGCTTCGGCGATCATTTCGGCAATCTCGGCAACTTCGAGTGGCCCGTAACCCGCGAAGAGGCCGAAGAGGCCGCAGACCGCTTCTTTGCCGAGCGGATCGAGAAGTTCGGCCCCTACCAGGATGCGATGGTGCACGGAGAGGACGATCTGTATCATTCGATGCTGTCCACCAGCATCAACCTGGGCCTGCTCGATCCGCTGGAACTGTGTCGGCGCGCAGAGAAGGCCTATCGCGACGGCAAGGCCCCGCTCAACAGCGTCGAGGGATTCATTCGCCAGCTGATCGGCTGGCGCGAATACGTGCGCGGGTTCTACTGGTATTTCATGCCTGACCTGCAGAGCCGCAACGCGCTGAACGCGCAGCGCGCCCTGCCGGAATTCTACTGGACCGGCGAGACCGACATGCGCTGCATCGCCGATTGCGTGCGCTCCACCCGCGACAACGCCCATGCCCACCATATCCAGCGGCTGATGGTGCTCGGCAACTTTGCCCTGCTGGCGGGCATCGATCCGCGGGAGGTGCAGGACTGGTATCTTGTCGTCTACGCCGATGCCTACGAATGGGTGGAGCTGCCCAACGTCTCTGCGATGATCCTCTATGCGGACGGCGGCAAGCTGGCATCGAAGCCCTATGCGGCGAGCGGGAACTACATCAACAAGATGTCCGACTACTGCAAGGAATGCCGCTATTCGGTCAGCAAGAAGACCGGGGAGGATGCCTGTCCGTTCAACCCGCTCTACTGGCATTTCATGCATCGCCACCGCGACATGCTGGAAAGCAACCATCGCATCGGGCGCATCTATTCCACCTGGGACCGGATGGGCGAGGACAAGCAGAAGGCCTACCTCGACAGCGCGGAGACGTTCCTCGATTCACTGGGATCGGCGACCAGGGGATGGGCACGCCGGGAATGACCCGAGGACTGCGCCAAAGTTCAGGTTTCATTCGAAATTACCGCCGCTAAGCTGGCGTCCGAACGAATCACATTCGCTTTCTGGGGACTATCATGCGGCTTTTGATCGCGGCTTTCGCCGCACTGTTCGTTGCGACTCCGGCTCATGCCGAGTGGTACCGGGCAGAAACCAACAATTTCGTCATCATCTCGGAGGATGGGGAGGAAGAGGTCCGCCGCTTCGCAGCCGAGCTCGAACGGTTCGACATGGCGCTGCGCTACCTCCAGAACATGCCGATCGGCGAGGAGCAGCCGACCGACGCCACCAAGCTGACGGTCTATCGCTTCGGCGATGTCGGCGACATCGGGCGCATGGCCGGCGCATCGGGCGTGGCCGGATTCTACATCCCCCGCGCCGGCGATTCGGTGGCCTTCAGTCCGGCGCGCGAGGAACGTCGCCGCTCGATGACGGTGGTCGACGTGGATCGCAGCCGCAACCGCGTCGCGCGCCTCGATGCGGTCAGCGTTCTGCAGCACGAATACGTCCACTACTTCATGATGCAGCATTTCCCCGCCGCCTATCCCGCCTGGTACGTGGAAGGCTATGCAGAGCTGCTGGCGACGATCCGTTTCAACGACGACGGTACCTTCCACGTGGGCGATCCGCCGCAGTACCGCGCGGCACAGATCTTCCAGCTGCGCCAGTTCCCGCTCGAGGACATGCTGGACCAGGAGCACGAGCTTGCAGGCTACGAGGGTTACCAGTTCTACGGCACCGGCTGGCTGCTGGCCCACTATCTCAATTTCGATCCCACGCGCCTGGCGCAGCTCAACGAATACCTCGTCGCCATCGGCGAAGGGGAAGACAGCCTGACCGCCGCGCGCCGCATCTTCGGCGACCTCGACCAGATCGACCGCGAACTGCGCCAGTATCGCGACGGTGCCTTCCCCGGCTATGACGTGACGACCCCCGGCTATGTGGAGCCGCAGCCGCAGATCCGCCGTCTCACGGCCATCGAGGAGGACCTGATCCGCGAGGAAATGGAACTGCGCCGCGGTGTCGACAAGGACGAGGCCCGTGGAATTGCCGGGGACATTCGCCGCAAGGCGGGCGATCCCCTGCCGAGCGATCCCCATGCCCTCGCCCTGCTGGCGCGTGCTCTCTATTATGCCGAGGACTACGATGACGCGCTGGCGACGGCCGAACGCCTCAAGGAGGTCGACGGTAACGCCATCATGGGCCCGCTGGTCGCCAGCTGGGTCGCGTCCGAACGTGCGGAGGATGATCCCGCCTGGCAGGAACGTGCCGTCCGCCATGCCGCCGACGCCCTCGCCATCGACGAGCACGACCCGCGCTCCCGCATCGCCTATTACTACAGCTACCTCGCCGCCGGGATGGAAGTGCCCGAAAACGCGATCATCGCCCTGGAGCAGGCCTTCGACACCGCTGGCAGCGATCCGAGCTATCGGGTCTTTCTTTCGCGCCAGCTGATCTTCGAAGATCGCCTGAGCGACGCCAAGGCGGTTCTCCAGCCGATCGCCTTCCGTGGTCACAACCAGGGTCAGCGGGACGAGGACGACACCGAGGACGGCCCGCCCGGCCTCGACGACATCATGGCCGAGATCAACGAAGGCGACAGGGACGCCGCGCTCACCATGATCGACGAACTGATCGACTGGGAACCGGAGGACTAGGGTGTCGGCCTAGTCCCCGGTCCGTTCCCCGCCTTCGCGCCGCAGCAGTTCTGCCTTGATCTCGGTGCCATAGGCGTATCCGCCCAGTCCGCCGTCCGCCGCGATCACGCGGTGGCAGGGGATCAGCACCGCGACATGGTTCGCGCCGTTGGCCCCGCCCACCGCGCGGCTGGCCTTGGGATTGCCGAGCGCCGTGGCCAGTTCGCCGTAGCTGCGCGTCTCGCCCGCGG
The DNA here is from genome assembly GCF_036321025.1 of Aurantiacibacter hainanensis. Classification (NCBI taxonomy): domain Bacteria; kingdom Pseudomonadati; phylum Pseudomonadota; class Alphaproteobacteria; order Sphingomonadales; family Erythrobacteraceae; genus Aurantiacibacter; species Aurantiacibacter hainanensis. The sequence continues at coordinate 214,928 of NZ_JAZAPB010000001.1, forward strand.
GAATGCGGCGGAGCTCTTCCCAGACGCGCTGCTGGAAGGCGGTGCCCTGTACGTCCAGCGGGATGTCCTGCCCGGTGCCGGGCCTTTCCACCGCGCCTGCCACCTTCTCGAACAGTGCCCTGAACTCAGGCCCGGCAGCCACGATCTCGGCCTTCGGAAAGCGCGCGCGCAGTTCCGCTTCACCTTCGCCGAAAGCCAGGCAGCATACGCCCCGGTCGGTAGCCCCGACCAGCATCGAGCCCACGGTCGTCTCGATCACGGCATAGTGAATGACCCTGCCCCTCCCGCCATCGCGGCGATCCTTCGCGCTCATGCCCAATCGGTCCTTCATGTCATCGTAGAATCGTGAGGGGGCCGAATAGCCTGCCTCGTAGATGGCGTCGGTCACCCGGCTTTCCCGCGAGAGGGCCTTTCCCGCCCGCTCGCGCCGCAGCGCCCTCGAATAGGCAGCAGGCGACATGCCCACCGCGCGCGTGAACACGCGCTGCAAGTGAGTGGGCGAATAGTCGGTCGCCGCGCCAAGCCTCTCCAGTGAAACCGGTCCGTCGGCATCGCGCAGCACCTCCAGGGCGCGAAGGATGGCCGTCTCCTCGCGGCTTTGCTGGTCGGGCGCACATCGCTTGCAGGCCCGCAGGCCCGCCGCCTCGGCTTGCAGCGGCGAGGCATAGAAGCGCACGTTCTCGCGCTTGGGCGCACGCGCCGGGCAGCTTGGGCGGCAATAGATGCCGGTGGAATGCACGCCGGTCACGAACACCCCGTCGAAACGACGGTCTTTCGCAAGCGCGATCTGCCAGCGATCCTCGTCGCTCAGCGCGGTGGTTTCATCTATCCTGTTCATGACCGGAGATATGCCATCTCAGTCGAGGGTGCGCATCCCGAAGCTTGCGGTCAATGCAGGGTGGTATAGATGTGCGCGGCAATGCAACGCATCCTCGCCGTTTTCGCCCTGTTGCTTGCCGCCGTGATGGCGGCTGCAACCCCGGCCCATGCCGATTCGGCCGATATAGAGGCGGCAGCGCGCGGCGTGGTGCGCGTGATCATCATCGGCCAGGACGGGGAGGAAATCTTTCCCGTCTCTCACGGCACCGGCTTCGCCGTAGGGGGCGAAAGGATCATCACCAATGCCCACGTCGTGTCAGAGGCGATCGAGGACGAGCGGCTGTCGATCGGCGTCGTGCCGGCAGAGGGCCAGCAGGCCGTCTACGCGCGGCTGGTGTCGGTCAGCCCGCGCAACGACCTTGCCCTGCTGGAACTTACCGAGCCGCTGGGCCTGCCGCCGCTCACCATAGCCGGCAACCCGGCGCAGAGCGGATCGGTGACGGCAGTCGGCTATCCGCTCAACGTGGACCGCGCGCAGGGGCTGGAACAGGCGGACATCTTCCGCGCGCAGCCGCCGGTGATGGCGACCGGCTTTCTGTCGGGACGCCGGCCGAGCCGCGAATTCGACACGATCCTCCACACCGCACCCATCGCGCGCGGCAATTCGGGCGGCCCGCTGCTGGACGATTGCGGGCGCGTGGTCGGCGTCAACTCCTTCGGCACCGAAAGCGCCGGGTCGGACGCGGAGTTCTTCTTCGCCATCAGCACGCGCGAACTGCTGCCGTTTCTGCGCGCCAACGACGTGCAACCTCGCCTCAATTCGCTGCCCTGCCGCAGCCTGGCGGACCTTGAAGCAGAAGAGATCGCCCGCGCCGAAGCACGCGCCGATCTGGAGGCCGAGCGCGCGGAGCGCGAGGCGGAGGCGCTCGCGCAGCAGACCGCCGAGGCGCGCCGGGCCATCACTTATGAAGTCATGGACGCGCGGTCCAACGGATTGGCGCTCGCCCTGCTGCTGTTCATCATAGCGCTGGCTGCCGGGGCGGCGGCTATCTGGAGCCATCTGAAGGGCGACATGCGCATGCGATCCATCGCCGGGGCTACGGCGCTGGTGGCGCTGGTGGGTGCGGTCATCGCCTGGGTGTCGCGCCCGGCCTTCGCCGAGATCGACGAACGGGTGGAGGAAACGCTGCGCGCCGGCGTGGAAACCGAAGGCCCGACCGGCGCGATTGCCACGCCCTCGCCCACCGCCACACCGCCAGGCAGCAGTCTGGCCTGCGTGCTGGACGTGGACCGCAGCCGGGTGGTCGGCGATCCCGAGGATGACATTGCCGTCGAATGGTCGGGCGATGGATGCATCAACCAGCGCACGCAGTACGGTTTGACCGGCGGGCGCTGGACCCGCGTGTTCGTGCCTGCCAACGAAGCGGCTGTTTCGGTGAACCGCTTCGATCCCGAAGCCGGCGAGCTGGTGATGGAACGCTACCTGCTCGATCTCGAGGCCATGCGCGATGCGCGGGCCGCGCGAGGCGGCTACGTCGCCCCCGAATGCGGCGTTGACGAGGCGGGCGCGCGGGAGCTGGGCAGCAATCAGGCCGCGATCATGTCCGCCCTGCCCCAGCGCCCGAACGAACGCTTGGTCTACACTTGCTCCGAGGCGATGGAACTGCCCGGCGAGAACTCCGGCGACGAACAGGGCTGATTGGCAGGCCTGCCGCGACCGGACTCGGGTTGCATCATTTTTACCTCGGTGCTAGGCGCGCGCCAGCCATCAAGAGGGTGCGCCCTGCGCATCCCGATACAGGCAACCAGTTTTTCCGTTTCTCGGACCTTGAAGGACACATCGCGCGTGGAGCTTTCCGCCGGTATTCAGGCCAGCCTTGCCGGGCGTTACGCCTCGGCCCTGTTCGATCTTGCCAGCGAATCTGGCACGGTAACCGCTGTCGAGTCCGATCTCGACCGGCTGGATGCCGCGCTGAGCGAATCAAGCGAACTTGCCTCCCTCATCCACAATCCGGAGATCAGCCGGTCGCAGCTGTCGTCCGTGATGGACGGCATCGCCGGCTACCTGCAGCTTTCGGATCTCACGAAGAACTTCCTCGGCGTGCTGGCGGAAAACCGCCGAGTGTCGAAACTGCCGGATATCATCCGCGCCTTCCACACGATCGCCGCAGCCCAGCGCGGCGAAGTGCAGGCAGAAGTCGCCAGCGCCCATGCCCTTACCGATGCCCAGCTGGCAGAGCTGGAAGGCAAGCTGCGCGCCCGCGAAGGCCGCACCGTCAAACTGAAATCGCGCGTCGATCCCGACCTTCTGGGCGGGCTCGTCGTCACCATCGGATCGAAGCGCATCGACAGCTCGATCCGCACCCGTCTCAACTCCCTCGCCCAGGCCATGAAGACCGCCTGAGTAGCCATATACAAGAAGGCTTATTGCAATGGATATCCGCGCCGCAGAAATCTCCAAGGTCATCAAGAACCAGATCGCCAACTTCGGCACCGAAGCCGAAGTCAGCGAAGTGGGTTCCGTCCTCTCGGTGGGTGACGGCATTGCCCGCATCCACGGCCTCGACAACGTTCAGGCCGGCGAGATGGTGGAATTCAGCGATGGCGTTCAGGGCATGGCGCTGAACCTGGAAGCCGACAATGTCGGTGTCGTGATCTTCGGATCGGACTCCAACATCAAGGAAGGTGACACCGTCAAGCGCACCGGCACCATCGTGGACGTGCCGGTCGGCAAGGGCCTGCTGGGCCGCGTGGTCGACGCGCTGGGCAACCCGATCGACGGCAAGGGCCCGATCACCGACACCACCCGCCAGCGCGTGGAAGTGAAGGCTCCCGGGATCATCCCGCGCAAGTCCGTGGACGAGCCCGTGCAGTCGGGCCTCAAGGCCATCGACGCCCTCGTCCCCGTCGGCCGCGGCCAGCGCGAGCTGATCATCGGTGACCGTCAGACCGGCAAGAGCGCCGTCGCCATCGACACCTTCATCAACCAGAAGGACGCGCACCAGGGCGACGACGAGACGAAGAAGCTCTACTGCATCTACGTCGCCGTGGGCCAGAAGCGCTCCACCGTCGCGCAGATCGTGAAGAGCCTCGAAGAGAATGGCGCGATGGAATACTCCATCGTGGTTGCCGCCACCGCGTCGGAGCCCGCTCCGCTGCAGTACCTGGCGCCCTACACCGGCTGCGCCATGGGCGAATTCTTCCGCGACAACGGCATGCACGCCGTGATCGTGTACGACGACCTTTCGAAGCAGGCCGTGGCCTATCGCCAGATGTCGCTGCTTCTGCGCCGTCCTCCGGGCCGCGAAGCCTATCCGGGCGACGTGTTCTACCTGCACTCCCGCCTGCTCGAACGCGCGGCGAAGATGAACGACGAGAACGGTGGCGGCTCGCTCACCGCGCTGCCGATCATCGAGACGCAGGCAGGCGACGTGTCGGCCTACATCCCGACCAACGTGATCTCCATCACCGACGGCCAGATCTTCCTCGAGACCGACCTGTTCTACCAGGGCATCCGTCCCGCCATCAACGTCGGCCTCTCGGTGTCGCGCGTGGGCGGTGCGGCCCAGACCAAGGCGATGAAGAAGGTTGCGGGCTCCATCAAGCTGGAGCTGGCGCAGTACCGCGAGATGGCGGCCTTCGCGCAGTTCGGTTCGGACCTCGATCCCTCGACCCAGCGCCTGCTGAACCGCGGTGCGCGCCTGACCGAGCTGCTGAAGCAGCCGCAGTTCTCGCCCATGCCGATGGAAGAGCAGGTCGTGTCGATCTTCGCGGGCACCAACGGCTACATCGACAGTGTCGCCGTCGACCGCGTGACCGAGTACGAAGCCGCCATGCTCAGCTACATGCGCAACGAGCATGCCGACGTGCTGAAGACGATCGCCGACACCGGCAAGTTCGAGGACGACACGCGCGAGAAGGTGAAGAGCGCGCTCGACACCTTCGCCAAGCAGTTCGCCTGATCCGGAACCAGAGATTGATAGGGAGCCGAAATGGCTAGCCTCAAGGAACTCAAGGACCGGATCAAGTCGGTCAAGTCCACGCAGAAGATCACCAAGGCGAAGCAGATGGTCGCCGCGGCGAAGCTGCGTAAGGCGCAGATGGCCGCCGAGGAAGCGCGCCCCTATGCGGAGCGGCTGGCCGGCGTGATGGGCGCGCTGGCGGCCAAGGTCGGCGATTCCGACAGCGCGCCGCTGCTGCTGCGCGGCACCGGCAACGACCAGAAGCACCTGCTGGTGGTCGTCAACACCGACAAGGGCCTGTGCGGCGGTCTCAACGCGAACATCGTGAAAGAGGCCAAGAAGCAGGCCAGGAAGCTCATGGCCGAAGGCAAGAGCGTGCAGTTCTACCTGGTCGGCAAGAAGGGCCGTGCCCCGATCAAGCGCGACTTTGCCGACCGGATCGACGCGCACTACGACACCAGCGACATGAAGAACCCCGACTTCGCCGAAGCGGAGAAGATCGCGGACGAGCTGGTGGCGAAGTTCGAGAAGGGCGAATTCGACGTCGCCCACCTGATCTACCCGATCTTCAAGAGCGCGCTGTCGCAGGACCCGACCACCACGCAGCTGCTGCCCGTCCCCTCGCCCGAAAGCGTGGAGGAGACGGCCTCCGTCGTGGAATACGAGCCGGGCGAGGAGGAAATCCTCGAGGACCTGCTGCCGCGCTACATCAAGACGCAGCTCTTCGGTGCCTTGCTCGAACGCGAGGCCAGCGAACAGGGTGCCTCGATGACCGCGATGGACAATGCGACCCGCAATGCCGGCGAGCTGATCGAGGATCTCACCATCGAATACAACCGCAGCCGCCAGGCCGCGATCACCACCGAACTGATTGAAATCATCGCGGGTGCGGAAGCACTCTGAAGCAGGACGAAATCACGTGAAATTCTACGCCCCCCTTCTCCTCCTCCCTGCCCTGGCGCTGGCCGCCTGCGGCGAGGAACCCGCTCCCGAAGCGACGGCCGCACCGGTCGCCGCGCCCGAGCCGACACCTTCCGCACCTGCGCCGGACGAAGCCCTGTTCTCGGAACTCTACGCCGCGACCTGCCCCGAGGCGGAAGCCGTCAACGAATCCATCTGCAAGCGCGCGATGGGTGCGGAAACCGCTTCTTGCGAATTCAGCCTGGGTGACGACGAATACATGCGCAACGACGCGACCCTCCAACTCGACGAGACGGGCGAAGCCTGGATCATCGCCGATGCCGAGACGGTCTGCACCCAGTAACTCGACCCCGCCACAGACACACATCCGAACGCCACAGGAAACCTAACATGGCTACCGCACCCGCTATCAACCAGACCACCAACGGCACGATCGCCCAGGTCATCGGCGCCGTCGTCGACGTGACCTTCCCGGGCGAGCTTCCGCCCATCCTCTCCGCGCTGGAGACGAAGAACGGCGGGCAGACGCTGGTCCTCGAAGTCGCTCAGCACCTCGGCGAGAACACCGTGCGCACCATCGCCATGGACGGCACCGACGGCCTCGTCCGCGGTCAGGAAGTGATTGCCACCGGCAGCCAGATTTCCGTGCCCGTAGGCCCCAAGACGCTGGGCCGCATCATGAACGTCGTGGGCGAGCCCATCGACGAGCGCGGTCCGATCGGTGCGGATATGACCATGCCGATCCACGCCGAGGCCCCGCTGTTCGTCGACCAGTCGACCGAAGCCGACATTCTCGTCACCGGCATCAAGGTGATCGACCTGCTCGCGCCCTACGCCAAGGGCGGCAAGATCGGCCTGTTCGGCGGTGCCGGCGTGGGCAAGACCGTGCTGATCCAGGAACTGATCAACAACATCGCCAAGGGCCACGGCGGCGTGTCCGTCTTCGCGGGCGTGGGTGAGCGTACCCGCGAGGGCAACGACCTCTACCACGAATTCCTCGACGCAGGCGTTATCGCCAAGAACGAAGCTGGCGAGGCGATCAGCGAAGGCTCCAAGGTGGCCCTCGTCTTCGGCCAGATGAACGAGCCTCCCGGCGCGCGTGCCCGCGTGGCGCTCTCGGGCCTGACCATGGCCGAATACTTCCGCGACCAGGAAGGCCAGGACGTGCTGTTCTTCGTGGACAACATCTTCCGCTTCACCCAGGCCGGTTCGGAAGTGTCCGCCCTGCTCGGCCGTATTCCTTCGGCCGTGGGCTATCAGCCGACGCTGTCCACCGACATGGGCAACCTGCAGGAACGCATCACCTCCACCAACAAGGGTTCGATCACCTCGGTGCAGGCCATCTACGTTCCCGCGGACGACCTCACCGACCCTGCCCCTGCAACCTCGTTCGCGCACCTTGACGCGACGACCACGCTGAACCGCGCGATTTCCGAGCTGGGCATCTACCCGGCGGTGGACCCACTGGACTCGACCAGCCGCGTTCTCGAACCGCGCGTCGTGGGCCAGGAGCACTACGAGACCGCGCGCAAGGTCCAGGAGACGCTGCAGAAGTACAAGAGCCTGCAGGACATCATCGCCATCCTGGGCATGGACGAGCTTTCCGAAGAGGATAAGCTGACCGTGCAGCGCGCCCGCAAAATCCAGCGCTTCCTGTCCCAGCCCTTCCACGTGGCCGAGGTGTTCACCAACATCCCCGGCAAGTTCGTGCAGCTGGAAGACACCGTCCGCTCGTTCAAGGCGGTGGTCGAAGGCGAATACGATCACCTTCCCGAATCTGCCTTCTACATGGTCGGCGGCATCGACGAAGCCGTCGAGAAGGCCCAGAAAATGGCCGAGGAAGCCTGATCCAGATGGCACTCCACTTCGAACTGGTCACGCCGAGCAAGCTGGTCCGCTCCGAGGACGTCCACATGGTGGTCGTCCCCGGCAGCGAGGGCGAGTTCGGCGTGCTGGAGGGCCATGCGCCCTTCATGTCGACCATCCGCGATGGCGCGGTGCAGGTCTACAAGACCGAGGGCGGCAGCCCGGAGAGCATCGAAGTACGCGGCGGCTTTGCCGAAGTGGGCGACAAGGGCCTGACGGTCCTTGCCGAACACGTAGAAGACTGAGCGCGGACCTGCCCCTCACTTGCGCAGAAGGGGCACCATGACGGCAAGGATCGCACTGGCGGCAACCGCGTTGCTGGCCGCATCATCCTGCGTCGATACGAGCCAGGACATCCACTACATCCCCACCCCGCCGGCCGTGGTGGATGAACTGCTCCGCCTTGCCGAGATCGAGGAAGGCGACGTCATCTACGACCTGGGATCGGGCGACGGCCGCATCGTGATCGCCGCGGCGCGCGATTACGGCATCAGGGGGGTCGGTATCGAGATCGACGACGCCTTGCTGGAACGTGCAAGGCAGAACGCGCGCGAGGCAGGCGTCGAGGACCTGGTGGAGTTTCGCAAGCAGGACCTGTTCGAAACAGACCTGACCGGGGTCGACGTCCTGGCCTTATACCTCGGTCCGACCCAGAACCTGCGCCTGCGTCCTCGGATCCTGGAGCAGATGGAGCCAGGCTCTCAGGTCGTCAGCCATGCCTTTGCCATGGGCGGCTGGATTCCGGACGTCGAAAAGGAAGTCGAGAACCGCAAGGTCTTCAAGTGGACCGTCCCGGTGGAATTCATCGACGGCTTCCCCAGCGTCCTGCCGGACGAAGAGCAGGACGCCGGCTAGCTCCGCCCACGCCGCGTTGGCGCGTGGAAATCGGGCGGCTTGTCGGCGATCCTGCGAAGGAACTTCGCCACCTCGTCATGCGCCACGACGAAATCGCGCTCGCCCTCTGACCGGGCCAGTTCCGCATTGGTGAAATGCGCGTGGATCGTGCGGTGGCAGATCGGGTGCACGGGCACGGTTTCCCGGCCCTTCTTCGCCTTGGGCACCGTATGGTGATACTGAACGCGCCGCCCCAGCGGTCTTTCACAAAGCCAGCATTTGCGGGCATCATCCATCCGCGTCGATCTCAGGCAGGGGCCTTGGTGCCCTTGCGCACGCGCCCCTCGTACCACAGCCAGAGGCCCGCCATCACGATCAGGGCTGCGCCCGCCATCGCCGTCAGGTCCGGGACTTCGGCGAAGAAGAAATAGCCTATCAGCGAAGCGGCGATCAGCTGGCCGTATGTCATCGGGGCGACCGTGGCCGCACCGGCCCGCTCCGTCCCCATGTAGATCAGCCAGTGCGCCGCGCTGGCCGTCACCGCGATGATCGCGACCCGGGCCCAGATGTGCCAGACGGGCCAGTGCACCTCCAGTTGCGCCAGGCCGCTGAAATGGCCGAGAACCATGGCTGCCACGAGGATGACGGTGGCGAAAAGGGCGACATAGGCCTGCATCGCCAGAGCGCTGCCCCTGCCCGCGACCGCGCGATTGGCCGTGACGAGCACGGACATGCCGAAGGCCGCGCCCAGCGGCAGCAGTGCCGCCAGCCCGATCTCCGCGAAATTGGGCCTCAGCACGATCAGCACGCCAACGAACGCGACGAGCGTTGCCGCTACGGTTTGCCAGCGCAGTTTCTCACCCAGGAACACGGCGGCCAGGATTGCGGTGAACATCGGCTGGGTGAAGACGAGGGCAATCGCCTCGGTCAGCGGCATCAGCCAGACACTGGCGAAGAAGCAGATGGTGGCAACGCCCACCCCTGCCCCGCGCAACCACTGCATGCCGGGATTGGGGATATTGCGCAGAGGCTGCACGCCTTCCTTCATCAGCAGGATCGCGGTCAGGCCCAGCGCGCCCAGGCCATATCGCCAGGCCGCGATGGCGGTTGGCGCCCATGCCCCGTCGATGCCCTTCACGATGCTGTCACCGATGGTGAGCGTGCAGAATCCGGCCAGTGCGAACAGCAGCCCCGGCCGATCCGATTGTTGCATGAATTCCTGCCCTTCAAACGCGGTGCAGGCCGCTTAGGAGGCACGGGCGCAGCGGGCAAACGCTTTCGTTCGCAAGTCTCGGCGGAATTTTACGAAGCGTTAAACGGTCATGCTTAACAAAGCCCTATGGCGCGCCCCCGCAGGGGCGCAAACCCGGGGGCCCGATGACGAAGCTGATAATCCAGATTCCCTGCCTGAACGAGGTGGAACACCTGCCAGAGACGCTGGCCCGGCTTCCGCGGCGGATCGAGGGTATCGATTGCATCGAATTCCTGGTGATCGACGATGGCAGCACCGACGGCACCGCGCAGGTTGCGCGCCAGTGGGGCGTGCACCACGTGGTGCAGCATCGCCGCAACCGCGGACTTGCCGCCGCCTACCGCAGCGGCATCGACGCGGCGCTGGCGCAGGGTGCCGACATCATCGTGAACACCGATGCCGACGGGCAGTACGAGGGCGCCGATATCGCCGCTTTGGTGCAGCCGATCCTGGCAGGGGAAGCGGATATCGTGGTCGGCGACCGCGGCGTGGCCGACAATGCCCACTTCTCTCCCTTCAAGCGCACCCTGCAAAAGCTGGGCAGCGCGGTCGTGCAGCGCCTCGCGGGCACACAGGTGAACGATGCCGTGAGCGGGTTTCGCGCCATCAGCCGGGAAGCCGCGCGCCGCATCAACATCACGACCGAATTTTCCTATACCACGGACATGCTGATCCAGGCCGGTCGCAAGCGGCTGGCCATCGCGACGGTGCCCGTGCGCACCCATGCCGCAGCCCGGCCTAGCCGCCTGTTCAAGTCGATCCCCGGCTTCATCGGACAGACCGGCGTCACCATCATGCGCGCCTATACCACGCACAATGCCCTGCGCGTGTTCGTGGGCACCGGCCTTGTGACCGCCATGCTCGGCGCACTACCGATCTTTCGGTTCCTGTGGTTCTGGCTCAACGGAGACGGCGACGGCCACCTGCAATCGCTGGTGATCGGCGGCGCACTGCTAATGCTGGGCACGATCATGTCGGTGCTGGGCATCCTGGCGGACCTGATCGCCACCAATCGCAAGCTGCTGGAAATGAACCTGCAGAAGCTGCGCGAGATCGAAGAGAAGGTGGCGAGCGTCGCCGCCCGTCCGCAGGAGAGTGCCGAGGTTGGCGAGGCGGCAAGGCTCGTCGCCATCGCCGGAAGCAAGGAACGCTGACGATGGCGACCGCCGCCGGCGAGGCGATGACCGCGCCCCGCGAACCTACCGCCGTTGCCTGGCGCGCGGCGGACAGCCGTTTCTGGCCGCTCGCCATGCTGGGCCTGCTGGCGGCTCTGCAATTCACGATGATCTTCACCCGGGCCATCAACTGGGACGAGTATTCCTATTTCCGTGAGGTGGTCTGGTTCTCCGAGGGACGGCTCGACCGCACCCTGCAGACCTTCCATGTGCGCCTCTTCGCGTGGCTCCCATCCCTGTTCGGAACCAGCACCGATCACGTGGTCGCCGCGCGCGTGGCGATGTTCGGTTTCGAGCTGGTCACGCTGGGCTCCCTGTATCTGGTGGCGCGGCGCTTCGTGGAAGACAGAGTCGCGCTGCTGGCACCGCTTACCTACCTTTCCGCCGGGATGGTCATGCAGCACGGTTTCTCCTTCCGTGTGGACCCGATTGCGACCGCGCTGCTCTGCGCCTCGCTCGCCGTGCTCGCCAGTGCGCGACTGCGCCTTGCAGGCATCCTGGCCTTCGGCCTGTTCGCCGGGCTCGCCGCCATGGTGACGATCAAGGTCGCTCTCTACCTTCCCGCCTTTCTCGGCCTCGCCTGGTGGCGCGCCGCCGATGCCGGGTGGAGCCGGACGGAACTGGCGCGGATCGCCGCCTGTCCGCTGGCGGCGCTTGGTTTCTTCGCGGCACTCTACGCCTATCACGCGACCGGGGTGACGGCGGTTTCCGGCGCCGGCACCGACGCCGGCGCACAGATCGGCGAAGCCGGCAACTACTCCTTCTTCCTCGGCATCCCGCTCTACTGGCAACTCGCGATCAAGGCTGCGGCAAGCGCCCCGGCCTTTACCGTCATGATCGCCGTACTGCCGTTCATGCTCCTGCGCTCGGAGCGGGGAGTTTCGGAAAAGGCGGCACTGCTGGGTCTCTGGCTGCCGATCAGCACCATCGCCTTCTACACCAACACGCTCCCCTACTTTTACGCCTTCATCCTCGCTCCGCTTGCGATTGCGGTTGTCCCCGCGCTGGAATGGCTGGTGCGCCGCTACGATCTTCGCCTCGTCGCAATCGTGCTGGCCCTGCTGGGTACGGGCATCTGGCTGACCGAGGATCGCGGTCTGATCGACCGGCAGCGCCAGATCGAGCGCAACGTGCACGCGATCTTCCCCGCGCCGGTCACCTATTTCGATCATAACTACATGCTCGGCGGCTGGCCCAAGGCCAACGGCTTCATGACCTTGTGGGGCCTGCAGAGCTATCGCATGTCGGGCGAGCCGCGCTATCGCAAGGCGATGGAGCGCGAAACCGTGCCTTTGTTCCTCGCCAACTATCCCGAGCTCGACGAGATGATCTCCGGCAGGCTGGACGGGTTGCTGCTGGCGCCGGACGAGCAAGCGCTGCGCGACAATTACATCGAGTTCTCGTGGCCGATCTGGATCGCCGGCAAGGATTTTTCCGACCGGCGTGGAAGCTTCGTCGAGGAGTTTCTCGTGCCGGGCCCGTACACCGTGGAAGGCGGAGACATCTCCATCGACGGCCGGGTCATCGCGGAAGGCGCGGTGGTGACGCTCGAGAGGGGCGATCATGCCATCGAACTGACCGGAGAGGCGAACGTCCGCCTCGTCTGGGGAGAACGCCTGCAGCCTCCGGCCGCGCCTGTCGAGCCGGGGCCGATATATGCCCTCTACTGACGTCACAGGGGACGAGCCCGAGATCGTCTTCATTACCCGCAAGTGGGCGCCGGCTACCGGCGGAATGGAGACCTACTCGGTGCGCCTGACCCAGGAGATCGCCCGGAGGCATCCCGTCCAGGTCATTAGCCTGCCGGGGCGCGCAGGCGGAATGCCGCCCGGTGTCGCATCCCTGCTGCTTTTCCCATTCACCGTCGTGCGCAGGCTTGCCGCGCGGCACGGGCCGGCGCGCGTCATCCACCTTGGCGACCTGGCGCTGTGGCCGATCGGTCTGCTTGCCGGACGCAGGACAAAAGTGGTGGTCTCCGCCCACGGGACCGATGTCGCCTACCACCGCCGCGGCGGCCTGCGCGGGCGGCTCTACGGCGCCTACCTGCGCCTCGGGGCAAGGCTGCTGGGCCGGGCCAGGCTGGTTGCCAACTCCCACGCCACCGCGCAGGTGGCAGCCGAAACCGGGTGGCGCACCCACTGCGTAATCCCCCTTGCCGCCGATCCGGTGGAGGCCGGGAAAGCCGAGGGGCACGAGAGCTTCATACTCTTTGCTGGCAGGCTGGTCGCACGCAAGGGCTGCGGCTGGTTCGTGCGCGAGGTGTTGCCGTCGCTGCCGGAAGGGATCCAGCTCAGGATCGCCGGCACGGTGTGGGACGAGAGCGAGCGGGCCGCGCTCGACGACGAGCGGGTTGAATTTCTCGGGCCGCAGGAGCCTGCTGCCCTCGCCCGGCTCTATCGTGCCGCGCTGTGCGTCATCGTGCCGAATATCGATCTGCCCAACGGAGAATATGAGGGCTTCGGTCTCGTCGCTCCCGAGGCGGCGTCGGCTGGCGGGCTCGTTCTCGCCGCGGCCAGCGGGGGATTGACGGACGCCGTGATCGACGGCGAAACGGGATTCCTGCTGCCGAGCGGCGATGCCGAAGCCTGGGCCACCAGGATCAACGACGTGGCTGCCTGGCCATCAGACAAGCGCCAGGCCTTCACCGAAAAGGCTCAGGCCCTTAGCCGCGAGGTATATTCCTGGGACCGCGTGGCCGAGGAAACTGTCGCGGTCTATTTCGATAGGGGCTGATCCCGCCACTCGCCTGCCCGCAGGGCAGTCGTATCGAGGCCGCGCCGGGAAAAGCGCGGCGCCAGGACGCGGTGAAAGAACCAGGACCCCGCCCTGCCCGGAACGACCTTGTAGGCGAGCCTTTCGCCAAGCGTCCATCCGACCGAGGTGCGTTCGCTCCGGCGGTCGGATGTGCGGATGACATGGTCGCGGCGGTACCTGATCGGTCCGAACCGCGCCACCTGGTGAACGATCTCGTGGTTTTCCAGCACGAAGGGCCAGCGTGCCGGGTCGAACCCTCCGACCTCCTCGAACGCATCGCGGCGAAAGGCCTGTCCCCAGCCGCCGGAATGGCAGTGGGCCGGGCGGAGGGCGATCTGCAGCCACTTGACAAGCCCTGCCTTGCCGGGCCTACTGAAATCGTCGTGCAGAGCGAGGACCGCCGCCGCGCGCTCGTCGCGCGCGAACTCGTCGAGGATCGTCCCCACATAACCGGGCGGATAGATGGTGTCCGCATCCAGCGTGCCGATGAACGGCGTCTCGATCCCGCGGCACCCGGAAGCCAGGGCAAACAGCTTGCCCGGCCGCCTTTCCTCCAGGCACTCGACGCGGATGTCGCCCATGCGCTCTGTCGCGTGGCGAACGATCGCGGCACTCTCGTCGGTAGAGCCATTGTCCACGAGGCGCAACGCGAAACGCCGGTCGTCCTGCGCGGCCAGGCTCGCCAGCGTCGCCGGCAAATAAGCTTCCTCGTTGTAGAACGGCAGCACGAAGGTGATGAGTGGCATCATCGCGCCAGGTTCATCCTGAACCATTTGTACGGTAGATAAAGGGTCCAGAACGCGGCGTAGATGGCGGTTTCGGCGGCGTTTCGCGCATAGCGAAAGTGCAGTTTGCGCGCCTCCGCCAGTCTTCGCCTTACCGAAGGCCAGTCCGTTCGCGTGCTGATACCGCCTACGGGCATGAGCGAAAGGGGCTCGTTGACGACCCGTACGCCAACCCCTGCCTCTCGCGCGCGGAAGTAGAAGTCGTAATCCAGCGCGACTGCGCAGGTCGGATCGAAACCGCCGCACCGCTCAAGCAGGTCGCGGCGGCAGAAGGCTCCCTGGTGGGGCATCGACATGAAGAAGGAGAAGGTGGTTCCAAACCCCTTCGCGCGCAGCAGGCGCTCGCTGTCAGCCTCCTGCAGGATCACGTCGAAGCTGACGATTTCGTATCCCTCGCCGAGATGCCGCATCGCGCGTTCGAGCGTCGTATCGTCGAAAAACAGGTCGCCCGCCTGCAGGACTATGATCCACTCACCCCGCGCCATCGCGACCCCCTTGTTAAGGGCGTCGGCAATCCCTTCGTCGGGCTCGCTGACCCAGCGAACATTGTCGCAGCTTTGGAGGTACTCGCGCGTCCCGTCGTCCGAGCCGCCGTCGATCACGACATGCTCGACGCAGTCGAGGCCCTGCGCCGCGACGCTTTCCACCGTCTGACGCAGGTCCTCCAGGGCGCGGAAGGATGCCGTAACGACAGTAACGAGGGGGCGATCAACCGACATCAGCAAGGCCTTTTTCCGAAAGTTGCGCATAGAGCCTGCGATAGGCCTCCACCACCCTGGCTTCGTTGAAACCAGCCCTTACCCGGCTTCGCCGCATCTCGCGCTCCTTCGCTTCCGCGCTCGCTTCGGTCTGGCGCGCCAGCGCGCTGGAAAAGGCCTGGGCGTCAGCGATGGGCACCACATCGCCAATCAGCGGCGCATCGATCAATTCGGAAGCAGCACCCGTGTCAAAGGCGACGCAGCGCGTCCCGCAGGCGAGTGCTTCTAGGGTGGTGTTGCCGAACGTTTCCGCGACGGACGGATTGGCGAACACGTCGGCGGCGGCGTAGACACCGGCCAGCTTTCGGGGGTCGTCCTGCCGCCCCGCCTCGACCCGTGTCATTCCGGCAATGCCATCTTGACCGGAACCGGTGCCGCCGAAGGTCAGAAGGACTGTTCGCTGCCGCAAGCTGTCGTCCAATTGCGCAAGCGCCTCGCGGAGAATGGCAAAGCCCTTTCGCGGGTCGGAAGTGCCGCCTTGCGCCCCGAATGCGATGACATGCGCATCCGGCGCGATACCCAGTTCCAGCCGCGCGGCGCGGCGATCCAGCAGCGGAAAGGCATCGAAGTCGATGGTGTTGGGGATCACCGTAACCGGCCGGTCACGGGTCAACGGGCTTCGCGCCACCTGCTCGGCCGACCAGCGGCTGAGGCAGACGAGGTGCGCGGGCCAGTCGTTCAGGAGACGGCGCTTGCGCAGGAAGACCAACCGATCCGGGTCGTGGCGCGGGCGATCCGCATAGCCGCTGGCGAAATCGTCGGTCGCGGGGAAATGCTCGGCACCGCAGGCAATCCAGTGATCGCGACAGGTCCAGACCGAAGGGACATCGGGAACCAGCAGCTCGGCAAGCGAGGCCGTCTCCGCGCCCATCCAGTGCCATTGGACGATATCGGGCCTGCGTCCGGCGACCGCCCTGCCTATGCCGGTCGGCACGAGACCGAACGACCTCATGGTTTCGGGCGCATCGTAAGCGAAACGCGAAGCCAGGTGCCGGGCCATGAAGCGGGCAAGGCGCGCCCGCATGCGGCCCGTGGACGTGCCCACGCGGCAAACGTCGTCCTCATGCTGCTTGTCGAACAATACCAGCAACTGCGCATCCATGCCGGCCCGCCGCTGCGCGGCGACCAGGCGCCGCGCGCCGATGGCCGCCCCGCCGGAGGACGTTCCCGCGACATGAAGGATCAACGGCTCGCGGGTCATGCCGCGCCCCCGCTTGCGAAATCGCTTCCGTGGAGTTCCGCGATCATGTCATCGCTCCCGCCGGGCCAGCGCATTCCCGGCAACCAGCGAACGTGCGAGTTTAAGCGGGATGCGGACCGGGCTGAGGAGGCTTCGCGTCATGGCATTGGCAAGCGGCCGCGTTCCGGGATGGAAATGAAATGCCAGATAGCCCGACGCGGCATAGGAAATCACGGTTGCGAGAGCCGCGCCTTGCAGGCCCATCGCAGGAATTAGCGCGAGGTTCAGCCCGATGTTGATGGCCGCCCCTGCCCCGTGCGACACGACGGACATGCCATAAATCTCGTGCAGGACTATCCACTTGCTGGCCATAGTTCGCATTGCGACGAAGATTCCACCCCACACATGCAACACGAGCACGGGGGCGGCTGCGGCGTATTGAGCGCCAAACAGCAGGTCTATTGCCCAGGGTGCCAGTAAAGTCGTGATCAGGGCCACCACGAGACCCAGTCCGACATTCACGTCCAGCAGCCGGGCCATTCGCGCTGTCATCTTCGATTTCGATCTTTGCTGCATGCTCACCAGTTCGGGCATGGCGGCCGCGGCGATCATGACGGGCACGAAGAACCACATCTCGGAGAGCCGTGCGGCAACGGCATACTGGCCTGCCGCCCCGTCACCCAGGATCTGGCCCACCATGACCTGGTCGATCTTGAGGTTGGCCACGGCAAGCACACCCGAAAAGGCGAGAACGAAAGCGGGTTTCGCAAGGCGCCGGAAGCAGGACGGGTCGACGGAAAGCCGCGTCTTCGCGCAACGCAGCCGCTCGAGCAACACGAACAGCGGCCCGGTAACGGCGATCTCGCCTGCATAGGCCCAGATCAGTTCGTTCATTCCCAGGCCAAGCGTCACGAGAACGATCTTGAGCGCGGCGAAGACGATGGAAACGGCCCCCGTCGCCAGCGCAATCGTGTCGAACTGGCGGTCGGCTTCCAGCCGCAAGGAAAACAGGGCCCCCGCCCGCAACAGTTCGGCTGCCAGCAGGATCGTGACGAACATCTGGGTTTGAATATCGTCGGGCCGCATGATCCGGATCGCAGCCCAGCCGATCGCGAGCGCAAGCGCCGTGGCCGCAACCCGCATGGTCAGCGCCGTACCCAGAATGGCGCCGAAATTTTCGGGATTCCTCGCGATCGCCTTGACCACCACGGCGTTCAGACCGAACTCGCTCAACGGCGCGACAAGGCCCACCAATGCAATCGCGAAGGCCAGCTGTCCGAACACTTCCGGTCCGAAAGACCTGCTGACGACGACCATGGCGGCAAAGGCCGCCACAAGAGCTACCGCCTTGCTGCCGATCAACCAGAGAGAGCCGCGCACCATGGCGCTTATGCCGCCTCGTGGCTGCGGAACGCCCGCGGCAGGTTCGCCGCACGACGGAGACAGGCCGGTGCAGGCCGCAATGCAGATGCTTCCTGTCGTGCCTTACGTATGATCCGCCGGATCATTGCCATCTGTCCCCTGGTGTCTCGCAAACAGTCAGGGAATCCTTTGTGCTACTATGGTTAACATTTCGGAAAAGACCCGCTCTCCGCACACCGGGCCACCAATGCCCTGCCGCGACAGGCGGGAGGTGATTTGCAGCCATGCCAATCGGCCACGCTTTCCGAATTGTTAACCATTCCTGCCTAGTGCTGCGTGCTGGTTACGGCGGCCTGGCTGTCGGATTTCGAATTGATGGTTGTGACCTCAGGGGGATAGCAGACGATGAGCGCATTCGGACGCAAGAACGGCGCAGGTGGCATGTCCAAGGGCGCACGTCCGAGCTTCGGCGTGGCCAAGCCCATGCGCGGCGGTAGCCCCGGGCAGAAGTCGTCGTCCGATGACAAGAGCGACGGCTCCGGCGGCGAGCAGTTCCCCCCCGTCCCCGCAGAGGGTGAGCCGGTAAAAGCCGGAGCGCCCAGGGGCGACGCGATGAGCCGCCTGGCGGATCGATCCAACGCCGTTCACGACAATACGAGCGAACTGGGCGGATTCGAGGCCAGCGTTCACAAGATCAAGGAACAGGTGCTGCCGCGCCTGCTGGAACGCGTCGATCCCGAGGCCGCGGCGACGCTGACCAAGGAAGAGCTTTCCGAGGAATTCCGCCCGATCATCATGGAAGTGCTGGCCGAGCTGAAGGTCACGCTGAACCGGCGCGAGCAGTTCGCGCTGGAAAAGGTGCTGATCGACGAACTGCTCGGCTTCGGCCCGCTGGAAGAGCTGCTGGGCGACCCCGACGTGTCCGACATCATGGTGAACGGGCCGGACCAGACCTACATCGAAAAGGGCGGCAAGCTGGTGCTTGCCCCGATCAAGTTCCGCGACGAGCAGCACCTGTTCCAGATCGCCCAGCGCATCGTGAACCAGGTCGGCCGCCGCGTCGACCAGACGACGCCGCTGGCCGACGCCCGTCTCAAGGACGGATCCCGTGTGAACGTGATCGTGCCGCCGCTGTCGCTGCGCGGCACCGCGATCTCCATTCGTAAGTTCTCCGAGAAGCCGATCACCATCGACATGCTCAAGAACTTCGGCTCGATGAACGACAAGATGGCGACCGCGCTGAAGATTGCCGGCGCGTGCCGCATGAACATCGTCATCTCGGGCGGTACGGGTTCGGGCAAGACGACCATGCTCAACGCCCTGTCGAAGATGATCGACCCGGGCGAACGCGTGCTGACCATCGAGGACGCGGCCGAACTCCGCCTGCAGCAGCCCCACTGGCTGCCGCTGGAAACCCGCCCGCCGAACCTTGAAGGCCAGGGTGCCATCACCATCGGCGACCTCGTGAAGAACGCCCTGCGTATGCGCCCTGACCGCATCATCCTGGGCGAAATTCGTGGCGCGGAATGTTTCGACCTTCTCGCCGCCATGAACACCGGCCACGATGGCTCCATGTGTACGCTCCACGCCAACTCGCCGCGCGAGTGCCTGGGCCGTATGGAAAACATGATCCTGATGGGCGACATCAAGATCCCCAAGGAAGCCATCAGCCGCCAGATCGCCGAATCGGTCGACCTGATCGTGCAGGTGAAGCGCCTTCGCGACGGTTCGCGCCGCACCACCAACGTCACCGAGGTGATCGGAATGGAAGGCGACGTGATCGTGACGCAGGAGCTGTTCGGGTTCGAGTACCTGGACGAAGGCGAGGACGGCAAGATCCTGGGCGAGTTCCGCTCTTCCGGTCTGCGCCCCTACACCCTGGAAAAGGCCCGCCAGTTCGGGTTCGACCAGGCGTACCTGGAGGCCTGTCTCTAACCCCCGGCCAGCCAGCCCACGGCGGCAAAGCTCATCAGGGCGAGCCCCAGGAAACCGGAAAGTGCGCCGATATCGCGCCACGGCATCAGGCCGACGTCGTCCACGTCCCTGCGCTTCGCGCGGCGGCGATCGCCCCACACGGACAGCAGGGAAACGAGCAGGAATGCTCCGCCCCACAGGCCGTACAAGGTGGCGTCGCTGGCAAATCTGATCCACTGGGGCAGGTGCATGGCGCCGGGTATATGGGCGCCGCC
Source organism: Aurantiacibacter hainanensis (assembly GCF_036321025.1). Classification (NCBI taxonomy): domain Bacteria; kingdom Pseudomonadati; phylum Pseudomonadota; class Alphaproteobacteria; order Sphingomonadales; family Erythrobacteraceae; genus Aurantiacibacter; species Aurantiacibacter hainanensis. The sequence continues at coordinate 234,785 of NZ_JAZAPB010000001.1, forward strand.
CCTCCTGCGAACAACGCTTGATCGAACCGGTCGCGCGCCTATGGCCGCACGATGACCAGCGCTCCCCTGGACAGTTCGAGCGACCGCCCCCTGCTGGCGCTGCTGATGCGGCTTGCAGGGATCGCCGGGTTTGCAATGATGGCGGCCTTCATCAAGATGGCTGCGGACACCGGCATCCACATCGCAGAGCTGCTGTTCTGGCGTCAGCTGGTCTCGCTTCCCATCCTCCTCGCCTGGGCCTTGCTGGCCGGCGGCCTGGGTCAACTCGCGACGAGCAGGCCGGGGGCCCACGGCGTTCGCGCCGCATACGGCGTCGTCGGCATGGTGCTCAATTTCGGCGGCGTGATCCTGCTTCCGCTGGCCGAAGCGACGACGCTCAGCTTCACCGCGCCCATGTTCGCGGTGCTGCTGTCCATCGTGCTGCTGAAGGAGAGCGTGGGCATCTGGCGCTGGTCCGCCGTGGCAGCAGGCTTTGCCGGCATCGTCATCATCGCCCAGCCCGGCGGCGGGAACATTCCGCTGTTCGGTGCCGCAGTGGCGCTGGGCGGGGCGTTCATGATTGCCCTGATCGCCATCCAGATCCGCGACCTTTCACGCACCGAGACGCCGCTGGTGATCGTGTTCTGGTTCAGCGTGGCATCCGTCATCGTCACCCTGCCCTTCATGCTGTGGGTGCACGAGCCGCTGTCGGGCGACCAGTGGTGGCTTCTGATCGGCATCGGGCTGGCGGGAACCTGGGGACAGGTGCTGGTGACCATGGCCATTCGCTTCGGCAAGGTCTCCAGCGTGATCGTGATGGACTATTCCAGCATCGTGTGGGCCACGCTCTACGGCTGGCTGTTCTTCGCCACTCTTCCCGCGGTGTCGACCTGGATCGGCGCGCCCCTGGTCGTGCTGGCGGGGCTGATCATCAGCTGGCGCGAACACTACCTCGCCAGGCGGGCCTTCGTGGACCAGAGGCAGGCCACCGGAACCTGAATGCTGGCAGTCGGTTATACAATGCAGTGGCCTGTCCCAGCAGGAACAGCAGAAGGAAACAAACATATGACCCGCAAGATCATTCTGGCCGTCACTGCCAGTGTGATGGCCCTCACAGCCACCGCCTGCAACACGGTTCGCGGCGTTGGCGAGGACCTTGAATCGGTCGCTAACGAGGTCGACGAAGAAACTTGATCAGAGTCGCTTCGCGTCGACAGCAATAGGAGACGCCCCCAATGCGCAAGATGATTACCGCCGTAACCGCCGCCGTATTCGCCCTTTCGGCCGCCGCCTGCAACACCATCGAAGGTGCTGGCGAAGACGTCGAATCCGTCGCCGACGAGGTTGACGAAGAAATCTGACAGCCATGACCTCTTCAGGGTCGCAGGGTGCCCGTCGGTCCATGCCGGCGGGCACTCCTGTGTCAGGCGTAGACCAGGACCAGATTGTTGGCCGGCATCTCCACTCGGCGCACGCGCTGCATTCCGTTAAGGATGGCCAGCTCGTCTAGATCGCGCCCGTTGCGCAGTCCCCACTCGGGATTGCGCGCTTTCAGGCTGGCATCGAAATCGCGGTTCGATGCGACCGTTTCCACGCAATCTTCAAGGAACGGGCCGTAGATTATCAACGGCCCTCCGTCCTTCAGCAAGGACTCGGCGTGCTCGAATAGTCCGACCGTCGCCGCCCAGGGGCTGATGTGTGTCATGTTGACGCACAGGATCGCGTCCGCGCTCTCGACAGGCCAATCGGGTGCCGAGGCGTCGAGCTGCAGCGGCGGCAGCAGGTTCGCCCCTCCTTCCTCCGCGCGCCAGGCGGCTATCGAGGCCAGCGCATCGGGATCGGGATCGGTCGGCTGCCATTGCCACTGCGGAAAAGCGCGAGACAGGTAGACGGCGTGCTCCCCCGTTCCTGCGGCGATCTCCAGCAAGAGACCGCCGGCTTCGGGAAGCTCCCGCTCCAGCACCTCCCTGATGGGCTCACGATTGCGCTGTGTGGCCGGGGCGTGGTTCTTGCTCATCCCCCGATCCTCGCGCCCTTGCGCGCCCTTCCCTCGCGGATGAAAAGCCACAGCAGCAATCCCGCAGGGCCCGCGACGAACGTCAGCAGCAGCACGGGACCCTGCAACCATCGGGAGAAGCCCTTCTGGTCGGCATCCTTGGCGATCCAGAGTCCGGCGAACAGGTCCAACGCGAGATAGTGAATCCAGCCCACCGTCACTCCGCCATCGGACATGAAGATGCCGCGAACCCCCTCGATGCTCTGGAAGGAAGCCTGCCCGCCGCCTCCGACAGGGTCGGCGTCCACCGTCCCGCTGATCACCAGCACCAGCAGCACCGCATAGGCCAGGCACAAGAGGCCGATGCCGGCATAGAAGATCGCACTTTGCACGAATGCGCCGCGCGGTGCGAATATCAGCGCGGCCCAGCACACCATCGCCCAGATATTGGCCACGCCGAAGACACTATCCCACACGTCGTTTCCCCTTTTGCTGCCGCGCCCCGGCTATTCGTTTTCTTCCGCCTCCATGGCAGCAAGGTTCCGCCGGAATTCCCGCGTGGTGCGCATCAGCGATTCGTGTTCGTGCACGAACTGCCCCCGCGCCTTGGCACAGGCCAAGGCCAACGCCGCGTCGGCAAGGTCGGTCGCCTTGATCGAACGATATTTCTCTTTCCCTCCCTGCAGGAAGAGATTGCCCAGCGGGGCGACCATCTGGCCCAGCGATTCCAGCGGACGCACGTCGTTCTGCCGCTTCCCGCGCAGCAGGCCGGGGCGCAGGATATCGAGGCGGTGAAGCTTCAGGGCCCTCAGGTCCTTTTCGGTTTCGCCTTTCACGCGGAGGTACGAATTGCGCGAGAACGGGTCCGCCCCGACCGAGGATATGTAGACGAAGTTCTTGATCGATGCCGATTTGGCCGCCTTGCCCACTTCCAGCACCAGGTCGTGATCGACCTCGCGAAAGGCGCTGTCGCTGCCCGCTTTCCTGTGCGTGGTACCCAGGGCGCAGATCACGGCGTCAGGCTCGAGCTGGGCGATGATGTCGGGCCAGTCCTCGCTCTCGGCCAGCACCAGTTCCATCCGCGTGCCTTTGGGGAAGGCAATCTCGCGGCGGGCGACACCCTGCAGGATGATGTCGTGCAGGTCTGGCGAGCGCTCGATGATCGTGCGGCCGATAAGTCCGGTCGCGCCGACCAGCAGGATGCGTCGTGCCTCAGACATTGGAAAGGTTCTCCGGTCGCTCTCCGAAAATCCGCGCATACTGGTTCATGGCGAAATGGTCGGTCATGCCGGCGATGAAATCGGCGATGTGCCGGGCGCGTTCCGGCTGTCCCTCGGGCAAGGTTTCCGACCAGCCCGAGTTCATCAGCGAAGGGTCCTGATCGTAGGCGGCATAGAGTTTGGCGATCACGGTCCGCGCGGATTGCGCGGTGCGGTTCTGCGCCTCGTGATGATAGAGATTGGCGTACATGAATTTCTTGAGCGCGCGCTCTCTCAGCGTCATTTCGTCGGAAAACGTAGCCAGCGCGCAGCCCGCCCCGCGGACCTGCTCGACACTGTCGATACCCGCCAGGTTGCTGCGCGTGGTCTGCAGCAGGTCGTTCACCATCACGCCGATCTGTGTGCGCACCATTTCCCGAAGTTGCTCCTCGCGCCGCGCGTGCGGAAAGCGCTTTGCGACGTCGCGCCAGAGATCAGCGATGAAATCCAGCTCCAGCAGCTGTTCCAGCTCGAGATATCCCGCGCGAAGGCCGTCGTCGATATCGTGATTGTCGTAGGCGATATCGTCAGCCAGAGCGGCAACCTGCGCCTCCAGCGAGGGCCAGCGGCGCAGGTCGAGCGGAAACGCGCCGTCCAGTTCCGCCAGCGCCCAGCCGGGGTTCTCCACCGGGCCGTTGTGCTTGGCGAGGCCTTCCAGCGTCTCCCACGTCAGGTTCAGGCCCGGACAGTCGCAGTAGGGCGTGTCGATGCGCATGACGGTGCGCAGCGCATGTTCGTTGTGATCGAAGCCCCCACGGGTCGCCAGCGCATCGTTCAAGGCGCCCTCGCCGGGGTGGCCGAATGGCGGGTGGCCCAGATCGTGCGAGAGGCACAGCGCCTCAGTCAGGTCCTCGTCCAGCCCGAGTTCTCGAGCGACGACCCGGCCGATCTGCGCCACCTCGAGGCTGTGCGTCAGGCGGACGCGGTAGTGATCGCCGTCGGGCGCGACGAAAACCTGCGTCTTTCCCGCCAGGCGGCGAAAGGCGATGGAATGGATGATCCGGTCGCGGTCACGCTGGAAAGCGGTGCGCGGCCCCCGGGCACCGTGGCCCGGCTGGTTGAACTCGCGACCGCGGGTTTTCGCGGGATCGGCAGCATAGGGCGCGCGGGACATGGCCGTTCGCTAGGTCAGCGCAGACGGACAGGCAACGGGAACAGATGCCGAACCCGCGCCGAAATGCACCGCTTATTGGACGACCGCCTCGACTTTCCATCCATCGGGATCGATCAGGAAGGCAGCGTAGTACCCGGGCGCGTAATGCGGACGCTCTCCGGGCGCTCCGCAATCGGTTCCGCCCGCCTTCAGACCTGCCGCGTGAAAGGCGTCGACCGCGGCGCGGCTAGGTGCCGTGAAGGCGAGATGGAACCCGGGCAAGACGGCGCTTCCGCGAGGTTCTTCCCTGACGAAGATAGCCAGCTTGTCCTGACCTCCGGGAGGCCCGTATCCGGCGCCCTTCTCGATGATCCAGAGCCTTTCGAAACCTAGCGGCGCGAGGACGGCGTCGTAGAAGCCCATCGATCGCCGGAGGTCGTCCACACCAATCGAAAGGTGGTCAATCAATCACCGACAATCCATTTTGCCGCCGCGTCGGCGTGGATGCCTGTACAGTCGTAAATGGGCACAATGTTCGCATCCACGTCCACGACCAGCTCCAGTTCGGTGCAGGCCAGGATCACCGCCTGCGCGCCGTCCTTCTGCATGTTGGTGAACATCGACCGCAAGGCGCGCCGGGCGTCCTTGCTGGCCTTGCCCAACATCAGTTCCTCGTAGATGATCCTGTCCAGGTGCTCGACATTGTCCATGTCGGGCGGCAGCAGGTCCACGCCGTGCGACACCAGCCTGCGGCGATAGAAACTCTCGGTCATGACATTGCGGGTGCCGATCAGCGCCGCGCGTTCGATCCCGTCTTCCTTCATCTTCGCGCCGACGCATTCTGCGATGTGGAGGATCGGCTTATCGACCCGCGCTTCCACGTCGCGATAGACCTTGTGCATCGAATTGGCGCCGATCACGATCATCTCGGCCCCTGCATCGATCAGCCGCTGTGCGCTGTCGGCGATGACATCGGTGGCTCGCTGCCAGTCCTCGCTGCTCTGCAGGCGGTAGACGCGCGAGAAGTCGAGGCTCTCGATCAGCATCGGAGCCGACGCCGTCTTTCCGACATGGCGTTGCACGTAGCGGTTGATCCGCTCGTAATACGTGCTGGTCGAAACCCAGCTCATGCCGCCGATCAGGCCGATTTTACGCAAAGTGATATGCCCCCGTCAGTGCCCTGGAGTTTCGATTGCAAGGCCCGCTCTTCTAGCGGCTGACCCCGGGCTGGAACGACCCGGAGCGACCACCGGTTCCCTCCGTAAGGCAGGCAGAACGTGGAATGACGTCACGACGCCCGATCTTGGCACTAGTCGAGCGCCTTCACGATTTCCTCGACCATCTTCTTGGCGTCGGAAAGCAGCATCATCGTCTGGTCCATGTAGAAGACGTCGTTGTCGACGCCGGCATAGCCGACCCCGCCCATGCTGCGCTTGATGAAGAACACCTGCTTGGCCTTTTCCACGTCGAACACCGGCATGCCGTAGATGGGACTGGACTTGTCCGTCTTGGCCGCCGGGTTCACCACGTCGTTCGCGCCGATGATGAAGGCGACGTCGGCCTGCGCGAATTCGGAGTTGATGTCCTCCAGTTCGAACACCTTGTCGTATTCGACGGAGGCCTCCGCCAGCAGCACGTTCATGTGCCCCGGCATGCGCCCGGCGACGGGGTGGATGGCGTATTTCACTTCCACGCCCTTCTCCTCCAGCAGGTCGGCCATTTCGCGAAGGGCGTGCTGGGCCTGTGCCACGGCCATGCCGTAGCCGGGGATGATGATGACCTTCTCCGCCTGCTCCAGCATGTAGGCGGCGTCTGCCGCGCTGCCCTGCTTGTAGGGGCGCTGCTCGCGCGGTTCGCCGTCCCCGCCGCCGCTGTCGTCGGCACCGAAGCCGCCCGCGATCACGCTGATGAAGCTGCGGTTCATGGCGCGGCACATGATGTAGCTGAGGATCGCACCGGACGAGCCGACCAGCGCGCCGGTGATAATCATCGCGGTATTGCCGAGCGTGAAGCCCATCGCCGCCGCCGCCCAGCCGGAATAGGAGTTGAGCATGGAGACCACGACCGGCATGTCCGCCCCGCCGATCGGGATGATCAGCAGGAAGCCGATGATGAAGGCGAGCAGCGTGATCCACAGCACCAGCATGCCCTCGCCCGGCCCGCCAGCGCCGGACATCGCATAGGCCGCAATCAGGCCGATGATCGCGAGTAGCGTTCCCAGGTTGATCACGTGGCGCGCCGGCAGAAGGATGGGCGATCCGCTCATCTTGCCCGACAGCTTGGCGAAGGCGATCACCGAACCGGAAAAGGTGATCGCACCGATGGCGATGCCGAGACCCAGTTCGATGCGACTGACGACGAGTATCTGGCCATCGGCTCCCAGAATGCCGAATGCGCCGGGATTGAGATAGGCCGCCCAGCCCACCAGCACGGCGGCAAGGCCCACCAGCGAGTGGAAGCCCGCAACCAGTTCGGGCATTGCCGTCATCGCGATCTTGCGCGCTACCGTCACGCCGATGATGCCGCCGATCAGAATGGCGATGCCGATCTCGACGATGTTGGCAATGTCATGCGTCACCAGCGTGGTGACGACCGCGATGGCCATGCCGATCATGCCGTTGCGATTGCCCGCGCGGCTGGTCGCCGGGCTGGAAAGCCCGCGCAGCGCGAGGATGAAGAACACGCCCGCGACGAGATAGGCCAGCGCGACCCAGGGGTTCACGGGACCGTGGGCGGCGACGTCCGCGGCGGGAGCAAGGAAGGACAGCATGCTCACTTGTCCTTCTTCTTGTACATGGCGAGCATCCGCTCGGTGACGGCGAAGCCGCCGAAGATGTTGACGCTGGCCAGCACCACCGCGGCAAGCCCGAGCCACTTCGCGATGTCGCTACCGGCTTCGGCACTGGCGATCAGGCCGCCCACGATGATCACGCTGGAAATTGCGTTGGTCACCGCCATCAGCGGCGTGTGCAATGCGGGTGTCACCGACCAGACCACGTAATAGCCGACGAAGCACGCCAGCACGAAAATCGAGAGGATCGAAATGAAGTCCATTATTCCCCCTCATCCGCATAGGATGTGTCGGTCAGGGCCTGGCCAACGATGTAGCCGCCCCGGTAGAGCAATGTCGCAGCGATTATCGTGGCCACGATCAGGATGAGCACTCTCGCGCCTTTCGGCAGGTCGGCGTACCAGCTCACTCCTTCAGCCTCGCGTTCACCACTTCGCCGCCCCTGGTCAGCCGGATGGCGTCGCCGATTTCCTCGTCGAGCACCGGTTTGCCCGCTTCCTTGTCCCAGAAGGCGTTGAGGAGATTGAACAGGTTGCGGCTGAAAAGTGCGCTCGAATCCGCAGGCAGGTGGGCAGGCGTGTTGGAGAAGCCCATGATCGTCACGCCGTGCTTCTCGACCACCTGATCGGGCACGGAGCCTTCCACGTTGCCGCCCTGTGCCACGGCAAGATCGAAAATCACGCTGCCCTGTTTCATCGTGGCAATCTGCGCGTCGCTGACGAGCCGCGGTGCCGCGCGCCCGGGGATCAGCGCGGTGGTGATGACGATGTCCTGCTTGGCGATGTGCGCGGAAACCATCTCTGCCTGCGCGGCCTTCTGCTCGTCGGTCAGCTCGGCCGCGTAGCCACCCTCGCCCGCTGCCTCCAGCCCATCGGCAAACACCGGTTTCCCGCCAAGGCTCTTGATCTGCTCGGCCGTTTCGGGCCGCACGTCCGTGGCGGAAACCTGCGCGCCAAGCCGCTTTGCCGTGGCAATGGCTTGAAGTCCCGCAACGCCCACGCCCATGACGAAAACCTTGGCCGCGGACACCGTGCCCGCCGCCGTCATCATCATCGGGAAAGCGCGGCCATAGGTGTCCGCCGCGGCGATCACCGCCTTGTAGCCTGCCAGGTTCGACTGGCTGGAGAGCACGTCCATGCTCTGCGCGCGGGTAATGCGCGGCATGAATTCCATCGCCAGCGCCTCGAACCCCGCCTTGGCATAGGCTTCCACGCGGTCACGCTGGCCGAAGGGATCGAAGGTCGCTGCCACCCAGGCACCCGGCTTCGCGCCAGACAGCGCGGCGACATCGGGTGCCTGCACGCCCAGAACCAGGTCGGCATCGGCCACGGCCTTCGCCGCGCTCGTCACCTGCGCGCCGGCTTCGGCATAATCGGCATCGGGGATTGCGGATTGCTCGCCCGCCCCTTTTTCCACCGCCAGGGTAGCGCCGAGTGCGGAAAGCTTCTTTACCGTTTCAGGCGTCGCGGCGACGCGGGTTTCACCCGGCGCACGCTCCTTCAGAACCGCAATCTTCATCCCCCCGCCCGTCACCTCAGGCAATCAGGATGACGACGATCAACGTGATCAGCGCGATTACCGGGATGGACCACTTCAACAGGCTGATAAAGCTTTCGTAGGTGCCCTTGGCCGCCTTCATGTCGTGCGGATTACTCATCGTATGTATTCCCTTTGGGATTGGTCTCGTGTTCATGGTCCTATCCCTGCTTGCGCGCCCGCTCAAGTCTGCAAACGTGGAAGAATGGCCTTAATCGGCTCTTTACCCAGACCTGATAGCGCAGACTTTCGACATCCGGACCGTTCCGGAGCCAGGGATAGTTTTCGCATGGTAGAGCCAGAACAGCGATTGCTGATGCTGATTGACGACGATCCGGCGCATTGCCGGCTCGTCAGTGCGCTTGCCGGGCGCGAGGGCTGGCGCACGATCACCGTTGCAGACCACGAGACAGCCATCGCCACGATGGGCACCCGACAGGGCATGCAGCTTTCCGCGATCATCCTCGACCAGTCCGTGCCGGGGGAACGCGCCTGCGAACTCATCGCCGACCTGAAGGACCGTCGTCCCGCCCTGCCGATCCTGATGCTGACCACCAGCACCAGTCCGCAACTAGCGGTAGAGGCAATGCGCGCAGGCGCTGCAGACTATCTGGTGAAGCCGGTCTCTCCCGATCGCCTGATGCTGGCGCTGCGCAACACCACCATGTGCGAGGCACCTCGCGACGAACTGACCCCGCTTTCCGAGAAGATGCCGACCCAGCTCGATTTCGACGCGATGGTGGGCACCGCCCCGTCTTTCCGCGATGCGCTGGCGAAGGCCGCCAAGGCTGCGCGCGGACACGGTCACGTGCTGATCGAGGGTGAAAGCGGTACCGGCAAGGAAATGCTGGTGCGGGCGATGCAAGCGGCCTCGCCCCGCGCCAAGACGGCATTCCGCATGATAAACATCGGAGGAGTTTCGGCTAACCATCTGGAATCGCAGCTATTCGGTCACGAGAAGGGAGCCTTCGCCGGCGCTTTCGACCGCCGGACGGGCGCCTTCCATGACTGCGACGGCGGCACGCTCGTGCTCGACGAGATCGATCGCCTTTCGCTGGAAGTTCAGGACCGGTTGATCGCGGTGCTCGAAAGCGGCAGCGTGAAGCCGTTGGGCGCGCAATACGGGTTCAAGGTCGATGTGCGGGTGATCGCGGCCAGCAACCTTCCTCTGGCCGACATGGTGGCGACGGGGCACTTCCGCGCGGAATTGCTCGAATTGCTCGCCCGCACCTTCATCGAACTGCCCCCGCTGCGCGAGCGTGGTCGCGACCTTGGCGCGCTGGCTCGCTATTTCCTTCACCAGATCGGACAGCAGCCCGGGCTGCGCCCCATCAGCATCACCGGCGACGCGCTGCGCCTTCTCGGTGCCTTCGAATGGCCCGGCAACGTGCGCCAGCTGCAGGCCGTGCTGTTCCGGGCTGCGGTGTTCTGCGACGGAGATGCGCTGACGTCGGAGGATTTCCCGCACCTGCGCGAGATCATCGGGGAAACCGAGGCGCCCAGCAACGGCCCCATCCGCGAGAGCGCGGGCGTGCAGCTCTATTCCGAGGACGGCAACCTGCGTCCGCTCGAAGAAATCGAGGCCGACGTGATCCGCCTCGCCATCGGGCACTACCGCGGACGCATGACGGAAGTCGCGCGCCGCCTCGGCATCGGGCGCTCCACGCTTTATCGCAAGCTTTCGGACCTCGGCATCGACAACGCCGCCTGAGCGGCGCCAAGCGACCGAAAAATCCGCAAAAATCCGGCATTTGTCGCTTTGTGACCACGCTGCAAAATAATGCGCGTCGTTCGCGGAACATAAGCTGATTTCAAGCGATTGCATCATATGTTTATTTTTCGACGCTCCATCATGATGGCCGCCCTAGGTCTCGCCATCGCGTCCTGCGGCGACAGCAGCGCCGAACTGGGCGAGAGCCAGAGCGTCTCGACGCACCCGGCTGGGGCCGGTGCCATGCAGAACGCAACGCTAGGCCCCCTCACCTACCAGTTCGACCAGTCCGAACTGACCGCGGCGGACGTCGATATTCGCATTCCGCCCGACTACCAGACCATGCAGAGCGCGACGAAGCTGATCCCGGAAGCGCGCGCTTTCTCGCTTGGAGAAGAGAACTGCTCGTATGGCGAATCCGGGCTGGTCAGCGAATGCAGTGCCGAGCAGGAGGCCGGGTTGACGTTGGCCCTGCTTCCCCGCCCGGTGGGAGAATATCGGGAGGCCTTCGAAGAGGCCGGACCGATCGCCGACGAACTGGAGCCGACACAATTGAACGGAATCGACGGCTTCTCCTTCACGGCCGAGGCCGAAGGGGCGGGCACGGAATATCGCTTCTTCGGGATCGACGAACGCACGATCCTGCTGGCGAGAACTTTCGATTCCGACAGCACCGACGATGCAGGAAACGCCATCGAGAAGGTTATCAGAACCCTTTCGCGATCGGTGGACGACCAGCTGGAAGAAGACAGCTGACCGGCTTAGCCGTCCGACCTAGTCCGCCAGCATTCCGAAATCGGTAAGCGCGGCATCGCGCAAGCCACGCCACACGTTGCGCGCCTGCACCGTCTCGAACACGTCATGCGCGCGCAGCAACTGCACGCCCGCATCCATTCCCAGCTGCGCCATGACCAGCGAGCCGCCCAGCCGCTCGTGCGCGGCGGCCTCGTTCGACAAGGCACCTATCATCCGCTTCCGGCTGGCACCCAGCAGCAACGGCTGGCCCAGAGCATGGAACAGCGGCAGCGCATTCAGCAGGGCGAGATTGTCCGCCAGGGACTTGCCGAAGCCGACACCGGGATCGAGGATGATGTTCCTGCGATCGATGCCCGCCGCGATGGCCTTGTCGCGCATGGCCTTGAGGAAGTCGAACACGTCGAACACCACGCTGGTGTAGTCGGGATCGGCGTGCAGGTCCTCCCCCGTGCCCGGCGCGTGCATCAGGATCACCGGCACGCCGGCCCCGGCAGCGAATTCCATGCTTCGCGGGTCGTAGCGCAGGGCCGATACGTCGTTGATCACCTGCGCGCCGGCTTCCAGCGCGGCTTCCATCACCGCGGGGCGGCGCGTGTCGATGCTGACCGCCGCGCCCATTCCCGCGCAGTGGCGCACGGCCGGTTCGATCCGCTTGATCTCCTCGCCTTCCCACACCTCTTTCGCGCCCGGCCGGGTGCTCTCGCCGCCGATGTCGATGATGGCGGCGCCTGCCTGGTGCATGGCGGCGGCCTGCGATTGCATGGCTTCGGGATCGTCCATGAACTGTCCGCCGTCGGAAAAGCTGTCGGGCGTCACGTTGAGGATGCCCATCACCTGCGGTTGGTCCAGCCGGATCGTGCGCGCGCCGAGCTCCAGCGGCGGGTGCGCCATGCGCAGGTTCGACCATTGCTGCTCGCCCTCTGCCCCGACCTCTTCAGGCAGGGCGGCCAGCACGTCGTCTATCGTGGAAGGGACAGCGATATGCCGCTCTATCACCGCGCCATCGCGCCGCAGCATCACGGCGAATTCGCGGGCGTAGACCATGCCGCCCGCCAGCCGCACGGCTTCGCCTTCCACGGCCTGCGGACCGGGGACGGTCGTCAGCGGCTGGATGTAGATCTGGTCGGGCATTCAGATAACCTCGGCATTTCCAGCTAATGTGGAACACATGGAACACTGTCCTGAAGCAAGAGCCTTACCCCTTGCGCGGATAGCGCGAAAGGCAAGGATTTGCGCGGTTCGGCACACATGCCTCGCCCCTGACGCAATGACTAGAAAGTAGGAAAGGTCAGTCGTCCGCGGCCAGCAGGTAGAGGCTGCGCGCGGCATCGATGGGTTTCACCTCTCCGCCTGCCTCGTAATGCCAGAAGGTCCAGCCGTTGCAGCTGGGCGCATCCTGCAGCGTCTTGCCCACGCCGTGGATCGAGCCGGTTTCCTTACCGCATTGGATCGAGCCGTCGGCGCGCACGGTCGCCTTCCAGCGCCGCTGCTTGTCGAAGATCTCGGTCCCCGGCTTCAGCAGCCCGGCCTCCACCACCGCGCCGAAGGCGACGCGCGGCTGGGTCTTGCGGCTCTGCATCGTGGTGAGGGCACTTTCGTCCAGCGGAAGCTCCTTCTCGATCCTCGCCCGCGCCACCTTGCGATAACTCTCCTCGCGCTCGCAACCGATCCATTCGCGGCCCAGCCGCTTGGCGATCGCGCCCGTCGTGCCGGTGCCGAAGAACGGGTCCAGCACCACGTCGCCGGCTTCCGTCGTCGCCAGCAGTACGCGGTAGAGCAGCGCCTCGGGCTTCTGCGTCGGATGGGCCTTGTGTCCCTCCTCATCCTTCAGCCGCTCCCCGCCCGAGCAGATCGGGAAGGTCCAGTCGCTGCGCATCTGCAACTCGTCGTTCAGCGTCTTCATCGCGCGGTAGTTGAACTGGTAGCGCGCCTTTTCGCCCTGGCTGGCCCAGATCAGCGTCTCGTGCGCGTTGGTGAAGCGCGTACCGCGAAAGTTGGGCATGGGGTTGGTCTTGCGCCAGACGATGTCGTTGAGGATCCAGAACCCCAGGTCCTGCAGCACCGCGCCCACGCGATAGATGTTGTGATAGCTGCCGATCACCCACAGGGCGCCATCGGGCTTCAGCACGCGGCGGCATTCGGCCAGCCAGGCGCGGGTGAATGCGTCGTAGGCTCCGAAACTGTCGAAGCGGTCCCAGTCGTTTGTCACGGCGTCCACATGGCTGCCGTCGGGCCGGTTCAGATCGCCGCCCAGCTGCAGGTTGTAAGGCGGATCGGCGAAGACGAGGTCGACGCTGGCATCGGGCAGTTCACGCATCGCCGCCACGCAGTCGCCATCCAGGATCTGCCCCAGCGGCAGGTCCGCCTTGTCGACTTTCGCCGCCCTGGTCTTGCGCACGCTTGGCGTTGCGCGAAGTTTCGTGATTTCGCCCATGAACATCTTACCCCTGACTTATCCACAAGGTTGTGAGTCCTCGCCGAGTCCGGGTCAAGCGGCAATTGCGCCGCACCTTCAAGGGCCTGTGACGGAACGAAACGAGTCCCCCACAAGATGTGGAGCCTTGGAAGGTTGGCAGGACTCGATATGGTGTGGTGTGGCCGCAAGGACTCGCCTGCATGAATTGCGGGCCAACCGGGGGAAAATCGATGGCACTCAAGGTAATAGGTGCAGGTCCGGGGCGCACCGCGACCTTCTCTTTGAAATTCGCGCTGGAGCATATCGGCTTCGGCCCGTGCTACCACATGGTGGAGGTGTTCAGGAACGCGCGGAAGACCATCCCGATGTGGCAGGCCGCGGCAGACGGCAACCCGGACTGGGACGCGATTTTCGAAGGATACCAGTCGACCACCGACAACCCCGCCTGCGTCTTCTGGCGCGAACTGGCCGATTACTATCCCGATGCGAAGATCGTCCTCACCGTGCGCGATGCGGAGACCTGGGTGGAATCGTGCAATGCCACGATCAATTCGCCGCGCATGCTCGCCTCGCTGGAGGGCAGTCCGCTGGAGGCGATGCTGAAAGCCACCTATCTCAAGCAGTTCGGCGACAAGATCGACGACCCGCAATGGATGGCCGACTGGTATCGCGCCTACAACCAAGAAATCATCGACACCATTGCGCCGGAAAGGCTGCTGGTGTTCCACCCGAAGGAAGGCTGGGAACCGCTGTGCGAATTTCTCGGCGTGCCCGTTCCCGCCGAACCCTTCCCCCGCGTCAACAGCAGGGACGAACTGGGTTCGGCGTCTGATGAAAAGGGCGGCCTTCCTGCCGACCCGCTGGAGCTTGAAGCCTTCGCAGGAGCCTACAACGACCAGTTGAAAGCAAACGCTTTCGGCTAGGCTGGGGGCAGCTTCGGATCGATACCGGTCAGTTCGACCGACTTGTCCCATAGCCGCGCGGCCAGGGCTTCGTCCTGCGCCCGGCGGCTCTGCACGCCGCGCCCGGATGCCTTGCCGCGCGCTTCCATGAAGCCGTACGGCCCGTAGTACTCGCCGCCCTCGGCCTGCGGATCGGTGGCGGCCTGCAGGGCGGGCAAGGCGCCTTCCTCTGCCGTGTTCAGCACCGTGCCGACGATGGAACTCATGAAACCGCCGCCCTTGATGTGGCGCATCAGTTCGCTCGCCGCGATGCCCGGGTGGCAAGCCAGCGCCGTGACCGAGGAGCCCTTCTTGCGCAGGCGGCGGTCAAGCTCGTTGGCGAACAGCAGGTTGGCGAGCTTGCTCTGTCCGTAGAATCGCTGCTTGTCGTAGCCCCTGGCGCCATCGAGGTTGTCGAAATCGATATCCGCCCCGCGATGCGCCAGGCTGGACTGCATCACCACGCGGGCGCCGCCCTCTTCCGCCAGCTTGTCGAGCAGGAGCGCGGTGAAGGCGAAGTGGCCGAGGTGGTTCACGGCAAACTGCAACTCGCAGCCCGCCGTCGCGGTGGAGAACGGGGGCATCATCACGCCCGCGTTGTTGATCAGCATGTCGATCCGCTCTTCCCCGGCCACCTGCTCGGCAGCTTCGCGGACGCTGGCGATATTGCCGAGATCGAGATGCAGGTATTCGGTCTCTCCGCCCTGCTCCCTGCCGCCGTCGATCCGGGTGATGGCCTCGGCCGCCTTGTCGCCGTCGCGGCAGGCCAGCAGCACGCGCGCCCCCTTGCTGGCCAGCGCGCGGGCTATTTCGAAGCCGATGCCGGTGTTGGCTCCGGTGACGATGGCGGTTCGCCCCTGTTGCAGGGGAATATCGCCGAAGGTGAAACTCATGCAAACATCTCCAATTGCGAGACGGGCGCAAAGCTGCGTCGGTGCAGCGGGGTTGGCCCGTGCTCTCGCAATGCCTGGAGATGGTCGGCTGTTCCGTAACCCTTGTTGCGGTCCCAGCCGTACTGGGGATGGTGTACGGCCGCGTCTTTCATCAGGCGGTCGCGGTATTCCTTGGCCAGGATGCTCGCCGCGCCGATGGCGGGTTCGCGCCCGTCCCCGCCCACGATCGCGCGGGCGGGCCAGGTCCATTCGGCACAGCGGCCCTGCGGCGTGAGGTTGCCGTCGATCAGCGCTTCCAGCCGCATTTCGCCCAGCGCCTCACAAAGGCCGCGCATTGCCAGGCTCATCGCCAGCATGGTGGCGCCGAAGATGTTGAGGCGGTCGATCTCGGCAACGTCGACCACCCCGATTCCGAAGGCGCAGCGGCGTCGGATCGCCTCCTCCGCCTCGGCCCGGGCCTGGGGACTGAGCTTCTTCGAATCGCCTACCCCCTTTGGTCGGGGCTTGCAGAGCAGCACCGCTGCCGCCACAACCGGCCCCGCAAGCGGCCCGCGCCCCGCCTCGTCCACGCCGGCGACCAGCGGACCGGGCCCCAGCGAGGCACAAAATTCGTTTGATGGAGTTCCTGAGAGCATGCGTACTACGATCCTGACCGCCATCATATTGCCCGTCGCCGCGCTCGCAAGCTGCAACAGCGCCGCAAGCGGGGATACCGCCCCCACTGCCACCGCGCAGGCGAACGAGAATTCCTCCACCACGCTCGCTTCTTCCGGAGAGCCGGTGGAACTGCAGTCCACCTCGCCGTTCGATGCGGCAAGCTACGGCTCTTTCGACGAGCCGTGGGCGCTGGCGTTCGAGCCGGGCACCGGGGTGATCTTCATCACCGAGAAGCCGGGCACGATGAAGTTCTACGATCCGCGCAGCGGACGCATGGGCACCGTCACCGGCATGCCTTCCGTCGCCTACGAGGGACAGGGCGGCCTCGGCGCCATCGCCTTCGGCCCCGACTACGAGACCACCGACACGATCTACCTTTCCTGGGCCAAGCAGGAGGGAGAGGATACCAAGGCCGTCGTCGGGCGCGGCACGCTGGTGTGCGAGGAAGCCGATTCCTGTTATGTCGACGGCCTGACCGAGATCTGGGAGCAGAGCCGCACCGGCCCGCGCCGCGGCCACTATTCGCACCGCATCGCCTTCTCGCCCGACGGCGAGTACCTGTTCGTCTCCAGCGGCGACCGGCAGGAGCAGGATCCCGCGCAGAACCTGGAAAACAATCTCGGCACCGTCGTGCGGCTGAACCTGGATGGCACCCCCGCCGCCGGCAATCCCTTCGCCGACCGCGGATCGCCGACCGACCAGATCTGGACCTACGGCCAGCGCAACATGCTGGGCCTCGAATTCGATTCCGCTGGCAACCTGTGGGCGCTGGAGCACGGCCCGGCAGGGGGCGACGAACTGAACCTCGTGGAACGCGGCAACAACTACGGCTGGCCGACCCGCTCGAACGGCGACAATTACGACGGCGGCAATATCCCCGATCACTCGCCGGACGACGGCTTCGTGAAGCCCGCGATCAGCTGGAACCCCGTGATCGCGCCGGGCGGCATGGCCTTCTACGACGGCAGCATGTTCGCCGACTGGCAGGGCCAACTGCTGATCGCCAACCTGCGCACGCAGTCGATCAGCCGCGTCACCACCGATGCCGCGGCCAATTCCGCCGACGAGGTAGCCCGCTACGAGATGCCGAGCCGTCTGCGCGATATTGCCGTGGCACCCGATGGTGCCATCTGGGTGATCGAGGATGGTTCGAATGGTCGCCTGCTGCGCCTCACGCCCAAGGGCTGAAGACAAAAGTATCGCGCGAAACATTTGCGCCCTTGGCCGCGCCGCCCTATCGGCGCGCGCCCATGACGCAAGCTGATGCCGCCACCCTGATTCCGCTCGCCGAGGTCGACCCCGACCTCGTCGAGACGCTGCTCGACCGCGCTTTCGGCGAGGATCGCAGGTCGCGCACCGCCTACAAGGTGCGCGAAGGGACGGACTGGCTGCCCGCGCTCAGCCACGCCGTGGTCGACGGCGACAACCTGCTGGTCGGCAGCATCCAGGTCTGGCCCGTGGCGCTCACCGATCTCAAGGGCCGCCGGCACCCGCTGCTGATGGTGGGCCCCGTCGCCGTGGTGCCCGAACGTCACAACCAGGGCTTTGGCCGGGCGCTGATGGCGGCCATGGCCAGCGGAATGGACCCGCAGGCGCCCCTGCCGCAGGTGCTGATCGGCGATCCGGAATACTATGCGCGTTTCGGCTTTCATTCCGCACCGGCCCGCAACTGGACCCTCCCCGGCCCCTTCGAGCCCCGCCGCCTGCTGGTTCGGGCGGACAACCCGGGCATTTTGCCCGATGAAGGCACGCTTGGCCCTTGGCTTGGGTGACGCAAGACGCCATCTGTTGAACACCGATGGCCTACGATATCCCGCCCGACCTTGCCGGAATGAGCCTGCTCGAGATTGCCGAGGCGGTCTCCGCGCGCCAGTTGCCCCCGGTTGACCAGTGGAAGCCGGAGGCGACCAGCGACAGCCGCATGCGGATCGCCGCCGACGGCACCTGGTATCATGACGGCAGCCCGATCACGCGCCCGGCCATGGTGCGCGCCTTCGCCAGCCTGCTGTGGCGCGATCCCGACGATGGGCAGCACTACCTCGTCACGCCGCATTACCGGCAGACCATCGAAGTGGAGGATGCCGCCTTCATCGCCACCGACCTGCGCGTGGACGCGGATGCCCTGGCCTTCCGGCTGAATACCGACGAGCTGGTTATCGCCGGCCCCGATCATCCCCTGCGGGCCGAAGGCGATCCCGACGCGCCGAGCATCTACCTTGCCGTGCGCCACGGCTGCGAAGCCAGGCTGGACCGGTCCACCTGGCTGCAACTTGCCGAACATGCGCTGGCAACGGACGGGAGCGATGGCGATGGCCTTGTCGTCGCGTCGCAAGGGGAGCAGTTCTCACTGGTGCCTGCCGGATGAGCGCGCTGTTCGAACGCCTGCAACGCCGTTTCGCCGATACCGTCCACGTCGGCATGGCGGGCATTCGCGACGACAGCGAATTCGTTCGGGGAAAGCCGCTGCGCGATGCAGCCGTCCTGATCCCGGTCACCGAGCGCGAGGAACCGGGCGTGCTGCTGACCCATCGACCCCACACCATGGCCAGCCATCCCGGACAGGTCGCCTTCCCCGGCGGCAAGCTGGAAGCGGGAGAAGACGCCATCGCCGCCGCGCTGCGAGAGGCGCACGAGGAACTGGCCATCGACCCCGGCACGGTGCGCATCGCCGGGGAAGCGACCACCTTCGTTACCGGGAGCGGCTTCCGGCTGACGCCCGTGCTCGGCGTGGTTCCGGCGGACCTGCAGATCAGGCCCGACCCGCGCGAGGTTGCCGACTGGTTCGAGGCGCCGCTGCGCCACCTGCTGGATCAGGACAATCACAAGCCGAAGATCGGCATGTTCAACGGCAACGAGCGGCCCTACGTCGAGATCGACTGGCAGGGGCATCGCATCTGGGGGATCACCGCCGGGATCATCGCCCACCTTTCGCACCGGCTTTCGATGGACGATCTGCTGGGGTGAACTTTCCCCACCTGTGCCGCCCCCGCGCTTGTCGAGGGGCCACCTTTGCTTCTAGCGGGGATGGCTGAAAGGAAGGACGATGCTTCGACGGGCTCGGCAACAGCGGGACAGGCATGGCTAGGCTGCCCGAAGCCGGATGGACTGCGCGCGATGATCTCGCCGCGCTCGTCGCCGCGCTGGGCGCCGATAGCGTGCGCTGGGTGGGCGGCGCGGTGCGCGACACGCTGCTCGACCTGCCGGTGAAGGATATCGACGCCGCCACCACCCTGCATCCCGAGGAAGTGATGGCCCGCCTGAAGGACGCTGGCATCAGGTCCGTGCCGACGGGCATCGATCACGGCACGATCACCGCCCTTCTGGACCACGGTCCGGTCGAGGTCACGACGCTGAGAAAGGATGTCGCCACCGACGGGCGGCGGGCGACGGTGTCCTTCGCCACCGACTGGCGCGAGGATGCGGCACGGCGCGATTTCACCATCAACGCGCTCTACGTTCATCCCGAAACGCTGGAAATTGCGGATTATTTCGGCGGGCTGGCCGATCTGGATACTCGCCGCGTGCGCTTCATCGGCGACGCGGAGGAGCGCATTCGCGAGGATCACCTGCGCATCCTGCGCTACTACCGCTTCCAGGCGCGCTTCGGCTCGATCCTCGATGACGAGGGGGAAGAGGCCTGCGCGAAACTGGCACCCATGCTGAAGGGGCTGAGCCGCGAACGCGTCGCGATGGAACTGCTGGGCCTGCTGGCGCTGGACGATCCGCAGACCACGGTGCAGCGCATGTTCGCGCGCGGCGTTCTGCCGGTCATCCTGCCCGAAGTGGACAGCGATGGCCTCGCCCGGATGGCGGACCTCATAGCGGCGGAGAAACGCCGGCACGCTCCGCCCGCGGCCATTCGCCGCCTTGCCGCCTTGTTGCCCGCCGACGCCCGCACCGCGGAGCAGGTGGCGGCGCGGCTGCGCCTTTCCAACGCGCAGAAAAAGCGCCTTGCCCGCCTGGCCGCGCGGGCGCGGCGTCCGGGCGATGCGCGCGTCCTGGCCTACCGCGAAGGGATGGATGTCGCGCGCGACCTGCTGCTGCTGGCAGACGCGCCCACCGACGTGCTGGATGACTGGTCGATCCCCGAACTTCCCTTGCGCGGCGGTGAGATAGTCGCGCGCGGGGTGGATGCCGGACCTGAAGTAGCGCGTATCCTGCAGGCGGTCGAAAGCCGCTGGCTCGAGGAAGGTTTTCCCGATCGCGGCAGGGTCGAGCAGCTTCTTCAGGAAGAGCTCGATTCATCCTCTTAGGCGCTCTCTCCGCCCTTTATTGTATGCGACACATACAATTTATTCTTGAAATCCGTTGCAAGGCTGGTGCAGGTAACATTCATAGGCTGCCTGCTAGGTAGTTTTGCAACGGGATCGGTGCTTTTGATGTGCCGACTGTGTCTGCCCCGGCCCTGCCGGGTGCTTGCCGACCGTTCGCCATTTTCCGGCGCCACTTCGGGCCTTGTCGGACGAATATTAATCCCGGACCCGCCTCATGCGAGGGTCTGGATGGAAGAGGAACACTTGCATGAAGAAAATCGCTATCACCGCCGCCGCCGCTCTCGCGGCTCTCGCTGCCAACCCCGCCCTGGCGCAGGACGTTGGCGACACCGTCACGGGTAACGACGGCAACCCGATCGGCACCGTTGCCGAAACCAACGAGCAGGCCGTTCTGCTGACCGTCGGCGAATATCGAATCGCCCTGCCCGCCAACCTGTTCGGCGAAGGCGAAAGCGGTCCCACGCTGAACGTCACGCGCGATCAGCTGGTGCAGATGCACGAAGAGCAGCTGGCCCAGGCCGAAGCCGCCCTGGCCGAAGCGCTGGTGGAAGGTGCCGCCGTGGTCACCGCCGATCCGCAGCCGCTGGGTACGATCGACACCATCGACGAAGCCAACGTCGTGATCGTGCGCGAAGACGAGAGCAAGGTCACGCTGCCGCGCGAAATGTTCGCGGTCGACGCGAACGGCGCGCTGGTTGCTCGCATCACCATGACCGACCTCGAAGCCGCGCTCGCCGCGCAGGCAGAGGCCGGCTAAGCGAAAGCTGAAACCAATCACCAAGGAACCCGGCAGGAGCGATCCTGCCGGGTTTTTTGTGGGGTGGTTCAGAACCGGTTGTTCTTGGGGAAGCCCTGCGGCGGCAAACGCCCGGCGGCACCGCGCGCCACCTTCCACATGCCGATCTCGTTCTCGGTCCGGGTCCGGCCACTGTCGCCGCCCATCGCCCAGCTGAGGCCCTCTTCCAGCGTGAAGGTGGTGGCATCGGACAGTCCACCGTCGCGGTAGCGTTGCAGGGTTACGCCCTGCCCCCGCGTCATCACCGGCATCTCCTCCAGCGCGAAGACCACCAGCTTGCGGTTCTCGCCCACCACGGCGACATGGTCGTGCTCGGGCGCGATCTCGCGCGCGACAATCAGCCTCGCATCGCCCTTGAGGTTCACCACCTGCCTGCCCTTGCGGGTCTCGGCCAGCAGCTCGTCGGTAATGGCGACGAAGCCCTTGCCCACCGTCGAGGCCAGCAGCACCTGCTTGTCCTTCTCATGCACGATCATGGCCACGATCTGCGTTGCGGCGTCGATGTCCAGCGTGTTGCGCACCGGCTCGCCAAAGCCGCGCGCGCTGGGCAGCTTGTCCGCCCCCAGCGTGAAGAAGCGCCCGTCGGCGCCCGCCAGCAGCAGCTTGTCCGTCGTCTGGCAATGGACGGCGAAGGCCGGGCCATCGCCCTCCTTGTACTTGAAATCGCCGCAGCCGTCCGCGCCAAGGTCCACGTGGCCCTTGGCCGCGCGCACCCAGCCCTTGGCCGAGAGGATCACCGTCACCGGCTCCTTCTCGATCATGGCATCGGGATCGAACTCCACCGTCGGTTCGGCCTCGTCGATGGTGGTGCGACGCGCGCCGATGGCCGTGTCCGGCCCGTATTCTTTGCGCAGCGCGGCCATGTCCCTCTTCAGGCGGGTGCGCTGGCGGGCCGGGCTTTCGAGCAGCTTCTGCAGCTCCTCCTGCTCCTTGAGCAGCTCGTCCTTCTCCTGCCGCAGCTGCATTTCCTCCAGTTTGCGCAAGCTGCGCAGCCGCATGTTGAGGATCGCTTCGGCCTGCCGGTCGGTAAGCGCGAATTCCGCGATCATCACCGGCTTGGGCTCGTCCTCGGTGCGGATGATCTCGATCACGCGGTCGAGGTTGAGGAAGGCGATGATGTAGCCTTCCAGCAGTTCCAGCCGGTCGGCGATCTTCTCCAGCCGGTGCGCGGTGCGCCGCTGGAGGATCTCGATCTGGTGACCGATCCAGTGGCCCAGCAGTTCCTTCAGCCCCATCACCATCGGCGTGCGGCTGGCGTCCAGCACGTTCATGTTGAGGCTGAAGCGCGATTCAAGGTCGGTGAGCTTGTAGACGCTTTCCTTCAGCAGTTCGGGATCGACGTTGCGGCTGCGCGGCACCAGCACGATGCGCACCTGCTCGTCGCTCTCGTCGCGCACGTCTTCCAGGATCGGCAGCTTCTTGTCGCCGATGGCCGCGGCGATCTGCTCGATCAGCTTGCCCTTGGGCACCTGGTAGGGAATTTCGGAAATCACCAGCTGGTAACCGCCGCCCTTCAGCCGCTCGATCCCTGCCTCGCGATCCGCCTCGGCCTCGGCCTCGGCGGCGTGGAAGCGGCCGCGCACGCGGAAGGATCCGCGCCCGGTTTCGTAGGCGTTGCTGATCGCTTCCGGACTGTCCACCACCAGGCCGCCGGTGGCGAAGTCCGGCCCCTTGAAGACGCCCATCAGTTCCTGGTGGGTGACGTCCTTGTTGAACATCACCAGTTCTGCCGCTTCCAGCACTTCCGCCACGTTGTGGCTGGGGATGCTGGTGGCCATGCCGACGGCGATGCCGCTCGCCCCGTTGGCCAGCAGGTTGGGGAACAGGCCGGGCATGATGACCGGTTCGTGTTCCTCGTTGTTGTAAGTGGGAGTGAACTCGACGGTGCCTTCGTCCAGCCCGTCCATCAGCTGCATCGCGGTGCGCGTCAGGCGACACTCGGTGTAGCGATAGGCCGCCGCGTTATCGCCGTCGATGTTGCCGAAGTTGCCCTGCCCCTCCACCAGCGGATAGCGCAGGGTGAACGGCTGGGCGAGGCGCACCATGGCATCGTATACCGCCACGTCGCCGTGCGGGTGATACTTGCCGATCACGTCGCCCACGACGCGCGCCGATTTCTTGAAGGTGCTGTCCGGACTCAGGCGCAGCTGCCGCATCGTCCACAGCAGGCGGCGGTGAACCGGCTTCAGACCGTCGCGCAGGTCCGGCAGCGAACGCGCTGTAATCGTTGACAGCGCATAGACCAGATACCGCTCCGACAAGGCGCTTTCGAACGGTTCACGGATGATCCCGGCACCGGAATCGGATGGTTCTTCGACTGTTGCCATGCGCTTCGCCCTATCACCGTCACGGCTCGGCGGACAGCGCGGAACGGCGGGCTTTCCCCACCCGTTACAGGATCAAACGCAATCAAATCGAACGGAGCATCCACTATGGCACAACGCGTCATGATCCTCGCCACCAACGGCTTTGAGCAGTCCGAACTGGAAAAGCCCAAGGCCAACCTCGAAGAAGCCGGCTACGAAACCGTCGTCGTCAGCCTGGAAGACGGCCAGATCAAGGGCTGGGACGAAGACGACTGGGGCAGCCCGGTCGATGTCGACCTGACCCTTGACGAAGCGAACTCGAACGAATTCGACGCCCTTCTCCTGCCCGGCGGCCAGATCAATCCCGATCTGCTGCGCGTGGAAGACAAGGCCGTGCAGATCGTCAAGGACTTCAACGCCGAAGGAAAGCCCATTGCCGCCATCTGCCACGCACCCTGGCTGCTGATCGAGGCGGGCATCGTGCAGGGCCGCGAAGCGACCTCCTACCATTCCATCCGCACCGATCTCGCCAATGCCGGCGCTCGGGTCGTGGACAAGGAAGTTGCGGTCGACGGCAACATCATTACCAGCCGGAACCCCGATGACATTCCCGCATTCTCCAAGGCGCTGATCGAAGCGCTGCAAAGGCAGAATGCCAAGATGACCGAAGCCGCCTGATCCCCGCGGACCTTCCCGTCCATCCCCCCCCAATGCGGGGATATCGGACTTCGACAGACCCCGTCGCGCCATCAGGTGCGGCGGGGTTCTTGTAATCAGGCCGCGCCGATCACTCGCCTGCGATAACCGATGCGAGCGAGAGGATGCGCTGCGCCTCGAGCTCGCCCGCCAGTGCATAGGCGAAGGGACCGCCTTCCCAGTATGCCAGCGAACGGCCCTCGCGCATTTCCAGCAGCGGCAGTTTTTCCGCAGGCGTTTCGGCGCGCGTCGCGAACAGGGAGACGCTCTCGCCGTCGTCGGTCATCATCACGATCGCGACCGCGGGGCCGTGATCGGACGGATAGACCTGCACATCGTGCATCGACCAGCCGTCCGGGATGGCGGGAAGGTCGATACCGGTCGCGTTCGCAATTTCCGCACGGTCGAGCACCTGCGTCTCGGGTTGTGAGGCCATGCGCAGGCGCGCCTGCGTCGCGTCATAGGAGGCGTCGGCTTCGTCGATGAAGGATGCCGCGCTGGCCGGCTCGGATTGTCCCACGGTCGCGTGGACGATCCAGCCACCGGCAAAGGCCAGCGCCAGCATTGCGACCTTCTTCCAGCCGGTCGAATTCGCACGCGCCGACCGCCTGGGAAATGGGATCACTTCGCCTTCGCGGCGCTTGCGTCCAACGAGCGTGCCCTTGGTGCTCCCCGCCACGCGATCGAAGCTGATCTGCGGCCAGTTCCTGCGCCAGCGGTGGGCCACGACCCGTTCACCGGGCCGGGCACCGTCGTCCAGCAGCACGATGGCGCCGGGCGAAAGGCGATCGAACAGACATTCCGCCGCACCGCGCACGAAGGGGTGCACGGTCCACGGCGGGCCGTCGATGATCAGCAGGTCGATGGTCTCGGGAAGGTCGGAAAGGTCGTACCAGGTGCCCGGCCAGCCCGGAACGGTGGCCGTCAGCGGAGCGGCACGCAGTTTGGCATCCACCCCTTCATCGCGCAGCCATTCGCGAGTGGCTTCCACGAAACCGCCATGCTGATCGAAACTGTGAAGCGACCCGCCACCGTTGCGCTCCAGCGCCTTGGCGCAGACCAGCGTCGTCGCGCCGGCACCCAGTTCGACGACATTGGCCGGACGCAGTTCCTCGATCGCATCGACGATGCGGTGCAGGAAGCCGGTATCGGCCTTCCAGCTGCCCAGATGCGGCAGGGCATCGTTGTCCAGCCCCACCCGTGCCAGCAGGCGGCGCTTCTCGGATTTCCGGCCGCCCCACAGGCTGAACGCCAGCCACGGCCAGCCGATGGCGCCGAAAGCCAGTCGATAGGCCATGTCCGATACCGGGCGCGAAGAGCGAGCCGGCTCGTCCTGCGTGTCGGGCAGAGCCCATAGGGGGGTGATGTTGCGAGAAGTCATGGGGAGAATCCGGAAAGGTAAACGCGCGAATAGCCAGCGCTGTTAGAGATGGCTGTGCGCGTTATCCAACCTTATCTCGCCAGAGCATGAACGAGAGGCCGGAAGATTCAACCAGCCGGGTCGGTTCAGAACCTTTGGGCGTCGGTGCTGTCGCTGGGAATGCGAACCTCGATACCGTCCAGGTCCTCTGTCAGGACGATCTGGCAGGACAGGCGGCTGGTGGCATGGACGTCTGCCGCAAGGTCGAGCATGTCCTCTTCCTCTTCCGCCGCTTCGGGCAGCCTGGCGAACCATTCGCGCGCGACGATCACGTGGCAGGTGGAGCATGCCATCTGCCCCTCGCAGGTTCCTTCCAGCGGCATGCCCGCGGCCTGACCGACTTCAAGCAGACGGTCTCCAGGCGAGGCCTCCGCCTCCACCCTGTCGTTGTTGCGCGTAATGAAAGTGACCTTGATGGCGGCGATTCCCGTTGCTGGTCCTATTGCTGCGATGCAGCATTATTGATCGTTTTTGCCGCCTCTTCAAGCTCCTCCATGCCGGTATAGCGGCCGAAGCCCAATCGGATGGAACTCTTGGCCTTTTTCGCCGACAGGCCGATCGCCTGCAGCACGTGGCTGGGACGACCCGATCCGCTGGCGCAGGCCGACCCGGCGGAGAACATCACGTTGCGGCAATCCGACATCAACCGGTTCACGTCCAGCCCCTTGCGGCGGATATTGAGGTTGCCGTGCCAGCGCGCCTCCGCGCTGCCATTGAGGTCCCAGTCCTCGAACAGTTCGCGGGCCCTGTTCCACAGCGCTTCCACGTGGGCGGCGTCTTCCTCCATGCGCTCCTTCGCCACCATCGCGGCCGCGCCGAACCCGGCGCACAGCGAGGGGCTGAGCGTGCCGGAGCGCAGGTTCGCCTCCTGCCCGCCGCCGGTCTGCACCGGTTCCAGTTCCACGCCGTTGCGCACCCACAGCGCGCCGATGCCCTTGGGGCCGTGGATCTTGTGCGCGGACACGGCGATCATGTCGGCGGCGGCAAGCGGCGTCTTGCCGTAGGCCTGCACCGCATCGCAAAGATACAGCGCGCCCGCTTCCTTCGCCTTGCGGTGGAATTCCACCGTGGGTTGGATCACCCCGATCTCGTTGTTGATCTGCATCACGCAGACGAGCTTGGTGTTGTTGGGAATGTCCTGCTTCACGTTGCACTGGCCGTCCTTGGCGACGTTCAGCTCGTGCGCCCTGCCGATGGCGTGCGCGGTATCGAGCACGGCGGCATGCTCGATGGCGCTGACGCTGATCGCCCCCTTGCCGGGGCAACCGCGCATGGCGAGGTTGATCGCCTCGGTCGCGCCGCTGGTGAAAATGACCTTGCCGTTGGGCGGAAACAGCGCCGCTACCCTGTCGCGCGCCAGGTCCACTGCGGCGGCGGCCTGCCGGCCCATGCGATGCGGGCTGTGCGGATTGCCGAAGGCGGTACCGTCCGGCCCGTCCAGCCATTGCAGCATGGCATCGCGCGCCTCGGGCGCGAGCGGAGTGGTGGCCTGGTAGTCGAGATAGATCATGTCAGCGATTTCCAAGCGTCTGCGAAGGCGTCCAGTTCCTCCGGAGTGGTATTCCAGCCCAGCGACACGCGGATGGTGCGGTCTGCCAGCTGGGGTTCGACGGACATGGCCTGCATCACGTGGCTGGTCTTCATGGTGCCGCTGGAGCAGGCGCTGCCCTGCGAGACCGCGAAGCCCATCATGTCGAAGCGCATGACCTGCGCCGTGGCGGACATCTTCGGCATGGCGAGCGCGCTGACGAAGGGCGTGGAATCGGAAAGCCGGTCCGCCCACCAGGTGCCGCCCGCCCCGCGCACCGTGTCTGCCAGGCGATCGCGTGCGGCCAGCACCTCGTCGCCCAGGTAGGGGCCATCGGCTTCCAGCGCCGCCGCCATGCCCAGCGCGCCCGGCAGGTTTTCGGTCCCGCGTCGATAGCCGCGCTCGTGTCCGCCCGTGGGTTCCAGCATGCCAAACCGCTTCACCAGCAGCGCGCCGATTCCCACGGGACCGCCGAACTTGTGAGCCGAGACGATGGCCATGTCGCACTGCGGCAGTGCGATCTTTCCAGCGCCTTGCGCGCAGTCCGCAAGCAGAAGACCACCGGCCTCGCCGACCAGGCGAGCGACCGCTTCCAGGTCCTGCCGATTGCCGGTCTCGGAATTCACCTGCTGCACTGCGACCAGCGGCTCTTCGCGCTGCACCGCTTCTTGCAACACGTCGAGGTCGAGCGCGCCATCGGCCCCGACCGGCAGCCGCTCCGCCTGCCTTGCGGTGCCGAGGATGCAGTCGTGCTCCACCGCGCTTACCAGCCGCGCCCCGGCCTTCGCGTGCAGCAAGGCCAGCGAAGCCGCCTCGCTCGCGCCGCTGGTGAAGATCAGTTCCCCGTCCCAGCCCAGCGCCGCCTTGCAGCGATCGCGCGCATCCTCCAGCGCGGCGCGCGCCTTGCGCCCTTCGGCGTGGGGGCTGGACGGATTGGCCCACATCGCAAAGCCTTCATCCATCGCCACTTTCGCCTCGGGGCGCAGCGGCGTGGTGGCGGCGTGATCGAGATAGATGCGCTGGCTTGGCACAGCGTTCACGTAACAATTGCGAAAATCGGCATAATCCCTATATAGCCGCCCACTTGCGCCGCGCTACCCGCGCTGGCGATCCACATTCCAGCAGAGCTAACCCGCCCATGCCTCACGTTATCTTCCCCGGCCCCGAAGGCCGTCTCGAAGGCCGTTTCTCTCCCGCCCCGCGCCCCCGCGCGCCCGTCGCCATGATCCTGCACCCGCACAGCCAGGGCGGCGGCACCATGAACGACCGGATCGTGCAGCAATTGTACAAGACCTTCGTCAACCGGGGTTTCGCCACGCTGCGCTTCAACTTCCGCGGCGTCGGCAAGAGCCAGGGCAGCTTCGACAACGGCATCGGCGAACTGTCCGATGCCGCCAGCGCGCTCGACTGGGTGCAGCAGATCCACCCCGAAGCGCAGACCACCTGGGTCGCCGGCGTGTCCTTCGGCGCGCTGATCGGCATGCAGCTGCTGATGCGCCGCCCGGAAATCCGCGGCTTCATTTCCATCGCGCCGCCCGCCAACATGTACGACTTCTCGTTCCTGGCGCCCTGCCCCGCCAGCGGCATCTTTATCCAGGGCACCGCCGACACAGTGGTGCAGCCGGGCGCAGTGCAGAAGCTGGTCGACAAGCTGCGCACGCAGAAGCACATCACCATCCACCACGACGAGATTCCGCGCGCCAATCACTTCTTCGAGAACGAGCAGGACGAGCTGATGAAGTCGGTCGACAACTATCTCGATTTCCGGCTGGACCCGAACTGCCCGATCACCTGATCGCGGCCCTCCATCGATGGACACCCAGCGCGCGTCGGAGCCTCGGTTCCGGCGCGCGCTTGCTTTTGCGTCCTCTTCTGATAGTGTTATAGTATAACATGACTCGCCAGACGGCGGGCGGAAGGAAGAGGAGAGCCTTATGTCCTATGTCGATACCACTGCCAGCCCGGCGGCCCGCATGCGTGCGGTTGCCGGCGTCGTCGCGATCCACGCCCTGGTGGGCGTGGGCGTGGTGGCCGGCCTGACCATCACCGGCGTGATTGCGGAGGAGGATGGCGGCATCATCGCCTATTTCGAACCCGATCCGCCGGCACCTCCGCCTCCGCCGCCCCAGACAATACCGGAGCCCGCCGAACAGGCCCTCGCGCCCGTCACCGCCGCGGAGCCGCCGATACCGCTCGAACGCAACACGCCGTTCGTCGTGGACCACGTAAGCCCGGATATCCCGGACGAAATGGTCTTCACCCCGCCACCTCGCCGGATCGAGGTCCCCGGCCCCGTCGTGACGCCCAGCGTCGCGCCCGCCTTCGATCCCGTCGGCCCGGTTCCACGCAACGGACCTGCCGGATGGATCACCAACGACGACTACCCGCGCCGCGGCATTACCCGCGAACTGGAAGGGACATCGGGCTATCGCCTGGTGGTGGGCAGCGGTGGGCGCGTGGATGCCTGCGAGATAACCCGCAGCAGCGGCCATTCCGTGCTGGACGGCGCCGTGTGCGGCCTGATCGAGCGGCGCGCCCGCTTCGATCCCGCGAAGGACGGCAGCGGCGAGAGAGTCGTCGGGACATTCACCGGCACGGTGACCTGGCAGCTTCCCCGCCGATAGCGGCGGCGGGAGGCCGGGCGGCTACCGTCCGGCCTCCTCGTCGGCCACGGCTTTGGAAGCGGCTTCCATCGGCGTGTTGCCGTCTTCCATCGGCACGAGCCAGACCGCGACGTTGGCCAACATGATGAAGGCCAAGAGCCCCATCAGCATGGCCTTGCGCGTGAAGCCCTTGCGCCAGAGTACGAAGCCTCCAACCGCCAGGGCGACGGCGGCAAGAACGATGATCGAAATGATGAGATCGAACATCACCCTGCCCTAGCCCGCGCCAATGCCTGTCGCCAGCCCTTACGGTGCTTCGCCGCATCTGTCTTGACGCAGGCGGTTGCATCGGCAACCAGTCGGGCCATGCACAAGATCATCGATACCCCCTTCTCCCGCCGCTCTTTTCTTGGAGCGCTGGGCGCATCCACCGCGCTGACGGTCCTTCCCGGCTGCGTCACCACGCCGGCCAGCGGAAGCGGTCAGGCGGCGGCGCAGGAACTGCTGGACGACGTGGCCTGGAACCTGCTGCGGCACGAACCCACCCGCGCCACATCGCTGGGCGTGGACACCGGCGTACACGCCGCCCTGCGCAGTCAGCTGGCCGATGCCTCGCCGGAAGGACAGGACGCCTACGCGGCGACTTTGCGCGCCGATCTCGCGCGCGTGCGCAGTTTCCCGAAGGACGGTCTCGACCCCGCGACCCGCACCAGTTTCGAAGTCGTCGAGAGCGCCTATGCCACCGCGATCGAAGGGTTCGCACTGCCCTATGGCGATATTCCGGTGGGCAGCTGGCGTACCGCGCCCTACCCGGTGATCCAGAACGTTGGCGCGTACATCGACCTGCCGCGCTTCCTCGATTCCGATCATCCCGTCCGCGATCAGGCCGATGCGGAGGCCTACATCTCGCGGCTGGAGGAGATGCCCGGCGTCCTCGCAGGCGAGCTGGAGCGGATGCAGGCCGAGCGGGCGATGGGCGTCATTCCCCCCGACTTCCTGCTGGAGCGCACCAACGAGCAGCTGGCGGCCCAGGTGACCGATGCCATGAGCGGCGGCGCGCTGGTGGAATCGCTGGTCCGGCGCACGCGCGAGCAGAATATCCCCGGCAACTGGCAGGAGCGCGCGCAGGCTATCGTTACCGGCCGGATCGCACCCGCGCTGGAGCGGCAACTTGCGGAAATCCGCACGCAGATGCCCCTGGCGACGGGCGCACCGGGCATCTCGGCAAGGCCCCACGGCCGCGAGTGGTACGAATGGTCGCTCAAGTCGAGCACGACGACGAACCTTTCACCCGCCGAGATTCACCAGCTTGGCCAGGATACGCTGGCCGACATCCACGGCCGGATGGACCCGATCCTGCGCAGCCTCGGCTATACCGAGGGCAATCCCGGCCAGCGCATGCTGCAGCTGGCGGAGGACGAGCGCTTCCAGTTCGCCGAGGGCGATGCCGGGCGCGCGGAGATCCTTGCCTTCATCGAGGAGCGGATCGACTGGATCCGGGCGCAGATGCCGCGCGCGTTCGAGCGGGTGGTGGACCCGGCCATCGACGTGAAGCGCATTCCGCCCAACGAGGAAACCGGCGCGCCCACCGCCTATGGCGGAGCGCCCTCTGTCGACGGATCGCGCCCCGGCACGTTCTGGATCAACCTGCGCGACACCGACCTGCACCGGAAGTACGACCTGCCCACCCTTACCCACCACGAGGCCATTCCCGGCCACGTGTGGGAGGGCGAATATTCCAACCAGCTGCCGCTCATCCGCGCCATCCTGGCCTTCAACGCCTTTTCCGAAGGCTGGGCGCTTTATGCCGAACAGCTGGGAGACGAGCTTGGCGCCTACGACGACAATCCCGCCTGGCGCCTCGGCTACCTGCAAGACCAGGCCTATCGCGCGGTCCGGCTGGTGGTCGATACCGGCATGCACGCGATGGACTGGGATCGGCAGCGCGCCATCGATTTCTTCAGCCTCAACGTGGGCAAGGGCCTGGCGGAGACGACGAACGAGATCGACCGCTATTGCAGCTGGCCCGGCCAGGCCTGCGGCTACATGGTCGGCAAGCTGGAAATCCTGCGCCAGCGCCAGCGCGCGATGGAGACGCTGGGCGGTGCCTACGACCTGCGCGGCTTCAACCAGGCGGTGGTGAACGGCGGCAATGCGCCGCTGGACGTGCTGGCCGGAAACGTCGGACGCTACATCGCGCAAACCGGCGCTTAACCCGCGCCTGCTACCATCCCGTGATCAGGCCGGCCGCTTCGCGCGGCGGGCGCAATGGTTTGCGGGAGGCAGGCAGTACGGATGGTTTCACTCTACGTGACCATCGATACCGAGTACGAATCCGGCTTCACCGCGAGGCACGGGGCCGACACGCGTGCCGCCAATTTCGACCGCGCCATCCGCGGCGCCACGTCCGATGGCGATGTCGGCATCTTCCACCAGATGGACGTGTTCGACCGGCACGGCCTGAAGGCGGTCTTCTTCGTCGATCCCATGCCCGCGCTGATCTGGGGAACGGGCGCTGTCGCCGACGTGGTGGAACCGATCGTCCGGCGCGGTCACGACGTGCAGTTGCATCTCCACACCGAATGGCTGGCCATCGCAGGAAACGCGAACCCGGTGGGGCCTGGCAGAGGGCCCAACCTCAAGGACTATTCCTTCGAGGAGCAATGCCGGTTGCTCGATTACGCGGCGCAGGTCCTGATGGACGCGGGGGCTCCGCGTCCGGTGGCTTTCCGCGCGGGCAATTACGGCGCCAACGACGATACGCTGCGCGCGCTCGCCACCCTGGGGCTGACGCACGATACCAGCCATCCGCCCGGCCTGATGGACGGCAGCTGCGCAATCGCCCTGACCGAGAATGACCGCGCACCGCTGGAGATGCACGGAGTGGTGGAAGTGCCCATCGGCTGTATCGAGGATGCTTTCGGCGGGCTTCGCCATGCCCAGCTGACCGCGCTCTCCTATCGCGAGATCGTTGCCGCCCTGCGCCACGCGCGCGGCAGCGGCAACCAGCAGTTCACGCTGGTTTCGCATAGCTTCGAGCTGCTTTGCCGAAAACGCACGCGGATCAACCGGATCGTGACGCGCCGGTTCGAAAAGGTCTGCGCCATGGTCGCGAAGATGAAGGGTGTCACCACCGCCACCTATGCGCAGCAGGCACCTCGCCCGGCGCGCGAGACTGCGCCGGTGATGCCCGCCGCGCCCCTGCTGAATGGCAGCCGGTTGATGGAACAGGCGATCGCCAACGCGCTCTACGGCTAGCGGCGGCACACCAGCCCGATCGCCCGCGCCGATACCGGGCCAGAACAGGGATGCACTGTCTTCGGCTGCGATCGAACGGCAAGAAACTTGTCCATGGATTGAGCCGCCAAGGTGGTTGACGCCGTCTTAACCCTGTTTCGCAAGCAGACATTAACCAGATGAGCGCTCTTCTAGGCCGTCCAATCAAGGGAGGTTTCCGCCATGATGACCTACTTGGTGGTAGGAGCGACGGGGCTGATGTTGCTTTTGCTCGTACCGGAATCGAAGATCCGCTGGCAGCGCGTCTCATCGAAGGGCGGCGCGGCCATGCTGTTCGGCCTTGGCCTGTTCGGCAGTGTCTATTCGCTGATGGCGCCCTGACGGGCCGGACGCGCATCTTCGCCACACGTTAAAGACCCCGCTCCGGCCATGGGCCGTGCGGGGTCCTCCTCTCCAACCGTGTAATCGGTACGTCAGGCGACTTGCGGAGCAGCCTGGCGAACGCCCTCGTCCACGTGCGCGGCGAAGGGCTGGAAATTGTTCACGAACAGATCGACCAGCTTGTGCGCGGTGCGATCGTACTCGTCCTTGTCATCCCAAGTGGAACGCGGATCCAGGATGGTCTGGTCGATCCCGGCTTCTTCGAGGACGGGCACGCTGACGGGCACGTCGAAACCGAAGTTCGGATCCTTGCGGTATTCCACGTCGTCCAGCTTGCCATCCAGCGCGGCGTTCAGCAGCGCGCGGGTGGCCTTGATCGGCATGCGGTTGCCGACGCCGTACTTGCCGCCGGTCCAGCCGGTGTTGAGCAGCCAGCACTGCACCCCGCCCTTGGCGATCCGCTCTTTCAGCAGGTTGCCGTAGACGCTGGGGTGGCGCGGCATGAAGGGCGCGCCGAAGCAGGTCGAGAAGGTGGCTTCCGGCTCGGTCACGCCGATTTCGGTGCCGGCGACCTTGGCGGTGTAGCCCGACAGGAAGTGATACATCGCCTGGTCCGGGGTCAGCCGCGCAATCGGAGGCAGCACGCCGAAGGCATCGGCAGTCAGCATCACGACGTTGCTGGGCACCGGGCCGAGGTTTTCCTCGCTGGTGTTGGGGATGAAGTCGATCGGATAGGCTCCGCGCGAATTCTCGGCCAGCGAGTTGTCGTCGAAATCGAGCTCGCGGGTCTTCTCGTCCATCACCACGTTTTCGAGCACGGTGCCGAACATGCGGGTGGTGGCATAGATTTCCGGCTCGGCCTCTTCGGACAGGCGGATCATCTTGGCATAGCAGCCGCCTTCGAAATTGAAGACCGCGGTGTCCGACCAGCCGTGCTCGTCGTCGCCGATCAGCGTGCGGCTGGCATCGGCAGACAGCGTCGTCTTGCCGGTGCCCGAAAGGCCGAAGAACACCGCCGTCTTTCCGTCCGGCCCCACGTTGGCGCTGCAGTGCATGGGCATGACGCCCTTGGGCGGCAGCAGGTAGTTGAGCACGCCGAACACGCTCTTCTTCATCTCGCCGGCATATTTCGTGCCGCCGAGCAGGATCAGCTTTTCCGAAAGGTTCACGGCCACCACGGTTCCGGTGCGCGTGCCGTGGCGTTCCGGATCGGCCTGGAAGCTCGGCAGGTCGATGATGGTGTATTCAGGATCGAAGCCTTCAAGCTCCGCCTCGGTCGGGCGGCACAGCATCGTGCGGATGAACAGGTTGTGCCAGGCCAGTTCGTTGATCACGCGCACCTTCACGCGGTATTCCGGCTGCGAGCCGCCGAACAGGTCGGCCACGTAGAGCGTGTCCTTGCCCTTCACGGCTGCCAGGAAATCTTCCTTCAGTGCCGCGAACTGGTCGGGCGTGATGGAGGCGTTATTGTCCCACCACACGGTGTTTTCCGTTTCCGCGTCGCGGACGATGAACTTGTCCTTGGCGCTGCGGCCGGTGTGCTTGCCCGTCTTCACCACCAGCGGGCCGTGCGCGGCCAGATGGCCCTCGCCATTGGCGATCGCGTGTTCGACCAGAGCGGCCGTTCCGAGGTTCGGGAAAATAGTTGCGGCGGTCGCAATGCCCTGGTCGGGCAGCGACTTCGAAAGCTTGTATGACACGTTAGCTCCTCAAAACGGTCAAGATGTCGACGGTGCATTCAAATACACGCGTGTTGTCGCGCCCGCATAAGCACGTATTCATCGCGCGTCAATTTGACACGCTTGTCTTTGATTTTGTCCGAAAACGCCGTCGGCGAACAATCTTGTTCGCAGGCTCACCCCGCAGGCCGGTTGTCACGTTGATTGCAAGGCATTACGCCCTTGTCGGGCTAGGAGCAGCATGAACCAGGTATCGGACCAGACCAGCCACGAGGCGCAGAATTCCGCGGCCGAAGGCCAGCGCACCATCGCGCTGGTGGATGACGATCGCAATATCCTGACCACGCTTTCCATCGCCCTGCAGGCGGAAGGATACGCCACGCGCGTCTATTCCGATGGCGAGGCGGCGCTGACCGCTCTGCAACAAAATCCGCCTGATCTCGCGGTGTTCGACATCAAGATGCCGCGCCTGGACGGGATGGAATTGCTGCAGAAACTGCGCGAATCGTCCGACCTTCCCGTGATCTTCCTGACCAGCAAGGATCAGGAGGAGGACGAGGAAGCGGGCCTTGCCATGGGCGCCGACGACTACATCGCGAAGCCATTCAGCCAGCGCCTGCTGCTGGCCCGCATCCGCGCCATCCTGCGCCGCGCCGCGCCGCTGCCCGAACCGAGCGAGGGCGCCGCCCCGATGCCTTCCGCGCACAGCGAGGTGATCGAGCGCGGGCGCCTGGCGATGGACCCGGCACGCCACCAGGTCACCTGGGACGGCGAGCCCGTGAGTCTGACCGTGACCGAATTCCTGATCCTGGAGGCGCTGGCTGTGCGACCCGGCGTGATCAAGAGCCGCAACCAGCTGATGGATGCGGCCTATCCCGACGACGTGTTCGTGGACGATCGCACGGTCGATTCGCACATCAAGCGTCTGCGCCGCAAGTTCCGCGCCGTTGATCCCGAATTCGGTGCCATCGAAACGCTCTACGGCGCCGGCTATAGCTTCTCCGATGGCTGACAGCGACGGTGATAGCGGCCTGCGGGCAAGCCGGCTGGAGAGGCTGGCTTTCCCCGTCGGCCGCTCGCTGACGGCGCGCATCCTGGCCGTGAACCTGATCCCGCTGCTGGTGCTGGCGGGCAGCCTGTTCTTCCTCGATTCCTATCGCCGCCAGTTGCTCGACGAACGTTTCAAGCTCGCCCGCATCGAGGCGCAGATCACGGCAGAAGCCCTGGCCGGCGCCACACGCGAGCGGCAGGAAGCGCTGATCGGCCAGATCGGCCGCGAACAACGCATGCGGCTGCGGCTCTACGACAGCAGCGGCGCGCTGGTCGCCGACAGCTTCGAACTCGACCAGCCCACCTTTGTCTTCGACGATCCGGTTGCAGAGCCCTTCGTGGAGGACCTTGCAAGGTGGACCGACCACGCGGTGAACGTAGTCGTCGGCGCGCCCTCGCCCCCGCCCTATACGGAGCCCGCCGAAACGGTCGCCGACGCCTGGCCGGAACTCGCCCTGGTGCGGCAGCGAGGTCTGTCGCAGATCGAACTGCGCCGCGCGCCCGACGGCACCCCTGTGATCAACGCCGCCGCACCGGTGGGCATCAACGGTGCCAGCCTGCTCACCACCCGCAACGCCGCAGACATCACCCAGGCGGTGCGCAATGCGCGCAGCAGCCTGATGACCATCATCCTGCTGGCGCTCGCCGTTTCCACGATCCTGTCGCTCTACCTGGCGAACACCATCATCGAGCCGCTGCGGCGACTGGTGCGCGCCACCTCGCGCGTGCGGCTGGGGCGCGAGCGCGAGGTGGAAGTGCCGCGCATGGACGAACGTGCCGACGAGATCGGTTTGCTGGCGCGCGCCGTTTCCGACATGACCGCCACGCTTCGCCACAGGATCGACGCGGTGGAAGCTTTCGCCGCCGATGTCGCGCACGAAATCAAGAACCCGCTCGCATCCCTGCGCAGCGCGACCGAATCCCTGCCCAAGGTGCAGGATCCCGAACTGCGCGCGCAGCTGGTGGATATTGCCGCCCATGACGTGCGCCGCATCGACCGCCTCGTTTCCGAAATATCCGAGGCCAGCCGCATCGACGCAGAGCTGAGCCGCGCGACCTTCGAGCCGGTTGAGCTGGGCCAGCTGTTCGCCAACGTCGTCGCCCGCAAGATCGAGCGCAACGAGAACCGCGGCTGCACCATCGTCATCGAGATGGAGACGCAGCGCGACGTGGTGATGGGCGTGCCCGTCAGGCTGGAGCGCATCGCGGAAAACCTGATCGACAACGCAGTGTCGTTCTCGCCCGAAGGCGGCCGCATCGTGGTGACCGTGTCAGGCAGTCTCGATCACGTGACGGCAACGGTCTGCGACCAGGGGCCGGGCATCCCCGAGGCCGAGCGCGAGAAGGTCTTCCGCCGGTTCCATTCGCATCGTCCCGAAGAGGAGGAATACGGCAACCATTCGGGCCTGGGCCTCGCCATCGGCCGCACGATTGCCGAGGCGCACGGCGGCAGCCTGACGGTGGCGGAATCGTCCCCATCGCTGGGCGGTGCCTGCCTGACGCTGGAGCTGCCCGCGGCATGACCGAGACGCTGGCCAACGTCACCTGCGTGGCCCTGCGCGGGAAGGCCGTGCTGATCGCCGGACCGCCGGGCAGCGGCAAGTCGAGCCTGGCGCTGGCGCTGATCGACAGGGGGGCGCAGCTCATCGGGGACGACGGCGTGACGCTGGAAAGGGCGGGCGATGACATCGTCGCCATGCCCCCGCCCAATACACAGGGCCTGATCGAGGTGCGCAATGTCGGCCTGGTGGAGATGCCCACCACGCAGGCACCCGTCGCCATCGTTCTCAGACTTTCGCCGGATGCCGAACGCCTGCCCGCGGGCCATGCCACGGTCGATCTGCTGGGCCGCCAGGTGCCGCAGGTCGACCTCTATCCCGGCACCCCATGTCTCGCGCTGCGTGCGGAAGCGGCCCTGGATATGCACGGTCTGGACTGAAGTCCACTCTTCACATTTGATCGACAAACGCGCACATCCCGCCGCTATGGAACCATCATCTTCCCCGCTCTCGTCTCGCGGTCAGAACATCATGCTGGTGACCGGCATGCTGGGCGCCGGCAAGACCACGGCCCTGCGCGAACTGGAGGATCTTGGCTGGGAATCGATCGACAATTTCCCCATCCGCCTGCTCGATCGCCTCGTCGATGCCGATCCCGTCGACCATTCGCTGGCCATCGGTTTCGATTGCCGCACGCGCGACTTCGTGCCCGCCGACATCATCGAGAAGGTCAAGCGCTGGGTGGAGGATGACGGCCTGTCGATCACCACCCTGTTCCTCGATTGCAACGGGCAGGAGCTCGAACGCCGGTTCAACGAGACGCGCCGCCGCCACTTCCTCGCGGGAGACCTGCCCGCGGCCTCCGGCATCTCGGCGGAGCGCGAACTGCTTGCTCCCCTGCGACGCTGGGCGGACGTGCTGATCGATACCAGCGATTTCTCGGTCAACGACCTGAAGCAGACCATTCGCGACCAGTTCCAGCAAACCGCCCCGCAGCAGATGACGGTGACCGTTTCCAGCTTCGGCTTCGCGCGCGGCAAGCCGCCCACGGCCGATCTCGTGTTCGACATGCGCTATCTCGACAACCCGCACTGGGAACGGGGGCTTCGCGAACTGACGGGGATGGACCAGAGCGTGGGCGAGTTCATTGAACGCAGCGCCGTTTTCGCCTCCAGTTTCGAGAAGATTCGCGCCCTGCTGCTGGAATTGCTTCCCCGCTACGCCGAGCAGGGCAAGGCCTACGTCAACATTGCTTTCGGTTGTACCGGAGGGAGACACCGCTCCGTTTACACTGCGGAGAAGATGGCGCAGGCCTTGCGCGAAGGCGGCTTTTCGCCCACCGTTCTTCACCGCAACCTGGGATCGCGGGCGGAAGACCTGGTAGAGGGAACACAGAACCCGTGACCTTTTTCGCCGCTACCCCTTTGCATTTTGAAAGCGCAAAGAGCATCGCCGCCAAATGATCGGACTGATTCTCGTCACCCACGGCAAATTGGCCGAGGAGTTCGTTTCCGCGATGGAGCATGTGGTTGGCAAGCAGGATGCCATCGCCACCATCTGCATCGGCCCGAATGACGACATGGAAATTCGGCGCAAGGAGATCGCGCAGGCGATCGAGAAGGTCGATACCGGCTCCGGCGCCATCCTGCTGACCGACCTGTTCGGCGGCACTCCCTCCAATCTCGCGATTTCGCTGCTGGAGTCGGGCCGCACGGAAGTGCTCGCCGGGATCAACCTGCCGATGCTGATACGCCTGGCAGGCGCGCGCAAGGAACTGCCGCTGGGCAAGGCGGCCTACGCCGCGCGGGAAGCCGGGCGCAACTACATCACGCTCGCCTCCGAATTTCTCGGACAGGACGCCTGAGGAGACCGGGCGTTGAGCGAGGCCAGCCAGGAGGTGGTGATTCCGAACAAGCGCGGACTGCACGCCCGCGCCAGCGCGAAGTTCGTCGCCGCCGTGAGCGAGATGGACGGCCACCACGTCTTCGTCGAGAAGGACGGGCAGGAAGCCGCCGGCGGCTCCATCCTGGGCCTGATGATGCTGGGCGCGGCCATGGGTGATACCGTGAAGGTGCGCGTGGCCGGGGACGATGCCGATGCGAAACTGGCGGAGCTGGTAGCGCTGGTCGAAGGCAAGTTCGGCGAAGATTGATGCCCTTCCCCAACCGGCGCGAGATCACCGGCTTTTCCAATCCCACCGTCAAGTACCTGCGCTCCCTGCGCGAGAAGAAGCACCGCAAGCGCGAAGGCGTGTTCCTGGCAGAGGGGCTGCGCCTGCTGACCGACGCGCGCGAATCCGGGCACATCCCCCAGATGCTGGTGATGGCCGCCGGGCGCGATCCGCATCCCCTGATCGCGGAACTGGAGGATGCCGTTTCAGCCGGTGGCGGGGAGATCATCGTGACCTCGCCCGACATCCTTTCCAAGATCACCGGCAAGGACAACCCGCAGAGCGTGGCGGGCGTGTTTGCCGAATTCGATACCTCGCTGGCATCGCTCGATCGCTCGAAGGCCAGCGTCTGGCTGGTGGCGCAGGCGCTGCGCGATCCGGGCAACCTCGGAACCATGCTGCGCACGGGCGACGCGATTGGCGCAGGCGGCCTGATCCTAATCGACGACTGCGCCGATCCCTTCAGCGTGGAGGCGGTGCGCGCCAGCATGGGCGCGATCTTCACGCAGGATGTCGCGCGCGCTTCGTGGGACGAGTTCCTCCCCTGGCTGCGCGGTGCAGAAGGCCAGCTGGTCGCCGCCTCCTTGCGCGAGGCCGTGCCCTATCGCGGCGCGCCCTATGCCGCGCCGTGCTTCGTGATGGTGGGCAACGAGTCCCAGGGCCTGCCCGAAGAATACGAAATGGCCTGCGACCTGCGCGTGACGATGCCCATGCGTGGCCGGGCCGACAGCCTGAACGCCGCGGTCGCAGCGGCGGTGCTGGGATACGAGGTGCTGGCGCGACTGGAGAGCTAGCGCAGGCTCGCCTGCCTAGAAGCGCTGCTTGAAAACGCGCTCCATCGTCTTGGAAAGCCCCGAACCCAGCGATTGCCAGAGTTGCACCCGCATTCTCGGGTCGAGCGGGCCCAGCCCTCCCCGTTTCGAAGGCTCGATATGCTCCATGGGCTCGCCATGGGACTTGAAGACGTAGGTCTCGAACATGGTCTGCCACGCGGCGCGCATGGGCGGCGGCAGGTCGCGCACTGCCAGTATCGAATGGAGCATGGCATCGAGCGGCGACCCCAGCGCGTCGTGCTCGTTCCACCAGTAGTTCACCAGCACGTTGAGTTCGCCCCGCGCCGCGACGTGGTGCCACCACATGTAGGGTATGAACAGGGCATCGCCGGGTTCGAGATCCGCCGTCATCGAACTGGCCAGGGCCTCCCGGAAGCGGGGAAAGGTTTCGAAGTCGGGATCGTCCAGGCGCACCATGGAAATCGGCGCTCCCGATGGAGAACTTTCGAACGGTGCCATGTAGAGATTGGGAGTCTGGCTGGGCGGGAACAGGGTGAACCGCCTTTTCCCGCTCACGACATAGGCGATGTTCTGCTTGATGTCGAAATGGGTCTGCGTGCCCGTTCTGTTGCCCATCCAGATGCGCGGCGCGACGGTGGGCGGGACAATGGGAAGATGCATGCTCTGGGCCAGCGCGGGACTGAGGTCGGCAATCTTGGTCGATTCCAGATAGAGCATGCGCCCTTCGCCGGAGGCATCGAGGATCTGATCGACGAACGAGGTGAAGGGCATCTGGCCGCGTTCGAAATTGAAGGCGGTCACGCTGTCCTCGAAGAAGAAGGTCGAACCGGCATCCGGTTTCGCCGCAAGGACATCGATCTGCCTGTCGCCGATGGCCTGCTTCAGATAGTCGCCGAACTCCCGGGTGGATCGTTTCGCCAGCCGGACTGGCTCCAGCAAGGCTCCCACGCCGCGCAGGATTGCCGGTTCGGCCTTTGGGTAGATCGTCGCACTGAAGGTGGCGGCATCAGGCTGGTCGTATTCGGCGATTTCGGGCATCGCCCGATGGTAACCCAAGTCGCTTGCGAAACAAGCGGCTGCGGCCAAGGCGCGGAGACTTTCCCCGCGCTCCGGATCAATCGCCTGCGATCAGGGCGGTGATCCGCCAGCGGTCGTTGCGGCGGTTGGCGATCAGGCGGTAGTCGATCATGGAGCGCAGCATGTCCGCTGCGACGTAGCCTTCCACGCGTTCGTCTGTCTCCGGATCGAGCCAGCCCACCCGCTCGAAGCCCTCGTGCGGCCTGTCGTCGGGAAGCTGCTCGACCGCGTCCCACGAAAGCGTGGTCCGCACTTCGGCGTCGCGCGCAGGCGCGTTGTAGAGCGGCACATCCTCGCCCGTCACGATGGCGCCCATGTAGGGATCGACGGGCACTTCCTGCGCGAAGTACCAGGGGATGGTCATGCTGGTCTCGTCGCGCGAGGCGCAACCCAGTTCCAGGAGCTCGGCCAGCGTGTCCCAGTGCTCGCCGTCGTTGGCGGCCAGCCGTTCGCGCAACTGCTGCGCGCCCGATCCGCCGCCAAAGTCCAGCTTCACGTCGTCCGCTACCAGGGCCACGAGTGCATCGGCATCGCGGGTGTCGATGGCGGCCTGCAGGTTGGCGAGGAAATCCACGCCACCGGGCAGGTCGTCGCACTCGTTGCGCGGCGCCCAGGGCCCTTCGGCCTGCTCTTCGGGTTTGGGCGTACGTTCGACTTCCGCCACGATTTCGCCGGCGGCGCGTTCCAGCCGTTCGGACGGAGGATTGCTGCGGTCGCATGCCGCCAGCATCGCAAGCAGCATCATCGAAACGCCAGCGGCGCGCGGTATCCTCATTGTCGCTAC
This sequence comes from Aurantiacibacter hainanensis, assembly GCF_036321025.1. Classification (NCBI taxonomy): domain Bacteria; kingdom Pseudomonadati; phylum Pseudomonadota; class Alphaproteobacteria; order Sphingomonadales; family Erythrobacteraceae; genus Aurantiacibacter; species Aurantiacibacter hainanensis. Next base: position 277,107 of record NZ_JAZAPB010000001.1, read on the forward strand.
GAAGCCTCCTCGCTCTCCTCCGTGCCAATAAGCAACGCTTCGGAAGGTTCCGCAAGATCGTTTAATCCGTAGGACGGAATTTTCTCGATCGGCTCGAGATCCTCGATCTCCTTCTTGCCGATCTCGATGCCCTTCTCCGCCAGGCGCCGGCCGGAGGACAGCACGTTGCGTTCGAAACTGCCGACGAACTTGTTGTAGTTGTTCACCGCGGTTTCCAGCCCGCCGCCCATGCGCTTCAGGTGTTCGGACGCGACCCGCAGCCGGTCGTACAACTCGGCGCCCATCCGGCCGATTTCCTGCGCTTCCTTCGCCAGGGCATCCTGCCGCCATACCTGCGCGACCGTGCGCGCGATGGCGACGAGGTTGGTGGGCGTCGCCAGCAGCACGCGCTTCTCGAAGGCAAAGTCCCACAACTCCGGATCGGCCTCAAGCGCGGCGGCGACGAAGTGTTCGCCGGGCACGAACATCACGACATAGTCCGGCGCATCCTCGAACTGGCTCTGGTAGCTTTTCGCGCCCAGCGTCTGCACGTGGTTGCGCATGGACTTGGCATGGAGGGCGAGGTGGCGCTGCCGCTCGTCCTCGTCGTCGGCCTCGAAAGCGGCCTGGTAGGCGTTGAGCGAGACCTTGGAATCGATCACCAGCTTCTTCTGGCCGGGCACGTTGACGATGGCATCGGGGCGCAGCCGCCCTTCTTCGGTATCCATCGACTGTTCGAGATGAAAATCGGTGTGCTCGGCAAGGCCGCATTGCTCCAGCAGGTTCTGCAAGGCCCGCTCTCCCCAGCGACCGCGCGCCTTGGGAGCGTTGGTGAGGGAGTTGCCCAGCCGCTGCGCCTCGCGCCGCACTTCCTCCTGTCCCAGCCGCATCGCCTCGATCTGCTGGTTCAGGCGGGAGAATGCATCGTTGCGCTGCGCCTCCAGCGATCCGACATGCTGCTCGTACTTCTCCAGCCGGTCATTCACCGGCTTCAGCAGGTTGGCCACGGCTTCCTTGTTGGCCCTTTCCGCACTGCCGAAGCGTTCGGCGGCATCGGCGATGAATTTCTCCTGCGCCTTCGAGAGCACCTCGTTCCCCGCATTGCGGAACTGGTTGAGCAGTTCCTCGCGCGCTTCCTTCATGAGCGTAAGCTGCTTCTCGAAATTGGCCTCGTTAGCCTCCAGCGTGGCGAGCCGGTTGCGCGCCGTATCGCGCTCTTCCCGCACGGTGTTCAGCTGGGTTTCCAGCCCGTCGGCGCGATCCGCGCGGACGGTGGCGTTCTCCAGTTCGACCACGGCCTTGCGGAATCGCTCGTCCAGGTCCTTCGCCTCCGCATCGCGCGCGGCGTGGCGCTCTCGCCATTCGGCAACGGGGCGCTGACCGATCCAGTAGCCCAGCCCTCCCATCACCAGGGCAAGCACGATAAGCGCAACGACGATCGGATCCATATTCAGCCTTCGGACATACAAGTGGAACGAAACGCGAACCTAGCCGCACCCTCCGCCACCCGCAAGCGCGCGGGCCGCTCCATCCCCGGCCGAGCGCAAAAAGCCCTTGTGGACTCGACCCGAAAAATCGTATGCGCAGCTTACAAATTCAGATTTGCGAAATTTTCGCCATCGTGAAATAAACGCAACGCCACGCACCAGAGAGAGGATGCCCGTCATGCCGACAGATATCGAAATTGCCCGCCAGGCGACGCTGAAGCCCATCGCCGAAGTAGCCGCGAAGGCCGGCGTGCCGGACGAGGCGCTGATCCCCTACGGCAAGTACAAGGCCAAGGTCGATACCCAGCAACTGCCGCAGGCCGACAATGGCAAGCTGATCCTGGTCACCGCCATCAACCCCACCCCGGCGGGCGAAGGCAAGACCACCACCTCCGTGGGCCTCAGCGACGCGCTGCACCGCATCGGCAAGAAGACCATGCTGTGCCTGCGCGAACCGAGCCTTGGCCCCTGCTTTGGAGTGAAGGGTGGCGGCGCCGGCGGCGGCAAGAGCCAGGTCATGCCGATGGACGAGATCAACCTGCACTTCACCGGCGACTTCCACGCCATCACCAGCGCGCACAACCTGCTCTCGGCGATGATCGACAACCACATCTACTGGGGCAACTCGCTGGAGATCGACCTACGCCGCGTCACCTGGCGCCGCGTGCTCGACATGAACGACCGCGCGCTGCGCCAGATCGTCGGCCCGCTGGGCGGCGTCACCAACGGCTTCCCGCGCGAGACCGGGTTCGACATTACCGTGGCCAGCGAGATCATGGCCATCCTGTGCCTCGCCACCGACCTCGAGGACCTGCAGAAGCGCCTTGGCGACATCATCATCGGCTATCGCCGCGACAAGACGCCGGTATTCTGCCGCGACGTGAAGGCGGACCCGGCGATGACCGTGCTGCTGAAGGATGCCATCCTGCCCAACCTGGTGCAGACGCTGGAGAACAACCCGGCCTTCCTGCACGGCGGCCCCTTCGCCAACATCGCGCACGGCTGCAACTCCGTGATCGCCACCAAGACCGCGCTGCGGATGGCCGACTACGTCGTGACCGAGGCCGGCTTCGGCGCCGACCTCGGTGCGGAAAAGTTCATGGACATCAAGTGCCGCATGGCTGATCTGAAGCCCGATGCCGTCGTGCTCGTGGCCACCGTGCGCGCCCTCAAGATGAATGGCGGCGTCGGCAAGAAGGATCTGGGCGAAGCCAATCCCGATGCCGTGCGCGCCGGTTCGGTCAACCTGCGCCGACACATCGAGAACGTGAAGAAGTTCGGCATCACGCCGACCATCGCCATCAACCACTTCTACATGGACACCGACGAGGAGATCGCGGTCATCCAGGAAATGGCCAAGGAATTCGGTGCCGACGCCGTGATCTGCAAGCACTGGGCCGAGGGTGGCGCCGGCGCGGAGGACCTGGCGAGGATCGTCGCCGAGAAGGCCGATGCGGGCGCGCCCGATTTCGACCAGCTCTATCCGGCGAATGTCTCGCTGGCCGACAAGATCCGCACCATCGGCACGGAAATCTACCGGGCAGACAACGTCCACCTCACCCCGGCGATCGAGAAGCAGCTCAAGCAGTGGGAAGAGATGGGCTACGGCCACTTCCCCATCTGCATGGCCAAGACGCAGTACTCGTTCTCCACCGATCCCACCAAGCTGGGCGCGCCCGAGGGCCACGAGGTGAACATTCGCGAAGTGCGCCTGTCCGCGGGCGCGGGCTTCGTGGTCGCCATCGCGGGCGACATCATGACCATGCCGGGCCTGCCCAAGGTGCCGAGCGCCGAGGCGATCCATCTCGACGAGAACGGCCAGATCGAGGGTCTGTTCTAGAACCGCCTCGTCATCCGAACAGCAAGGGGCCGCCTGCATGGGCGGCCCTTTCTATTTGGAGCGCTGCCTTCCGTATAACTTCGTCAGCGGCGTACCGGTTATGCCGTAGGCGACCACCGACAGCACGACCGTCAGGCTGATCAGGGGCCACAACAGCTCGCTGGCACCGTGCCTCGCGGCGAAGGCGGCATAGAACAAGGCGGCGACACCAATGGGACCGAACCAGCCGGCAAAGGCCGCCTCCCGGTAATCCGCATAGGGCCTGCCGACGGCTTGCAGCAGCAGGAACAGCGGCAGGCGGCGGAGCGCCACGATCGACAGCGCCGCTGCCAGCAGCGGCCAGCCCATGTCCATCCAGCCGGCGACAGGCGCGATCAGGCCCAGCAGGATGAACACCGGCAGGGTAAGCGAGCGGTCGACCGCGTCCTGGAAATGCTCGTGGCTTTCCTGCCTTTCCTCCTTCATCGCGCGGTTGAGCACCAGGCCGGCGACGAAGACCGACAGGATGCCGTCCGCGCCCAGCAGCGATACGCCCGCCAGCGCCAGTATCGCCAGAGCGAAAGTGGTCGCCGTGAGCGACTTGGTTTCCGCGAAGCCGTGCTTGCGGCCTGCCTTGAAGACCCACCCGGTCGCCTTGCCCAGCAACCAGCCCAGCGTCAGCGCCCCGATCACTTCCCACGCGAGGAAGCCGAACGAACCGCTGAAGGCGTCCCTCGTTTCGTCCATCAGCAGCAGGGGGAACAGCACCAGCGGCAAGGCAAGGCCATCGTTGATGCCGCTTTCCGCGGTGATGATGTTGCGCGTGCGCTTGGGCACGCAGCTTTCCGCAAGCCGGCCCGATATGATGCTGCGCGCCAGCACCGGGTCGGTGGGCGTGACGACGGCTCCGGCAAGCAGCGCAAGCATGAACGGAAGGCCAAGCCAGACCATGGCGATCCCCGCCGAGGCAAACCACATCAGCGCGGTGCCGGGCACCAGGATCAGCGCGAGGCTGCGCCAGTTGTCCGTTACATAGCCGGTGGGAAGCGAAAGTGCCGCGCTCATCACCGATAGCGCAAGGGTAAGCCGGGTGAACTGCTCGACGAAGGCGAGATGGCCCTCGTTGGCGACCGGGTCGACGTGCAGCAGCCCGATCCCGTGCTAGCCGAGCACCATGCCCACCAGCAGGCAGACCAGCGCTTCGGATGCCCACAAGTGCGACTTGATCCAGCCACTTACCAGCGTGAGCGCCAGGACCGTACCGGCAGCCACGGCAAGCGGGATATCGAGCGCCTCCATCCCGCCGCTCTAGCTCAAGCCACTCACCCTAGCCAAGGCACGTCCCCGCTCTTTCGGGGAACCCGATGATCCAAGCATCCGTAATGCCAGTGAAACTCCAGCAAAAGGCGCGCCCCCCAATGGCCAAGAACAAGCTCGGCAATCAGGTTCCCCCCACGACCACCGATGCCGGTATCCCCGCCCCCAGCGACGAACATTCGCTGACCGTCGGCAACGACGGCCCCATCGTCCTGCACGATCACTATCTGCTCGAACAGATGGCGGTGTTCAACCGCATCAACATTCCCGAACGGCGCCCGCATGCCAAGGGATCGGGCGCTTTCGGCCATTTCGAGACGACCGGCGACGTGGAGAAATACACCCGCGCCAAGCTGTTCCGGAAGGGTGCGAAGACCGATGTCGGCATGCGCTTCTCCACCGTGGCGGGCGAACGCGGCAGCCCCGATACCTGGCGCGACCCGCGCGGCTTCGCGGTCAAGTTCTACACCGAGGAAGGCAATTTCGACATGGTCGGCAACAATACGCCGATCTTCTTCGTGCGCGATCCGATGAAGTTCCAGCACTTCATCAACTCGCAGAAGCGCCGCGCCGACAATGGCCTGCGCGATCACGACATGATGTGGGATTTCTGGACCCTGTCGCCCGAAAGCGCGCACCAGGTCGCCTACATGATGGGCGATCGCGGCGTGCCGAAGACGTGGCGCGAGATGAACGGCTATTCCAGCCACACCTATATGCTCGTCAACGAAGAAGGCGAGAAGTTCTGGGTGAAATTCCACTTCCATACCGACCTCGGCGACGGCAACGCCCACTTCACGCAGGACGAAGCGGTGGAGAAGGCGGGCACCGACCCCGATTACCACCGCGAGGACCTTTTCAAGGCCATCCGCGACGGCAATTATCCCAGCTGGACGCTGAAATGGCAGGTCATGCCCTACGAGGACGCGAAGACCTACAAGTGGAACCCGTTCGACCTGACCAAGACCTGGCCGCACGAGGACTATCCGCTGATCGAGGTCGGCAAGCTCGTGCTCGACCAAAACCCCACCGACTGGCACACCGAGATCGAGCAGCTCGCCTTCGAGGTGAACAACATGGTGCCCGGCATCGGCCTGTCGCCCGACAAGATGCTGCTGGCGCGCGGCTTCTCGTACGCCGATGCGCACCGCGCCCGCCTGGGCGTCAATTACAAGCAAATCCCGGTCAACAAGCCGCAGTGCCCCGTACATTCCTATTCGCAGGGTGGATCGATGCGGGTCGAGAAATCGGAGGACCCGGTCTACGCCCCCAATTCCTATGGCGGCCCCTCCGCAGACCCGCAGCTGGCTGGCGAGGCAGGCCATTGGCAAGCCGACGGCCAGATGGTGCGAGAGGCCTACACTCTGCGTGAATGCGACGATGACTGGACCCAGCCGCGCCTGCTGGTGACGAAGGTCTTCGACGACGAGGAGCGCGAGCGCTTCGTTTCCAACGTATCGGGTCACCTGGCCAAGGATGTCAGCGAACCCGTACTGAAACGCGCTTTCGAATACTGGCGCAACGTGGACAAGTCGATCGGCGACCGGATCGAGAAGGCTACCCGCGACATGATCGGCGGCAAGTCAGAAAAGCCGGGCATGGCATCTGCCGAAGCGATCGCCGAGCCGGAACCCGCTGAATAGCACACCAAGGAGAGAAACCATGTCGATCAAGGAAATGATCAAGGAGCACCCCAGCGTAGGTGCCGACTACAACGATGAACTTGGCGAGGCCATTCGCCACGCGATGTACTGCGCCGCCATCTGCAACAGCTGCGCGGATGCCTGCAACGCCGAAAGCGGCGACATGTCGGAGTGCATCCGCAAGTGCTCGGATTGCTCGGATATCTGCCAGGCGCTCAGCCGCGTTGCCGCGCGCCGCACGCACGGCAATACGGTGGTGATCAAGTCGCTGCTGGAAGCCTGCATCATCGCCTGCAAGGTCTGCGCGGAAGAATGCGCGAAGCACGACAACGCTCACTGCAAGCGCTGCGAGAAGATGTGCCGCGAATGCATGGAAGACTGCACCAAGGCGCTGCAGGGCATGGTTGAGGCCGCCGCCGCCTAATTGCCGGCCGGCTGGTTCCAATCCCGTTCAGATAGACGGGCCTAGGCAATTTGCCTATATCGGCCTCCGGGTGCGGCCTGTTCGTTGCACCTGCTATCTGGATGGGAAACAAGATGCGTATTCGAACCGCTCTCATGGGCCTGCTGCTCGGCAGCGCGCTTGCGATCTCGGGCTGCAACACCGTTCGCGGTGTCGGCGCGGATCTCGAGTCCGTGGCCAACGCCGGAGAGGAAGCGATCAACTGACGAAGGGCGCCCTCGCTGGCGCCCTTTTTCATGGCGCGCCAGGCACAGGCGACGCCTCGACCTTTCAATTCCTCCGCGCGTCGCGCCTGGCCAGGCGGTTCATCAGAAACCGATAGCCCCCCGTGAATGCAACGAATGAAAAGGCAAAGCGAATTGCCAGTTCGTCAAAGGTCGGAGACTTGCGAAAATAGGTCCATCCGCAAGCAAGGACAGCGAAGATCAGGCCGCTGATTGCCGCTTGCCGCCAGCTGATGTGGCCCTGCCTCAGGCTGCGCGGGCCTTCTGCAGCTTCTTCAGCGCCATGCTGCGCTTTAGGCGCGAGAGGTGGTCGATGAACAGGATGCCGTTCAGGTGGTCCATCTCGTGCTGGATGCACACGGCCAACATGCCGTCCATGTCCTGCTCGTGGGTGTTGCCGTCGAGGTCCTGCCAGCGCACGCGGCACTTTGCCGGGCGCTCCACGTCCGCGAAGATGTCGGGCACCGAAAGGCAGCCTTCCTGGTAGCTCTTGGTGTCGTCCGAGGGATCGAGGATTTCCGGGTTCACGAACACGCGCGGGTCGTTGATCACCGGCTGATGCGTGTGGTTCGTGCCGTCGTGGTCGCACTCCACCGGCTCTGCGTCCGGGTCTTCTTCCTGCAGGTCGATAACCAGCAGGCGAATGGGCTCGCCCACCTGAATGGCGGCAAGGCCGATGCCGTGCGCCGCGTACATCGTCTCGAACATGTCATCGACCAGAGTCTTCAGATCGTCGTCGAACGTCTCGACGGGCTTGGACACGGTCTTGAGCCGGGGATCCGGCGCTTCCAGGATTTCACGAATAGCCATGCCGGGAATATAGGGCGAACCGCCTTAACCTTCAATTGCCGCCTTGCGCCTGGCGTCAGCCCAGCGGCCGCCGCGCCCGCAGCGCCTGTGCCAGGGTGCCCTCGTCCAGGTAGTCGAGTTCGCCGCCCACCGGCAGACCGTGGGCGAGCTGGGTGATGCGAACCGCGTGATCCTCCAGCCGCTCGGCGATGTAGTGTGCGGTGGTCTGCCCCTCCAGCGTGGCGTTCATGGCCAGCACGACCTCGTCCACCCCGCCCTTCTCCACGCGGCCCAGCAGGCTGTCGATGGCGAGATCCTCCGGCCGGATGCCGTCCAGCGCGGAGAGTCGCCCGCCAAGCACGTGGAACGTGCCCGTGAACAGGCGCGCCCGGTCCAGCGCCCAGAGGTCGGCCACGTCCTCCACGACGCAGATCGACTTCGGATCGCGCTTGGGATCGGCGCAGATAGTGCAGGGGTTCTGCGTATCCACGTTGCCGCAGATATCGCATTCGACCAGTTTGTCTTTCACCGTCCCCAGTGCGTCCAGCACCTGCTCCAGCGCCGTTTCGCGGTGCTTCACAAGCCACAGCACCGCGCGCCGCGCCGAGCGTGGGCCAAGGCCCGGAAGGCGCGCCAGGGCGGCGGCGAGGTTCTCGATCTCTTGCGATGCCATGCTCCGGCAGATAGGGCCGCGCGCAACGAATAGGAAGGCTGGCAATGCGCGTGATTTTCATGGGAACGCCCGATTTCGCCGTGCCGACGCTGAATGCGCTGGTCGAGGCCGGGCACGATGTGCCGGCGGTCTACAGCCAGCCTCCCAGCCGTTCGGGCCGCGGGAAGAAGGAGCGCCCCTCCCCCGTCCATGCGCGTGCCGAGGAACTGGGGATCGAGGTTCGCCATCCTGTCAGCCTGAAGGGCGCGGAGGAGCAGGACGATTTCGCCGCGCTGGATGCAGACGTGGCGGTGGTCGCCGCCTATGGACTCCTGCTGCCGCAGGCGGTGCTGGATGCGCCCAGGCACGGCTGTCTCAACGTGCACGGTTCGCTGCTGCCGCGCTGGCGCGGTGCCGCGCCGATACACCGGGCGGTGCAGGCCGGGGACGAGATGACGGGCATCACCATCATGGAGATGGAGCGCGGGCTTGATACGGGGCCGATGCTGCTGATGGCCGCGACGCCCATCGACCGCAAGACGACCGGCGAACTCCACGACGAACTCGCCGCCCTCGGCGCGGCCCTGATGGTGGAGGCTCTGGAGAGGTTCGACACGCTGGTGGCCCAATCGCAGGACGACACGCAGTCCACCTATGCCCCCAAGATCGACAAGGCGGAAGCGAAGCTGGATTTCACCAAGCCCGCCGAGGTGCTCGAGCGCGAGATCCGCGCATTCTCTCCCTTTCCCGGCAGCTGGTTCGAACTGGATGGCGAGCGGATCAAGCTGCTGCGCGCCGAAATTGCCGAGGGTGCAGGAGAACCCGGCACCGTGCTGGACGATCAACTTGCCATTGCCTGCGGATACGGGGCCATCCGTCCGGTAACGCTGCAACGCGCGGGTAAGCCGGCGATGCCGCTGGGCGATTTCCTGCGTGGCAACAAGGTGGCGGCAGGAGCCAGCGTCGCTTGACCCGCTTCGCCCTCACCATCGAATTCGACGGCGGCCCCTTCTTCGGCCTGCAGCGGCAGGACAATGGCCCCAGCGTGCAGCAAGCCATCGAGGATGCAGCCCACGCCGTGACCGGAGAGCGGGTCACGATGCACAGCGCCGGGCGCACCGACAGCGGCGTGCACGCGCTCGCCATGCGCAGCCATCTCGATATCGAGAAACCGTTCGAGCCGTTCCGCCTGATGGAAGCGCTCAACGCGAAGCTGCGGCCCGATCCGGTGGCGATCGTCGCCTGCGAGGTTAAGCCGGAGGACTGGCACGCTCGCTTTTCCTGCGTGGGCCGGGCCTACGAATACCGCATCCGCAACCGCCGCGCACCGCTGACGCTGGAGAAGGGATATGCCTGGCACGTCGCGCGCCCGCTGGACGCGGGGGCCATGCACGAAGCGGCGCAGGCGCTGGTGGGCAACCACGACTTCACCACGTTCCGCAGCGCCCACTGCCAGTCCGCCAGCCCGGTGAAGACGCTAGACCGCCTCGACGTCAGCCGCGAGGGCGACGGCGTGATCATCCGCGCCGCCGCGCGCAGCTTCCTTCACCATCAGGTGCGGTCGATGGTGGGTTGCCTCGCTCTGGTGGGACAGGGCACCTGGGGGATAGATCAGGTGGCCGAAGCGTTGGAAGCGAAGGATCGCTCCGCTCTCGGGCTGAATGCCCCGCCCGAGGGCCTGTACTTCGTGAAAGCCACATACCCGGAAGAGGAATAGCCGCCATGACCACCACCGGACGCCAACTCGTCTCCACCCTTTCCGCCGACGGCACCATGGTGCTGGAACTGGAGGAGAAGACCTTCCCCAAGCCGACCGGAAACCAGGTGCTGGTCAAAATGGAAGCGGCCCCCATCAACCCTTCCGACCTGTTCCTGATGACGACGGGTGCCGACCTCGAGAATGCCGATTACCGGTCCGGCAAGGTGACGATGAAGGTTGCCCCGCAGGTCGCCGCCGGACAGGCCGCCCGCCACGGCAAGCCGCAGACTGTCGGCAACGAGGGCGCGGGCGAGGTGATCGCGGCGGGCGACGGCGACATGGCTCAGTCGCTGGTGGGACAGCGCGTGGCCTGCGTGCCCGGCAACGCCTTCAGCGAATATGCCATCGCCGATGCCATGATGTGCCTGCCGCTGGGCAATCATTCCTCGGAAGAAGGCGCAAGTTCCTTCGTCAACCCGATGACCGCTCTGGGTTTCGTTGAAACCGCGAAGCGCGAAGGGCACGATGCCATCATCCACGCCGCCGCCGCTTCGAACCTCGGCCAGATGCTGAACCGCATCTGCCAGGAAGACGGCATGGGACTGGTGAACATCGTCCGCAAGCAGGAGCAGGTCGACCTGCTGAAAGGCCAGGGCGCTGCCCACGTGGTGAACAGTCCGGACGGCGATTACGAGAAACAACTGGCCGAAGCGATCCGCGCGACCGGTGCATATCTCGGCTTCGATCCCATCGGCGGCGGACAGACCACCGACACCTGCCTTCGCGCCATGGAACGGGTCGCTGCTTCGCAGATGACCGAATACAGCCGCTACGGCTCCAACCAGCAGAAGAAGATGTACATCTACGGTCGGCTGGAACTCGCGCCCACGGTCCTGACGCCCAGCTACGGTTTCGCCTGGACGGTGTCGGGCTGGTTGCTGATGCCGTTCCTGGAAAGCTGCGACATGCAGACCTTGATGGCCCTGCGCCAGCGCGTGCAGCAGGGCCTCACCAGCACCTTCGCCAGTTCGTACAAGACGAAGGTCGGACTGGACGAGATGCTGACGAAGGACGCCATGATGGATTACGCGCAGATGGCGACGGGCGAGAAATACCTCGTCACGCCGCACGGCTGAGCACCAGCCTACTGCTGCATTTCCTGGTCAAAGCGGCGTTGCAGTTCGCGCTCCGCCGCTTGCTCGTCCAGTTCCATCGAGATCTCGCCGTCGCGCACCCGCAGTTCCAGCGGCACGCCTTCGATGTCGGTGGAGAACACGGCCTCGTCGTCGTTGATGATCAGGCGACGGCCGTCACCCAGCGGGATGTCCTGCAGGTCCGGCACGTCCTGCGGCTGCACCGGCCCGCTGGGATCGGGTGATGGCGTGGGACGCGGCGGCGCGGCGGAGGCGCCCAGCGCGGCCTGCATGAAATCGCGCCAGATGCGCGCGGGCAGTCCGCCGCCGGATATGTTGCCCAGCGGCGAGTTGTCGTCGTTGCCGATCCACACGCCTACCACCAGCCTGTCGTCGCCCTGGCCGGCGTAGCCCACGAACAGGGCATCGCGGTTGTCCTGCGTGGTGCCGGTCTTGCCGTAGTTGGCGACGGAGAGCGTCGCCGCGCGCCCGGTGCCGGAATTGATCGCGCCGCGCAGCATCTCCTCGATCGCGCGGTGGTCGCTGGAGGCAAGGCTGCCCGTTCCGTTCCACAGGAAGTCGAGCCAGCCCGCTTCCTCGCGCGGGAAGGCGTGCGGCTCTACCGGGAAGTTGTTGCCGGCAATCCCGGCATAGGCGGATGTCAGTTCCAGCAGGCTCATGGTGGAGGTGCCCAGCGCCATGCTGGGATCGCCCTCCGGCAGGGCGGAGGAGACGCCGAGTTCGCGCGCGGTCTCGATCACCGCGTCGCTGCCCACGGCATTCAGCAGCCGCACGGCGGCAACGTTCGACGACTGGGCGAAGGCATCGCGCAGCGTGATGGTCTGCGAATAGCGACCGTTGGAGTTGCTCGGGCGATAAGAGCCTTCGGTGAATTCGGCGTTGGAAATCGTGTCGTCGGGCTCCCAGCCATCGCGAAGCGCGGCGAGGTAGACGAACAGCTTGAAGGTGGAGCCGGGCTGGCGCCGCGCCTGCGTGGCGCGGTTGAACGGACTTTCGGAATAGTCCTTGCCGCCCACCATGGCCACGACTTCGCCGTTCGGCCGCATCGCCACCAAGGCCACCTGCGCCCCGCCCAGCGGCGCACGCTGGATCGCGCGGTTGGCGGCGGCCTGCAACCGGCTGTCGAGCGTGGTGGTGATGGTCTGGCGCGAATAGGTCATCTCGCTCTGATCGCGGGCGGTGGGCAGCGCCCAGTCGGCGAAATAGGTGCCGGTCGGCAGGTCGTTGCGCGTGCGCACGTCCAGTGTCGGCACGCGCATCGCATCGGCTTCGGCCTGGGTGATGTAACCTGCCGCCACCATCGCGCCCTTCACCAGCGCGTAACGATCGGCGGCCAGATCGGGGTTGCGGGTGGGAGCCAGCCTGCTGGGTGCCTGGAGCAGGCCCGCCAGCATGGCCGCCTGTTCCGGCCGCAGGTTTTCCGGCTGGCGATAGAAGTAGTGCAGCGATGCCGCGCGTAGGCCGTACATGTTGTCGCCGAAGTAGGCGTTGGAAAGGTAGCGCTCGAGGATCTCGTCCTTCGTCAGCCACGCCTCCAGCCAGAAGGCAATCAGCGCCTCGCGCGCCTTGCGGGTCAGCGTCTGTTCGGGCGTCAGGAACGTGAACTTGGCAAGCTGCTGCGTGATCGTGGAGCCACCGCCCACGCCGGTGAACAGCGCCCGCGCAACGCCGCGCGGGTCCACCCCCCAGTGATCGTAGAACCGCCTGTCCTCGATCGCCAGAAACGGCTGGGTCACGTGATCGGGCAGGTTGGCGACTTCGACCGGCTCGTCCACCATGGCGCCGTTGCGGGCGATGGGCGTGCCATCGGCGGCCAGCAGGGTGATCTGCGGCGGCGCGATGGGCTCCAGGCTCTTGGACAGCGGCGCGGTGATCGCCAGCCACGCGACCAGCACGAACAGGACCGCCAGCATCGCCGCCAGGATCCGGACGCCCCACCACAGCTTGCCTCTTCCGCGCGCCCGCTCGGGCAGGAAGCGCCGCCAGCCGCTGCGGTAGCGGGAGCGGTCGTAGTGACGCCACGGACCGCCGGCATTGCCGAAATCGTCGTCGTCCAGTCCGGACAGCGGCGACCACGGCGCATTCTCCAGCGCCAGGTCGAGCTCTGCCCACCTGTCGTCGAGCGATTTGCTACGTCTGAAGGGATTTCGCCACATGCGATTCATATCGGTGTGTTAACAGAACAACACACATTTTGCGAGGGGGAGGATGAGCCTGCGCTGAAGACGGTCCTATTCCTCTCCGATGATGCGTCCGCCGAACGTGGTGCCGAAAAAGTCTCCCGGCTGCCAGGCGGGCGTCTCTTCCATGTTCGCCACGTTGCGCGCGATGGCGTGATTGACGGCGGTGAACCTTTCAAGCCCGGCGAAGTCGATGAGGCCGATCTCGTCGGACGGTTCGTGATAGTGGTTGTCGAACACCACGCCCTGCGCTTCCTCGCCCCCGTTGGCAAATCCCAGGTCCAGATACACGGCGGGAATTCCGGCCTTCACGTAGGAATACTGGTCGGACCGGGTGAAGAAGCCCTGCTCCGGCTGGGGATCGGGGCTGAGGGCGAGGCCAAAGGCCTCGGTCGCCGCCACCACCTGCGGATAGAGGTTGGATCGTTCCGCGCCGAAGGCCACGACATCGGTGAAGTCGTAGGTGATCACCGGCATGTCGAGATTGACGTTTGCCACCACCTGGTCGGCGGGAACGGTGGGATTGGCGGCATTGTAGCTGGAGCCGAGCAGCCCCTTCTCTTCTGCCGTCAGCGCGATCACCAGCACCGGGCGGCGCGGCGGATCGGCCTTCAGCAGCCGGGCGACCTCGATCATGCTGGCCACGCCCACGGCATTGTCCAGCGCGCCGTTGTAGATCTCGTCGTCGCCCTCTTCCTCGGTCGGCTGCACGCCGACATGGTCAAGGTGCGCGGTCAGGACCACGTATTCATCGGCAACCGCCGGATCGGAACCGGGCACCAGCCCGATCACGTTGGGCGTGTCGACGTCGTCGAACTCGCTGGCGAAATTTATCGTCACCGTCCTGTTCAGCGCGAAGCTTGGCAGATCCGCGTCATCGGATTCCTCGGCTTCGAGCAGGTCGCCGTAATCGAAAGCCTGCCCTTCCAGCAGTTCGCGCGAGAGATCGGGTGAAAGCGAGCCGCTGGCCAGGATATTGGGCCCGGTAGAATGGGCGCGCCCGTCCGGCCCGACCCAGGTCATGGAACTGCCGTGGCTGGAAACCTCCACCAGCCGATCCCAGGTGTAGATCTGCTCCAGCGCCGGCGTCGTCATCAGCAGCACGCCCACGGCCCCGCGATCGGAAAGCCGCTGGTTGAGCGTGGAGCGATAGTGCGCCGATTCCTCGGTGTTCAACGCGCTCGGGCCGCCATAGACGCGAATGGCGACGGCCCCTTCCAGGTCCACGCCCTCGAAGTCGTCGCGCCCCGGAAGGTCCAGCCCGTATCCGATGAAGACAAGCGGCGCCGTGAGGCTGCCGCTTTCCTGCTGAGCCGTGCCCTGGACGAAATAGTCCTCGAACATCTGCAATTCGCCCAGCCCCTCTATGGAAAGCGAATTGCCATCCTCCGCGCGCGAATAGCTGCGCATGGGAACATGCTGGAAATAGGTGCCCTCGTCTCCCGCCGGCTCCAGTCCGAGCGAGACGAAGCGGCCCGCGACGTAGCCCGCCGCGCGCTCGTGCCCGCGCGTGCCGGCCTCGCGCCCTTCCATGTCGTCGGCGGCTAGGATGGCCACGTCGCCTTCCAGCGCGTTCCGATCAACGGATTCGGCATGGGCGGCTGCGGCGAAAGCCAGCGAGGCCACGGCGGCGACAGCGGCGCCCGAAATGCGATTGAACACGAACAAGTCCCCGTATCGAAAGAGAACCGCCTGCTAGCCGAAGCAATCCGACTGGCAAGTGAACAATCGACAAACCGCGGACTCGCGGCGGACCTACGCCTTGGAAACGACGCTTTCGGTCAATTCCTCGCCCATCACGCGCTGATAGTATTCGGCCACCAGCATCCGCTCCGCCTCGTCGCACTTGTTGAGGAACGACAGGCGGAATGCGTACCCCACGTTTCCGAATATCTCGGTGTTCTGGGCCCAGGTGATGACCGTGCGCGGGCTCATCACGGTCGAGATGTCGCCGTTCATGAAGCCCTGCCGCGTCAGGTCCGCCACGCGGATCATGTCGGCCACCACCTTGTCGTCGAGCTTGGTCTTCGCCCCAACGATCTCGCGCTCGGTCTCGGCAGGCAGGTAGTTGAGGCCGACCACGATGTTCCAGCGGTCCATCTGGCCCTGGTTGATCGCCTGCGTGCCGTGATACATGCCACTGGTGTCGCCAAGGCCCACGGTATTGGCCGTGGCGAACAGGCGGAAATAGGGGTTGGGCGTGATCACGCGGTTCTGGTCGAGAAGCGTCAGCCTGCCCGACTGTTCCAGCACGCGCTGGATAACGAACATCACGTCGGGACGCCCGGCATCGTATTCGTCGAACACCAGCGCCACCGGGTGCTGCAGCGCCCAGGGCAGCAGGCCTTCACGGAATTCCGTGACCTGCAGTCCGTCGCGCAGAACGATGGCATCGCGCCCGATCAGGTCGATACGGCTGATATGGGCGTCGAGGTTGATGCGGACCGTCGGCCAGTTGAGCCGCGCCGCCACCTGTTCGATATGCGTCGACTTGCCGGTGCCGTGATATCCCTGGATCATCACGCGGCGGTTGTGCTGAAAACCGGCGAGGATCGCCAGCGTGGTATCGGGGTCGAAGACGTAGGTGGGATCGACCAACGGCACGCGCTCGTCCGGGTGCTCGAACCCCATCACCTTCATGTCGGTGTCGATGCCGAACGTCTTGCGCACGTCCACTTCGCGCGTAGGTTCGGACTGGGCGAAATCCTCGTAGGCGATCTGATTGTCGAACTGTTGCATGACCGGCGCTGCCTAGACGCGCTTGAGTTGGGCTGCAACATACATGTGCCAAGGGAGGTATGCCGATGCTGACGATCTTCGGTTTTCCGACAAGCCCCTACGTTCGCAAGGTGCTGCTGGTCATCGCGGAAAAGGGCCTGGAGACCGATCTCGTGCCCGCCACGCCGCACAAGCCGACCGACGCGTTTCTCGCGGCCAGCCCGTTTCGCATGATGCCGGCCATGGCGGACGGCGATTTCACCCTGCCCGATTCGACCGCGATCTTCATGTACCTGGACGCGAAACATCCCGAACCGCCCCTGCTGCCGGCCTCGCCGGAAGGGCGCGGGCGAGCGATGTGGTTCGATGAATTCGCCGACACCATCCTTTCGAACTGGTCGCGCACCATCGGCTTCAACCGCACCATCGGCCCCGCCCTGCTGGGCCTGAAGGGTGACGAGCAGGCCGCAGCCCGGGCCCAGACCGCCGCCACACCCGCGCTGGACTGGCTTGAGACGCAGGTGCCGGAGACCGGATGGCTGGTCGGCGAGGGATTTTCGCTGGCCGACATTTCCGTCGCCAGCGCGATGCGCACGATGATGTACGGCCTCGATCCCGATTTCCTGCGCGCACGGCCCAGGATCTCCGCCTGGTTCGCGCGGGTGGAAGAGCGGGCTGCATGGCGGCAGGTGAAGGATCGCGAGGAGAAGCTCTGGAAGGAAGCCGTTGCCAGCGGCGAGCACAGGCAGGCCTAGTCGCCGTCCAGCTTGGGCGGCAGGGCAAACAGCGACAGGAAGCGTTCCGCCACCGCGCGGTCGCCCTCGACGACGAGGCCCGCTTCCTCCTCCAGCACTTTCAGCGGCAGTCCCGAATACAGCGCACCGGCCACGGGCCGCGCGTTCGGCGCGCGCAGCACGGCGTCGCCAGCGACTGACTCGCTGCGGACCGTCGTCAGCCGGCCCTCGCGGATGTTGGCAACGAAGGTTTCGCCACCCAGGTCGAAGCCGATCGTCATGTCGGGCGCATCTGCCAGTTCCGGAAGCTGCATCGTCCGCATCGAGGCCATCAGCGACGCGGTGGAGAGCGGCAGGTTGGGGTCGTGCCGACACGAACGCGCAGCCCAGCGGCCCAGTTCATTCAGCGCCTTGTCTGCGGCATAGCCCCATTCGGTGAGCTCGTAGACCTGCACCGAGGCAGGCGACGGAAGCTGGCGTTTTTCCAGCACACCCCACGTCGCCAGCGTCTCCAGCCGCTCTGTCAGCACCTTCGCACTGATGCCGGGCAGGCTTGCCCGCAAATCCGAAAAGCGCCTCGGCCCGAGCATCAGTTCGCGCACCACCAGCATCGACCAGCGCTCGCCCAGCACCTCCAGCGCGAAGGCCGTGCCGCAGGCGTCGCCATACCATTTTCCGTGCGCAATCTCCGCCTTAGTTTCTTTTTGTAACTTCATAGTTGCTTTTAGTAACTCATTGAGGGATGGTTGCGCAAGTCGAGTCGCCGAGAGGAGAGCACCGATGTCCGCGATGCAAGCGTCCCCTGTTACCGTATCCGCTTTCTCGTGGGTGCCCGAATTCGCACGCGGGAACGTTCGAGACCTGCCCGTTCGGTGGGCGCTGGAAGAGATCGGGCGGCCCTTCGAAACCCACCTTCTCGATGCGAATACGCCGCGCGATGCCGAATATCTCGCCTGGCAACCCTTCGGCCAGGTTCCGGCCATGCGCAATGGCGGTGTGTCCGTGTTTGAGGCGGCGGCTATCCTGCTTTACCTTGGCGAACAGGAAGAGCGTCTCTTGCCACGCGATCCCGCGCCCCGCTGGCGCGCGATCAGCTGGCTTTTCGCATCCGTCAACTCGCTGGAGCCGCCCGTCAGGCAAGTCGCCCTGCTGCCTCTCTTCCACGGTGACCAGCCGTGGTGCGAGGGCGCCGTGAAGGGCCTGACGCCGCTGGCCGAGCAGCGATTGCAGCGCCTGTCCGACGCGCTGGACGACAACGACTGGATCGCGGGCGAGTTTTCCATCGCCGACATCATGCTGGTTTTCCTGCTCCGCACGGTTGGCGGGGAAGCTGTCACGAAATTCGCCAATCTCGTTGCCTATGTCGAGCGCGGAAAGGCCCGCCCCGCCCATGCGCGGGCGCTGCAGTCCCAGCTTGACGATTTCGAGGTCGAGGCAGAGGCTTGAACCGGGATTAGAGGAGAGTGCCGATGTATGTGCAGGGATTTCTGATCGCCGTGCCCGAAGGCAACAAGGACGCCTACCGCGACCTTGCCGCGCGGGCTGCGGAAAAGTTCGCCGAATACGGCGTAATCGAGATCGTCGAGGCGTGGGAGGATGACGTGCCGGAGGGCAAGGTCACCGACTTCCGCATGGCGACGAAGGCGGAAGCGGACGAGAAGATCGTCTTCAGCTGGATGGTCTGGCCCGACAAGCAGACCTGCGAGGCCTCGCATCAGAAGATGCAGGAGGACGATTTCTGGAACGAGAACATGGAAATGCCCTTCGACGGCATGCGCATGATCTACGGCGGCTTCACCCCGCTTTTCACGATGGGAAGGGACTAGCGATGAGCGGCTTTCCCATCTGGTACGAACTGATGGCGCCCGATCCGGTCGCCGTCGCTCCGTTCTACAAGGCGGTGCTGGGGTGGACCATTCCCGCCACCGGCAACGCGATGCCCAACGGCAGCGAGTATCGCGAGATCAAGCGCCCGGACGGCGGCAACGCCGGCGGCGTGCTGACGCTGACCGAGAGCATGGCCGAGAGCGGCATGCCGCCATTCTGGGCCGCCTATTTTGACGTTCCCGATACGGACGAGGCCGTCAGCAAGGCCAAGGCCATGGGAGCGGAAGTGTTCATGGAGCCGATGACCATGGACGGCGTCGGACGGATGGCCATGATCGCCGATCCGCAGGGTGCGCCTTTCTACGTCATGACGCCCACCCCGCCGGCGGACGATCCGGACGCGCAGAGCGACGTATTCAAGCCCGATACCCCCGGACATGCGGCCTGGAACGAGCTGAATACCGATGCCGCTGCCGAACAGATCGACTTCTATACCGGCCTGTTCGACTGGCAGGTGGCGGGCGAGATGCCGATGCCCGATGCGCACATCTACAAGTTCCTTGCGCACGGGGACGTCGGCGTCGGTGCCATCGGATCGATGAAGCCGGACGGCATGCCCAACGCCTGGCTGCCCTATTTCCGCGTCGCCGATATCGATGCCGCCAGCACGGCGATCGAGGCCAACGGCGGCACGCTGGTGATGGGGCCGCACGAGGTGCCCGAAGGGGACCACATCGTCGTCGCGATCGATCCATCGGGCGCGGCAGTGGGCATTGTGGGGAGGAAAGTCTGATGTCCGGGAAGCTGGCAGTATGCCTGTGGCTCGACGGCACCGCAGAGGAAACGGCGCGCTTCTATTGCGACCTGTTTCCCGACAGCGAGATCCGCGACATCCACCGCGCCCCGGCCGACAATCCCGGAAGCGAGGCCGGCGCAGTCATGCTGGTGGCGTTCAGCCTGATGGGCCAGGACATGACGGCCCTGAACGGCGGCGGCAATACCGGGTTCACGGATGCGGTCTCGTTCCAGGTCCATACCGATACGCAGGAGGAAACCGACCGCTACTGGGACGCGCTTGTCGCGGACGGCGGGGCGGAAATGGCCTGCAGCTGGTGCAGGGATCGTTTCGGCATGCGCTGGCAGATCGTGCCGCGCGTGCTGATGCAGGCGCTGGGGCACCCCGATGCCGCCGTGCGCGGACGGGTGTTTGCCGCCATGCAGCAGATGGTGAAGATCGACCATGCCGCCATCGAGGCGGCGATTGCCGGGGAATGACATGCAGGAACTCAGCGTGACGATATACATCGACGCTCCGCCGGCAAGGGTGTGGGACGTGATGGTCAACCGGCAGGAAGAGTGGTTCTGCCCCGATCCCTGGCGCTGCGAAGTCGTTCAGCAGGAAAGGCGCGCCGGCGGGGCGAACAAGGCCGTGTTTCGCGGACCCGACGGAGAGGAAATGCCGCAGGAAGGCATATACCTCGCCTGGGACGAAGGACGGCGCTTCGCGTCGACGGACGCGGTTACCGGCGATCTCGAACCTGCCGGTCCGTTCATGATCGGCATCTGGGAAGTGGAGGCCGAAGGCGACGGCTCGCGCTACACCGCCCGCGCCCGTCACTGGCGAGAGGAAGACCGGAAGGCGCACGAGGAGATGGGCTTCGTGCAGGGCTGGCAGGCCTGCGCCGAGCAACTCAAGGCGATCTGCGAAGCCGATTGACTCAGCTTCGCGGTGTTCTCATTATGTTCCTATGATTCGCGGGAGATGATCGATGGCTGGCTATACCCTGTTCTTCAATCCCATGAGCCGCGCCCTTATCGCGCAGTGGGCCTTCGCCGAAGCAGGGGTGGAGCCCGAACTGGCCATAGTCGAATGGGACAACAAGCCCGCCGCACTGCTCGAGGCCAATTCGATGGGCAAGATCCCCACCATCATCCATCATGCCGACACGGGCGACCGGGTGGTGAGCGAAGGGGCCGCCATCTGCCATTACCTGGCAGAGATGGAAGCCCCTGACCTGCTGCCGCGAGCCGAGGAGAAGGCCGACTATTTCCGCTGGCTGTTCTTCGCAGCCGGACCGGCTGAAACCGCCCTCACCAACAAGGCGATGGGCTGGGAGCCCAAGGACGCCAAGCAGGAAGGCACCGTGGGCTTCGGCAGTTACGACCGCGTGGTCGATACGCTGGATAAATGGTTTCAAGACCACGATTACACCTGCGGAGACCGGTTCACGATGGCCGACGTTTATGTCGGCAGCCAGGTCGACTGGGGCCTGAATTTCGGCACCTTGACCGACCGCCCCTCGTTCCGGGCCTATCAGTCCCGCCTTCAATCGCGCGATGGTTACAGGGCGACGCTCGGAGCCATGGGCCAATAGCCCCCTCGTAAAGGACCGTGCCGCCACCTAGATTGTGGTGATGGCCCGCCCCGACCCCATCGAACTCGCCCGCCGCAAGCTGGTGGAGGGCGTTCGCGGCGTCTTCAACGATACCCTGCAGGGCGAAACCCCGGTGCCGCCTTCGGACGAGGCCCTGTTCGCCAAGGATACGCCGATCCGCATGGTGCATGCCGACGTGGTGAGCATGATGGTGGGCGGAATGTCGGCGCTGCTGCTGCAGATGCTCCACCCCCACGCCCTGCGCGGCGTCCTCGACTTCTCCGATTTCCGCGCCGACATGCATGGCCGACTGCGGCGCACGGCGCGCTTCATTGCCGTCACGACCTACGGCCACCGGGACGAGGCCCAGAAGGCCATCGACCGCGTCAATCGCATCCACGCCAAGGTGAAAGGCACCCTGCCCGACGGCACGCCCTACTCCGCCACCGATCCCCGCACGCTGGCCTGGGTTCACGTTACCGAATCGCTGATGTTCCTCGAGGCATGGCTGACCCATGTCCGCCCGGACATGCCGCGCGAGGAGCAGGACGAGTATTTCCGCCAGTTCGCGGTCATCGCCCGGCGGCTGGGCGCCGATCCCGTGCCGGAGACAAGGGCAGAGGCACAGGCCATCTTCCGCGACATGCGCGCGGACCTGCGTGCCGGGCCGGAGGCGCGCGAAGTGGCCCATCTGATCGTGAAAGGCCGCGTGGGCGGCGTGACGGGAACGATACAGCCCTTCCTCGCCAATGCCGCGGTCGACCTCGTGCCGCCTTTCGCGCGGACCATGCTGGGCCTGGAGCGTCCCGGCTGGCAGGCTACCCCGTCGAAGCTGGTGACCGATGCGCTGGGCTCGACGCTGCGGTGGGCTTTCCGTCAGTCGCCGTCGGGAGCTCGCTCTCGCTGACGAGCGCCCGTGCGATGGGCGTCAGCCCAGGGCATCTGCCCGCCGCAGGATCTGGTAGGCCTCCACCACCCGCTGGAGCCGGGATTCGTAGGTGCGGTCGCCGCCGTTCCTGTCCGGGTGATAACGCCGCACCAGTTCCGAATAGCGCCGCCGCAGTTCCGGTCGGTCGGCCTTCGGCCCAAGGCCCATCACCGTCAACGCTTCCCGTTCGCGCGGAGTGAAACGGCTGTGCGCGGCATGGCTGCGCCCCCTTGCTGCCGTCCGCATGTCCGCCGCGCGGGCACCGATGGCGTCGAGCGGATCGTGGAAGTCGGCCCAGCGCGGCAAGCCATCGACACCGGCGGTCGGCTTGAACGCTGGCGTTTCGGTCTGCCAGCCGGATCCGGGGGCCTGCGCGGCGTAGATCTCGTCTGCGTTCATGCCTTCGAACCAGTCGTATCCGGCATTGAATTCGCGCACGTGATCCAGGCAGAACCAGCGCCATTCACCCGGCCCGTCGAACGAGTTTCCCCGCGAGCCCGGCGCGCGGAATTCGCCGGGTTCGCGGCAGGTGGGATGTTCGCAGACTCGTCCCTCGCTCTCGTAGCGTCCGTGAAATCGCGTGTTCCGCATGAACGCCCCTTGATGGGGATTGCGCAGCGTGAAGTGAAGCCCCAATTGGGGCGCATGAGCGGACCTGTTGCACAAGAGATCGAAACCCTGCTGCGCGGCGCGCTGGCCCCCACGCGGCTGGAAGTCATCAACGACAGCGCGAAGCACCACGGCCACGCCGGCGACGACGGCAGCGGCGAATCGCACTTCACCGTCATCGTCGAAAGCCCGGTGTTCGAGGGCAAGAACCGGCTTCAGCGCCAGCGCATGGTATTGGGCGCGCTGGGAGACATTCCCGGCGAGCGCGTCCATGCCTTCGCGATGAAGTGCATCGCGCCCGGAGAAACCGCGTGAGCATAGAGCTGTGGTACTGGCCGCAGATCCCCGGTCGCGGCGAATTCGTGCGACTGTTCTGCGAGGCGTTCGAGATCGAATACAGCGACATGGCGCGAGAGCAGAATGCCGATGCGCTGGTGGAACACATGCACGCCCTTGAAGGCGTGCGCCCCTTCGCCCCGCCCTACATCGTCGATGACGAGGTGACGATCGGCCAGACCGCGCTGATCCTGCAATACCTCTCCGACAAGGAAGGCCACGGATCGGGCGAGATGGAAGTGGACCTGCAACTGTTCCAGCTGCAGCTCGACATCGCCGATTTCGTTGAGGAAGTGCACAGCGTGCACCACCCTGTCGCCAGCAGTCTTTACTATGCGGACCAGATGGAGGCCGCCTTCGACAAGGCCCAGCATTTCCGCGCCGACCGCATCCCCAAGTACCTGATCCATTTCGACAACGCCATTGCCGCGCGCGGCGGGCCATTCAGCCTCGGGCAGCAGCCCACCCATGTCGACACCAGCTTGTTCCAGGTGATGGAGGGGCTGGACTATGCATTCCCCAACTACATGAAGCAGATGCAGGGCAGCTGGCCTCATCTGGAGGGCCTGCAGGGCTCCGTGCCGGAGATCGAGCCACTGGCCGACTACCTCGCCAGCGAACGCCGGATGGATTTCAACGAGGACGGAATTTTCCGCCATTACGAGGAACTGGACGAACAATAAGGGGTCAGTAGGCCATGAGCATCGTGAAGACCGTCACTCCCGTCAGCCACGACCTTGGCGACTTTACCGTGCGCCGCGCGGTGCCCAGCAAGGAGTGCCGCATGGTCGGCCCCTTCGTTTTCGTGGACCAGTTCGGTCCCGCACAGCTGGACCTTGGCAGCGGCATGGACGTGCGACCCCACCCGCACATCAACCTCGCCACCGTCACCTGGCTGTTCGACGGCGCCATCGACCACCGCGACAGCCTGGGCACCTTCTCCACCATCCGTCCCGGCACGGTGAACCTGATGACCGCGGGCAAGGGCATCGTCCATTCGGAGCGCAGCCCCAGGGAGGAACGTGCCAAGGGTCCCTCGCTGTACGGAATGCAGACGTGGCTCGCCCTGCCCGATGGCAAGGAGGAGATCGACCCCGCCTTCGAAGCCGTCAGCGACCTGCCGTGGATCGACGGCGACGGCGCCAGAGCGCAGATCATCATGGGCGAACTGTGGGGCGAGCGGGCCCAGACCACCTGCTATGCCGACACGATCTATGCCGAAATCCTGCTGCAGGAAGGCGGCTCTGTTCCCATCGACGCCGAGGCGGACGAGCGCGCGGTGATGCTCGTCGGCGGCGATGCCACGATCGATGGCATTCCCCTCACCTTGTACGATCTTGTGGTGCTGAAACCCGGCGATGCCATGACACTGGCCAGCCGGTATGGCGGACGCGTGATGTTGCTGGGCGGCGAAGCCTTTGCCACCAAGCGCCACGTGTGGTGGAACTTCGTCAGTTCCGACCGTGAACGCATCAACCAGGCAAAGGAAGACTGGCGCGAACATCGCTTCGCCGCGGTGCCGGGCGACGAGGCGGAATTCATTCCCCTGCCCGACGGCGAGCCGAAAACTGTGAGTTATCCCTGAGCCGATCACTGAGCAGGTGACGGTGCAAACACAGCGCGCTATCGACACCGCATGAACAAGCTCATCCTAGCCCTCGCCGCCCTTTCCCTTTCCGCCCCCGCCGCCGCGCAGGACGCTTCGCAGCCCGAACCCGGTGCGCCCGGCAGTCTGGCATGGCACAACACCCAGCAAGCCGCTCTTCACACCCGAACGCAAGAGGACGGGTGGGCGACGCTGGAGGACGGTATCAAGCTCCGCCGCGTAGAGGGCGATGGCAGCGGCCCTGCCCCCATCGTGCAGGACCAGATCACCATCCATTACACGGGCAGCTTCGTGGACGGCGAAGTGTTCGACAGCTCGGTGCAGCGCGGCGAGCCTGCGACCTTCCCGCTTTCCGGCCTGATCCGGGGCTGGCAGGTGGCCATCCCCTACATGGGCGTGGGCGACACCGCGGAGATCGCCATTCCCGCAACCGCCGCCTATGGCCTGCAGGGGCGCGGCCCGATCCCCGGCGGCGCGACCCTGCTGTTCACCATCGAGCTGCTCGGAATTCCCAGCCAGGGAGTGTGACATGAGCGAGCTCACCCGCGTCAAGCTGCCCACCGGGATAGAGCTGGACGTGTGGGACACCGGCCCGCGCGAAGCGCCCGCGCTGGTGTTCCTGCACGGATTTCCCGAGAACCACCGCACCTGGCGGCACCAGATCGAACACCTGAACGACCGCTTCCGCTGCATCGCGCCCGACCAGCGCGGCTATGGCAATTCCTCCCGGCCCGAGGGCGCGGAGCATTACGAGGCCATGGCGCTGGTGCAGGATATCGCCGGCCTGGCGCAGGTGCTTGAACTGCCGGAATATACCATTCTCGGCCACGACTGGGGCGGCGCGCTGGCGTGGCTGGTGGCGGCCTTCGGGCAGGCGACGGGCCATGTCACCCGCGCGGTGATCGCCAATGCTCCGCATCCGGTGATCTTTCAGCGGCTGCTTCTGACCGACAAGGACCAGCGCGCCGCCAGCCAGTACATGCGCACGTTCCGCGATCCGGCGCATGACGATACCATCCGCGAACACGGCCTTGCCGGGCTGGTGCGCACCGCGCTGACGTGGAAGGACCGGCCCGAATACGATCCCGCCGAACTGGCCCTGCTGATGGAGCAGTGGCGCAATCCGGAAAACAGCTTTGCAATGCTCAACTGGTATCGGGCCAGCGGCATTTCGGTCCCCTCGATGGACGACCCCTACGGCCTGCCGCCGGAATACGCCCCGCCGCCAATGCCGGAGATAGAGGTCCCGACCCTGGTCATCTGGGGCATGAAGGACGAGGCGCTGCTGCCCGGCAATATCGAGGGGCTGGACGAGGTCGCCTCCGACCTGACGATCGAGAGGATCGAGGGCGTCGGCCATTTCGTGCCCTGGGAAGTGCCCGAAAAAGTGAACGCGGCGCTTGACCGGTTCCTCTCCGACTAGGAAGTCGCTGGGGAAGTCCTAACCCTGCCACTCCACCCAGGCACCATGCGGGTGGGCCTCGGCCAGTTGCACCCATTCCTCGCCGCCGGGCCAGTAGCGGACCTGGCATTCGTGCTTGAAGGTCGCGCGATTGGTTTCCACGCGTATCCAGGCCAGCGGCTTTTCCTCGGTGGCCTTCTTGCCGGCCTCTTCCATCGCCGCCGTGATCCGGTCGCGGGTCGCGGTGGGCAGGTATTGCCACATGACCGTGTGGAACAGCACGCGGGTCACGCCTGCTTCCTGCTCCGAGGCCAGCATGTCGTCCACGAAATCGCTGGCGTCCTTCTTCTCCAGATCGGGCGGCGCGCGCTCTGCCATGGCGATGGCGGCATCCATGCGGGCCAGCCGGTCGAGCACTTCGGGCCAGATGTAGCTCTTCAGCTTGATGGCCTGCTTTTCGTCCGTCAGGTCGATCGGCGCGATGTCGCAGCCTTTGATACCGACGATCTCCACCGGATTGTCCGGCGGCGGATCTCCGCGCCATTCGGGCTCGATCTTGATCGATGACAGGCTTGGCCCGGTCTTCACCCCGCCAAGGTTGAAGAAGAAGCGCGCCATCATGGTGTTCACGCCCGCGCTGGCTCCGATCTCGTTCAGCTCGAACTTCGGCCCCAGCTTGCCCGACAGCCACAGTAGCGCCGCCATCACGCTGGCGCTGCGCCCGGCCTCGTTGGTCTGCGGCGGCCCGTCCAGCCAGGGCAGCAGGGTATGGTCGTGACGCTTGGCGATCTCCACGATGATGTCGTCGATCTGCCCCTGGTCGGTGATCAGGCCGCGATAGATGTCGCCCAGCCTGTCTTCCTCGCCCGTCAGCAAAAGGTAGTGAAACCCGCCCGCGACACGCAGCGGCATGGCGTCTTCCAGGGAGAGGCCCTGCCAGTTGGCCATGCGCCGCCCGGTCGCGGTATCGGTGTCCAGCAGCGCCAGCAGCGCCCGGATCACCTTGGCGTTGCGCTCCGCTCCCGCGCGCTCAAGGTGCTGCGCCTGCCATTCGATGGCCTCGGGAACGCTGGCGATTTCCATCACCTTTCCGGTCTCGTCTGCTCCTGCCATTCGCATTGCCCTTTTTGCGTTACGTCCCTACATCGCGCGGCCATGACATCCAGTTCCGACGCCAGCACTGACGATAGCCGCTTCGGCCCGCTTATCTTTGCCGTGCCCAAGGGCCGCATCCTCGACGAGGCGCTGCCAGTGATGGCGAATGCCGGCGTCGTGCCGGAAAGCGCCTTCCACGACAAGTTGGATCGCTCGCTCAGCTTCGCCGACGAGACGGGCACCATGCGCATCCTGCGCGTACGCGCCTTCGATGTCGCGACCTTCGTCGCATTCGGCGCGGCGCAGGTGGGTATCGTGGGATCGGACGTGATCGAGGAATTCGACTATACCGAGCTCTACGCCCCGGTGGATCTGGGCATCGGCCGTTGCCGGTTGTCCGTGGCCGAGCCGAAGCAGCCGGTGGAATACAAGTACGGCAACGCCAGCCACCTGCGCGTGGCGACCAAGTATCCCAACATAACAAGCCGCCATTTCGAGGCGCAGGGCATCCAGGCCGAATGCATCAAGCTGAACGGCGCGATGGAGCTCGCCCCCTCAAGCGGCCTCGCCGGTCGCATCGTGGACCTCGTTTCTACGGGCGGCACCCTGAAGTCCAACGGGCTGGTGGAGAAGGACACGATCATGCAGGTCAGCGCCCGGCTGATCGTGAACCGCGCGGCGTGGAAGACCGATCCGCGCGTTTCCGCCTTGGTGGAGCGCTTCCGCGCCGGGGCCGAAAGGCAGGCCGCCTGATGCGCCGTCTGACCGCCTCCGCCGAGGATTTCGAGACGCAGTTCGCCCGCATCGTGAACGACCGGCGCGAAAGCGACGAAAACGTCGCCAGCGACGTGCGCGGCATCATCGAGAACGTGCGCCAGAAGGGCGACGATGCCCTGGTCGAGCTGACCATGCGCTACGACAAGCATGCACTGACCGCGGACCTCACCAGCTGGCGGATCGGCAAGGACCAGTGCAAGGTCGCCTACGACATGCTGATGCCCGAGGTGCGCAAGGCACTGGACACCGCGGCAGAGCGTATCCGCGCCTATCACGAGGGCCAGCTGCCGCAGGACCGCGACTATCGCGACGAGACGAACGTTCGTCTTGGAGCGCGCTGGACAGCCGTGGAGGCCGCCGGTCTCTACGTTCCCGGCGGACGCGCGGCCTATCCCTCCAGCCTGCTGATGAACGCGATCCCGGCAAAGGTTGCCGGCGTCGATCGGCTGGTGGTGACCACCCCGACACCGCGCGGCCAGATGAACGACCTGGTCCTGGCCGCAGCGCACGTCGCCGGAGTGGACGAGATGTGGCGCATCGGCGGCGCACAGGCGATTGCCGCCCTCGCCTACGGCACGCGGCGCATCAAGGCCGTCGACGTCGTCACCGGTCCGGGCAATGCCTGGGTCGCCGAAGCCAAGCGCCAGCTCTACGGCGTGGTCGGTATCGACATGGTCGCCGGGCCCAGCGAGATCCTGGTGATCGCCGACGAGAAGAACGATCCCGACTGGATAGCCGCGGACCTGATGAGCCAGGCGGAGCACGACCCCTCCAGCCAGTCCATCCTCATTACCGACGACGAGAGCTATGCAGCGGCAGTCGAAGACGCGGTGGACGTGCTGCTGGCGCAGATCGACACCAAGATGGTCGCCCGGCAGAGCTGGGAAGACCACGGCGTGGTGATCGTGGTTGAAGACCTGATGGCCGAGGCCCCGCCCCTCGCCGACCGGCTGGCCGCCGAACACGTGCAGCTGGCGGTGGACGATCCCGAAGCGATGTTCGCCAGGATCCGCCATGCCGGCAGCGTCTTCCTGGGCCGCCATACGCCCGAGGCCATCGGCGATTACGTCGCCGGGCCGAACCACGTGCTGCCCACCGGGCGGCGCGCGCGCTTTTCCAGCGGGCTGTCGGTGCTCGATTTCATGAAGCGCACCAGCTTCATTTCGCTGGACAAGGAAGCGCTCGGGACCATCGGGCCAGCCGCCGTGACCCTCGCCGAGATCGAGGGACTGCCCGCCCATGCCGCCAGCGTGAAGGTAAGATTGCCATGAACATGCCCGCCCGCTCCAGGGCCCGCTCCGCCGCCCGCCTTGCCGCCGTGCAGGCACTGTACCAGCGGCACATGGAGAAGACGCCCACCGCTCGCCTGCTCAACGAATTTCACCAGCACCGTCTTGGCGCGGTGATCGAGGACGAGCAGTACGAGGAAGCCGAGGTAGATTTCTTCGACGATGTCGTCTCCGGCGTCGTCGCGCGCGAGGAAGAGATCGACGCCGCCCTGGTGGAGCGGCTGGCGCAGGGCTGGACCCTGGCCCGCCTCGACAAGACCATGCTGCAGATCCTGCGGTGCGGCGCTTACGAGCTGATCGCCCGCAACGATGTGCCCGTGGCCACTGCCATCAGCGAATACGTCGACGTGGCCCACGCCTTCTTCGACGAGCGCGAGGCGAAGTTCGTGAACGGCATCCTCGATGCCGTGGCGAAGCAGGTCCGTAGCTGAGCGCTTTTCCGCAGAACCCGTAGGAGGGCGGTGTGAACGAACTCGATTTCATCGCCGCCCTGCGGAACCTGCCCCTGCATCCCGGAGCACGCGGTCTGGCGGACGATGCCGCCGTTATCGAACTGGGCGGCGAAACGCTGGTGCTCACCCACGATACCATGGTGGAGGGCGTCCATTACCTGCCATCGCAGGACATGGCCGACGTTGCCTGGAAACTGGTCGTCTCCAACCTGTCGGATCTCGCCGCAATGGGCGCGGCACCGCTGAGCGTCCTGCTGGGGCATACCCTGGGCGACGACGACGAGCGGTTCCTGGCTGGTTTGCGCGAAGTGCTGGAGCACTACGGCGTAGGCCTGCTGGGCGGAGACAGCGTGACAGGCGCCGGCCCGCGCACGCTGGGGCTGACCGCCGTGGGACGCGCCGTTCATGCTCCGGTGCCGTCGCGCTCGGGAGCGCGGGTGGGCGATGGGCTGTTCGTCACCGGCACCCTGGGAGAGGCCCTGCTCGGCTTCGAGGCCCTGCGGGACGGTACGGGAGCCGATGCCTCCGCCTACACTCGCCCGCTGGCCCGCGTGGCCGAGGGCGAGGCGCTGGCCCCGCTCGTTACCGCAATGATGGACGTGTCCGACGGCCTGCTGCTCGACGCCTATCGCATGGCGGAGGCGAGTGAAATGAGCCTCGCCATCGATACCGCAGCCTGTCCCGTGGCCGACCCGGCGCGCCTGATGGAATGTCTGACCTGGGGCGAGGACTACGAACTGCTGTTCACACTGCCCGCCGAACTGGAGCCTCCCGTGCGGGCCACGCGGATCGGCGCGGTGGAGCCGCGCGGCTTCGCGCCGCTGTTCGTGGATGGCGAGCCGGTGACCAATCCTCAGGGCCTGGGATACCAGCACCGATAACGCCCCACGGGGCCGCAATCCCGCCTCACACGGGAAAAACGCGCATTCACGCTTGTGAAAGCCTGTCTTTGTGTTAGCCCTGTGCTCCTAGCGGACCCGGCAAATAACCGGGCCGTTTTCATTTTGAGGAAGAGGGGAATAGCAGGTCATGGACCTCATACTTATCGCTATTGTCCTGGGACTGCTGGCCATCGTCTATGGCTTTATCACCAGTCGCCAGGTTCTCGGGGCCGATGCCGGCAACGCTAAAATGCAGGAAATCGCCGGTGCAATCCAGGAAGGCGCGCGAGCCTATCTGAAGCGCCAGTACACCACCATTGCCATCGTTGGCGTGGTCGTGGCGGTGCTGGTGTTCGTCTTTCTCGACATGCCTCGCGGCGGCGTGCCCATCTCTGCGGCGGGCTTTCTGCTCGGCGCAATCCTTTCGGGCGTGGCGGGCTTCATCGGCATGAACATCTCGGTGAAATCGAACGTGCGCACCGCCGCTGCGGCGATGAAGGGCCTTCAGGAGGGCCTCACCCTGGCTTTCCGTGCGGGCGCGATCACCGGCATGCTGGTGGCGGGCCTCGCCCTGCTGGCGATTGCGGTCTTCTACTGGGTGCTCACCAACATGCTCGGCCTGTCGCTGGCCGAAGCGGCGGAGCGCCGCGAGATCGTGGACGCCCTGGTGGCCCTCGCCTTCGGTGCCTCTCTCATCTCCATCTTCGCGCGCCTTGGCGGCGGCATCTTCACCAAGGCTGCAGACGTCGGCGCGGACCTCGTCGGCAAGGTCGAAGCGGGCATCCCCGAGGATGACCCCCGCAACCCCGCCGTTATTGCGGACAACGTGGGCGACAACGTCGGCGACTGCGCCGGCATGGCCGCCGACCTGTTCGAGACCTATGTCGTGACCGTCGGTGCCACCATGGTGCTCACCCTGCTGCTGCTCTCCGACGTGCCGGCAGATGTCTTCGCCGGGCTGGTCGCCCTGCCCCTGCTGATCGGCGGTGCCTGCATCGTCACCAGCATCATCGGCACCTACTTCGTGCGGCTTGGCAGCGGCACCAACGTGATGGGCGCGATGTACAAGGGCTTCATCGTCACTGCCGTGCTGGCCGTGCCGCTGATCTACTTCGTCACCCAGTTCGCGCTGGGCGACATGACGACCCCCATCGGAGGAGAAAACCTCGGCAACATCGATACCGCCGCGCCAATCGCGGAGGAAGGCACCGCCGCGGTCACCTCGTTCACCGGCATGGACCTGTTCTGGTGCTCGCTGCTGGGTCTGGTCATCACCGGCCTGATCATCTGGATCACCGAGTACTACACGGGCACCAACTACCGCCCGGTGCGCTCGATCGCCAAGTCGTCCGAAACGGGCCACGGCACGAACGTGATCCAGGGTCTGGCGATCTCGCTGGAATCGACTGCGCTGCCGACCATCGTGATCGTTGCCGGCATCATCATCTCCTACCAGCTCGCCGGCCTGATGGGCATCGCCTATGCGGCTACCGCCATGCTGGCGCTGGCAGGCATGGTGGTGGCGCTGGACGCCTATGGCCCCGTCACCGACAATGCCGGCGGCATTGCCGAAATGGCGGGCCTGGACGAAAGCGTTCGCGAGAAGACCGATGCGCTTGATGCCGTGGGCAACACCACCAAGGCCGTGACCAAGGGCTATGCCATCGGTTCGGCGGGTCTTGCAGCCCTGGTGCTGTTCGCCGCCTACACCACCGACCTGGCAGAGCTGTTCCCGACGCTGGACGTCGATTTCAGCCTCGAGAACCCCTACGTCATCGTGGGCCTGCTGCTGGGCGCGCTGCTGCCCTACCTGTTCGGCGCCATGGGCATGACTGCCGTGGGCCGCGCCGCGGGCGACGTGGTGAAGGACGTGCGTGAGCAGTTCGCCAACGATCCGGGCATCA
Organism: Aurantiacibacter hainanensis; assembly: GCF_036321025.1. Taxonomy (NCBI): domain Bacteria; kingdom Pseudomonadati; phylum Pseudomonadota; class Alphaproteobacteria; order Sphingomonadales; family Erythrobacteraceae; genus Aurantiacibacter; species Aurantiacibacter hainanensis. The sequence goes on from NZ_JAZAPB010000001.1 coordinate 309,446, forward strand.
TGGCCGGCACCAGCCGTCCCAACTATGCCCGCACGGTGGACCTCGTCACCAAGGCCGCGATCAAGGAGATGATCATCCCCTCGCTGCTGCCGGTGCTGGCTCCCATCGTGGTCTACTTCGTCATAACCGCCGTGGCCGGCCAGCAGAACGGCTTCGCCGCGCTGGGCGCGCTGCTGCTGGGCGTGATCGTCGGCGGTATCTTCGTCGCGCTTTCCATGACCGCCGGCGGCGGCGCATGGGACAATGCGAAGAAGTACATCGAGGACGGCAATCACGGCGGCAAGGGCTCCGACGCCCACCATGCCGCCGTGACGGGCGACACGGTCGGCGATCCCTACAAGGATACTGCCGGCCCCGCCGTGAACCCGATGATCAAGATCACCAACATCGTGGCCCTGCTGCTGCTGGCCGCCCTGGCGGTCTGATACCGACCAACAGCTGATGGTTACCAAAAACCCTGTCCGGCCCGCGCCGGGCAGGGTTTTCTTTACCTTTGCGATTAAAGCTTCCTTGTCGCCTCGTGCCCTAGGCAAGCAGGATGTTTCCAATGTCCCTTGCAACAGGCGGGTTAACCTTCTTCGTTGGCTTATGACGCTCCCCTCCCCCGGCTAGGTGCCTATCTCGGCGGCGCGACAGGTTCGCTGCCCGCGCTAGCCGCGCCGCGCGTGATGGTGGAGGAATACGGCTGGCACGAGTTCGACCGGCGGGACAGGATCGGGGCGTGGGACAAGCTGGCCGAGTGCGCGACCGAACCCAATCCGTTCTACGAAAGCTGGTATCTGCTGCCCTCGCTGCGCGCGCTGGATGCCTCGCACCACGTTACCTTGCTGGCGCTGGAGGCGGATGGCCGGCTGGCGGGCCTTATGCCGCTCGCCCGCTCGCGCGATTACTACGGGCATCCCCTGCCGCATCTCGCCAACTGGATGCATCCCAACTGCTTCCTCGGCCAGCCTCTGGTCGCGAGCGGCTTCGAGCGCGAATTCTGGCGCGCCCTGCTGGCCTGGTGCGACCGAGCCACCACGCTGCCGATATTCCTGCATCTGTCCCACATTCCGACCGATGGCCCGCTCCACGACGCGCTGGCCGCGGTGCTGGCCGAAGACTCGCGCCCCGGAGCTGTGGTGCACCAGGACGAGCGCGCCATGCTGCACGGCGAAACCTCTGCCGAGGACTATTTCGAGGCGTCGCTCTCCACCCGCAAGCGCAAGGAACTGCGCCGCCAGCAGCGCCGCCTGGCAGAGGAAGGCGACTTCCAGGTGGAACGGCTTACCGATTACACCGACATCGCCGGATGGACGCGCGAATTCCTGCAACTGGAAGCGCGCGGCTGGAAAGGCGAGGCCCGATCGGCGCTGCAGTGCAACTTCGCGACCCGGCAGATTTTCCAGCACGCCATCGCGGGCGCTGCCGCGCGGGGACGTCTGGAACGGCTGGCCCTGCGGCTGGACGGCAAGCCGATCGCCATGCTCGCCAATTTCCTCACCGCGCCGGGTGCGTTCTCCTACAAGACCGCCTTCGACGAGGATTACGCCCGCTTCTCGCCGGGCGTGCTGTTGCAACGGGAAAACCTCGCCCTGCTGGATCGCGAGGACATCGCCTGGGCCGACAGCTGCGCCGCGCAGGATCATCCCATGATCGACCACATCTGGCGTCAGCGCCGGGCGATGCGGCGCTTGTCCATCGGTATCGGCGGAGCGCTGCGCCGCGCTGCCTTCGGTGCCGTGATCCGCGCCGAAACGGGCACCTGGGCGGGGGGGCTGCGATGACCCACCACGTCGGCAATCTCCACGGCCGGTCAATCGGCGGGAAACAGGTCTTCCCGGCCCGCAGCCGCGCCTATTTCGCCGCTTCCTACCCGGAGGGTGCGCACAAGCTGACGCACGACCTCTACGAACATCCCTTGCTGGAACTCGATGCGCTGGCGATGCTGGCGGAAAGCCTTCCTGCCGAAAGCATCGAATACAACCGCGGCGACGTGCCCATCGGCGTGGACGGCAAGCCCGGCCCGACCGGGCGCGCCATCGGCGAGACGATCCGCGAGATCGATACCGCCAACAGCTGGGCCGTGCTCAAGAACATCGAGCAGGACCCGGCCTATGCCGCCCTGCTGCACGAGTTGCTGGGCGAACTGCGCGAAGCGATAGAGTCGAAAACCGGCGCATTGCTGACACCGCATTGCTTCGTCTTCGTGTCCAGCCCGGACGCGACGACCCCCTATCACTTCGACCCCGAGCACAATATCCTGCTGCAATTGCGCGGTCGCAAGTCGATGACGGTCTTTCCCGCGGGCGACCAGCGCTTCGCGCCCGACAGTGTTCATGAGGCCTATCATACCGGCGGCGGTCGGGAACTGGGCTGGCATGATAGCTTCGCCAAGGACGGAATGACGTTTCCGCTGGAATCGGGAGAGGCGGTCTACGTGCCCGTGATGGCACCGCATTTCGTGCGCAACGGCTCCGAACCGTCGATCTCGCTGTCGATCACATGGCGCTCGCAATGGAGCTACGAGGAGGCGGACGCCCGCGCCTTCAACCACTGGCTGCGCGGCCTGGGGCTAGATCCGCGACCCACCGGCCGCTGGCCGCAGCGCAACCGGCTTAAGGCGCTGGCCTGCCGCGTTGCGCGGCGAATTCGCGGCCAGTGGTAGTCCGGCCTGCTTGACGCAGCCGGGCTTACGCGCAATGGCGCGCGGGCATGGCATCGCAATCCTCCCTGACGCCCGAACAGCTGGTCGCCGACCTGGTCCTGCTGCTGGACCTCGAGCCGAAGGGCGCGGATCGTTTCGTCGGGCGGCGGCGACCTGACGGCACCGGCCGCGTATTCGGCGGACAGGCCATTGCCCAGGCGCTGGGTGCGGCAAGGCGAACGGTGGACGGCGCGCGAGAGGCACACTCGCTGCACGCCTATTTCCTGCGCCCCGGCAGCGACGATCTTCCTATCGAATACCGCGTCAAGCGCGACCTGGACGGGCGCAGCTTTTCCAACCGACGGGTGGTGGCGAGCCAGGACGGGAAGCCGATCCTGAACCTCACCGCATCGTTCCAGCTTCCCGTGGACGGGCCGCACCACCAGGCCCCGCAGATGCCGGACGTTCCCGGCCCCGAAAACCTTGAAACCGATGCAGAAGTGCGGGCCAAGGTCGCGAAATTCCTGCCCGAGGGCCAGCTGCGCACGCTGGCGCTCCGCCCCTCGCCGGTGGATTTCCGCTCCGTCGAACCGCGCGACTGGATGAAGCCCGAAGTGCGCGAACCGGTCAGCCACGTGTGGTTCCGCACCGTTGCCGCGCTGCCGGCAGAGGCCGCCGTCCACCGCGCCGTATTGGCCTACATCTCCGATTTCCAGCTGCTGGCCACCGCGTTGCAGCCCCACGCGAAGAACATCTTCGATCCATCGGTAAAGGGCGCCAGCCTCGACCACGCGCTGTGGTTTCACGAGTCGTTCCGAGCGGACGACTGGCTCCTCTACGTCACCGAGGGTCCGTGGTCGGGCCATGCGCGCGGCCTGGGGCGCGGACAGATCTTCACGCGCGACGGGCGACTGGTGGCGAGCGTGATGCAGGAAGGCATGCTGCGCCACACCTGACAGCGGCGGGTGGCGATCAGTGCGCCATCAGCACCGGCATCGGCGGCTCCGACAGGACAGAGCGCGTGACTCCGCCGAACAGCGTCTCGACAAGTCGCGACTGGCCGTAGGCGCCCATCACCATGAAGCCCGCACTGCGCATTTCCGCGGCCTTGCGAAGCGTCTCGGGCACCGAGCCCTTGCCGCCCGGCAACTCGACGATCTCGCACTCGACGCCGTGACGTTCGAGATATTCCGCAGCCGCGGTGGCGGGCAGCGCCTCTTCGACCTCGTCGCTGATCTCGCCCACGGTAAGCACGTGGACCGTACCGGACTTCTGCAACAGCGGAACCGCCGCGCGCATCGCTCGGGCAGCCTCGAGGGAGCCGTTCCAGCACAGCACCGCGGGCTCTCCCGTCGCGAAACCCTTCGAACCTTCGGGCACTACCATGATCGGCGTGCGGCAGTGGATGGCCAGCATTCCGGCCAGCGATGCCCCGCGCCGCCCGTCCTTCGCGGCGGAAGATCCGCCCACGATGGCAAGATCGTTAAGCGCGGCCCGCCGGATAAGGCTCTGGCCTTCGTATCCGGATTCGGCGTGCCAGTCCCAGCGCACGTCTTCCTGTGCAAGGCGCCTCTCAAAGCGGCCGCGAAATTCCTCGGCCTTCGCCATGGTCGCCTTGGATACGTCGACGGCGGAGAGGCCGTAGGGATCGGTCGGCACGACCAGGTCGTAGGCGATGGTCTGCATGATGGTGAGATGGCCGTCGAACACGCGGGCCAGGTCTAGGGCTGCCTGAAGGCGGGCCTCGAAACAGGCATCGTCGCTGGCGTGGACAAGGATTGAACGCATGGAAATATCCTCCTGATGACTGAAGAATAGGGCTTTCGCCGCCCGCCAACATTGACCCGTGTCAACCAACCGCAGGGGAACGCATGAAATCCGGCGGGGTTTTAGGGACATGGACTTTGAAAAAGAGCAGGCGCGCTTCCGCCGCAGCAAACCCTCCCGTCTCGGTCGCGGAATCGAGCGACTGACCCACCCCTTCGGCAAGGCGATCGCCAGCGTCGTGCCGAAAAGACTGGTGGAAGGAGTGCTGAAGGGCCTCGATACCGCCGTGGCCATGCCGCCGCTGGTGAAATTCTCGCACGATCCGGAAGACCTCGAGGCCGCCCGCAAGGCCGCCAAGAGCGTGTCCCGCGCCGCCAGCGGTATCAGCGGCGCCAGCGGGGCAGCCGCGGGCCTGGGCGGCGTTATGACGGCCGGGCTCGACATTCCCGCAACCATCGCCATCGCGCTGCGGGTGATCCGCGACACCGGCAAGGCCTACGGCTATTCCGGAGACGGCCCGCGCGAGAAGCTTTTCCGGCTGCAGGTGCTTGAGCTTTCGGCGCTCGACGACCCCGAGGAACGGCACAAGCGCATCGCCGCGCTGGAAGCGGCCATCGGTCGCGACGGCGAACTGATCGACGCAGAGCACGAGGAAATCACCCCGGTCATCGACCAGGCGGTGGAGCGCGTCTCGCGTGCCATCGCGCTGACATCGTTCCGCAGCAGAGCGGGCATGATCGTCCCGGTCGTCGGCTCCGCCATCGGCGGCATCGTGAACTCTTCCTTCCAGAACGACGTCGGCAAGGCCGCCCGCTTCGCCTTTCAGGAACGGCGGCTGAAGGCGCGGAGCATCGACATGGGTGGCGTTCCGGCGTGAAAGCGGGCTGCGCTATCCGCTGGCGTGGTAGAAATCGTAGATCGTCTGCGCCACGCTTTCGCTGACGCCCGGCACCCGTTTCAGATCGTCCAGAGCCGCGGCGCGCACCTTGCTGGCGGTGCCGAAATGCAGCAGCAGCGCGCGCTTTCTCGCCGGCCCGATGCCGGGAATCTCGTCCAGCGGAGAGGCTGAAATCGCACGGCTGCGCTTGGCACGGTGCGCCCCGATGGCAAACCGGTGCACCTCGTCGCGCAGGCGCTGGAGGTAGAACAGCACCGGCGAATTGGTCGGCAACATCTTCTCGCGCCCGTCGGGGAAATGGAACACCTCGCGCCCCTCGCGTCCGTGGTGCGGTCCCTTGGCGATGCCGATCAGCGGCACGTCCTCGATCCCCAGTTCCTCCAGCGTATCGCGTACCGACGACATCTGCCCCTTGCCCCCGTCGAGCAGTACGAGGTCGGGCCACATGCCCCCTTCGCGGTCGGGGTCTTCCTTCATCGCGCGGCTGAACCGGCGGGTCATCACCTCGCGCATCATGGCGAAGTCGTCGTTCGTCTGCGCGGACTTGATGTTGAACTTGCGATACTGGTTCTTCAGGAAGCCTTCAGGCCCCGCCACCACCATGGCGCCGACCGCCTTTGAGCCCTGGATGTGCGAGTTGTCGTAGATCTCGATCCGCGCCGGGATCTCGGGCAGCTCCAGGAAATCGGCCATTTCCCGCATGATCTTCGCCTGCGTGCCGCTTTCCGCCAGACGGCGGTCCAGCGCCTCGATGGCGTTGCGACTGGCCTGCTTCATCAACTTGCGCCGGTCCCCTCGCTGGGGAACGCTGATCTCCACCTTTCGCCCGGCGAGTTCGCCGAGCGCCTCTTCCAGCAATTCGCGTTCCGGCAGGTCGCGGTCGACCAGCACGGTGCGCGGCGGCGGTACTTCCTCGTAGAATTGCGCGAGCACGCGGGAGAGCACCTCTTCGGGCTCTGTTTCCTGCGTGTGCGTCGGGAAGAAGGCCTTGTGCCCCCAGTTCTGCCCGCCGCGCACGAAGAAGCCCTGGATGGCGATCTGGCCGCCCTTGGCCGCCAGCGCGAATACGTCCGCATCGCCGACGCCGTCGGCATTCACCGCCTGGCTGCCCTGGATGAAGGTCGCGGCGCGCAGCCGGTCGCGCAGCAGGGCGGCCGTCTCGAAATCGAGATCCTCGGCCGCCTTCTGCATCTGCGCCTCGATCTTGGTCTGCACAGCGCCCGACTTGCCGCCGAGGAAATCCTTCGCCTCGCGCAGCAGTTCGTCATAGCCCTCCTTGTCGATCCGCCCGACGCACGGCGCGCTGCACCGCTTGATCTGGTAGAGCAGGCACGGCCGGTCGCGGCGCGCGAAGAAGCTGTCGGTGCACGACCTCAGGAGGAACAGCTTCTGCAGGGCGTTGATCGTGGTGTTCACCGACCCGGCGCTGGCAAAGGGACCGTAATAGCTGCCTTTCGCCTTGCGCGCGCCGCGGTGCTTCATGATGCGCGGGAAGTCGTGGCCCTCGCGCAGCAGGATGAACGGAAAGCTCTTATCGTCGCGCAGCAGCACGTTGTAAGGCGGGCGGAAGCGCTTGATGAACTGCGCTTCGAGCAACAGCGCCTCGGCTTCCGAATTGGTGGTGACGATTTCCATCGCCCGGCACTGGCTGACCATGCGTTGCAGGCGGTTGGTGAGGTTCTTCACCTGCGTGTAGTTGGCCACCCGCGCCTTCAGGCTGCGCGCCTTGCCCACGTAGAGCACGTCTCCACGCGCATCCAGCATGCGGTAGACGCCCGGCTTGGGCTTCAGGGTCTTCACCACGTCCCGGATGGCGGTGACGCCCGCCTCTAGGTCTGGCTGTGAACTGCCTTTCACCGTGTAGGTCGCACGCTCCTCGTTGAAGCGTTCCGCTCCACGGGGGTCGGCAGGGGATCCGGCTTCGGTTCGCGACATGGCTGGTGAGATAGGTTGTGTGCATGCACTTGGCAAAGCTTGCGCTGCCCGTGGTGAACAGGCAGCGTGCCGCTTTCGGGTCCAGACAGGGAATTGGGATGGAAAAGTCAGCCGCCGTTCTGCCGCGCACGGTGGGATTCTGGGGCACGGCCCTGTTCCCGGTGAACGGCATGATCGGATCGGGCATCTTCGCCATGCCCGCGATTCTGGTCGCGGCCGTGGGCAATTTCGCCCCGTGGATGATGCTGCTGGGCGCGCTGCTGATCCTGCCGCTGGCGTGGGTCTTCGCCGCGCTGGCCATGCGGTTCGACGGCCATGGGGGGCCGGTGCTCTACGCCGATGCCGCGTTCGGCAAGTTCCTCGGGTTCCAGTCCGGCTGGATGCGCTATGCCTCTGCCGTCGTGGCCGTGGCCGCCAATGCCCACGTCGCCATCGCCTATCTCGCGGTGCTGATCCCGGCGCTGGAGGACACGACCGTGCGGTCCGTCGCGGTAGTCGCCTTCATCGCCTTCATCACGCTGGTGAACCTGGTGGGAATGCGCGCTTCCGTGCTCACGCTGGGCGCGATGACGGTGGTGAAGCTGGCGCCGCTTGTGGTGCTGGTGGTGTGGGGACTGGCCACGCGCGATCCGGCGGTGGGCTTCAGCCTGCCCGAATTCGGCGCGTTCGAAAGCGTCGTGCTGCTGACCTTCTATGCCTACATGGCCTTCGAGAACGGCAATTTTCCCGCAGGCGAATTGAAGAACCCGCGCCGCACGATCCCGCTGGCGCTGATGACCACGCTGGCAGCGGTGGCACTGTTCTACATGCTGGTGATCTGGGCCTACCTGGCCATCGCCCCCGACGCCGGGGAAGGCACCAGCGCGCTGGCCGCTGCGGCCGAGGTCATCGCCGGGCCAGCGGGAGCCATCGCCATATCGATAGCCGCCGCCTTTTCCGTTGCCGCCAACACGCTGAACGGCGGAATCGTGGTGCCGCGCATGACCTTCGGCATGGCCGAAAAGGGAACTCTGCCCGCGGTGTTCGCACACGTTTCCCCGCGCTTCAAGACGCCCGATGTCTCGATCCTGTGCTACGGCGGCGTCGCCATCCTGTTCAGCTTCTGGGGCGGGTTCGAGCAGCTGGCCATCGCCAGCACTCTCGCCCGGCTGGTGACGTACCTGCTCTCTGCCCTGGCGCTGCCCGTGCTGGAGCGGCGGGACGCCGTTCGCGCCCCGTGGTGGCACTTGCCCGCCGCCCTGCTGGCGGTGGTGGCAACGCTGTGGGTTGCCAGCCATGCCGACATCGCGGAATTCCGCATGCTTGGCATCATCTTCGTGGTGGGCACCGCGCTGTTCTTTGTCGCACGGCGCCGCGACATCACTCCGGCAGTCGATCCGGCCTGATTTCAGTGACCCAGAGTTACGATGCCATCATCCTGGGCGGCGGCGCGGCCGGCCTTTTCTGCGCAGCGCTGGCCGGGCAGCGGGGCCGCAACGTGCTGGTGCTGGAACGCGCCGGTGCCGTGGGCAAGAAGATCCTCATCTCGGGCGGCGGACGCTGCAATTTCACCAATATCGGCGCAGGGCCTGCCAACTACCTCTCCGCCAACCCGCACTTCGCCAAGTCCGCCCTCAGCCGATACACGGCGCGCGATTTCCTGGCGCTGGTGGAGAAGCACGGGATCGCCTGGCATGAAAAGACGCTGGGACAGCTGTTCTGCGACGGATCGGCGAAGCAGGTCGTCGACATGCTGCTGGACGAATGTGCAGCCGGGCCGGGCAAGGTCGACATCCGCTGCAACGAGGACGTGAGCGACGCGAAACGCGACGGCGAGACGTTCACCGTCACCACGCGGACCGATACGTTCACCGCCGCTTCGCTGGTGATCGCCACGGGCGGGCCGTCCATCCCCAAGATGGGCGCGAGCGATTTCGCCTACCGCCTGGCGCGCCAGTTCGGCCTGAAGGTCGTCGAGCCGCGCCCTGCCCTCGTGCCGCTGACGCTGGGCGGAGAAGATGCGCTTTTCCGCGAGCTGTCGGGCGTCGCTACCGAGGTGGAGGCCAGCGCCAACCGGACGACTTTCCGCGAGGCCGCCCTGCTCACCCATCGCGGGCTTTCGGGCCCCGCCATCCTGCAGGTCAGCAGCTACTGGAAGCCTGGGGACCCCGTGACCCTGCGCTTCCTGCCCGACAAGGAAGCGGACTGGCTGCCGGAGGAAAAGCGCACCCGCCCTTCCCTCACCCTGCGCACCGTCTTGCGCGAGCACCTGCCCGACAGGCTGGCCGACACCTTGGCCGAGCGCCTTGGCGTGGACGGCGATCTGGGCAACGTGCCCGACAAGACCCTTCGCGCTGCCGAAGATCGCCTGTCGGCCTGGCCATTCCGTCCCAATGGCACGGAAGGCTTTGCCAAGGCTGAAGTGACGGTGGGCGGCATCGACACGCGCGAACTGTCCTCCAAGACGATGGAGGCGCGCAAGGTGCCCGGCCTCTTCGCCATAGGGGAAGCGGTGGACGTGACTGGCTGGCTGGGCGGCTACAATTTCCAGTGGGCCTGGGCCTCGGCCCACGCTGCGGCGCAGGCATTGTAGTTAACGAACAGGGTTATTTTCGCGTTAATGCTACCGACCGTGCGGGCTTCGCGCCCGAACACGGTTAACGACATTGTTCTGTCTCGCGAACGTGATCCAATTCCGGTGGGTCGCCAACAGTCGAGGATCCTGCCTTGCGCGGATCCTTCGAGGAGACCGGCTATGAGCGATCACGAACACCACGGAATGAAGCCGCTGGAAGGCATGACCGCCTTCTGTGTCCGCGGCCACTATGAGACACACCAGCGCGACGACCGTTTCGGTCGCCTGTTCGGTCATCTGAGCCCCGCCTATACCCCGCCCGCAATCCTGCGGGACATAGGGGCGAAGAACGGCCCGATGGACGGCAAGTCCGCGAACGATCGCACCGACAGCGTGCCTGTGGGCATGGTGTTCTTCGGCCAGTTCGTGGACCACGACATCACGCTCGACGCCTCGACCACCTTCGACAGCGTGGTCGACAACCCCGGCGAGATCACCAACGTGCGCACGCCCACGCTGGATCTGGACTGCATCTATGGCCTTGGTCCGGAAGCGCAGCCCTATCTCTTCGAGCAGGGCGGCGCATTCGGCGGAGCGAAGCTGCTGACGGGGGCGGACAACCCGGGGCAGGCGGGCATCGCCGCCAGCGACCTGCTCCGCAGCCCGAACGGGCGCGCGATCATCGGCGATCCGCGCAACGACGAGAACCGCGTGATCAGCCAGCTGCAACTGGCGATCATCCGCTTTCACAACCACGTCTGCGACACGCTGAACAGCGAGCATGGATACACGGGAAGCAAGCTCTACGAGGAAGCGCGCCGCGACACGACCTGGCATTACCAGTGGGCGGTGGTGAACGACTTCCTCACCGCCATGTGCGGCACTCCGGTGGTCCACAAGATCCTCGGCTGCGGTCGGGAGCACTACTGCGGCAGCGTGCCCTACATCCCGATCGAGTTCTCGGTGGCCGCCTATCGCTTTGGCCACTCGATGATCCCGATGAAGCTGCAGGTGCAGCAGGGCGAATCTGCACTGGAGCTGTTCGGCTCCATCCTGGGCGGCGGATTCGATCCGCTGACCGACGGCAAGGGCGTGGTGGACTGGCACGAACTGCTGTTCACGCCGGAGAACCGGCAGGTGGAACGCGCCCAGAAGCTGGATACCAAGCTGGCGGGCGACCTTCTGGCCCTGCCCTTCATCGCCCCGCCGGACGAGAATTCGCTGGCCGTCCGCAACCTGCTGCGCGGCAACACCTTCCTGCTGCCCGGTGGGGAGAAAGTGGCCGAAGCCATCGGCTGCGACCGGCAAACCATCGACAAGGTGGTGAAGAAGGTTGCCCAGCTGAGCACAGACCTGCCTGCCGACGGCATCCCCCTGTGGCTCTACATCCTGGCCGAGGCCGAGGTGATCGGCCGCGCGGAAACGAACGGCAGCACGAAGGAAGGCGAGGCCCTCGGCCCGGTCGGCGCGACCATCGTGGCCGAGACGATCATCGGCCTGCTGGAGCTGGACGATCATTCCTATCTGGGAGCCAATCGCAACTGGCACCCGCGAGACGAGTGGAACACGCTCGGCAAGCTGGTGACCGTGGCCCAGCCCTGACCCGCGATCAGGGGGCCGGTCTGCGCGGCCGGCCCCGTGCTGCTTCTTCAGAAGATCTTGCGGAACTCGATTTCGAAACTGCGCCCGACCGGATCGATCAGGAACGGCTGGTATCTCAGGGGAACATCGCCGTTTCCGTCGGTCACGCTCTGGCGGGCATCGAACACGTTGTCGATGCCGATACCCACGCGCGTGCCCTTCAGGAAGGGCACCGCTTCCACCAGCGATTCCCGCCGGTCGAGGTCGGCAAAGGCGCGCAGGTTGATGGTCAGGTAGTCGCCAAAGAACAGGTCCGTGCTGCCCGCCTGGCCAGATCCGTCGAGACGCGAGGACCCGGTGTAGTTGGCAAAGGTGATCAGGCCGAACCCGTCGTAGAACACGCCGCCGCGCGCCCGAACCGAATGGCGCGGATCGCCCCCGCCCGTCAGCGCGTCGCCATCCAGCAGGTCCAGCACCGGCAGGCCCGGCGCGATCAGCACGGTATTCTCTAGCTCGAGCGTGTAATCGAGGTTGAAGAACCAGCGTCCCGTCGGCGGACCGTCGCCGCCGCCACCAAAGCGCCCGAAACCGCGGAAGCCGCCACCGCCGCCGCGATTGCCGCCGCGCTCGCCGCCATCGGCTTGCTGCTGCGGCGGCCCGTCGGCGCTGCAGATGCGCTCGCGAATGGCGGCGAAGCGTTCGGGATCGACCTGGCCATCCTCGCCCGCGAGACGCTGCAGCATCTGCGGCGGGATGCTAATCGGTTCGCCGTCCGGGCCGAGCGGCGGATCCTCGCCCGCGGCCTGTGCCGCCAGCGCGCGGTTGAACAGGTCGACAAGCACGTCCGGCTCGCTTTCGCAGAAGGTCGCGCGCATCTGCTGGAACTGCTCGGCATTGGGCGGGCCGCCCTGGGGGCCACCCGGTCCATCGGGAGGGCCGCCTTCGCCGCCACCGCGATTGCCGCCGCCCATGCCGCCCGGCCGCCCCCCCCGACGTCCCTCGCCGCCGCCGCCTTCGCGGTCGCCGCCGATCTGGTCGGAAAGGTTGAGGCCGAATTGCAGGCGCTGCTCGTCGCGCTCCGCGAAGGTCACGAAGCGGTCGTCCAACTGCACCAGTCGCCCTGTGGCATCGCGGGTCACGCGGCCGGGAAATGCGGCTTCGATCTCCGGCGTCAGCGTGGGCAGTCCGCTGGTGACGTCGCTGGAATGGTTGTCGAAATAGTCGATCGAGAAGGAGCCGTTGTCGATGAACGGCAGTTCCCAGATCAGCCCTAACTTCCAGTCGCTCTGCGACTGCGCCGGCAGGTTGGGATTGCCGCCGCTGATCACGGTGGCCAGCACCGTCTCGTTGTTGGCTATGTCGAACACCGGCACGTTGGGCGTGGCGATCGCCGGGTTGCCCAGCTGGCTGAGCGTCGGGGCGACCTCGCGGTTGATATGGTTGACCGTGAAGGTGAGGTTGTCGGTCACGCCCCAGGTCAGCCCGACGGTCCAGTCGTGCAGGGTGCCGAAGTCGGAAAGGTAGTCGAACCCTCCGTTCAGGTTCAGCGACAGGTCGCCGACCGCGCCGAGGAAATCCTCCTCGCGGCTGGTCAGCGGAATGGAGACGTTGGCCCCGCCCAGAACGCGCCCGCGCGTCAGCTGCGCATCGCTGGCAAGAGCGCGCGTGTCGCTGCTCTCGATGCGGTTCCAGCGATAGCCGCTGCGCAGCGTCACGGAAACGTCGCCCGCCGGCAGGTAGATCGGGTTGCCGCGCGCCGTTGCCAGCGCGTTGAAGGTATATGTGTCGCTCAGCGATTCATCGAAACCGGCATCGGCAAAGGCGCCAAGGTCCGCGTCCAGCGGCAAGAGTCCCGCCGCCGCGTCCGCCACGACGTCCGCCGTGTCCACCCGGCGCTGCGTGCGGCTGACGTTGTCGGTATAGGTGCCGTCCAGCGTGCCGGTCACTTCCCAGTCGCCCAGTCCCAGGTTCAGGGTGCTGCCGACGGAATAGGACTGATTGCGACTGTCCACCGTCAGCGGATCGTCGGCGTTGAAGGCGCGCAGGGCGGAATTGCCGCTCGCATCGGTCAGCAGCACGGTGTCGAGACCCTGCAGGCGCAGGTTGTCGTCGCGTTCGTAGGTGGCGTTGAGGGACAGCGAATTGCCGCTGTCGCCAAGGCTCGTGCTCCAGTTCGCCGTTGCCTCCACCCCGGCGCTGTCCGCCACCAGGCTGCGGAATTGCGCGGGATCGGGATCGCCCGCCACGTCGGGCACGTTGCCCTCGGCCTGCACGATGCCGCGCTCGGCTTCGGTCAGGGTGCTGGAGTTTTCCCATTCAAGGTTGAGATTGAGCCTGCTGGGCCCGTCGATCCGCAGGTAGGTGCCTTCCACCTCCTGCGTGGAATAGCCGCCGTCGAACGGCTGGCCGTATTCCACTTCGATCTCGCGGCTGGAGAAATTGTCCTTCAGGATGAAGTTCACCACCCGCTGGTCTGGCGAATAGCCGTAGCGCTGGGCCACTTCCTCGGTGAACACCTCGGTCCGCTCGATCGCTTCGGGCGGGTAGCTGCGCAGTTCGCGGAAAGAGGAAATGCGCACCCCGTTCACCAGGATGACCGGGCCGCCGCCGCCGCCAAAGCCGCCGCTCCCGCCGCGACCGCGCGAGGAATTCACCTGCGGCCCCAGCGCCTGCAGCAGCTCCTCGATGGACCCTGCGCCGTAGGCGGCGATGTCCTCCTGATCCAGCTCAAGGATCGGGGGCTCCGGCGCGTCGACCTGGTCGATCAGCCGGGCGCCGAGGACCAGGATCGTGTTGACGTCCTCGTCCGGCGTCTGCGGCGGTGGAGGGTCGCTGTCTTCCTGGGCCGTACCGGGGACGGTCGAAGGTGCGGGCGCGTTGTTCTGAGCCAGTGCGAGACTGGAAGGAAGCGCGCACAGGGCAGCGGCCATGGCAAGGGCACTGCAGGACAAGATTGGTTTCAAGATATCGGCCTTCCGGACAGAATCAACTTCCCCGCCGGGGATGCGTATGTTGTGCAACGCACAAACAAGCAAGACGGCCCGTTGTCGTATTTTGTCGCAGATGTATCGCAGCTTGCGGGTGATTTTCGGCCGGATTAATGCCCCATCTTCCAATTTGTCCGCTGTGCGGCTACAGCGCGCCGCCGGGGAACACGGATTCTCTCGAATATCAAAAGGACCAAGAGACTGAATGGCTAAGGAAGAACTTCTCGAAATGCGCGGCAAGGTGGTTGAACTGCTGCCCAACGCTATGTTCCGCGTCGAGCTCGAGAATGGCCACGAAGTCCTGGGACACACCGCTGGCCGGATGCGCAAGAACCGGATCCGCGTGCTGGTGGGTGACGAAGTGCTGTGCGAACTGACGCCCTACGATCTTACCAAGGCGCGCATCACCTATCGCTTCATGCCGGGTCGCGGCGGACCGCCGGGCCACAACGGCTAGGCCGCGGGCACGGCTCGTAACGGTGACTGTGACCGATAGCCGCCCTACCCTTACCCTCGCTTCCGCTAGTCCGCGCCGCCGCGAATGGCTGGTTCGGCTGGGTATCGAGCCCGACAGCATAGCTCCCGCCGACATCGACGAGACGCCTCGCAAAAGCGAGCTTCCACGCGCCTATGCCCAGCGCATGGCGCGGGAAAAGGCCGTGGCCGTCGATGCCGGGGGGTCGCATGTGCTCGCCGGCGATACCGTCGTCGCCGCAGGTCGCCGCATCCTGCCCAAGGCGGAGGACGAGGCGACCGCCCGCCAATGCCTTGACCTGCTATCGGGCCGCCGCCACCGCGTGTTTTCCGCCGTAGCGCTCGCCGCGCCCGACGGGACCGTGCGCGAACGGGTGAGCGAAACGCAGCTGAAGTTCAAACGCCTCTCGAACGACGAGATCGACGCCTACATCGCCAGCGGCGAGTGGCACGGCAAGGCCGGCGGATACGCGATCCAGGGCCTGGCCGAGTCCTTGATCCCGTGGATACAGGGCAGTCATTCCGGCGTCGTCGGCCTGCCGCTCTACGAGACTCGCGCGTTGCTGAAGGCAGCAGGCTTTCCCGTTGGCTGAGTGGTTCCTCGAGGAAGGGATCGGCGAGCACCGCGCCGTCCGCCTGGAGGGGGGCATCATTGCAGAGGCCATGGTTTCGTGGCCGGGCGGGCTTTCCACCGGCCTGGTGGAGGAAGCGACGCTCACCGCGCGCCGCAGCGGATCACCGCGGGGAACCGCCACCTTCGACAACGGCCAGGTCGCCCTCGTCGACCGCCTTCCGAGAGAAGCCAGCGAAGGGTCGCGCATCCGCCTGCAGGTGGTGCGCCCCGCCCTCGCCGAAGCAGGCCGCGCCAAGCATGCGCAGGCCCGCCCCACCGATGCTCCGCCCCGCGCCGCGCCCACGCTCGCCGAAGCGCTGGCCTCGGCAGGCCATGCCGTGCGCAAGGTCCATCGCTTCCCGGATTGCGACTGGGGAGAGTTGGTGGCCGAAGCGATGGAAGGGCGCGTCGATTTCACCGGCGGCAGCCTGCACTTCGCCTGCACCCCGGCGATGACCGTGTGCGATGTCGATGGAGACCTTCCCCCGGCCCAGCTGGCAGTGGCTTCTGCCAAGGCCCTCGCCGCTGCGGTGAAGCGGCTGGACCTTCGCGGGAACATCGGGGTCGATTTTCCGACCCTGCCCGACAAGCAGGATCGCCGCCGCGTGGATGCCGCGCTGGCCGATGCCCTTTCGCGCTGGCCGCACGAGCGCACGGCGATGAACGGCTTCGGTTTCGTGCAGCTTGTCGCCCGGCTGGAACGCCCGTCCCTGCTGCAACGCGCCGCCTATCACCGCGCCGCCTTCGCCGCCCGCCAGTTGTTGCGACGGGCGGAACAGCTGGACGGGCCGGGAACGACGGAGCTTCGCGCCCATCCCGCCGTCATCGGCCAGCTCACGGCCCAGTGGCTGGACGAGCTGCGACGCCGCACCGGCAGGGAGGTGTCGACAAGGCCCGATCCAGCCCTTGCGATGGAAGCGCCGCACGCCCAGCTAACAGGGGCATGAGCAACAAACCCTGCCCTATCTGCAAGAAGCCTCGCGTCGAGGAATTCCGGCCCTTCTGCTCCAGTCGCTGCCGCGACCGCGACCTGGCGCAGTGGTTCAACGATGGCTACGCCGTGCCCGGCCCGGCTGTGGACCCTGAGGATATCGCGAAGGAAGAGTGAATTGGGGTCTTGCCAAGACTTCGGCACTTCGCCATAGGCGCCCACTCATTCGCGTGACCGGCGCTTCGAAGATGCCTGTCGCCGATGCGATGCCTGGGTAGCTCAGTGGTAGAGCAGACGACTGAAAATCGTCGTGTCGGTGGTTCGACTCCGCCCCCGGGCACCACTCCCTAAAGCGCTACGCCTCGCCGTTCATCTGGGCCACCAGATGGCTTCAGGCCGCGCTGATCACCACGCTTCCGGTTATGATTTGATCGGAAAGCCCGGGCACCCGGCGCATAAGGTCGAGCATCTGCTCGCACGGTGTCATAACGCACCGAACCGCGCGGCGTTGCAAGCGGGCTTTTCGGTCTGTCCGGATTCCCTCCGCGCAAACGTGGGCGCGCGCTGCAGCACGGCCTTTTGTCCCGTTGCGGAACCTGCCGGTGCCCCCGACATTGCCAAGGTGGACGAAATCAACCTACGCATGCTTCCGCCCCTGCCGCGCAACTAGCGGCGATGGCCCATGCGGCAAGCGAAAGGACCAAACATGGCTCGCATCCTCGTGCTCTACTATTCCTCCTACGGACATATCTCGACCATGGCAGAGGCCGTGGCCGCGGGAATCCGCGATGCCGGTCACCAGGCCGATATCCGCCGCGTGCCCGAAACCGCGCCGGAGGAAGTGGTGAAGAACTTCGGCTTCCAGGCGAACGAGGATCACCCGCTGATCGAGGGCCCCGACGCGCTGGCCGAATACGACGGCATGGTGCTGGGCGCTCCCACCCGCTTCGGTCGCCTGCCCAGCCAGATGGCCAGCTTCCTGGACACCTGCGGCGGCATCTGGGCCAGCGGCGCCCTGATCGGCAAGCCGGGCGCGGTCTTTACCAGCAGCAACTCGCAGCACGGCGGGCAGGAGACGACGCTGTTCTCCATGATCACCAACCTGCTTCACTTCGGCATGAGCATCATCGGGCTGGATTACGGCTTCGAAGGCCAGAACGGGGTGGACGAAGTGAAGGGCGGCGCGCCTTACGGTGCCACCACAATCGCCGGACCGGACGGCAGCCGCCAGCCGAGCGAGACCGAGATCGAGGGCGCGAAGTACCTGGGCCGCCGCGTGGCCAATACCGCAGCGAAACTGGCGGGGTAGGTTTTCCCGCCGGCGCGGTCTAAGCCCGCGGGATGGAACACGAAACCGGCGGCCTTTCCCCGTTCGACCTTGCAGCCATGCTGGTGGTGGCCTCCGCCCTGCTGGGCTGGTTCAACCACCATTTCGTGAAGCTGCCCCACGTCGTCGGGCTGACGGCGATGGGGGCCATCGCGGCCATCGGCTTGCTGGCGGCCAATGCCCTGCTGCCCGGCGTCACGCTGGACGATACCGTGGCGCGCCTGCTGGTGCAGATGAACTTCACCGAGACCCTGCTGCAGGGCATGCTCAGCTTCCTGCTGTTCGCCGGCGCGCTGCACGTGGACCTGGATCGGCTGAAGGCGGACTGGGTGCCGGTGCTGCTGCTCTCCACCGTGGGGGTGATCCTTTCGACGGTGATCGTGGGCCTGCTCACTTGGGGTCTCGGCCTATTGCTGGACCTTCCCATCGCGCCGATCTGGTATTTCGTCTTCGGCGCGCTGATCGCCCCCACCGATCCCGTCGCCGTGCTGGGCGTTCTGAAAGAAGAGCAGGTGGACGAGAGCCTGCAGGCGAGCGTCGCGGGCGAAAGCCTGTTCAACGACGGCGTTGGCATCGTGGTGTTCACCATCCTGCTGGGCGCGGCGGTAACGGGCACCGAATTCAGCGTCGGCGAAGGCGCGCGGCTGTTCCTGATCGAGGCGGGCGGCGGCCTGCTGGTGGGCCTGGTGTTCGGCTATCTCGGCTTTCGCGCCATGCGCTCGATGGATGAATACGCGCTCGAGGTCACGATCACGCTGGCGGTGGTGATGGGCGGCTATGCGCTGTGCACCTGGCTGCACATCTCCGGCCCGCTGGCCATGGCCGTGGCCGGATTGCTGATCGGCAACCACGGCATGACCTACGCGATGAGCGACATCACCCGCGACTACGTGATCAAGTTCTGGGAAGTGGTGGACGAGCTGCTCAACTCGGTCCTGTTCCTGCTGATCGGGCTGGAGATGATCGCGTTGGTGCCCGCCGTGGACGAGGCCATCCTGATGGTCGCCGCCATTCCCATCGCGCTGTTCGCCCGCGCGGCTGCCGTCACGCTTTCCACCCGCGTCGTTCCCGCTGCCCGGCCCCAGGCCGACGGTGCCTGGGGCGTGCTGTGGTGGGGTGGCCTGCGAGGTGGCATTTCCATCGCCCTTGCACTGTCGCTGCCGGAAGGGACCGTGCGCGACCTGCTGCTGGCTGCGACGTTCGGCGCGGTTCTGTTCAGCGTGCTGGTGCAGCGCGCCACGCTGGGCCGCATGATCGAACGCGGCAAGGTGCCGCACAAGGGTCGCAAACCCGAAGGCGGAGGCGCTCCCGACACCATCGGGTGAATCGCTTTCGGCAACAGCAGACAAGAAAGGGGCGCCGCGGCCAGGCCGCAGCGCCCCTCCAAGCTTACTGGATGCAATCAGGCGTCGACGCGGGCAATCGTCGCCACTTCGCCGCTTTCCCGATCGGTCGAGGTCCAGACACCGTCGTCGCCGACGATCTCGTCGTTGCAGCTTTCCTCTTCGCCTTCCTCGGTGGTGCACCATACGTTGGGCCCGTCGGTGCGCCAGGTTCCGCTGCCGCTTTCGCCGGTGGTGGAGGTCCAGGTGTAGGTTCCGTCGGGATTCACCGTCTCGGTAAATACGTCGCCGTTTTCCAGGGTCACCTCGTAGATGCCCGGCGCGGGCTGGCCGTCGGCCGCTAGCTGAATTTCGGCTGCCGGTTCCTCGACGGCAACTTCTTCCTCGACAACTTCTTCCTCTGTCGCCGGTTCGGCGCAAGCCGCCACGCCAAGCGCAATCACGATCGCAAGCTTCTTCATTTGCATTTCCCCTGTTGTTGGAGGACGCGAAGCTAGCACTCCCGACAGTCTCGCATAGCTCTATCCGGCATGTCGTTGGTTTGGCCCGCAAAGGCGGACGGTTTCGACGGCGCAGCGATTCATATGCGGGCAAACGACTCGAACCGCGTCCGCGCCGATTGCCCCGCTGCCCACTTCGGTGTATAGGCCGCTCTCCCGCGCGCCCCGGCCCATGCGAACCTGTTTCGCGTCGCCGGGGCGCTCGCTTTTTCGCCCCGTTGCGATGTGTTCGAAAGGTTGTCGCCCATGTCCCGCCGCCGCCAGATCTACGAAGGCAAGGCCAAGATCCTCTACGAAGGGCCGGAGCCCGGCACCATCATCCAGTATTTCAAGGATGATGCCACCGCCTTCAACGCCCAGAAAAAGGGCACGATCAACGGCAAGGGCGTGATCAACAACCGCATCAGCGAGTACGTCTTCACGCGCCTGACGCACATCGGCATCCCCACCCACTTCATCCGCCGCCTGAACATGCGCGAACAGCTGGTGAGGCAGGTGGAAATCATTCCGCTGGAAGTGGTGGTGCGCAACGTGGCCGCCGGCTCCATCGCCAAGCGCCTCGGCATCGAGGAAGGCGAGATGCTGCCTCACACCCTGCTGGAATACTACCTGAAGGCAGACGATCTGGGCGATCCGCTGGTGTCGGAAGAACACATCGCCTGCTTCAACTGGGCCAGCCACGAGGAGATGCAGGACATCGCCGCCATGGCGATCCGCATCAACGATTTCCTCGCCGGCATGTTTGCCGCGGTCGATATCCGCCTGGTGGATTTCAAGCTGGAATTCGGCCGCATCTACGACGGCGATTTCAGCCGCGTGATCCTGGCCGACGAATTCAGCCCGGACAACTGCCGTCTGTGGGACATGACCAGCGGAGAGAAGCTGGACAAGGACCGGTTCCGCCGCGACCTAGGCGGAGAGGAAGAGGCCTATCAGGAAGTGGCCCGCCGCCTGGGCGTGCTTTCGGGAGAGGACAACGGCCCGGGCGAAGTACTGGACATGGATGCCCACCGCTCGCGCCTGCGTACCCCGCCCTCGCCCAAGCCGAAGAAGTAGCCTTCGCCGCTCCGTGGCGGGGGACGGCTTCGGTCATTGCCCCTTAAGCTAATGCTTGGCATGGAGGCTGCATGAAATTCCGTCGCTACGCGGCTGCACTTGCCGCGCTCGCCCTTCCGCTTGCCGCATTACAGCCTCTCGCCGCGCAGGCTCCGGAATACGCCGCGCAGGAAGCCGAAAGCGCGTCCGGCATCCCTGCCGACGTGGCCGAGGCGTTCCCCGAAATCGCCGACAGCGACCTGCCGTTCGACACCGGCTACCGCGTTGGCGAGCTGGAAAACGGCATGCGCTACATCATCCGGCCCAATGCCACTCCGCCCGAGCAGGGGCTGGTGCAGTTCTGGGTGGACTTCGGCTCCGCTGCCGAGGGTGCGGACGAACAGGGCTATGCCCACTTCATCGAACACATGGCATTCAACGGTACCACTAACCTGCCCGAAGGCGAGATGGTGCGCCTGCTGGAACGCGAAGGCCTGGCCTTCGGCGCGGATACCAACGCCTCCACCGGGTTCGACAACACGCACTACCGGCTGGACCTGCCGCGCAACGACATGGACCTGCTCAACACCGCGCTGATGCTGATGCGCGAAACCGCCAGCGAGATCACTTTCGACGACGAAGCGGTGGACCGGGAAAAGGGCATCATCCTGTCCGAACGGCGCGTGCGCGATACCTATCAGCTGCGCTCGCTGGTGGACAACCTGGGCTTCCTCTACCCCGGCAGCCGCATTTCCCAGCGCCTTCCCATCGGCACTGTCGAAACCATCGAAGCCGCGGACGGCGCATCGCTACGGGACCTGTACGAACGCTATTACCGTCCCGAGAACACCGCCCTCGTGGTGGTGGGCGACTACGATCCCGACGCTGTCGAGGCCGCGATCCGCGAGCACTTCGGCGACTGGGAGGGCGAACCCCGCCTCGAACTGCCGGCCTTCGGCCCGGTAGACCTCGATCACGAGGGCGCCACCGACGTCTATCTCGACCCGGCCCTTTCGGAATCGATCACCGTTTCCGCCAACGGCGAGTGGCTGGACCGCCCCGACACCGTCCAGACCCGGCGCGAGCGGGTGCTGCGGCAGATCGGCTACGGCATCATCAACCGCCGCCTGCAGCGCATCGCGCGGCAGGAAGACCCGCCGTTCCGCGGCGCCGGCCTGGGCACCAGCGAATTCTTCGAGGAAGGGCGCACGACCAACCTGATCGTGCAGGCGGCCGAGGGCGACTGGCAACGCGGCCTTGCCGCCGCGCAGGAGGAATATCGCCGCGCGCTGGAATTCGGCTTTACCGAGGCGGAAGTGGCCGAACAGGTCGCCAACCTGCGGCAGGCCATCGAAAGCAATGCCGCCGGTGCCGCCACTCGCGCGAACAACGGTTTCGTGACCGGCGCCGTCACCCTGTGGCGCGACGGGCAGGTGCCCACCACGCCCGAAAGCGCGCTGGAACGCTGGAACGCGCACGAACCCGAGATCACGCCCGAAGCCGTGCTGGCCGCCTTGCAGGACGAGCTTGTGCCGCTGGATAACCCGCTAATCCGGTTCGAGGGACGCACCGCGCCCGCGGGCGGCGAAACCGCCCTGCTCGAAGCCTGGAACGAGGGCATGGAACTGGCGCTGGAGGCCAATGAGGACGCCGAGACCGTCGAATTCGCCTACACCGATTTCGGCGAGCCGGGCGAAGTCGTGGCCGACACCGTGGACGAACGCCTGGGCATCCGCACCGTGCGCTTCGCCAACGGCGTGATGCTGAACCTCAAGCAGACGGACCTGGAGGACGACCGCGTCCGCGTGCAGGTAAACGTCGATGGCGGCAACCTGCTCGACACGCCGGAGAACCCGTTGGCGACGGCCATGTTCACCTCGCTGCCGATCGGTGGCCTTGGCGAACACACGCTGGACGAATTGCAGACCGTGCTGGCCGGACGCCGCGTGGGTATCAGCATCAATTCGACCGACGATACCTTCCGCTTCTCCGACACGACCACGCCGCGCGATCTGGAACTGCAATTGCAGGTCTACACCGCGACGATTGCCGATTCCGCGTACCGCCCCACGGGTGAACCGCAATACTATCGCAACGTGGAAAACTGGTTTGCCCGGCAGTACGCCACCCCGTCCGCCGCCTTCAGCAGCGACATCGGCGGCATCATTTCCGACGGCGATCCGCGCTTCACGCTGCAACCCAAGGACGAGTATCTATCGCTCACCTTCGCACGGCTGCGCGACGATATTTCCGAGCGGCTGGCCAATGGCGCGATCGAAGTCGCGCTGGTTGGCGACATCGACGAGAGCGCCGCCATCGACATGGTGGCATCGACGCTCGGCACGCTGTCCCCGCGCGAGAATTCGTTCGGCGAATATCCCGACGCGCGCGAACGCACCTTCACGCAGGATCGCTCCGTCCGCACCATCTATCACGACGGACAGGCGGACCAGGCCATGCTGGTGATGGCCTGGCCCACCCGCGACGATTCCGATCCGGTCGAGAGCCTGCAGCTGGCCATGCTGGAACGCGTGATGCGGCTGGAACTGACCGACACGCTGCGGGAGGAACTGGGCCAGACCTACTCCCCCTCGTCGGATGCGTCGCAAAGCCGCGTCTACACCGACTACGGCACCTTCGATATTTCCGCCCAGGTGGACACCGGCGAAGTCGAGGCCGCGCGCGAAGCCATGCTGCAGACGCTCGACAGGGTGCGGTCCGCGCCGCTGGAAGAAGACGTGCTGCTGCGCGCCCGCCAGCCGCTGCTCGAAGCCTACGACAACGCGCTGGATACCAATACCGGCTGGATGAGCCTGGCCGACCGGGCGCAGACCGAGCCGGAGCGCATCGACCGCTTCCTGGCCGGGGCCGAGCGGATCCGGGCAATCACTCCCGCCGACGTTCGGGCCGTGGCGCAGCGTTATCTCGACCCGGCCCAGCGGCTGGAAGTCGTCGTGCTCCCTCGCCCGGAGGAATAGAAACAAAGGCGGCGCGCCGTGCGTAGGTCTTTCGAGACAGTCGAAAGGACCTGCCATGGCCGCCGCTACCCATCCCTATATCCCGCGCGTCGGAGTCGTCTTCGATTTCGACAGGACGCTGGCCAGCGACACCATCGACGCGCTGTGCGCCGAGTGGGGGCTGGATCGCACCGAGTGGGAAGAAACCTACCAGGATCCGCTGGGCGATCACTGGGACGGTATCATCAAGCGCGGCTGGGCCCTGATCCAGTGCGGCCATGACCGCGGCGACAGGCTGACGCGCGACTTCTTCCACCGCGCCGCTCGCCATATCGACATCTATCCCGGCGTAACCGAACTGAAGGACCGGCTGGGCGCGGTGGCCGCCGAGATCGACGAAGACTGCGAAGTCGAACTGGTTGTGCTTTCCGCGGGCTATATCGAGATGATCGAACAGACCGCCTGCGAAGAGGCTTTCGACCGCACCTGGGCCGGATCCTTCCATTTCAACGATCATGACGAGGCGGTGGCGGTGAAGCGGATCATCCCGCATCCGGCCAAGTCGCTGTATCTCGAAGCCTATGCCAAGGGCATGAGCGTGGACACCGCGAACGAGCCGCAGACCGACCAGCCGGACCGCGATCCCGACGACATGCACGTGCCCTTCGACCAGCTGATCTATGTCGGCGACGGGCTTTCGGACCTGAAGGCGTTCGAATTCATCAACCGCTGCGGCGGCCAGGCCATCGCGGTGGACAAGGATGAGAAGTTCGATCACGCCGACAAGCAGACCCGCGAGCAGCGGGTAGAGAACCTTGCCCCGCCCGACTACTCCGAGGGCAGTCAGATGCTTGAATCGCTTTCCCATGCGGTGGCCGGTGCGGCGCGCCGCGCCGCCCTGCAGAAACAGGGGCAGGACGAATAGGCTAGTCGTCGATCAGCGTTGAATGGATATGCAGGTCGCCTTCCAGGGTCTTGTGAACCGGGCACTTGTCGGCGATGTCCATCAGGCGCGTGCGCTGTTCGGGCGATAGGTCGCCGGTCAGTTCGATCGCGCGGTCGATCACCTGGATGGGCGAGCCGTCCTTCTCGCAGTCCACGCAGTCGGTGTGGTGGTCCCGGCTGTGCTCCAGTTCGATGCGAACGCCTTCCAGCGGGATGTTCTTGCGATCCGCATACATCTTGATCGTCATGCTGGTGCATGTGCCCAGCGCCGCCAGCAGCAGGTCGTAGGGGGTGGGTCCGTGGTCGGAGCCGCCGTAGCTTTCGGGCTCGTCGGCGATGAACTGGTGGCTGGCCGTGCGCACCCATTGCGCGAACTTGCCGCCCGCCGTTGTCACTTCCACCGTGCCGGCAAAGTCCTCCCGCACCTCTTTCGCCAGGTCGGCGAGATAGGGCGTGGCCCATGCCGCTATCAGGTTGGCGGCGTATTCGGCACTGCCCGGTTCGGTCAGCAGGTGATCGGCATTGTCCAGCGCCACGAAGCTCTTGGGATGCACCGCCTTCTCGAAGATCAATCGGGCGTTGTCGATGCCGACGACTTCGTCTTCCGGACAGTGCATCACCATCAGCGGCAGGCCCAGGTTGGCGATGCGTTCGCCCTGCGGCTGGTCGCGCCCCTGTTCCAGGAAAGCACGGGCGATGCGGAACTTGCGGCCCGCCAGCGTGATCTCGCCCTCGCCGTCCTCCTCGATGTCCTCGATGGCATCGCCGAAGTGTTCGAACACGTGAGCGGCATCGTAGGGGGCATTCAGCGTCGCCACGCCGCGCGCCTGCGGGATGTGTTCCGCCGCCGCCACCACCGCCGCGCCGCCCAGCGAATGGCCCACCAGCAGCACCGGCGGCAGGCCGCGCTCGTCCAGCGCCCGCGCCGCGCAGACAAGGTCGTCCACGTTGCTGGCGAACCCGGCGTTGGCGAAATCGCCGTCGCTGCCGCCCAGCCCGGTGAAATCGAACCGCAGCACGGCCAGTCCCTTCGCCGCCAGCGCGGACGCGACCCGCGTGGCGGCGTGGCTCTGCTTGGTGCAGGTGAAGCAGTGGGCGAACAGGACCGCGGCGTGCGGCCTTGTATAGAGCGGCAGTTCCAGCCGTCCGTCCAGCGTCTGCCCCTTCTTCCCGGTGAAGGTGAATTTCTCGGTCGCTATCATCGCTGGTGCCTCCCGCCGCGCGGCTTTCCTACCTGCGCCATGGCACACCAATGCACCGCGCGATGCAACGGTTTCCTGCCCCTCCCCGCGCTTTCCGGCCACTAATGCCCGGGCGCAGGCCTTTCACGCCAGGACTGTGCTCCATGTGTTCCACATTAGTTGGAAATCGCCCGGTCAATCATGGCAAAATGGCTGTCCGCCCCTTGCCGACGGGCCGCGCAATCGCCATAGGCTGCGGCGAATTTCCGCTTTGTCGCAAAAGGGCAGCCATCATGAAAGTCCGCATCCATGTCAGCCTGAAGCCCGGCGTGCTCGACCCGCAGGGCCGCGCCGTGCACCACGCCCTCGACGGGCTGGGTTTCGAAGGCGTGAAGGACGTCCGCATCGGTCGCCTGGTGGAAATGGAAGTGGCCGACGACACCAGCGACGCTGCGCTGGAGGACATGTGCCAGAAGCTGCTGGCGAACATGGTGATCGAAAACTACCGCATCGAGAAGGTATCCGCGTGAAGACCGCCGTCGTCACATTCCCCGGTTCGAACTGCGACCGCGACATGTGGGTCGCGCTGCGCGACGTTTCGGGCAAGGATCCGGTCAAGGTCTGGCACGGCGATGCCCAGCTGCCCGATGGCCTCGATTTCATCGCCCTTCCCGGCGGCTTCTCCTACGGCGACTACCTGCGCAGCGGCGCGATGGCTGCGAACAGCCCGATCATGCGCTCTGTGATCGAAGCGGCTGAGCGCGGCGTGCCCGTGCTCGGCGTGTGCAACGGCTTCCAGGTGCTGACGGAAGCACGACTGCTGCCCGGCGCGCTGATGCGCAACGCGGCGCAGACCTTCATCTGCCGCACCGTGCCGCTTCGGGTGGAGAACAACCAGAGCCTGTTCACCTCCGCCTACGAGGCGGGAGAGACGATCCACATTCCGGTGGCTCACCACGATGGCAACTACTTCGCCGATGCGGAAACGCTGGACCGACTGGAAGGCGAAGGTCGCGTGGCCTTCCGCTATGTCGAGAACTGCAACGGCTCGCAGCGCGATATCGCCGGCGTTCTGAACAAGAGCGGCAACGTGCTGGGCATGATGCCCCACCCCGAACGCGCCATAGAGGCCGACCATGGTGGCAGCGATGGCCGGCGGCTGTTCGAAAGCGTGATGAACGCGCTTTCGGTCGCCTGACCGCTGATACCGGGAGCTTGCCTACAGCTTCGAGCCGCGCCTAGCGCCCCAGGTCATGCCGCGCGAATGCGGTCGCGCCCCTTGTTGACGATGGAGCGGGCTTCCGAGGCTATCATCGGTCGGCCGAAGTAATAGCCCTGGATCTTGGTGCAGCCCAGTTCGCGGATCAGCGCGGCCTGCTCTGCGTCCTCCACGCCCTCGGCGGTGGTGGTCATGTCAAGACTGCGCGCCATGGCGACGACGGCGCGGATGATGGCCAGGCTTTCCTGGCTCTCGTGGGAAGCGCCCTGGACGAAGCTGCGATCGACCTTGATCGTGGAGAAGCGCAGCGTGCGAAGGTAGCCGAGCGAGGAGTAGCCCGTGCCGAAATCGTCGAGCGCGATGGAGCAGCCCAGCGCCATGATCTCTTCCAGCGCCTGCCGGGCGATACGCCCGTCGCGCAGGAACACGCTCTCGGTCACTTCCACTTCCAGGCGATGCGCGGCGAGGCCGGTGTCGGCCAGCGCCCGAACCACGGTGGTGGCAAAATTGGGTTCGAGCAGCTGTTCACCCGAAACGTTCACCGCAACCTTGATGTCGTCGGGCCAGCGCGCCGCCTCGCGGCAAGCCTCGTACAGAACCCATTCGCCGATGGGGACGATCAGGCGGGTATCCTCGGCCAGCGGGATGAACTTGCCCGGACTGACGATGCCATGCTCCTCGCTGTTCCAGCGCAGCAGCGCCTCGAAGCTGACGACGTTCTCGGTACGGGCGTTCACCACCGGCTGGAAATTCAGTTCCAGCTCGTCTTTCCCGATGGCGCGGCGCAGCGACAGCTCCAGCTTGCGGCGTTCCTCCGCATCGGCGTGGAGCGAAGGCAGGTACCTGTAATGCGTGTTCCCGCCTTCGTCCTTCGCCCGGTAGAGGGCGAGGTCGGCGTTACGCATCAGCGTTTCCACCGAAGACCCGTCGCGCGGCCCCATGGCAGAGCCGACGCTGGCGCCGATGAACAGCGTGTGGTTGTCGATCACGTAGGGTTGCGACAACGCATCTATCACCGCATCGGCCAGGCGATCCACGCGGCCCTTGTCGCTTGCGTCGCGGATCACGACCGCGAACTCGTCGCCGCCCAGCCTGCCGCACTGCTCGTTTTCCGTGATGACGCCGGCAAGCCGCTTCGACACGTCGGCCAGCAGGCGGTCGCCAAGCTGGTGGCCGAGCGAATCGTTGACGGCCTTGAAGCGGTCGAGGTCGATCATCAGGAAGGCGCAGCGCGTCTTCCACTGGTCGGCATAGCGCATGGCTTCGCCGAGTGCTTCCGTCAGCATCAGGCGATTGGGCAGGCCGGTCAGCGTGTCGTAGCGGGCCAGGTAGGCGATTTTCTCGTCGCGGTCGCGCTGCTCGGTCACGTCCGAGCCGACGCCGCGAAATCCGATGTAGCTGCCGTTGTCGTCGTAAAGCGGCGTGCCGGACAATTCCCACCAGCGACGGCCCGCCTCCAGATAGACCTGGACCAGCAGGTTGGAGAAATGCTCTCGCCGTTTCAGCTTCTCGGCGAGCTCATGCAGGCTGCGGGGGAAATCCCCGCTTTCCCAGGAGGAACCCGCGATCAGCTTTATGAAGCTTTCACCCTCCAGCTCGTCCGGCGCACTGCCGAATGCGAAGGCGAAGCGCGGGGAGGCGGAGCGGATGCGGCGGTTGGTATCGACCTGCCAGAGCCAGTCGGATTCCTTCTCCTCGAATTCGCGCAGCAGGAGGGAGACAACCTCGTCCTTCTCGGCAACGCCCGCCTCGGCGATCTTGGCCGACAGGTAGGTGCGTGCGGAGCGCAGTCCGCCCGCGACAATCGTGAAGGTGTATGCTGCGGCCGCGATGGCGAAGAGGAAGTCGCCAGTCAGGATGAACGACGCGACGCCCGCCGCGCCCACGACCAGGTCGAACACCACGATGGCCACCGGCGCGCTGGCCATGGCCGCGGCGCTGCCGGCGATCAGCATGGCCGCGATCGCCCACAACGCGTAATGATCGGTCGTCGAGCCGAGCGGCACGAAGAACATCAGTGCCGCGACCCAGGGCAAGGTGCACAAGGCCACGCCCAGCGCCTGCCAGGTAAACTCGTTCCACTGCACGCCGCGCGCTTCGATATCGATGAACTTGTGATCGATCCGGGCAACGTTCCAGACCGCGGCCACGATACTGAGCAGCCAGACCGCCAGTACCCAGTGGGGCACGGAATCCATGTACAGCGCGACGGCCAGCATCGCGGCAAGACCATGCGCTGCGATACGGATTACGCAGACCTTGTGCAGCTCGGAATATTGCAGCGTGCGCAAGCGGGTCCAGTCGCCCTCCCCTGGGTCGCGCAAACCGATCACCTGCAAAATGCTCATCTGCAGAGGAAGTGTCGGCAATCCAGAGTGCTTGTCTTTCACTCCGTTGCCCTAGACCGCCAATGGTTATCGCGCGGTAAAATGGACGGCCTTCTAGGGAGTTAAGGCGCCGTTTACTCCACGGTAACGGATTTCGCCAGGTTGCGTGGCTGATCGACGTCCGTGCCCTTGGCCACGGCCACGTGATAGGCCAGCAACTGGACGGGCACGGCATAGACCAGCGGTGCGATCAGCGGATGAACCTTGGGCATCTCGATCACCGCCATGCAGCCCTCTCCCGCAGCCTCGATGCCCTTCCTGTCGGAGATAAGCACTACCTTGCCACCGCGCGCCTGCACTTCCTGCATGTTCGACACGGTCTTCTCGAACAGCGGACCACTGGGTGCCAGCACGATCACGGGTACGGAATCGTCGATCAGGGCGATCGGGCCGTGCTTCATTTCGCCGCTGGCATAGCCTTCGGCATGAATGTAGCTGATTTCCTTGAGTTTCAGGGCACCTTCGAGGGCGAGAGGAAAGTCCGCACCACGCCCAAGGTAAAGCACGTCACGCGCGGGCGCGATCAGGTGCGCCATGTCGGCAATTTCCTCGTCGTGGTCCAGCGCGGCGTTGAGGCAGGCCGGAGCTTCCATGAGGTGGCCGACGATGATCGCTTCCTCGCGGTGGTTCAGCAGACCCTTCTTCACCGCGAAATGAGCGGCCAGCGCGGCAAGCACGGCCAGCTGACAGGTGAAAGCCTTGGTGGAGGCGACGCCGATCTCCGGCCCCGCGTGCGTCGGCAGCAGCAGGTCAGCCTCGCGCGCCATCGAACTGGTGGGCACGTTTACAACGGCGGCGATAACCTGACCCTGTTCGCGGCAGTGGCGCAGGGCCGCAAGGGTATCGGCGGTCTCTCCGCTCTGGCTGATGAAGAGCGCAAGCCCGCCATCGGGCAACACCGGCTCGCGGTAGCGGAACTCGGACGCGTAATCGATGTCGACAGGAACGCGGGCGAACTGCTCGAACCAGTATTTCGCCACCATCCCGGCATAGTAGGACGTGCCGCAGGCGACGATGGTCACGCGGTCGATGGCCGAGATGTCGAAATCGATCTGCGGCAACGCCACGCGCTGCTCTCCGGGCCGCAGGTACGAACGCAGGGTTTGCGCCACGACCGTGGGCTGCTCGAAGATCTCCTTCTGCATGAAGTGGCGGTAGTTGCCCTTCTCGATCGCCGCCGCGGAGGCGCCCGACGTCCTGACCTCGCGCTCGACTTCGTTCCCGTCGCCGTCGCGGATGGTCGCGCCCTCGCGCGTGATCGTCACCCAGTCGCCTTCTTCGAGATAGGCGATCTCCTGGGTCAGCGGGGCCAGCGCAAGTGCGTCGGAGCCGAGGTACATCTCGTCCTCGCCATAGCCCACGACCAGAGGCGAACCCAGTCGCGCGCCGATCAGCATGTCGGGATGATCGCGGAAGGTGATTGCGAGCGCGAACGCGCCGCGCAGGCGCGGCAGCACGTTGGCCACGGCATCCTCGGGCGAGGTGCCCTCCTCGATCTGGCGCGAGATCAGCTGGACGACGACCTCGGTATCGGTCTCGCTCTCGAAAGTGCGGCCATCGGCGCGCAGTTCGTCGCGCAATTCCTTGAAATTCTCGATGATCCCGTTGTGGACCAGCGCCACGTGCTCGGTGGCATGGGGATGCGCGTTCTTCTCGGTCGGCGCGCCGTGGGTGGCCCAGCGAGTGTGGGCGATGCCCGTGTTGCCCGGTGCGGGATTTCTCGCCAGCTCTTCAACGAGGTTGTTGAGCTTCCCCTCGGCGCGGCGGCGCAACAGGGCGCCGTCGTGCGCCGTGCAGACCCCCGCGCTGTCGTAGCCGCGATATTCCATCCGCCGCAATCCATCGACGAGCCGCGCCGCCACGTCTCGCTGTCCAACGATTCCGATAATTCCGCACATGTTCGCGAGATTCCCCGATTTCTGTCCGGCGCATCAGGATGCGCCCCGATTTGTCAATTAGCGTGTAGAGCCGAGCCGCGTTCCCTGCCAAGCGCGGAGTGAACGCGCGATGGCTAGGCCGAATCGGCGAAAATTTTCGCTTCGGCCTCGAACGGCACCAACTTGCCTGGAGAAACGGTGGCGGCCTTGCCGTCCGCGTCAGGCTCGAAGCGGTAGAATGCCAGGAACTGGCGCGCAAAGCCTGGCGCCTCGATCTCGATCCGGACCGCGTCCTCCATCCCGTCTTCGGGCCGCGCCAACCGGACGCCGGAAACGATGCCGGCCGCCAGCAGCGCCCCCTTGTCCGCCTGCGCCCTCACCTCGTCATGGGTCAGCGAGAGAACTTCCTCGGGCGTCTTGTCGGTGCCGGGTTCGGCAAAGCGGACGAAGTTCATATCGCCGTCGGGATCGACGCAGGAAGCGAAGGGCAGCATGGGCATGCCCTCCGCGATCTGCTGGAACGCGAAATCGCGGGAAGCCTGCAGCAACAGGGCCAGTTGCTCGTCGGTAAAGGTGCGCTCAGCCATCGGTCTTCTTGCTCGCCGCCTTGCGCTTTTTCATCGTGTCGTGGAAGCGATCGGCCCATCCCGGCTTCACCATTTGGTCCGCCCGCACCATGCGGAGTTCGCCATCGGCGACATCGCGGCTGACCGCGCTGCCCGCTGCCACGATGGCGTCGGCCCCAATGCTGACGGGTGCGATCAGCGAGGAATTGGACCCGATGAATGCCCGCGGGCCGATGGTCGTCTGGTGCTTGAAATAGCCGTCGTAATTGCAGGTGATCGTCCCCGCGCCGACATTGGCCCCTGCCCCGACCGTGGCATCGCCAAGGTAGGTAAGGTGGTTGGCCTTGGCCCCTTCTCCCAGCGTCGCCTTCTTGATTTCCACGAAATTGCCCACCTTGCTGTTCGCTTCCAGCACGGTGCCGGGGCGCAGGCGCGCGTAGGGGCCGACTTCCACGCCCTCACCGACCTGCGCTCCTTCCAGATGGCTGAATGCCTTGATCGTGGCACCTGTCGCAATCGAGACGCCCGGGCCGAACACGACGTTCGGTTCCACCACGACGTCGGCGGCGATTTCGGTATCCCAGCTGAAGTGCACGGTATCGGGCGCACGAAGGGTGACGCCTTCGGCCATGGCCTCTTCACGGCGAAGCTCCTGCCACTGCGCCTCTGCCGCGGCCAGTTCGGCCCGGCTATTGATGCCGGCCACCTCGTCCGCGCTGTCGCAGGCCACGACGGCGCAGTTGCGCCCGTCGGCAATGGCGATGTTGACGATATCGGGCAGGTAGTATTCGCCCTGCGCGTTTGCGTTCCCGACGCGCTCGAGCAATGCAAAGAGGTCTTCCGACCGCGCCGCGAGCAGGCCGGAATTGCACATACGGCATGCACGCTCCTCCTCGGTGGCATCCTTGTATTCCACCATCTTCAGGATGCGGCCCTGCTGGGCGATCACCCTTCCGTAGCGAAGCGGATCATCCGGCTCGAACCCCAGTACCACGGCGGCGGGGGTATCCGCCGAGCGCAAGCGCTCGATCATGGAGCGCATGGTGCCGGCCTTCACGAAGGGCACGTCACCGTAAAGCACCAGCACGTCCCCATCGAAGTCGGCCAGCGCTTCCTGCGCCTGCTGAACCGCGTGGCCCGTCCCCTTCTGCGGGTCCTGCACCGCGAAGTCGACCTTATCGGCCAGCCGCTCCTGCAGCTGCTCGCGGAACTCGCCCACGATGGTGACCAGCTTGTGGGGGGCCAGCTGCTCCACGCTGGAGAGCAGGTGCTCTATCATCGGACGCCCGGCAATCTCGTGCAACACCTTGTGGCGGCTGCTCTTCATGCGGGTGCCCTTGCCCGCGGCAAGGATGATGGCGGCAATAGGTCTTTCACTCATGAAAGCGCCCATGCCATCAATTGATTGCAGTTTCCACATCGCTGCCCCACATGGCCCCGCGATGAGTGATTTTCCCTTCGATATCGTCCTTTTCGACCTCGATGGCACGCTGGTCGATTCCAATCTCGACCTCGGCCCCGCCATCAATCACGCACTCGCCCTCGAAGGGCGCCCCGCCCTGCCGCTGGCGGAGGTCCGCCAGCTGATCGGCGGCGGCGCGATTCCCATGCTGGAACGTGGGCTCGAACGCACCGGGGGATCCGTGTCGCAGGAACGCTTCGAGGAACTGAGCCAGGCGCTGCTGGAACATTACTGGGCGCATATCGCCGACAACACCGTGCCCTTTCCGGGCGTGCTGGGCGCGCTGGACCTGCTGGCATCGAAGGGCTGCAAGGTGGCGGTATGCACCAACAAGTCCGAAGAACCTGCGCGCCAGCTGATCGAGGCGCTGGGAATGACGGACCGCTTCTGCTCCATCCAGGGCGGTGACACGTTCGGGCGCGAAAAGGCCAAGCCGCAGCCCGACATGCTGCTCGCCGCGATCGAGGATTGCGGAGGGGGTCGCGCGGCCATGGTGGGTGATTCGACCTATGACGTGCGCGCCGCGCGCAATGCGGGAATCCCGGTGGTCACCTACCGTTACGGCTATCACGACGTTCCGGTGAACGAACTGGGCGGCGATGTGATGATCGACCACTTCGACGAACTCGTGGGCGTTCTGGAAGACCTGTGAGTCGGGTGGTCGGCTAGACCGCCCACTGAGAGATTCTAGGAATCGACCAGCTTCAGCAGTCGCCTCTCCACGGGCGCCAGCACGTTTGCCAGCTCGTGTCCGCGTTTCAGCACCTGACCCTGTTCGCCGAACAGCGCCCACATGCCCTGTTTCTGGTGCAGCGCGGGCCGCTTCTCCAGCCGCATCTGCGGAACCTCGGCCGTGCGTCGAAACGCTGCGAAGGTGGCGCAGTCGCGGGTGAAATCCATGGCGTAGTCACGCCATTCCCCAGCGGCGACCATCCGTCCGTAAAGGTCGAGTATGCGCATGAGTTCATGCCTGTCGAAGCCTATCTGTTCCGGGGCGCGCTGCCCGGGGAAGGCGACGATATTGGGCATGCCGTTCCTGGCTGCCATCAACCCTGTGCCCCGTGCTTGCGACCTTTTTGATCGTCGTCCGACGGATTGCCTGACGAATGCATGGCTGCGCGCATTTCGTCGAGCTGCTCCCGCAGCAGCTGAACCTCGGCTTCCAGCTGCTGTACCCGCTCGGTCGGTGCGGGTTCGCAAGGTTCATCGCACGGGGTGCCGTAGGGTATGAATTCGCGAATCCACGTTTCTGCGGGCACAAGCGTCGAGCGGGCCTTGAGGCCGATCATGGTCGCGCCTTCGGGCACATCGTCCGTGACCACGGCATTCGCGCCGACGCGGGCGCGCTCGCCCACCGTGATCGGCCCGATCACCTGCGCGCCGGACCCGATGATGACATTGTCCTTCAACGTCGGGTGACGCTTGCCGCCCTCGCCGTTGGTCGGATTCGTGCCCCCCAGCGTGACGCATTGATAGATGGTCACGTTGTCGCCGATTTCCGCAGTCTCACCGATGACGGTAAAGCCATGGTCGATAAAGAAATTCTTGCCGATTTTCGCACCGGGATGGATGTCTATCGCGGTCATCCAGCGCGACAGGTGGTTCACCAGCCGGGCAAGGAAATACATTTCCGCCTCGAACAGCCAGTGCGCGATCTTGTGCATGCCAAGAGCTAGCACGCCGGGATACAGGAGGATTTCCCAGCGGGAGCGCGGAGCGGGATCGCGCTCACGCACGGAGTCGAGATAGGCTACAAGTCGCTCGAACATCGTTGCTCCAATGTTCCACCAAAGTACGCTCAGATCAAGCGCGGCTCCTCCGGCCCGTGCACCTCCTCAAGGGCAGCGCGCCAGATACCCATGGTAGGTGGGGCCTTTCGCTCAAGAGACAAGCGGTCGATCGTCGCCACCAGCTTCTCCAATTCCTCCTGCGAACGCGAGGCGCGCGGAACGAGGTAATCCGCGGCATCCTCTCGCAGCATGAGGCCGCGTTCGCCGGCCAGCGACTGCAACAGATCCCGGGCCATTTCGTCGTCGGGCTGGCCGATCTCCAGCTGGAGCGAGCCGCCAAGCCGCGAACGCAAATCGGGGAGCGCAATGTTCCACGGCGGCTCACCACCCACGATCAGCAGGGCCGTTCCGCTTTCCTGGGCGCGGTTCCAGCGATGGAAGATCTCGTCTTCGGGCAGTTCCTGCGCGTCGTCGATGGCATCGCCCTTTCCGCTTTTCGCGAACCAGCTCGCCAGCAACGACTTGCCGGACCGGGGCGGCCCGGTGAGCACGGCCGTACGATAGGGCCAGGTTTCCGGGGACAGCATCGCCTCTGCGACGTGGGCGTTGGCATTGCCGATCACGATCCGTGCAGGCCCGCTTCCGCGAGCGGCAAGAGGAAGGGCGATCTGGCTCATGCGCCTATCCTAGCGCGAAATGCCGAGTGCGTTCTGCCCTTCGTTTACCGCCCACCCGCGCTGGCGCAGCAGGGCGGCCAGGGCGGAAAGATCCCCGGCGTAGGTCACGTCGAACACCGAAGCGCCGCCGATAGCCGTCGAGCGAACCGTTACCCGCGTGACGCCGGGCACGGCCCGCAGGGCCGAGAGAGCCCCGTCGAAATCGGAAGCAGCAGGGGTTGCCACCTGCACGCCGTAGCTGGCGCTGGGAACGGTGGTTTCCACCGGCTGCGATTCGCCGGTTCCGCCGGTGGTGACGTCGATTCCAATATCGTCCGCGCCGGCCTGGGCGGCCTGTTCCGCCTCCTCGGCCGCCCGTGCCTGCTCGAGCAGGGCGCGCACCTCGTCGCTGATCTCGATGTTGTCGAGCGTCAGCGTGGGGTCGGGGCGCAAGGTCCCGTCGGCAAGGGCCTCGGCATAAATCGCGTTGAAGCGCGCTACGGCACGGGTCAGCATCGCGGGCAGCTCGTCCGTGCTGTCGGCGCGCATGCTGAACTCGTCCAGGAAACGGTTGTCGGGGCCGTAGCGGGCGGTGAAGCGCCCCTCCACCGGGCCGCCGGGCCATTCCCAGCGCAGGTTGGCGATCGGCACGAGCACGTCGGCGGCACCGAACTGGTCGAGAATGTTGTTCCACCAGGCGCGGCTGCGGCGCCCGGTCTGGCCGTAGGTAAGCAGCAGCGATTCGCCGCCCGAGCCGGATGGCCGGACATAGTCGATGGTGCTGGAGCCGAACTGGTATTCCGCCCAGGCCCGCTGCCACGGATTGCGCACTTCGAACATGGTCTGCGTGCCACCCGAAATCATCACGGGAAGCGTCAGCATCGGGGCGGATCGCGCCCGCTCTCCGCTCGCTCCCAACAGGGCTCCTGCCCGCTGGCGATCGAAAATCACGCCGAGGCGGGCGATGTAGCGGCGCGGCCCGATGTTCTCTTCCTCCACCACGATGGCGGCAACCAGCGATTCGAGCCGCGAATCGGGTATCTCGGGTCCTTCCAGCCGCTCCCACGCAAGCCGCTGGGCCTCGCGCCAGCCCTCGGCGCGCGCCTCTTCGGCGCTGTCGCCACGCACGTCCACCTCGATCCCATCGACGGTGATATCGCTGCTGCTGGCTACCGGCGCGATGCCGCGCTCGCCCGAAACCTGCGCCATAAGCGCCACTGCGGCGACAGCGGCCAATACCACGAGCAAGCCTGCTGCGATGGCGGCGGGCAGGCGGTCTGGAAAGTGCCGGGAAAGGGGAAAAGCGATGTTCATCGGGGAATTTGGGGGTCTTTTGCCCAAAGGCGAGTGGAATTCCAAGCCCGAAAGACTATGGCAGGGGCATGAGTTCCAATACGCCCTCCTACACATATGAACAGGCCGGAGTTTCGATCGACGCGGGCAACCGCCTCGTAAAGGCTATCGGCCCCCTGGTGAAAGCAACCATGCGCCCCGGCGCCGACGGAGAGATCGGAGGCTTCGGCGGCTTCTTCGATCCGAAGGCAGCAGGTTACAAGGACCCGCTGCTGGTTGCCGGCAACGATGGCGTCGGCACCAAGCTGAAGCTGGCGATCGAGACGGACCGTCACGACACCGTCGGGATAGATCTTGTCGCCATGTGCGTGAACGACCTGATCGTTCAGGGGGCTGAGCCGCTCTTTTTCCTCGACTATTTCGCCACCGGAAAGCTGGAAAACGGCATCGCCGAGCGCGTGATCGCGGGCATCGCCGACGGCTGCAAGCAGGCGGGCTGTGCGCTGATCGGCGGTGAGACCGCGGAAATGCCCGGCATGTATGCCGAAGGCGATTACGACCTGGCAGGCTTCTGCGTGGGCGCTGTCGAGCGCGGCGAGCAGCTGACCGGGGAGCGCGTGGCCCCCGGCCACGTCTTGCTCGGCCTGGCCAGTTCGGGTGTCCATTCCAACGGCTTCTCGCTGGTGCGGCGTCTGGCCGCGGACAAAGGCTGGAAGCTGGATCGCCCCGCCCTGTTCGATCAGGACCAGCTGCTGATCGACGCACTGATCGCGCCGACCCGGATTTACGTGAAAAGCCTTCTGCCCGTCGTCCGGGCTGGCCATGTCGATGCGCTGGCGCACATCACCGGCGGCGGTCTGCTGGAAAACCTTCCCCGCGTCCTGCCCCAGAGCGCGCGCGCCGTCGTGGATGCCGACAGCTGGGACCAGCCGCGACTCATGGCCTTCCTGCAGGCGCAGGGGAATATCGAACCCGGCGAGATGGCGCGCACGTTCAACTGCGGCGTGGGCATGGTGCTGGCCGTTACGCCGGACAAGGTGGATACCGTCACTGCCGCGCTTTCCGAAGCGGGCGAAGACGTATTCCGCATCGGCGTGATCGAGAAAGGCCAGCGCGGTTGCACGGTCAAGGGATCGGCGGGCACCTGGTCGGCCAAGGCGGATTGGGTTGCCGATCACGATGCCTGAACAGGCAACGGACAAAAAGGCGAAGATCGCCTGCCTGCTGTCAGGCAACGGCACGACCATGTCGGCCCTGCTGTTCCAGTCGCGTCTGCCCGGCTGCCCTTACGAGATCGTTCTTGTCGCGAGCAACAATCCCGAAGCGCCCGGCCTCAAGATCGCCGCGGCAGAAGGGATCGCCACCTTCAGCCACGATCACCGCGGGATGGATCGCCGCGCGCACGAGGAAATCATGGACGCGGCCCTGCGCGAAAGCGGCGCTGAGTACCTGGCGCTGTGCGGTTACATGCGCATCCTCACTGCCGATTTCGTGCAGGGCTGGGAAGGCCGGATGGTCAACACGCACCCTTCGCTGCTGCCCAAGTACAAGGGGCTCGACACCCACAAGCGCGCCATCGAGGCGGGCGAGCGGTTCGGTGGCTGCTCGGTCCACATCGTCACGCCGGAACTCGATGGCGGTCCGCTGCTGGGGCAGGTGCCCGTCGCCATCCTGCCCAACGACACGCCCGAGAGCCTTGCCCATCGGGTGATCCTTGCCGAATACCAGCTCTACCCTCGCATGGTTGCCGACTATGTCGGGCGGCACTACCGCGCCGACTGGCTGCTGGAGAAGGTGCGCGAACTTGCCCTCGCCCTGCCGGAGGCGGAAGAACGCGAGAGCCACGGTGCGCCCGGCTGGCGCAGCGGAGGCAAGAGCGGCAAGTACTTCGCCTACTTCCAGGATCAGCATCACGGCAGCGATCATGTCGCCGTGCTGGTGAAGACAGGCGGTGCCGACGAACTGGCAGGCCTCGTCGAAACCGCGCCGGAGACCTATTTCAAGCCCGCCTATTACGGTGCCAGCGGATGGGTCGGGATCGTTCTCAACCGGCCGGGCGTTGATTGGGACCATGTGGCTGAATGGCTTGAGAGAAGCTGGCGCGCCGTCGCCCCAAAACGCCTTGCCGGGTTACGAAGCGCCGCGGACGAATTCTGACGCATGACGCTGCCGCCCCGCCCGCATCCCTGCGCCCGCTCCTCCCGCGTCGATCGTGTGAACGGATGGCTGGAGGCCGTCTGGAACAAGGGGCTGTGCGACCGGCCCTCGCTCGATCCCGATGCACTGTGGGCCAAGGCCCTGCGCGATGCCCCCGCGATAGGCGAACGCGGCCCCCGCAGCGATGCGGACATGGCCGATTTCCGGCTGCGCCTGGAAATCCTCGCCGATTCGCTTGCTGAGGAGGCGAGGCTCAATCCGCTGGGCCTGACGATGGCGCACGGGCAACTGGTGCGCGTGGTGCGCCAGCGGCTGGAACTGGGCGCGCTTTGGCAGCTGGAACCGGAGATCCTGGAAACCCCGCTCGCCCCGCCGATCATCGTGGTCGGCCACATGCGGTCGGGAACCACTCGCGTCCATCGGCTGCTAGCATCGGACCCGGCGCTTGCCGCCACGCGCTTCTGCGATAGCTGGCATCCCGTACCGCGATCTCCCGACACGCGGCCAGCCTGGTCTACACTGTCGCTCGTCTTTGCGCGGGCGCTCAATCCGTGGCTCGACGCCATCCACCCCTTCGGTGTCACCCGCCCCGACGAGGAACTGGGATGGCTTGCCACCGCGCTGGATCACTGCGCCTACGAGGCGCAGTGGCGCATCCCGACTTTCACCGCATTCAGCGAGGCGCGCGATCCCGCGCCAGTCTATCGCGAATTTGCCAGGATGCTGCGGACCGATGCCAGCTGGCACGAGAACGCCGATCGCCCGCGCGTGCTGAAAGTTCCGCAATTTGCCGAGGACCTGCCCGCCCTGCTGGCCGAATTCCCCGATGCGCGCGTGGTGATGACCAGCCGCTGCCGGAATGAAACCGCAGCAAGCGCGGCCTCGCTGGTGGCCAACCAGATGGCGATGCAGTCGGATGACGTGGACTTCGGCTGGATCGAGGGCGAAGTCACGCGCAAGATCGCGCTGCGCCAGGATCGCATGGAAGCGGCCCTCGCCGACTTCGCTGGACCGCTGGCGGTGGTGGAGTTCGAGCAGCTGAACGCCGATTGGGAAGCCGAAACAGCGCGAATCTATGCTGAGCTTGACCTGCCGCTGTCCGACGAAGCGCTGGCGACGATGCGCGCGGAACAGGGCCGCGCCCACCGGTCACCGCACAAGGCACATGGCCAGCAGCTGCGAAATTTCAGCGAAACAACGGCCTAGGCGGCGCGTCGGGCCTCACCCGGACGCATTCGCCTGGATGTTGACTTGCAGCTCCTGCGTTTCCTTCGAAAGGATGCGGGCCAGTGGCAGGGCTTCCGCCCCATAACTTTGCCAGTGGGCAATCTTGCCGTCGGCCACCCTGGCCCGCCAGAGGGAATCGGTCGCCAGTTGCGGATTGTTTGCCCTCACGGCACCGCGAACCAGCACTTCGTCGCCGCGCAGCACGATATCGTGCTCGGTCAGGTGAAAATCGGTCTCGAAATCGAAGAAGGCGCGCGTCGCCGCCATGGCGCTTTCGCGCCCCTCAATCGATCCTCCCGAACTGTCCACCAGTCGGCAATTGTAGGCCAGCAAGGCATCAATGGCTTCGGCGTCGCGCGCGTTCAGCGCTGCGATATAGCGTTTCACGACGGCGATCGACCTGGATTTGTGTGATGCGAAAATAATCACGCCCCAATGCTTCCGATTACGGCAGCGAATTCATTTTCTGCTGAAGTATCGGTGCGAACAGGGCCGTTATCATGGTGCTGCGAGTCGCACCTAATCACAACTCAGACACTGTCGGCGCGCTGGATCATCCTGATCATCGATGGCGTCAGCGCAGCGCTATAGGATTGCCATTCCAGCATGTGGGTTCGCGTGGCCCTCGCTCTCCACTGTGAGGCGCTGCCGATTTCCGGGGTGGTGTTGCGCGACGCACCGGAAATGAGGATGTCGTCGCCGCGTTCGACGATGCTCTTGGCCCTGAGTTGGTATTCGGGCGCGATTTCCGCCACCCTTTTCAACAGGGAGAGACATTCCGCGCGGCCGGTAAGAACCTTGTCGGCGTTGTCGATTATCTTGAAATTGTCGTCTAGGAGGCTTTCGACGGTGTCGAAATCGCGCGCATTCATCGCATCGATGAAGCGCCTCACCGTTTGCGCAGGCGATTTCCTTTTCCACCCCTTCAACAACAGATTTCTCCCGACGTCGCGCGCGAAAAAACACGCGAGTCGCCGGAAAAAATTCCGCGAAAACAGAAAATCCCCCTACGACCGATGCTGAATATATCATCGGTC
Organism: Aurantiacibacter hainanensis; assembly: GCF_036321025.1. Classification (NCBI taxonomy): domain Bacteria; kingdom Pseudomonadati; phylum Pseudomonadota; class Alphaproteobacteria; order Sphingomonadales; family Erythrobacteraceae; genus Aurantiacibacter; species Aurantiacibacter hainanensis. The sequence goes on from NZ_JAZAPB010000001.1 coordinate 350,711, forward strand.
GAGGGGGATTCAAAAACGTTTGTTAAGACGCCGAAGCTTGATCAGCCGACGATTTCGTCTTCATCGAAGAAGAAATCGATCTCGATCTTGGCGTTCTCTTCGCTGTCGGACCCGTGGACGGAATTCGCCTCGATGCTCTCGGCGTAGGTCTTGCGGATCGTGCCTTCGTCTGCGTCTGCCGGATTGGTTGCGCCCATCACCTTGCGATTGCGCGCCACGGCATCCTCGCCTTCCAGAACCTGCACGACGACGGGGCCGCTGGTCATGAAGGATACCAGGTCGCCGAAGAAGGGGCGTTCCTTGTGCACGGCGTAGAAGCCTTCCGCCTGTTCCTGCGTCATCTGGATGCGCTTGGAAGCGACGACGCGCAGGCCGGCGTCTTCCAGCATCTTGGTCACGGCGCCGGTCAGGTTGCGACGCGTGGCGTCGGGCTTGATGATGGAAAAGGTGCGGGTAACCGCCATGGGAATTTCCTTTGCGAGAAGCTTGTTGCGTTGTGGAGATTTCGCGCGCGCCCTAGCGCCCCCGCAGGCGCAGGGCAAGACGGCTTGCGCCGCATGCAACCGGCGTGCCGCCCTTCAGGGGGTGATCAGTTGATGTCCTGACCCACGACGAGCTGGCCCGTCGTCCCCTCGCCCGAGGATGACGCGTTGAAGCTGAAGGTGCCGCCCTCGTCGCTCTCGCCGGCGATCATCAGGTTGCCGTTGGAATTCATCTCCATGCCGATCTCGATCCCCGCGGCCTCGGCCTGTCGGCGGTAGAAGGTCACCATCTGCTCGGGCGAGGAATCGCTCTGCATGATGACGAGCGAGCCCTGCCCGTCGGGCTGGTTCATCGTGGTGGTGGAGACCACCTGGGCATCGGGATAGATCGAGAAGCCATCGGGCAGGTCGACCTCGACGTCGGAGCCCGAATTGATGACCAGGCCTTCCCCGTTCTCGCCGGAGAAGCGTATCTCGGAATCACCGCCGCTGTTGTCTATGTCGTAATCGACCGTGGTGCCGTCTTCGGTTTCATAGGAGCCCTCGTCGGGCCCGCCGCAAGCGGCAAGCAGGATGGCTGCAACGGATGCTGCGGTGATATTGCGCATGAAGGGCCCCTTGCTGGATGGCCCGACTGTCCGTGCAGATGGGCCGGGCGTCAAGGCCCCTCGACCCAGCGCCCGTCCTGCTGCTTCCAGAACCTGCGCTCGAACCCCTCGCGGTCCTCCAGCGCTTTCCACGTCTTGCGAGCACCGTCGATGGTCTGCTGGTCGAACAGGTAAAGAAGGCGTTCGATGCCCTCGCGCGGCTCGCGCCACAAGCCGTCGGCGATCAGCATGAAGCTTGCGCCGTTTGCCGGTTCGACATCGTTGGAAAGGAGGATCGGCTGCACCGCGTCGTGCTCGTCCCCGGCGATCCCGTTGGCGAGAAACGCCTCGGGAGCGGTTTCCCACAGGGTCCGGCTCGTCTCCTCGAGCAGCGCCAGGTCATCCGCCACCACCAGCAGTCGCTGCCCCGCCTGCCGCACCTTGCCGGCCAAAAGGGCCACGGTGGAGGGCACCGTATCGGATGAAAGGAGGTAGAAATCCACTCTCATGGTCGTGCCTCGCCCATTGCCGGACTAGGTAAGGCCATCGCTCTTCCCCTTCGACCTGCGGCAGCGCTCGGAACAGTAGCGGACGTTGTCCCAGTCACGTTCCCACTTTTTGCGCCAGGTGAAAGGCAGGCCGCAGGCGGCGCATGTCTTGGACGGCAAGTCCGACTTGCGCCGCATCCGGGCCATGCCCGACACCTATCCCTTCACGGTGTTGCGAATGAAGCGATCAAGCAGGCGCACGCCGTAGCCGGTCGCGCCCTTGTCCCACGTGGCACCGGGCTTGTCCGCCCAGACCATCCCGGCAACGTCCAGATGCGCCCAGGGCGTCTCGTTCTCGATGAAGCGGCCCAGGAACTGTGCGGCGGTGATCGACCCGGCATAGCGCCCGCCGATGTTCTTCATGTCGGCAATCGGGCTGTCGAGCAGCTTGTCGTACTCGGGTGCCAGCGGGAAGCGCCACAGCTTGTCGCCGCTCTGCTTGCCGGCGTGGAGAAGGTCGTCTGCCAGTTCGTCGTTATTGGAAAAGACGCCGGCGTGTTCGTTGCCCAGCGCGATCAGCATCGCGCCCGTGAGCGTGGCGAGATCGACGATCCGGGCGGGCTTGAATTCCTTCTGCACCCAGGTCAGCGCATCGCACAGCACCAGCCGGCCCTCGGCATCGGTGTTGAGCACCTCGATCGTCTGGCCCGACATCGAGGTGACCACGTCGCCGGGACGCATCGCCTTGCCATCGGGCATGTTCTCCACAAGGCCGCATACGCCGATCACGTTGGCCTTCGCATTGCGCAGGGCCAACGCCAGCATCGCGCCCGCCACGGCGCCCGCACCGCCCATGTCCCATTTCATGTCTTCCATGCCGGGGCCTGGTTTCAGCGAGATGCCGCCGGTATCGAACGTCACGCCCTTGCCGACGAAGGCGACAGGCGCATCGCCGCTCTTGCCGCCCATCCACTTGATCGCCAGCAGGCGGGACGGACGCTCCGAGCCGAGACCCACGCCCAGCAGCGCGCCCATTCCCAGCGTTTCCATTTCGGCGTCGTCCAGCACCACCAGCTCCGCGCCGGTGCCTTCGAAGCGCTTGCGGCAACGCTCCACGAAGCTTTCCGGGTAGATGATGTTGGCCGGTTCGGCGACGAGTTCGCGGGTGAATTCAACGCCCTTGGCAACGGCCTGGGCGTCTTCCCATTCCGCCGGGGCCCCTTCCGGCGCACCGAGGACCACGATGCTGGTCAGCGTACGCTTCTGTTCGTCGCGCAGCTTCGTGCGGTATTGGTCCCAGCGCCAGGCACGCAGCCGCGCGCCCATCAGCACCGCGGCCGTCTCTTCCGCGTCGAGGCCGCTGGCGGCCGCATCGATCGCCAGGGACTTCTCGCCGCTGGTCAGGAATTTCGCGGTCAGAGCCGCACCCGCCTTTTCCAGCGCGGCGTGCCTGCCTTCCTTGTCCTTCTTTCCGGCACCGGCCAGCGCAAGGCGCACCAGTTTGCCGTCATGTTCCGCAAAGCCATCGAACACCTGACCCGGCTTTCCCGTGAAGCGCGTCGCGTCCGCCCCTTCGCGGATCGTTCGGGGCAGGTCGTCGGGCAAGCTGTCCTGATTGATGATGCGAGCGACGATGCGCGGTGAGTCCGAGCCGGGCTGATTGCGGAATTCGATGTCCATTGGGGGGGCTGCTCCTGCAGGTTTGTCCGTGTCGACCGCTCGGTTCGTCGCCGTGCGGCAAAGCTTGCGTTGCGATTAGGAGCGCGTGGTGCAATAGGCAAGCCATGCTCCCCGGCCTGCTTCCCGCATTGCCAGCCCATTCGCTAAGGCTGTCCGCTGCAGGCATCGCCTCCGCGCTGGTACTGCTTGCGGCCCATCCGGCCTATGCGCAGCAAGGCGCTGCACCGGGAGTGGAGACGGCGATAGAGCCCGTCCAGACCCCCGAACCCGGCGACGACGAGGAACAGGGTTTCCCCCTCATCGACGATTCCATCCTGTCGACGCAGGACGCCGATGGAACGCCGCGCGAGATCGCCTTCGAGGCGAACGAACTGCGTTACGACCAGAACACCGACACCATCACGGCCGCAGGCAATGTCCTGCTGCGATCGGGCGATCAGTCCGTGCGCGCGGAGGCGGTTACATGGAAACGCATGACGGGGGAAATCGTCGCCACCGGCAACATCCGGCTGGTGGATGAGAACGGCAACCAGCTGTTCACCGACAGACTGGTGCTGACCGACGAACTGGAAGCGGGCGCGATGGACAACCTGCTGCTCGCCTTCCGCCAGGGCGGCAGGCTGGCGGCGGAACAGGCCACGAGGGCAGAGGGCGGCGACATCGAGCTGACCCGCGCGGTCTATTCCTCGTGCGCGGTCATCGACGCGCAAGGCTGCGACAAGAGCCCCAGCTGGCGCGTGACGGCAGAGCGCGTCTATTACGATCAGGACACGGCCCGCATCCGCTTTCGCAATGCCTACCTGGAACTGTTCGGCGCGCGGGTACTGCCGCTGCCCGGCCTCACCGTGCGCGCCGACGGCGGACCCAGTTCGGGCTTCTTCATTCCCGATATCGGCCTCACCGCCTCCAACGGCATCGAGATTACCGACAGCTACTACTGGCGCATTGCCGACAACCGCGACCTGACCCTTTCCGGCTATCTCTATACCGAGGCCGCGCCGATGGTTTCGGCGCAGTACCGCCACCTGACCGGCAACGGCGCGTTCCAGGTGACGGGCTATGCGACCTACAGCAGCCGCATACCTCTGAATTCCCTGCAGGCGACCGAGGAAAACGACTTTCGCGGCTACCTGTTCACCAACGGGCAGTTCCAGCTCAGCGAGCACTGGCGCGCGCAGGGCTCCATCCGCCTCGCCAGCGACCGCACGTTCCTGCGCCGCTACGACATCAGCCGGGAAGATCGCATCCGTTCGGTGGTGGAACTGACGCGGCAGGACGAGAACTCCTATGTATCCATCGCCGGCTGGGCGACCCAGGCGCTGCTGGTAAGTACCGACCAGGGGGAGGTTCCGCTCGCCCTGCCGCTGATCGACGCGCGCTACCGGATGGAAGACCCCGTGCTGGGCGGCACGCTCGAACTGCAGGCCAACACGCTGGCGATCACCCGTGCCGAGGGCCAGGATACGCAGCGCGCCTTCGCCCGCGCGCGCTGGGACCTGCGCCGCATCACGCCGCTCGGACAGGAAGTGACCCTGACCGGCCTCGTGCGCGGCGACGTGTACCATTCGGATGAAAACCTGCTGACCAACACGGCCATCTATCGCGGCGAGGAAGGCTGGCAGACCCGGGGCGTGGCCACGGCCGCGATCGACGTGAAGTGGCCCTTGATCGGCGAATTCATGGGCGGCTCGCAGATCCTCACTCCTCGGGTGCAGATCGTTGCCACGCCCGACGTCCGCAACCTGGACATCCCCAACGAGGACGCGCGGGCCATCGACCTCGAGGACTCCAACCTCTTCGCGTTGAACCGCTTCCCGGGATACGACCGGGTGGAGGACGGCGTTCGCGTGACCTACGGGCTGGACTGGCAGGCGACGTTCCCCGGATGGCGGCTGGAGACGACCGTCGGCCAATCCTACCGTCTGAACGACGCCTTCGAACTGTTCCCCAACGGTACCGGGCTGAACGAACAGTTTTCGGATTTCGTCGGGCGCACCCAGGTGCGGTATCGCGATTTCCTGAAGTTCACCCACCGCTTCCGCCTCGACAAGGATAACCTCGCAGTGCGCCGCAACGAGGTGGATGCGACCGTGGGCAGCGACCGCACCTATGTCGAAGTCGGCTACCTGCAGTTGAACCGCGACGTCGATTTCACGCTGGAAGACCTGCAGGATCGCGAGGAAATCCGCCTGGCGGGCCGCGTCGCCTTTGCCCGGCACTGGTCGGTCTTCGGTTCGGCGGTGGTCAACCTGACGGATCGCGCGGAAGACCCGACTTTCGAGGCCGACGGCTTCGAACCGCTGCGCACGCGCCTTGGCATTGCCTATGCCGACGATTGCCTGGAGTTCGGCTTCACTTGGCGGCGCGATTACATCCAGCTTGCGGACGCCCAGTCCGGCAGCAGCTTCCGCATCTATTTCAACCTGCGCAACCTGGGCTTCAACTAGTCTTTCCCCTGCCGGATTGGCAGCGCGCGCGCATTTGGCTAGGAGGGGCCGGCTCAGGTGGGGTTAAGCCATGATTTGCAATTGCCCGGCCCTCTTAAGGGCGCTTTTCCCTGCGCTATAGAAAAGACAAGGTAACAACGTGATCGTGTTTGCGACCAAGATGCTGAAATATTCCGCCGCTGCCATCGGTGCCATGGTGATGGCCGGCAGCGCGCAGGCCCAGGGCTTGCAGGTGCAGGGCTCCGACGCCTTCAACCTGCCCGACGACATTTCCTTCATAGTCGAACGGGCCGATCCGAACGTGCGCCGCGCAACGGCGCGGGTGAACGGCAACATCATCACCGGCACTGACGTCGATCACCGTGTCGCCCTGATTCTCTCCTCGCAGGAACAGGAAATCCCCGAAGAGGAAATCCAGCGCCTGCGCCTGCAGGTTCTCCGCAACCTGATCGACGAGACGCTGCAGGTCCAGGAAGCCGCCGCGCAGGAAATGGCCGTGACTTCGGAAGAGGTAGACGCCGCCTACGAACGCTTCGCCCGCGAGGGGCGCGGCATGACGTCGGAGGAGCTGGACGCCTACCTGCGTTCCATCGGCTCTTCCCCGCGCTCCATCAAGCGGCAGATCCAGGGCGAACTGGCCTGGGACCGCCTGCTGCGACGCAACGTGCAGCCCTTCGTCAACGTCTCGGAAGGCGAGGTGAACGAACTCTACGACCGCCTGCAGGCCTCGCGCGGGACGACCGAGTATCGCCTCGGCGAAATTTTCCTGTCTGCGAACCCGGCCAACCGCGAGCAGGTGCTGAGCAACGCCAACCAGATCATCGAACAGCTGCGCGCCGGCGGCAGCTTCGTGGCCTATGCCCGTCAGTATTCGGAGGCATCCAGCGCCATCGTCGGTGGCGACCTTGGCTGGATTCGCCTGGAGCAGCTGCAGCAGCCCACCCTGGAAGCCGCGGCTCAGCAGATGATGCCCGGCCAGCTGGTCGGCCCGCTGGAAATTCCCGGTGGCTATTCGATCCTGCTGATGATCGACCAGCGCCAGATCGGCATGGCTGATCCGCGCGACGCGGTACTCAGCCTGAAGCAGATCAGCATGGATATTCCCGCCGATTTGACGCAGGCGGAAGCCGAAGAGCGCGGCACGTCCTTCGTCGAATCCGTGCAGTCGCTGAACGGTTGCGGTGACGCGAACATGCGCGCCGCCACCATCGGCGCAACCACGGTCGACAACGAGCTGACCGTTCGCCAGTTGCCCGAAGCCCTGCAATCCGCCCTGCTGCAGCTCAGCGTCGGTCAGTCCAGCCCGCCTTTCGGTGAGCTGGTGCCCGGCGGCAACCTGCGCGTCCTGATGCTGTGCGGCCGCGACGATCCGCAGGAGACGCAAGGCCCCAGCACCGACCAGATCATGGCCCAGCTGGAAGACGAGCGCGTCAACCGCCGCGCCCAGCGCTACCTGCGCGACCTTCGTCGTGACGCGGTGATCGAATACAATTGATCCGTATGACCGGGACCCCGCCGCTTGCCGTTTCGATCGGCGACCCGGCGGGGGTCGGTCCGGAAATCATCCTCGAAGCGTGGTCCCGCTGCGACGAGTTGCGCCTGCCGCCGTTCGTCCTGTGCGGCGGCGCGGCTGCCTTGCATGAAGCCGCGCGCAGGCATGGCATCGCCTTCCCTGACGACCTCGTAGTCGCGGTCGATCCCGATGCCGGTTACACGCCCGGAAAGCCCACGCGCGATGGCGCGGCGATGGCCAGGGCGGCGCTGGCAAAGGCGCTCGACATGGCGCGCAGCGGAGAAGCATCGGGCGTCGTAACAGGCCCCGTCGCGAAGTCCGCGATCCACGAGGTCGACGAGAGTTTCGTGGGCCAGACCGAGTTCTGCGCCGACGCCTGCGGCTCCGCGCGAGAGGATGCGGTCATGATGCTGGCGGGCCCTTCGCTGCGCACCGTTCCCATGACGGTCCACTGCGCGCTGGCGGACGTTCCCGGGCGAGTGACCCAGGATCTAATCGTGCGGCGCGTCCGCATAGTCGCCCGCGCCATGCATACCGATTTCGGAATTGCCAGGCCGCGCCTCGCCATCGCCGGGCTGAACCCCCATGCAGGTGAGGACGGGCGCATGGGCCGCGAGGAAATCGAGACGATCGCCCCTGCCATTGCCGCCTTGCGGGCGGAGGGTATCGACGCCACCGGCCCGCATCCGGCCGACACCCTGTTCGCGCCGCACCGGCGCGCCACCTACGACGTGGCGATTGCCATGTACCACGACCAGGCGCTGATCCCGTTGAAGGCGCTCGATTTCGACGAGGGCGTGAACGTCACCCTTGGCCTGCCGCTGGTTCGCACTTCGCCCGATCACGGTACCGCCTTCGATATCGCGGGACAGGGCGTGGCTCGCCCCCAGGCGATGATCGCCGCGATCCGCATGGCCGGCGAGATTGCCGCACGCCGGGCGGCGCTGGCGTGAGCCTGCCGCCGCTGCGCGAGGTCATCGCCGCGCATGGCCTTTCCGCCAGCAAGGCGCTGGGCCAGAATTTCCTGCTGGACGGGCAACTGCTCGACCGCATCGCCGCCATCCCCGGCGACCTGCAAGACAAGGCCGTGCTGGAAATCGGCCCCGGACCGGGCGGGCTGACCCGCGCCCTGCTGCGCGCCGGTGCCCGCGTGACCGCCATCGAACGGGACAGCCGCTGCATCCCGGCGCTCGCCGAATTGCAGCAGGCCTTTCCCGGCCAGTTGCGGGTGGTGGAGGACGATGCCCTGGCGCTGAATCACGCGGAGCTGATGGGCGAGCCGTTCGCCGTGCTGGCCAACCTGCCCTACAATATCGGCACGCTGCTGTTCACGCGGTGGATGGGCGGCGGGAAGTGGCCGCCCGAGTGGACCAGCCTGACCCTGATGTTCCAGCAGGAGGTGGCCCAGCGCATCGTCGCCAGGCCGGACACGAGTGCCTATGGCCGCCTCGCCGTGCTGGCGCAGTGGCGTGCGGAGGCGAAGCTGGCAATGAAGGTGCACCGCAGCGCCTTCACCCCGCCGCCCAAGGTGATGAGCGCCGTGGCCCACATCACTCCGCGCGAGGCACCCGAGGGCATATCGGCGAGAGTGCTCGAACGACTGACCGAGGCTGCCTTCGGTCAGCGGCGCAAGATGCTGCGGCAGAGCGTGAAGGGCCTGCCCGGCGCGCTGGATGCCCTGGCCGCCTGCGACATCGATACCACCCGCCGCGCCGAAACGCTCAGCGTCGCGGAATTCGTTGCCGTCGCCCGCGCAATGTCGGCCAGCGGTTAGTCCGGCTTCGGGCCCGGTTGCATTGCGCGGCTGGGCGCGTAATGCGGTTCGCGATGCAACCACTTACCCAGACCGAACGCGACCTCGTCGCGCCAATCGACCAGCAGCGCATGCTCGCCCGTACGCAGGAGTGGGCGGCGATCAATTCGGGCACCGGCAACCTGGAAGGTCTCGCCCGGATGGCAGAAGCCCTCTCGCAAGCCTTCGCCGAACTGCCCGGAGAGGTGACGCTGCACGATCCGGCTCCGGTGCGCGTGGTGGATGCCGAAGGTCGCGAAGTCGAGAAGCCCCATGGCCGTCATCTAGTCTGTTCGATTCGGCCCGATGCGCAGCGACGCTTCCTGCTGACCGGGCACATGGACACCGTCTTCCCCGCAGACCACCCCTTCCAGGACCTGACATGGCTGGACGACGAGGTGCTGAACGGCCCCGGCACGGCAGACATGAAGGGCGGCATCGCCGTTATCGTAGAGGCACTGCTGGCGCTGGAGACCTCCTCGGCGGCGGCAGGCATCGGCTACGACGTGATGATCAACGCGGACGAGGAAACGGGATCGCTCTCCTCCGCGGCATTGATCGACCGACTGGCGCGCGGCAAGTTCGCCGCGCTCACCTACGAGCCGAGCGCCCTGCCCGACGGCACGCTGGCCCATGCGCGCGGGGGCAGCGGCAACTATTCGCTCACCTTCACGGGTCGATCCGCCCACGCCGGGCGCAACCCGCAGGACGGGCGCAACGCGATTGTCGCCGCTGCCGACTGCGCGGTACGGCTGAAGGCGATGCAGCACGGCGACCTGCCGATCAACCCGGCGAAGATCGACGGCGGCGCGGCCAACAACGTCGTGCCCGACCATGCCGTGCTGCGTTTCAATATTCGCCCCAAGACCACCGAGGCGGCGGAGGAATTCGCCACCGGATTGCAGGCTCTGGTGGATGACCTTGCAGCCGAGCACGATCTCGCCATCGCTGTCCACGGCGGCATCTCCCGCCCGCCCAAGCCGGTGGACGAGCGAGCGCAGAAACTGTTCGACCTCGTGCGCGATACCGGCGCGGCGCTGGGTCAGAAGATCGACTGGCAGAGCAGCGGCGGCGTGTGCGACGGCAACAACATCGCCGCCAACCACGTGCCGGTGGTGGATACGATGGGCGTGCGCGGCGGGAAGATCCACTCGCCCGACGAATTCATGATCGCCCCGTCGCTCACCGAACGGGCCCAGCTCTCGGCCATCGTGCTTCATCGCCTCGCTACCGGAGACGCGCTGTGAGCTTCGTGATCCGTCCGGCCGCCCCAGACGACCTGCAGCACCTCTATGAAATGGCGAAGCTCACCGGCGGCGGCTTCACCAACCTGCCGCCCGATCGCAACTCGCTGACCGGCAAGCTGGAAGGATCCGAAGCGGCCTTCCTGCGCGAAGGGTCCGACATCGTTGGCGAGACCTTCGTGCTGGTGCTGGAAAATACCAAGACCAGGGACGTGCGCGGCACGTGCCAGCTGTTCACTGCCGTCGGCCATCAGTACCCCTTCTATTCCTACCGCATCAACACGCTGACGCAGTATTCCCGCGAGCTGGACCGGACGGTGACGGCAGAGCTGCTGAGCCTCGTCAACGACCTTGGCGGCACCAGCGAGGTGGGCGGCCTGTTCCTCCACCCGGGCGAACGCGCGGGCGGTCTGGGCCTGTTGCTGGCGCGCAGCCGCTACCTGTTCATCGCCGCGCACCGCCACCGCTTCGGCAATCGCATCCTGGCGGAGCTGCGCGGCATCATCGACGAGCGCGGCGGCTCACCCTTCTGGGACGCCATCGGCGGCAGGTTCTTCGGCATGAGCTTTCAGGAAGCGGACGAGTTCAACGCCATCCACGGCAACCAGTTCATCGCCGACCTGATGCCCAAGCACCCGGTTTACATCGCCATGCTGGACGAGGAAGCGAAGAAGGTGATCGGCCTGCCCCACCCCAGCGGCCGCGCGGCCATGCGCATGTTGGAGAACGAGGGGTTCTCCTACCAAGGCTATGTCGACATCTTCGATGGTGGCCCCACTATGCTGGCCGATACCGACAAGGTGAAAAGCATTGCCGAAGCCCATCACGGAGAGGTGGTGGAAGAAACGCTGGAGAAAGGCGAGAAGGCCCTGATCGCGGCCGGCCAGTTCAAGGATTTCCGTTGCTGCTACGGGGCGCGGGACGTGCGCGGCGACGGCATTGCCATCGACGCCCAGGCAGCCGAGTTGCTGCGCGTCGGCAAGGGCGACAGGGTGTGGAGCATTGCGCGATGAACCTTCAGGAAATCAATTTCGACGGCATCGTCGGCCCCAGTCACAACTACGCCGGCCTCAGCCTGGGCAACCTTGCGGCGACGAAGAACGCCGGCGAAACCAGTTATCCGCGCGCGGCCGCGTTGCAGGGGCTGGCCAAGATGAAGGCGAATATGGCGATGGGACTGGCGCAGGGTTTCCTGTTGCCCCTGCCCCGCCCCGATACCGGCTGGCTGGATGCGCTGGCGGCGGACGAGAATACCGATCCCGCACTGGTGGCGGGGGCATGGTCTGCCAGTTCGATGTGGACGGCCAACGCCGCCACCGTCTCTCCCGCGCCCGATACTGCGGACGGAAAGTGCCACCTGACGGTCGCCAACCTCGTCACCATGCCGCATCGCAGCCACGAATGGCCCGATACGCTGGCACAGCTGCGGCTGGCCTTCGCCGATAGCGCGCACTTTGCCGTCCACGAGCCCGTTCCGCCGTGCTTCGGTGACGAAGGCGCGGCAAATCACATGCGCTTTGCGGGAAGCCACGGCGAGCCGGGGCTGGAAGTGTTCGTCTACGGCAGGCCGGGCGGCCGCTTTCCCGCACGCCAGCACGAAGAGGCCAGCCGCATCGTCGCGCGCCGCCACGGGCTCAACGCGGAGCGCGCGCTGTTCGTGGAGCAGAACCCGGATGCGATCGAAGCGGGAGCCTTTCACAACGACGTGGTCGCCGTGGCGAACGAGAGCGTGCTGTTCACCCACGAGCTGGCCTTTGCCGATCCGCAGGGCACCTACGATGCCATCGCCGCCCGCTGCCCGGGTGCCCAGGTGGTGGAAGTGCCTGCCGACCGGGTGAGCCTGGACGATGCGATCACGTCCTACCTGTTCAACGCGCAGCTGCTCACCCCGCCCTCCGGCGAGATGACGCTGGTCGTGCCCGAGGAATGCCGAGACAACACCAACGTGTGGAACTGGTTGCAGGACATGCTGGCGGGCAACGGCCCCATTCGCCACGTCAATGTGGTGGACGTGCGCCAGTCGATGGCCAACGGCGGTGGTCCAGCGTGCCTGCGCCTGCGGGTCGTGGCCGACCCCGCGACGGTGGACCCGCGCTTCATGCTGGACGAAGCGAAGGCGGCTAGGCTGGAGTCGGTAGTGGCGGAATACTGGCCCGAAAGCATCGCCCCCGCGCAGGTGGGGAACGAGGCGCTGGCTGAAAAGGTTCGAGCCGCGCGCGGCAAGTTGCTGGAAACCCTGGAGATCACCGAACTGGGCTGAATCAGCCGTCCGGGTGTCGGTTTGCCTTACACTCACGGCTGCCTTAACCATGAAAACGGCGGAACTACGTGCTTGGCACGGTAGTTGCGACGACATGCGTTAAGAAAGGTGCATGATGCTGAAAAAGATCTCCCGACTGTTCAAGATCAAGACCCGCTGGGAAGCCTTTCTCATCATCTACGCCTTGGCGCTGGGCGCCATGGACCGCGGCACGCACTATCTGGAGCAGTATCCAGGCTGGGGCGGCTACATGCTGATGGCGGCCTGCAGCGGCGCTGTATTCCTGGGCGGCGCGAAGATCCTCGACTGCCTGAAATACGAACGCGCCGAGGCGGAAGCGCGCAAGGCGATCCCCGAGAAGTTTTGAGTAAACCTTCACGAAAACTGTTCGACAGCTTGGCAGGCGGGATGAGCTTCATGCCCGTCACCCTGACAGGCTGTGGCTGTTTCGCAGCCTCGATCATTTTTATGCTCGGCGTCATCTTTGTCGGAACATCACTCGGCGAAGCGTTAGATAGCTCGATACCGGAGATCATTGGCTGGCTGGTGGCCGGCATAGTCTTCATTGCCTCGATGCGCTTCGCCCGAAGCCACAGTTAGGGCCAAAGAATTCATGTAATCTGGAAAGTTGGGGTGGGGGTTTCTGTTGCTAGCTACCCCCGGAGCCCCGGAATCCGCTTCTGTTGCCCGGTGGGTCCAACCGCGCTTTAGCTTTGTAAATTCAGTCCGTTAGGACATCAAATTACGCAGCGATTGCGAGTGCTTCGTTATCGTTGGCACTTGTGTGTTTTGAACAGTTTTACGGGGTACTCAGCCCGAGCAAAAACACCGTCTTTCAGCACACGTCGATCCTGGTTCGGCCCCGTCAGGACCCGCGGAAAACCGCGGATTTTGGTGGAGCCGCCGGGTACTGCCCCCGGGTCCGCTGTACCTATTGCACGGCGCAATTTATCGCCATAGCCCGCCGAAGCGAGCACGACTCATATAGGCGATAATCGCTTAATGTGAAGTGACAGCGACGGACAGGGAGCGGACAGCATGGGTCACGCCCCGGTCCGGAACCTACCCCATGGGGCCCTTGCCCGGCGCAGCAGGCGCCCCGCCCTTCAGCGTGTCGCGAATCTCGGTCAGCAGCTCGATCTCGGTCGGGCCGGCGGGCTCCTCCGCCGCGGCTGCCTCTTCCTTCTTCTCGAACCGTTCCTGCACCTTCTTGGTATAGCGGACGAGCAGGAAGATCACGAAAGCCAGGATCAGGAAGTTGATCACGGTGGAGACGAAGTTGCCCCAGGCCAGCACGTTGGCCCCCGCTTCCCGCGCGGCTTCCAGCGACATGCCCGGTTCGATCACGTCGCCGCCCGCCAGCACGATGTACTTGTCGCTGAAATCCACATTTCCGAACACCGCACCGACGATCGGCATGATTATGTCGGCGGTCATGCTGGCCACGATCAGTGCGAATGCCCCGGCGATGATCACCGCCACGGCCAGTTCCATCACGTTGCCCTTGGCGATGAAGGCCTTGAAATCGTTAAGCACGGCTGGAGTCCCCTTCGTGATCCCGTTGAACAGAAGGGACGACCCTGCCCCAATCAACATTTGTTGTGAAGTGCGGCCTAGGCCGCGGCCTTCTCCCGGCGCATCTCGGCGAGGATTTCCTTGAGCACGTCCAGCTGCGGATCGGTGGGAATGTCACCTTCCTTCGAACTGTCGCTTGCCTGCTTCTGCTTCTCCTGCATCTCGTCCAGCACACGGTTCACGGTGCGAAGGATGAAGAACAGCGCCAGGGCGATGATGAGGAAGTCCACCGTCTGAGTGATGAAATCGCCATAGCCGATCATCGCCACGCCCGCCTCTTTCAGCTCGGCGTAGTTGGTCAGGCTGCCATCGTAATCGGCAGGAACCTCGCCCAGCAGGATGAACCAGTTGGAAAAGTCGATATCGCCGAAGATCCAGCCGATAACCGGCATGATCATGCTTTCGTTGAGCGACGTGACGATGCGTCCGAAGGCCGCGCCGATGATGACGCCCACGGCCAGGTCCAGCACGTTGCCGCGAGCGATGAATTTCTTGAATTCGGTGAACATGATTGCGAAAATCCCCTTCGTGTTGCGCTAGGCTGCAACGCGGATTGGCAAGGGTTTTTCCCGCTTGCAATCGCCCGACTGTCCTTGAACGCTCGCATCACCGTGCTATATAGGCAACACACCACGTTCTCTGGAGGGATCACGAACATGTTCACGCGCATGGCCAAGGCGGCCACCCTGATTGTCGGCAGCATCGCGCTGGCATCGTGCGGCATCAACTCGGTGCCCGCGGCAGAGGAGAATGCGAAGGCCAAGTGGGCCGACGTGGAGGCGCAGTTCCAGCGCCGCGCCAACCTGATTCCCAACCTTCAGGAAATCGTGATGAGCTCTGCCGAGGAAGAGCGCGAGACACTGAACGCGGTGATCGAGGCGCGCGCCTCGGCAACGCGGCCGGAAATCCAACTGGACGAGGACGACCTGAACGATCCGGAAGCCATGCAGCGCTACAGCCAGGCGCAGAGCGAACTCGGCGGCGCGCTGTCCCGCCTTCTCGTCTCGGTCGAGCAATATCCCCAGCTGCGCAGCCAGGACAATTTCGGTCGCTTCATGACGCAGCTCGAAGGCACCGAAAATCGGATTGCCGTGGCCATTCGCGACTACAACGAGGCCGTGCGCCAGTATAACACCACGATCCGCACCTTCCCCGATACGATCGGCGCGAACATCATCCACGGAGCGGAACCGATGGTGCCCTACGAGGCCGTGACCGAAGGCGCCGAAGTCGCGCCCGAACTCGACATGCGCGGCGAGTGAGGCTGACAGCAACTCCTCGTCCGCATCTGCGGCACATCTCAGTCCTGCTCGGCGTCCTGGTGGCGCCGTGCTGGGCGAGCCTTGCTGCCGCCCAGCCCTCCTTCCCCGAGCGCGGCACCGCGCCCGTGGTGGACGAGGCGAACATCATCGACGAGGCGACCGAGGCCCGACTGACTCAACAGCTCGACCGGTTCGAGGAAGAGAACCAGCGTCAGTTCGTCGTCGCCACGGTGGACAGCCTCGACGGCTACGAGATCGAGGAATACGGCTACCAGCTGGGCCGCGAATGGGGCCTTGGCGATGCCGAGAACGACGATGGCGTCATCCTGCTCGTCGCGCCGAACGAGCGGCGGATGCGGGTCGAGGTCGGCTATGGCCTGGAGGGCATCATTCCAGACGGCCTGGCCTTCGAATATATCGAGGGGATGAAGCCCTATTTCCGCGACGGCGATTATTCCGCCGGGATAGAATGGGGTGCCAACCAGATCATCCAGCAGCTTGAACTGCCGCCCGAGGAAGCAGCGCAGGTGGCCCAGCAGGCCACCGAGCAGCGCCAGAGCGACGGCGGCTTCCCCATCGGAACGCTGATCTGGCTGGGTTTCATATTCTTCTTCTTCATCCTCCCGATGCTGGGCGGCGGCAAGCGGCGACGCTATCGCCGTGGCGGCGTCGGCGGCGTGGTGGGCGACATCATGCTGTGGGAAGCGGGCAAGGCCATCGCCCGCGGTATCGACGGCGGGGGCGGCTGGGGCGGCGGTGGCGGCTTCGGCGGCGGTGGCGGCTTCGGGGGCGGTGGCGGCTCTTTCGGAGGCGGCGGCGCCTCCGGTGGCTGGTAAGGCGAGGCTGGTCAGATGCCCATACTGAACGAAGCGCAGCACAAGATCGTCTCCGACGCGGTGGCCGAGGCGGAAGCGAACACCAGCGGCGAGATCGTGCCTGTCCTGGCCGAGCGATCCGACGACTATTCCGACATTGCCCTCACCTGGGCGGCGGCCGTCGCCTTCACCGCGATGAGCGCCTTCGCCTTCGTGCCCCGCCCCTTCCTCGATCTGTGGGATCGGCTGGCAGGCGGGTGGGAGCATGAATGGACCACCGGCGAAACCGCCACCATGACCATCGCGCTGGGCCTGATCGCCTTCATCGCCATGTGGCTGGTGCAGCTGGCGCCGGCGATCCGGTT
The DNA here is from genome assembly GCF_036321025.1 of Aurantiacibacter hainanensis. NCBI lineage: Bacteria > Pseudomonadati > Pseudomonadota > Alphaproteobacteria > Sphingomonadales > Erythrobacteraceae > Aurantiacibacter > Aurantiacibacter hainanensis. The sequence continues at coordinate 367,221 of NZ_JAZAPB010000001.1, forward strand.
CGCCCTTGTCCCGCGCCCGGTCAAGCAACAGCGCGTGCGCCAGCGTGCCATCCGTCATTTCAAGGTCGGCGCCGACGGGCGGACCCACGGGCGCACCGGCGTCCTGCTGTATCTTTCCATGCGCGAGCACCGGGCAGAGATCGTCGCGGACGAGCCGATCCACGAGAAGGTGGAAGCGGAAGTATGGGGAGAGGCCATGGCCGACATGCTGGACGAGATCCGCAAGGGCTGCATCGCCGAGGGCATCGCGGCGGGCGTGCGCGACGTGGGCCAGGTGCTGGCTCCGCACTTCCCCCGCCGCGACGATGATACCAACGAACTGCCGGATCGCTTGATCGAACTGTAAGGCTCGGATAGCCCGGCTGTCATGAGCACGCCCGACGCCGACGCACCCGAGGAAATAGTTTGGCAGGGCAAGTGGATCGTCGCCAAGAGGCGCGGGCGCTGGGAATATGCGGGCCGCGCCAACAGCATCCGGGCCGCGGTGATCCTGGCGGTCGAGAACGGCGAGATCCTGCTGGTTGAGCAGTACCGCGTACCGCTGGGCCAACGGTGTCTCGAACTGCCCGCGGGCCTGATCGGCGACGATGACGGCGGCGAAGACGACGATCCCCTGAATGCCGCGAAGCGCGAGCTCGAGGAGGAAACCGGCTATGCCGCCGCGCACTGGCAGGACTGCGGCGACTTCTTCTCCTCCCCCGGCATGGTGAGCGAAAGCTTCACGCTGCTGAAGGCCACCGGGCTGACCAGGGTCGGCCCCGGCGGGGGCACGGATGGGGAGGACATCACCGTCCACCGGGTGAAGCTGGCCGAGTTCCCGCAGGTGATCGAAGACTTCCGCGCGCGCGGCATTGGCGTCGATACGCGCATGCTGCTGGCACTGGGTCCGCATCTGCTGGGAGATTGCACGTGAAGGTCATCGTATTGGGATCGGGAGCCATGGGCTGCCTGTTCGGCGCCGCCTTTCACCGCGCTGGCGCCGAGGTGACTCTGGTGGACGTGAACCGCGAACACATCGACGCGATCAATGCGAATGGCCTCGAGGTCGATCTGCGCGGCGGCGTGGAACGCCTGCCGATCCGCGCCGCCCTGCCCGAGGCTGTGACCGATCCGGTCGACCTGGTGCTGGTCTTCACCAAGACCTTCCACACCGCTGCCGCACTGGAGGGTATTGCCGCCGCGATCGGGGACGATACCCACCTGCTCAGTCTCCAGAACGGGCTTGGCAACGACCGGCGGCTGGCGGGCTTCGTTGCCGACGAACGCGTGATGGTCGGGGCCAGCATGTTGCCGAGCGACATGGTCGGTCCGGGGCGCATCCGCAGCCACGGGGAGGGTTATTCGAAGCTTTCCCCGGCGTTCGGCAGCGATACCGCGATGGCGACACGCATCGCGGCCATGCTGTCGGAAGGCGGGCTCGAAACCGTGCTGGATCCCCAGATTCACGAGGCGATCTGGTCCAAGGCTATCTTCAATGCCGCGATGAACCCGCTGTGCGCCCTCACCCGCCGCACGCCCGGCTTCCTTGGCGCGAACCGGGAGGCGCGCGACACCATCGAGGCAGTCGTGAGGGAGGGGGTAGCCACGGCTCGTGCCGCAGGCGTGGACATCGACGCGACGCCAATCCTCAACCTGACCCAGACCAGCATGACCGACCACGCCGATCACGAGGCGAGCATGTTGCAGGACATGAAGGCGGGCAGGCGGACGGAGATCGACGCGATCAACGGCGCCATCGTGGAAGCGGCGCAGGAACAGAGCCTTTCCGCCCCTGTCACGCAGACCCTGTGGCACCTCGTGAGGCTGGAAGAGGCCAAGCTTTCCTGAACGACACTTTGACTTTGTCTGGAGAGTGGCTAGCACACACTCCGCACCGGAGGATGAGGAGGCATTCGGATGGCGACAAGGAGCGTCACTTTCTACGATCTGCAGGTTTCGACCGGGGCCACCATCAGCCCGTTCGTCTGGGCCACCAAGTTCGCGGTGAAGCACAAGGGGCTGGACCTCGACGTGGTGGACGGCGGCTTCACCGGCATCATGGAACGCACCGGCGGCAGGACCGAGCGCCTGCCCGCCATCGTCGACGACGGAAAATGGGTGCTCGATAGCTGGGGCATCGTCGAATACCTCGACGAAACCTATCCCGACGCGCCGCCGCTGATCCCGCACGAAAGCGTGGCGGTGATGATCCAGGCGCTGGACGCGTGGTTCTGGAGCACGGCGGTGGGGCCGTGGATGCGCTCCTACTGCGCCGACTATCGCAACGTCTGTTTCGAGCACGACAAGGAATACGTCACCAGCTCGCGCGCGGTGATGCTGGGCGGCAAGCTGGAGGATATCCAGGCCGGGCGCGAGGATCGCCTGCCCGCTATTTCCGCCGCGCTGGAACCGTTGAGGCTGGCGCTCCGCAACAGCGATTTCCTGGGCGGCAGCAGCCCGAACTACGCCGACTACCGCATCATCGGCGGGTTCCTGTGGCTCGCATCGCTGGCGCAGACACCGGCGCTGGCGGCGGACGATCCTTTGCGCGGCTGGTACGAGCGGGTATGCGCCCTCTACGGGGGCCTGGGGGAGCACCCCGGCCTGTTCCCCATCTTCGGCCTCGAACAGCGCGAAGGGGATCCGGACCTGTTCGTGCGCGACGCCGGACTAGGCGGCATCTTCAAGCGCAACACCGGCCCGGCATCGACCAGCGCCGAAACCGCGAAGATCGGCAAGCCGGACTGATCGTATGCGCATTCTCGTGACCCGCCGCTGGCCCGAACCCGTCGAACGCGCGCTGCGCGAGCGGTTCGACGTCGTTCTGAACGAGAGCGACCAGCCGCTGAGCCAGGCCGATCTTGCCTCGGCCATGGGGGAGTTCGACGTTCTGGCCCCCACCGTGTCCGACAGGATCGACGCCGATGTGATCGCGGGCGGGGACAGGTGCAGGCTGATCGCCAACTACGGCGTCGGCTTCGACCATATCGACGTGGCGGCAGCGAAAGCGGGCGACGTGGCCGTGACGAACACCCCCGGCGTTCTCACCGACGCCACAGCAGATCTCGCGATGACGCTGATCCTGATGGCCGCCCGCCGAGCGGGCGAAGGAGAACGTGAACTGCGCGCCGGGAACTGGAGCGGCTGGCGCCCCACCCACCTGATCGGCAGCGCGTTGAAGGACAAGGTGCTGGGCGTCGTCGGCTTCGGCCGCATCGGACAGGCGACCGCCGAACGGGCGCGGCACGGCTTCGGCATGAAGATCGCCTACTACGCAAGGCAAGCCAGGGACGAGGCGGCGGCGCTGGATGCCGAGTTCTGCCCCGCCCTGCCCGATCTGCTGGCGAAATCGGATTTCGTTTCGCTGCACGTGCCGGGCGGCGCGGAAACCGAGAACCTGATCGACGCAGATGCCCTGGCGACGATGAAGCCGGGAAGCTACCTGATCAACACCGCGCGTGGCGGTGTGGTGGATCACGATGCCCTCGCCGCCGCACTGAAAGCCGGTCATCTCGCGGGCGCTGGCCTCGATGTCTATCCGCACGAGCCCGAGGTGCCCGAGGCCCTGCTCGATCTCGAGAACGTCGTCCTGCTGCCGCACCTCGGCAGCGCGAACGCCGAGACGCGCGAGGCGATGGGCATGCGCGCGCTCGCCAATATCGAGGCATTCGCCGCCGGAAAGGCCCTGCCGGACTGCGTGGCATGAGCGACCCGATCGACGACCTGATCGCCGCCGAGGGTCTCCCCGCCGACTATCGCCAGATCGTGGAGCAGCATTGGCAGCCGCTGGCGACGCGCATCGCCCGCTTTCCCGCCGCCCGCGCGCCGCTAGTGGTGGGCATCAACGGGGCGCAAGGATCCGGCAAGACAACGCTGTGCAAGTTCCTGGAAGTGCTGCTTGCCCGCCGCCAGATCCGCGCCGTCACCCTCTCGCTCGACGACCTCTACCTCACCCGGAGCGAGCGGCAGGAACTGGCGAAGAACGTGCATCCCCTGTTCGCCACGCGCGGCGTTCCCGGCACCCACGCCGTCGCCATGGGCCTCGGCATCATCGAGGACATGCTGGCGGGCCGCGAGCTGGACCTGCCGCGCTTCGACAAGGGCAAGGACGACCGCGCCGAAGACGGCACCCGCATCACCGGACCGGTCGACGTGCTGCTGCTGGAGGGTTGGTGCGTCGGCGCGAAACCGCAGGATGCCGAAGCTCTCGCCGAACCGGTCAACGATCTGGAACGGCAGGAAGACCCGGAGGGTATCTGGCGCGGACTGGTGAACCACTGGCTGTCGGAAGACTACGCCCGCCTGTTCGAGCAGATCGACCTGCTGATCATGCTGAAGGTCGACGATTTCGCAGCCGTGCGCCGCAATCGCGCCCTGCAGGAAGACAAGCTGCGCGCCGCCGATCCCGATGCGCCGGGCCTGATGGATGCAGAGGCGCTGGACCGCTTCTGCGCGCATTACGAGCGGCTGACCCGGCACATGCTTGCAGAAATGCCCGACCGCGCCGACGTGGTGATACCCATAGGGCCGGACCAGAGACCGAGAGACACCGGCGAAGATTGACTTTGCCCGATGGACTCATGCGCGCTTCCGCCATAGTCTGCCCGGCCGGAAGGTGACGCGTCGCAGACAGGCGCGCATCGGGGAGGAAATTCGTTCATGTCCGCAGGGCGTCTTGTCACCGCTTTGATTCTCGGCCCCCTTGCGCTGGCCACTGCCGCTTGCGGCGATCTGGAAGCGAGCGCTGCGGGCGCAGGCAATGTCACGCAGGCCCGCCTGCTGGATGCCGACAGCGATCCCGCCAACTGGATGGCCCACGGCCGCACGTGGAGCGAGGACCGCTTCAGCCCGCTGGACCAGATCAACAGCGAGAACATCGGGCGCCTGAGCCTCGCCTATGCGGTCGAGTTCGATACCAACCGGGGGCAGGAGGCCACACCCATCGTGGTCGACGGCGTGATGTATGTCTCCACCGCGTGGTCGAAAGTCATGGCGCTGGATGCTGCCACGGGTGAACAGCTGTGGTTCTACGACCCGCAAGTGGACGGCGCGAAAGGCGCGCATGCCTGCTGCGACGTGGTGAACCGCGGCGTGGCTGTGTGGGAGGGCAAGGTCTTCGTCGGCACGATCGACGGGCGGCTTGTGGCGCTGGACGCCGCCACGGGTGATGAGCTGTGGGACGTCGTCACCGTAGATCAGGAACAGCCCTACACCATCACCAGCGCGCCGCGCGTGGTGAAGGACAAGGTGATCATCGGCAATTCGGGCGCGGAGCTGGGCGTGCGGGGCTATCTGGGTGCCTACGATGCCGACACCGGGGAGCAGGTCTGGCGCTTCTACACCGTTCCGGGCAATCCGGCGGACGGCCCCGATGGCGCGGCTTCCGATGCCGTGTTCGAGGAATTCGCCGCCGAAACGTGGTCAGGCAAATGGTGGGAAATGGGCGGCGGCGGCACCGTGTGGGATTCCATCGTCTACGACGCCGAGCTGGACCAGTTGCTGGTGGGCGTGGGCAACGGTTCGCCGTGGAACCACCGCGCGCGCAGCGACGGCAAGGGCGACAACCTGTTCCTCGCCTCGATCCTCTCGCTTGATCCCGACACCGGGGCCTACAACTGGCACTACCAGCAGAACCCCGGCGAGACCTGGGATTTCACCGCCACCCAGCAGATGACGCTGACCGACATGGACGTGGACGGCGAAAGCGTGCCGGTGGTGATGCAGGCTCCCAAGAACGGCTTCTTCTACGTGCTCGACCGGCGCGATGGCTCGCTGCTGAGCGCGGAGCCCTATGCCGAGCAGAACTGGGCCGAGCGTATCGACCTTGAAACGGGGCGCCCGGTGGAAATTCCCGAGGCACGTTTTGCCGACGCGCCCTACCTCGTCACCCCGAGCGGCCTTGGCGCCCATGCCTATCATCCGATGAGCTATTCGCCGCAGACGGGCCTTGTCTACATTCCCGCCATGCAGACCCCGTCGGCCTACATGGACGATGTGAACTACACGCGGAACATCGGGCGCTGGAATACCGGCGTCATCTTCCTCACCCCGCCGGAGGGGCTGGTGCCCGGCGACACGCCCGAGGCGCGCCGCGCCTATGTCACCGCCAATACCAAGGGCACGCTGGTGGCCTGGGACCCGGTGGCGCAGGAAGCGCGCTGGAGCATCGAGCGCGAGTGGCCGTGGAACGGCGGCACGCTGGCGACTGCCGGCAACCTGGTGTTCCAGGGCCTGCCCGATGGCACCTTCAACGCCTACGACGCGCGCGACGGCGAGCATCTGTGGAGCTTCGACGGGCAGCGCGGCATCGTGGCGGGCGGCATCTCCTATGCGGTGGATGGCACGCAGTACATCGCGGTGGTGGCGGGCTACGGCGGTTCGATGGGCATGGCCAGCCAGGCCGACTGGATGCGCCGCCCTCCGCCCAACGGCATGTTGTTCGTCTTCAAGCTGGACGGCGAGGGGGAATACGATCCTCTGCCTCCGCACGAGCCTCCGCCCTATGTCGCGACCGGCGAGACGTTCAGCGCGGAAACCGTCGCCATGGGACAGGAGGCCTATCTTGGCTTCTGCACGATCTGCCACAACGGCCCTGTCAATCCGAACCTGATGCGCAGTGTCTATGCCACCGATGCGCGGGCATGGAACGCCGTGGTGATGGACGGCGCGCTGTCGGATAACGGCATGGTCAGCTTCGCGCCATGGATCGATGCCGAACAGAGCGAGGCGATCCGCGCCTATGTCTTGAGCGAGGCCGCGCGCCGGGCGGAAGAGGACAGCGAATAGTGGCTGAAGCAACCGATGTCGTGATCGTGGGCGCGGGGCCGGTGGGCATGCTCACCGCCCTTGCGCTGGCGCAGACAGGCGCCAGCGTGCGGGTGCTGGAAAAGGAACCGCACATCATCAACAGCCCGCGCGCGGCGGTCTATTTCCCCTCGACGCTGATCATCCTGAAAGAACTGGGCATCCTCGACGAATTGCTGGAGATCGGCTTCACCAACCGCACCTTCGGCACGCACATACCCGAATTCGACTACCACTCGGTGGTGGAGACGAGGCCGGTGGAGGGCATTCCCTTCGATTACCAGTTGCACGCCGGCCAGCATGACGTGGCGCGCGTGGCCATGGAGCACGCGCAGAAACTGGGCGTGGAGGTGCTGTTCGATCACGAGGTCACCGCCATTGCCGAGGACGGCGACGGCGTGACTGTGACCGCCGGGGGCACGGACTTTCGCGCCCGCTGGCTGATCGGCGCAGACGGCGCGCGCAGCACCGTGCGCAAGCTGGCGGGGATCGAATTCGAAGGCCACACCTGGCCCGAACGCTTCGTCGCCACCAACGTGAAATTCCCTTTCCAGGAGCTGGGATACCAGCAGGCGAACTTCGTCTGCGATCCGGTGAACATGGCGGTGATCGCGCAGCTAGACCGCGAGGGGCTGTGGCGTTGCACCTACATGGAGGATGCCGCCCTGCCGCTGGAAAGCTACGAGGACCGGATTCACCAGCGCTACGAATGGTTCATGCAGGGACGCAAGGATTACGAGATCGTCTCCTCCAGCCCCTACATGCTGCACCAGCGCGCGGGCGAGACGCTGCGCAAGGGGCGCGTGCTGCTGGCGGGCGATGCCGCCCATGCCACCAACCCGTGCGGCGGACTTGGCCTGACCTCGGGCGTGTGGACGGGCGTCGTGCTGGCCGACGTGCTGGGAGCGGTGCTGCGCGGCGAGGAGGACGAAGCGATCCTCGACCGGTTTTCCGACGAGCGGCGGCGGATCTTCTGGGAGGTCGTCTCCCCCGCCGCCACCGAGAACAAGCGGATGCTGCAGGAAAGCGACATGGAGGCGCGCAAGCGTGACCTCGAGCATGTCCGCGCGCTGGGGACGAACCCCGAAAGCGGGGCGCTGCTGATGCTGTTCGCCTACAAGGTGATCGGCGATACCCTCCGCCCCGCCAGCCGCTGGGCCGATGCCGATCCCAGCAACCGTGTCGCCATCGACATCAGCGGAAGACAAGGACAGATCCATTGACGAGACTTCGCCCACTTCTTGCCGGCGCTGCCGCGCTGTCGCTGGCCTTCCCCGCCCTGGCGCAGCAGGAACCGGCGGACGGCGACTGGCCGCACTATGCGCGCAACCACGCGGGCCAGCGTTATGCGCCGCTCGCCGACATCACCCGCGACAACGTGGACCAGCTGGAACGCGCCTGGGAATTCCGCCTGCGACCGCAAGGCGGCGGATTCATCCTGGCGGGCACCGTGCCCAGCGTGGTGGACGGCATCATGTACCTGCCGCTGGGCGATTCGGTGGTGGCGCTGGAAGCGCACACGGGCCGCGAGATCTGGCGCCATGCCATCCAGAACACCACGGTCCGCCGCCGCGTCACCTACTGGGCGGGCGACGGCGAGACGGGAGCGCGGCTGTATTACAACGGCGGTAACGAGATCGTCGCCATCAGCGCCGAAACGGGCGAGATCGTGGAGACCTTCGGCGACAACGGCCGCGTCGGGTTCGAGGTTCGCTATTCCTATCCGCCCAGCATCTTCGGCGACGTGCTGGTGATCGGTGCCTCGACTCCCGAACTGCCCACCGGGCCGCTCGGCAATTCCAAGGGTTACGACGCGCGGACGGGCGAGCTGCTGTGGGATTTCAACACCGTGCCGCAGCCCGGCGAGATCGGGCACGAGACATGGCTGGACGAGGGCTGGCGCGACAGGCCCGGCAACAACATGTGGGTCTGGTACATGACCGGCGATGTCGAGCGCGGCCTGATCTACATGACGCTCGGCAGCCCCGCCCCCAACTATTACGGCGGCGACCGGCCGGGCGACAACCTGTTCGGCAATTCCATCCTCGCGCTGGATGCCCGCACGGGCGAGTACCGCTGGCACTTCCAGACCATCCATCACGACCTCTGGGACTGGGACCTGCCCGCCCCGCCGGTGCTGGTGGACGTCGAGAAGGACGGCGAGACGATTCCCGCCCTCGCCCAGACCGGGAAGCCCGGCCTGATGTACATCCTCGACCGCCGCACGGGAGAGCCGGTGCACGGGGTGAACGAAATGCTGGTGGCACGGGCCGACGTGCCGGGCGAATGGTATTCCCCCACCCAGCCGATCCCCGTCGCGCCCGAGCCGCTTTCGCGCATGTGGTGGACGCCGGACGACGTCGTGACGGAAGCGGATACCAACGCGGAGCACGTCGCGGCCTGCCACGCCCTGCTCGACAGCTATGGGGGCAGTTTCTTCAATGCCGGGCCGTTCACGCCGTTCTTCCTGCACGAGGAAGGCGATCCCCCGCGCGCCTCCATCAACCTACCGCACAACGGCGGTTCGAACTGGGGCGGCAGCGCGGCGGATCCCACCACCGGCTACGTTTTCGTCAACACCAGCGAGAGCGGTTCGATCGGCTGGATCGAGGAGCGCGATCCGGAAGGCGACTACGGCCGCGGAACCGCTGCATCGTCGCAAGAATACGATCGCGGATCGCTGAGCGGACCGGGCGCCTATTCCAGCTTCTCCGCCAGTTTCACCGACGAGGACGGCCAGCAGGTCAACCTGCCCTGCATCCGCCCGCCGTGGGGTCGCCTCGTCGCCGTGGATGCCAACACCGGCGAAATCGCCTGGGCATCGAAGCTCGGCACCACGCCCGAACTGGGCGAGGACAAGCAGGATACGGGCTCCAACAACACCTTCGGCGGGCCGATGGTGACGGCGGGCGGCCTCGTCTTCATCGGCGCGACCTCGGACGGGATATTCCGCGCCTTCGACTCCGCCACCGGCGAAGTGGTATGGGAAGAGAAGCTCGATTACGCCGCCAACACGGTTCCGATGAGCTATCGCGGCGCGGACGGGCGCCAGTATATCGCCGTCGTGGCCGCGGGATCGGGCTTCGGCCCGCCGCAAATGGGGCCGGACGGCCCGCTGAACAACGAGAGCCTGATTACCTGGGCCCTTCCGGAGGATTGATCGTCATGCGCCTCGCATTCACGTCACTTGTCGCCACCGCCCTGGTGGCCTGCACCGCCACCGCGCAGGAGGAAGGCGTGCGCACGCCCGAAGGCGCGCTGCTCGATACCAGCGGCGACCTGGCCTATGAGCCGGGCGAGCTTACCGAAGCCCAGCTGCGCGACGACAACGGCGACATGTTCGTGCAGGATTCGATGAACGTCTTTCGCCGCTTCCCGCGCGACCTGACCGAGGAAATGGTGAATTTCTACGTCAACGCGCTGGGCCTGCGATCGCTCAATCCGATCCAGCTTACCGATACGCAGCAGATGATCCTGACGGGTGTGGGAAGCGGACAGGTGAAACTTTCCGCCGGGCAGCAGGGGGATCGCAGCTACGATCTTTCCGGCGGGCTCAAGGGCGGAACCGGTATTCGCTACCTTCGCTTCACCTACCCGGATGCCGACATCGTGCGCGAGCGGTTCGCCGAGGCGGGCCTGCCCGAACCCGAATTCACGCAAGCCGACGGCTTCCCCGCAGCACTCGTTACCGATCCGGCGGGACTATCCATCCTGATCGCGATCGATCCCGAGGCGAAGGATCGATCCGATGACGGCATCGGCGTCGGCATCGCGGTGTCGGATCTGGAGGAATCGCGCGCATTCTACCGAGACTTCGTGGGACTGGAGGAGCTGGACGCCGTCACGTCGCGGCAGCTTGGCCTTACCCTCTATCCCTACCGTCACGACGAGACGACCGTGCTGCTCTACGAGGTAGCCGAGGGCCTGCCTGCCGATACCGGCAGTTCGGGCATCCAGTACGTGGTGCGCGACGCGGCCCTGGCCGCTGCCAGGGCGGATCATCGCGACATCGCGGTGGAAACCCCGCTCAACCGCCTGCGCGGGTTCGATCTCACCACCGTGTGGCTGAACGATCCCGATGGGGTGACGAACTATTTCGCGCAGGTCGGCCCAAATTCGCGCACCGCGCGGGAGCAGGCAGGCGACTGATACGAAAAAGGGGGCCGCAAAGCCCCCTCCCCCGTCTAAACTATGGGTCCGATTCTAGTCGGCCTTGTTTTCCACGATGTACTGCGAAAGCGCCTCGATCTCTTCCTCGCTCACCATACCACCGAAGCTGGGCATCGCGCCCTGGCCGTTGCTGATGATCTGGTTGACGTAGGCGATGGTCAGCGTGTCGTTTCCGTCCAGCGCGGGGCCGATGTGGCCATATCCGTTGGCGTCGGCAAAGCTGTGGCAGGTGCCGCAACCGTACTGGCTGAACAGCGCGCGGCTGGATTCGACCTGGGCGTCCGTCAGCGGAGCAACTTCCTCTGCCGCGGCCTCACCTTCCTGGGCCATCGGAGTGAAGGACGGAGACGCCAGGGCAGTCGCACCGAGTGCGACGAGAGCCAACTTGCCAAAATTCTTTGCGGACAAAACCATCTATCTCAAACCCCTTCGAAAATTCATGTGCGGGCCAGTGCGATCTCGGCCCTAGTCAATATGTGATTTAACAGAGTCAAACTTTACCGCAGATTTATCGGGTGTTGCGACCCGCTAAAAAATTGGACATTGTCAACAAGACGCGCCACTACCATCTAAGCCGGGGGTCGGCAAGACAGGTTATTGCGCCTAAAGGCGGGTGGACAGGAGAGACCATGAGCAAGCCCAATCGTATCCGTGCCGGTGTGACGGCCCCTGCCCTCACGCTGCTTCTGGCGCTTGCCGCCTGCAACCAGGCGGAGGACGTTCCGCCGCTGGGCACCGCGCAGCAGATGATGGCGCAGGAAGTGCAGCCCACTGCCGAGGTGTTCTGGGGCGCGGTCGGCTCCAAGAGCGAACTGATCGACGGTGAACCGGTCTTCACCGACTGGCAGCCGGAAGGCGATGTCGAATGGGAAGAGGTTCGCGCCTCCGCAGCGCGACTGGGCGAACTGGGCCGGGTGCTGATGACCCCGGACTATGCAGAGGGTCGCGGCGATGACTGGATCGCCTATTCGCAGGGCCTCGTCGATGCCGCCGTGCAGGCCGAACAGGCGGCGCTCGCCCGTGATCCCGACGCCGTGTTCGAGGTGGGCGGCACGATCTATGCCGTGTGCAGCGCCTGCCACCGCATGTATCCCCCCGAACAGCTGCCCGAAGGCGTGACCGTGGACGACATCGCCCAGCCGCGTCCGAACGAAGACCTGTCGCTCGAGGAATACGTCGAGGAGAGTGAGCCCGACTAGTGGGATACCTGCTCATCAAGGCTGCGATATCGGGCGTGATTGTCGCCGTGGCGTCGGAAGTGGCCCGACGCTGGCCCGGCGCAGGTGCGCTGATCGTCTCGCTGCCCCTGGTATCAATTCTGGCGATGATCTGGCTTTGGCGCGACACGTCCGACGTGGAAAGGTTGGCGGACCATTCCAGCGCCACGTTCTTCTTCGTCCTTCCTTCGCTGCCCATGTTCCTGCTGGTTCCCTTGCTGCTGCGCCAGGGGATGGGATTCTGGCCCGCACTGGCGCTGGGCTGCGCGCTTACGGCCGTGCTTTACCTGGCGATGGTGGTGATCGGCGCGCGCTTCGGGCTGGACCTGTGAACCGCGCCGTTCCTGTCGCCTTTGCTGGGCTTGCCGTCGCCCTCCTGCTCACTCCGTTGGCGGCCTTCGCGCACGATGTGGCCGAAGGCGACAAGGCCTTCGTTCGCACCATAGACGGCCCGGCGATCATCCCCTTCATGTACCTGGGCGCCAAGCACATGGTGACCGGCTACGATCACATCGCCTTCCTGGTGGGCGTGGTGTTCTTCCTGCACCGGCTGAAGGACGTGCTGCTCTACGTCTCGATGTTCGCCATCGGCCATTCGATCACCCTCATTGGCGGCGTGCTGATGGGAACGGGCGCCAATGCCTATATTGTCGATGCCATCATCGGCGTGTCGGTGATCTACAAGGGGGTGGAGAATATCGGCGGATTCCAGAAGCTGGGCTGGAATTTCGATACCCGCATCGCGGTGCTGGTGTTCGGCCTGTTCCACGGCCTTGGCCTCGCGACCAAGGTGATGGACCTGGGCGTCTCGCCCAACGGCCTGCTGACCAATTTGATCGCGTTCAATGTCGGGGTGGAACTGGGTCAGGTAATCGTGCTTACGCTCGTGGTGCTGGCGCTGGCGGCGTGGCGGCACAGGGCCAGCTTCAAGCGCTATGCCTTTGCCGCCAACGTCGCGCTTATTCTCGTGGGCGTGGCGCTGACGGCCTATCAACTGGAAGGATACTTTTCGTCATGACACAGATCGCAGCCGATGGATCGCGCGCGAAGGGGCGCCGCGGGCTCTTGCTGGGCGCGGGCCTTGGCGCCGTTGCCGCCCTGCTGGTGCTCGTCGTGCTGCCTGCCGAAACCGGGTGGGACCCGACGGGCGTGGGCGAAACGCTGGGTCTTACCGAGATAGCCGAGCCCACCAACCTCGAACTTGAACGCGGCATGGCGCGCATGGAGAGCCAGGAAGTGCTCACCGTGTCGGAGACGCCGCTGCCCGCCAGCGACGGCGTGTCCGACGTGTGGGAATACGAGTTGCTGCCGTTCGAATCCGTCGAATTCAAGTACACCATGCCCGAAGGCCAGCCGATGACGTTCCGCTGGGAGGGTACCGATACGCTCGCCTACGACATGCATGCCCACCCCTTCGAGGGCGGGGAAGAAGTCACCGAGAGCTATGGCGTGGACGAAGCGCAGGCGATGAACGGCCTCTACACCCCGGCCTTCACCGGCATCCACGGCTGGTTCTGGGAAAACCGCTCGATGAACCCGGTCATGCTGCGGCTCGAAGCCAGCGGCGCGATGACGGCGTCCACGGTCTATTCCGCCGCGGGCGAGCAGGAGCGCGTGCTGGAAGGCGCGGCGGAAAGTCCGCAGGGCAGCGTGGAGGGCCACGAGATGCAGTCGCCCGACGAACCGGCTGCGACACAATGATACAAATTGCGTGAGTCCGAAATTTCCGGATTTTATCAATTTCGGTGCCGTTTCACCCTTGTTGAGCAGGGGCGAATCCGGCTAGGCAGAGTCATGCAAGACGGCCGATCAGGCTGCGTATCAACATGGGAGCATTGGGTTGATCACTTCGAACTGTCGTAACAGGTCCGCGCGCAAGGCATCGCTGCGCATTGCCCTGGCCGCTTCGCTCGGGCTGGCGCTGGCCGCCTGCGCCGCAACGCCGCAGGGCGAAATGGCGTCCGCCTCTTCGGGCGTGGTTGGCGTGTCGGACTATGACTATGCCGGCTGGGATGCCTATCTCGGCGGCGGCGACAGCTCGCAGTATTCCTCGCTCGACCAGGTCAACCGCTCCAACGTCTCGCAGCTCGAGATCGCCTGGGAATTCCCCACCGGCGAAGGCATGCCCCCGCTGTTCAACCCGGTGGTTGCGGGCGGACGGATGTACGTGATCAACGGCTCCGGCCAGCTGGTCGCTCTCGATCCCGCCACGGGAACGCAGATCTGGGAAAGCAGCCTCGAAGGCCGCATCGGCACCCGCGGGATCAACTACTGGACCGACGGCGCGGGTGACGAGCGCCTGATGGTGCTCAACAACGGCATCCTGCGCGCGGTCGACGCCTCCACCGGCGAGGTGATCGAGAGCTTCGGCGGCGATGGCGGGGTGGACCTGCGCGATGCCCTGCCGGGCGACGTGGCCATGCCCGGCGGCCCGCTGCAGACCAACAATCCCGGCCGCATCTACCGCGACACAGTGATCATGAGCCTGCCCGCAGGCGCCTATGACTATGCCAGCGCGCCGGCCAACATCCAGGCCTACGACGTGCGCACCGGGGCGCTGAAGTGGACGTTCAACACCGTCCCGCGCGAAGGTGAATTCGGCCACGACACCTGGCCCGATACGGAAGATTTCAGCAAGTTCGGCGGCGTGCACAACTGGTCCGAAAGCACCATCGATACCGAGCTGGGCATCATCTACATTCCCACCGGCACGCCGCGCTACGACTTCTACGGCGGCAACCGCGAAGGCGACAACCTGTTCGGCAACTCGATCATCGCCATCGACGCCGAGACGGGCGAACGCATCTGGCACTTCCAGACCGTGCACCACGACCTGTGGGACTTCGACCTTCCGGTGGCGCCCAAGCTGATGACGATCACCCGTGACGGCGAGGAAATCCCCATCGTCGTGCAGGTGACCAAGCAGGGCTACATCTTCACTTTCGACCGCCGCACGGGCGAGCCGATCTGGCCGATCGAGGAAGTCCCGGTTCCGGCCAGCAACGTGCCCGGCGAACACGCCAGCCCGACCCAGCCGGTCCCCACCTGGCCCGAACCCTTCATGCGCACGCAGTTCCGGCCCGAGGATATCAATCCCTACCTGCCGGAAGAGGATCAGGAGGCTCTGCGCGAGCTGTTCGCCAATTCGCGCCCCGATTCCGGCACCGGCCCGTTCGTGCCGCCCAGCATCGAGGGGACCATCGGTTTCCCCGGCCATAACGGCGGCGCCAACTGGGGCAACGTGGCGGTGGACCCGGTGAACCAGCGCCTGTTCGTGGTCAGCCGCGAATTGCCGCTGCTGCTGAAGATCCAGGCCGACAACCGGCCAGAGGCGCTGGAAGCCATGCCCAACGCCGACGGGGAAGACCTGCCCTATCGCTGGCCGGTCAATTTCATGCTGCAGTCGAACGGCATGGTGGCGATCAAGCCGCCCTTCTCCAACCTCACCGCCTACGACATGAACACCGGCGAGCAGCTGTACTCCATTCCCAACGGCGAGATCCTGACGCTGGAGGAACAGGGCATCACCGGGGTCGGCGCGCAGACGCCGCGGTCCGGCCCTGTCGCCACGGCCGGCGGCCTGCTCTTCGTCAACACGGCCAGCGACCGGGCCTTCCGCGCCCGCGATGCCGCCACCGGCGAGATCCTCTGGGAGCATCGCTTCGACGCCGGGACCGAGGGTGTTCCCGCCGTCTACGAGGTGAACGGCCGCCAGATGATCACCGTGCCTGTCGGCGGCATGGGCCACTTCCTGGGCGGCCTCGGCCTGCCCGAGCCCGGCCCCAGCCGCTATGTGACCTTCGCCCTTCCCGCTGGAGCCGAGTAATGATCTGGCGGGTCTTCCCCTTGCTTGCTGCCGCCTCGCTGGCCTTGCCGGCGAGCGCGCAGCAAGTGCCGGAAGACCTGACCGTGATGCCGCCGGTCCCCGCCGATTTCGCGCCGCCGCGCACGAGCTGGGGCGATCCCGATTTCCGCGGCACTTTCCCGATCGACGACATCGCCCGCATCCCGTTCGAACGGCTTCCCGAATACGGCGACCGCTTCTGGCTGACGGAAGCGGAGTTCGCGGAGCGGCAGGGGCAGATCGAGGCGACCGAGCAGAACACCGAGGCCGCCGCGAATGCCAGCGACAGGCTTGGCTTCGCTGCCTTCCTCACGGCGAACGCGTCCGGCCGCAGGACTTCGCTGCTCGTTTCGCCGGTCGACGGAAAGCTTCCGGAACTCACCCCCGATGCCCGGGCGAAGTACGCCGCGGGGCGGTCCAGCTGGACCGACGGCGTGGACTTCGACTGGACATCGGATTTCGATACCTTCGACCGCTGCATCACGCGCGGGTTTCCCGCCACCATGATGCCGCACCGCTACAACAACGGCATCCGCGTGATGCAGGCACCGGGTCACGTCGTCATCATGACGGAGATGGTGCACGAGGCGCGCATCGTTCCGGTGATGGCGCGCGAGGAAATGGCCGCGCAACGCTGGCCAGCCGGAACGCGGACGTGGCTGGGCCAGTCGCTCGGCTGGTGGGATGGCGACACGCTGGTGATAGAGACCGGCAACCTGCGCACCGGCGACAGCGTCGATGACGATCACCACGCGCGCGGCCCTTCCCCGCTCAACCTGGCGACCCATGGCCGGGAGCCGTGGAACATCCTTCCCACCAGTCCGGATGCCCGGGTGGTCGAACGCATCACCATGACCGGGCCGGACTCGCTCGTATACGAGGTGACCTACACCGATCCGCAGGTCTTCACCCAGCCCTGGACGGCACGGCTCGATTGGTCCCGCGACGAGGATTACGAACTGTTCGAATACGCCTGCCACGAAGGCAACGTGCAGATCCGCAACTACATCACCGCAAGCCGCGCCGAACGTGCCGCGGGTGCGAACGGAGAATGACAATGAAACGCCTTATGCTCGTCTGCGGAGCGCTGGCTCTTGCTGCGCCGGTTGCGGCCCAGCAGAGCGTGCCCGACGACCTGACCACGATGCCGGCGGTGCCGGACGACTACACGCCCGCCACCACCCCCTGGGGCGACCCCGATTTCCGCGGCATCTGGCCGCTCAACGATTTCGCCGAGCTGCCGGTGAACCGCCCTGCCCAGTACGGCGACCGCTTCTGGAAGACCGAACAGGAAATCGCGCAGGAACAGGGCCGCGTGGAGCAGCTTGAGGAAGCCTACGAGACGGAGGACGAGGAAGGCACGATCGGCCTTGGCCACTGGATCGAGTACCAGGCCGGAAGCCGCCGCACCTCGATGATCGTGTCGTCGCAGGATGGCCGGCTGCCCGCCTTCACCGAAGAAGGAAAGCGCCGCTCTGCGCTGATGCGTGCCAGCTGGATCACCGGGCAGACCTTCGACTGGGTCACCGATTTCGACAGTTGGGATCGCTGCATAACGCGCGGTTTCCCCGCCAGCATGTTCCCCTTCCGCTACAACAACGGCGTGCGCATCTTCCAAGCGCCCGGCTACGTCACCATCGCGCTGGAGATGCTGGGAACCCGCGTCATACCCGTTTCCGGCGAGGAAGAGCCATGGCCCGCCGGCGTTGACGGCTGGTTCGGCAACAGCCGGGGCCGCTGGGTAGACAGCAACACGCTGGAAGTGGTGACCACCAATATCAAGCCGGGCGCTTCCGCGCTGAACGTGGCGACCCGCGGCGTGCCTTCCGGCAATTCCATCCCGATGAGCGAGGAAGTGACCGTGACAGAGCGGTTCCACATGGTGGGCCCCGACACGATCACCTACGAGATGCACTATTCCGATCCGGTCGTGTGGGAGGACGATTTCACGCTGCGGGTAAACTGGTCGCGCGATGACGATTACGAGTTCTACGAATACGCCTGCCACGAGGGGAACGTGCAGGTTCGCAATTACATCACCGCCGACCGCACCCGTCGGCAACAGGAATACGAACGCGGAGCCATGGTGGAGCCGATCGATCCGAACGCCGGACCGCCCCCGGCCATGGACCCGGCCAGCCGCGGCACCCAGCAACGAAATACCGAGGAGACTGAATGATGCCCCGTAATACTCTGAAGACCATCGCCGTGATCACGGCCAGTGCCTTGGCGCTGACGATGCCCGCCGCCGCGCAGGATACCGTTCCTGACGACCTGACCACGATCGCGCCGGTGCCGACCGACTTCGAGCCGCCGCGCACCAGCTGGGGCGCCCCGGATTTCCGCGGCATGTTCCCCATCGACAATATCGCCAGCATCCCGATGCAGCGGCCGGAACGCTTCGGCGCCCGCTTCTACCTGAACGACGAGGAATACCAGCAGCGCCTGGAACAGGCGAGCGGCTCGGACGAACGCTACGAGGCGGAAGACGAGGCCGGCACCATCGGCTTCGGCCACTGGGTGGAATCCGACGCGTCGGGCCGCCGCACCTCGCTGCTGGTCTACCCGGAAGACGGCCAGCTGCCGGATATGACCGAATGGGCGCAGGAAATGTACCAAGCCGGTCGTTCCAGCTGGACGCCCAACACCCACTTCGACTGGGTGGACGATTTCGATACCTGGGATCGCTGCGTGACCCGCGGCTTCCCGGCCTCGATGTTCCCGTTCCGCTACAACAACGGCATCCGCGTGATGCAGGCGCCGGGCTATGTCATCATCTCGCTGGAAATGATCCACGACGCCCGCGTGATCCCGATCGTCGATGGCCCCGAAGCGGCTGACGCCATGCGCTGGCCGGACGAAGTGCGCACGTGGATGGGCCAGTCGATCGGCTGGTGGGAAGGCAATCAGCTGGTGATCGAGACCACCAACATCGAGGACGGTGCCAGCGTTTCGGAAGACAACTACGAACGCGGTCCCAGCCCGCTGAACATGGCGACGATGGGCGTTCCGCCTTTCAACACCATCCCCACCAGCGATCAGGCCCACGTGCTGGAACGGCTGACGATGACCGGCCCCGACCACATCGTCTACGAGCTGACCTACACCGACCCCGAGGTCTTCACCGACAAGTGGACGGCCCGCCTCGACTGGACGCGTGACGAGGAATACGAGTTCTTCGAATACGCCTGCCACGAAGGCAACGTGCAGATCCGCAACTACATCACGGCGGCAGCTGCCGGTGTCGAGAACACCGAAGGCGGCGCTGCCGAGGGTGAAGGCGGCGGCCATTAAGGCCTGACTCGAAACGGGCGCGCCGGGACTACCGGTGCGCCCCTTTTTTTCGCCCGCACCAACGGGCAATGCAAAGCGGGATGGATGCGATGATGAGGACTTTTGCAAGCGGCGCCGTGATGGCGCTGGCCAGTTTGGCGATGGGCGGCTGCGCGACCGCGCAGGAGGCGCCGGGCGCATCGGCTACCATCGCGAGCGGCCCCGTCGCGACCGATAACGGCCTTGTCCAGGGCGTGTCATCGGAAGCCGTGGGCGGCGTCACGGTCTTCAAGGGCATCCCCTTTGCCGCTCCGCCCGTGGGCGACCTGCGCTGGGAAATGCCGCAGCCCGCCGCCGACTGGGACGGTGTCCTGAATGCCGATACCTGGGGCGATTCCTGCGTGCAGAATCCCGCGCCGCAGCGCTTCCCCGTCAATTCCGCCACCGACATGCCGGATAGCCCCGGCACGTCAGAGGACTGCCTCTATCTCAACGTCTGGACGCCTGCCGACAGCGCGGACGAGAACCTGCCGGTGATGGTGTGGCTCTACGGCGGCGCCTATAACGAGGGCGGCGGCTCCAGCCCGTTCAGCCATGGCGACTACCTGGCCGAGAAGGGCGTTGTGATGGTCACCTTCAACTACCGCGTCGGCTCGCTGGGCTTCTTCGCCCACCCGGAACTGACCGAGGCGAACGGCGCCAGCGGCAACCAGGCGCTGGGCGATGCCATCGCCGCGCTGCAGTGGATCCAGGACAACATCGCTGCCTTTGGCGGCGATCCCTCGCGCGTTACCATTTTCGGCGAAAGCGCCGGCTCCGCCATGAACGCCGCGCTGGTCGGCGCGCCGCCGGCCGAAGGGCTGTTCGCCCGTGCCATCGCGCAGAGCGGAACGTTTCAGGGTCTCAATATCGGCCAGATGGTGCCGCGCGAGGCAGCGCAGCAGCGTTCGCTGGGCGCGGCGGCAGAGAATTTCGGCACCACCAGCCTGGCCGAACTGCGCGCCCTTCCGGCAGAGGAAGTGCACACCAACATTCCCGGCCAGGGCATGATCGTCGACGGCTATATAATCCCCGAAGACCTGGCGATCACCTTCTCCGAAGGGCGCCAGCTGCCGGTGGACGTGCTGGTGGGCTCCAACGAGGACGAAGGCAGCTTCACCGCCATCTTCGGCCCGCCCGCCACGCTGGAAAGCTGGCAGCAGGGCGAAGCCATGCGCTGGGGTGAGCGGGTCGAAATGGGCCGTGCAGCCTATCCGGTCTCCACCGACGAGGAGGCGCGGGTCACCGCTACCCAGCCGTTCGGCGACAACATGAGCTGGCTGATGCGGCAGTACGCCGAGTGGCAGGGCGCCATCGGCGAAGGGGCCTATCACTACTGGTTCCGCCACGATCCGCCCTATGACGCGGACCGCGGCGATCTTGGTGCCGCGCATACGGGCGAAATTCCCTACGTGTTCGACAACCTGTGCGCCCCTCGCACCTTCCCCGGCGGTTCGTCCGTCGAGCTGATGTGCGACAATCCGGAGGAGGAGGCATTCGCCGATCTCGTTTCCCAGTACTGGGTGAACTTCGCGCGCACCGGCAACCCCAACGGCAATGGCCTGCCGCAATGGCCTGCTGTGGGCGAGCTGGACCCGAACGAGGTGTTCGTTCTGGACGCCGGAAATACCGGTGTCGCCGAATGGTTCGGCACCACCAAGGCCGATCTCTACGCCGCCATCTACCAGGATCGCGTGGGCGGACCGCTGGGACTTGATTAAGCGGATTGCCACGGACGAATAGTCTGCGGCACAGTGCGCGCTTTCTGGGGAGAGGAACGCGGATATGATCGGTAGACTGTGGCTCGCGAGTGCGGGCGTGATGGCGCTGACCCTTGGCGGGTCCGGACTTGCGCAACAGGGTGCGGCGCTGGCCGACCAGCTGGATGCCGGTCGGCAGGCCTATGCCGCCAACTGCGCCTCCTGCCACGGGGCGGACCTTTCAGGTGGCCAGTTCGCCGGTACGCTGACCGGTGCCGCGTTCCTTTCGACCTGGGGCGAACAGCCCTCGGGCGCCTTGCTGGACTACATCTCCACCTCGATGCCGCCCGGCGGGGGCGGACGCCTCGATGCGGAAACCTACGCCGCGCTGACGGCGCTGATCCTGGCCGAGAACGGCGTCGACACCTCCGTCACCCTGGCTGCGGCGAGCGTGCCGACCCTGTCCGTCGATGACGAGGCGGGCAACGAGATCGGCCTTCCCGGCATCACCAGCCGATACCCCTTCCCCCACCGCGATCCCCCGCCCAATCCGCTCGACGGTTTCACCCCGGTGACGCAGGCCGAACTGGTGGCCCCGGCGGACGAGGACTGGGTGGCATGGCGGCGCAGCCAGTCAGGTCAGGGCTTCTCTCCGCTGGCGCAGATCACGGTCGGGAACGTGGACGATCTCAATGTCGCGTGGTCCCAGGCGCTGCCTGCGGGGCCGACCATGGCAGAGCCGCTGGTGCGCGACGGGGTGATGTACGTCCACGGTTACGGGGAGGAAGTGTTCGCCTTCGATGCCGCGACCGGCCGCCAGCTTTGGCGCTACCGGCGGCAGATGCCCGAAGGCACATTGATGCAGGGCAAGAAGACCATCGCGCTGTGGAACGACAAGCTGATCCTGGCGACGTCGGACCTGCACATGATGGCTCTGGACGCACGCACCGGGCGCCCGGTGTGGGATGTCGCCATTCCCGATGCCGCCGACACCCGCAGCAACGGCGGCCCGCTGGTGGCGGACGGCGTGGTGATGATCGGCCTCGCCACACAGCGTGCCGGCGGCGGACTGATCGCCGCCTTCGATGCCGAGACCGGCGAGCACCTGTGGAATTTCGACACCGTCGCCAAGACCGGCACGACCGGCGGCGACACATGGAACGGCCTGCCCGATGACGAGCGGCACGGCGGGTCCGTCTGGACCAGCGGCAGCTACGATGCCGAAACCGGCCTGGCGCTGTGGGGCGTGGCGCAGACATACGATACCGGTCCGGTGCGCGATCGCATTCCCGGCGGCAACAACGACGGGCTGTTCACCAACTCCACCCTCGCCTTCGAGCCACGCAGCGGCGAGCTCGTCTGGTACTTCCAGCACATGCCGAACGACCAGTACGACCTCGACTGGGTGTTCGAACGCGTAGTGGCCGATATCGAGGTGGACGGGGAGCAGCGCCACGTGGTGATCACGGGCGGCAAGGAAGGCCTGTTCGACACGATCGACGCACGCACGGGCGAATATCTCGACACCGCCGACATGGGCTTTCAGACCTTCATTTCCGAAATCGATCCCGAAACCGGCCGCAAGACGCCGGATCCCGCGTTGTTGCCGGGGCGCGACCGCGGCTCTGTATTCATGTGCCCGCACGCGGGCGGTGGCCGCAACTGGAGCCCCACCGCGCTGACGCAAGACAACGCCATGCTGTTCGTGAACGCACGCGACACCTGCATGGAACTCCGGCCGACCGAGGGCGGGTTCCTGACCAGCGGCGTGGACATCTACTATTCCGCCCCGCCCGACAGCGACGGCAACTTCGGCATCCTCCAGGGCATCGACATGGAAACGGGCGAAGTGGCCTGGGAACACCGCCGCCGCGCGCCCTACAACGCCGGCATCCTCGCCACGGGCGGCGGGCTGCTGTTCACGGGCGGAATGGACCGCGAGTTCCTGGCCTATGACCAGGCGAGCGGCGAGCAGGTGTGGCGCACCGGCCTGACGGGCGTGCCCAATGCCAGCCCCATCACCTATGCGGTGGACGGCAAGCAATACGTTGCCGTGGTGACGGGCATGGGCAATCCGCTGGCCTTCGGTCTGCCCAACTTCACGCCGGAATTCCCGCTGCCCGAAGTCAACAGCGCGGCGGTGTATGTCTTCGCGTTGGAATAGGCCGTTTCGCCAAGCCGGTCCCGTATGAGCGTTCTCGTTGGGCGCGCAGCATAGTCAGGCCAGCTGAAGGCTGGCGTTTGCCCTCGGGGCTCACCACCAAACAAAAAGGACCGCGCAGTTGCCTGCGCGGTCCTTCTTTATCCGGCGCCTGGCCGAATGGTCAGTAGTAGATGCCCAGCGTGAAGCCGATCGCGCGGCCGCAGAAGACCACGCCGATCCACAGCACCATCGATGCGGTGGCGGCGAACTTCGCGCCTGCGGGCAGCACCGGATGCGAATCCCAGTCGCTCACCGTCTTGTAGGTGACGAAATGGAAGTAGAGCATGTTCAGCCCCGCCAGCGCCAGGAGCCCCATCTTTATCAGGAAGTAGGGGTTGATCATGTAGCTGGATGCCTTGCTGATGAACAGCAGGGTGCCGGTGATCGCGGCCAGCACGAAGGCTGCCCAGGTCCACGGCAGGGTATCCTTGCTCATCTGCGTCACCGCCCATTTGTTCGATGCCAGGCCCAGCAGCCGCAGGTCCATGATCAGGATGGTGCCGAACACGGTCACCAGCGCGATGACGTGGATCGTCTCCAGCGTGGGGAAGGCCCACAGGCTTTCGGCAATCGACGTGCCGAGAGACGAATATTCGATCGATTCCCAGATATTCGTGGGTTCAGGATAGTAGGAAGCCATTATTCAAAATCCCCTCAAACCGGCGCGTAGGCGATCCAGCGGCCGCCAGCCATCACAAGGCACCAAAGGATGACGATGATCCACGAGGTGGCGCGCATTCCGCCACTCGCTCTCCACGTCGGGCCAGCGGCATGCGCCTGCGCGCGTGCCGTGTTCTGGAAACCGATGGTGATGGCGATCGTCAGCAGGACGAGGATCATCTTGGTCCAGAACACGCCGTTGATCATGTTGCGAACCGGTTCCGCCCAGAGCATCAGGAAACCACTCACCACAATCCAGATCAGCGACCACCAGATCCACGGAATGTAGCGTTCGGAAACCTGCGGCACCGTGCGCGCGCCGCCCGCCAGGTCGTTGACGCGCAGGGTCAGCATCAAGCTGGCAGCAAAACCGGCGGCAATGCCGAGGATGTGCAGAACCTGTGCGATCGGCACGGCCCAGAAGTTTTCGACCAGCAGGCGGTTGAGGCCTGTCGTCTCGATCCAGAAGGCTGTTTCGAGCAGAAACGTCGTCCGCAGCCATTCCGTCAATCCGAAAAAGAAATCACCCATTCCCCATAATCCTCATCTCAAACCTCTCTGTGTGGACAGATTGATCCTGTCCGGAGCGTTTCCGCCTTGATCTGGCGCAAATCCGCTAGCGGTCAATTCCTCGTTCGCCAAGTGTTGCAGTCCGTCCGATACCCGTTTCGGGACACCGCCAGCGCGGCTTAATCCCTGTTTTTCCGGCATTTCCGACCTGCAAGGCCCCGCCTTTTCATAGGCTTAGCATCCCCCGGCAATGCCCCTCGCCCGACCCGCCCGATAACGGGTGGCGCGAGGCATTGTCAAAGCCATGCAGGATGTTTAGGACAGAATCAACAAGAGCGATGCCGCCTCATGGTATCGTCATTCAATTGAAGTGATTCGGGAGAGATCGGCGATGCAAGCCAGCGCGGCGTACAAACTGGCCATCCTGCTTGCCTGTACCACGGCCTGCACCACCGTTACCCCCGGCCCGCTGGCAGCGAACGATCACGTCGAAGGTCATGCCATGCCCGATGGCGACTGGCAGACCATTCACCGCGACCTGGCGTCCACCCGCTACTCTCCGCTGGCGGACGTGAACCGGTCCAACGTGGCCGACCTGCAGCAGGCCTGGGCCTATCCCTACCGCGCATTCAATGTCGCCGTTCCGCTGGTGATCGACGGCGTCATGTACTTCCCCGCGCAGAACCGCATCATCGCGCTGGACGGCGCGACCGGCGAGGAAGTGTGGGTCTACGAGCACGAGTTCCCCGCCAGCGACCGGCCCGGACCGCCCCCCAGCTTTGCCGCGCGCGGCCTCGCCTACTGGCCGGGAGACGATACCCACGGCGCGCGCCTGCTGGTGACGGCGGGATCGACGCTGATGGCCTTCGATTTCGAAACCGGGCAGCCGGTCGCCTCGTTCGGCGAGGATGGCGCGGTGGCGATCGATCCCGGCTACAGCGGCACGCCCACTATCACGGGCAACATCGCCATCATCGGCGCGGCCAGCCTGGAAAACCCGCAGGGCCCGGAAGGCAATCCGCGCGCCTTCAACGTGATCACCGGCGAGAAGGTCTGGGAATTCGATACGACGCCGGGTGAAGGCGAACCTTACAACGACACCTGGGGCGGCGGCGCCGAAGGTCGCGGCGGCACGAACATGTGGGGCTTTGCCGCCACCGTCGACGAGAGCACCGGCACGGCCTACCTGCCCATCGCCGGCCCGGCGCACAACTACTGGGGCGGAGATCGTCCCGGTACCAATGTCTTCGGCAACTCCGTGGTGGCGGTGGATGCCGAAACCGGCGAGTACAAGTGGCATTTCCAGACCGTGCACCACGATCTGTGGGATATCGACATGAGCCATGCTGGCACACTGATCCCCGTGCAGGCGCCCGACGGTCAGCAGCACATGGCGCTGGCCAACGTCGGCAAGTCCAGCCTGTTCTACGTGCTCGATGCGCAGGACGGCGAACCGGTGCTGCCGGTGGAGGAGCGCCGCGTTCCTCCCGGTGACGTGCCCGGCGAATACTATCACCCGACGCAGCCCTTCCCCGTCCTCACCCCGCCGCTCAGCCGGGTGGAGATGACCTATCAGGATATCGTCGGGCCGGAGGACACCACGCCCGAACATTCCGAGGCCTGCTATGCCATGTGGGAACGGGCCGGCGGTTTCCTGAACCTGGGGCCGTTCACCCCCTTCATGTACCGAGCCGAAGGCCAGCCGCCGCGCTCCACCATCCAATTGCCGGGCGGCATCGGCGGCGTGAACTGGGGCGGCCCCGCGGCCGATCCCACCACCGGCATGGTCTATGTCAACGCGCTCGACACCTCGCTGGTCGGCTGGGTTGAAAAGGTAGAAGGCGACGAGCCCTATTCCTTCGATACCAGCGCGGAAGGCCCGCTGCCCGAATACGATCGCGCCAGCGTGGACGGCAAGGGTCCGTTCTTCAGTTTCAACGCCCCTCTGTCGGGCGAGTACGACGACAACGGCCGCCCCGTCGGCCCTGCCCTGCCCTGTTACAAGCCGCCCTGGGCGCGGCTGACCGCGGTAAACGCCAACACCGGCGAGATCGCCTGGGCCGTGCCGCTGGGCCAGTACGACGAGCTGCCCGAGGGGCGCCGGGTGCTGGGAAATGCCGGCAGCGCCGGACCCAGCGTGACGGCGGGCGGACTGGTTTTCGTAGGTGCGACCAACGATCGCCGCTTCCGCGCCTTTGACGCGGAGAGCGGAGAGCAGCTATGGGAAGCACAATTGCAAGGTAACGCCAACGCCAACCCGTTCTCGTATCGGGGAAGTGACGGCAGGCAATATGTCGCGATCAATGCCGGTGGGCAGATCGTGTCTTTTGCCCTCGAAGAATAGTAGCAAACAACTGCAAGGTCTGAGGAGAGTATATGCGGGGTCTTAAACATCTGGCGGCTGTGGCTGGTGTAGCCATGGCAATGGCAATGGTTCCGGCGACGTCGTCGCCGGCCCAAGCTCAGGAAGAGATGGAGCGCATTGGCGACCATCCCAACTTCAATGGCGTGTGGCAGGTGATGAACAGCGCCAACTGGAACGTGGAGCCGCACAGCGCGGGCCCCAATCCGCTGGAGGCAGGCGATCGCCTGCTGGGCGCGATCGGTGCCGTTCCGGCCGGGCTCGGCGTCGTGGAAGGCGGGGAAATCCCCTACAACGATGCCGCGCAGGAGCGCCTGCAGTACAACCGCGACAACGTGATCAACTACGATCCCGAAGCCGCGTGCTACCTGCCCGGTATTCCGCGCGCCACCTACATGCCGCATCCCTTCCAGATCGTGCAGGGTGACGGCGACGATATCCTGATGGTCTACGAATATGCTTCGGCCAACCGGGTGATCCACATGGAAGAGGTCGGCATTCCGCCGATCGATACCTGGATGGGCACCAGCTACGGCCAATGGGATGGCGACACGCTCGTCGTCACCACGCTGGCGCAGGGCCCCGGCCTGGTGAAGCTGCCCGAGGGCGAAATGGTGGAAGGCGTGACCTGGCTCGACCGGGCCGGCAACTACCTCACCAACCAGGCTACCGTGACGGAGCGCTTCACGCTGCGTGAGGGCGGAAACCACATCGACTACCACGTCGAGATCGAGGATCCTTCGATCTACAGTCAGCCCTGGGAAATGAACATGGTGCTCTACCGTCACGTAGAGGACGACGCGCAGCTTCTGGAATTCAAGTGCGTGCCGTTTTCCGAGCGCCTGCTCTACGGCGACTTAATCGAAGAGTAATGTAGGATTTGCTATTCGGACAAAGTCAACGTAAGTATTTCCGTCTGACAGCATACAAGTTTTTAAATCGAGGAGTTCAACCATGCAGATCAAGAAGCTCAGCGCTGCCGCAATCGGCGCCGTGCTCGCTGTGACGGGCGTGGGTGCCTATGCGCACCACTCGTTCGCCACCGAGTTCGATCGTAACGCCCCGATCCGGCTGGAAGGCCAGGTCGTGATGTTCGAATGGGTCAACCCCCATAGCTGGATCCACATCGATGTGGAGCGCAACGGACGTACCGAGCGCTGGCGTATCGAAGGCGGCGCACCGTCCGCCCTGCTGCGTCGTGGCTGGAACAGGAATTCGCTGCCCGCGGGCACCGACATCATCGTCGACGCCTTCCAGGCACGCGATGGCGACACCCGCGCCTCGGCTGCGGAAATCCGCTTCCCGAACGGTCGCGAGCTTTCGCTCGGCAACCCGACCACGGAAGCCGTGGCCGCCGCACGCCGCCGCGCAGGCAACTAAGTTCTCCGACACAATCGGAACACGGCAAGGGGGTCCTCGACGAGGGCCCCCTTTCCTTTTGGGAATATTGACTTTTCGCCGCTCATCGCGCCACGTTGTCGGGTGAGAGGAGAATTCACGACCATGCGTTTCGCGTTACTGGCCACTGCCGGCCTCGCCCTGGGTTTCGCCGCCCTGCCCGCCGCTGCACAAGAGGAAACTCCCCAGTCGTGCCTGCCGCAGGGGGCTTTCGCCCAGCCCGACTATACTTCGGTAGAGCCGCTGCCCGATGGCAGGGTCACCTTCCGGCTGTGCGCTCCTGCCGCGGATAACGTGCGCGTCGTCAGCAACGACCTCGACCCCGCCATTCCCGCCGGCTTCGGCGGAGGAGAGCGTGGTCTCCCCCTCACCCGCGATGCCTCCGGCCTGTGGAGCGTCACCACGCAGCTGCCGATCGCGCCCGACACCTATCGCTACAATTTCGAGGTGGACGGCGCCCGCGTGCCGGACCCCATGGCGGTAACCTTCAGCCGCGAACGCAGCGGCATCAATTCGACCTTCGAGATGCCGGGAGAGGAGGGAGCCTTCCAGACCTTCCGCGAAGACGTGCCCCACGGCATCGTCAGCCGCGTGGAATATGTCTCCGGTACGCTGGGCGCAAAGCGCGAGGCTTTCGTCTACACGCCGCCCGGCTACATGGATGGAGACGCGCGCTATCCCGTGCTCTACCTGGTCCACGGCGCGGGGGATTCAGCCGACAGCTGGACCAGCGTGGGCCACGCCCACTACATTCTCGACAACCTGCTGGCGGATGGCCGCGCCAGGGAGATGATCGTGGTCATGCCGTTCGGCCATACCCCGACGCGGGAAGGCGCGGCCATGCTGACCAACACCGACTTCGGCGAAGACCTGCACCAGGATCTCATCCCTTTCATCGACTCCACGTTCCGCACGCTGGCCGACAGCGACAACCGCGCCATGGCCGGGCTTTCGATGGGCGGCGCGCACACGATCCGCTTCGGACTGCCAAGGCCCGACGTCTTCAGCCACATCGGGATATTCTCGATGGGCCTCGGGATGCAGGATGGAGACGTTGCGAACTACACCGCTCAGAATGCAGATGCTCTGCGGCGCGCAGCCGAGGACATGGACCTGGTCTACTACGCGATGGGAACCGACGATTTTCTCTACGGCACCGTCGCGCCGACGCGCGGCATGCTCGACGAACATGGTATCGAGCACGTCTACAACGAGAGCGATGGCGGGCACACGTGGATCAACTGGCGGCGATATCTGCACGATTTCGCGCCGCGCCTGTTCCGCTGAGCGGACGCGCATCCTGGTGAGGCGCATCGTAGCCGGAGATGTGTGGGATGGAGGAGATGCGAGGCGGAGGGGGAAGGAAAGAGAGGCCCCGCTTCCGGCTACGATGCGAGTTCCATCTAGCCCTTCCGCTGGCAAATAAAATACGGGCTTTGGCCCAGCCTGCCCTAAAGGCGGCCCTAGATACCCGCCTCGACAGCTAGCCGGATCATCTCCGCAGAGCTTTGCGCGCCCAGTTTTTCCATCGCTATTCCGCGATGCATCTTGATGGTCTTTTCAGACAGGCCCAGTTCCCAGGCGATCTGCTTGTTGCGCAGGCCGCTGGCGACCATCTGCAGCACTTCCAGCTGGCGCTTGGACAGTTCCTTCACCTTTTCGGTCGCACGGGCCCTGCGCGTCAGGCTGGGGCCCTTGGCGTCTTCTTCCAGTTCCACCTGCGAACCGAAGAAGTAGGTGAGCTCGCCATCGTCATCGAAGATCGGAGCGACCACCACGGCATTGCGGAAAGGCGTGCCGTCCTTCTTGTAGTTGAGAATTTCCACCATGATCGGCTTGCGATCCCGCACACCCTGGCGGATCGTTTCCGTCAGCCACGGTTCCGTTCCCGGCCCTGCCAGGAACCGGCAGTTGCGACCGATGATCTCGTCCTCGCCATAGCCGGTCAGGTCCATGAAGGCCTGATTGCACGCGATGAGCGGATTGTCGGGCAAGCGCGGATCGCTCACCACGGAAGCAATCGGATTGGACTCTATCAGGTCCATGACCGAGGGATCGGATGACTTCATTTTCATTCCCACGACATATCTTTAGCGCGGCAATTCCAGCAAGCAAAGCCATCTGTCGAACTGTTTGGACAGCGCTTTCCCCAGACCGCTTGCTTGCGCGCGGAAATGGTCTTGTCCGCGCAATCCCGTTATAGGATTGCGCAACGCCTATTCCCATTCGATCCGAGAGGCCCTTCATCGATGTCACATCAACCGCAGCGTCGGATGCGTTCCTGGCTGTTTGCCCCCGGCGACAGCGAAAAGAAGATGGGCAAGGCCCACGACAGCGACGCCGACATGGTCATCTTCGACCTGGAGGATGCGGTCGCGCACGAGAACAAGATGCAGGCCCGCGCCCTGGTCCGCGAGTTCCTGGGGCGGGACGAGACGGATCACCAAAAGGTGTTCGTGCGCGTCAATCCGATGGACGGACCGTGGACGCTTGACGATCTTGCCGCCGTAATGCCGGGCAGGCCTGGCGGCATCATGCTGCCCAAGGTCGGCAGCAGGAAGGATGTCGAGGTGCTCGACAACTACCTTTCCGCACTGGAGGCCGCCAACGGCATCGAGCGGGGCAGCACGTCGGTCATGATCCTAGTGACCGAGACGGCCGGAAGCATGTTCCATTGCGGCGACTTTGCCGGTGCCCCGCGCCTCGTGGGAATGACCTGGGGGGCCGAGGACCTGGCCGATTCGATCGGCGCGTCCGGCAATACCGACGAGCATGGCAACTACGGCTTTACCTACGAGCTCGCGCGAAGCCTCTGCCTGCTTGGCGCAAGCACGGCCAATGTCCCGGCCATCGATACGATCCACGGCGATTTCCGCGATCTGGACGGGCTCGAGAAGCGCGCGCGCCGGGTTCGTCGCGAGGGCTTCCGCGGCATGCTGGCCATCCACCCGGCGCAGGTGGAAATCATCAATGCCGCCTTCACTCCCGATGCGGAGGAGATTGCCGAGGCCCGCGAGATCGTCGCCCTGTTCGAAGCCCATCCCGGTGTCGGGGCCATCGGCTACAAGGGCGGAATGGTGGACCGCCCTCACCTCTCGCGCGCCCGGCAATTGCTGGCCCAGGCGGGAAGCGAGGGGTAATCCCCTCGCCTACTCGGCGACCCAGTCCTTTCGCAGCGCGGGGCCAGCCAGGGCCATCAGCAACGCGGCCAGGCCGTAGAGCGCGAGGCCGTAGAGCATCGAATAGCGCAGGGCCTCGTCGCCGTAGATGGGCGTGAGGAAATCCGACAGCGCGCCCAGCGCGTAGATGCCGCCGCCAAGGCCGATCAGGTTGTTGATCAGCAGGAACAGCGCCGAGGCGGTCGATCTCGCGGCAGGCACGACCAGGTGCTGCACGGCCGAAAGCACGGGCCCGAGCCAGATATAGGCCAGAGCCTGCGGCAACAGGAACAGCACGAAAGCCAGCTTCCAGTCGGAGCTCAGGATGCCCGCGGCGAACAGGGGAGCACCCAGGAAGAAGGCGACGCCGGGCACCCAGGCGAAGAAGGCGCGGTCGCGCCCGCCCAGCCGGTCCGCCAGTAGACCGCCCGCCAGCACGCCGATCACGCCGCCCAGCAGCAGGACAGCCCCGAAGAACCGCGAGGCCTCGACCAGATCGAAGCCGAAGCTGCGGATCAGCAGGCTGGGGAGCCAGAACGCGATGCCGTAGCCCAGCATGGATGAACTGGCCGCGCCGAAGGAAAGGAACCAGAAGCTCTTCTTGCGCGACAACAGGGCAGCCGTCTCTCGAAGGGTAGGCGCTTCGGGCAGCGGGCCCGGATTGTCCGCCGCCACCTTCGGCTTGGCCTTGTCGCGAACCAGGAACTTGAAGATCGGCACGATGACGACACCGGCCAGACCGACTGCGAAGAAGGCCGCGCGCCAATCGACGGTCGCGGCGATATAGCCGCCCATCAGGACGCCAAGGCCCGATCCGATGGGGATGCCGAGCGAGTAGATCGAGAGCGCGGTCGCCCGCCTCTCGCTGGGAAAGTAGTCGCCGATCAGGGCGTAGGACGGGGCTACCCCGCCAGCCTCTCCGATGCCGACGCCCAGCCGGGCCAGGAAGATGTGCCAGAAGTTCTGCGCCAGGCCGCACAGCGCGGTAAAGCCGCTCCAGGCGGCGAGCGATACGGCGATCACCCAGCTGCGACTGGTCCTGTCCGCCAGCGCCGCCAGCGGCACCGCCATGGTGGAATAGAGCAGCGCGAAGGCGAGGCCGCCCAGCAGGCCCATCTGGGAATCGTCCAGCTGCAGCTCTGCCTGGATGGGCGCGGCGAGGATCGAAAGGATCTGCCGGTCGACGAAATTGAAGATGTAGACCACCAGCAACATGGCCAGCACCACGTTGCGGTTGGGATCGGGCTTGCTGGCGGTCTGCGTGGTCATTTCACATGCTCGCCCAGGAAATCGTGGATGGCCGCCAGGGCAACCGGCTCGTCAAGCATGGGGGCGTGGCCGCGATTGGGAACATCGACATGAACGAACGGCCCCTGATGGCGCTGGCGCATTTCGCGGACAGTATCGGCAGCGAGCAGGTCCGACAATGCGCCGCGAACGACAAGCACCGGCGTCGTGCCGAGCGCGTCCCACAGGGGCCACAGGTCCGGCTGCGGTTCCTTGCCGATGTCGGCAAATCCATCGGCAATGGCGGGGTCGTAGGCAAAGGCGATGCGGCCATCGGACAGGACGCGGCAGGTGCGCCGCGCCCAAGCCTGCCAGTCGGCATCGGTGAAATCGGGGAAGGCTTCGCGGTTGATCGCCGAACTGGCCTGCGCCGCGGCATTCCAGTCCGCGAAAGGCTCTCCGCCGCCGACGTAGGTGCCGATCCGCGACAGCCCCGCCGGGTCAAGCACGGGCCCCACATCGTTGAATACGATGGCCGGGAAGCTGCCGGGCTTCATGGCATTCATGACCATGGCCATCAGCCCGCCCATCGACGTGCCGATCAGGCCGGGTCGCTCGACGCCAAGGCTGTCGAGCAGCGCGAACATGTCGCCGGCGTATATATCGGGCCGGTAGTTCGATGCATCGGCATCGTCCTGCGAAAGCCCCCTGCCCCGCTGGTCCGGCACGATCAGGCGGTAGTCACCTGCAAGATGCCGTGCCAGCGGCTCGAAATCCCCGCTGTTGCGGGTCAGGCCGTGCATCAGCAGCAGCGGCGGGCCGTCTGCGGGGTAGTCGCGTGCGAACAGCTCAAGCCGTCCGCACGCGCTTTGGTAACGGTGCTCGCGATAGTCCATCGTCATAGTCCGTCCGCAATCGCGGATCAGAACTCGATGGTGCCCGTGAGGTAGATCTGACGCGGATTGCCGTAGAAGGCGGTTAGAGTGCCCTCCGTACCCAGCGTGGGGATCGGCAGGCCGTTGTTCGTGAGAAGTTCGCCCGTCACCGAATCGGCCGCCACGAAGGTATAGCCCGAGGTCTTGTATTCCTTGTCCGTCAGGTTGCGACCGTAGAGGCCGAGGCTCCAGCCTGCATCGCTGTTGTAGACGATGCTGGCATCCCACAGCGCATAGCCGGGCTGGTCGAGGTACGGGTTGGGAACCTCGAACTGCGTCGTCTCGCTGCGATAGGAAACCGTCGTGCCGAGATAGAGATCGCCGGTGCCGACGGGGGTCGTGTAACCCACTGTCGCACTGCCGCTCCATTCCGGCGTGTTCTGCACTTCGCGGAAATCGGAGACGTCGGTCGGCACGCCGCCGATATTGGTGACGTACTCGGTATACTCGGCATCGATCCAGCCCAGCGAGCCCTGGAAGCGAAGCTCGTCGCCGGAGGCGAACATGTCGCGTCCCAGACGGGCATTGGTCTCGAACTCCACGCCCTTGAATTCCGCGGCACCCGCGTTCGACACGATGCCGCAGAAGGTCTGGATACCCCCGACGCTGCAGGCCACCGAACCGGGGATCTGCACGTCGGTGTATTCGGCGTAGAAAGCGGCCAGCGCGACAAAGACTGCATCGTCAAGCAGGCTGCCCTTGTAGCCCACTTCGTAGCTGTCGACCGATTCCGGCTCGAAGCTGAGGAAGTCCGCCACTTCTTCGTCGGTGGGCATGCCCGGTGTCGCCGAGGGCGCGTTCACGCCCACGCCGCGCGGGTCGAAACCGCCGCCCTTGAAGCCCTGCGAATAGCTGGCGTAGAGGTTGTGGTCCGGCGTCGGCTGATAGCTGAGCGAAACGCGCGGGGTGAACTTGTCGAAATCCGCGCTGCCCTGGAAATCGGTGCTGGGTGCGCCGAAGGGGATGCCCGCGCCGCCGAAGACCGGCGAACCGCCACCCAGGTAGTTCTGACGCAGGATATCGGCCTGGCGTTCGTCCCAGGTATAGCGACCACCCAGCGAGAGGCTCAGCTGTTCGGTCAGGTCATAGGTGAAGTCGCCGAAGACCGCGAAAGTCTCGGTATCGACGTTCGCCTCGGTAAACGCGGTGAAGCCGGCGAAGGTGGTGAACAGACGCACGTCGAACTGCGTGTCGGCCTTCGCATCGAGGTAGTAGCCGCCGAGCAGGCCGGTGAACGGGCCGCCATCGTCCCAGATCAGCTGCAGTTCCTGGCTGAACTGCGAGTTGCGGTAGAACGCGGGGACATCGAGGTCGACGGCAGGAAGCGCGTCGAAATCGATGGGCGATGCGCTCTCGTCTTCACGATAGGCGGTGATGGAGCGCAGGGTGAGCGCGGTCGACAGGTCGAAGCGGCCGTTGAGCGCCACGCCGGAGGCTTCCACGTCCTGGTCGGGATCGGTCAGACCGCCACGGGTGTCGAAAACGTCGTCGAGAACGGGTGCACCGGAGGCAGCGCCGGGGATCAGTCGGTGGCCGCCACGAGCGTTGGACTTGTCGCGCGTATAGTCGCCCGAGAAGCGCAGCAGGTAGTCCGCGCCATTGCCGCCCACCTCGATAGTGCCGCGCGCGGCCCAGATATCCTTGTTGTAGTTCTCCTCACCCGTGGTGAGGTTTTCGCCGAAGCCGTCGCGCGAGAGACGCGCGACCGAGGCACCGACGCGCACGACATCGGCGACGGGGGTGGAGGCGGTGACGACGCCTTCCGCCCGGCCATAGGTGCCAACGGTGCCGCGCAGGCGCAGGTTGAGCTCGTCGGGCAGTTCACGCGTGACGTACTTCACCGCGCCGCCGATGGTGTTGCGGCCATAGAGCGTGCCCTGCGGACCGCGCAGAACCTCGATCCGCTCGACGTCGTAGATGTCGAGGACGGCGGCCTGCGGACGGTTGAGATAGACGTCGTCGAGGTAGATGCCCACGCCCTGCTCGAACCCGGAAACCGGATCCTGCTGACCGATGCCGCGGATGAAGGCGGACAGGGTGGAGTTGGTGCCGCGCGATTCCTCCAGCGTCGTGTTGGGGGTCACCTGCGCGATATCGGTGATGTCGACGGAGCCGCGCCGCTGTAGTTCCTGCTCGCCAAACGTCGTGACGGCCACAGGAACATCGACCAGGCGTTCCTCACGGCGACGCGCGGTGACGATGATGGTGCCGGCCTCGGCTTCTTCCGCCTGCGGTGCTTCATCGCCGGCCTGCTGCGCGTGTGCGGGTACGGCCAGCGCGCCCAGGACGAGCGCAGAGGCAGTGGATTGCCAGAAAATGGCCTTGGACATCGATTTTCTCCCGGAACGTTATCTGTTCTGGGAATGCCCAATATTGAAAGTTGAACCACCTTTCAACTTTATTCTTTGCGCTGGTCGTGGAAAGCCGTTAGCCCATGCCAAATGGCAACACCGCAACCTGACGCTTCCGACAGCGAACCGAAGGCGCCGCGCACCGCGCGCGGTCGGCAGACGCTGCGAAAGCTGCTGGACGCGGCGGCCAAGGAATTCGGGGAAAAGGGCTTTCACGAAGCCTCGATCAGCGGGATCACCCGCCGCGCCGGGACGGCGCTGGGCAGCTTCTACACCTATTTCGACAGCAAGGACGAGCTCTTCCGCGCGCTGGTGAAGGACATGAGCGGCCAGGTCGCCGCCCATGCCGGCAAGGCCGTCACACCCGACCTCGCACCTTTCGAGGTGGAGCGCGCGGCCCTTCGCGCCTTTCTGGAATTCGCGCGCGAGAACAGGGAAATCTACCGCATCATCGACGAGGCGGAGTTCGTCGACCCCGCCAGTTTTCGCGAGCACTACGAGACCACGGCGGCCCGTATCCTCGACCGCTTGCGCAGCGGCGAGGCGGCGGGCGAATTCCGCGAAGGCATGGACGAGGCGCACGCCTGGGCGCTGATGGGCATGAACGTGTTTCTCGGACTGCGCTATTCGGTGTGGGACGAAGGCGCGCAGGCGGAGCGCATCGCCGACATCGCCAACGAAATGCTGCGCAGGGGGATCGGGCGAAGCTAGTCCGCCCGATCCCTGCCCTCGCCTATTCCCACCAGTAGGGCCGGCGCTCCTCGTCGCCGGTGACGATCTCGTTCATCGTCGTCGCATCGTAGGCCCGGCCACCCAGCACCACGGTTTCCACACGCTCGGTATTGCGGATGTTCTCCAGCGGATCGCCTGCAAGGATCACCATGTCGGCCAGCTTGCCGACCTCGAGCGAACCGATCTCGCGGTCCATCCCCAGCGAACGGGCGGGCACGATCGTGGCGGCACGCAGTGCCTCCAGCGGCGTCATCCCGCCGCGCACGAACGACCAGATTTCCCAGTGCGCATCGATCCCGGCCTGCTGGCCGTGCGCGCCGATGGAAACCAGCACGTCACGCTCGGCAAGGCGAGCGGCCTCGCGCGCGATGTCGTCATCCACGAAATCACCTTCGGGCGCGGTCGTGCGCCGGGCCGTCTGGGCACGCAGAAGGGCGGGCGGCGTGTGCGCCATCAGCAGCGGCTGCTCGAACACGTTGGTCGCCTGCCGCCAGTAGGGATCGCCTGCCAGGCCACCGTATCCCACCACCAGGGTGGGGGTGTAATTGGTGTTCGACTGGCTGAAGAACTGCAGCACGTCCTCGTACAGGCGCATAACCGGCACGTTGTGCTCCAGCGTCGAGTTTCCGTCGGCGATCAGGTTCATGTCCATGCCGAACAGCGATCCGCCTTCGGCCACCACCAGCATGTCTTCCTGCCGCGCGGCTTCCACCACCATCTGCCGCTGATCGCGGCGGGGCTGGTTGTAGTTCTTCACGCTCGGCGCGCCTTCCGCCTTCAGGCGGCGAACGTGATCGAGGGCGTCCTCCAGCGTGTCGATCTGCGCATAACCGCTCGGATTGCGCGCGCCGTAGATGACGCGCCCTGTGCTGAACATGCGTGGGCCAAGGATCATGCCGGCCCGCTGCATGTCTTCCGCGACGAAGAACGGTGTGTTGCTCGACGGATCGTGGATCGTGGTGGTCCCCAGCGCCAGCATCTGGATGAGGTTCCAGTTCTGCTGCGGCACCACCTCGGAAGCGGCGTAGGAGCCGTGGGCATGGGCATCGACCAGGCCCGGAATGATCGTCTGGCCCGTGGCATCGATCGTGGGCGTGCCCGACGGGATAGTGACGCTACCCGCTTGGCCGATGGCGGCGATCACGTCGTTCTCGACCAGGATCGTGGCATTCTCGATGATGCCGCCGTCCTCGCCGGCCATGGAGATGACGCGCGCGCCTGTAATGGCCAGGCTTCCCTCGTGCCGGTCCGCCTCGACCGTGCGCAGCATGGAGACGCCGCTTTCGGGCTGCTGAAATCCCGCGTCGTCGCCGTCCTCGTCCGTTGCAGGAGGGGCGTTGTCGAACATCGAGGCAAGCGAAGCGGAGTAGAGCGTGGGCCCGAGCGACCAGTTGAGCGTGTCGCCGCCTTCCGACCAGTGGATGTAATGCGCGCCGGAATCCGACACCTCGACAACCGGCAGGTTCTTCGCGTCGCTGGAGATGGTCACGGTCTGTCCGCCCGGCATCAGGGGCATGGCGAAGGCATCGTAGTTCTCGCTGAAAGCGACGTAATTGCCCGTCGGCGAGACGTGATAGCTCGTCACCAGCTCGCCCTTAGCATGGGTGCGGGCGTCGTTGCCGTCGAGATCGGTGGACACGAGAGTCTGCTGGCCGTCTTCGGACCCGGTCATGAAGACCCGGTCGCTACTCGCACCGAAATGCGGGTTGAGCATGCCGCGTATCACCAGTTCGGGCTGCCCGCCGCTTGTTGATACGCGGTAGATGCCCGGATTTTCCGAATATTCGGGAGCCGTCAGGTAGCCGCCCTCTCCCTTTTCGAAGACCACGGTATCCCCATCGGGCGAGAAGCGCGGGCGCGTGTAGTGCCCCGGCGCGCTGGTGAGCGTGCGCGCGCCGCGCCCGTTGCTTCCGATGGTGCGGATTTCGCCGAGACCATCGTCCGTCCAGCGCACGTAGACGATGGAATCGCCGTCGCGGGACCAGCTGGGGAAGAGTTCGAGAGCGTCCGTCTCGCCCGTCAGCGGCCGCATGGTGCCGCCCGATGCGGGCATGGTGTAGAGACGCCCCAGGCTTTCGAAGACCACCGTATCGCCATCGGGCGAAACCTCCGCGAAGCGCGCCATGGTGACATCGACCGTATCGCTTGCCACCGGAATGACCGGATGCGGCGCCGGAAGGATGCCACGCGTATCGTCCACGGCGAACGGGATTTCGGCGGCGCCCGTGCCGTCGGCGTTCACGCGGCGGATCTTGCCGCCCGCCCAGAACACGATGGACCGGCTATCGGGCGTCCAGTCCATGTTCGGATAGACCCCGGTGATGGCCCAGGTCTCCTGCACGTCCTGGTCGAGGTCGGCATAGATCATCCGCTCCTCGCCGGTTTCCATGTCCTTGACGTAGAGCTGCGAACGCGTGTTCTCGCGCCGCACGAAGGCCATCATGCGGCCGTCGGGCGAAGGCGTCGGACGAACCGCGCCGCCAAGCCCGCTGACGGCGGTCGTCACTTCGCCCGTCTCCAGGTCGTAGCGTTCGATGTTGAACAGGTCGGTGTTCGAATCCTGAGCGTAGATGAAGGTGTTACCCGGCGTGATGTTGCGGGTGTAGTAGATCGCGCTGCCGTCGGAGGCGTAGATCGGCTCGCCCAGTTCCTTCTGCAGATCTTCGTTGGCCCGCTCCACCAGTGCGATGCCGCTGCCGCCGCTGACGTGGTAGAGCCACACTTCGCCGGTCCCCAGCGACCTACCGGTGGTGAAGTGCTTCTTCGCCGCGATGAACCGGCCGTCGGGCGACCAGGTCGGCTGGTTGAGCAGACGGAAGGTCTCGTCGGTCAGCTGCCGCTTGTCGCTGCCGTCGACGTTCATGATCCAGATGTTGTCGCCGCCGCCACGATCCGAGGTGAAGGCGATGCGGCTGCCGTCGGGCGAGAACCGCGGGTGTACTTCCCAGGCCAGGCCTTCCGCGATCCGCGTCGGCGTGCCGCCGCCGATCGGCATGGTGTAGATATCGCCCAGCAGCGAGAAGGCGACCGTGCGGCCGTCGGGCGACACGTCGATATCCATCCAGGTGCCTTCGTCCACGCGGATCGGCACCTGGGCAATCTCCACCCCCGGCGGATTGTTGACGTCCCACTCGGCTTCTTCTCCCGTCGCATCGGGTTGCTGCGCGGCGGTCGCGGTGGCCAGCATGCAGGTGGACGTGAGGAGAAGAAGTTTGCGGATCATGTGCGGCCCTCTGGTTTGGAAAGCGGGCACCCTTACGCAAACTGGTAGCTACTGCAACCAATCACCATCGGGAATTGTCAGCTATTCGAAGGCTTTCCGTCATACTCGATGGCGGCGGACGCTGCGCCGCTCATGATGAAGCCCACCGGGCGCTCGGCCTCTTCCGCCAGATGGCCGATCAGGCTGCCGGTGCGCGACAGCAGGCCGATGCCCTTCAAGGCCGCCAGCGGCCAGCCGATATCGAGTAGGATGGCCGGGATCGGTCCGTTGACGTTCACCGGCAGGTCCCGCCCGATCGTTTCCGGCAGGGCCGCCTGCAACGCCCGCACCATCGCCACGTGCTCCCCGCTCGCACCGCGCTCGTCCGCCAGCTCGAGCAGCCTGAGCGCGCGCGGATCGCCTTCGACATGCTGCCAGTGGCCGAAACCCGGCACGGCCTTCGTGTGCTGCCGCCAGCGTTCGATGTTGCGCACGGCCACCTGATCCACCGGATCGCCGGTCTCGCGCTGGTCCGCCACGCATTCGGCGTAGAACCTGCCGGCAATCTCCGCGCTGCCCAGCGCCACCGATCCGCATCCCAGGATGCCGGCGGCCACAGCGCCCTGCACCGCTTCGGGCGCGGCGGCCAATGTCATGCGCGCAGCAGCAACCGAGGGCACCATGCCGTGCTCCGCCAGCGCCACCAGCGTCGCGTTGAGGAAGAAGCTCTGGTTCTCGTCGGGCTCCTGCCCCGTCACCAGCAGCCAGAAATAGCTGGAGAAGTCGACCTTGCCGATCAGGTCCTCGCACAGGTCGCGCCCGCGCACGGTGATGGAAGTGGCGTCCGACGTGCAGATTGCCGAATAGCCTGTGTCCTGCTTGCTGGTGCGCAAAGCCTGTCTCCTGTTGCAGCCTGTGCGACCTGCCTATAGCCATGCCACGCTGACGCAAGGGAGAGATCGATTGGCCAGACCGCTCGAAGGCATACGCGTGCTCGACATGGGCACCTTCATCACCGGACCGGCGGCAGGCATGCTGCTGGCCGACCTGGGGGCGGAAGTCATCAAGGTGGAGATGCCCGAGACCGGCGATCCATTCCGGGCCTTCAAGGGCGACCTCTATTCGCCCCACTACCAGACCTACAATCGCAACAAGAAGAGCATCGAGCTCAACACCAAGGCCAACCCGGAGGACCTGGAGGCGCTGGACGAGCTGGTGAAGACCGCCGACGTCTTCATCCAGAATTTCCGCCCTGGCGTGGCCGAGCGGCTGCATGTTCATGCCGAGCGATTGCAGGGCATCAATCCGCGCCTCGTCTATGCCGATATCTCCGGCTTCGGGAACGACGGGCCGTGGAAGGATCGCCCGGCATTCGATACCGTCAGCCAGGCGGCCAGCGGTTTCCTGCGCCTGCTGGTGAACCCCGGCAATCCGCGCGTCGTGGGCCCTGCCATCGGCGACGCGGTGACCGGGTTCTACACCGCCTACGGCGTGCTCGCCGCGCTCTACGAGCGCGAGAAGACCGGCAGGGGCCGCAAGGTGGAGACGTCCATGTTCGAGGCCATGGCCCACTTCAATCTCGACGACTTCACGCACTATCTCAGCGTGGACGAGGTGATGGGACCGTGGAGCCGCCCGCACGTCTCGCAATCCTACGTCTTTCAATGTTCGGACGGTGGCTGGATCGCGCTGCACATGTCCTCTCCGCCCAAGTTCTGGGAGAACCTCGCCACGGCAGTCGGCCAGCCCGACATGCTGGAAAGGCCGGAGTTCGAAAGCCGCGAGGCGCGCATCGAGAACTACGAGAAGGTGATCGAATTCCTCGCTCCGCTCTTTGCGGAAAAGCCGCGCGATTACTGGGCCGATCGCTTGGCCGAATGCGAAGTGCCGCATTCTCCCGTCTTCAGTTCGAAGGAAGTGCTGGATGGCGACCTGGCGAAGCATCACCGGCTGGAAATCAGCGGCGAAGGCCAGCGCGGCACCTTCCGCACGATCCGCAATCCCATCCGTTTCGACGGCGAGATAGAGGACAGCGTCAGCCCGCCCCCCGAACTGGGTCAGCACAACAAGGATATTCTCGGGCGCTAAGCCGCATTTGCGACCTTCGCGCGGTTTGATACAGTCGAGAAAAGGGGCCCGAGAGTCGGCCCGGAGGGAGAGAAGAAATGGGCCACCTGCCAAATCGTCTGCACCATACCGCCTATGTCTCGAAGGATCTCGAGAAGACGCGACATTTCTACGAAGACATTCTCGGCTTTCCGCTTGTCGCGACCTGGTGCGAGCAGGAGGAGCTGTTTGGCAAGGAGCGCACCTATTGCCACTGTTTCTTCGGAATGGAAGACGGCAGCGCGCTGGCATTCTTCCAGTTCGCCCATGACGACGACCAGGCCGAATTCGGCCCCGAGCTCGCCGCAAGCCCGTTCCGCCACATCGCGCTGAACGTCGACGAGGAAGCGCAGGCCGAGATCGAGAAGCGCATTGCCGATGCGGGCATCGAACTGCCGCAGACCTACGTGCTGGAACACGGCTATTGCCGCAGCGTCTATGTCGTCGATCCGGACGGCATGATCGTGGAATTCTGCTGCGATGCCGAGCACGCCGACCAGATCAACGAGCTTCGCAAGAAGGATGCCCATTCGGAACTGAAGCGCTGGCTGGCGGGCGATCATTCGCCCAACAACGATGTGCGCCCGTCCGAGCTGGCGAAAGCCGGCTGATGCTGCTTCCCACATCGCTGGTCGGCTCCTATTCGCAGCCCGACTGGCTTATCGACCGGGCGAAGCTGGCAGGCCGCTTCCCGCCGCGCACGCGCGCCATGGAACTGTGGAAGGTGGAGCCGGACCTGCTTCAGCAGGCATGGGACGATGCCACCATCGTCGCCATCCGCGAGCAGGAGGCCGCCGGGCTCGACATCATCACCGATGGCGAGATGCGGCGAGAGAGCTATTCCAATCGCTTCGCCACGGCGCTGAACGGAATCGACATGGAGAACCACGGCACCGCGCTGGATCGCAGCGGGGAGCCGGTGCCGGTGCCGCGCGTGTCTGGTGCGATCAGCCGGAAGCACCCGGTGCAGGTGAACGACGTCAAATTCATGCGCCGCTTTACCGACAAGCCGATCAAGATCACCGTCCCCGGCCCCTTCACCATGAGCCAGCAGGCGCAGGACGATCACTATGGCGATCCCGAGGCCCTGGCACTGGCCTATGCCGCCGCGGTGAACGAGGAGATCAAGGACCTGCACGCCGCCGGCGCTGATGTGGTGCAGCTTGACGAGCCCTACATGCAGGCCCGCCCCGATGCCGCGCGCGCCTACGGCCTGAAAGCGCTGGCCCGCGCGCTGGAAGGCGTGGAAGGCACGACGGCCCTGCACATCTGTTTCGGCTACGCGGCGCTGATCCATGAGCGGCCCGAGGGCTATTCCTTCCTCCCCGAACTGGAAGGCTCCGCTGTCGACCAGATCAGCATCGAGACGGCGCAGCAGAACCTCGATTGCACGGTGCTGGAAAGCCTGCCGGACAAGACCATCATCCTGGGCGTGCTGGACCTGTCCACGCACGATGTGGAAACGCCCGAAACGGTTGCCCGGCGCATCCGCAAGGCCCTGCCCCATGTCGATGCGCAGCGCGTGATCGTGGCGCCCGACTGCGGCCTCAAATACCTGCCGCGCGATGTCGCCTTCGCCAAGATGAAGGCCATGGCCGATGGCGCTCGCATCGTGCGTGAGGAGCTTTCGTGAACGGCTTCGTCACGACGCACACGGGCAGCCTTCCTCGCCCAGAATACCTGCTGGACCTGATGTTCGCCCGCGAAGGCGGGGAC
Organism: Aurantiacibacter hainanensis; assembly: GCF_036321025.1. Lineage (NCBI taxonomy): Bacteria > Pseudomonadati > Pseudomonadota > Alphaproteobacteria > Sphingomonadales > Erythrobacteraceae > Aurantiacibacter > Aurantiacibacter hainanensis. The sequence continues at coordinate 410,807 of NZ_JAZAPB010000001.1, forward strand.
AGCGTCGACCAGGCCGCGCTGGACGAGGCTATCGAGCGGGCGACGGCGGAGGTCGTGGCCCGGCAGAAGCAGGCGGGCATCGCCGTCATCAACGACGGCGAGATGTCGAAGCCGAGTTACGCCACCTACATCAAGCATCGGCTTTCTGGCTTTGGCGGAGAGGCCGGACAGTACGAGTTCCAGGACCTTGAGGACTTTCCCGGCGCGAAGGCGCAGGTGTTCGGCAACAAGGGCCGGGCCAAGCGCTCCGCCCCCGCGTGCACCGGCCCGATCGAGGTGATCGACATGGACGCGCCGCGAAAGGATGCCGAACGGCTGGTGCGGCTGGCCGATGGCCACGCCACCTTCATGTCGGCAGCCAGCCCCGGCGTAACCGCGCTGTTCTTCCCCAACCAGTACTACGCCAGCGACGAGGAATACGTTTTCGCCCTCGCCGAAGGGCTGCGGCATGAATACGAAACCATCGCCGCGGCGGGCATCGCCCTGCAGGTCGATTGCCCGGACCTCGCCATGGGCCGCCACGTGCAGTTCACCCAGCTATCGGACGAGGATTTCCGCAAGCGCATCGGCATGAACGTGGCGGCGCTCGACCACGCGCTGCAGAACATTCCGGCGGAGCAGTGCCGGATGCATCTTTGCTGGGGCAACTACCCCGGCCCGCACCACTGCGATGTGGACCTTGCGCTGATCGCCGACATCGTCTGGCAGGCAAAGCCGCAGACCGTTCTTCTCGAAGGCGCAAACCCGCGTCATGCGCACGAATTCGCCTATTTCGAGGCGAACCCGCTGCCCGACGACAAGGTGCTGTGCCCCGGCATGATCGAGCCGCAGAGCCCCTATATCGAGCATCCGAAGCTGATCGCCCAGCGCATCGGTCGCTATGCCGACCTGCTGGGGCGCGAGCGGGTGATGGCGGGTGTCGACTGCGGCTTCTCGGTCCATGCCGGCAGCAACAGCCTGGACCCCGAGATCGTCTGGGCGAAGCTGGCCGCGCTGGCGGAAGGCGCCGCCATCGCCAGCGAGAACTATTGGTAACCGCCGGTCAGTTGCCGCTGGCAAGCATGTCCAGCTTGTAGACCGTCATCGCCACGTTGCGCACGCCTTCGGGCGTTTCCCAAGGCTCGCCCGCGGGCGTCACCGCTCCCATGGCGCCGACGTAGAGCGTCTGCCGATCCGGACCGGCGAAGGACAAGGTTATCGAACGGCGCGGCACCGGGATCACGCCCAGCTTCGCCCCATCGGGCGCGAAAACGTACACGCCCGCATCGCCGGTGACGTAGAGACGACCCGCGGCATCGACCGCCATTCCATCGCCGCCAAAGCCTTCGGTGTCCTCGTCCAGCGTGGCAAAGACCCGCCCGTTCGAGGGATTGCCCTCGGCGTCCAGATCGAAGGCACGGATCGTGCGCATGTCTGTCACATAGAGCCGTGAGCCATCGGGGCTTGTCACCACCCCGTTGGTGAAGGCCTCCGGCTCGTACACCAGGGTGACGTTGCCCTGCCCGTCGATATGCCAGAGGTTCCCTTGCGTGACCCATGCCCCGCCCTGACCATCGGCATGAAGATCGTTGAGGCGACCGAGCGTGCTGCCGTCGGCCATGCCGTCTGCAATCACGCGGCGTTCGGGCCGCAGCTGCACCAGTGCACTGGGCCGGCTGCATTCCAGTTCATTCAGGCCGGGATCGGTGCAACCGCGCTCCACCGCCAGCAGGCTACCGTCGGGCGCAGAGGAAGCGGCCCCTGCGCCCAGTACATAGGGCACTTCCACGAAAGCCCGGCCGTTGGGCCAGAGCGACCAGACGGCATTGCTCTGTTCCTGCGCAAACAGCAGCCGGCCATCAGGCGCGGTAGTCATGCCGTCCGCCGTCATCGGGCCGGACCAGGCGATTTCCCACGTCGCGTCGCCGGCAACCACGTCTTCGATGGCGACGATGTCCACGGCTTCCTCGCCGGGAAGCAGGTCCTGCGCAGCGACGGAGACCGCCGTGGCCAGAGACAGGGCCGCAAGGCAGATAAGAGACCAGATCATTCCACCACCTCGTCCTCGATCGTGTTCACGCCGTTCTCGTCAACGCCCGTGCGATCGTTGTCCCAGTCGATCTCGATCATGCGGTCGAAGCCCTCGTCCCTGACCCAGCTGACCTGCGTCACGAACGGTTCGGTGAGGGTTACGGGATCGGTGATGGTGACATCGGACACGAGCCTGTCGCCTTCCATGCGGAGACGCTCGACATAGCGCGCCTCTTCCGAAAACGGTGGCGCGCCGTGGAAGTACTCGATGGGAGAACGCACCATGATCGTCTCGATCACCAGGGTGTCGCCTTCCCAGTGCCCCACCGAGGTGCCGCGCACCGTGGGCCACAGGTCGAATTCGTCTGGCATCTCGCGGTCGGTATAGACGAAGCGCACTTCGCTGTAGGCGTTCACGATCAGCACTTCCTCGGGCGTGATGGTGAACTGGATCGGCGTGGCCGCGTTCATCATCATCGGAAAGCCCCAGCCCGTCGCCTTGCGCCCGGCGTTGATGGCCCGCGCTTCCTCCAGGCGGCGTTGGCCCTCCTCGTTCCACGACGCGTTTGCTCCGCGCAGGTTCATGTAGTTGTCGGGAAATTCGCCCGTTTCGCGAGCTTCGAGAATGGATGGCGCGATACCTCCGATGGTGGTGCCCGCCTGTTCCTCGCTCACCCAGTAGCCCGGCCAGTAGGGCAGCTCGGCAAATTTCTCGACGCGTTCGGACTGGTCTTCATGATGGTCGGCCAGCGCAGGTGTCGCCGCCAGCGCGAGACCGAGGGCGGTTGTCGCCGCAAGAGCCCGCATCACTGGTTCGTCCCGATCTCGTTGCCCCGGGCATCGACGACATCCAGAACGACGCCGCCGGGCCGGCCGTTGCGCAGCGGGTAGGCGCGCACCGTGATCTCCGAACCCGGGCGAAGCGTGCGCGGGCGCCAGCCGCGTGCGTAGAGATACATGGGCGAACCCATCTCCATGCTCCATTCCACTTCGTTGCCGTCGCTATCGGTGGAAACCATCTGGATGTAGGCGTGGGGGTTCGACCACTGGAACTGCGTTACCGTGCCAGTCACGCTCACTTCGCGGGAGCTGTCGAACATGGACATGGAATGGTGCGCGGCGACCGTGCCTGCGCCGATGGGGACAAGAAGGGCCGCGGCAATAGCCGTTGCGATACGCATGATCCGAACTCCCGGTATTTATTTATCGTTTGTCGCCACGATAAGACCAAGTCGGACCAGGTATCAAACATCTTTGCAGAAAATTGCGTCCGCCGTCGCTGATCGGACGCTCCGGGCACGCTGCGAGCCCTAAAATCCGTGGATAGGTACTTGTCGGGAGTTCCAAGTCAGCTTCCAAATTGTGGAAGACTCGCTATGAAAGCTGCGATTGCTGACGAGGTGTGCCAAATTAGCGACGAAGATGCTTTACGCGTCGAGATTAGGCAGAATAAGGCGATTGCAGGGGTCCGCGTCACGAAGGAGAAGTGAGAGCGTTTCATGGCAGCGTCTCGCCAGCCGCTTATTGCTCAAATATTGAAAGATGAGCGCGGCTCCGTCCGGTGCACCATCAGGCTGTCTGCAGACGTCGCCAGTACGTCCGCCCAGTCACGCACGCTGATCCACGACCTGTCTGAAACCGGCCTGAAACTCACGAGCAATACGGAGTTCGAGATCGGCGAGTTGCTGACGGTCGAACTGCCCCTCGTGGGATCGGCGGAAGCCCGCATCGTCTGGAACAATGAGAATTCCTATGGAGCAGAATTCGTGAAACCCGTATCGAAGGGAACGGTGAGCGCCGCTCTTCTCAGCTCGCGTCCCTTCCTGCCCATCAGAAGCGATGAATCGGCCATCGAGGAGCTCGTGATCGGATTAAATCCGTCTCTCGATGAGCTTGCGGATTGGGCTTACGAGTTCGAGCAGACCAAGGGTGCCAGAGGCTACAGGCTGCTCGGCTTTCGCCAGTCGGACGATGGCATAATCAGCGCGTGGTGCTCGCCAGCGAGCAGCTAGCCTGCCTGGTCGGAATGCACGGCTAGAGAACCGCCGACGCGAACGGACCTGACCCTATCTTGCGATGGCGGTGCCCGCGTGGCTTTCCGACTTCACCCGGTCCGCCTCGTTGGCGGCGATCATATCCGGCTGATTGAGCTCGATACCGTTGTTGACCGCCCAGATTGCCGCTTGCGTGCGGTTCTGGGCGCCGAGCTTGCGCAAGATCGCCTTCACATGGACCTTCACGGTCGCCTCGCTGATGTCGAGATGACCCGCGATGACCTTGTTGGGTGACCCCAGGATAAGATACCGCAGCGTCTCGATCTCGCGTTCGGAAAGCTGGGCGATCGCCTCGCGTTCGGGCATGGAAGGCAGCACCCTGCCCGTCCAGCGCGCGGGAAAACCGCTGGCAAGCTCGCTCGGCATTACCTTCTCGCCAAGATGCACGAGCTTGAGCGAACCGATCAACGCTTCGCAGTCGATCCGCTTGACGATGTAGGCGTCGACGCCCGCCTTGAAGGCTTCGAACATCATGTCGAAGTTGAAGTCGTCGGTGAGGACGACCACTTTCGCATCCGGCAAGGCGCGCTGACACGCTTCTACCTCGGCGACGTCGCACTGGTCGGTGCCGTTATCGATGATCACGATCGAGGGCCTTGCGCGGCGCTCCTGGGAATTGGCCAAGCCTCGGCTCGACGCATGCGATTCCACGACAGTGAGTTCGTCACCTTCGAGGATCCGTCGCAATCCTTCTCGTGCGAGCGTGTTGTCGCTCACGATAGCAACAGAGACGGGCGAGCTGTTAACCATTTTAAGTTACCCCCTTGAGTGGTTCGCCTGCGACCCGAATGAAACGCGCCGTTAGTCGACCGGGCTCCTACCTCGCCCGCTTCGCCTAAAGACCGTCCCAATCCTTATCTCTTGTTATGTGCTCATAATAACCAAAGGGGGGACGATTCGTCGAGTCCTAAAGCTGGACGATCAGAGGGTGTGTCATTTTGTGACTATTCTGGGTTACTAGCAAATTTCCCTTAGAAGCATGAATCCTTCCGCTGATGGTAGGTAAACGGTCGACCCTCTTACGGTCGCGAGCGCCTCGATTGTCTTAAGCGAACGCTCATCGGGGAAAGGCTTTACCTGACTGGCGAAGCAGGAAAAGGCTTCCAGCTTCCGTTCGATGGTCTCGCTGATGTCGAAATAGACGTTCGGCGCGAAGATCTCCGTCAGCCCCGGTGCGGCCCAGTTCGTTTCCGAAAGAGTCTCGTAGGCATAGATCCTGCGTGGGACATCGGCACTTCTCGGCCGCGCGGCGACCAGGCCCGCGGTGAAGATCAGCTGGTGATCGCGGTGAATGTCGCCAAGGAACGGCAGGAAGAGGGTATCGGGCGCAATCGTCTGAACCAATCCGCCGATCGCCGCATTGAGCTCAGCTCCGGGCAAGGTATCGAGAGCCGCCGCGGGCAGATCGAGGAAATGGCATTGCGTCACGCCGAGAACCTTGTGCGCTTCCGCCAGTTCCGAACGTACCTTCGCAACGCCTTCCTCGGAAAAGGCCGGTTCGTAGCCCCGTGTCACGATGGCGACGTTAACTTCCTGCCCGCTGTCGGCAAGGCGAGCCATGGTTCCGCCGCATCCCAGGACTTCGTCATCGGGATGCGGAGCTACGATGAGCGTCTTTCCCAGGTGAGCGAGATTGTTCTTCATTATCGTCCCAATACTTCATGATTGCGGATCGAGGTAATCCCCTCCCCTTCCCACTCCTCGACGCGGAGCAACCCGGCTCCTGTCAGGACATCGAACCCGTCGCCTTTCACGTCCACGATCTGACCGGCGATCCCGTGATAGGCGTGGTGATCGACGAAATTCGCGCGCCAGATCCCTAGCTGTTTTCCGGAATAGGTGGTAAATGCCCCGGGGTATGGCCGGCCAACCGCTCGGATCAGTCGGTCGACCTCCCGTGCGGGAGCGGTCCAGTCGATCCTCCCGTCCTCCGGCCGGCGCCTGGCAGCATAGGTGGCGCATGCCTCGTCCTGCTTCGTGAACACAGGCTCTCCCGCGGCAAGCGAGGCAAGGGCGGCCCGGATCATCGATTCCAGTGCCAGCATGTGCTTGTCGTAGAGGGTGCGCGCGGTCTCGCGCGGGGCGACATGAAAGAAGCGTTGCTCCAGAATGTCGCCCGTATCGACACCGTCATCCACCAGGAACAGGCTGCCGCCGGTGATCTTCTCGTCGTTCAGGATGGTCCAGGGCAAGGTCGCCCGCCCCCTCAGGCGAGGCAGGGCAGCGGGGTGGTAACCGATCATCCGCCCGGGCGCGAGCTGCATGAACTCGGGCCCGCAGATCTGCGACCAGCCGACAATGAAGATGTATTCCGGAGATGCATCGCGAATGGCCGCGATCGAATCCGCATCGTTGACATTCCGCACGCGCAGGACCGGGATATCGTGCTCCGTGGCCGTGGGCTCGAGGTCGACGAAATCCGAATGCCGTTTCGACAGGTCCTCGGTCAAGGTGACGACCAGCGAAGGCGGTACGCCTTCGGCAATCATCGCGCGAAGCGCACGCAACGATCCCTCCACCGCTCCGACGAGTGCGATCTTCATTGGCCTATTTCGCCCCCTGGAAAGCGCCTGGCCGGCCGGGCGGTGTGGTCACGGACCGGTCAGGGATATCGGCGCTCGCCCTGCCATTCCCCAGAAGCTCCATCTCCTTCATCAGAAGCGCATTGACCTTCCTGACATCGTAGACCTCTTCCGCCAGTCCTCGCGATCGGTCGCTCATCTGCTTAACGAGACCCGGTTCCGTAACCAGATTCTCCATCGCCCGTGCGAGGTTCTTCGCATCGCGGGGAGCCACCAGAAAGCCGTTTACCCCATCGGTCACGGCATCGCGGCAGCCGGGGGTGTCGGTGGTGACCACGGCGCGGCCAACCGCAAGCGCCTCGAGAATGGTTCGCGGCAGGCCTTCGCGGTAATAGGTCGGGAGAACGAACACGTGGCAGCTTGCGAGGAAAGCCGGCACGTCGTCGGTCTCGGGTATCACTTCGACAGGCGATTCCCTTTCCAGCCGCAAAATGTCGGCCTCGTTCAGCCCGGTGGGGTTGCTTGGCTCGGGTCGACCGATGAGGCTGAAGCGGACGCCTTCGTGCCGCGATGAAATATCGGCCGCAGCCTCGGCAAACTCCCACACTCCCTTGTCTCGCATGAGCCGCCCGATCATCAGGAAGTGGATCGGACCTTCCGGCAGCGGAGCGTGCTGAAACCGGTCGAGATCGACGCCCGAGCCAGGCACTTCGACGACGGGCGAAGACCTGTCGACGATATTGGCCGTGATCATGTCGGGACGATCGTCGGAATTGAAGACGAAGATCCTCTTCGCGCCCTTCAGGCCAGCGCGGTACAACTGGCAGAACAGGCGCTTGAGCATCCGCCGGTCCGATGCGGCCTCGCTGAACAGGTAGCCGAGGCCGGACATGAGCGCGTAATACCGCTTCACGCCGACGATGCGGCAGGCAATGCCCCCGTAGATGATCGGCTTCTGCGTGTAGGCGACCACCGCGTCCGGCCGTTCTTCGCGGAGCAGCTTCACGTAGTCCCGGATGGTGCGCAGATCGGACAACACGTTCGTGCCTGTCCTAGCCATCGAGACGGTTCTGAAGCCGACGCCGATTTCCTCGAGCCTGGCACGAACTCTCCGGTCCTCGTCAGGCGCGACCGCGACCACTTCGTGCCCCGCGTTCCGCATTTCCTCGAGCAATTTCCCGCGAAAATTGATCAGGGAAAAGGCCAGGCTGGAAAGCACCAGAACTTTCAATGCTGTGCTCCTGTCGAACGCGTTGAACTACGGCACCTTCCCTGCCCGGTTCGGCAGCGAAAGGAAAACCGTATTCGGTCTGATCGGCGAAAGATCAGTTGCTTCAAGTTTGAAGGATAGGGGAGCTTTCGGGAGAAGGCAGCACCCTCTTCCGAGAGCGTGAACCCTATCCCTTTGGTGCAATCACCATCTCCTGTGGGGGAGAGATACTGATCCGCAGGCCCTTATGGCTGATGCTACGATGCGCAAGTGCAGACGCGCCCGGGAGCGGGTAATCGGAGTATCGAGAAGATCCCAGAGTTTTGTTTGGCAAGGGGAAAGGCCAACACATGGCGCAAACTAAGACAGGCTACACAGAGCTTGCCGAAAACGATGCAAACGAAGTGTCCGACAACTTCGTCGATGACAGCGCCGGTCGGCTGACTCGTCTATCGCGTTACTTTGCCTCGCGCTTTGGCATGGCTTCGGCATTTCGCTGGAAGAAGATCATTCGCCTCGTCGGCGTGATGACCCTCGATTTTGCCGCCATCAGCGGTGCTCTCCTGCTGATCATGCCGCTTCTCCAGGATCGCATCGAGACCCAGGTCGAATTCCTCACCCTCCCGCTCTTCGCGGTCGCGGGCAGTGCGGTCGCCGTTCTCATCCTGCTTGTCAGCGGTCTCTACAAGCGCAACTGGCGGTTCACCTCGCTCGCCGACTGCCTTGTCCTGGCGATGAACATCGCCGTGGTCATCGGGCTTCTGTGGACCGCAATCTGGCTGGTCTTCGAGCCGGTGAACCTCGGCCAGTTCCTCATCCTGGCGACGCTCCATTTCTGTCTTTCGCTGTTGATCATGCAACTGATGCGCATGTCCCGGCGCGCCGTCGTCCGCCTTCCGTTCTTCAACTTCAAGCGGGATGCGTCGTCGCCTGACCTGACGAACAAGGAGAAGGTCGTTCTGGTCGGCCGGGCCGACTGGGTGGATTCCATGATCCGCATCACCCGGATGGACCGGAACTCGCCCATTCACGTGGTCGGCATCCTCCTGCCCGAGGCAGATGGGCCGATCTCGCTGGTCCGCGGAGTTCCGGTTCTCGGCTTCCCGGAAAATCTGCTATCCGCAGTCGTCACGCTGGAAGAGCGCGGCCGGCGACCGGACACGATCATCATGTGCGACGATGCGATCAACCTCAGCCCGCGCGCCGTCGCATCGATAACGCGCCGCACACGCGACCTCGGAATCGAGATCGTGCGCGTCGGAGACGACTGGGGGCACCTGCTCGGTCGCAAGAGCCCGGCAGCGCTGGACAAGCTCTCTACGACCGATCTTCTCGGAAGGCGCGAATTCGAGCTGCGGGAAGCGACGATTTCCAAGCAGGTCGCTGGCGAAACGATCCTCGTGACGGGTGCCGGCGGCACCATCGGTGGAGAACTGGCCAGGCAGCTGGCGGCGTTCAAGCCGGCCAAGCTCGTCCTTCTCGATCACAGCGAATTCAATCTCTACACTATCGAGCGACAGGTGCGCGAAGCCTTCCCCGAACTGCCGCTTGGCGTTTCGCTGTGCGACGTAAGGAATTTCGCGGAAGTCAGGCGCGTGTTCGAGAGCTTCAAGCCCGCGATCGTCTATCATGCGGCGGCGATCAAGCACGTGCCGATTGCCGAGGCCAATCCTTGCGCCGGTGCCCATACCAATATCATCGGGACTAAGAACGTTGCCGATGCCGTCTGCGAATTCGGTGCCCGCGCGATGGTGCAGGTCAGCACAGACAAGGCCGTGAACCCGGTCGGGATCATGGGGGCGAGCAAGCGTGTGGGAGAACTCTATGCCCAGTCGCTCGACCTGTGCGGCGTGGACGATCCCGATGCCCCGCGCTTCATGACGACGCGGTTCGGAAACGTCCTGGGATCTTCGGGTTCGGTCGTGCCCCTGTTCAAGAGCCAGTTGCTCGCCGGCGGGCCGCTGACGGTGACCCATCCCGATATCAAGCGCTTCTTCATGACGGTGCGCGAAGCGGTGCAGCTGATCCTGCAGAGCAGTTCGCACGCCCTCGAGGACGGCACACCGCGCGGACGGATCATGGTGCTCGACATGGGCGAGCCGGTGAAGATCGTGGATCTGGCAAAGCGGATGATCAGGCTTCACGGGATGGAGCCCGATGTCGATATCGAGATCAAGTTCACGGGCCTTCGTCCCGGCGAGAAGCTGTTCGAGGAACTGTTCGACAGTTGCGAGATACAGCAGGCGTCCTCGATCCCGGGCATCTTCGAAGCCCAGTCGCACCCCATTCCGCTGCCGCTCATCACCCGCGCAATCGAGCAGATCGGCCGGGAAATCGAGAAGGGCAACGACGGCGACGTGCGGCGCATCACCTATCACCTCACGACCCTGCCCAGCAGCTCCCCCACCCTTGCCGGGTTTGTCGCCAACTCGAAGACCTTCTGGGGGCGCAAGTCGCTGAACGTCGGGGAGGCCAATTGATGGCGCATCGGACCGGAATGGCCCGGGAACTGGAACCCGACTTGCCGATGGTGACGACGTCCCGTTGGCCCCGGCACGAGGCCGACGAAATCGATGCCGTCCTCGAGGTGCTGGAGTCGGGGAAGGTCAACGCCCTTGTTCACGGTTTCGAGAACCGCGCGTTCGAGGAAGAATTCGCACGCTACGTCGGCGTGCCCCATGCCATAGCCGTCAGCAACGGCACCGTTTCCATCGAACTTGCGCTGCGTGCTCTGGGCGTTGGCCCCGGCGATGAAGTCATCGTCCCGGCGCGCAGTTTCTTCGCCACGACCAGCGCGGTCGTGGCCGTGGGCGCCCTGCCGGTGTTCGCAGACATCGAGGCGGATACCCAGAACATCGATCCAGGCTCTGTCGAGCGCCTCCTTGGCAAAAACACGCGGGCGATCATTTGCGTCCATCTCGCCGGACAGCCTTGCGACATGAGCCGCCTATGCGAGATCGCTTCAGCGCATGACCTGTTCCTTGTCGAGGACTGCGCGCAGGCCCACGGCGCGACGTGGAATGGACAACAGGTCGGATCGTTCGGCGATGCGGGAAGCTTCTCGTTCTGCACCGACAAGATCATGTCGACCGGGGGCGAAGGCGGCATGCTGGTGATGCGCGACGAAGGCATCTGGCGTGCGGCCTGGGCCTACAAGGATCACGGCAAGGACCCGATCCGCATGCGGACACCGTCAAACGCGGCGCCCGGCGAATTCCGATACCTCCACGACGGCTTCGGCAGCAACTTCCGGATGACCGAGATGCAGGCCGCCATCGGACGAAAGCAGCTGGCGAAACTGGACACCTGGCTCGCGCGCCGCCGCGAGAATGCCGAGGCATTGCTGGCCGAAGCCTGCAAGAGCCCCGCCGTACGACCGATGCAGCTGCCCGACGCGGCGAGCCACGCCTACTACAAGGCCTATGTCCGCCTCGACCTCGACCGGCTTTCCGCCGACTCTTCGCGGTCGGACATTATCGGTGCGCTGATGGACGAAGGCATCACCTGCGGCAGCGGATCATGCCCTGACATGAGCCGGGAGGCGGCCTTCGCCGATCTGGAGGTAAGGCGTGACGGCGACCTTCCGAACGCCCGCCGGCTGGAAAGCGAAACGGTCATGTTCCAGGTCGATCATACGCTCTCGCCAGAGCAGACGGCCCACATCGGGCGCCGTCTCGCTGAAGTCGCGGACCGGCATTCGGCAGTACGATGACGGGAAAGCCGGGCCTTGATTTCATGATCCGGCCGGACACCGGTGCAAAGGATTTTGTCTACTTGCGCTTAACAGAAACCTGCTAGACCTTGTAATTGAATTAGCCTTTTATGGTGACTTGTGAATGGATAAGATCCCGGGGGGAACTTTCGAGCTGGCGACGATCGGACACTGCACTGGCTTCTGATCAAAGGACGAGTTGCAAAGAGAGGGGTTACGCATGACCAGGTTTCACAGAGGAATTCACATCCTTGCGGCGGCGACTTGCCTCGCGCTCACGGCGGGATGTTCGACCGGACTGGGCAATCTTCCGCCGCTGGAAAGCGTCGGAGTCTCCGAGGTCAGGCTGGCACCCGGGGACAAGGTTCGCATCGCGGTGCAGGATCTCGATTCCATGACGGGCGACTACATCGTCGACGAAACGGGTTCCATCCCGCTGCCGCTGATCGATCAGGTGGCAGTCGCCGGAATGACCTATACCGAAATGCAGAGCGCGATTGCCGCGCGGCTGGTGGAGGAAAGCGTCCTGAACGATCCGAACGTGACCGTTCAGCCGCTAGAACTTCGACCGATCTACATCATGGGGGAAGTCCGCCAGCCGGGCGAATACGCCTATCGCCAGGGCCTGACCGTTTTCGCCGCCATCTCGATGGCCGGCGGGTACACCTACCGTGCCTCGACCGACGAGGTTGCAGTCACCCGTATGGTTGGCGACAGGCCCACGACCGCTGTTGCCACCGAGGATAGCGTGATCCTGCCGGGCGACCGCATCCGTGTTTACGAGCGCTGGTTCTGATGCGCTTTACGATTGGCCGACAGAAGGTCGGCGTAGCTTTCGCGCTGGGACTGCTCGTTTCTTCGACGAGCGCGCTTGCCCAGACCACTCTCGCCCCGTTGATCCAGGGGGATGATGCCGAATACGATATCGAACCGATAACGGTCGGTCCGGTGCGCGTAAGGCCGCAGGTGCTGGCCAGCGTGGCCTATGACAACAACGTCTTCGCCAATCCCGATGGCTCGGAAGTGGAGGACGTGGAGTTCATAGTCCGGCCCGAACTGAACGCTCAGACGGGTAACGACAACATCCGGTTCGACCTTGACGCATACGGCGAATTCTCTCGCTTCGCCGATCTCAGCTCCGAGAATTCCAATTCCTACGGAGCCAGCGGCAGGTTCACCTACGGGCCCAGCGCGACCGACCAGTTGACGGTCGATGGCGGCTACGCCCGCCTGGTGGAGGATCGCGGCGACCCGGAAGCACGTGACCTGATCGCCCCAGGACCGCGCCTCATCGACACCACTTTTGCGAATGTGGGCTACAGCCGGGCCGGAGGCCGCACCCTGCTGTCCGTGACCGCCGGTTACAGGAACCTCGATGCCGTGTCGCCCCTCGATGACGATCGCGATTTCGAGACCTTTACCGGCTCGGCGACGGTCGGATACCGGGTCAGCGGCCCCGTATACGCAACGGTGACCGGCTTTGTCGCCGCGAGGGACTTCCGGCTGGAAGACACCCTCCCGGGTCTTGACCGCGACTCGGCGACCTATGGTGCGCAGCTCGGCGTCAGCTTCGTCGAAAGCGAACGGCTGAGAGGGCGAGCCCGTCTGGGCTTCTTCCGCTTCGATCCGAGCGATCCCATGGTGGACTCGCGCACCGGCCTCTCGGCAGACGTCTCGGTAATCTACCTTCCGACCCGCAGGATCGCGGTTATCCTGGATGCGTTCAACGGCGATGTCGCAACATTTCGTGGCGGCGCCCAGGCCCGTACGGATACTCGCGTGTCGGTTACCGGGCAGTTCGAGATCAGGAACAACCTCTATGGCCGCACGGGCATAGGATGGTCGCGCAATCGCTTCATCGGCAGCGGTATCGAGGAAAGAACCATCGCCTCGAATATCGCCCTGGAATTCCTGGCCCGCCGTCGCCTGTCGTTCATCGCCATGCTCGAAGCGGCCGACCGGTCGAGCGATGACCCGACCCAGGAGTTCGACAAGTTCCGGGCCAGCCTGGGGGCGCTCCTCCGCTTCTAGAAGGGCGCTTTCGCCTTACTTCAGAAGTTCGGTGTACACCCGCCTGATCGTCTCCGCGTGGCGCGCTTCGCTGAAGCGCTCACGCGCCGAGATCGAGGCGTGTTCGACCATCTTCCGCGTCGCAGCCGGATCGTCGACGACGGCTTCGACGCCGTCGGCAAGGGCGGCTGCGTTCTCCGCCTCGACCAGCAATCCGCATTCGCCGGCCAATGCCTCCACGTTGCCGCCTGAGCGGGTCGCGACGACCGGTGTTCCGACCAGCATCGCCTCGACAAGCGTCCGGCCGAGCGGCTCGCTTACGGCTGGCACGACCAGTTGGTCACATCCTGCGATCCACTCGTGTCCCGGAGACTGGAACCCCATCAGCCGGACCGCGTCTTCCATCCCCTTGTCGCTGATGTGTTTCCGCAATCTCCGATCCCATTCGGGTATCTTCGCTTCGCCGAACATCAGGCCGTAGATCGGCCTGTCATGGCGGGATCGTAGCTCGGCGATGACGTCCACGAACAGCAACGGCCGTTTGCGCGGAACGAAGCTTCCGAAATAGCCCAGCACCAGCGCGTTTTCGGGAAGGCCAGCCTGGTCGAGGATGCGCCGACGCGCTTCGCCGCGATCCGCCTGGATGGACGTATCGAAGGGGCTGAAGACCACCTCGGCCTTGTCGGCCGCGCTCCAAATCTGCTTCTTGGGTAGGGAGAACTGCGAGACGGTGAGGACCTTGCTGGCGGCGAGCGGCGCCAGCAATCGCAGGCCGAGAGCGTCGGGATCGGCGCGGTGGTGCCACAGGAAGCGAGCCCCCGCCAGACGTGCAGCCAGGGCCCAGACCGCGTGGGTCCGTCCGTCGTTCGAATGCACGATGTCCACCCCTTGCTCGCGCAGAAAGCGTGCCCGAGCCGGAATGCCGGAGAACGTGCTGAAGAACTTGGCCGAATTGAACTTTTCGCCTGGCGTGAAAGGCACTGCCCTTCTGGCGGGGTCTGCGATCTGCTCAAACCCGGAAAAATGTGTCGCGATCTTGCCGTTCGGAACCTCGGGAACGATGAGAACGCGGTATCGCGCGGGATCGAGGTTGTTCAGCAGTCCGCGAAGGGAGAAGTGACTGCCCCCGATGCCGTCACCGGCGAAGGGGTAACAGATCGTGATCTGCGGGGATCGGGTCGCGCCCCGACCGGCAGACGGAAAGGTCTCGACAACGCTCATTCGGCGCCCGCCCCGCGAAGGAAGGCGTTGGTGATCGCGGGCAGCCTCATGTCAGCTCCTTGGGGATACGACTATCGCGTTCGCGCTCGCTCGTGCCCTGGCGAGGCGGGGATCCAAAATATCCGTATTTCGCAAGAAGCGGCGCCGCGAGCGCCGAAAACACGGTCTGGTCCGAGCGCGGCATCTGGGAGGTCCACCCGATATCCCTGCGCAACCTGATTTCGTTCTGCATGCGGCTGCGGTTCCCCGCGATCTGATGCTGGGGCTTGATCAGGTCCGCACCGTAGGGCGGCTGTACGTATTCCTCGCCCGCGAAATCGAGGATGGACTTCACCTTCCCTCCCGGATCGGCGACGAAGTCCTCGTAACGAACCCGCATGCTACGCTCCCGCGGAAGGCGCAGTCGCACGATCTCCGCCCCGATATTGACCGTGAACCAGCGCACGGCGGCCTGCCAGAGCGGCTTGGGCTTCACCTCTTTCTGCAGACCGGCATCCACGGCCCGCTTGTAGGGCTTCATCATGGACCAGGCCACGCCCCGCCCGTCACGCACCACGTGGACTACATAGAGCTCGATCCCAGGGACAGACATGAGCGCGGAAGCGCGCCCGGGCAATTTCGAGGAATCGACGATCACCGTGTCACCGGAAGCCTCGGCGATCTCCCGGAACAATGCGGCCGTCTCCTCGCGGTAGGCCCGCGCTTCCCGACCAGCGCCGAAGCGCCACAGAAGACGTCGGGGATCGAACAGCCACTCCGATCGCGCCAGGCGCTTGCCATAGGCATCCATCGCGCCCGACTTCCTGCCTTCGAGCCAGGAATTCACCACCCGGCCCCAAAAGCCGCATTCGTCCGCCTTTTCCCGGCAGGCGCAGAACTCGCGCTCTTTCCAGACGTGGCGAGCAAGCGCCGTGATCTCGCCCGCACCGAAAACTCCGGGCTGCTGGCCAAGCGCAATATCCAACAGTGTCGTCCCGCTGCGACCGTAGCCAGCGATATAGATGACTTTCAGTTTTCCTTGCGGCACAGCAATACTCCGCTTTCACCAAATCAAGTATTTCCCACCCGCAGCGTGTTCCATCAAGGTATCATTGGTATATCAACCCATCCAATTCCTGTGAGGTTCGAATAGCCCCAATGCGCTGCGAACTGGACTTATACGCCGTTGTTCCGGTGCGCCGCGGCTGGCAGATATTGTCTCGATGAGTGATCCCACCAACCCGCAAACCGTACCCCAGCACGGCTTCTCCGGCGGGTCGGCCTATGACGATCGCGACGAAGACGGTTTCGTGTTCGATACGATGCCGCGCGGAAAGCTTATCCTGCCGGCCAGTCCGATACTCCGATTGATCAGGGCGACCCTCATCATCGGTGTCTTCTTCTGCGGTTGGGCGCTCCTTCGCATCGGCCAGATCAACCTGACCTTGAGCGACCTCATGCTTTCGGTGGTCTTCGCCGCAATGCTTTATCGCGGCGAGATCAACATCAAACCGTTTGGCGATCTGACGTTGTTCTGGCTGCTCGGTCTTGGGGCAATGCTCCTGGGACTTCTGATCGGAACCGTGATCAACGGCAGCGTCGATCGCTGGCTCGTCGCCGGTGCCCAGTATCTCTTCGCTTTCATGCTGATCCCGATGCTTCTCACGGGACAGCAACATTCCCTGACACGGATGCTCCCGGCATTGTTCGTTCTGGGCATTTCGGTCTCGCAGCTCATCGGCATCTCGGCCAGCCTGCTGTTCGAACATGGGGACACCAAGGATCTGCTCGGCTCCGGCTTCATCACCGGCAACGGCCGCTTGGGCGCGATGACGGGCGAGCCGAACCCCAACGGCGCGATGATCGCGTTCTCGATACCCATGCTTCTCTATTCCGTCCGCCGACGGATCATGCCTCTCGGCCTGGGCCTGCTGTGCGGCGTGCTGCTGGTCTGGGGACTTCTCGCCAGCGGCTCGTTCACGGGGTTCTCGGCAACCCTGGTCGCCCTTGCCGTCTACCTCGCCGTTTCGGGGATCGGACTCCTTATTCGCGTAGCCTTTCTCGCCGTAATCGGCGCTGCCCTGTTCCTTGCCGCGGGACTACCCCTGCCCGCCGCGTTCGAGGACCGGGTGGCGGGCGCGCTGACGACGGGCGATCTCAACGAGGCCGGAACCTTCGCAGGCCGTTCGGAGCTGATCGACGAGGCTTGGGAAATGGTCGACGACAACAGTCTCATCGGTCTCGGCGTCGACCAGTACAGGGTTATCAGCAGTCACGGCGCGCCGGTCCACGAATTCCATCTTCTGATCTGGAACGAGGGCGGTCTTCTCGGTTTTGCCGGCGTCGTGATCCTGCTTCTGACAATGTTCGCAGCGGCTTTCTCGGCAATCTCGCGAAGTCGCTTCGAAGGGGCCATGATCTTTGCGGTCGTCGTCGTATTCAACGTCTACGCGTTCTCCGTTCCGCACATGTACTCGCGCGTGTGGATCCTGCCGGTCCTCCTTGCGATGGCCACCTACTTCGCCCGCCGCGACGTTTCTGAAGCGTCCCCCAGCCAAGCCATGCCATATAGATGACGCCCGAAGAGATCACCAGGCTGTCGCCAGCCAAGGCCGAGGGCAACATCTTCCTGTCGAGGCTCGGCAGCATCGCGCACCTCCTGACGGGAAGCTTCGCGGTTGCGGCGGTAATGGCCTTGAGCACTGTCGTCGCGGCCAGGGCCTTGGGGCCGGAGGCCTACGGGGTTCTCGCCCTCGTGCTGACCATTGGGCGCATCTGCGAGAGGTTCATCCGTTTCGAGAGCTGGCAACCTATCATTAGGTTCGGCACTCAGACCGATATCGAGGAAAATCCCGAGGCGATGGGAAGGCTGTTCCTGCTCGGCCTCCTCCTCGACATTGGCTGCGCCCTGCTCGCCGCCGCGGTGATGCTGATCGGAGGATTCTTTATCCTCCCGTATATCGGGCTCGAGCAGTCGGACTTCTACCTTCTTGCCATTTTCGCACCGGCCATCGCCCTGAACATCAGCGGCGTACCCACCGCCGCCTTGCGACTTGCGGGCCAGTTCAAGCTGCTCGCCTATTTCCAGCTGTTTTCCGCCGTCCTGCGCCTGATCATGGCGGGGATTGCCTGGGCCATGGATGCGCCGCTCCCGATCTTCCTGGCGATCTGGACCCTTGCACAGATAATCAACACCGTCGTTTTCGGCCTTCTCGCGGCCCGCGCATTCAAGAATCTGGGGATCGCCAACCCGCTGCGCGCCGAGGTGAAAGGTCTTCTCGCCCGCTTCCCGGGCTTCATGGGCTTCGCATGGTCCACCAACGCCTCGAGCGCGCTGCGCACGCTCACGCACGAGCTCGACACTCTCCTTGTCGGTGCCTTTGCCGGCCCGGTCGCGGCTGGCTCCTACCATATCGCCAAGCGGTTCGCGAAAGTTGCCCAGCAGGTCGCGGCGCATGTTCAGGCGGTCATCTATCCCGACATGTCGCGCATGTGGGCCCGCAACCGCCAAAGCGAGGTTCGTTCCATCAAGGCCAAGATCCAGCTGGGCCTTGGCGGAGTGGGGCTTGCCGCCACTCTTGGCGTCGTAGCCGTGGGAAAACCCGGCATAGAATTCCTTTTCGGAGAGGGCTTCGACCTGGTTTACCCGCTCCTGGTCACGCAGCTCATAGCGGTCACCTGCATCATGATCGGCGCGCCCACGCGCTCGACCATGCTGGCCATGAACCGGCCGGGAACCGTCCTGATGATCGCTGTCCTGGCCACGGTCGTATTCTTTGCGACCGCGTTCATTGCGATCCCCGAGGTCGGAGCGATCGGAGCAAACTATGCGCATATCGGGTTTGGCCTGCTCACGGTGATCCTCCTCGAGATCACTTTCCGCATGGCCTACAAGGCGGACCAGCCGAATCCGCCCGTCCAGCCGGAGGGGACATGAGCGGTGCCTTCAAGAGCGCGAATGTTTCGCGGGACCTTGGGCAGGTCCGGTTTTCGAGGATCGGCTTCCACGGCGGCTCTGATCCGCTAGACTCCTCGAGGCGGCAGCTAGCGTACGCGCCAGTGGGCGGAAGCGCCGCGCGGAAAGACAATTTCATTCAGATTCATGAGGACAACAACCGTCGGTCGCCGATTCGTCGGCCTTCCGTTTCACGTCTTCGACCAGGCGATCGTTATTCTGGGGGACAGGGGTGCAATCTCGCGAAACCGTCATGCATGTGGTTACGGACTTTTCGTCAGCTGAGGGAGCGCAGACCATGCTCGCGCGCCTTCTCCGCCTGTCCACCGAACAGCGTGTCGTCGTGGTTCCGCTGATCGGACTTTCCGAACGCAATCGCCAACTGGCCGACAACCCGGACGTCATCTACCACCCGCTAGGCATGCGCTCGGCGCTCGGTCTTCCGGGTACGCTCGCGAAACTGACCTCGCTCATCCGGGCCGAGAAACCGCGCGTGATGCTGTGCTGGATGTATCACGCCATGGCTCTTGGCGCGATTGGGGGACGCCTGACGGGGACGCCGTTCTACTGGACGGTTCGTCAGTCGCTTGAAGATCCGGCTGCCTTCACGAGAAGCACGAGGATGGCCGTTTCCACCTGCCGGGCAATGGCGCGCTGGCCGGAAGGCATCATCTACAACTCGGCCCGCTCGAAAATCCATCATCAGGATTACGGCTACGACAACCCGAACTCGATCGTGATACCGAACGGGTTCGACCTCCCCGATGTCACGCCCCCTGCGCCGTCCGCGACTGCCAGGGTCTTCGGGATCGCCGGCCGCCTCCACCCGCAAAAAGACTATCCGACATTCTTCGCGGCCGCGGCCCGCGCCGGACGGGATCATCCTCATCTGCGCTTCTGCATTGCCGGCAAGGGAATGACGGCGGACAATCCGGAAGTCCGGGCCCTGATGGACGCTGCCGGCGCAAGCCCGGAGCAATTCGATCTTCTCGGGGAACTCAGCGACATGGCGCCGTTCTACCGGCGGATCGATGCACTTGTCCTGTCGTCTCGCACGGAGGGTTTTCCGAACGTCGTCGCGGAGGCGATGAGTTACGGCAAGCCTGTCGTCACCACCGATGTCGGCGATGCAGCAGACATCGTGGGAGACACCGGAATAGTCTGCCCTGCCCGCGATCCCGAAGCCCTGGCAGCGGGAATCGCCTTTTTCGCCAACGCCTCGTCCGAAACCTATTCCGAAAAGTGTCGGGCAGCGCTCCGTCGCATCGAAGACAACTATTCGCTGCCGAAGATTTACGAAACCTATCGTCGCTTCCTGGATGGCCGGGACGGCTGACAGAACGACAGTTCGACAAGACCGAGGACAGACGCAATGTGCGGAATTGCCGGATTCATCGACTACCGCCCCAAGGGCAAGGCCTCGGCAAGTGCCGCGCTACAGCCCATGATCGACAGCCTTGTCCATCGTGGCCCGGACGCCGACGGCGTCTGGGTGGATGACGAGGGGCGTGTTTCGCTCGGTCACCGGCGGCTCGCCATCATCGACCTTTCCGAGGCCGGCGCCCAGCCGATGAACTCTTCGAGCGGGCGATATTCGATCGTCTTCAATGGCGAGATCTTCGGATTTCTGGATACCCGCAGGAAACTCGCGGAGGCTGGCGTCGCCTTCAGGGGCCACTCCGACACCGAGGTGCTGCTCGAGGCAATCGAGCGCGAGGGCATCGAGACGGCCATCGCCAATTCGCCGGGCATGTTCGCCCTCGCCCTCTACGATCGCAAGACACGCGAAGTCACTTTCGTCCGCGACCGGCTTGGCAAGAAGCCCCTCTATATCGGGGTCGGCAAGGACGCTCTCTTCTTCGGGTCGGAGCTGAAAGCGCTGCTCGCCCATCCGGGGTTCAGTTCGCCATCGCTCGACCAGGAGTCGCTGGGCCTCTACGTGCGCTATGGCTACGTTCCCTCGCCAAGGTCGATATTCGAGAACGTGATCAAGCTTCCGCCGGGGGCCTGCCTCACCGTCTCCGTCGATCGCGCACCGGCGTCCAGCGCGGAATTGCTGGGAATGGCGAAGACATACTGGACTGCGCATGACACGGTGGCGAGCGGGCTGAAAACCCGCATCGCCGACGAAAGCCAAGCGCTGGAGGCGTTCGAGAGGGTTCTCGACCAGGCCATCCAGGAACGCCTGGTGTCGGACGTTCCGCTCGGCGTTTTCCTGTCCGGAGGCATCGACTCCTCCCTGATCGCGGCAAAGACCGAGGCCCTCACGCGGGAGAAGCCGAGGACGCTCACCATCCGCTTTGGCGAGGACCGCTTCAACGAGGCGGATTTTGCGGCCGATATAGCGCGACATCTCGGGACCCAGCACCTTGAACTGACGCTCACTCCGCAGGCGGCGCTCGATGCCGTTCAGGAGATGCCCGATGTCTTCGACGAGCCTCTTGCCGACCCCTCCCAGCTTCCCACGCTTCTGGTCTCCCGCCTGGCGCGAGAGCACGTGACCGTGGTCCTTTCGGGCGACGGCGGAGACGAAATTCTCGGCGGCTATGGACGTTACGCCATGATGCTGAAGATGGAGCGGCTGGCCCGGCGCGTGCCATCATTCCTGCCGAAACTCGCGAATGCCGCACCCACCGCCCTTCTCGACGGAGGATTGCGCCTTGCCGGCCGCGCTCTGCCGCAAGGCATGCGCGAACAGGTGTCGGGCGACCGGATCGGCAAGCTGGCCGAGATCCTGCGACATGGCAGCTTCCGCGAACGCTATCGCGAATTCATATCCCAGTGGCATCCAGATGACCTCCTGAAAGCGGATTTCGAAGAAGCCGGCTGCGCCTACGGAAGCGCAGAAGTGCCCGCGGGTTTGGACCACCTGGCCACGCTGATGTATCTCGACACCGTCGCATACCTGCCGGACGACGTGCTGGTGAAGGTAGACCGGGCCTCGATGGCATCGAGCCTGGAAGTCCGCTCCCCGCTGCTCGATCACCGGGTTCTCGCGATGGCCTGGCGTATGCCCGAGCCACTCCGCGTTTCGAGCGACGGGGTGGGCAAGATCGCGCTTCGCCGGATACTGGAGAAATACGTTCCAAGGGAACTGTTCGACCGGCCCAAGCAGGGATTTTCCGTTCCGATCAACGACTGGCTGCGAGGTCCGCTACGCGAGTTCGCCGGCGACATGCTGTCGTCGGATCGTATCTCGAAAGCCGGCCTTTTCGACCATCGCCTGGTCGATCGCCGGTGGTCGGAACATCAGTCCGGACAGCGCAATTGGGGCCAGCATCTGTGGACGCTGATCATGTTCGAGATGTGGAGGGACCGGTGGGGCGTCGGTTCCTAGTTCCACCGATCCGACGGGCGAGGAATTGAATGAATCGAGCGCCGGACGGTTTGAAAAGTTCAGCGCAAGAAAGCAGTTAGGCGGGCGAAGTCGCGGTTTCGGCGACACGAACATCCACCAAAGGGGTTAGTCGAAAGAGCACCCTACACCCCGCAATAGCATCTACCGCGTGCCCCCCTTCTCCTATAACCTCTTTGCTATTGTAGTAGAGAACCAGTGACCCGCTTGACAGCCGGCAAGGGAGAATACCGTGAACGATGTCGCCCTCAATCAGCCGAGCGAGGGTCTCCCAGTGCCGCGGCGGAATTATCTGGCGCAACAGAATGCACCCTATGTGCAGCCGGACCCGCCCGAACGTTTCGGCCTGATAGACCTGATCCGGATTTTCGAGCGCCACCGGATGCTGGTGTTCGCGATCGTGATCGTGGCGACGCTCGGTACGCTCGTCTGGCAGCTGACATCGCCGAACCTCTATCGCTCGACGGTGAACATCCAGGTCGAGCTTATCGACGCGACGGGCACCAACCAGGCGGACGTTCTGGCGCGAAATTCCCAGCGCATCGCGAACGAGAGCAAGCTGTACCAGTCGCGAAACTCGGCGCAGCACGTGGTCAACATCATGAACCTGCTCGAGAATCCCGATTTCCTGCGCGAAATGGGTATTCCGCCGGATTCCGATGTCACGCCAAGCATGGGTGCCGCCATTTCCACGCTCCTGAACATGACAGGCGTGGAATCCGAAGATGCATCCGACCTGATCGAATTCACCGCCGTCTCCCGTTCGCCCGAACTCGCGGCGGAAATCGCGAATACCTTCCCTGAAGCGGTCCGCGACCTCAAGGAGGAACGCAACTCGGCACGCCGCCAGCAATTGCTGGACGAGCTGGATGTGGAGCGTGAGGAGCGCATGGAGCGCGCAATCTCGGCGGCCGAGGAGCTTGCCGAGTTCAGAGTGCAGAACCAGATGCTCGTCGGCGCCGGAGGGTCTGAGGACCTTGCCCAGATCAACCGGATCGCGAGCGAGGCCGCATCGGCCGCAGCCATGGGATCGGGCACCGCTGCCCAAAGCGCGGGGGTTTCTCGCGCGGCCAGCATCAATTCCACCGCCGGGGCAACGTCCGCCGCGGTCCAGCAGTTGCAGCGCCAGGAAGCCGAGCTGAGCGCCGAATCCGCGCGCCTTTCGCAGACATACGGCATCGGTTACCCGGAACTTGCGCGAGTGCGGTCCGAATTGGACAACGTTCGCTCCGACCTTGCGCGCGCCGAGGAAGCGGCCCGGCAGGCCGCCCAGGCACAGGCGAATGCAGAATCGGCTCGGATGCGCGAGATGGCCCGCGCCGAAGCATCGCGCGACGCGGCACGCGCCGGACAGTTGCAGGCGGTCGTTTCATCGCTGACTTCCCGCGCATATCAGAACGCAGCCAACACGCCCCTGCTCGAACAACTGGAACGGGAGGCTGTTGCGACAGCGGCCGCGGTGGCGGAGATCGCCAACCAGATAACCCTCGTCCGGTCCGAGAAGCTCGTTGAAGGCGTGACGTCGAACATCATCTCGCCCGCCATTCCCAATGACCAGCGCATCTCCCCGTCTCCGCTGAAAGTCACCTCGGTGGCAATGATCGGTGCGGCCATTCTTGCGATGATGATCGCCTTCACAATCGACGTGCTCGACGATCGCCTGCGCACCGTGGATCAAATCCGCAAGTACTTCGGCCTCCGGGTCTTCGGGATGCTGCCCGCGCTGGACGACGGCATATCGACCAAGCTCCGCGAGTCCCCCGTCTTCATGCGGCCACAGTCGCTCTTCTCGGAAGTCGCGCGGTCGATCTATTCGGAAATCCGAGCTCTCATGCCGCTCAACCAGTCGCAGAGCGTGCTCATAACCTCTCCCCTTCCCGGAGACGGCAAATCGGTCATCGCCCTCACCGTCGCCGCCGCAGCGGTCGCGATGGGCAAGCGGGCGGTCATTCTGGATCTCGATCTGCGGCGCTCGGGAATCCTTCAGGATATCCAGCAGAACATCGACGCGCCCGAGCTGATGGACGTGGTTCGCGGCAACGTGGACCTCCACGCACTTACCGCCCCCCGGGACCCCAAGACGACCGAAGGCGATCAGAAGATTACCGACCTGGTGATTCCCAACGATATCGACGACATGCTGAGCCGGTTCATGCTGCTCAGCGCTTCGCAGCCGGTGGCAGAGCCTGCTGCCGTTCTCGGGTCGTCGCGTTTTCGCCAGCTCGTGCTCGAACTCAAGGCGCGCTTCGATCTGGTGATCGTGAATGCGCCTGCCGTTCTGGCCGTGCGCGATGCCCGCTCCATGTGCGACTACACCGACGACACGCTGCTCGTCGCGAAATGGGGCGACACGACGATCGAGCAGTTCCGTGCGGCGCTGGAATCGCTCGGCAGCGGGAACGTGGCCGGCTGCGTCTACAACCACGTGGACTATGCCGAACATGCCCGTCGCAAGTACGGCGACTCGATCCAGTTCTACTACGAAACCGCAAACTACTTCAGCGAAGGCGTGCCCAGGAAGCTGTCGGCCCGCGAAAGGTTCGCCCGCCTCTTCCGTCGCATGCCGTTCTCCACAATGCGCAGCGCAGCGAACTAACGGACGAGGTCGTGCGTTCCGATGTGATCAGCGACGTTTCCTCGCTTGTCTTGCCATGTCCCAGGTGCCCCCGCGAGGCCGCACCAAGCCGAGCTTCGCGGCAGGGATCAGGAGGATCTGAGGCAGGGATCAGGAGGATCTGAGGCATGACCCCGACCTCCTTCTTCGCCCGCATCTGCGCCCTGGTTCTCCTCGTCGTCCTTTCTCCCTTGCTGATCGCGCTCTGGCTCATCTGCCTGGTCGCCCACGGTCGTCCGGTCATGTTTCGGCAGTTCCGCGCGGGAAAGGATACGAAGCCTTTCCGGCTGCTGAAGTTTCGCACCATGTGCAATTCGCGCGACGAGGATGGGAATCTTCTTCCCGATGAGCAGCGCGTCACCGCAGTCGGCACGTTCCTGCGCCGGACGCGGATCGATGAATTGCCGGGACTGGTAAACGTCGTGCGTGGCGACATGGCCTTTGTCGGACCGCGACCGCTATTGCCGGAGACGATCGAGGAACTGGGCGAGCGCGGACGCAAGCGTTGCGCGGTCAAGCCCGGCCTTACAGGCTGGTCGCAGGTCAACGGCAACACGCTGCTCACCCTCGACCAGAAAGTCGCTCTCGACCTATGGTACATCGATCATCGCGGTGCGCTTCTCGATCTCAGGATATTGGCCCTTACGCTCTTCGTGGTGGTTGCCGGAGAAAGGATACGATCCGGTACCGCCTGACCTTCTAGCGGGATGCAGCGATCATGGCTGCTGTCCGGCCAGGCGAAGCCGATCTCGAAGCCTATGAAAGGGACCAAAGCCCAATGACTTCCAAGCCCCTATCGGTTCTTTTCACTTCGGCCGGCAGACGGGTTGAACTGGTCAACTGCTTCACCGCGGCAGCGCAGAAGCTTGGCGTTTCGATCTCGACCCACGCCTGCGATCTGAAGCCGGAATTGAGCGCGGCATGCCATGTCGCTTCCCAGTCCTTCGCCGTTCCGCGCTGTGATACGCCCGACTACGTCGAGAGGCTTCTGGAATACTGCGACCGGCACAAGATCGACCTGCTGATCCCGACAATCGATCCCGAATTGTATCCCCTTGCCCTTGCCAAGCGGCAATTTGCCGAGGTCGGCACCAGGGTCCATGTCAGCGGGCCGGAAACGATCGAGATCGTGCGCGACAAGGCCCGGACAACCGAAGTCCTGCAAGACCACGGCGTGCCTGTCCCCAAAACGGGCAGCGTCGAGGCAGCGAGGGAGCACCCCGAGGACTGGGAATGGCCGGCATTCATCAAGCCATCGGGCGGGAGCGCCAGCCGGGGCATCGATATCATCGAGAGCCCGAGCATGATCGCCGATTCCTACGACGAACCGATGATCCTTCAGCAGTTGCTGAAAGGAGACGAGTACACGATCAACATGATGGTCGATGAAGACGGCGCTATACGCGCGGTCATTCCGCACAGGCGCCTGTCGGTAAGGGCCGGCGAGGTCGAGAAGGGTGTGACGGTCCGCAGATCGGACATCGATGATATCGCCGCCCGGATCGTGGAGGCCCTGCCAGATCCCGAAGGCGTGATGTGTTTCCAGCTGATCGCCGACGAACGCACCGGGCCGCGCGTCTTCGAAATCAACGCCCGGTTCGGGGGCGGCTACCCCCTTGCCGATCGCGCCGGAGCGCGCTTCGCCGAGAGGCTGCTCTATCAGCTCGGCGACGGAACCGGGTGGACTGACAGCCCATGGAAGGAGGGCGTGACCATGCTCCGGTATGACGCGGCGGTTTTCCTTGATTGAGATCGAAGCCGAGGTCCTGGTCTTCGATCTCGACGATACCCTCTATCTGGAAAGGGACTTCGCCGAGAGCGGCTATCGTTCCATCGCCCGGCATTTCGGCGACGAGGTGGGTGGAGACCTGTTCGCTTCCGAGTGTCGCAGTCTCCTGGCCAAGGGCACGAGAGGAAACATCTTCGACCTCGCGCTGTCGCGCTGTCGCATCGAGTCGACGCCCGAGCTGATCGACACGCTGGTACGGCACTATCGAACCCATTCCCCGGAAATCGCCTTCTGCGAAGATGTCTCGCGCTTCTTCGATCGCGGGGTCGACATGCCGACGGGTCTGATTACCGATGGCCCGAAGGAGGGACAACGCGCCAAGATCGCGGCGCTGGGACTGGACAGGACCATCGATCACGTGGTGGTGACCGGAGAGTGGTCGAAGGAATTCTCAAAACCGCACCCGAGGGCCTTCGAATTGATCGAGAGCCTCACCTCGTCTTCGAAGCACAATCTCGTCTATATCGCTGACAACGCGGCGAAGGATTTCATCGGTCCCAGGCAACTGGGTTGGCAAACTGTCCAGATCGTCCGTTCCGGCCGCATCCATGACGGATCGCCCGCCAAGCCCGGACACGAGGCGGACCACGTCGTCACGTCTTTCGACGAGCTCCAGATCAGATCCAGGGCCTGAAGCAGGCGCCCACGCGCTTCGTCTCGCGGAATCACATCGGATTTACGGGCGGATTGTATTCGCGCATCACGTCGAGCGGGCGTTTCTGCGAATAGGCCACCATGGCATCCGGGTCGGGGTAGCCCACACCCATGAAAAACACGGGCCTCTCGTATCCCTTCAGGCCGAGGACTTTCTCCGCCCTTCTTTCGTGGGCCTCGAGATCGGGCCAGTTGAAGATGCAGGAGGCCAGTCCGAGCGTTTCCAGAGCATATGAAAATGACATCGCTGCAAGCGATCCGTCGATGTAGGGAACGTGCCGGTCTTTCTCGTCGTAGAACGCGTCCAGCGTTCCCAGGACGATCACGATAACCGGAATGTTGTGCTTGAACCCGGAGGTGCCACCCGGCAGCGAGGCCACCGTGTCGATGACATCGGGATCGTCGAAAACGAGGAACCGGAAGGGCTGGCGGTTGCATGCGCTCGGAGAGAGGCCGGCAACCGTAAAGGCCTTGTCGAGCAATTCGCGGGGAACCGGCTTCTGCTCGAACCAGCGCACCGACCGTCTCTTGACGGCCAGCTTTTCCAGCTGTTCGTAGGTCACCGGATTTTCGTCGAGGAGGCGCTTGTACGGAATGCGCTTCACGGTATCGACGCAGCCGTCTTCAGGTGCGGGACATTGCTCGAAAACCTCGCGGGCGTGGTCCACTACCGGGTCGGAGCCCACGGCATTGAAGTATTCCTGAAGCACATCGTAACCCCAGCGCAGAGAATCGAGAGACCTTTCCTGCGAGCGAGCCGGGTCGGCGACGATCTTGCGATAGACGTTTACTGTCTCGAGAATGTAGTCCTTCGCGAACACCGGGCGCCGGGGCCGCATCAGCAGGCCCTTTTCCAGCCGATGGACGTTGCGGCGCATCAGGAAGATGTTGGCGTCGTTCTCCTGAAGTTCGGCATGATACTTCGCGATCCCCAGGAGCACCCCCCGTTCCTCTCGCTGGAATTTCCACGAAAGCAAAGAGTAGTAGGCCGAGGCCAGGGGCTTCATCCTCGACGATAGTTTCCAGAAGGCGGTCTGCGCCGAAGTGGCCAGTCGGCTCGTCCCCGATTCCCTGAAAAACAGCCGCGCATCGCGCAGCCGATCAACATGATGGTCGGACAACATCTTTTTAACGAGCGGTTTCATTACAAAGATTCTCCATGGAAACGCCGCGTCCAGCCCTGGGAAGGGCTGGGGCGCAAAATAACTCCTCACGAATCTATTGAATTCCAATTCGGTCTGGAATTTCTGCTTAAAACTTTCTGGCCATTGTTCAATCGTTCAGTGCTTCAAGTGCATCCTTTACAACAGAGCTGGATTGGATCTTCGCAAGACCTTCTTTTATGCGCTTCGATTCTTCAGAATACCTGACGCTCATTTCATCGATTTTCTCGATGATCTGATCGAATCCCGGATTTCTAACGTCGAAGACGTAGTCCTGTTGCTGGAAATGCGCCGCAAGGTCGGTGTACTTTGCCGCCCAGCCGAAGATGATGGCCGGGACACCGCTCCTGTAGGCGAAAATAATCGAGTGGTAGCGTGATGCGACCACGTACTTGAACCGGCTGATCATCTCGATCAGCGTGGGGCTGGAATAGTCCCCGGTGATTACCGTGACCTTGTCCCTGTTCTTCGATTCCTTCAGGATTTCTTCGGTGAGATCCAAGTCCGCCGTAGAGGTGTTGAGGAAGTAGACCTTCTCCCCGCTGTCCACCAGCTTGTCCAGGATGCGCGCATAAAGCGCGCGGACCTTCGCGGGATCGCCGATCCGGAAGAGATTTTCATTCACGATGAAGCCGACGGAATCCTCATCCGGATATTCGATCGACTGGGCGGAGCCGGATTCGAGAATGTCGCTGCTTGTCGGGAAAGGCTTCTCCCTGAGGACGATGTCGGCGGACAGTTCGACGTTGTTCAATCCCAGCGCCTTCAGGCACTCGTAGCCTTCCCTTTCACGCGCGTAGACCTTCGAACAGTAGCTCAGTTCATGCTTCACCCGCTGGAGGTATTCGGCGTCATCGTCCTCCCCCCAGTCGAACGGTCCGAAACTCTGCGGCATGAGGACGATCTTCTTGCCGTAGCGCCTCGCCATCCTGATCGTGTCCAGCAGGCGTTCCCCTGCTCCCTTGCTCCATCCGGAGCCGAGAGTGTATCCGCTCGCATCGAAGATGGCGTCCGCTTCCTGCAGCGCCTTGTTCATCTCCGCGATCTTGCCGTTCCACTTGTCCGTCTTTCTCATGAAGGCGGCGAGGCGGGTCAGGAAATGTGTGAGGAACAGGGTCCGGTCGAGCTTATACTTGAAGACGAGACGGGTGTAATCGTCATGCGGCAGGAGCTTGAACGCGTATTGGTCGGGATCGTCCGTCTTGAAGGCGAAGCCGATGACCTCGCAATCCGCGTGACGCGCCTTGAGAGCATAATAGAGCGAAAGAAACATGGCCTGGGAGCCTTTGTTTCGCATTTGTATGCCGGTTACGATGAACTTCTTCATGGCGCGTAATCATCTCGTTTCTTCACGCAGAGCCAGGCTGTGGACGTGCTCGTCAGCTTTTCCAGTCCACCTGTTCACTCCGTGCGCAGGACCGGTCGGGTCAGCGCTGTTGGCAAATGCTCCTCACGCTCTTCGCAATTGCAACGAAGTCCGCAAGTCACGTGACAAAGGCCATCGTTGTTGACGACGTCTTCATCCGCAGGCCTACCATCCGGCATGCTGCGGCGCAGTTGCTAAAACGGACTAACTCATTATCGGTGGGGCCCAGGCCCGGTGCGAACGGACCGATGCCCTTCACCGTGCAGAGCCTAGCCGTCAGCGTCTTACCTCGCCCGATCCATCGGCCGGTACCAGTGACTGAGCGAATGGCCGCTCATCTTCTCCAGTGCCTCGATCGAAGGGCCGAAGTAGTCGTTGAGCCGCTTGCGCAGATCCTCCGTCAGCGGAGGATATTCCGTTTCCCTCGCCAGCGACGCCCGAATGGTCTCGAACGCGCTCGTGCCCCGCAGCGGACGCACAATCGGCTTCATCCATCCAAAGCGCTTGCGCACCTGTGCGGGAACGACCGGTTCGGCCTTGTCCTTCACCTTCCTGCGTGCAGCTGGCGCAAGCTGGCGTGGCGGCAGACCCAGGTGATCGCGTACCCGTGAGATCTGCTTTTGGGGGTCTTGCAAAACCCCCTCGAAGAACAGGATGAGCAGCCGCTCACGACCGAAGAGGTCGATGTACCCTTGCAGATGCGACGCGAAATTCCCGGCAACCAGCAAGCGGAAATTCTCGCTCTGCACGGGATCGAGGTAGGATTCGATATCCGATCCGACATCGCCCCGCCTGAACAGCATGCAGTAGTTCGAATAGGCGCGCTCGACCGGATTGCGCAGCTGGGCAATCAGCTTCACGTGAGGCATCACGCGGTGCATGCGTTCCGCTGATTGGGACTCGTAAAGGTAGGAATTGGATTTCTCGCCGACGGTTTTCCCGCTGAGATCGCCATCGAATTGCGACAGATACCACTCTTCCCCGCGATCATACTCCCTGGAGAAGTAGTGGAGTTCGGGGTCGGGCATGTAGATCGCCGGGTCCGCCTGCAACTGGGTCTGCAGCCAGGTTGTCGCCGATTTCGCAGCGCCTACGACGACAAAGTCGATATCAGTGAACCGCATCAGCAAGCGAACCCTTCGAATGACTCGTCGAGACGGTTCCCTTCATGCCAGAGTGCAATCCACGTCTAGGATCGCGCCGGACGAAAAGTTCGACCATCAGGCTCAATGCTAGAAAGATGGCCGAGTAAAAATCCCTTTGCAATCATCCTCATGGATAGTGTGCCTTGCTCTCTCAGGTAGGTGGCCGCCGCTAGAACCCGGTCTGCCGCGTCTATCGGGGCGCAACGCCTTGCAAGACGAGGCAAACCCGCCGGAATCGCTGGAACCGGCCGCCTCGCCCGGACCATCGAAAAGGTGTTAGTCCGTTTTCCCAAATGCAGCGCGACTGGCCTGCTGGTAGTCCGCCACCCGACAAGTGGTTTCCATGAATGGCGTTTTCCACGTCTGCCCGAGCCCCGTGATCGTGATGCAACGTGCCCCAACGAGGGACTGGTGCAGAGGAAAAAGCGCGGAAGCGGAATAGTTGAGGCAGACCGGCGCGAGGGGGGGGAAGGATGGAGTTCAGCGAGATAAGAAAGCCTGTCGCTCCCCGTGCCCCGGATGCCCGAATTCTCTTCGTGCTGCCGTCCCTCGGGGCAGGCGGAAGCGAAAGGGTCGTCACGACCCTCGCGAATTTCTGGGCAGGCCAGGGTCGGCAAGTCGGCATCGCCAATTTCGACGCGCCGGATTTCGAACCATATTACCCGCTAGCAGAGGAAGTCGCCCTCTTTCGCCTCGATCTGCCCGCCCCTGCGAGCCGCCTGCCAGGCCAGATCAAGCAGACCTTTCGCCGCATCCGGGCTCTCGAACGCGTCTATCGCGAATTCAAGCCGGATGTGGTGATCAGCTTCCTGACAAAGGCCAACGTGATGGCCATCCTGGCGGCCAGGCGGGTGGGCGTGCCGGTCATCATTTCCGAACGCAACAACCCGACGTTGCAGACCTTCAACGCCTTCTGGCGCATGGCACGCTCGTACACCTACCCGAAGGCATTCTCATTCGTGACGATGACGAGGGGCGCGGCGGAATATTATCCAGAGCGCCAGCGGCCGCGCACGACCATAATTCCCAACCCCGTCAACCTGCCCGAATCCTGGTCCGATCGTCGCGGCGGCAATACGATCACGGCCGTGGGGAGGCTGACCGGCCAGAAGCAATTCCACCTGCTGATCGATGCCTTTGCCAGGATCGCACCGGAGTTCCCGGAGTGGAACCTGGTGATCTGGGGCGAAGGCGATCGGCGCGGCGAACTCGAAAGTCAGCGCTCACGGCTGGGGCTCGATGATCGGATTGCCCTGCCCGGCCTTACCGATTGGCCGGGACAATGGATCGAGACGGCCGATGTGTTCGTACTTTCTTCGGCCTACGAAGGCTGGCCGAATGTCATTGTCGAGGCCATGGCGGCCGAACTGCCGGTCGTCGCATTCGATTGCGAGCACGGCGTCTCCGACATGATAGAGGATGGCGTCAACGGCAGGATCGTCCCGTTGAATGACGTCGCCGCGCTCTCCGATGCCTTGGCAAGCGTGCTGGGAGACACCGGACTTCGGGAAGGCCTGGCACACCGGGCGCTGCAGGCTTCGGCAAGATACAACACCGGCGCGATTGCCGATAGGTGGATAGACATCTTCGAGGACGCGATCGCTGTGCGGTAACGCTCGTTCAGCGCACTTCGGCCGCGTCAGGGCATCGGATCGCCCGCCAGATAACTCAGATATTCCTCGATATTCGACCAGCCATCGGAGTCCCGGTCCTGCCAAGTGTCGGACGGATCGCCGGGATCCAGGCCCTCCCGGGCTTCCTCCCAGGCATCGGGCATTCCATCGCCGTCGCTGTCGGGCGCGCCGCGTTCCACCGCCAGATCGGGCCATCCGCCCACATCGCTGGGATCGTTGATCCTGCCGCCCTGGCAGCTTCGCACATTCTCGATGACGGCGGCGTCCAGCCGATCCAGTTGTCTTTCAGGCCCATGCCGCGCTCCCGCATCGGTCAGGACGGATTCGTAGACGACAGCCGACGGCAGCGGTGACACCGACAGCGGCGTGCGAGGTTCCGAAACCAGATAGGCCCGCGCATCGTCGTCGGCGATCGGGCGATTGCGCGAACGATCGCACAACATGTCCATCTGATTGGCGAGATGCAGATTGTCGTGCTCGTACACCTCCATCGTGAATCCCTGTTCCTCGCCGAACGGCAAGACCTGGAACGCGACGGGCGGCGGTGTTTCCCTGGTGCTTGGGCCGGGAAGAACCACGTTGCCCACGTAGCTGATCCAGGTGTCGCCGTAGAGGTTCCTGAATTCCCCGAATTGCGAAGTCGCATCGTAGAAGACGTTGTTCACGATATCGACGGGGCCAGCGGGGGACGAGGCTATGTCCGGGTTCCGGTCGCGGTTGTGAGCAAACAGGTTCCCGTACAGGGTCACCCTGCCGCACATGCTGGCCGACCCGTCATCCGCGCACAGCAGCGCACCCTTGGAATGGCGGCCGCGCGGGTGGTTCGCCTTGTCCAGCGAAAGCGACGTGATGCTACGCGCGATGGTGATGTCCTCGCTCGCCAGGTCTTCCGTTCCCAGGCTCAGGTTCTCGTCGGTGGCGAACTGGGCGGAAACCCGGTCGACATAGATGTTCGAGCTGCTTTCGATGGCAAGCGCATCGACGTTGGAGGACGGCTCGCGACTTGCTCCCGGCCGGAACTTGAGGTTGCGCAGCAGGACGTCGTGCGCCTCGAAGATCATCAGCGGCGAGCTGCGCCCGTCACCCAGCCTGATCTGCACGCCTTCTCCCGGCGCAGTCTGGCCCGCGATGTAGGTGTTTGACGATACCCGTATCTGGTCATCGACCACGATCGTACCCGATATGTCGAACACGCAGACGCGAGCGGGGCGATCGTGCTCGGCACAATCCCGCAAGCTTCCGGGCCCCTCGTTCTCCAGGGTCGTGACATGATAGATCTCTCCGCCACGCCAGCCGGTCGCGTTTCGGCCATATCCCACGGCGCCGGGGAACGCGATCTCCGCTGTCGTGTCCTGACCGGCCAGGCTTTCGCCGGGAGCCATATCGTCGGTGCCGGCCATGCAGGCCTTGGCTGAGAGCATGATGCCGAAGACGACAGGGGCATGTCTCAAGAAATGATGCATACCTCCCACCTCTTACAGATAATCGCGCCTAGCAAG
Source organism: Aurantiacibacter hainanensis (assembly GCF_036321025.1). Taxonomy (NCBI): domain Bacteria; kingdom Pseudomonadati; phylum Pseudomonadota; class Alphaproteobacteria; order Sphingomonadales; family Erythrobacteraceae; genus Aurantiacibacter; species Aurantiacibacter hainanensis. The sequence goes on from NZ_JAZAPB010000001.1 coordinate 444,699, forward strand.
TGTTGCCGCGTCGATTGATGTCATACCGGATTTTCGGAGCTAAGTCTGCAATCTATAGACGAATTCGTCGCACCCCGAACCGAATATTCCAAGCTCCTTGGGACGCGAGAACTCTTTCTCCTTCACGAAGCCCAGCGGAGCCAGCATCGTTTTTAACCCGTGCGGCGACATCGATTCGTACGGGTATCCCCCCAGCCAGTCATGCACATCGTGCCAGTAGTCCATCCCCCGCCGCCTGTCCGACTGCTTCTTTCGGCCAGTCACCAGGCATGCAAAACGAAAACCGGCATCGAACACCTTCTTTGCCCTGTCCTGCGCCGCGGGCGATGCCGACTTGTACCAGCGCTTCTCGGCTTTCCAGAACGGGTCCAGGTACGTAGGGCGATACAATGCGAGGACCAGCAAGCCGCCCTTCCTGACGAGAGATGCCGCCGCCCTGATCGCCGCATCCTGATCGCCGGTATGATGAAGAACGCCCCAGGAATAGACGACATCGAACTGCCCATCCTCGGCAGGCGACATGTCGAACACGCTCCTTTCCTGAACATCGTACACGTCCGGAGACAGGTACTGCGACAGTACGGTCCTGGTGGTTTCGACGCTCTTGGGATCGACATCGACCGCAGTGACGTGGCGCGCCCCGAGCATTCCTGCAGCGCAGCTGTGCAGGCCGGAGCCGCTGCCGATGTCGAGGAATGTCGAACCCCTGATCTGATCTTCGCTCAGGAGCTTCAGGAGCCCTTCCTTGGCCGATGCGATCCTGTCGTCGTCGATCAGCTTCGAGTACTCGTTCCAGTTTCCGCCGAAGTCGAAGTGCTCTTCGACTGACCTTAGATTGGTGCTCATTTCCAGACCTCCGGGGCAGACCCAACTATGGCGAAAACAACAAGATCGTTGGTTAATCGCCTGTAACGATGCCCTACTACATGTGTATTTTCAAGGAATTGAAATTTTCGACTGGCCCTCCCACTCTGGGACACAGTTCAACTTCGCAGTCTTTCCGACCCTTGGAGTGGAAGCGAAATCGCGCACCCGAAGCAGAACCCTGCAGGACCAGTGTCAGGGGATGTGCCTGACCCATCCTGGCGATTTGATCTCGAACAATGCTTCTGGCGCGCCGGCAATACTAGACAGATCTCACAACCGAAGGAGATCTGGCCATGCTTCCCTCATCGAAGCTCTCGCCTAGCGGAAAGCGCTCCATACCGGGAACGGTGGTGTTCGACGGTGACGCTGCCCGGTCGGGCTATGCTTTCAACGCCATGTGCTATTCCTTCAACGATGCGAACAACCGCGCGGCGTTCGCTGCCGACGAGGAAGCCTACATGGATCGCTTTGAGCTGTCCGACGCCCAGCGCCAGGCGGTGCGCGACCGCGACGTTCCCGCCATGCTGGCGGAGGGTGGCAACGTCTACTACCTCGCCAAGCTGGCCGGCATTCTCGGCCTGAACGTGCAGGATCTCGGCGCGTTGCAGACGGGCAAGTCGCTGGAAGATTTCAAGGCAGCCCTGATGAGCCACGCCGTAACCGAAACGCGGGTGGCCGACGACAGGAGGATCTCGGCATGAGCCAGGTTTGCGGAGGCATTTTCACCAGCCACGTTCCCGGCATAGGCGGTGCCATCGCCAAGGGACTGCAGCAGGACCCGTACTGGAAGCCGTTCTTCGACGGTTTCGATCCGGTGCACCGTTTCCTCGCCGCCGAGAAGCCCGACGTTGCCGTGGTCTTTTACAACGACCACGGGCTGAACTTCTTCCTAGACAAGATGCCGACATTCGCCATCGGCGCGGCACCGGAATACCGGCACGAGGACGAAGGCTGGGGCATCGCTTTCAGGCGGCCCTATCCCGGGCAAACGGACCTTTCGTGGCATATCATCGAGCAGGTGGTGGAAAGCGAATTCGATCCCGTCATGTGCCAGTCCATGCTGGTGGACCACGCCGTGGCCGTGCCCTTCGAACTGTGCTGGCCGGGCGATGCTCCCTTTGCGACGAAGCTCGTGCCAATCTGCATCAACACCGTGCAGCACCCGCTGCCCAGCCCGAAGCGCTGCTTCGAACTGGGAAAGGCAGTCGGCCGCGCCATCGAGAGCTTCGGGAGCAACGAGAAGATCGTGGTCTTCGGAACGGGCGGCCTTTCGCACCAGCTGGAAGGCGAGCGGGCCGGGCATATCAATGTCGACTACGACAAGTTCTGCCTGCGCAACATCGCTCCCGATCCCGAAGCGCTGTTGCAGCACGATACGCTCGATATCGTCGAATTGGCCGGCAGTCAGGGAGTTGAGATCCTGAACTGGATTGCCGCGCGCGGTGCCATGCTCGGCAGCGTTCGCGAACTGGCAAGCAACTACCACGTGCCGATTTCCAATACCGCGGCGGCAACAGTGCTCCTGGAAAACCGGACGACCGTCAGCGCCTGACCAGGGACGGGCCTCCACCGTCCGTTACCCGTCCCCAACCTGGCCCTCGCATCGAAATTGCGGGGGCCCGTTTTATGCGCTGCCTATTCGGGAGGAATCAGATCGCAGTGCTGAACTGTCGGGCGCTTTGCCGCCTGTAGGGATCGAACGCGGCGGCGATGCTGCGGGCATAGGGCACTCCGTGGCTCGCGATCACCACGGCCCCGTTATCGATCGAGCACAATCCTGCCTCGAGGTATGGCGTGAGCCGGTCGATCGCTGCCTGCTGCGACGCAGCATCCACCCGCGCGCGGCCGCGGCACAGCAATTCCTCGATGATTGCGCCGCAGCGGCGATCCTCAGTACTCCGCCGCTTTCCGCGCACTGCCGGCAGCTCGCCTTGCGAAAGCGACATGCGATAGCGACCCGAGTTTTTCTCGTTCTGCGCCAGCAAGCCGGGGAAAGAACTGATTGCGGACGCGCCCAGTCCGATCAGCGCAGGTGCCTGGTCCTCGGTGAAACCCTGGAAATTCCGGCGCAGCCTGCCTGCGCGCGATGCCATCGCCAGCGGATCGTCCGGCAAGGCGAAATGATCGAAGCCGATTGCGTGATAGCCTGCGGCGACAAGGCGGTCGTGACCCATCGCGGCCATCTTGAAGCGCATCTCGTTCCCCGGCAGATCGCTCGCATCGATCTGCCGCTGGCGCGGAAACATGCCAGGCACGTGAGCATAGCCGAACAAGGCAATGCGATCCGCGCCAAAGCGTCGCGCGTAATCCAGAGATTCCTCCAGATCGGCCAACTCCTGTCCCGGCAGGCCGTACATCAGGTCGAAATTCATCGAAGTGATGCCGGCACCGCGCAGGATTTTCACGCCCTTGTCGATCATCTCGATCGGCTGCACGCGGCCAATGGCTTCCTGCAGGTCGGGCGCGAATGTCTGCACCCCCATGCTGGCGTGTGTTGCCCCGATGCCGCGCAGCACGGACTGCCATTCGCTCGTCAGCGTACGCGGATCGAGTTCTATCGATACCGTCGGCGAATCCAGCGGGAACTTGATCACCAGGTGATCGAACAGGCGCACGAAATCGACAGGAGCCAGTGCATTCGGGCTGCCGCCACCAAAGGCGATGCGCGTTACGCGTGCATTCGCGGGGAGCAGCGCGGCCACCAGCGCGATCTCGCGGTAGAGAGCCTCCATGTAGCTATCGAGACGCTGCTTGCGATTGGCAGCGGCGGTATTGCAGCCGCAGTACCAGCATATCTTCTCGCAGAACGGGATATGGATGTAGAGCGAGACCTCGCCCATGGCAGTCGAGATCGCATCGGCAAGATCTGCCGGTCCAACATCGTCACCGAATTCCGCTGCGGTGGGATAGCTTGTGTAGCGCGGAACGGGCGTTGCGAGCAGGTCGGGATGATAGGGCCACATGCAATTGTCCCTCTCCTGTCTGGCCTCTGGTTTCATTGCTCTGGATCAACGGGATCGCGTTTTTCGCGGCGTTGACACCCCTTGGCGCAGCAGACGGTGGCAGGAGTGGCCGGCTCGTTCGCGGGCGTGAACGGAATGGCGATCGTACCGCCCTGGCAAAGCGCCAGGATCAACTCCGCCGCCCCGCCCTCCTCGGGCAGCGTTATTGCCCCGGCCATGGCAGGCACCAGCGCGAAAAGCCCGAGCGCTTGCCCGAACATGCTCATTCCGCGCCATCCTCGTCATCGTCGATCAGGATGCGCGCCGCCGCGCCATCGGGATCATCGAACTGGTTGTTGCGCAGGGCCCAGAAGAACGCAGCAAGGCCGGCCAGGCCGAGCAACAGGGCGATCGGCAGCAAGATGAGCACCCCGTTCACTTCGCAGCCCTCATCAGGCGCAGCGAATTGGCCACTACCAGCAGCGAACTCGCCGACATGGCAACGGCCGCGAACAGCGGCGTGACAAATCCCGCGATGGCCAGCGGAACGGCGAGAACGTTGTACAGGATGGCAAGAGCGAAATTCTGCTTAACCACCTGCATGGTTTGACGCGCGGCTCGCACGGAACGCGGCAGGGCGGAGAGAGAGTCCTGCACGAAGACGAAATCCGCCGCCTGCAGGCCAACGTCGCTGGCAGTCCCGGGTGCGATCGAGGCATCGGCTGCCGCGAGCGCAGGACCGTCGTTCAGGCCGTCCCCCACCATCAGCACCTTGCGCCCGGAATGGCGCAGCCTGGCCACCAGGGCCTGCTTGTCCTCCGGACGGGCATTGGCCTGAGCGGTGAGCCCGGTTTCATGCGCGATGCCCGCCACGGCTTCTGCGGTGTCGCCGGAAAGGATCGAGCATTCGATGCCCTGCGCCTGCATATCCGCGATGGCCTGCCGAACATCGGGACGCAGCGCATCGGCGATCGGGATAAGCCGGTCGGCACCGGCACCTGTCTCGAGCAGCACGGCGGTGGTGCCGGAACTGTCGGGCCGCCGGAGTGCGACCGGGCGGCCATCGCACGTGCCGAACACCCCCTCGCCTGCGCGTTCCACGACGTTGGCAAGGGCAGCAGGCGCGACCCCCTTGGCGATGAGCGCCTTTTCCATGGCGCGCGACAAGGGATGGCGGCTGTGCGAGGCGAGCGCGAGCGCGATCGCCGCTTCCTCGTCGCTCAGCATTTCCAGCGCCTGCGCGTCGGGCACCGGGCGCCCCAGCGTCAGCGTGTTGGTCTTGTCGAGCAGCGCCCGATTGACGGTGGCGAGACGCTCGAACGCGGAGCCGTCCTTCACCATTACGCCCGCGCGCATCAGCGTTCCGCTGGCGACGACCTGCGCCACGGGCACTGCAAGGCCCAAGGCACAGGGGCACGTGATGATCAGGACGGCGACACCGATCACCAGCGCCTCGTATAGCGTGGCGCCAGCGACCAGCCAGCCTGCCACCGTCACCAGCGCAAGCGAGTGAACGGCGGGCGCATACAGTCGCGCAGCGCGATCCGCGATGCGAACGTAGCGGCTGCGATCCTGCGTGCTCGCTTCCATCAGCCGCGCGATTTCCGCGAGGGTGGTGTCCTTGCCTGCGCTGCTGACCCGAACGTCTACCGGCGCCTCGAGGTTCAGCGTGCCGGCCAGCGCCTTTTCGCCCCGAGCCAGCGCGACCGGGCGGCTTTCGCCGGTCAGCAGCGATTGGTCGAACCGGGTCCGCCCGGCGATGATCTCGCCGTCGGCGGCAAGGCGCTCGCCAGCGGCAATGCGCATCACCATCCCGGGTTCGAGATCCTCTGCGGCAACATAACCTAGCGATCCGTCGGGGTGGACGACCTGCGCCCCCTTTGCCGCCTGGCTAACCAGCGCCTCCACCCCGCTGCGGGCCTTGTCGCGCATCATGGCGTCGAGCACGCGGCCCGCCAGCAGGAACGTAAGCAACATCAATGCGCCGTCGAACCACGCATGTTCGCCGCCGACCCAGGTCTCGTAGAGACTCAGTCCGCAGGCGATTATCACGCCGAGCGAGATCGGCACGTCCATGTTGGTGCCGCCATGCTTCACCGCGTTCCATGCGGATTTGAAGAAGGGCTGGCCGGCATAGCCGATGGCAGGCAGCGCGATCAGCGCGGAAATCCAGTGAAACAGCTCGCGTGTGGAACCCTCCGCACCGGACCATACGCTTACCGACAAGAGCATCACGTTCATCGCCGCAAAGGCCGCCACGGCCAGCGGAGCCAGCAGCGGCTTCACGGCGCTGTGGAGTTCTTCGGTCTGCTTGCGACGGGGCTGCGCCTCGAAACCTGCCTCGGCGATGAACTGCGTGAGATCGCCCAGGTCCACGCTGCCGTCATGCGTGACGGTAACCATGCGCGAGGAAAGGTTCACGCGCGCCGAGAACACGCCGTCGTGCCCCAGCAGGCCGCGCTCGACCTTGCTCATGCAGCCGGCGCAATGCATCGCCGGCACCGCGAGTACGCTGGTCTGCTCGGAAGGCAGCTGGCGCGCCGCGCTCACGACAGGTCATCCTCGCGCCGCCAGGTGGAGACACCGTCGCTCAGCTCCAGCCGCAGCGTCCAGCGACCCTCGGCCAGTTCGCCGTCGGAAAGGTAAGTGCCTTCCGCGATGCGCGTGAAGCCCAGCGCCTGATCGGGCCTGCGACCCAGTGGATGCCGGGCCGTAGCCCTTACCGTGAGGTAATCCGGAGCATCGCTGGCCGACACGACCAGCCGTCCATCGGGCCGCCAGGTGGTCACGGCCTGCCAGCCCAGCGCCTCGCTTTCGCGTGCCTGTTCCAGCCAGCCGTTGAATTCCTGGCTGGCGACATAGGAATTCTCCACCACGATGCCGCCAAAGGTGGAACTTGCGTAGCTGGCCATGGTGAAATTGACCGCTGCCACGCCGCCGAAGAATGCAACGAGAATGCCGGTCATGTGCCAGCCGGTGAAACGCCTTGCGGGACGCTGGGCCATCATTCGTCTCCTGGAGTCACGAAGCGGACTTCCACCGCGTCGGTTTCTGCCTGTTCGTCGAGCGACACGACCGAGAGGCTGAAATCCTGCGCGTCCGTACCTTGCGGAGCGCGCACATATAGGCGCACCGTCTGCGTGGCGTCTGCAGGCACCGGCACGTCGACCGTGCGGGCGGCATCGTTATTGCTCATCGCATCGGTCCACATCACGGCGCCAGGGAGGCCTTCTATGCCGACCCGCATCTCGCGCGGACGGGCTTCCATGTTGCGCAGCTTCACGGTGAAGTTGTTGCGCACGGTTCCATCGCTCATCAGCATGTAGGGAGGATTGCGATCGGGCGCGGCGGCGATTTCGGTGTGCGTGCGCGCCGACAATGCGAACAACAGCCCAAGGCCAATGCCCGCCCAGACGAGGAAATAGAGGACCGAGCGGGGACGAAGCACCTTCTTCCAGGTAGGGCGATGGTCACTGTCCTTCACCTCGCCTTCGGCATCCTCCAGCGTCAGATAATCGATCAGGCCGCGCGGGCGGCCCACTTCGTCCATCACCCGGTCGCAGGCATCGATGCACAGCGCGCAGGTGATGCAGGATATGTCCGAACCCTTCCGGATGTCCCAGCCCGTGGGGCACACGGCAACGCACTGGTTGCAGTCGATGCAGTCGCCAAATTCGCCCGGACTCTTCTGGGCCTTCTTCAGGCTGCCACGCGGTTCCCCGCGCCAGTCCTTGTAGGTTACGGTCAGCGATTTCTCGTCCATCATCGCCGTCTGGATGCGCGGCCAGGGGCACATGTAGATGCACACCTGTTCGCGCATGAAGCCGCCGAAAATGAAGGTGGTGGCAGTCAGGATGCCGACAGTCGCATAGGCGACGAAGGGCGCTTCCAGGCTCCAGAATTCACGCACCAGCGTGGGCGCATCGGCAAAATACATGATCCACGCGCCGCCGGTCCAGAAAGCGATCACGAGGTAGATGGTCCACTTGAACAGCCGTCGGGCGATCTTGGCCGCCGTCCACGGCGCGGCGTCCAGCCTCATGCGCTTGTTGCGGTCGCCATCGACGAAACGATCGACGTGCTGGAACAGGTCGGTCCACACCGTTTGCGGGCAGGCGTAGCCGCACCACGCGCGGCCCACCATACTGGTGAGGAGGAACAGGCCGACGCCCGCCATGATGAGAAGGCCCGCCACGAGATAGAATTCGTGCGGCCAGATCTCGATGTTGAACATGTAGAATCGGCGATTCGCCAGGTCGACCAGCACCGCCTGATCGGGTGCATACGGGCCACGATCCCAGCGGATCCAAGGCGTTCCGTAGTAGATCGCCAGAGTGACGAGCATGATCAGCCACTTGAAGCGGCGGAAGAACCCGTCGATCCGCTTGGGATGCACCGTCCTGCGGGCCTCGTAGGTACCCAAGAGGCTATGGTGGAGCTTGGGATCAGGGTTGTTCATCGACCTCGACCTCGGGATCGTCGGCGACTTCGATGAAGTCCTCTCCGCCCCCCAGCGAATGAACATAGGCGGCCAGCATCGCGATGGTGACCGGATCAAGACGCCCTTCCCACTTGGGCATCATGCCCATCTTCGGGTTCAGGATCTGCGCCGCGATCGCCTCCCGGCTGCTACCACGCAGCCAGATCGCATCGGACAGGTCGGGCGCGCCGAACTGGCGCATGCCCTCTCCCGCAGGACCGTGGCAGATCGAGCAATTCTGCTCGAACAACTGCGCACCCACGGCATTGGACGGCCCCTGCCCGCTCAGCGACAGAACATGGTCGACCACGGCGTCGACCTGCCCACGGTCCAGAATTCCCTCGAAGGACGGCATGATGCTCTGTCGCGTCTCCGGATCGCCGGGCTGGCGTATGCCGTGAACCAGCGTGTATTCGATGGCGCGTATATCGCCGCCCCACAGCCAGTCGTCGTCGTTCAGGTTGGGGTAGCCCAGCTCCTGACTGCCTGCCGCGCCCGACCCGTGACACTGCACGCAGTGGATCTGGAACGCCGCGCGGCCGCCGGCCACCGCCTGCTGCATCAGCGGGGCATTTTCGGAAAGCCGCTCCAGCGGAACCCGCGCGATTTCCTCGCGCACGCTGGCGCGGGCAAGATCGGCTGCTTCCATTTCATCGGCCAGCTCACCTCGGCTCGTCCAGCCGAGCACGCCTTCGGTGCCTTTTTCGATCAGCGGCCAGGCCGGGTAAAGGATGACGTAGACCAGCGACCAGATCACTGTGGCGTAGAAGGTCCACAGCCACCACCGCGGAAGCGGCGTGTTTAGTTCCTCGATGCCGTCCCATTCGTGGCCGACAAATTCGGTGCCGGTGGGCTCGTCGACGCGCTTGTTACCCATCGTTCTCATCCTTGAAGATCACATTGGCGGCATTGTCGTGATGGCGTTTCGCACCGGGCCGGAATGCCCAGAGGCCAAAAGCCAGCCACAGCACCACCATCGCCAGCAGGCCCCAGCTGTCGGCGACCTGGCGGAGGAATTCGTAGGTGGAATGTTCGGTCATCGGCCCGTCTCCGATGCCAGTTCTTCCTGAGCGGCGGCGCTGTTCACATCCACCAGGGTGCCGAGCATCTGCAGGTAGGCGACGATGGCATCCATCTCGGTCACACGCGTGGGATCGCCGTCGAAATCGCGCACCTGCGCGCCGGGATAACGCTCCTCCAGATCACCGGCAGGCACATCGGGATCGGCCTGCGCCACCAGGTCCCTTGCTGCGTTCTCGAGATCGGTGTCGGTGTAGGGCACGCCCACGATGCGCAGCGCTTCCAGCATCGCCTCGGGGTCGGGCACCGTCAGGCTGCGCTCGGAAAGGAAGCTGTACTGCGGCATGATCGAGCGCGGCACCACGCTCTGCGGATCTTCCAGGTGCTGCACGTGCCATTCGTCGGAATAGCGGCCGCCCACGCGCGCAAGGTCAGGCCCGGTGCGCTTTGAGCCCCACTGGAAGGGGTGGTCGTACATGCTTTCCGCCGCCAGCGAGTAGTGACCGTAGCGCTCCACCTCGTCGCGGAAAGGGCGTATCATCTGGCTGTGGCAGGTGTAGCAGCCCTCGCGCACGTAGATGTCGCGCCCGGCCTGCTCCAGCGGGGTGTATGGGCGCATGCCCTCCACTTCCTCGATCGTGTTGTCGATCCAGAACAGCGGCGCGATTTCCACAATGCCGCCGATGGCCACCACCACCAGCGAAATCGCGCCCAGCAGGGTGACGTTGCGTTCCAGCCGCTGGTGGCCCTTCACCGTGGCCGCGACATCAGGCGGCACTTCGGATAGCGGCGGTGCGGACGTTGCGTTGTCTTTATCGGTCATGTCCGTCTCTTTCATTCGGCAGGCGTGGCGACGAACGGGCGGTCTGCCGCTTCGTCGTACTTGGCATCGTTCATGGGAGCCTCGACGCGCAGCTTGCCGGCGATGGTCATCCAGACGTTGAAGACCATGATCAGCGCACCCGCGAGGTACAAGAGGCCGCCCAGAGCCCGCAGCAGGAACATCGGGTGGAGCGCCGCCACGGTGTCGACAAAGCTGTTCACCAGGTATCCGTCGATGCCGTATTCACGCCACATCAGGCCCTGGGTGATGCCGGCCACCCACATGCTGGCGGCGTAGAAAACGATGCCGATGGTCGCGAGCCAGAAGTGCCAGTTGACCATGCGCAGGCTGTAGAGCCGCTCACGGCTCCACAAGCGCGGCACCAGGAAGTAGACAGCGGCAAAGGTGATCATCCCGTTCCAGCCCAGTGCGCCGGAGTGGACGTGGCCGATGGTCCAGTCGGTGTAGTGGCTGAGGCTGTTGACCGATTTGATCGAGAGCATCGGCCCCTCGAAGGTGCTCATCCCGTAGAAGGCCAGCGCCATCACCATCATGCGGATAATCGGATCGGTGCGGATCTTGTCCCATGCGCCGTTCAGCGTCATCAGGCCGTTGATCATGCCGCCCCAGCTGGGCATCCACAGCATGATGGAGAACACCATGCCCAGCGTCTGCGCCCAGTCAGGCAGCGCGGTGTAATGCAGGTGGTGCGGGCCCGCCCAGATATAGAGGAAGATCAGCGACCAGAAGTGGATGATCGACAGGCGGTAGCTGTAGACGGGACGCTCGGCCTGTTTGGGCACGAAGTAGTACATCATGGCCAGGAACCCGGCGGTCAGGAAGAATCCGACGGCGTTGTGGCCGTACCACCATTGCACCAGCGCACCCTGGACGCCTGCGAAGAGAGGGTAGCTCTTCGATCCGAGCAGGCTGATGGGCATGTCGAGATTGTTGACGACGTGCAGCATCGCCACGGTCAGGATGAAGGCGAGGTAGAACCAGTTGGCGACGTAGATGTGCGGTTCTTTCCGCTTCAGGATCGTGCCCACGAAGACGACCAGATAGGCGACCCACACGATGGTCAGCCACCAGTCGACATACCACTCGGGCTCGGCATATTCCTTCGACTGGGTGACGCCCAGCAGGTAGCCGGTCGCCGCAAGCACGATGAACAACTGGTAGCCCCAGAACACGAACCGGGCCGTGCCGGGAAAGGCCAGACGCGCGCGGCAGGTGCGCTGCACCACGTAGAAGCTGGTGGCGATCAGGGCATTGCCACCAAAGGCGAAGATCACTGCACTGGTGTGCAGCGGGCGGACGCGGCCGAAATTCAGGTATGGCTCGAAATTCAGCTCTGGCCAGACAAGTTGCAGGGCGATGAAGAGGCCGGCCAGGAAGCCGGCAATGCCCCAGAACACCGTCGCGATGACGCCCCATCTCACCGGAGCATCGTCATACCGCCCCTCATCGACGGGTAGGCGCAGCACATCGCGCGTCCTGGCGTCGAATTCGGTATTCCATACGGTCACGATCAAGCCGACGAAGGCCGCGATCGAGATAACCAGCATGTGCACGGAAAAGGCCGCGTCCTGCGCATTGGCCAGCGCCATCAGGCAGAGCAGCAGGATGACGAACCACGTGCCGGCGCGGGAGAGTGTAGCGTCCATGTGTTGACCCCTTGGAGAACAAGGGGCCTGTGCGGCACCTGCCGGTCGGTTTCGTTGATCGTGGTCAAAAAGATCGTTTCGCCGCGAAGAAATTTTCGTGCGCCAAATTTGCGATTGATCAAGGTATGCCGGAAGCGACGGGCGCACATCGCCATCACGCCGCGGGAATGAGGCCGAATTCGTCGGCCGTGGCGGCGATGATGGAGTAATCGAAATGAACGATGCTATGGTTTCGAAGGCGTGCGGCATGGCCCTCGCCGCTGCTGCCGGACTGGCTGCACTGCCCGCCGTTGCGCAGGAAGCCGGAGATGTGCAGGTCAAGGTGATGGCCACCGCCGTACTCCCCGACGGCGAGATCGATCGGGTCCACATTGACGATGTCGGCCTGCCCGCCGGAACGCAGACAGAAGCAAACGACAATGTCGTTCCCACGGTGGCAATCGAATATTTCGCCACGCCCAACTTCTCCATCGAGACGATCTGCTGCGTGACCCAGCACGACGTCGACGGGGTCGATGGTGCCGCAGGCACCGAACTGGTGGCCGATGCCCTGCTGCTGCCCGCCACCGTCACAGGCAAGTTCCACCTCAACGCGGGCGGCGTGTCGCCCTATGTCGGCGCGGGCGTCGCCTATTTCATCTGGCTGGATGACGAGCCGGGCGCCACCGCCGTCGCCCTCGGTGCAGACGATTTCTCGCTCAGCGACGAGCTGGGCTTCGTCCTGCAGGCCGGTGTCGATGTCCCGGTGAGCGAGAGCTTCCTCGTGTCGGTAGATGCGAAACGCTATTTCATCGACACCACGGCCACCTGGTATGCCAACGGCACGCCGGTGATCCAGACCGAGCACAACCTCGATCCCTGGGTGGTCAGCGCAGGTGTTGGCTACCGGTTCTGACCGGAACGTGCCGGACTGACCCAGCAACATTCACCATAGCCGCTCGGTCGAGGATTTCGACCGAGCGGTCTGCTGGAAAATCGGTCATGCGGATACGCTTCAGTGCGCTCGTCTGGCCGCTGAGGACCACGCACTTCCGAATACTTCCCGACGTCATCTGCGGAAGGCAGCCACGACAAAAGCCGTGCGCCGCCTAATCCCTAGCGCGCCTCATATCCCGTCAGTCGAAGATGGCCGTAGGTAAAAGGCCCGTCCGGCGTGTGCCATATGGCATCGCCCTCGCTTGCGAGACGCCAGCCGTCGAATTCGCGGTAATTCCCCAGCGGAGTGGTCCAGCGTGCAATTGTCAGGCTTCCGTCCTTTTCCAGCATGCCACGGTCATCGGACACGAAATCGACGAGTTCGCCCGCCTCGTTGAAGACGAGTTCGGCAGAAACCGTATTCGGGCCGAGAGTGAAGTCGACCCTGGCGCGCCTGTCATCGATGGCGGTCCATGAGAGGCGCGGATCGGTCAGCCGCGATGGTGCGAAGAAGGCTAGATCATTGAGGATCGTGACGGTCTCTGTGCGGGTCAGGTCCGGCCCTTCAACATCGACGACATTGACCAGTCCTGCCGCGCGCACTCGCATCGACGCCTTGTCGCGATTGAAATCGTGCAGCACTGCGATCGGCAGGCCCTTCATCCTGGTAGTCATGAAGAAGAGGCGGTGCGGCGCATCGAACCGCTCGTATTGAACGACCGGCCCGCTCATTCCGGGCGCATCGGGAGCCTCGTACATCACGGCGTCGAAGTGCAGCACGATTTCGGTGACCACGGGGCGGCCCACCGATCCCGTAAGCGAAACGTAGCGTTGCACCGGCTCGGGAAGCGAAGCGAGATCATCCTGGGTCAGGACAGGCGTCTTGGCGAGCGGTTCGGCGGCCGCGGCGGCACGGCGCGTGTCAAAATCTCGCGAGAGACTGTTCGACCAGGCGTAGATTCCGGCCCCGCCGATCAGCAAACCAGCACCAAGCAACCACATGCTCACCTTCCTGTTCATCAGATTGTTCAAGGCCCGATTTGGCACGCGAGGCGGTACAACAGCGTGAAAGGAGCGGAGGGGCGCCCTGCCCTGCACTCTAGCTCGGCAGTCTCCTCACGCGTTGATCACCATCAATTCGTGAAAAAGCGTCCGCCTGTGGAAATTGCAGCATGTCCACTTCCTGCCGGAACCGCAGGCGGCTGCTCTCCAGGTTGGAGGCGAAAGCCTTCTACTTGGCCGTGTCGTGCTCGTTCGAACGGGTCTGCCGATCGTCACGGTCAGTCCCGTGGATGATCTTTCTCAGCGCCTTGAGGAGCGTCTCCAGTTCGAATTCCGTCAGCGATGCTGTCAGCGCCTCATCGTGACGGGCAACCTGGCGCCGCAATTCGGCCAGTATTTCCTCCCCGTTCAGCGTCAGGTGGACACCGCGTGCCCTTCCATCTGCGGGTGTCCTGCGGCGAGTCAGGCATTTGCGAGTCTCCCAGAAGTCGATCGCCAGCGTGGCGGCTGGCTTGCTCAGTCCCAGGACTGCGGCGAGCTGGACAGGCTGTAGTCCGGGATTTGCGCCAACCAGCTCCAGCACGGAATAGCGTAACGGAGTGATGGACCGATCGCCGATCTCGTCTGAAAAGGTGCTGAAATCGACGAGGCTGGCCCGGCGCAGGTGAAAGCCGATCAGCCCCGGAAGCTGGCCATAGTTCAATGAGTGATCGAAAACCGAAAGTTTTCTGTCGGGTACTCTCGCCAATGTCGTTCCTCGCTTGCAGGCCCTAACCGAGGCATTCTTGCGGTACGCGGCCAGTTTCACAAGCCGGCCTTGGGCAAACCCCGACACAAACAGTTATTGACGATAATCATATTTTTTTGCAACGCAGCTGTAATATGGGACCGAAGATTCCATCGACGGGAAGAGGAACGATCCAATGATTACCCGACTGAAGGTAGATTTCCTTTCACGCGCGGCCTTCGCGGCTCTCGCTGTTGGCGCTGTCGGCCATGCCGGCCCGGCGCTGGCTCAGCAGGCGACGACGCAGGGTGTGCCAGGCGAGGATGAGCAGGCCGGCGAGGCCCCGCCTCCTGAATCCGTTATCGTGGTGACCGCCCGCCGGCGCGAGGAATCACTGCAGGAAGCGCCAGTTGCGATCTCCGCATTCTCCGCCGAGGTGCTGCAGGATCGCCAGATTCAGCAGACGTCCGATCTGGAACGCATTACGCCAAGCCTGCAATTCAAGCCTGCCGGTCAGTTGTCGGGCAACAGCGCTTCCTCGGTGGTCTTCATCCGCGGCGTGGGGCAGCTTGACCCGACGGCGGCCGTCGATCCCGGCGTGGGTATCTACATCGACGAAGTCTACGTCGGTCGCGCCGTCGGCGGCACGATCGATTTCGGGGACATCGAGAGTGTCGAAGTGCTTCGTGGACCGCAGGGCACGCTGTTCGGTCGCAACACGATCGGCGGCGCCATCCTGGTGCGAACCCGCGAACCCGAGTTCAACGAATTTTCCGCGCGCGGTCGCTTCCGCGTGGGCGAGTACGACCTGGTCGAGGGCTTCGCCGCTCTCAACCTCCCGATTTCCGACACGATCGCGGCGCGCGTCTCCGGCGGGTTCCGCAATCGCGACGGCTACGTCATCCGTGCCTTCGACGGGCTCGACCTCGGCAATGAAGACAGCGTGACGGTCAACGGCGCGCTCCGCTTCGAGCCCACACCGGATTTCGAGCTGCAGGTGCGGGCCGACTACACCAAGCGTGACGAGAACGGCGCGCCTTTCGTGTTCGCCGGCATCAACGAGAACGCGCCGGTCGCGGCCATCGTCAGTGTTGCGGCTGGGTGCCCGGGCGCCACGATCCCCTTCGCGCCGTTGCAGCCGGGCGATCCTCGCTTCGGTGCGCCGAACGTGCCGCTGATCGACGATGCGCGCTGCGCCAACGACTTCCAGAACCGCGGCAATTTCGTCAACGGCGGCACGGCCGATGTGCTGAGCACTTCCGAGGTGTGGGGCGTTTCGGCCACGGCCACCTACGATGTATCGGATAGCGTGCTGCTCAAGAGCATCACGGCCTATCGCTCCACCCAGTCGCGCGGTATCCGCGATGCGGACAACACGCCATTCCTGCTGATCACGACCGACGTGGGCGGTGAATCCGACCAGTTCAGCCAGGAACTGCAGGTGCAATACGATGCCGGGCCGCTCAATGGCATCCTTGGCGTCTACTACTTCGACGAGGACACTTTCGAACGCGCCACCGTTCCGCTGTCCTTCCCGCCCTCGCCTCCGGTCATCGGCTCCATCCTGAATGGCGGACCCGGATCGCGCGACCTGCAGCTTTCGAACCTCGAGACCCGCTCCTGGGCGGTTTTCGGAGAGGCTTCCTACGAGCTCTCTGACGGACTCCAGGTGAGTGGTGGCCTGCGCTACACTGAAGATCGCAAGACTTTCCAGGGAACGGTGCTGAACCTGTTTCCGGCCACCCTGCCCGATCCCGATCCGCTACCCGACAGGGCAATACCCGATGGCGGGCCGCTCTTCATCTACCCGACGCCCAACCGGGAAACGTTCAGCGCGCTGACCGGGTCGGCCAGCGTCGCCTATGAGGTTGCGCCCTGGCTCAACACCTACGTTTCCTATTCGCGCAGCTTCAAGTCGGGCGGTTTCAACACTCGCTACAACGCTCCGCCGCCGGGATTCCAGCCGGTGCCCTTCGATGAGGAAACTGTCGACAGCTACGAAGTCGGTGCGAAAATCGAGGCGGGGGATTTCCGCCTGAACCTCGCCGCTTTCCAGGCAGACTATGGCAATATCCAGCTGGTCTTCCGTCAGGGTGTGGTGCCGCTGCTCTTCAACGCGGGTGAAGCGCGCATCCGGGGCTTCGAGGCAGAGGCAAGCTATCGCCCGTTCGACAACGGCCTCTTCATAGATGCCGGCATGAGCATTCTCGACGACGAGATCCTTTCGATCACCGAAGTGCCTGGCGCCACGGCGACGGTACAACCCGGAGACGAATTGCCGCTGACGCCCTCCTTCCAGGGTAATATCGCGTTCGGTTACAACTTCGAGATCAATGACGGCCTCGTCGTGACGCCGCAGTTCGACGGCTCCTACACCTCGGACGTGGTGTTCATCACCGGCAGCGTGCCGGAGATCGAGCAGGAAGGCTACTTCGTGGCCAACGCGTCGATTCAGGTGGAGATCAACGACCGCTTCGAGGTGCAGGCCGGCGTCATCAACCTGTTCGACAAGGAGTACCTGATCCAGGGCAACGCTTCGCTCGGCACGCTCGGCTATGCGGAGAAGATCTATGCTCGTCCGCAGAGCTGGTACGTGCAGGTTTCGGCGGAGTTCTGACGCCGACACAAGGCCTGTTTGGCAGGCCTGAATGCAAATGATTGCGGCCCTGCGGCTGCCGCTGCGTGGCGGAAGGCATTTCGTCATGCGCGGCAGCATCGGGCTTGTTAACCCGATTGCTCCTGATCGCAGCGCTCGCCCCGCGCGGACAACATGTATCGAACACGGCTCCAGCCCTGACCTGCGAGCGCATGGTTCTGCGGCCTTTCGGCCAGCCTTTGCAACTGGAGACAAGTGCTGGAAGTGATTGGCGGAGAGGGAGTCCGCATAAATAACTCTCTGAACTGCTGAAACAATTATGTTTTTCTAAAGACACCCTCTATTCTCCCACACTTCTTACCTCATTGGGTGTCTGCCACCACAAGGTAGCCATCACGAGATAGTGGGGTTCCGCGTAGAAGCTTCCGACGCAGGTTCCTCGCGCGCCCCGGGCGAAAAATTGTGTTAGCGATCATAGGCCGGTTCCGAACGGTCCTAGGGGCGTTTCCGCCAGGTCTTTGACCCCCTCCCCATGTCTGAGATGAGAAGACAAGCGGGAGGTCCGCTGTTGGCAGATATTTTCGAAGTCCTAATGTCCGAAATTGGGCGGAAAGCGGACGTTACAAGGCGCTGACCGTTTGTGGGCCGGTAGCGGAAGTTCTGCTTTCGATGCCGGAAGAGCCTAAGCGGACATTCGGCTAACAACCCGCTAGCGGACATTTGCGCAAACCGACCGGGGTTACTCCTCGTCAATCGGGAACTGGATCGTCTTGGGGCCGGTGCGTCGCGGCCGTTCCGCCATCCAGATGTCCGGAAAGGGCGTTTCGCTTCCTGCCCGATTTGACGAGAAAAATATCTGGCTCTCGTCCCAGCTTATCCAGGGCCGCAGATCCCCTGCCGGAGAGTTCAGTTCGGGCAGCGTGTAGGCGGGGCCGAAAGGTTCCTCGGTCGTCTCACGCTCGGCGAACCAGATGTCCGGTCCACCGAGCCCTCCGTTGCGCGTGGAGTCGAAAGCGATGAAGCGCCCGTCGCGCGATACCCACGGGCGATTGTTGGACCCTTCGGCATTGGGTCCACCTTCCACGGGAACGGGCAGGGCACCGGCAACGCTCTGCAGGATCACCCCGCCTGAACCGTCGGGGTTGCGGCGGGAAAAGATGGCGACCTCGCGTCGCGCATCGTCCTCGAAGACGTTGACGGATTCCTCGAGGCCAGGCGTGTTGTATAGCCGGTTGAATGGCTGGGCGGCTTCCCAGTCTCTGGAATTGCGGCGACTGACGAACAGGTTTCCCTGATCGGAGCCCTCGCTTCTTAGAAAATGCAGTTCGTTCCGTCCGATAATCGTCGGGCAGGCTTCGTTTGCGCCCGTATTGACAGTCGGTGGAAGTTTTTGCGGAGCGCCAAATCCATCCGAGGTGGTTTCCCGTCGAGTGACGAAGAGGTCGGCGCTCCCGTCGCGGAAAGAGGTGAAATAGAGCTCCAGGCCATTGCGCGAGAGGCTGACGCAGCCGTCGATGGAAGGCGAATTGATCGCATCGGAGGAGCCTAGGAGAGCCTCTAAGTTGATCGGCGTGCGCCAGTCTCCGATGGGCGGATTTCCCAGCGCGCTCCCCGAGAGACTCAGAGCCCCGAGTCCGACAGTTGCCAGTGCAAGCGAGTTGACGAGACGAACAGACATGACGCGGTACTCCTTTGAGAGCGGAAACTGTACGCGCGATCATGCTCCTCGAAGGCCTCACCGCCCATGACGGTTTGCCGATGAAAGCCGATCTTTTGCTGATGGTTTACCGATATACGTGCTAAATCCCTGCAACTGGGGCATTAGGTGAGTACTTGCGACATGAAGTTGCAACGCCTGAACAACTGGATCTGGGGGGGAGCGGGTGGCTTTTTGGTCGGTGCCGTTCCTGCGCTGGCGCAGGACACTGGCGCTGCACCGATCATCGTCACCGGCGAACGGCTGAACCGGACACTTGCCGAAACCGCCTCGAGCGTGACGGTCATAACCGCCACCGATCTGGAACAGCGACCCGACCTCGCCCGGTTGGACAGCATCCTTCAGACCATTCCCAATGTAACGCTCGGCTCCGGCGGACTGGGGCCGACCATCAGGGGGCAGGATACGACGGGTGTCCTGCGAGACCTGCCTGCCTTCCTCGGCGGCAACCGGCCCCGCACCACCCTGATCGTCGACGGACGACCGGTTACCTACAACGAATTCGTCTTCGGCGCCCAACCACTGTGGGACGTTGCCAGGGTCGAAGTGTTTCGCAGCCCGCAAACGACGACCCTGGGACGCAATTCAATTTCCGGCGCCATCATCGTGGAGACGGAACAGGCCGAGGACGTTTTCGGGGCAAGTGCCAGAGCATTTGTAGGAGCTTATGACACGCTCCAGCTTTCCGCTTCGGTGACCGGCCCCATCCTGCCGGATCAGATCACCTTCAGGATTTCAGGAGACCGGCATCGCAGTGTGACGTCGAGCGAACTGAGCGGCGGTGAACAGACGATCGATCCCAACGAGGATCGCTACGACCACGTCAGGGCAAGAATGCTTTTCGATCTGGCACATATCGATCCGCTAAAGCTCGAGGTCACATACTCACACCTGCAAACGCAAGCAGTGCAAATTGAAGGCGTTCGAGAGCCATTTCGAGAACGCCGCGACCCATTCGCGCGTTATGGCGTGTTTCGCACAAACATCGACAGCGTCACTTTTCGCCCGGAATGGCAGTTCGACGAAACAACTTCGATCAGGGGTGTCGCATCGGTTGGCTGGGGCGAGATTCACCGTTTCGCGCCGCCAGGCCTCGGAGAGGCGGATACTTCGAGTCGAGACCGCACGTTCGAACTGTCATTTCGTCATCAAGGACGTGATTCCGGCATGATCGTCGGAGCCGCGTACAGCAGGGTCAACCAGACCCAGTGGATCGATGTCACGACTGTCAGGCTGGGCACAGGTTCATTTGCCGATCAGCAGACCAGCTTCGGCCTGTTCGGCGAAGCGATAATCAGCCCGCTGGACAACGTCTCCGTCACAGTCGGCGGGAGGTTCCAGACTGACCGGCAGGTTCGCGAGGGCATGCTGCTTACACCCGCGGGTTCGAGATCGCTCGACTACGATGGAGAGTTTTCGTGGCTTCTGCCCAAGATCTCGCTGTCTTTCGAACCGTTCGAGGGGCTGACCACCGGGATCCTCGTCCAGAAGGCTGCCAACCCTGGCGGCACGACCCTGCTCGCCGACACTGGAGAACAAGATCGGTTCGCGCCCGAATCCTTGTGGGACTTCGAACTTTTCGCACGTGGCGAGGCAGCTTCCGGCAGCCTGCATTACCAGGCCAACCTGTTCTATTACGACATGACTGACGCGCAGCGCTCTGTCACGCGCACGATCCAGACACCGGGCGGCCCGTTCTACCTCGTCGAGATCGGCAACGTGCCCAAGGCCTGGAGCGCGGGCGCGGAACTGCAGTTCGGCTGGCGCGTGACCGATGCTCTCGATATTTCCGGCTCGATCGGTGTGCTGGATGCAAGGATCAGCGAGGTGGTGGATGACGATGATCCGCTGCTGGGAAACGAATTCCAGCGCTCACCGCACATGACCGGATCGATGGCCGCAAGCTGGCAGGCGGACAAGCACCTCTCGTTCCACGTCAGCCTCTCCGTTCGTTCCGGCTATTACGACGACGACCTCAACACTCCGTCCCTCCGGATCGACGGCACCAGCGTCCTCGATGTTCGCGCATCCTGGCAGCACGGACCCATCAGGCTCATCGCCTACGCGCGCAATGCCTTCGACCGATTCTACCTGACCAGTCTCTCCGAGACCGGATTGGCGACAGCAGGCGATCCAAGAGAAATCGGCGTTGGTGTCGAGGGACGCTTCTGACAGCGAACCCGATTGTCGAGAAGTGGCATGGGCTGTAATCATGTGCGCCCTGGCCATGGCGGCCGGGTGGGGTACTACAGGGATGCACGTGCGTGATCGACACTGTTGACCTGGCTCGCAGGGCCGATCTTTCGATTGGCGAGACGCGGGTTCGCCCGTCGCTGCGCACGGTTGTCGGGCCGGCGGGAACCGCGACGGTCGAGCCTCGCGTCCTGCAAGTTCTCCTAGCCCTGCATGATGCGGACGGTGCCGTGCTGAGCCGGGACCAATTGCTTGCCACGTGCTGGAGCGGGGTGGTGGTCGGCGACGACGCAATCAATCGCACGATCGGGGAAATTCGCCGCGTCATCAAGCAAACGGGCGCAGGGTTCGAGATCGAGACAATTCCGCGTGTAGGCTATCGATTCCTTCACCCGTCATCCACTCAGGAAGCTTCCAGTTCACAAGCGAAGCCAGGTTTCCGGATTGACCGAAGACATCTCATCGCGTCGGGCGTTGCGACCCTTGCTGTTCTGGGTGCGGGCAGTGCGGCGTTCATCTCCTCGCGCCGTGATCGGGAGGTCGATGCGCTCATCGAACGCGGCAAAATCGCTCAGGCGTCCGGGACGAGTGATGCCGACGAGCGGGCCGAGAGGTTGTTCAGGCAAGCAATCGAGATGGATCCGGCAAGGGCCGATGGCTGGGGATGGCTGGCACGAACCGTAGCCGACCCGGAACAGGCCCGGGAATTCGCTCTTCACGCGCTCGAACTTGATGGGAAGGAAGCCAACGCCCGGGCGGTGCTGGCCATCCAGAGCCGGGACCTGATCTCGTGGTTCGAATGGGAAAATTCCCTGCTGGAGATACTCGAGGAACATCCCGACAATACGCTGTGCCTGGATTATCTTTCGGTCTTTCTGCAGGGCATGGGACGCTGCAGTGCATCGTGGGACGTCAACGAGCGCGCGTCGAGCCTCGAGCCCTTCAATCCGATAAATCATCAGAAAAGATCTCTGAAGAACTGGATCTTCGGCCACACGGGAACCGCAGACCGGATCGCCGACCAGGCAATCGAAATGTGGCCTCGCAACGCCTATGTCTGGAACGCGCGCCTCATTACCTACGCATTCACCGATCGAGCGCCGGCCGCACTGGCGATGATCGAGGATACGAATAACAGGCCGGCCAATCTCACCGAGCCAAGCATATCCTCCTGGCTTGCCGCGCTTCGCGCAATCGCGAGCAGATCGGCCGGAGACATTGCGAGGGCGATCGAGACTTGTACGGAGACAGCCAAGCTTGCCCCGGGCCTCGCAGCAAATGCCATCATGGTATTCTCGTACCTCGGGGAAACCGACGCCGCATATCGCGTCGCCGAAGGACTGTTCGATCGCAGGGGCTCGATCGTCCAGCAGTTCCGTGGGAGTGGCATCAGGGACATGTATTCGGAAAAAGCTTGGGGCAACTCGCAGTTCGTCTTCACGCCCGCTGCCAGCAATTTCCGCTCCGATCCCCGCTTCACTTCCCTGTGCGAGAGAACAGGCCACATGGCTTACTGGGAACAGCGGGGCATCTGGCCCGACCAGTTTGTCCGCGGATCCCTGAAAGTGCCTGCTTGAGCGCAATCAGAAAGCGCGGGTGACACCAAATTCGCCACGCCACCGCCGGTAATCGTAGATTTCGATCGGACTTGAATTCTGTTCCCGCGAAATCCTGATCTGAGGTGCCCAGCCCTGCCAGCTCAGCTGCCTGAAAGTCGCACCCGCGGCCAACAGCAGGAAGTCCTCCTGGCGGCGAACCGGATAAAGAGCCAGCCGCGCGTCGCCTTCCAGTCTGCGGTAGGACGCCGATGCGAAAACCGTGGTTCGTCCGAGGTCGCGCCAGAGCGTTGCCGAAACGTGGCCACTGCTGGTCGAGTAGGCCGCATCCGATGCGACTTGCCGTGCTGCTCCCAACGTGATGCTCCCGCCAGTGCGTTCGTCGAACGCGCGTTCGTAGGTTACCGAGCCTGTGAACGAGTGCCCGTCCTGAAGGTCGTTGGTGCGAAAATCGAGCTTCGAATACCCGAGGAGGGTGCGTAGCTGCGATCGTGGCCCGTGCGGCCTCTGCCATTGCAGGCTGGCATCGATGGCGTCGTAGAAGCGATTACCCCCAAACCAGCGGCGCTGCGCGCCTCCCAGAAGCGTCGCACGGCCATCCAGCAAGGGAAACTCCGGCCCGACGGACGCGATGGCCAAGATGTCGTTGAACCGTCCTGCCCGATACAAGTCAGCGGAAATCCCGCCACGAACGAGGATCGAAGTCTGTGCACCGATCGGATGGCGAAAATAGCCCTCGGTACTGAGCGAAAGGCCCAGGCCCGAAGATTGCTGCGCATCCTCGTCGAGCGCGAACTCTCCGATGACCGTCCCCAAGGTATCCGACCTCGTTGCCCGGTTGATATTGGAATCGGGTGCAAAGGCGATCCTGGCATTTATCCCGAATGGCTTGCGCTCGCGCAGGGCCGCCGAAAACCGCTCGACAAGGCGGGCAACCTCCGGGGGAAGACCCCCTGCCTGCGCCTCACGCAAGGTGCGGCGGGACGCCTCGATCTGTCCCATCTCCGCCTGCACGCGCGCGAGTTCGAGCCTTGCACGCTGGGCGCCGGGTTCCTCATCCAGAATGGCGCGCAGGTAGGTTCCCGCCTGGGCCCATTCCTTGCGCCTCATGCCGATCATCGCCAGCCGGAAGCGGGCTTCGTTGCGAATGGTCAGATCGTCATCTGCAAGAAGCGCGCGAAGGATGTCCAGTGCCGTTTCGACCTGCCCCCGGGCCAGGGCGCGCTCGGAAAGGGCGAGAAGCTCGCTCGCGCTCACTACGATTTCGCGCGAAGCCGGTTCGGCCGTGCTCTCCCGCTCGGCAACCTGCGGAGGCTGCATCAGGAGCAGGAGTGCGAGATGCAGCAAGGTTCAATCCTTCAGCCCCACCCAGATCCCCGACATCGTGCCGGTTCCCTCGTCCAGCATGTACGGCGCGTGCCAGCGCGCCATGATTTCCGCAGCCTGCGGCCCGTTGAATACTCCTTCGAACCACGAAGGAACGACTTCGCCGTCAATCGCGAACTGACCGGAAAAGGAAGTGCTGCCCGTCGAATAGACGGTTTCGACGAACGTGTAGGTGCCGAGCGAATAACAATCCCACGGACACACGGCCGGCTGCATCTCTCCCTCCAGCGTCCCTGCGGCAAAGTCGAAGCTAAGCAACGCAAGACCGTTTATGTAATCCGTGGTGGGTAGACTGCCTTGGGGGTATGCGTTGTCGCTGTTGCCGATGACCCTGGCCGTGTAGCTCGCCGTGCCCGTTGTCGGCACGTCGCCCGCCTCGGTCGGAATACCGTAGGCAAAGGTACCTTGCGTCCCTGAAGAAGCGACGCCATCGACATCTGGATCGTCCCACCAGCTTCCGTACGACGTGTAGGTCAGTTGCTCGTCCGGGTTGAGCGTCCCTTTGGGCCATTTCAGTTCGACCTGCGCGTCCTGTCGCCCGGTGTCGCCATCACGCAATTCATTACCCGTTCCATAGACCGCCAACCAGGAAGTACTGTCCGTGTAGCTGCCGTTGTAATACTGCGTGAAAAGTGTTCCCGGGCGATAATTGGGCAAGGAAATCACGTATGACCCGTCGGAACCGCGATAATGGAATGAGACATCTGCCCTGACCGCTTCGTCCATGACAAAGTTTCCATCAGTGCCCTTGGAATAATCGGAAGACACCGCCAAGACCGCGAAAGGCTCACTGGACACCAGGCCGATGGGCCCCGCTGGCGGCGGCGGCGGCGTGGGAGTGGGTGCCGGCGGATAAAGTGGCGGTGCCGGTGCCGGGCGAGGACTTGCCACGAGAACCGGCGGCGAACCCGAACCGCCACATGCGGCGAGTGCCAAACAAAGAACAAGCGAATTGCATAGTGTTGACATGCGAGCGCGCATTGATGCCTCCCTGACTTGATTGCCGGGGAAGGCTGTCGAAAAGACGATCAGCATTCCATGATGGGTTGCCGATGATTTGGCGATTTTTCGCCGAGTTCGCGAGGGTTAGAGCCGGCGCGGTTTCACGGCGGACTTCCAGGGCGCCTCATCGGCAAAATATCGTTGCCCCATCATCGCAATTTGCTCCTGGCGATGCCAGCCTCCCTCTCGTCAAAAAGCTGAGGAGGCAGAGATGATCACTGCTGGAGGAATATGGCCGTCTGCCGGACGGGCTGCGCTTTTGCTTTCCGTTTGCCTGGTGCTGCCAAGTTGCGGTGGAGGGGGTGTGATGGCTTCTGCGAACCTGCGGCCCCCTGCCCCACCCGCAGCCTCGCCCCCGCCAGCACCGCCAGGAAGCGCGCTCGGGCAGCCCCAGGAATTTGTGACTCTTGCAGTTTCCGCGTTCGAAGAGCGCGACGCTACAGGATCGGAAGTAACCGCTTCGCAGGCAGGGCTGACAGAAGTGAGTTTCCGCTACCTTGGCGAGGGCCAGGGTTATCGAATCGAGTTGCCCGGCTCTCGCTCCGGCAGTCTCAATTTCACGTACGAAACCAACGGCAGCGATCGATACACGATTACCGACGAGGGAGGCGCGCTACTGGATGCGGTGGTCTTCCTTCGCGCACAGGACGGATCTGTAAGATACACCTATACGGACCTGGCATTCTGGATCGCGGGCGCCAATGATCCCCGGAAAACCGAAGCGGGCTATTTCGTTTATGGCGTGCCGACCGATCAGACGGAGATACCGCTAACGGGGCGTGGGAAGTATCAGGCGCAGGTCTTCGGACAGACCAGCCTCCACAACGACGTAGGCGGAGATGCGACGCTGGAGTTCGATTTCGCCGCCGGGCAGCTGACTGGCTACATGGATCCCGTCCTGCTGAACAAGACCGGCTTCGGCTTCGACACGGTGCTTCCGCGGTACGAATTCACCGACACGCTATACGCGAGCGGGAGCACGCGGTTCAGCGGGCGTTTTGACGTTGCCGGGGCGATCAGCGATTCCGCGTTCAAGGGGATATTCGCGGGACCGGGCGCTGCCGAGCTGATGGCACAGTGGTACGCGCCCTTCCAGAATCCCGGATCGCAGGAATGGGACATGATGTACGGCGTTTGGATCGGAAAGAGGGACTGAGTTGTCGCTTCCGCCCTTTATGCGGATTCAAAAGCTGAAATCGAAATCCGCATTTCAGCTCCCGGGAAATGAATATTGCGACCGCCAGGATTAGCTTCCGATTGAGCGGGTGTTTAGTTCGACTATTGCATTTGAACTTCAAGACCCGCGACTATGAGCGCCCCGCGAGTGTCCCGGATGAGGACCTTTCTCAAGATGCTCTCCCCCATTTGCAGAGTTACAGCTACCGAAAGCCAATGCTATTGGACGATTGTAATACATCGAGGCCTCGATCCTGCGGAAATGCCGATGAGTATGTGGCTGGGGAATAGATTTCGGAGTGCCGTAATTGCGGTTGCTTCCTTAGCGCTAGCCGCATGCGGCTCTGACGACGCGCGCGGCGATGCTGCTCCGGTGGCCGCAACAATGCTTATAGGCGGAGACCTTCATTTCGCGGAAAGTTATGAAAGGACGAAATCCGGAAAACTCAAGGATGGACCGCATACCTTCGAAGGGCGCTATCGCGACAGCTTGAGGGGACTGATGCCGTTGATCTCTCGCGCCGATCTGGCTGTCGCGAACTTGGAAGGTCCTCTTGCGCTCAACCAGCCTGACAACCCTCTGGCCGACACAAGAAGGTACTTGCACTGGTCACGTCCGCTCGAGGCCAGCGCGGCAGTCAAATACGCCGGCATCGACCTCGTGAGTCTCGCAAACAACCACGGAATGGACCAAGGAACGATCGGGCTGGAGCAGACAATTACTCAACTCGGGCTCAATGGAGTTGCTCATTTTGGCGGTGGAGCTGATCTGGCAGAGGCGCGCAGCCCATACATTTACAAGTTCCCGCGAGGCGACGGCAGTGAGGCCGCAGTTGCGATCTTTCCAGCCTTTGCCGAGAGTTCGCCACCGGAGGACGGTTTCGACCCCTTTGCCGGAGAGCGACGGCCAGGTATCGCTCCTATCGATCTGGACTATCTTCGCGACGAGACTGCCCGCCTGCGACGGGTGCACCCGGATTTGTTCGTGATTGCCTATCCCCACTGGGGGCGCAATTACTCCTGGGTCTATGGCAATGAGGTCCGATTGGGCCAGCAACTGATCGATGCAGGCGCCGATATGGTAATCGGACACCACGCGCATACGATTCAGGAGATCCAGAGGTATCGCGGCAAGTGGATTCTATTTGGAATAGGTAACTTCGTTTTCCTCGCTCCGGGTCGTTTTCGGCAGTTTAACAAGGTGCAACCCTACGCCTTCGCAGCCGAACTGGCGTTTCCCGAAGCAAGCCTGGGACAACCCCGCGTGCGTCTCTTTCCGATTGCCGCGGATAACCGGGTGACCGGCTTTCAACCCCGTCTTGTTGATCTTCGTGAAGCACGCCGAGTAATGAGCGCGGTCCAGTCGCGAGAGGGCTCGCGTGGACTTTCCGGCACCTTCGGCGAAACTGATCTGGGCGCCTATTTTCAGCTTGATCCAGAAGTATAATCGCTAATCGCGATGCACCAACCATGCGGCACATGCCCGCGCTGCCGAGCGACTGCTGTGGGTCGTGTCAGGCAGAATGGCCATATTCCAATTCATAGGTATCTCGTTGCGTCGCGCAAATTCGGCACATTGCGAGAAGTAATTGATGCCTCTTTCCAGCCTGTGCGCACCCTGGCTTTGCGCGAGCCTGCTTCGGCGTAGCTGGTCGGATCTCGGATTGTCGTCTTCCTCCCCCAGCAGGAGGAGGCCCTCGCGGAGCAGCATCCTCTCAAAGTCCACCTCGTCGACCGAGACGTTTGCCAGCCCGTAGGGCCATGTAAGACGCTCTTCCGGCAAGGTGTACCATCCAGCCATGGACGCTACTGTGCGCCTTGCCCTTGCCTCTGGCTTGAAGAGCAGGAACCGCTGGACGAACTGGGCTCCTGCGGAATGCCCGAAGATCGAATAGCTCGATGCGCGTGCGCCAGTGGTTCTGCGAAGGAGATCGAACAACGGCTCTATCGCGTTGAATGCTGAACCCGTCGGTAAGTTGCCGCGTTCCACGCCTCCGAGCGAGAACTGCCTTCCCCTGAACGCCTGGGATGTGAAATGCGGAATGACTGGCATGAAGCCAAGCGACTGCGCCAGGGGCAGCCAGGTAGACATAGTGTATCTGAGGTTCCGTTTGGCTCCGTGCAGTATTATCACGACGGGCCAATCCGGCGTCCACGCTGCTGGACGACCAAAATATGCATCGAGCTGCGGGCCTCCCCATCCGGAGAGGCTGACACGCTCGAACGACTGCATAATTCCCTTCGGTGTAGAAGGCATCTCGCCACCCAAACATCCGCCGAGAAGCGCCAAGCTTACAAACCCGAATTCGCGGCGTGACCAGCTATCAATCATTTGCCATTCGCGTCCTCGGCAACACTCGACCCTTGGCGGTCGTGTGAAAAGACAGCGCGCGTTTACCAGGCCGCAAGTGCTTGTCGATCCATGCCGCCATACGAAACCGGCGCAATTCACGGGAGTGCAAGATCGGGCCCTCTCGATAGATAAAAAGTTTCCCTAATCGATACAGTAATTCCAAATCCATATGATTCCGGAACATTTGCGTTTACCTTTTTGAATAGGGGCAAGGAGAGGTCCGAGTCGTGCGGAAGTTTGCCCCATTCTTGTGAGGCTGCAATGCACTTTGAGCGTTTCTGCGATACTGACAGCCCCGAAGACGGCTCACCAGATGAGATATGCTCGCCGAAGGCTGGTAGCGTGGCCAAGTTGGCCGATGATCGTACGAAGGTTCGGATAACCCAAGAATTTCCGATTGAGTCTCCTGCTTCCAGCCGTAAGTTGAAACGGCGTCTCAGCATTGTCGACATCGATCAAGTTCGCCTGGCTGAAGCGCGACAGTCTTTCGCCACCCGTCGGGTTGATATCGACCAGGTCGCGAAGCTCATACACGGCCCCATTCGGCCTCGGCCTGGCGACGTGGTCCTCGCCCGGGTTGACCGCATTCGCTACCATCGGCGCCTGGAACTGGCCAACGGTCGAAAGGCAAACCTGCATTCAGGCGACGAAATCATCGTTGCATATGGCGATCGCTACGCAACGGATCAGTTCGAGGGTGTCGTTCCCATTGACCTCGGCCCGACGAACTTGATCGCGACCGGAGGGGTTGCGGCAACCATGGCGTCGCGAACAGTAGGAATGAGGCCAGCGACCGAGATAACGCCAGTTGGCTTGCTTGGAAACAAGCGTGGCGACCCAATCAACCTTCGCGATTTTGCCGTCAGGCTTGCCGTGCCCAAGAGAAAGCGCCCGCAAACCATCGCTGTCCTCGGCACTTCGATGAATTCGGGCAAGACCACCGCCTGCAAATCGCTCATTCGCGGCCTACGCGCGGCTGGCAAGAAGGTGGCCGGGCTCAAAGTCACCGGCACGGGGTCGGGCGGTGACTACTGGGCCATGGCCGACGCGGGAGCGCACCTCGTCGCAGACTTTTCTGATGCCGGCTACGCTTCCACTTACCGGCTGAGCCAAATCGAACTGGAATTGATACTGTTCGAGTTGCTGGCGCTTG
Organism: Aurantiacibacter hainanensis; assembly: GCF_036321025.1. NCBI lineage: Bacteria > Pseudomonadati > Pseudomonadota > Alphaproteobacteria > Sphingomonadales > Erythrobacteraceae > Aurantiacibacter > Aurantiacibacter hainanensis. The sequence continues at coordinate 474,274 of NZ_JAZAPB010000001.1, forward strand.
CCACCGCGGCGGAAGTTGACGTTGCCGTCATCGAAGTGGCCGACGGAATCTTTCAGGAACAGAATCGCCAATTGATCAGGTCTTCGGCGTTTCAGACAGCGATCGACCGGATCGTGTTCTCGGCAGGCGACGCGATGGGGGCCGAACAGGGTCTGTGGACGCTAATGAAATGCGGACTTCCCGTGGTCGCGTTGTCGGGTCGCGTAACCATGTCGAGCCTCGCGATGCGCGAGATACCCGATAAGTGGCCCTTGGCGGTACTTTCGAAACATCAACTTGAAGCTCCCCACCTTGCTCTGTCCGAGGTCCTCCAGGCACCCGTATCTCACCATCAGATTGGAGCGGAGGAAAGTGGTGCGGCGAACCAGAGCGTCTTCGACTGGACCTCCTGATGGCAGACCTCGCGCCTCGCACCTTGAGATTCCGCGACTGCCTGTCGCGAGGCGAGATCGCGATCATCCTCTGCCTGGCCTTGGCTACGGCAGTAGCTACGGCCCTGCTGATCCTGGCCGTCCGTGAAATTCTGCAGATCCTCGAGACTGCGGTGGTGGAGCGATCGCTTTCACCATTGGTCGCGCCGCTGGCGATCCTGGCGGCGTCGGCTGCCCTTTTCTCACTCCTGAGAGGGCTCGAATTTTCCGTATCGGAAGCGATAGGCTTCCGATCGACCCACCGGTTGAGAATGCTGGTCTACGAGCACATGTCTGGCATGGCGCCGAACCAGATACAGCATCGGTCGCGCGGCAGCCTGATCCTGCGCCTCACGGGCGATCTCACCATGTTGCGGACGTGGCTTTCTCGTGGATTTGCACGCGGTCTTGTCGCACTCTTCTCGGCGATCGGCTGTCTTGCTTCGATCGGCTATTACAGCTGGGTGCTGGCGTGCGTCGTTTTCGCGACATTCGCTTTCTTCGTCTGCGTCTCGCTGATGCTCGGCAATCGCCTGCAGGACTGGACCCGGGCCGTCCGTCGACGACGTTCGAGGCTGACTAGCAATGTTGACGAACAGGTCAGTGCCTTGGCGGTCGTGCAGGTTTTCGGGCGCAGCGACGGGGAAGCCTCTCGTATGCGACGGCAAAGCAAACAGCTTACCGATGGGCTCATCGTCGAAGCACGTTATCGCGGGGTTCTGAGAGGGCTCAGCGACTTGGCGGGATGGATCGCGATGGTCCTCGTTCTGGTTGCAGGCGCGAACATGGTGCTGGACGGATACTTCGATCTTTCTTCGATGTTCGTCACGCTTCTCGCCATTCGACTGATGCAGGGCTATGTCCGTTCGCTGGGAAATGCCCACGAGTATTGGCGCCGCGCCGCGATTTCGCGAAAGAAGCTCGAAGATTTTCTCAACAGTTCGAGCCGTCCGCTAGCCGACGCCTCAGCAGAACCCCTACGCCACCGGCGTGCCGCGATCGTCTTCGAGAATGTCTCGGCAGCCGGCTGCCTTGAGAATTTTACTGCACGGGTAAATGCCGGTCGCCATGTCGCGATCGTCGGTCCGAGTGGGAGCGGCAAGTCGACGCTCCTCGGCCTAGTCGCCCGGCTGGTCGAGGTGGACGAAGGTGCGATCCACATCGGCAGCCAGTCGGTCGCCCAGTGCCAACTCAAGACGATCTATCAACAAGTCAGCCTAGTGGGCCCGCAGCTTCCGCTCATGCGGGGTACGCTCCGCAGGAACCTGACTTACCGCAACCCCAAATCGACCGATAAGCAAACGCAGGCCCTCGTCGACGCTTGCCATCTCAACGACCTGGTGGAGAGCTTGCCCGGCGGCCTCGATTTCTGGCTCACAGAGGGAGGGGCCAATCTGTCGGCGGGCGCCGCGCAGCGTATTCGGTTGGCCAGGGCCTTGTGTGGCGGGCCGCCAATCCTGTTGCTGGATCGCGCAATGGACAATCTCGACGCAGCCAATCGGACTGTCTTCAGGAGCGTCCTGGCGCGCTATGCCGGTACGATACTTAGCGTCACCGACCACCCGGACGACATCGCGATCGCTGACGTCGTCTGGCAGATCGAAAAAGGTCGCCTCGTTTCAGAATCGACATCCAGCGAATACCTGCACGATTTGAAACCGGATCTGCCAGCTTTCCTGACGCTGTCGTCGGTAGCCTGAGCATCATTTTTACACGCATTGTAATGTACGTTCTTGTTTCTGTGCCAAGAAGCGTCGGTTGGGGCGCAAGTGGAAGAGGGGGCCGCAGATGATCCGTTCGGGCAATAAGCACCGCCGCGTATTGAGCGCAATCATGCTCACAAGCCTGCTGCTGAGCGCTCCGGCAATAGGCCAGGATGAGACTGACGACGGTGCCGGGGAAGTCCGCAACCGTGCCGCCATCGACCTGTCGTTGACCGGGGTTGCCGCCTCGGGTGCCTCGATCGATGCAAACGAGGACGAGGACCGCTCCGGCGGCATTGCCGAGATTGGGTTGGACTGGGATCGCGATTCCGGAGCCAATCATTTTGATCTCGATGCCCGCAGTTCCTATTACAAGTACACCGATGCCGACCGGGATGACCGCTGGAGCAACGCGCTCTCGCTCGCATATAGCCGTGATCTTTCCGACACGATCCGCGTCGGTGTGCGCGCTCGCGGGGCAACGCGGCTGTCGACCCTTGAAAGTCGCGAGGCGGATGAAGCGCGGCTTCAGGGCCGCATTGAATTCAATGACCGCACTCACCGGATCAGGCTGACAAGCGGGTGGCGTTGGCGCAATTATCAGGACCGGGACACCGGGACTGGCGACGGCGCAATGGCCGATCTGGATTATCGCTACCGCATCAGCCGGGGTAATTTCATCTTCGCCGAAGCGACCTATGACGAAATCACCTCGGATATTCCACGCCTGACCTATGAAAGGGTAACCTTGCGCGGTGCAGGCCGGATGCGAATTAACGAGGATCTCGACCTCGAGCTCGGCCTCAAATGGCGGGACTGGAAGAATGAAAATCGCTTCATCGGTTCGGAACGACGGACCGCCAGCTCCATCGCACCAGAACTAAGGCTGGGCTATGAATTTGGAGACGATTGGTCGCTCAACGCCGAGGGCACGGTAATCTGGCGTGAATCCAACGACCCGGGCTACGAGCGCACTGTTTATCGCGCCTTCCTCACGTTGGAAAAACGCTTCTGGATTGATCGATAGGAAGAGATCCTCGGGTCGGCTGAAATGCCGAATGTGCAATTCGAGCAGCTCGGCCAGCTAGACAGTCCGAATCCAAAGCGATTTCGCCCATCGGCCCGCCGAGGGCCTTTAGACCTCGGCTGCGTCGAGCAAATCTCCGAACGGCCGGGAAAAAGGTAAGTGGCGGTGGGCGCAGTCGTCCCACAACTTGTCTCGGACTTTTGTCCGCTTCGCGCCCCATTCCGGTCGTTCCGATACTGACAAGGAGATTCCTAAAGCGGTCAATCGCGCGGTTGGAATAGCAGGGCGGTTTCGCGCCCCAGCCCCAGCCGTGCCGGCTCCGCATTTTGGGATTCGAAGGCTGCCGGTGTTCAGGGGCCATTTGAACAACCTGTTTTCGGGGCTTCCGGCGCCCTCATCTTCCTATGGTTGATCTAAGCGACCATCAGGATGACGGCATAAGTTTGCCTGCGCATCTCTCGAGGCTTTGTATGGATGCACAAGGATCAGAAGATTAAACCTATTGGCATTCCCTGCAGCTTTGTTCTCCATATGTATGGATATTGCGACTTTATGTAGGGATACTATTTGTGGAAGTTTCCGAGCGAAGCAAACGAGCGTGGGTTTTTGAAGCGGGTGGAAGGGGTTATGTCCTCGTTGCGGAAAAGGCGACATGTTCCGCTCTTGGCTCAAGGTCACCGACAAATGCGAGCAATGCGGTCTCGACTATCGGTTCGCATCTCCTGACGACGGACCAGCCTTTTTTTCCCTCTGCTTCGTCGCACCCCCATTGCTTGCCGTGATCGTTTGGCTTCAGGTCTCGCTTGGACTTCCGACCCTAGTGCTTTTCGTGATCGGCCTCCCCCTGTTGGGGATCGGCTGCCTTTTGCCGTTGCGTCCGATCAAGGGGTGGCTTGTGGCCTCGCAGTTCGTCAACAAGGCTGTCGAAGCCGGCACCGAGAAACTGTGGGCGGAAATGCATGAGCGAGAGGATGCGTCCAGAGATGACAGACTGGGTTCCTGATCTAAGGGGGAAAACTGGCCCGAAGTATCTTGCGCTCGCGGAATCACTGACGAATTCTATCGGGACTGGCGAGCTGAAGCCTGGCGCGCGATTGCCGCCGCAACGCGAATTGGCACAGGCGCTCGGCTTTGATCTGACGACCGTTACCCGTGCCTATAATGTCGCTCGGCAGCGTGGGTTGATCGATGGCCGGGGGAAGGCCGGGAGCTTCGTGCGGGACACTGCCACGCATTCGATCTACGCAGCGGCGCAAGTGGATACCGGATTGAATACGCCGCCCGTCCCATCGGACGGAATTCTTCAGAAAGAGATGAAAAGAGCTTTCGATCTGGCTCTTGGCCAGAACGCGGGCTCGTTGCTTCAATATCAGTCCGCAGGCGGTGATCAGGCAATCATCCGGGCTGGAGCCGACCTTGCGGCGCGCGTCGGGCTGAAACCGGCTATGGATCAGGTCGTCATGGCGGCCGGCGGCCAGAACGCACTGCTCGCTGTCTCGCGGGCGGTACTCGCTCCTGGCGCCAAGGTTGCCTGCGGCGAGTTTGTCTACCCCGGCTTTCGCGCAATTGCTTTGCGCCTGGGCCTCAAACTCCTGCCCTTGCAGACGATGAACGCTGACGCGCTGGAGAGTGCCTGTCGGCATAACGATGTCTCCGCACTCTATGTCGTTCCTACCAATGACAATCCCACGGCAACCACCATTCCCGTGTCGGAACGTCAGAGAATTGCCGAGGTCGCTCAGCGGTACAAGCTGCAGATCATTGAGGACGATGCCTATGGCCTTCTGCCAAAGAGTCCGCTGCCGGCCATTTCCAGCCTTGTTCCACAGCAATCGTGGCATATCCTCAGTATGTCAAAAATCATCTCGCCGGCCCTCCGGATCGCCTTCGTAAGCGCGCCCACCGTGGCGGATGCGCTGCGACTGGCGGCGGAGGTGCATGACACCGCCGTGATGCCGCCTCCGATCAATGCGGCGATGGTCGCCATGTGGTTGCGCGAGGGGACCTTTGACAGCCTGGTGTCGGCTGTGCGGACCGAGGCCGAATGGCGTTCGGATCTCGCGGGCAGGATCTTGAAAGATCATTCAATCTGCCACCAGCCTCAGGGTTACCATGTCTGGCTTCGGCTGCCGGCAGGAGCGTCGGTCTCCATGCTTTCGCAGCAGCTTGCTGCCGCGGGTGTCGGAGCGATTCCGTCGGACCGGTTCGCAGTAGGCAAAGTTGCAGCGCAAGCGCTCAGGGTCTCGCTTGGCGGCACGGCCCCTCGAACAACCGTCGAGGCAGCTTTGAGGCAACTCGCGGGCCATCTCTCTCTACTCGACGTAGAGCGGGCTGACATCGTCTAGGCGGCTTCAGCCGCTGCTCTTGCCCAAACCTGCAGGTCCGGTTCCGGCCCAAAGACCTGCGGTGCCTTCCGCGTTATCGAATTGGCCAATCACGGCCGAGGAGAAGTGACATGGGATATTCGAAATTTGACCCTGCCATGCAGGCTCAAGCAGCGTGGAAGGCTGGTAAGAACGCTGGAACGAAGCGACCTCTAATCCATAAGCAGATATGGGCGATCCGCTTCCATCTTGATCGCGAAGGACGTCTAAGGGACAAAGCCCTTTTCGACCTCGCCATCGATGGCAAATTACGCGGCTGCGATTCTGGTCAAGATCAAGATCGGTGACGTCGTCGCGTGCAACGACGTCCGCAATCGTGCGATTGTCAGCCAGCAGAAAACCAATCGGCCAGTTCAGTTCGAACTCACTGCTGACGTCCGCTCCACCCTAATTGCATGGCTGGCGCGGCGTGGTGGCTCGACAAGCGATTATCTGTTTCCCAGCCGCGTCGATCGACATGGCAAAATGAGCACTCGCCAATATGCCCGCCTGGTCGACGAATGGGTGACTGCCATCGGATTGCGTAAATCGGAATACGGAACGCACTCGCTGAGCCGTACGAAAGCTGCAATGATCTATCGGGAAACGGGAAGCATCCGCGCAATTCAGATTCTGCTAGGCCACACCAAGGTTGAAAACACCGTCCGGTATCCCGGTGTCGATGTGGAAGATGCTTTGCTTCTCGCGGAGCGGACTGAAATCTGGGTCATCTTACGGTCGACCGGCAACGCTGGTCGACCGCTTTCATGGCGCGAACTGCGCGAGGTGATCGGCTATTGTGGGGTGAAAAGCGGAACTCTCCAGAATGTCTTTCGCAGCGCTTAAATTGCTTTCCGGAAGGAGGTGGATCGCGCGCTGCTAGTCGGCAAGCCATAGCTCGTGACTATCGATCCGCAACTGGGTGATAGCCCGCTGTGCCTGGGCGCGGGCTTCCACCTCCATGATGAAGGCATCGTGCGTCATGCGTTCCGCCAGCAGCAGGTCGGCAAGGTCAATCTCGCCCAGCTCATGCCCCCGCCGCATGCGTGTGAGCACGGCCATCTGCGCGCGCAATCCCTCGCGGGCGCGCTGCCAAGACGCGATCCGGAAACGCGCCTGCGCGAGGTCGGCGGCGGAGGTTTCCTGCACGGCGAAGCGCGCCATGCGGGCATCGGCCAGCGCGGCATCGGCCTCGGCCATGGCCTGGTCTGCAATGGCGCCGCGGCGGCTGCCGCCAATCGGCATGGAGAACACCAGGCCCGCACCCGTTTCCGCCCCGCCCCGCTCGGAGAACACCCGTACTCCCAGCGACGGATCGGCCACGCGGTCCAGTCGAGCGCGGGCGGCGGAAGCTTCCACCGCCCGCGCTTGCGCTTCGGCGGCGGCGATTTCGTGGCTGTTCATCACCACCAGCCCGGAAAGGCGCGACAGTTCGTCAGGGGCCATCTGCGGCACAGGGATCTCGGGCGCTTCGGTAGGCAGGGCGAGTGCCGGAAAATGCGTGGCGAGGCGGGTGCGGGCAAGATCCGCCTCGCCTGCGGATTGTGCCGCGCGCACGCGCGCAGCGCCCAGAGCCGCCTCTGCCTGATCGGCATCCAGCGACGCCGCATCACCCAGTTCAATCCGCCGGTGAATTGCCGCCAACGCCGCCTCGAAATTGGCGACTGCGCGCTGGTCCACCTGCGCCACCGCGGAGGCGGAAAGCCAGTCCCACCAGTGCTGCGCCAGCACCAGGGCCGCCTGGTGACGCGTATCCTCGGCTACGTTTTCCGCCGCATCGACAAGGTGAGTGCCGATCTCGCGATCCAGCCGGGCCTTGCCGGGCAGACGAACGCCGCGCATCAGCTCGGCATCGAACTCGTCAAAGTCGCCTTCGAAATCGATGCTGCGGCGCGTGTAGCCACCGGTGACGCTAAGATCGTGTGGACTGGCGGCACGCGCGCGAGCGGATGAGCGGACCGCGCTGACGCGCTGCTGTGCGGCTTCCACCGCCGGATAGGCATCCAGCGCGATGGAAACCTGTTCCTCGTGCGGCAGGCCGGGTTCGGCCGTGGCGGGTAGAGCCAGCGCCAGCAGCGGTAGGATCGGGGCGAGGTGTTTGGGGCGCATCATGTTGCTTCTCCTTCACCCATGTGTTCTTCCTCGTGCTCGCCCTCGCTTTCGCCGAAGCGTTCGTAGAGGATCGGCAGGAGCACCAGCGTGAGCAGCGTGGCCGAAACCAGCCCGCCGATCACCACGATCGCCAGAGGCTTCTGGATTTCCGATCCCGGCCCGCTGGCGAACAGCAGAGGCACCAGACCGAAGGCGGCGATGCTGGCCGTCATCAGCACCGGACGCAGGCGGCGCTCGGCCCCTTGGTGCACTGCCCGTTGCAGGGAAACGCCGTCGCTCCGCTGCTGGCGGAAGTATGTAACCATCACCAGTCCGTTGAGGACGGCGATGCCCATCAGGGCGATGAAGCCAACCGATGCGGGCACGGAAAGGTATTCGCCTGACACGGCCAGGGCGATCATCCCGCCCACCATGGCGAAGGGAATGTTAAGCAATATCAGCAGCGATGCCCGCAGCGAACCCAGCGTGAAATACAGGATGGCGAAAATCAGCAGCACCGAGATCGGCAGCACGATGGCGAGGCGCGCGCTGGCGCGCTGCTGGTTCTCGAACTGGCCGCCCCATTCGAGGCGATAGCCCGCCGGAAGCTCCACATTCCGGGCGATATCCGCGCGGGCCTCCTCGACATAACCGACGAGGTCGCGCCCCGTGACGAACGCCTGCACCAAGGCAAAGCGCGATCCGTTCTCGTGCTCCAGCTTCACCGGGCCTTCCACCAGGCTGACGTTCGCGACATCGCTGGCGCGCACCAGGGGACCGGCAGGCGACTGGTACGACTGGTCCGCGAAAGCCTGGGGCGTCTCGGCGCCGCGGCCTTCGCCGCGCACCACGATGGGTATGCGGCGGTTGCCGTCTGCCACGACGCCCGCATGGATGCCCTCCACCTGGGCGCGCATCATGTCCTGCAGCTCCGTCACCGGCATTCCGAGGCGCCCGGCGGCTACGCGGTCGATATCGATCTGCATGTAATCCACCGTGTCATTCGCCACGGTCATCGCCTCGCTGGTGCCTTCGATGGTCTCAAGCCGCGCCTGGATTTCACCCGAGAGGCGCGAGAGTTCGTCCAGATCCGACCCGAACAGCTTGATCGCCAGATCGCCCCGCGCACCGGTCAGCATTTCGGACGTGCGCATGTCGATGGGCTGGGTGAAGCTCGGCTCGATACCCGGGAAGCGCTGCATCACGGTGCGGATCCGGTCGACCAGCCATTCCTTGTCGGGCACGCGCCATTCGTCACGCGGGGCAAGCTCAAGAAATGCGTCGCTTTCGTTCAGACCCATCGGATCAAGGCCGATCTCGTCCGAACCGACGCGAGCGATGATCGCCTGCACTTCGGGCACCTCTCGCATGATCGCGCGCTCGACAGCGAGATCGCCTTCCACCGAGTGGTCCAGCGAGATCGACGGCAGCTTGGCCAGCTGCATCACGACCGAACCTTCGTCCATCACCGGCAGGAAAGTCTTGCCCGTCACCGAGTAGGCCACACCCGTCAGGACGAGCGAGACGCCGGCAATGCCGTAAACCAGCTTCTTGTGGGCAAAGGCTCTGTCCAGCAGTGCGTGATAGCGCGGCGCGATCTTGCGCATGAGCCAGGGCTCGTGCTCGCCTTCCCTTACTCGCAGCATGTAGAAGGCGATCACCGGGATCAGTGTGAGCGAGAGCACCAGCGCCGATACCAGCGCCAGCACGATGGTGAGAGCGACGGGGGAGAACAGCTTGCCCTCCAGCCCTTCCAGCGTCAGCAGCGGCAGGAAGACAAGGGCGATGATGGCAAGACCCGAAGCGACAGGCTTCGCCACCTCCACCGTGGCGACAAGGATGTTGTAGGCCTTGCCCTGCTTAGCGTGCCTAGGATCGGCTAGGCGTTCGACAACATTTTCCACTACCACCACGGCGCCGTCCACCAGGATGCCCACGGCTATCGCCAAGCCACCAAGGCTCATCAGGTTGGCCGTCAGGCCGATAGCGCGCATGAAGATGAACGTGAGCAAGGCGGCCATTGGAAGTGCCAGCGCCACGATCAGCGAGGCGCGGAAATCACCGAGGAACAGCAACAGGAGCAGCACCACCAGCACGGTCGCTTCCAGAAGCGCACTTTCCACCGTTCCCACCGCGCGCTCGATCAGATCGGAACGGTCATAAAAGACGTCCACCACCATTCCCTCGGGCAGGCTGGGTGTGATTTCCGCCAGGCGTTCTTCCACGCCGGAAACAATCTGCGCCGCGTCCGCTCCGCGCAGGCCGATCACCAGGCCCTGCACCGCCTCGTCCGTTCCATCCCTGGTGACCGCGCCATACCGCGTCAGGCTGCCGGTGCGCACTTCGGCAACGTCGGCAAGACGCACAACGCCGCCACCATCGCCGGTGCGCAACACGGTGTTGGCGAGATCATCCAGCGTGCGGATCGCCCCGGTGGACCGCACGATCAGCGCCTCCTCGCCCGTTGTCAGGCGACCAGCACCGTCATTGCGGTTGCCAGTATCTATGGCAGCGGCGATGTCCGCGGTGGAGAGCCCAACGGCTGCCAGTGCGCCGTTGTCAGGGGCTACCTCGAAAGTCTCGACGTAGCCGCCGAGCGCATTCACGTCCGCCACGCCCGGCACAGTGCGGAGCGCTGGGCGGATGATCCAGTCGAGAACGCGGCGCTTCTCGGCCAGGCCTTGCGGGCCTTCCAGCGTGAACATGTACATGTCGGACAGCGGCGTCGAAATCGGTGCCATGCCGCCCTCCACGGTGGAGGGCAGGTCCGTCATGACGGAGTTCAGCCTCTCGGACACCTGCTGGCGCGCCCAGTAGATGTCCGTTCCATCCTCGAAATCGATGGTGATGTCGGCGATCGCGTACTTGGCGACGGAGCGCAGCACGGCCTGGTCCGGGATGCCGAGCATTTCCATTTCGATGGGGGTGATGACGCGGCTTTCCACCTCCTCGGGCGTCATGCCGGGCGCGCGCAGGATGATCTTCACCTGTGTGGAACTGATGTCCGGGAAGGCGTCGATCGGCAGGCGATTGAACGACCATGCGCCGATGCCTGCAAGGATCAGCGCCAGCGCCAGTACGGCAAGACGCAGTGACAGCGCCTTTTCAATGAGGGAACGCAACATCGCCCGCGCCCTATTCCGCCGAAGCGGCCTTGAGTTCCGCGATAGAACTGGTTGCCACCACATCGCCTGCGACGAGTCCTTGGGCAATCACCGCGCGGCCTCCGGCATCGGCCACCACCTCGACGGCGCGCGGCACGAACTCCTCGCCCTCGCGCAGGAATACGTGCGGTTCCCCGTCGATACGGCTGACGGCGGAAGAAGGTACCGAAACACCCTGGCCGGCCGCGGAACCGCTGATGGCGACCGTCACGTTCTGCCCCGCGACGAGCCCGGGTGCGGAGGAGATGCTGGCCACGGCCATGACCGAGCGCGTATCCATTTCGATTGACGGTGCGACCGAAAGTATCCGCCCGCCTACCGGCGCATCCTCGGGTCCACTGCCGGGCAGTTGCACTTCCACGCCCATGCCGGGGCGCACCTGCCGCGCCATGCGCTCGGGCAACTGAAGTTCGATGCGCAGCGGGCCGGACGCTTCCACGATGAAAGGCGCGGGGCCATTACCCACCATCTCGCCTGTATCGATGCCGACGTGGGATACACGCCCGGCAATGGGCGCGCGCAAGGTCATGCTGCCATCCGGGCCGGTGCCGGTAAGAGCGACGAGGCGCTGTGCCTCGGCCACACTGGCGCGGGCCTGGGCGAGCCGGGCATTTGCCTCGTCCGCGCGGGCCTGCGCCACAATACCTTCCTCGGCAAGCTGCCGCATCCGGTCCGCCTGCGCTTCTGCCACCGTCAATTCAGCACGGGTTCGGGCAAGCTCGCCGCTGATTGCCACCGGCTCCGTCGCGCGCACCAGCGCCAGCGGATCGCCCCTGCGTACCGGCTGCCCTTCGATCACGTAAACCCTGATGGCAGCGCCCGGGTACGGAGACGTCACGGCGTGACGCGCGTCGGGGGGCAACATTATCCGCCCCGGAACGCTGCCAAGGGGTACGCCGCTAGCAACCTCGGCTTCGGCGGTCTCTATCGCGAGGCCAGTTCCCTCCTTCGCTTCATCCAAAGCTGCACCTGCTTCGGGAACAGATTTCGAACAGGAGCACAGGCCAAGCGCAAGCAGCGCGGGAAGGATGAGAGAGCGAGCGGCGCGTTTCATGGGAGGCAGAAATGCACTCCCAAGCTGACAACAACTTGTCAGTTTGCCAGCTTCTTGTCAGTTTCGCGTCCTAGGCCATCGGGTATGAAACGCCCGCATCAGGAAGGCCGCCCATGCGCGTGCTGCTTGTAGAAGACGATCCCGAGCTCGGCCAGAGGCTGGGCGATCGTCTGCGTGCCGCCAATTACGCGGTGGACCTGGCCACCAACCGCGCCGAAGGCGAGGACTGGCCCGATCTGAATACAATGGCCGCAATCATTCTCGACCTGGGCCTGCCCGATGGTGACGGGCTGGACCTGCTGCGTCACTGGCGCGCTCAGGGCGTAGACTGCCCGATCCTGATTCTCACGGCGCGCGGCAGTTGGCAGGACAAGGTTGAGGGCCTGAACCTGGGGGCAGACGATTTCCTGGTAAAACCGGTGCGTTTCGAGGAATTGCAGGCGCGGCTTCAGGCGCTCTTCCGCCGCCAGATGGGCAAGCGGGACAACACGCTGAAAGCGGGCAGCCTGGTGCTCGACCCACTGGCTCGCACGGTGGACGACGATGGCGAACCAGTTTCGCTCAGCCGCCGGGAGTTCGGCCTGCTTCACCTGTTTATGCGGCGCGCGGGGCAAGTGCTGTCGCAGGGCGACATACTCGAGGATCTCTACGATCTCGACGCTGAGCGCGAAATCAACACCATCGAGGTGCTCGTGGGGCGTCTGCGCCGAAAGATCGGGAAGCAGCGCATCACGACATTGCGCGGCATGGGATACCGATTCGAGGCATGAGCGAAGCGAACGCCCCTTCCTCCGGCAGCCTTAGGCTGCGGTTCCTGCTGGCAGTCACCTTGTGGGTAGCGCTGGGCATTGGCGGAATTTGGTTCACCGCAACACGCGTCTTTGCGACCCATATCGAGGATATGTACCACGAGGAACTGGAGGTCCATGTCCGCGAACTGGCGCGGTTGACGCGGCTGGGTGCCGATGGCACGCCGTTACTCGATCGTCCGCTTTCCGACCCGCGCTACGAAGAGCCGCTTTCGGGCTTCTACTGGCAAGTAAGCGTGCCTGGACGGCCAGTTCTGAAATCGGGAAGCATGCTGTACGGCGGGCTGGACGACACTATTGCCCATTCGCCGGATATCGCACACGTCGTAGAGAATGGCCCCACCGGCCCCGCGATCACTTACGGACTGCTGGAGATCGCCTCGGGCGGCGAAGAACTGCACATTGTTATCGCAACCGACCAGAGCGAACTGGATGACGACATCGCAGCCTTCACGCGTGATCTAACGGTCTGGATGGCAAGCCTTGCTGCGCTGCTGCTGGCGACGGGGCTTGCGATCATCTCATTCGGCTTGCGCCCGCTCCATCGCCTCGGCGAAGGGATCGCCCGTTTGCGGGCTGCCAAGGCCGATCGGCTGGAAGGGCGCTACCCAAGCGAGATCGCGCCGCTGGTGGGTGATCTCAATGAATACATCGCGCAGAACAGCGCCATCGTAGCGCGCTCACGCGTGCAGGCAGGCAACCTCGCCCATTCCCTGCGCACTCCGCTGGCGGTAATTGCCGATGAGGCAGAGCGACTGAGTGAGGGCGACACCTGTGCTTCAAGCGGGCGGGTATTGCTCCACCAGACGGAAGCGATGCGGCAGCAGATCGAATACCAGTTGGCGCGCACCCGCTCTGCGATCGGTGTTCACGTACCGGGCAGCAAGACGATGCTTCCTGAACTGATTATACCGATACTAAGTGCCATGCGTCGGCTCCATCCGGACAAGGAGTTCGATTTCGAGCCGCTCGACGCCCCGGCCTCGGTTTCGGCCGATCCCGCCAATCTGTCAGAACTTCTTTCCATCCTTCTGGACAATGCCGGTAAGTGGGCCCGAACAAGGGTTTTCTTAAGTCTGGAAATCGAAGGCGATGACGAGTTTGAAATCGAAGTCCGGGATGACGGACCAGGGATGACGCAAGGGCAAATTGAACGGGCCTACGAAATCGGCACCCGGTTCGATGAAAGTGTGCCTGGGTCTGGCCTCGGTTTGGCGATTGCGCGCAACCTTTGCGCCGATATGGGCATCGAACTTCAGCTATTCTCTGGACCTGACGGCCTAACGGCTCGCGTTACTTCTTCGGGTGCTCAAAGAAAGTCGTGAGATGTCCGCAAATCGGGGCGTCACCTGCCGGAGAGCCATAGCGCGGCAAACATGACCGCTTGTAGGTGGAAAGCGGGATCGCTCCTAGCTGGCGAGCGCGAGCCATGGCTGTGAAAGAAGGATAATTAGCATGTGGCAAAACACGACGGGCAAAAGGCTTCCTCGTCCGCTTTGAACCGACCAGGCATAGAAAACACCGAGCATGAAAGTGCCAATGAGAGGCGAGAATGTCGCCCATACACCCTCGCCGACATAGCCAACGTGGATGGCTGCGAAGAGCAAGCCAGATAAGAATATCTGCGCGAGCCTAGGAATTCTGGCACGTGCCAATCGGATGAGCACGTATCCGCGAAATAGAACCTCCTGTGTCCAGGCGTCGGTAGCAGGAATGGCGGACAGGATCAGATTTACCGAAGATGCCTCCCACACCCGCTCGGGCTGAGGGAGATACACAAGCACTGCGGTGCCAACATGTATGGCTGTCGCAATTAGAGCAATCGTCCAGGCCTGGCGGGTGGAACGCGAGAATGTCTTGCTGATTGCGAAGCGCAGACTCGTCAATCCAATTAAGTATGCGCCCAGCAACACGAGTGACAGCTGGACCAAGGCGCCCACCAAAAAGCCGCTGCCAACAGTTCTTTGGGCCGAGGGCCAGCTCTCCGGAAAAACGAACGACAAGTCGATTGTTTCGACCGCAGCGATGCTGACAACGATGTATGCGGCGGCAACCGTTGTCACCTCCGCCACAGCCAAGAACGGACTTGGTGGTCGCACGACTTTCATGCCGCCTTGTGTCATTTGATTACAATGTCCTCTAGCTGGTCGTTACCGGCTGATCCCGTTTCTAGCCAGGACGGCAGCAAGCAGACGGTCGGCTATCAGTGATGCCGCCGCGTGGCGACAGGGGCCGCTTTTGGATCGATAGCGGAGGTTCCGGTCCTGGCGGCACACAGGGTTGTAACCAAGACCTTTTAGACCGAGAAAACGCCATCCACGCTCAAACTGACGCCGACGCAAAATCTTGGCCGGCGTCAGTCAGGTGCATATCAACAAACGGGCTGCTCGAAGATCAGTTCTGCGGAAACGCAGCGCACATGTCGAGTGTCGGTGCCACAACAACCGCCGACAACCCTAAGGTTGGGCAGCAGTCCTGCCAGATCGCCATGCAGCAAGCCGAATTCCTCCGGATCGCCTTGGTCGAGTTCTTCGGCACCGTCCAGCTCCTCATGACTCAGGCGCGAGGCATTGGCCCGCAGTCCGCCGATGCGTTCGATCCAGCGTTCCTCGCTGGCAATCGCATTACGGAAGTGGTCCGGGTGAGCGCAGTTGATCATGTAGTAGGCGGGCGCACCGCCGGTCGCCGCGTCGACGGCCTCGATCGCTTCGCCCAGCAGGTCACCCGTCGGTAGGAGGCCATCGGTTTCCACGGTGAACGAGACGACCACCGGCAGGCCGACGGAGACGGCATCGGCGACTATGCCCACAGCTTCACCGATGTTGGTGATGGTGATCGCGGAGATCATGTCGACACCGGCGTTCGCAAGCGCCTCTATCTGCGGACGATGCAGGTCCGCCGCGTGCTGCGCGCTGGGTACTTCTCCCGGGCGGTAGCCGTCGCCGGCCGGTCCGACCACGCCGTTGACGAGGATCGGATCGACGCGCGACTGCCATCGCTCGCGGACTTGGTTTGCGAATTCGACCGAGCGACCGGTCATGGCGAGCAGTTCGTGCTCGCTCACACCGAGCCGTTCGGCCCACACGGTGCATCCACGCCAGGTCGTGGTGTCGAGCACGAACCCTGTTCGGGCTTGCTCTGCGAGAGCCAGGAAGTCGTCGAAGTACCTGTCGAGAGCCGCTCTTGCGGCAGAATCGTCGATTACCGCCAATGCAGCGAATTCCGGAGCTTCGAAACCCTGCTGGAAGAACAGCCAGGTTTCCAGTCCGCCGTCGGTAAGGAATGGCTTCCTCGTCTTCATCAATTGCTCAAAAGCTGACACCTTCAATCTCCTTTCTTCCGATTCCTGTGTGAGGCGATGATGAAGGGCCGGGCGGGTCCGGCCTAGCCGACCCGTGGTACACTGCGGCAATTTTTGAAAATCTCGATGATACAATGCCTTGACAATCGACCGGCAGGCCCCGGCGCTATCGCTTGGGCAAAAACCGTACCGCGAGTACAGTAGGAGCCAGCACTGCTATTGAGGGAGGGCGACGTGGCGCGCGGCTACGATACTCGCGAGAAGATCATGGATGTGGCCCAGGAGGCCATTCTCGCCAAGGGATTCGACGCCACGTCGATCGAGGAAATCGTGGCCAGCGCCGAGATCACCAAGAGCGGCTTCTTCTACCATTTCAAGGACAAGAATGCCCTGGCGCACGCCCTGATCGAACGGCACATCCTGATCGAGGACGACTTGTTCGACGGCCTGTTCGACCGCGCAAGGGAACTGAGCGACGATCCCCTGCAGGTCATGCTGATCGGCCTGAAACTGCTGGCCGAGTTGATTGAGGACATGCCGGGCGGCCATCCTGGCTGCATCGTTGCCACTGCGGCCTATCAGGATCGCCTGTTCGACCGCAGCGTGCGCGAGGCCAACAAGCGCGCCGTGCTGGGATGGAGAAGCCGGTTCAAGCGCATGTTTGAAGAAATAGATCAGGTCTACACGGCCAACGACGACGTCGATCGACGTGCCCTCGCGGACATGGTCAGCACGCTGCTGGAGGGCGGCATCGTCGTCGCGCGGGCGCTCGATGAACCGCTGATCACATCGCAGCAGGTCAATCTCCTGCGATCCTACGTGAAGCTGCTTTATCAACCGGGTCTGAACTGAGCACCCTGAGAGCCCATGTGGGTCGTTAGCGGCTGGATCGGTTTCGGTGCGAACCGCGGCAAAGCTGCCAGTCGGCTTTCAGGCAATCGTCCACGGCTACGCAAGGTCCGCAAATGGGTGGAAAGCGGACATTCACTTCCTGGGACAAAGTCCTTTGGCGTTGGCTTCGTGGCCTCCCTCTCTTGGATTAGTCAAACCCTATAGCCTTGCGCATTCTATGCTCGCCAGTCATGCTGACCGGACTGGAACAATAGTCTCGAATTTTTGGTCCAATTAGACAGGGGGGAATTTATGAAGAAGATTGTATTAGTAGCTGCCGGATTGGCGCTGGTTGGATGTTCTGGGGCGGATGAAGCTGAAACAGCCCCAGAAGAAGAGATGGTCGCAGTCGAAGAAGTCTCTCCAAGCGATCCTTCCGCTTGGATGACAGCTGACGAGGTCGCGGGTTCTTATTCGCTGGTTTACGACGATGGGACAGAGGGTGTTCTCAATCTCAGGGCAGATGGCACAAGCGATGGAGTTATCGGCGGTGAAGATTTCGCCGCTACCTTTACGGTTACGGCTCCCGGCACAGTTTGCTATGAGAATCTTGAAGGTGAAATTGGCCTTCCTCCACAGTGCTGGGTTAACTCCGCCGCCGAAGCAGATGGCACGTGGACTGCGACTGGAGACGATGGAACGACCGTAGTGGTCACACCGATCGAATAGTGTTCGTATAGGCGAATATCATGCGAGGGACCGGAGGCTTGTTTTTCCGGTCCCTTTTTCTTGTCAGGAGATAGCCGCTGGCATGAAATTGCGAGTGACCACACCTGGATGGGGAGCGGGCCTTAACCTGCTGTCTGCACCAGCTGCTGGCGACGTGGCACGATGCGACCTATTGGTCTTTCGCGGTTACTTCCTAGCTCTAGGCGTCGAAACCATGTTTACAGCAAGGCTTCGAGGGAATTCTTCACTTGAGAATAGGGCTTCCCTGATTTCTGCGAGTTGCAAGTCTGCATCTTGCCAGGACTCCTGACGGCAGAGGCGAGAATCTGGATACATCTTGACAGGTCCTTCAATCCGATTCGGGCACAGCCTTCGGACAGCCCTATCAATGCGCGCGCGAAGGCGCTGCATATCTTGATTATCTGCGAGGTTGAGGTCCGCAAGACTTACCACGATTGATCGCGATGCATCTTCGCGGGGGACGAAGTCTTTTGCGCTCGCGTCCAAAGTCATGCCAAGCGAAGCGATAAGCGCAGCGGCGATGAAGCCTTTGGCGACGTGTAACATGGGGTTTTCCTCAAATGTTTAGATCGAGCAATCTGCACATTCTTTATTGAGGAATTGAGCGGGGGAATCCTGATCTCGTCCTGATGTTTTCCTGAGGGAAATTTGATTAATCGCGTGACACGCCCGAGTTTGGGTGTCGCCGGGCCACTGGGTATAGCGATGGTTCTCGCACCCTCTGTGAAACGCCGCTTCGTCCATCCGTGCTTAGTAGACTGCCACTCTCCCGGCAGGCCAATCATGCTCACGCGTGCATCCTGACAAACAATGGACTGAAGAGTCCGCCGATGTCCGCAATCGGGTCGTCACCGGCGGGATCGTTTCTGGGCCAGGACGGTAGCAAGCAGACAGTCGGCTATCAGCTATGCCGCAGCGCTGCGATAGGGGCCGCTTTTGGGTGAAAAGTGGAACTCGCTTGAATCTGCAGCGCGTTCAACGACATCGATGGGCAGGTGGACTGCGCGTCGCTAGTATTCAAGACATAGCTCGTGGCTAACGATCCGCAACTTGGCAAAAGCCCGGGGTGCTTCGGCGCGTGCTTCAACTTCTGTACTGAAGGCATCGCCCGTCATGCGCAAAGCCAACAGCAGATCGGCAACGGCGTGGAATTTGCCGCGCCAGTTGAAGATTGCCATGCATCCCGTGAAATTCGCGATCCGCATAGTCAGCAAGTTCCCACTGTTGTATTTGGGCGAACGCATTAAGATCGGGGGCCATGATACTTATTTCGATCGCCATTGCCGTTATGCTGCTGGCATCGACTATCGCAGTCACTACGAAGTCTTGCGCACCCCGTCGGGCCGGATGACGCACGTGCGCTTTTTCCCGCGAATGCGAATCATGCTGATGCACACCGCGGCGCTGTTCTCCCCCCTCGGCCGCACCGCATCCACGACTTACATGCACGAGGAAAAGTTCTGGCATTTGCGAAGCAAGAATCGATGAGCGAGGCGACGCCCGAGATCTTTGTCAGTTATTCACGCGCGGACGAGGCGAGCGCGCGCATGGTGATCGATTTCC
Source organism: Aurantiacibacter hainanensis (assembly GCF_036321025.1). Lineage (NCBI taxonomy): Bacteria > Pseudomonadati > Pseudomonadota > Alphaproteobacteria > Sphingomonadales > Erythrobacteraceae > Aurantiacibacter > Aurantiacibacter hainanensis. The sequence goes on from NZ_JAZAPB010000001.1 coordinate 493,340, forward strand.
TCCAAGCGCAGGGATTTTCCGTCTGGTGGGACGGAATGCTGGAAGCGGGGACGGTGTTCACGCGCACCACCGAGCAGGCGCTGGAACAGGCGAAGGCCGTAGTGGTGCTGTGGACCTCCACCTCCGTGGATTCGCACTGGGTGCGGGACGAGGCACAATCAGGGCGGGAAAGCGGGCGGCTTATCCCCGTGTCGCTCGACGGCACCCTGCCACCGTTGGGATTCCGGCAGTTCCAATCGGTTGATCTGTCAGGATGGCGCGGCTCACCCGAGGCACCCGAAATCCGCAACGTGCGTGACGCGGTGGCAAGGTTGGTCGTCACAGTCTCCACGCCACAGCCAGGCGCGCCCAAACGCACTTACCGCTCACCAGCCAAGGGCAGGACTAGGTTTCCCGTGGTTCTGGCAGGAATCGTCCTGCTACTGGCGGCCATCTTTGCCTTTGCCTGGTTCAACAGGGGTACCGGTTCCGACAGCGAGCAGCCCAGCCTTGCCATATTGCCGTTCGACAATCTCAGCGGCGATGCCGAGCAGGCCTATTTTTCCAATGGCCTTTCCGAGGAACTTCGGCAGGTCCTTAGCCAGGATGCGCAGCTGCAAGTGGCGGCGCGAACTTCCAGCGAGGAGGCTTCGCGTGGCAACGCAGGGGCCTCCGAGATCGCCTCGCTGCTGGGGGTCGGCTACTTGCTTGGCGGTAGTGTGCGCAAGGCAGGCGATCAGGTCCGTGTGTCGGTACAATTGATCGACGGCGCGACCGGTTTCGATGTCTGGTCGGAAGTCTACGAACGCTCGCTCGACGACATTTTCGCAGTGCAGAGCGATATTGCCCAGCGCGTGGGCATGGCGCTGGAACTGCACGTGGGGGAAGATACCGCCATCAGGTCCCGCCAGGGCGGAACAGACAATCCGGTGGCGCTCGATGCCTACCTGCGCGGCAAGGCGCTTTACGACCTGGCGCTGGACGAGGAGACCGATCGTGCTGCGCTGCGCCAGTTCAAGGCCGCGGTAGAAGCCGATCCTCTTTACGGCGCGGCCTGGGCGATGCTGTCACGTACGCAGACCCTCATTGCCAACAGCTATCCCAGCGAGGCGCCCCTGACGCAGAGCTATGCGGAAGCTGTAGAAACGGCTCGACGCGCCGTTGAGGTTGCGCCAGACTTGGCCGCCGCCCGGGCCGCGCTGGGCTTTGTGCTTTTTAATGGCCGTCTCGATGCGACAGCGGCGCAAGAACCGATGATGGAGGCCTACCGGCTGGGTCAGGGTGATGCAGATATCCTTCAGCTCTACGCCACCTATGCCGCCCGCACCGGCGATTTTGAAAGCGCGCAGCAGGCCATCGAGCGCGCGATCAGGCTGGACCCTCTCAACGCAGTTGCTCGGCGCACGCAGGCGACGATTTACGCATCGACCGGGGACTTCGCCAAGGCGCGCAGCGCAGCTGCGGAGGCGCTGCGCCTGAATCCGGACATGCGCGTGGTTCACCGCATCTTGGGCGATATGCACTATCTGGAAGGCAACTATGCCGAGGCGGCGGCGGAATTCGAGGCGGAGGGGAGTATGCTCAGCCGGCTGCCGGGCCTCGCCATGACGCTGCCCAAGCTTGGTGACACCGCCGGAGGGCAGCGCGCTTTCGAGCAGCTTGAGCGCGAGTACGGGCTGAACGGATTTTACCAGCAGGCACAGGTGCTGGCGCAGACAGGGCGTTCGGCACAGGCGATGGACACTCTGGAACAGGCCTACTCGGTCAACGATGCCGGGCTCGTGCTGCTGCGCTACGACCCACTGTTCGAGGATCTGCATGACGAGCCGCGCTTTGTGGCGCTGCTGCGACGCATGGGCTTTACCGCGCCGGACTGAGGCGCGGCTACCTCAGTAAATGATGTCGATCCGTGTATCCTGATCGTCAGCCAGGCAGGAGCCGCTCACGATCATCGGAAAGACCATGCCTGGGGGTGCGCCGATATCCGCGCCCACCGCGTTGGCGGTGGCCTGCAGCCACGCAAGGTCCTCGCCGCCGGGCATCTCGGCCGCATCGCGCATTTGCAGCGCCACCACGACAGGTCTTGGCTGCTCGGGCGAGCCGGGATAGGCCCTTGCCTCCTGCCCCGGCACGTAGCTTTCCCCCGGCAGCAGGGTGTCGGCGATCTCGAAATCGTCGGGACAGTAGAAGTCCAGATACACTTCCGCGCGGCGGTTAGCCGGTTCCTCAACCTCATCCGCCGTGGGCACGACGGGGTAATCTTCGGAATAGGCGTTGGCATCGCGGGTGACGAACATCTCGCCGTATGGCTCCATTTCGCCGATGACGTTCATCGCCCGCTCCAGCGACACCGCCATGTTCAGCATTTCGGAGCCGGTGGTATCGGTGAAGCCTGCCACCACCAGCTTGCTGCGCGGACAGGCCAGTTCCTGCGCATAGTTCTGCAGGCGCTGCTGGTCCTGCATTATGGGAACGGTGGCGCCAAGGTCGAAGTTGACCGTGAGCGCGAGACCTTCGCAAAACACCGGCAGGCGCTGTTCGTCCAGCATAGACAGGTACACCTGCGGATTTTCCGGCGTCGGCAGGAATTCGCTTGCCCAAGGCTCGCCAAGCCCTTCGCCGCCGCCCAGTTCGGTAACGGGTGCGGGCGCTCCCGGTCGCTCGAATATGCCGCCAGCGATGTAGGGGGGCGGCGGCGGTGCCGGTTGATAGGCCGCGGTGTAGGGCTCGTCCGGCATAATGGAGTAAGCCTGCTGCGTGTCCGGCTGGCTATCGGGATCAAGCGGCGCTGACCGGACGGCCCGCCGCGGAACTGGCTGGTTTTCGGCCGGGGTGACGGGCTGGGCGATCGGTTGGCCTACTGCGACTTGGGGGTTCGGCTGCGCCGGTCGTCTCGGCGGCGGAGCGGGCACCACCGTTGCCTCGGGCTGGACGTCCGGCGCGACTTGCGCGTCATCGACCACCCCGTCCCTGTCGCTGTCGGGCTGCTTCGTCGGCAGCGGTGCGGGCAGTACCTGACCATTGGCCGCAACCTGCGGAGCAGGGACTGGCTGCGGATCGGGCGCCATCCACTGCCACACTCCGAAGGCCGCAGCGCCGATGGCCGTGACAGAGCCGATGATGCTGGCCACCTTCTTGGTGCTGGAATCGAGCGAGGCGAGAAACGACTCCTTTTCCTCGTGCCCGGCGGGCGCGGCAGCCGTCGCAGCCGCCACGACGGGTTCGGCTCTCTCTGCAAATTGCAGCCGTTCCGCATCGCCAGAGGTGTAGAGCACGGGCGTGATGAGTTCGCACTGCGTCAGCACGTCGGCATCGTTGGCGATGCCGCAGCGGCCCATCGTCACCGCGCTGGCGACAGTCTCGCCCGATGTCAGCGCCGTGTAGAAATCCTGCGAGAAATTGATCGCCGCATCGTCGGACACCGGCTGCTGCATCGCCACCACGAACGGGATATTGAGCCGCTGAAGCAGGTTCTGCGCCATGCCGTTCATCGGCGCGTCGCGCGATGTCGCGCCGCTCTGGCAGGAATTGAGGACCACCAGCCAGGGCCGCCGGTTCAGCAGCATATTGCGTAGCACCTCGGCACTGACGCGGTCCGACTTGCCCTCCTCCTCGCTCTCGAAATAGAGGCACCCTTCGGAGCCGTCGAATGAGCTGTGGCCGATGTAGTGGATGATGTGCGGACGCCATTCGTTCACCTTGCGGCGGAATTCATCGCGCTTGGCATCGGGCATGGCGACGACCTGGAAGTCGCTGTCGCCCTCGGCCACCATCTCATCGATGCGGCGCTGGATGTTGCCCAGTTCGACATCGGTATCCAGATCCTCGCGCGGGTTCGCTGCCACCACCAGGATACGGATCGGGCGCTCGATCGGCGGTGGGAGTTCGGCCTGCGCGTCCAGCTTGCGCACGATGTTGGATGAGGTGCCGATGGCGAGGAAGCGGTCGCGCGATCGCAGGTAGAGCGATTCCCACGGGATGGAGGACAGTTCGGCCGTCTGCGACAGGTCGAATTCCAGCTCCACGCCCTCGGCATCGGCGATCCGGTCTTCTAGCGCGCCGATGATCTTGGGGCCTTCGGCGCTGTTCTTCAGGTCGAACAGGCAATCCAGCACCCGCTCGCCAATGTCCTTCAACGTCGGCAGGTCTGCAGCCTGAAAAAATCGCTCCTCAGGCGAAAGTGTGGCAGCATTGCTGCTGCGGAAAGTGCGTGTCGTACCGGTTTTCTCGGACGGCTCTTCCCACAGGTCGGAAATGTCGGGTGGCAACTTTGTCTCGAACCGGTGAACCGCACCCGAACGCCTGATTTCCAAGCGGTAATTGCCTTCGCCAGCCGGAGAGAAGGCGATGGTCCAGCGCTTCCGGCTCATCCTCCGTCAGGCCCGAATTGACCAGCTTCGCTCACATCGCTGGTCAAGCCGCGTCACCTGTCGCCGTCGTTCCCACGCATGGTTCGGCGGTCGCCGTCGTTGCCGCGCATGGTACGACGGTCGCCATCGTTGCCGCGGAACTTGCGCTTGGGAGCTTCGTCTTCGCCAGCTGGCTTGTGCTTTGCCGGGTCGTCTTCTGATCCGGACGGCTGGCGGTTGTCTGACTGATCGTTACTATCGGGCATGAAATTTTCTCCCTCGCGATACAAGTTACCTCATTCTATATCTATCGGCAATCGGCGTGTAAGTTTTCAATAATTCGCGTAAACTCAAGGAAATGCATATTACAAGCGCGGAAGAAACGTCCCTGCCCACGAGCCGCATTTCTGTCGGACTGACGGGACATCGATCAATTCATCCGGCGTATCCCGAGGACGACTCGCATTTGCGGAAGGCTCTCGAGAATATATTTGAGATTGTCGACTCAGCATCTCCGGGTGCGGGCGCAACGAACCGGCTCAACACGCTGCTGGCCGACGGCAGCGATGCGGCAGGTGCGGAACTAGCACTAGTGCGCGCGTGGGACCTAGTGGTGCCGCAGCCCTTCGGTGAGAAACTTGCCCGCGCCGTTTCCGCCCTTCCTGCCTCCGGCGACGTCATCGACGAACTTCTCAACACTGGTCGTACCCATGATAGCGAGGTCGCAGCGCGTCTTGCACCGCTTCTCGAATTGGAAAGCCGGGGGCGCGTCTTCCGCATAGCCGACCGTGACGACCAAATTGCGCAGCTGGTGAGCGAACACGCAGCCTCGCCCGATAATGCCCCGCTCGCATCCTCGACTGCGTTCGAGCTTGGCCGGCGCTTCGCAATTGCAGGGCGGATGCTGATAGAGCAATCCGACCTCATCATCGCGGTATGGGACGGCAAGACCCACGCCAATCTCGGCGGCACGGGCGATACGGTGAAATCCGCGCTCCACGCCTCGATACCGGTTGTGTGGATCGAACCGGCCCGGCCCGCTGACTGGTTAATCCTGCGGCAAAGCGAGATGCTGGGACTGGAGGCAGGGGGGCTGGTCAAGGACCGCCGCGATGCGGAGCTGGAATCCCTCGTTCGCGACGCCCTGGGCGAGAACAGGGAAGAGATGGCGGCTGCGCTGGCGGCGGAACGCTACCGTCCCCGAAGCGCGCTACGCTACCATGCCTACCGGCGCTTGGAGACGCTGTTCGGCAACAAAGGCGGCGCACGCTTTGCCTCGGTCCGGCAAACCTACGAGACGCCGGAGGGAATTGAGAAAGGCAGCGCCCGCGAAGTGCTGGGTACACTCAAGATTCTGGAAGGTGAGGACGAGACTTTTCCCGACCGGTTGCGCGACGGCATTTTCAAGCGCTTTGCCTGGATGGATGCGATTGCGACCTTCCTGTCCGACCGCCACCGCTCCAGCATGATCGTCAATTTCCTGCTCGGCTCGATCGCCATCATTGCAGGCGTACTCTATCTCCCACTTGGCGGTCCGGATCATAAATGGATTTTCGCCTCGATCGAGCTGGTCGTTCTGCTGATCATCGTCGTGAACACCTGGCGCGCGCGCAACCTCGATCTTCATTCGCGCTGGTTTGCGACCCGGCGAGCGGCGGAATACCTGCGGAGTCAAGCCTGGATGCTGGCGCTGGGAGTGGCCCGGCCACGGGGGGAATGGCCGAGCGGAGAGAACAGCGGCTGGCCAGAGACATACGCACGTCACGCCGCGCGAGAGGTGGGCCTGCCGCAGACTACGATCGACAGTCGCTGGCTGGCAGCTATGCTCCGTGCATTGGAGCGCCTGCTTATCGTGCCGCAGCTGGAATATCACCGAGCGAAGGCCCGGCGACTGACGCGCGTCCATCACTCGCTCGACAAGGTTTCCGAGCTGCTGTTCGCCGCCGCCATCGTCAGCGTTGGCTGCTACCTTGCCGTCGCGGCCCTTTTGTACGCCGGATTGATCGACCCCCTCCTTGTCGAGAAAATCGGCAAGTGGTGTACCGTGCTCGGCGTCGCCTTCCCAACTATCGGCGGCGCGCTGGCCGGAATGCGTTACTTCGGTGATTTCGAGAGATTCGCCGATATCTCGACGGTCACCGCCCAGCGCCTCGAAGCGGTGCTCGAACGCATAGGAATCCTGGAACAGGCCCAAGAAGAGACGCTGCAATATTCAGACGTGGCCGAGATCGTCCGATCGGTCGATGCAGTCGTCATGGCGGAACTTGAGAGCTGGCAGGCTGTGTTCAGCGGGAAGAAAGTGGCAGTCCCAGTCTGATTTCGGTTTGCTGACCGACATCACGCAGCGCCAGAAGCTCCTAACCTGAGAGAGATGGTCGCCGTCTTTTCGCCTAGGAGTTGATAGGGTGACGGCCACATCGGTTGTACGCAGTCTTCGATCTCCAACTCAAAAGGGAGACGGATTCGCCCGCGAAGGTGCCCTCGCCCAAGGATAGGATGACCAATTCGGGAAGCCAGACGGTGCCTGGCTGCGTCCAGCTTCCGTCTGAATGGGCAGCTTTCGGTATTTCCGGCGTGCCGAAGTGACCGGTCAGAAGACGCCAGGGTGACTAGACGTCAACGTCCGCAATCGGGTCACTAGCCGAACGGCTGCTTCTCGCGACGCGGAAGCCAAAAGCAGACAGTCCCCAAGCGGCCGACAAAAGACCTTACAGTGGACTAGCCCCTGCATAAGCCCTCGATTTGCTAACCGGCCAGTTGCACTATAATTTCAATCTCGAGACGCTTGTTGCATCCAGAATCACGCGGACGGTCTCCTCTGGCTGATCCCACATCGGGAAGTGTCCGCTACGCTCGAACCAGTGCAGCGTCGCTTCAGGGAAGGCTTTCATCGCGCGATCCGCCTGCTGCGGTAGACACAGCCGATCCTTACGGCCCCAGCCGATGACAACCGGTGCAGCCGTTCCCGCAGGTCCCTCTTGCATTGCGCCGTTGGCGAGATCCTTCACAAGCGAATTGACGGTGCGCGTATCAGCCAATGATTTCAGCTCGCGCGCGACGAATGCCGGGTCCAGCGCCCAAGGCCTCGCTGAGAGCTGGGCCATCAGCGCTGTTCGCCCTGCGACATTTCCGGTGATGGCAGAAAGCGCCGGTCGCAGCGCGCGAACCAGGGCAATCGATGGCGTTATGGTGGCTTTGAAGAACGTCCGCTCCCACCCATGCCAGAATCCGCCCGGATCCAGTGCGACGACCGCGCCCGATTGGCCGCGGCGCGCCATCTCGAGCACCAGGCGAGCGCCTAACGAACTACCCACCATATCGACCCCGATGAGATTTTCGGTGCGGAGCCAGCTGTCCAGACTGCGCGCAAGTCCGTCGAACGTGCCGCTATCGGCCTCTTCGGGTGTCTGCCCGTGGCCGGGCAGGTCCACGGCGATTACCTCCCTGACTCGAGAAAGCGCAGGCGAGATCGTGTCCCACGAGCCGCAGGTTGCCCCCAGTCCGTGGACAAGGAGAAGAGGTTTTCCGCGCCCCGTGCGCGTGTAGTGCATGGTCATGTAATGGTAACGTCTCGCACTGACTTATGGGCCCGTGGATGTCTACATTGCCGAAGGTGAGGCCAAGAGCGGACGGTCCGCTATCGGCCCGAAAACTGACGCTCGAACCAACTTGGACCAAATGTCTGATTATGGGCCGGTTGCGGAAGGGCAGCTTCTGGCGTGTCACCGTTGGAAAGCGGCCTTTCGGCTCACGACCCGATTGCGGGCGTATGTCGAAGCGAGCGGCTCGTCGATTTGCACGACCTGCAATCCCCACACCGCAGGTAGTCCGACCAGTTGCTTTATCCGGGTCGAGAATTTGGTAGCCCTCTCGGCCAGAAGCAGATCAAACACGCAGGAATCGCCGATAGCCAGAACATAGCGCTACTGCCTAATCCTTCGCTCGCGAAACCAGCCAAAACAGGGCCGATTAGGCTCCCGAGTCCCAGCGCTATCAGGGCCACGGTGAAGCCAAGTGTCCCGCGTCCGGGAAACAATCGCAGGCTCCAAAAGGAAACTACTGCGCTTACCGCCATCAAGGCTGCGCCATGCATCCCGCTGGCGACCAGGACAGCTGCCAAATTGCTGGGCGCGTGGGCGATCAACATCATGGAGATCGCGGCGGCCGCAAATATTGCCCGCAGCACGATTGGTAGGCCGAAGAAAGCCTCTGCCCGTCCAGTCAGAAGGCCTAGAAGGCCACACAAGCCATAACTGAGAAACAATATCGCCGGACCACTATCCTTGGGGAGTGCCTGCACACCTCCCGCGTTCGCGATACGTTCAGCTGCGAATGAAATGAACACTGCGTTGGTTGCGCCAAACACGAGGGCCAAACCGTAAAGCCACATCGCTTCCCGGAAAACGAAGCCTGAAACTGAGATGGAATTGGGCCTGTCAGCAGCCGGATGCTTGGGAACCGATGCGACCGTGGCGAAAATGGACAGGATAGCGGCAAGCGCAAAAAGCCACCAAGCACTTCTCCAAACAAGCATGTCCTGAGTGACGGCGAAGGAGAGTCCGGCCGCGAAAGTTACGCCGACGGCCGTACCCGTCGCAATGCTAGACAGGGCATGCGACCGCTGGTCCTCTGCGATTGCATATTCTGCAGCATCGTTGAAAGGCGCCCAACAGAGGGCCGGGCTACATCCGGCAATCACAACCCCTGCAGTCAGGGCCGCGGTATTGGAGGCGGTAGCAATTAAGACAAAGCCGGCAAGCGCGCAGAGGCCCCCGATGGCAACCGGCAAGCGGGCACCGTAGCGAACAGTGAAAAACGCAGATATGAGCAGTCCGGTAAGAAAGGCGCCAAAGCCGGCGCCTGCAATCAATCCCGCCGTGTCCTCGGGAATGCCGAACTCGGCGCTGAATAGTGGCAGAAACAGCCCAAACCCCATTCGCGCTGGCCCGAAACTGATGGCAGTTGCGAGGAAACCTGCGCGGACCAAGCCGCCGGAGGGGGACACATTAAAGAACAATAGCCCAGTGCTTTAAGGTTTCGAAAAATGGTCCGCTAGCGTCAGAAATTACAGGCTCTGTAAGAGTAAGATTTTGGAGGAAGTACAGTTCCCGGCTCGTCGTAGGCGCAGGTATCGAAAGCATTTAGCTTAAGCATACAGGCTTTGGCCGCTTTCCACCCAATAGCGGATGTTGCATAGGCGAAGGCAGATAAAGAATTAGCAACCTCACCTTTTGTTTTGACGAATTCACTCGCGCGGTGGTCCTCTTTTCGGAACATCCGCGGTTTTCACCCGGTTGATCTGCGAGAACACCTGCCCAAGACGCGCCGAGGAAACCGTGAAAAGACTTCTTCTGTCGACCATCGCCATCGCACCTTTTGCGAGCGTTTCGGCAACTGCCCAAGAAAGTGGAACGACGCCTGGTACCGAATCCGTTCCGGCAATAGTCCTGCCGGAGGGTGAGGCATCGCAAGAGAGCAGTCGCATCTCGATCAGCGTGGTTATGGGCGCGGTCACGGAGTACATCTCGCGGGGAGTGATGTTCGCCGAGGAAGTGAGTTTCCAGCCAAGCGCCACCATATCGCTGGACGTGGCAGATGACAAAGGTGGCCTGGTTACGGACGCCAGCGTCTTCGTTGGAACCTGGGCCAGCGTCAAGCTGGGATCGGTGCCCCCGGGCCCGGCCGGACGCCTTACCCGCTTCTACGAAACCGACCTTTACGCAGGGGCAGCGATACAACTGGTCGACAGGTGGAACTTCTCGGCGACCTACTACCGCTACGAATCCCTCGGCGATTCCTTCGAAGGATACAACGACCTGGAATTCATCGCGACCTATGACGATACGGGGGAGTGGGACGGCGTGCCGCTGGACAATTTCAGCCTCTCTCCGTCCCTGCGACTGGTACAGGAAGCCGGGCGTCCGGGAAGGAAGGATGCGCTCTACATCCAGCCATCGGTAACGCCGTCCTTCGACACGAATATCGCCGGCGCGCCGATCCACGTGGCCATCCCCCTGATGATCGGCCTGTCGGACGAATACTATGACGGGATCGACGGCGGAAAGGAGACATTCGGATTCTTCCGCACCGGGATTGTCCTCTCTGGTCAGCCCGCGCCCGAGAGCCTCCCGGGCCTGACCGTCAGCGGCGGCGTCGATCTGTGGGTGCCCAACAACGATGTGGCCAGCGGCCTCGACCAGTATGATGTGGTCGGTCGCATCGGCCTTACCTGGAGCCTCTGAACCGCCCCGCCACATCAGGCGAGCCGTGTCAGGCGAATTGCATTATGCGATCCGTCGCGAATGGCGGAAACGCGCATAGCGGTTGAGGAGGTCGTTGATCAGTTGATCGCGCGAGAATCCTGTCACGTCGTGCGGCGTTTCGCCTTCGGACGTATGCGCCATCGCCCGGTAATGACGCGGCTCGGCTTCGCGTTCCTTGCGCGTTTCGGCCCAGACGAAGCTTGGCAGAAGGAACGGGCGGCTGCGCACGGTATACCTAAACGCGCCGCGCTCTCCGTGCGGGACTGTGAACTCGATACACTCCGTCGTCTGTTCGATCTCGGGCTGGAAGCCGCTTTCGCGCATCTGCTCCGAAACCGCTTCGAGGGCCGGTCGGGCAGTATCGGCAATGAAGGCGTGAATGTCATTCTTTTCGAAATGGCCCATGATGGACGTCAGCCGCTGCTGCCAGGTCAGCTCGGGCATCCGACCCTTGGTCGGCGCCAGCGTGAGGTCTGTCGACGTTCCCGCGGATTCCATGCCCAGTCCGCGATACAGGCCATAGCAAATGAAGATCATGATAACCGCGAAGGGCAAAGCGCTGGCAATCGCTGCGGTCTGGAGGGCCTGCAGTCCGCCTGCCACCAGGAGGACCGCTGCAATCGCCCCGGCACACACGGCCCAGAAGATTCGCTGCCAGACAGGCGGATTCTCCGCCGCCCCGGAAGTGATCATGTCGATCACCAGCGCGCCGGAATCGGCGGAGGTGATGAAGAACGTAATGATGAGGAATGTTGCGATCAGCGAGGTAACTGCCCCCAGTGGCAGTTCCGCTAGTGTCTCGAACAGGGCGACGGGCAGGTTGTCCGCCACCGTCTGCGCGATAGGCTCTGCGCCCGACAGGTCGAGCGAGATGGCGGTATTGCCGAAAACGGTCATCCAGAGGAACGTGAACAGGACCGGCACCAGCAAGACTCCGCCGACGAATTCACGGATCGTCCGCCCGCGCGAGATGCGCGCGATGAACATGCCGACGAAGGGCGACCACGCGATCCACCAGCCCCAGTAGAACAGGGTCCAGTCGGCCAGCCAGGGATTGGGCTCGTACGCGTACATCCGGAAGGTGCGCGGTATCACCTCGCCGAGGTAGGTGCCCACGTTCTGGACGAACGCCTGCAGCAGGAACACCGTGGAGCCCGAGAAAAGGACGAAGCCGAGCAGAAGCACTGCAAGGATGATATTGAGTTCCGATAAGCGCTTCACGCCCTTGTCCAGGCCGAGAAAGACTGACAGCGTGGCCAACAAAGTTATCGCGGCGATGAGGATCAACTGTGTCTGGGGCCCAACCGGCACTCCGAAGAGGTAGTCGAAACCAGCATTCACCTGCAACACGCCAAGTCCGAGCGAGGTTGCAACTCCGAACATTGTGCCGAGCACCGCAAAGATGTCGATGGCATGTCCGATCGGGCCGTCGATGCGATGCCCGATCAGCGGATATAGCGCCGAGCGGATCGTGAGAGGAAGCCCCCGGCGGAAGGAAAAGTAGGCCAAGGAGAGGCCTACGACGATATAGATGGCCCAGGCATGCAGCCCCCAGTGAAAGAACGTCAGCGTCATGGCCTGCCTGGCGGATTCGATCGTGCCGCCCTCGCCTGTTGGCGGGGCCGCGTAATGCTGGATCGGTTCCGCCACTCCGAAGAACACGAGGCCGATTCCCATTCCCGCGCTGAACAGCATCGCGAACCACGACAGGTAGCTGTAATCGGGCTCGCTCTCGTCGGGCCCTAGCTTGATGTCACCGTGGCGGCTCAGCATCAGGTAGACGACGAACAGGAGAAAGCCCGCGACGGCCGAAACGTAGAGCCAGCCGAAATCGCGGACGATGTAGGCCTGGACTTCATCGAATATGCGCGCCGCCTGATCGGGAAGAAAGGCTCCGAACAGCGCGAACGCCAGAATGAGGCTGGCCGATACGAAGAATACCGGCGGGTTGACCTTGATCCTTGCGCTTTCCTCGACCGATGCGGCTTCCGTAAGGACGGGATCGGACATACGTCCCCTCTTTCGTCTGCTCCGTTTCACAAGGCCAACGAACGACGATGCTACAAGTTGCGAGTTTCCCGGAAGCGACGTAGGCAACAAGGGTGGCAATTGTAATTGTGAGCGCACGCGACCCGTCTTCTAACTTCCCCGTTATATCAGAATTGGCAAAATCTCAGACGGACGTTGAGGGCCGCAGATGGCTTGCAAGTCCGCTTTCCACCCATTAGCGGAAACCGAGCATAGCAACCTTCAGCTGTTGCAGGCGACAGAGAGCTGAAACTCAGAGTCCAGCTCAGTTGCTGGCGCTGGGGCTCCACAATGAGCGCATGAGTCATAACCATAGGATGAGGCCAGAAAGGCTGTCCGACCCATAGGCCGCCATTGGCGATCTAGTTCCAAACCTCTATTGCAGGTTAGTGGACCTCGACGACCTTTTATGCCGCTACTTTGCGACCAGTAACATCTCGGAGCTTTCACCTGATGCTCTCGCATCAGGCATCGAGAGATGTCAGGTCGATCTTGGTCTCGAACAGGATCGTGGCAAAAAATTCGCGTTGTGGGCACTTCTACACATGCTGGGCGGAGCGCCCGACTTAGACGTCAGCTTTGAAAGCGAAGAGGATCGGAATGCAGCCCGAAACTTCATGGAATTGCTGGAAGCGTCGCAAGGACTAGCACCAAAGTGATAGGAAAGCCGATGGTAGCTTTCATACAGGAGCAGCCATGACGCCGCACCCCAGGGATCGAGCTCCCAATGAACGCGATCCTTGTCCTTCGGGTACTTCTTGATTGCCAACCCGAGCGGTTGCAGGATCGCGTCCGCACCGCTGCTGATAAACGAGATGATGATCGCGTTGACGTGGTCGTCGTGGCTTGTGTCTGCAGCACGGGCCCGCTCGATAGCTTCGAGCGAAGCGCGTGCGGCCGCGCTGTCACCTGCGAGGCCCTTGCGGGTTAGTTGGAGAAGAAAAGCCTCGGCGGCTGTTACCCGCCGTTCCCGACCGTCTTCGCGGATCGTGACCATCTGTCCCAGAACAGCATCGTGCGGAACTTCGCGGTGACGGTTCTTCGGCCGTCCACGCGGATTGCCGGATTGCCCCTTGCGGAACCGCGTCACGCGTGGGGGCTTTCCATAGCCGATTTCTTCCTGCCCGCTCATGCGGTCCGCCCGCGCGGCCATCGAAGGGTGTCCCCGTCGAAGGTGAAGAACTTGATTTCATCGACCTCCTTCTTGCTGAACTTCCTTCGACCCGGCCGACTGAGTGCTGCCTGCGCTGCCCAGGCACGCACCTTCCAGCGCTTACCTTCGAAGCCGGGATCGGGCTCAGCGATGCCAAGAATGCGCATGGCCTCGTTGGCATTATCAGCATCATGGTGATGTTCGACCTTGACCGGGTGCGAGGGAGCCTTGTCCCTCGCCCGCAAGGCACGTTCACGTTTCTCGATCATCTTGAGGATCTTGCGGATCGCCATGCGGCTACCCTTGATAGCATCGTGGTAGGTCTGCAGCTCGAGCGCTTCGTCGATCGTCAGTTGTTGAGTCTTGCCCGACTGGGTCACCGTAAGCGTCTTATCGAAGATGATGTCGAACGCGGAGTTATGGGGACGCCGTTTTTTCGGCCGCCCCTTGGGATTGCCGGACTGACCGGGCTGGAAACGCGTGTCGTTGCTCATGCCGCTATCTCACCATCAGCGCGGCAAACGAGTTGCGGCTCCTTGCCGGTCAGGTCGGTCCAGCGGGTCATCGCCAGGTCGACATAAGCAGGATCGATGTCTAGGCCGCGGAAACATCGTCCAACCCGCTCGGCGGCGATCAGGCTGGTGCCCGAGCCAAGGAAAATGTCGAGCACCAGCTCGCCCTGGGTGACATCGCAGATCGCGTCGGCGACCATGGCAACGGGTTTCACTGTCGGATGCAAGGCGAGGTCCTCGCGGCGCGATCCCTGCATCGAGTTGACGCTGGCATAGTCCCAGACATTGGTGCTATTGCGGCCATGCTTGGCGAGTTCGACAGTGTTCGTATGCGGGGCGCTTCCGACCCGGTAAACGAAGACCATCTCGTGCTTCGAGCGATAGAGCGAGCCCATGCCGGCATTGCTCTTGTTCGAGACGCTGAGAAGGTCGTCGTAGGTGTCGCCTACCGCAGCGAACACATCGTCCATATGCCGCCAATCCATACACACGAAGTGCTGGGGGTAGGTGGCGGAGAGGGAGGGATTCGAACCCTCGGAACCCCAGAAGGGCTCAACGGTTTTCGAGACCGCCCCGTTCGACCACTCCGGCACCTCTCCGCGAAAGGGTAACGGCTGTATTAACCCGCAGTCGATTGGGAGCGCGGCGGTTAGCTTAGCGCGGTTCGCTTGCCAAGACCCTTCCGCGCATTTCGCATCAAAAATGGGGGACTATCATTTCACAACGCTTGTGAAGGGGGTCGATAGACATATATCAGGTGGCATGGATCGCTCGGAATTCTACTCGTCCCAGGCCGGTCGTCGCATCGATGCGCCCCGCCGTTCGCGCGCCCGCTTCGCCATCGGGGACATCGTCAAACACCGCAAGTTCGACTTCCGCGGCGTCATCTTCGATATCGATCCGGTCTACGCCAATTCCGAGGAATGGTACGAACAGATCCCGGCCGAGCAGCGCCCCGATCGCAACCAGCCGTTCTATCACCTGCTGGCCGAGAACGAGGAAAGTTCCTACGTCGCCTATGTCAGCCAGCAGAACCTGCTGATCGACACGGAGGGCGAACCCATCGACCATCCGCAGGTGAACCAGCTGTTCGAGGAATTCTGCGCCGGTCGCTATCGCCTCCGCCGCAGCCTGACGCACTAGACGCCGGGCGATCGCCTAGCTCTTGATCTTCCAGCCGCTTTTCAACACGCGGTAGGTGATGAAGCCCAGCACCAGGTTCAGCACACCGACGCCCACGGCTGCACCCAGTACGTGGGCATTGTCGTTGCCGATATCGCTGACGCCCAGGAAGCCGTAGCGGAAGCCCGATATCATGTAGAAGAACGGGTTCGCCATGCTGATCGCCTGGAAGAACGGCGAGAGGTTGGAGATCACGTAGAACGTGCCCGACAACAGGCTGAGCGGAGCGACGACGAAGTTGGTGATCGCCGCGTTGTGATCGAACTTTTCCGCCCAGATGCTGGCCAGCAGGCCGAAGATCGCCAGCATCGTGGCGCCCATCAGGCCGAACCAGATCACCGCCCAGGGATGCGCCACGGAAAGGTCGACATCGGGATAGAGCACCATGGCCAGCGCCACTGCGCCGCCCACCATCACCGCGCGGGTAATGGCGGCCATCACGATGCCGATCATCAGTTCCGCTTCCGACAGGGGCGGCATCAGCAGGTCGATGATGGTGCCCTGCAGCTTGCCCGACAGCAGGCTGAAGCTGGAATTGGCAAAGGCATTCTGCATCATGCCCATCATGATCAGGCCCGGCGCCACGAAGGTGCCGAAGTTCACGCCCATGATCTCCCGTCCCGAGCGGCCGAGAGCCACGGTGAAGATGACGAGAAAAAGCAGCGTGGTGACGGCCGGAGCCCAGACGGTCTGCGTCTGCACCTTGAGAAAGCGGCGGATCTCCTTAATATAGAGGCTCCACAGCCCGATCCGGTTTATCCCGACGATCTGCGGCTCTCCCTTGGGCGGGAATTTTCGACCGGCATTGCTGCCGGTATCGAGAAACTCGTGCCCCCCATCGGTGAGTCCGGTTTCGGAAGCTGTCGCGGGTGCTTGATCGGCCATGGGGGCGCGACTATCTCCCAATGGCCGGGCTGGCAAGAAAACATGGGGCGCTCGGCGCCTCGACAAACGAACGGAATTGCCTTTTCATGAGTTGGACCGAAGAACGCATCGCCACCCTCACCAAGATGTGGGAAGGCGGATCGACCGCGAGCGAAATCGCCACCGAACTGGGCGGCGTGTCGCGCAACGCGGTGATCGGCAAGGCGCACCGCCTTGGCCTGAAGGCGCGGCCCAGCCCCGTGAAGGCGAACGAGAAGAAGAAGGTTGCCAAGAAGAAGGAGCCGGCTGCCAAGCCCGCAGCGGCAAAGGCACCCAAGGCCAAGCCCGCTCCGGTAAAGAAGGCCAGGGAAGAGGAGGCTCCGAAGGCCGATCCCGCGCCCGTGCAGGCTTCTTCCGGCAACGAGAGCCAGCCGCTGCCCGACAAGCGCGAGGACTTGCCCAAGATCGTTTCATACGGCCCCGGCGGCTTCCTGCGGCAGGGTCCGGGCGACCAACAGCCACCCATCCCGCCCGCGCCGCCCCGCCGCCTGGTTCCGGCCAAGCCCGATCCCTCGATCGCAGACAAGACCAGCCTTCTGGACCTGAACGACCGGGTCTGTCGCTGGCCGATGGGCCACCCCGGCGAACCCGACTTCCACTTCTGCGGCGAGAAGGTGAATCCCGGCTTCCCCTACTGCGTGCAACACTGCGGCCGGGCCTACCAGGCGCAGCTGCCGCGCGGTGCTCGCCGTCCCCCGCCCCCGCTGCCCTTCGGCGGACCGCGCGTTCGCTGACGGCTTACAGCCGGATACAGAAAGGCCCGCCATCCAAATCCGGGCGGCGGGCCTTTTCTGTTTTGGCGACTTTCGCCGCCTGTCTTCCGAAGCGGCTTACCGCTGACCCAGCTGCGCGGGAATGAATTCCTCGCGCACCGCCTGGGCAATCAGGTCGAGGGGGATGATACCCTGGCTCAGCAGGAAATCGTTGAAGGCCATTTCGTCGAACCGCTCGCCCAGCGCCAGTTCGGTCTCGATGCGTAGGTCGATCAGCTTGCGATAGCCGTAGTAGTACGATCCCGCCTGGCCGGGCATGCGGAACTCGTAGCGGTCAAGCTCCTGCTTCGTCATGCCGGGCGAGAACAGTGCATCCTCGCGCAGCACGCGTTCGGCCTCGTCGCGGGTCATCAGGCCGAGATTGAGGGCGGGATCGAGGAAGGCGCGGGCCGCGCGCAGCAGGCGGAACTGCAGCGCGATGAATTGCCCCTCGATCGGCTCGTGCGGCAGCATCTCGGCCTCCGCATAGAGCGCCCAGCCCTCCACGTTCACGCTGTTGAAGGCGTAGAGCATGCGGGCAAGGCTGACGCCCTGCTCCACCAGCGCGGCGAATTGCATCTCGTGGCCGGGGCGCGCTTCGTGGGCGCTCAACGTCCAGCTGGCGGCCGGGAAATTGAAATCGTCGTAGCGATCTTCCGGACCCGCCGTGGGGTTGCCGACGGTCAGCACGAAGGTGCCCTGTTCTCCGGTGTTGCCGATCAGGCGCGGCGGGCGCATGTGCGGCGCGGGCTACACAGCGCTCCGGCCTGCGAGGCAACGCGCATCTGCAGTTCGGTATCCGGCAGAGAAACGATGTCGTTGCGACGGATTTCCGCTTCCAGCTGGCGGTTCACGTCGCGGTAGAAATCCTCGATCTCGTCATTCGGCACGGTCATCTGCTTCAGACCGGCCATGACCGAGGCCATGTCGGTTTCTTCCCAGCCGTACTTCTCGGCGATCTGCGGAGCCAGCGCTTCCATCTGCGCGCGCAGCTCATAGAAGCCGCGGCGCGCTTCGCTCATCAGTGCGCGCGGATCCTGGTCGATACCCACCTGCTCCAGATTGAGGGCGTAGATTTCCTCGGGAAGACGCGCGGTGTCGCGGCTTAGCGGAAGCACGGTTTCCTGCGTCCACTCTCCGTACTCGGTAAGCTGCGCCTCCATCGCATCGAGAGCCTCGTCGGCGCCCGCGATCTCGTATCTTTCGAACAGTTCGCGGATACCTGCGACGAAGGTCGGAATGTTCCTGACGGATTCCTCCACCTGCACCCGGTACGGCCCGACCTTGCCTTCACCTCGGCTGGCCTCGAAACGCCTCTTCGCCAGTTCGGTCATCGGCTCGGTATCGGGCCACGTTCCCGTATAGCGCTGCAGAAGTTCGAGCGCCTTCGGACGGCGGTTTTCGGCGGTCTGGTCGGACAGGAGCTGCCCGATGGCGCCGAACATGCTTTGCGGAACCTGCGCGAACTCCAGCGTCAGGCTGTTGCCGAGCTCGATCCCTTCGATGTCCTGCTGCAGTGAATCGATCAAGATCTGCAGGTCCTGCCGGACAAGCGGGTTCGTCTCGGTTTCCCTCGCAGCTTCGAAATCGGCGATCAGGGCACGGGCCGCCGCGATGTAGCGTTCGTCCCGATCGAGCGACATGTCGGTGACAAGGCCGTCATATTGCTCATAGCCCGAGGACGAAGCGTTGATGGGGAAGAACTCCGCCTGCATCTCAATGACCCGCTCGGTGTAGGCATTGCTCGTTTCGACCCATGCGGGTGTCGCCGGTGCTTGCGCTACCTCCTGCGCGTGCAGGGGGGCGGCTGGGAAGGCGACGGCAGATGCAGTTGCAAGCGCGATGGCTGCGGCAAAAGTCTTCATGTAGGTCTCCGTTCTGATGTCAGATCCGGTGCGCGCATCAGGAAGGTTTTGCAAGCTCGCGATCGCCCGGAAGGCCTTTCGGCAACTGCATCGGGATCGAGAGGATATCTAGCGGCCCCGACCCGGGCGGGCTGGAGAAGTGGGAGGGCTCAGCCCTCCTCTGACTTCCAGCCCCAGACCAGCAGGCACGGCGGGATGTTGCGCCAGACGAAGCCGGTTTCCACTTCGTCGAAGTATTCTTCCGTCAGTTCCTTGGCAGCCGGACGGAACTGGTAGGTCAGGAAGGCACCTCCGCCGCGGATCACCCGGCGTGTCGCCTCCACGATGCTCCTGCCCACCGTGTCGGGCAGAGAGGAAAACGGCAGGCCGGAGAGCACGTAGTCGGCCTTCTCGTGGCCGATCTTGTGCACGTATTTCTCCACGTCCTCCGCAGAGCCGAGCACGGCGTGAAAGCGGCTGTCGTCGATGGTATCGCGCAGGTACTCGATGAAGCGGGGATTGGTGTCGATCACCAGCAGTTCGCCACTGGGAGGCAGACGATCTAGGATTTCGGGACAGAACGTGCCGACGCCAGGGCCGTATTCCACGAACAGTTTGCATCGCTCCCAATCGACCCGTTCCAGCATGGCATCGATCGTGACGCGCGAAGACGGGATGACCGAGGCCACCATTCCGGGATTTTCGATAAACCCGCGAAGGAAAACGCCAAACGGGCTGGAGAACCGCTTTCCTGCCGAGCGTCTTCCTCCATCCCTCGAAAGGGCCCTTTCATTTCCATTCACGTGGCTGCGACTCCTTGATTTCTCGGGAAGAATGATTGTCCGGCATTCGCCGGGATCGTTGCGCCGTTCCGGCAGACATACATGGCGACTGTGGCGCTTTTCTCAACAACGGCCCAATCCATAGGGGTTTCCGGCCATAACGCACAACCGTTTCCAAGACACCCGCGCTATCCCGTCTTCCCCAGGGGCGGCACATGCCTGTCCACGACGAAGGCTGCCGCCGAGACCAGCACCGCCGCCGCGGCCAGGGTGCCGAAGAAGGGCCATACGCCCTCTCCGCCAAGGTCCAGCAGCCAGCCGCCCAGTCCCGTGGCGGAAACAGCGCCCACACGGCTCATGAAAATGCCGAAACCGATGCCGCCCGAACGGCAGCTGGGCGGATAGCCGTGCGTCATCATCACGTACATACCCGCAATGCTGGCGCTGAAGGCAAAGCCCGAGAGGCCCACCAGCCAGGTAACATAGGCGCGCGTCCCATCGTCCAGCGTCGCCGGCAGGTCTTCGATGGTCCAGCCGATGGCGAGCATCCAAACGACCATGATTGCGGAGAGCAGTGCCATGACGATCTTCGATCCGAAGCGGCGCATGACGATGCCCACCAGGATCGATCCGATCATGGAACTGATGCCCGCCAGCGCCACGGCCTCTCCCGCCTGGTTCAGGGTAAAATCCTCCGCCGTCAGGAAAGTCGTGCCCCAGCTGAGGATGCCGTAGGCGACCAGTGTAGATGCGGCAAAGGCGATGCCGATGCCAAGGTTCAGGCGCAGGTTGCTGCGGTGAAGAACGCCGATGTCCGGCCCATCCGCCACGTCCGTCTCGTGCCGGTCCCGCTCCAGCACCACATCGTCGTCCAGCACCAGTCGCGCGTTTTCCTGTGCCTGCTCGGCGCGTCCCCGTGCCAGCAGGAAAGACGGGCTGTCGCGCAGGACCGCCCAGATCACGAAGACGACCAGCAAGGTAGCGAGGCCGAAGATCAGGAAAGTCCCTTCCCAGCCGTAGGCGGCTTCCAGGTCAGGGCCGATCCAGCCGACTATTGTTCCGCCAATGGGCGTGCCCACCGCCAGCGTGCTGACCGTGACCGGACGCCAGCGATCGGGCAGCCATTCCCCCGCCATGGCGAGAGCGTTGGCATAGGCTCCGCCAAAGCCGAGGCCGGCAAACATGCGCCAGAAGGCCATCGCCCAGACGCCATCCGAGGTGGCGGCCGCCATGGTTCCCAGCGAGAACACGAGCGCGGCGATCACCAGGGTCCAGCGTCGTCCGATGGCATCGCCAAGCCATCCGCCGCCCCAGCCGCCAAGGCCGAAGCCGATCAGCGCGGCCATCATGGCAATGCCGAAGGTGGAGCGGGAGACGTCGAAGGCCTCCATCACCTTGGGCGCGACGACGCCCAGCAATTGCAGGTCTATGCCGTCACACACCAGCACCAGCATGCACACGGCCACGATGGCCCACTGGATCGGCTTCACCGGCTGCGCGTTCAGCGCGTCGCCGAACGTGGTCTTCGGATTGCTTGCCATTATCGGGAATTCTCCTGCGGGCTCTTCGATCCCAGGTCGAGCGCCATGTCCTCTGCTTCCTGCGCGGGAACGGGCCGGTTGCCCGGAGCCATCAGGCGTTTCACCATCTCGCGCCGCGTCGTCTCGAACTTCACCCGGCCGGGCGTGGGTTCGTCGTCGGGAAAAGCGTCCTCGATCTCGCGGTGGCGTTCCTTCACTTCTTCGAGGAATTCGCGGTTGGTGAAGATGTAGAAGCGGTTCTCGCGGATCGCCTCCACCACGGCGCGGCCGGTATCCAGAGGATCGATGGCCCCGCGCATCGCGTCCCACAGGTCCTTCAGGAACTGCGGCGCGTTTTTCTCGTCCAGCGTGGGATCGTCCTCGGGCGTGGGCACCAGCGCAGTACGGGTGGCGCCGGGGAACAGACAGGACACGCCGATGCCCTTTTCCGCCAGCTGGATGCGCAGGCTCTCCGAAAAACCTCTCACGGCGTATTTGGCGGTGGAATAGGCGGCAAGACCCGGCAGCGGCACGACCCCTGCCATGGAGCTGGTATTGACCACGTGACCGCCCTCGCCCTGCGCCCTGATGATCGGCACCACGATCTTCGTACCGTTTATCACGCCGCCCAGGTTTACCGACAGCGCGCGGTCCCAGTCCTCGAAATCGGGGCTGGCGGCAGTGCCACCTCCGTTCACCCCGGCGTTATTGCAGAGCACGTGGATCTTGCCGAAATGGTCCAGCGTCTCATTGACCGCCGCGCGCAGGTTTTCGCGATCGGCGACATTCGTCTTCACGAAGTGAACGGCGTTGTTGCCCGCCAGTTCGCCTTTCGCCTTGGCGATATGGTCCTCGTTCCAGTCGGCCAGGCTTACCTTCATGCCCTCTGCCAAGAACGCCTTGGCCATGCCGAGGCCGATGCCGCTGGCCCCTCCGGTGATGAAGCCCACGCGCCCTTCCAGTTGCTGCATCGGATGCTCTCCCTCTCCGGTCCCACAATGCCAGCCGCCATGCGAATGTCACGCACAAAGCTGAACGGGCCAAATTGCCTGACGGGTCGGCAGCTTGAATAAAACGGGGCAAGGTGGCAGCAGATGAAATCAATACGGCGCGCAGCTTCGCATGCCGTTGCAGGAGCACGAAAACGATGTCCTTCTCCCTTTACGAGGCGACTATTCCCACCATGATCCAGATGCTTAACGCGGCACAGGGATGGATCGAAAAGGCGAAGGACAGCGAATTATCGGAGGAGGAAGTGGCCGGTGCCAGGCTGACCGACGACATGGCCCCCTTCGCCAAGCAGGTGCACTGGATGCTGGCCCATTCCACCGGCGCGATCGAGGCAGTGCGCAAGGGAACGATGTCGCCTGATCTCGAAGACCCGACCACCGAACTAGAAAAGATGCGCCTCAACCTCGGCGCGGCAGAGAACACGCTGCGCGCGCTCTCCATGGGCGAGATCGAGAGCTTCATCGGGCAGGAAGTCCGCTTCGTCTACGAGCCGAACAACGTGGACATTCCCTTTACCGCGGAGAACTTCCTGCTCAGCTTTTCGCAGCCGAACTTCTTCTTCCACACAACGACCGCCTACGCCATCCTGCGGCACATCGGCGTCAAGGTAGGCAAGATGGACTACATGGGCCAGGTGCGCGCGGCGCGCGAGTAGCGCCGCGTTCCGGCCCGCTCAGCCGGTAACCTCCAGCACCATGTTCGTGGGCGTCTCCGCCGCCCGGCGAACCTTTCCGAAGCCAGCTTCCCGGCAGACTTCGGTCAGCTGCTTCTGCCCTGCCTGCGCGCCAAGCCCGCGGCCTACCTCCTGCGCCAGCGACGCGGGCGTGCAGGCCACCGTGCTGAAGCCGTAGAATATCTGGCCCAGCGGATGCATGTTTTCCGCCATGCTGTCGCCCGCCATCGGCTCCACCAGCATGAAGGTGCCGTCCTCCTTCAAAGTCTCGCGGATATGGCGCGCCGCGCCCACCGGGTCGCCCATGTCGTGCAGGGCGTCGAAGATGCAGGCGAAATCGTATCCCTCGCCCAGATAGTCCTGCGCGCGCGCCACCTCGAAGCTGACGTTCTTCAAGCCCGCCTCTGCCGCCTGCTGGCGTGCCTTGTCGATCGAGGGCTCGTGAAAATCGATGCCGACGAACGTGGAATTGGGATAGCGCTGCGCCATAAGCACGGTGGACGAGCCGTAGCCGCAGCCGATGTCGACCACCTTTGCACCCGCTTCCAGCTTGTCCGTGACGCCCTCCAGCGCGGGCAGCCACTCGTCGATCAGGTGCGCCTGATAGCCAGGGCGGAAGAACCGGTCGGTCGAGCAGAAAAGGCACGGCGAATGGTCGCTCCAGTCCCGGCCCTCACCCGACTTGAACGTCTGCACAGCCTTTTCGTGGGTCTCGAACTGCGCGACGATGGCCTGGATGAAACCCTGCATGCAGGCGGGCTGGCCTTCCCTTGCCATCACCAGGGCCTTTTCCGGCGGCAATTCGAATGTCTCGCTCTCTGGATCGAAATCCACGTAACCCGCCGCCGAGACGGAACCGAGCCATTCGTGCAGGTACTTGGGGTTCATCCCGGTCTTGTCGGCCAGCTGGCTGCAGGTCATCGGGCCTTCGCCATCCATCGCGTCGAATATGCCGGCCTGGTCACCCATGTAGGCCATGAACAGGCTTACGGCACCTGCCACGTCGCCCACGATCTTGCCGGCCATCTCCTCGACCTTGGCCATGTCGATCTGTTCTTCGCTCATCCGTCCTCTCCTTCAGACTCGCGACTCCGAGGGTGATGATAGGCTAGGAACGGCGGGCGAACCAGATCGTGTGCCGTGGCCCCTTGTTGTTGGGCCGGGCACGCACGCTTTCCACCGTTACATCCAGCCGCCCGTCCTTCAGGCGGCGGGTGAACTTGTGATCCGGCGCGGCGGACCATATGGCCAGCACGCCGCCGGGGTTCAGGGCATCGCGCAGGCGGGCAATGCCGGTGCGGGTATAGAGCCGTTCGTTCCCCTCGCGCACGATGCCGTCGGGACCGTTGTCGACATCCAGCAGGATTGCGTCGTATTTCGCCGTGGTGCCGTCCCCCGCGTCGTCCACCAGCGCGGCGACATCGGCGATCACGACTTCGCCACGCGGATCGTCGAGGGTGTCACCGGTCAGTTCCGCCAGCGGGCCTTTTGCCCAGTCGATGATCTGGGGCACCACTTCGGCCACGACAACCTCGCCCTCGCCTGCCGGGAGGGCATCCAAGGCGGCACGGTAGGTGAAGCCCATGCCATAGCCGCCGATCAGCACGCGCGGTTTTTGCACGTCCAGTCGGTCCAGCGTCAGGCGCGCCAGCTGTTCCTCGCTGAACTGCATGCGCGTGCCCATCAGCTCGTCGCGGCCCAGCATGATGATGAAATCGCGGCCGTGGCTGACCAGCGTGAGCTTGTCTCCGCCGGGTATCTGCGCGGTGGCGATTTCCTCGCGTGGCAACATGGCAATCCACTCCAGTCAAAAAGAAAGGGCCGCGAGTTGCTCGCGGCCCTTCCGTTCTAGCCAATCGAACAGGATTAGTCGTCCTTGAGGAAGGCCGGCATGTGATCGGCGCTGCCGCCGTCATTGTCGCCACCCTTGCCACGACCGCCACGCTCGCCGCCGCGACCGCCACGATCGCGACCGCCGCCACGCGGGCCACGACGATCACCGCCGCCACGGCCACCACGGTCGCCGCCGCCGCCTTCGCGCTTTTCACGCGGGGGACGGGTATCTTCCAGCTCTTCGCCGGTTTCCTGGTCGACCACGCGCATCGACAGGCGGACCTTGCCGCGATTGTCGATCTCGAGGACCTTGACCTTAACTTCCTGTCCTTCGGACACGACGTCGGTCGGCTTCTCGACACGCTCGTTCTTCATTTCGGACACGTGGACGAGACCGTCCTTGCCGCCCATGAAGTTCACGAATGCACCGAAGTCGACGATGTTGACGACCTTGCCGGTGTAGATCTTGCCGACTTCCGCCTCTTCGACGATGCCTTCGATCCACTTGCGTGCGGCCTCGATCTCGTCGGCGTTGGAGGAGCTGATCTTGATCACGCCCTCGTCGTCGATGTCGACCTTGGCACCGGTTTCGGCCACGATCTCGCGGATCACTTTGCCGCCCGTGCCGATGACGTCGCGGATCTTCGCCTTGTCGATCTGCATCGTCTCGATACGCGGAGCGTGCTTGGAAACCTCGCCGCGGGCAGAGCCCAGCGCCTCGGTCATCTTGCCGAGGATGTGCGTACGACCGGCCTTCGCCTGCTCCAGCGCGGTCTGCATGATTTCCCTGGTGATGCCGGCAACCTTGATGTCCATCTGCAGGCTGGTGATGCCCTTTTCGGAACCGGCCACCTTGAAGTCCATGTCGCCCAGGTGATCTTCGTCACCCAGGATGTCGGACAGCACGGTGAAATCGTCGCCTTCAAGGATCAGGCCCATGGCGATGCCCGAGACGGGACGCGCGACGGGAACACCGGCATCCATCATGGCCAGACAGCCGCCGCACACCGTCGCCATCGAGCTCGAGCCGTTGGACTCGGTGATGTCGGACAGGATGCGGATGGTGTAGGGGAAATCCTCATGGCTCGGCAGCACCGGGTGCAGCGCGCGCCATGCCAGCTTGCCGTGGCCGGTCTCGCGGCGGCTGGTGAAGCCGAAGCGGCCAACCTCGCCCACCGAATACGGCGGGAAGTTGTAGTGCAGCATGAAGTGGTTGTACGAAAGGCCTTCCAGCCCGTCGATCATCTGCTCGGCATCCTTGGTGCCCAGCGTGGTGGTGCAGATCGCCTGCGTCTCACCGCGCGTGAACAGCGCCGAACCGTGCGTGCGGGGCAGCAGGCCGACCATCGCCTCGATCGGGCGAACCTCGTCGGTCTTGCGGCCATCGATACGCTGGCCGTCCTTGAGGATGGCCTTGCGCACGATGTCGCTCTCCAGCTTCTTCACCAGCTTGAGCTTGCCGAGATATTCGGCCGGATCGTCGTGATCCAGGCTCTCGTAGTGATTGCGGGCCTTCTCGCGCGCCGCACTCACCGCATCCTGGCGGTCACCCTTGTCGGTGATCTTGTAGGCGGCTTCGAGGTCCGGGCCGATGATGCCGCGCAGTTCCTCCAGCGTGGCCGACTTGTCTTCGACCGGCTGAAGTTCCCACGGATCCTTCGCAGCCTTCTCGGCCAGTTCGATGATCGCACCGATGACCTTGCGGCTTTCCTCGTGCGCGAACATGACGGCGCCGAGCATTTCTTCCTCGGTCAGCTCCTTGGCTTCGGATTCGACCATCATCACCGCGTCCTGCGTGCCGGCGACGACCAGGTCGAGGCGACCCTCTTCGTCCAGCGCCTTGTCCAGCGACGGGTTCAGTTCGTATTCGCCATTGCGGAAGCCGACGCGCGCGGCACCGATCGGGCCCATGAAGGGCACGCCGGAAATGGTCAGCGCGGCAGAGGCGGCGATCATCGCGACGATATCGGGTTCGGTCTCGCCGTCATAGGACAGGACCTGCGCGATAACGTTGATCTCGTTGTAGAAACCTTCCGGGAACAGCGGCCGCACGGGGCGGTCGATCAGGCGGGAGGTCAGCGTTTCCTTCTCGGTCGCGCGACCTTCGCGCTTGAAGAAGCCGCCCGGGATACGGCCCGCGGCGGAGAATTTTTCCTGGTAGTGGACGGTAAGGGGGAAGAAGTCCTGCCCTTCCTTCACACTGCGGGCGGCGGTCACGGCGCACAGCACCACGGTTTCGCCATAGGTGGCCAGAACGGCGCCGTCGGCCTGACGGGCAATACGGCCGGTTTCCAGAGTGAGGGTCTTTCCGCCCCACTCCAGCGATACGGTTTTCGTGTCGAACATTGATTTTCCTTCTGAACCCGCCCGGCCACATTGCCGCGCGGGGCCTACAATTTCCGGGTGAACCGTCCCGGTCCGGTGTGGGGCCTTGTGCGCCCCTAGGCCCCTTCACCGAATTGCGAAGGATGCCGTTTTGCATTGCATGCCGAATGTGACGGCTTGCAGATAGACGAAGGGGCGGCTCTTGGAGCCGCCCCTTCGAGAAACTCTTATTTGCGAAGACCCAGCTTCTGGATCAGGGCATTGTAACGCTCCAGATCCTTCTTCTTGAGATAGGCCAGCAGGCTGCGACGCTTGTTGACCATCTTCAGCAGGCCACGACGGGAATGGTTGTCCTTGTGGTGGTCCTTGAAGTGCTCGGTCAGGTTGCGGATGCGCTCGGTCAGGATGGCGACCTGGACTTCCGGCGAACCGGTGTCGCCCTTGGCGACGGCGTTGTCCTTGATGACTTCGGTCTTCTTTTCGGCGGTAACCGACATGTATTCATACCTTTCGCAGTATCTTTCAAAGGTTGAACCCCCGCACGACCTTCATCGCGCCACCTTCGAGTTCCACCAGAGCCACCGGGACATCGCCCAGTTTCGCAAAGTAGAGCCCGTCGGGTTGGGGCAATCCGGAAACGACCCGGCCCTGTCGGGCCGCCTGCGCACTATCCGGATCGAGAGCGAGGGCCGGGATACCGTCCAGCCCCGCCTCCAGCGGCAGGAGGTGGTCTTGAAGTGGCGCGCCCTTACCGATTTCGTTCAGCTTGTCCAGCGAAATCGCCTGATCTTCACTGAAAGGCCCGGCCTTCGTGCGACGTAGATAGGTCACATGACCCACGGTGCCAAGGGCATGGGCGATATCGCGTGCAAGGGATCGGATGTAGGTGCCCTTGCTGACCCGCGCGACCAGCGTGATGGTATCGGCCAGTTCTAGCGGCCTTTGCGGATCGTAGGGATCGGGACGGCCCAGCGTCGTATCGAACGGCGAAACGCCTTCATGCGACAGGTCCGGCCCCAGGAATTCCAGGGAATGGATGGTGACACGCCGCGTCTCCAGTTCCACGTCCTCTCCACGGCGCGCCAGATCGTAGGCGCGCTTGCCATCCACTTTCAGGGCCGAGTACTTCGGCGGCACCTGCTCGATTTCGCCGACAAAGTGTTCGCAGATGGCGGCGATCGCGGCCAGAGGCGGACGCCGGTCGGAGCGTTCGACCACTTCGCCTTCTGTATCCAGCGTATCGGTCTCCTCGCCGAACTGGATGGTGAATTCGTAGGTCTTGTCGCTGTCGAGCATGCGGCCCGACAGCTTTGTCGCCTCGCCCAGCGCGATCGGCAGTACGCCCTCGGCCAGCGGGTCCAGCGTGCCGCCGTGGCCCACCTTGGTCTTGGGATAGCCCCCTTCACGAAGGTTCCGCTTCACCGCGCCCACCGCCTGTGTCGAGCCCAGGCCGCGCGGCTTGTCGAGCACAAGCCAACCGTTTGGCGAGGATTCAGCCACCGGCGATCCAGTTGGCAATCGCCAAATACTGCCCCATCGCCCAATCAACGGGCGGACCGACCGTGTTCTCGATCACACCGCTGTCGGGAAAGGCCCAGGTGATGGCGATCAGCATGACGAAGAACACCATGCCGAGCGCCTGCAACTTTTGCCACTGGCCCGCCCAGCGCCGGGGCAGCAGTCCGCCGACGATGTGCGACCCGTCGAATGGCGGAATGGGCAGGAGGTTGAAGAGCGCCAGGAAGATGTTGATGAGGATGAAATAGAACATGCCGCTGGCAATCGGAGCGAGCAGCCCGTCTGAATTCTCGATCAGCATCATGCCCGTATCGCCGACGGCCATTCTTGCGCCTTCCGGATAGACGAGGCCCAGGACGACAGCCCCCAGCAGTGCCAGCACGATGTTCATGGCCGGCCCAGCCGCCGCCACCGCCATCATGCCGAAACGGGGGTTGTCCAGCCGGTCGAAACGCACCGGAACCGGCTTTGCCCAGCCGAACACCGGCCCTCCGAACACCGCCAGGGCGCCAGGAACCAGCAGCGTACCGACCGGATCTACATGGCGGATGGGATTGAGGGAAAGGCGGCGCTTTTCCTTCGCCGTGGGATCGCCCAGCGCCAGGGCAGTCCAGCCGTGGGCCACTTCGTGAAAGACGATGGCCACGATCAGGCACGGGATCAGGATCGCCGCCAGGATAAGGGTGTCACTCATGCCGGGTGTAGATGGGGAGCCATTCACCGGGGGTAAAGCCCCGCGACGCTTGTCATGAACGCCAGGATGCCGCACGAAGTATCAGACGCAATCACTTGATCGGAGTTTTCGATGAGCGACAGCAGCGCCGCCACAACGACGCAGAAGGGTTTTCTCGGCTGGGTTGAGCGTACCGGCAATCGCCTGCCAGACCCGGTTTTCCTGTTCTTCTGGCTGATCGCCATCCTCATCGGCATTTCGGTAATTGCCAGCCTTTCCGGCCTCTCCGCCGCACACCCGGTGGAGATCGACCCCGACACCGGCACCAACCGCGTGATCGAGGCGGTCAGCCTGCTGAGCGCGGAGAACATCCAGCGGCTCTGGGTGGAGATGCCGGAGACCTTCACCCACTTCCATCCGCTGGGCTACGTTCTGGTGGTGATGCTGGGCGCGGGCGTGGCCGAACGGTCGGGCCTGTTCGGCACGGCGATGCGTGCGGGCGTTCGCAATGCGCCGGTCAGCCTGCTCACCCCCATCGTCGTGCTGGTGGGCATGCTGGGCAACCTTGCCGCCGACGCCGCCTATGTCGTGCTGATTCCTCTGGCAGGCATCATCTTCCACGCCGCGGGTCGCCACCCGGTGGCGGGCATCGCCGCCGCATTCGCGGGCGTTTCGGGCGGCTTTTCCGCCAATCTCGTGCCGGGCCAGCTCGACGCGCTGCTGTTCGGCATTACCGAGGCGAGCGTGGAGACCGTCTTCGGCGACTGGACCGCGAACATCGCGGGCAACTGGTACTTCATCGCCGCCATGACTTTCGTGTTCCTGCCGGTCATCTGGTTCGTCACCGACCGCATGATCGAGCCGCGGCTGGGCAAGTGGAACCCGGACATGGCCGGTCGCCCCGCCGACGATGAGGAGCAGGACCGCCCGCTCACCACGCCCGAAAAGCGGGGCCTGAAGTGGGCCGGCCTCGCCGTGCTGGCCGTGTGCGCCCTGTGGGTATTCTTCGCCTTTGGCCCCGGCACGCCGCTGATCGACGAAACCGCCAGCCCCGAGGCGCAGTGGACGCCGTTCTACCAGAGCCTGGTGGCAGGCTTCTTCCTGCTGTTCCTGCTGGCGGGCTGGGCCTACGGCAAGGGCGCGGGCGTGATCGACGATCACCGCGGTCTTGTGAAGATGATGGCCGGGTCGATGGAAGACATGGCCTATTACCTGGTCCTGGCCTTTGCCGCCGCCCACTTCGTGGCGATGTTCGCCTGGTCGAACCTCGGCCTGATCCTGGCGGTGAACGGCGCGGATTTCCTCGGCGGGCTGGGCCTTCCGGCCTGGGCGCTGCTGGGCGCGATCGTGATCGTCGCCGGCGTGCTGAACCTGTTCGTCGGTTCCGCCAGCGCCAAGTGGGCGCTGCTGGCGCCGGTGCTGGTGCCGATGCTGATGCTGCTGGGCATCACGCCAGAGATGGCAACGGCCGCCTACCGCGTGGGCGACAGCGCCACCAACATCATCACCCCGCTTATGGTCTATTTCCCGTTGATCCTGATCTTCTGCCAGCGCTGGCAGAAGGATTTCGGCCTGGGATCGCTGGCGGCAACCATGCTGCCCTACTCCATCGGCCTGATGATCATCGGCGTCCTGATGACAATCGCCTGGGTGTTCTTCGATATTCCGCTTGGACCGGGGGCGCAGGTTTTCCAGGTGGTGCCCACGGCCATCGATCCGACCGGCCCTGCCACGGCGCCATAGGACGCGACGCTTCAGGGGGGACGAATTGGCCAGCACGGGACCAGGTACGGACAGCACTGCCACGGCAACGGGCACGCAGACCGGCTTCCTCGGCTGGGTAGAACGCACCGGCAACCGGCTGCCGGATCCGGTCTTCCTGTTCGTCTGGTTCATCCTCGCCCTGATCGGCATTTCGGTCGCGGGTTCGCTGGCGGGCTGGTCGGCGGCCCACCCGGTCGACATCGATCCGGAAACCGGCGCGCCGCGGATCGTGGCCGTCGAGAGCCTGCTCAATCGCGAGAACCTGCGGCTGCTGCTGACCCAGGTGCACGAAACCTTCACCCACTTCCCGCCGCTGGGCTACGTTCTCACGGTGATGCTGGGCGCTGGCGTAGCCGAGCGATCCGGACTGTTCTCCACCGCAATGCGCGCCAGCCTGGCCAATGTGCCGCGCTTCTGGATGACTCCAGCGGTGGCGCTCGTCTCCATGCTGGGCAACCACGCCGCCGATGCCGCCTTCGTGGTGATGATCCCGCTCGCCGCGATCATCTACCATGCTGCCGGACGCCATCCGCTGGTGGGCATAGCCGCCAGTTTCGCGGGCGTTTCGGGCGGCTTTTCGGCCAACCTGCTGCCGGGTCAGCTGGACGCGCTGCTGCTGGGCATAACGGAGGCAGCGGTGCAGACCGTGTTCGGCGACTACACCGCAAACATCGCGGGCAACTGGTATTTCATCGCGGCACTGACGATCGCCTACCTGCCGGTGATCTGGTACGTCACCGACCGGATCATCGAGCCCAAGTTCGGCACCTACAAGGCCCCGCCCGAAGCGCCGGTGAAGGACGAGCCGGAAGAAGAGGTCACGAAGGACCAGAAGCGCGGCCTGCGCCTCGCCGGGCTGGCCGTGCTGGCGCTGGTCGCGCTGTGGGCATTCCTGACACTGGGCCCCAATCCCCCGCTGATCGACGACACTGCCCCGCCCGAGGGGCGGCTGACACCGTTCTACCGCAGCCTGCTGCCGTTCTTCCTGCTGGTGTTCCTGGTGCCGGGCTGGATCTACGGCCGGGCGGCGGGCACCATTCCCGATCACCGCAAGCTGGTGGAGATGATGTCCGGCGCCATGAAGGACATGGCCTACTACCTCGTCCTCACCTTCGCCGCCGCGCATTTCGTGGCCATGTTCGCCTGGTCGAACATGGGCCTGGTGCTGGCGGTGAACGGGGCGGACGTGCTGCGATCTTCCGGAATGCCCGCATGCGCGATGCTGGTGGCCGTGCTGATATTCGGCGGATTGCTGAACCTGCTGATCGGCTCTGCCAGCGCCAAGTGGGCGGTGCTGGCGCCGGTCTTCGTGCCGATGCTGATGCTGCTGGGAATCTCGCCGGAAATGGCGACAGCAGCCTACCGCGTAGGTGACAGTGCCACGAATATCGTCACCCCGCTGATGGTCTATTTCCCGCTGATGCTAGTGTTCGCGCAGCGCTGGGTGCCCAGCTTCGGCCTCGGCAGCCTTACCGCGATGATGATGCCCTACCTCGTCGGGATCGGCCTCGCAGGCATCGCCATCACCATCGGCTGGGTCGTGTTCGACCTCCCGCTTGGGCCAGGGGTGGGCGTGTTCCTCGAGCCAGCTGGCCAATGACGCGCCTGGCCATCATCTGGTATTCGCGCACCGGTGGGAGCCGTCAGCTTGCCGAGGCGGCTCACGAAGCCGCGCGAGAGGCTGGCGAGGTAGAAGTCCGCCTGCTCGAGGCGAAGGACGCCGAGGCCGACGACCTGCTCTCCGTCGATGGCTACATCTTCGCCTGTCCCGAAAACCTGGCCGCCATCGCGGGCGTGATGAAGGCCTTCTTCGACCGGACCTATTACGAGGTGCTCGGCAGGATCGAGGGGCGCCCCTATGCCGCGATAATCTGCGCGGGCTCGGACGGCGAGAACGCGAAGCGGCAACTGGAACGGATCTGCCAGGGCTGGCGGCTGAAACGCGTGGCCGACACGCCGATCATCAATGTCGGCGCGCAGACGAAGGAGGAAATCCTGGCCGAGAAGTCGATCGGCGAGGACGATCTGGAAAAGGCGCGCGAACTGGGCGCCACCCTTGCCGCAGGGCTGGAGATGGGGGTCTTCTAGTCGTCCTCGTCGAGGTCGCGCCGCACCTTGGGATCGTCCAGCAGCTGCTCGATCCGGCTGGCCTCGTCGAAGCTTTCGTCGGCGCGGAATTGCAGCCTGGGCGCGTATTTCAGGCCGAGACGCTGAGCCACTTCGCGCTGGAAGAAGGCGGTGTTGGTCCGCAGCGCCTTGATGACGACCTCCTCGTCCTCGCCCAGCAGGGGCTTAACGTAGATCTTGGCGTTGCGCAGGTCGGGCGACATGCGCACTTCGGTGACGGAGATGTTGTGCGCGCGCAGGGTCTCGTCGTGCGCTTCGCCGCGGGCGAGCAGTTCGGAGAGGATATGCCTCACGCGCTCGCCCACCTTGAGCAGGCGGACGGACTGGTCTTCGGGTTGCGAATGGCGGGCCATTACTTTTCCATTGCCTCCATGATCCGGCGAATCGAATGAATGTTGCGAGCCGTGCCCCGGCAGCCGAGGCGGCGCTCGATGAAGTTCTTGGTCAGCTTGGAACTGCCTGCCCCATCGACGTAATCGATGTGGAGGGCACAGGTGCCCGGCGCAAGTTTCTCCCGCCCGCGCCCCTGGTGATCGGCCTGCAGCTGCGCGAAGGCTTCTGCGTCCGGCTGGCCTTCGAGAAACATCGTGTGAACGAGGTTGTCGGCGCCGCTCCCGGTAAACGGATTTTCCTCCAGCGCCTTCGCCAGCTCCGCCGACGAACGCACGGCGGCGAAGCTTTCGATGCCGAATTCGTCCACCAGCAGCGCCGCGATCCGCTCCTCCGCGTCGCCGGAACCATGATCGTCGAACAGCACGTTCCCGCTGGCCGTGACGGTAGCGACATCGGCAAATCCCGCGCTCTCGAATGCGGAGCGCAGGTCGGCCATCTTCACCCGATTGCCGCCGACGTTGATCGATCCCAGCAGCGCGACCTTGCGCATCAGCCGGTCTTCGCGCCCGGCCATTCGGTCACCATCGATGTGGCCGTGGCGCGCACGCAGAGATTTCCCTCGTGGTCGAACAGCTCGCCCTCCAGGAAAGCCACCCGCCTGCCCGCCTTCACCGCGCGCGCCTTCACCGTGATCCGTTCCATCGGGACGGGCCGCAGGAACGACATGGTGATGTCGAGCGACAGTTGCAGCTTGCCGCCTGTGGCCATGAACACCACCGCGCCGAACGCCTCGTCGATCGGCCCGGCCAGGAGCCCGCCCTGGGCCGTGCCGCGCATGGCGGCGAACTCGTCCGGCAGGGTGAAGGCCATCTCCACGCTCCGGGCGTCTTCGTCATAAGAGAGGTATTCCGCGCCCATCAGCTTGGCCGAGGGCCAGCTGGGCAGCGAGTTAATTTCCGTCATCGTCGCCCTTGCCGGTTACTCCCGCGAGATAGGGAACGGTCACGATGAAAAGGCCCGCCAGCATCGCCAGGCCGAAGATCATTGCGAAGGTGTCCACTAGAGGGTCCGCTCTTCCTCGTTCACTTCGAACACCTCAAGCTGGTCGCCCGGCTGGATGTCGTTGGTGTTCTCCAGCACGACACCGCATTCCAGACCGGCGCGGACTTCGTCCACGTCGTCCTTGAAGCGGCGCAGCGACTGGATGACCGTTGCCGACACGATGACGTCGTCGCGGGTGAGACGGGCGTGCAGTCCCTTGCGGATGACGCCTTCCACCACCAGCAGACCGGCGGCCTTGTCGCGCTTGCCGGCAGGGAACACCTGCTTGACCTCGGCGCGGCCGACCACGTTTTCCACCTTCAGCGGGCCAAGCTCGCCAAGCAGTTCCTTCGTGATCTCGTCGGTCAGGTGATAGATCACGTCGTGATACATCATGCGCACGCCGTCGCGCTTCACCAGTTCGCGCGCCTTGGCATTGGGGCGCACGTTGAAACCGATGATCGGAGCGTTGGAAGCGGCCGCCAGCGAGACATCGGTCTCGGTGATGGCACCCACGCCAGCATGAAGCACGCGCACCTTGATGTCGTCGTTCGACAGGTTGTGCAGCGCGGTGTTGATCGCTTCCACAGAACCCTGGACGTCGGCCTTCACAACCACCGGCCATTCGATGACGTTGGTCTTGTTGAACATCGTATCGAAGCTGGTGGGGGCGAGAGCCGTGCGCTTCTCGGTTTCCTTTTCCTTGCGGTACTCGGACACCTCGCGGGCGCGCTGCTCGTTCTCCACCACGGTCAGCTTGTCGCCGGCCGAGGGAACACCGGACAGGCCCAGCACTTCCACCGGAACCGAGGGACCGGCTTCCTTGACCTGCTTGCCCTGGTCATCGATCAGCGCGCGGACCTTGCCGCTCTGGGTGCCGACCACGAAGGTGTCGCCACGCTTCAGGGTGCCGCGGGTAATCAGCACGGTGGCCACGGGGCCGCGGCCCTTGTCCAGCTGCGCTTCGACCACGGTCGCCTCGGCATCGCGGTCAGGGCGAGCCTTCAGCTCCATCAGTTCGGCCTGGAGACCGATCTTCTCGATCAGTTCGTCGAGGCCCGTGCCGTCCTTGGCGGAGACTTCGACGTCCTGCACGTCGCCGCTCATCTCTTCCACGATGACCTCGTGTTCGAGCAGGCGGTTGCGGATCTTCTTCGGATCGGCTTCCGGCTTGTCGATCTTGTTGATCGCCACGATCAGCGGCACGTTCGCCGCCTTGGCGTGATTGATGGCCTCGATCGTCTGCGGCATGATGCCGTCGTCGGCGGCCACCACCAGCACCACGATATCGGTGACGTTGGCACCACGCGCGCGCATCTCGCTGAAGGCGGCGTGGCCCGGCGTATCGAGGAAGGTGATCTTCGACTTGTCCTTCGTCGTCACCTGGTAGGCACCGATGTGCTGGGTGATGCCGCCCGCTTCCCCGCGCGTGACATTGGTCTTGCGCAAGGCGTCCAGCAGGCTGGTCTTGCCGTGATCGACGTGACCCATGACGGCCACGACCGGCGGACGCGGCTGCAGCGTCTCTTCCGGATCGACGTCTTCGTCGGTGGAGATGTCGACGTCGGCTTCCGACACCTTCTGGATGTTGTGGCCGAACTGTTCGACCAGCAGTTCCGCGGTATCCTGGTCGATCGTCTGGTTGACGGTCACCATCATGTCGAGGTTGAAGAGTTCCTTCACCAGGTCGGCGCCCTTCTCGCCCATGCGCTTGGCCAGTTCGGCAACGGTGATGACTTCCGGCACCACCACGTCGCGAACCTGCTTCTCGCGCGGCTGGCTGGAGCCACCGCCCTGTGCGCGGCGTTCCTTTTCACGGGCGCGCTTCAGCGCGGCAAGGCTGCGGGCGCGACGGCCCTCGTCCTCGTTCAGCGCCTTGTTGACGGTCAGCTTGCCGGAGCGACGCTTCTCGCTAGCGCCGCCACCGCGTTCCACGCGGCCGACGCTCTTCTTTTCCTCTTTCTTGCGTTCCGGGCGCTTTGGCTCGGGACGCGCAACGGGAGTGAACTTGCGCGCGGCGGGCTGCTTGTCGCCGCCCTCTTCGGGCGCGGGTGCGGGCGCTTCCTCTTCGGCAGGTGCTTCGGCTGCGGCCTTGGCGGCAGCTTCTTCCTCGGCCTTGCGCTGCTTTTCGGCCTCTTCCTCGGACTTCTTCTTCTCTGCGACGCGCTTCTTCTCGTCGGCAGCAGCTTCCTTCGCCTGCTTGTCCTCGCGCTTGCGCGCTTCTTCGGCCAGGCGCAGCCGCTCTTCCTCGGCCTCGCGCTGGAGACGCGCGACCTTTTCCTGCGGCGTCTCGCTATCGGCCGCAGGCTTCCTGGGCGCAGGCTTCTTCGGCTCAGGCTTCTTCGCCGAGGGTTCGGGCGCGGGTTCGGGCGCAGGTGCAGGCGTCGGCGCGGGCTCTTCACCCGGCTTCACGAGCTTGCGACGACGCTTCACTTCCACCGCCACCTTGTTGGTGCGGCCGTGGCTGAAGGTCTGCTTGACTTCCCCGGCATCCACCGCTCGCTTGAGGCCAAGCGGTTTGCGGGTGCGCTTCGGGGTTTCGTTCTCTTCGCTCATGTGCTCGTTTCAGTCCTTCAAATTCAATCAATCACGCTTCCCGCCCGGGAAG
This sequence comes from Aurantiacibacter hainanensis, assembly GCF_036321025.1. Taxonomy (NCBI): domain Bacteria; kingdom Pseudomonadati; phylum Pseudomonadota; class Alphaproteobacteria; order Sphingomonadales; family Erythrobacteraceae; genus Aurantiacibacter; species Aurantiacibacter hainanensis. The sequence continues at coordinate 530,534 of NZ_JAZAPB010000001.1, forward strand.
CCTGTCCGCCACCCGGCGAGTTACGTGTCAGCAGCCGCTGGTACGGCCCCCAGAAAGGTCTGCAGACGCCCTAGCGGAATGGATAACCGCAGTGCCGATTTGGCATCGGCAAGCGCCAGGTGGACGACATTTTCGCGGCCCAATGCCACAGACAGGGCCTCGCGGTCCAGTGGCAGGCGTTCACCTGCGCGGCCCGAACCTTCTTCATCGAGGCCGACCCGCCATGCCTGGTCCAGCTTGCGACACCCGTCCTCTTTCGCGTCCGACGCGTGGTAGAGGGCGGCTACCGTCCCCATCCGCGCCTCGTTTGCGATGCGATCGGACCCCAAGATAAGACGTCCGCTGCGCATTTCGAGACCCAGCCGTTCCAGCACGGCCTTTTTCAGCGCCGCCTCCAGGCGTCTAGGCAAGTCCTCGGGGATGCCGAGGTCGCCGGTCTTGAAGGCGCGGGCAAGCGCACCCTTCAGGCGACCGGACTCCATCGCTTCCTCGAGTTCGGCCTTCGAAACTCCGATCCACGCGCCCCGCCCCGGTGCCTTGGCAAGTGCATCGGGCAGCACGTCGCCGTCCGGAGAAACGGCCAGGCGCACGAGATGGTCGCGCGGGGCCGTCCTGCCGGTCAGCACGCAGCGACGTTCGCTCCCCGTTTCGGGGCAAACGCCGGAGTCGGTTTTAGGCGAACCTAATGTGTCATTGCGAGGATTCCGCATCGGCGGCCTCCTCTGCTTGGGTCTCGGGTTCGGCAGCAGGCGCTGCCTCTTCCTCGTCCTCGAACCAGTGCGCGCGGGCGGCCATAATGATCTCGTTGCCCTGCTCTTCGGTCAGGCCGAACGCACCCAGTACGCCGCCCTTGTCCTGCTCCCGCTGCGGACGCCGTGCCGGCGGGCCGTCGGGGCTGTTGTTGCGGCGACGCGGCGCTTCGCGCTTCTTCGCGATCAGTTCGTCGGTGGCGAGATCGGCAAGATCGTCGAGCGTCTTGATGCCGGCCTTGCCCAGCACCACCAGCATTTCCTCACGCAGGTGCGGGAGTTCGGCCAGTGCGTCTTCCACGCCCAGTTCGCGGCGCGTTTCGCGGTGGGCGGCTTCCTGCCGCTCCAGCGCTTCCTGCGCGCGGGACTGAAGCTCTTCGGCCAGTTCCTCGTCGAAGCCCTCGATCGTGGCGAGCTCGTCGAGCTGCACGTAGGCCACTTCCTCCAGCTCGGCGAAGCCTTCGGCAACCAGCAGCTGCGAGAGGGTCTCGTCGACGTCCAGCTCTTCCTCGAACATCTTGGAGCGTGCGGCGAATTCCTTGCTGCGCTTCTCCGAGGCTTCTTCCTCGGTCATGATGTCGATCTGGCTGTCGGTCAGCTGGCTGGCGAGACGCACGTTCTGGCCGCGGCGGCCGATGGCCAGCGAAAGCTGGTCGTCGGGCACGACCACCTCGATGCGGCTCTCGTCCTCGTCCAGCACCACGCGCGAAACGGTGGCGGGCTGAAGGGCGTTCACGACGAAGGTGGCGGTGTCATCGCTCCAGGGAATGATGTCGATCTTCTCGCCCTGCAGTTCCTGCACGACGGCCTGCACGCGGCTGCCCTTCATGCCGACGCACGCGCCGACCGGGTCGATGCTGCTGTCGTGCGAGATCACGCCGATCTTGGCGCGGCTGCCCGGATCGCGGGCGGCGGCCTTGATCTCGATGATGCCGTCGTAGATTTCGGGCACTTCCTGCGCGAACAGCTTGCGCATGAAATCGGGATGCGCGCGGGACAGGAAGATCTGCGGACCGCGATTGTTGCGCTCCACCTTGCTGATCAGCGCGCGCACGCGCTCGCCAACGCGGGCGGCTTCGCGGGGGATCTGCTGGTCGCGGCGGATCACGCCCTCGGCGCGGCCCAGGTTCACGATCACGTGGCCGAATTCGACCGACTTGATGACACCGGTGATGACCTCGCCGGCGCGGTCCTTGAATTCCTCGTACTGACGCTCACGCTCGGCATCGCGGACTTTCTGGAAGATCACCTGCTTGGCGCTCTGCGCGTCGATGCGGCCCAGATCGTCCATCGCGGGCAGCGGATCGACGATGAAGTCGCCCACGCTCGCGCCCGGCTCAAGCTTCTGCGCCTGCTCGAGGTCGACCTGCTTGAAATAGTCCTCGACCTCTTCGACCACCTCGACCACGCGCCACAGGCGCAGGTCGCCGGTCTGCGGGTCCAGCTTGGCCCGGATGTCGTTTTCCTGGCCGAAGCGCGCACGCGCGGCTTTCTGGATGGCCTCTTCCATCGCTTCGATCACGATGGTCTTGTCGATCATCTTCTCCGATGCGACGGAGTTGGCGATCGCAAGCAGTTCGGCCTTGTTGGCGGAAATGGGACTGGCCATCAGTCTTGAGCCTCTTCTTCCTGTTCGAGTTCTTCGATATCTTCGACGCCCGACATGTCGAGCGGCCTTGTTGCGGCAATCAGCTTGTCCGTCAGGATCAGCTGCGCCGAGTGAATTTGGTCCAGCGGCACTTCGACGCGGCCGCTCTTCCGGTCCTCGATGGCGACGGTGCCTCCATCGATGCCGAGCAGTTCGCCGGTCAGATGACGATGCCCGCCGACTTTCTCTGCCAGGGCGATCTTGGCCTCGTGGCCGGCCCAGTCGGCAAAGTCCTTTGGCCGGGTCAGCGGACGGTCGATGCCGGGGCTGCTCACTTCCAGGTGATAGGCGCCCTGCACCAGTTCCTCGCCGCCTTCCTCGACCGCATCGATGCGGTCGGAAATTCGGCGCGAGAGATCCATGCACTGCTCAACCACCAGCTGACCCGTCTCGGGATCCTCTGCCATGATCTGCAGCGTTCGCTCTTCACCCGAGCCGGTCATCTTCACGCGCACGAGTTCGAAACCCAGGGCCTGGGCCTCGGGTTCGATGACTTGTGTCAGGCGCGCGATATCGACCAAGCGGGTCTCCAAAAAACTGGCGACATGGCGGACATGGAGCCGGGTGCCGGCCCCTCGCGGCGCCAGCCCCTCCAGTGTCACGACAATGTCGGGATGGCCGTCATGTAGGCCGGTACTGTCTGGAAAGCAATATGCCGCGTGCGAAAAGCTGCGGCCCGCGCAAACCTCAGGTCGCGTTGCGCGACGTCGCCTGGGACTTTGCCAGCGCCGCCTCGCCCCAGCCGCCATCGTCCGCGTCGGCGTAGAGCTCTTCCACGGGATCGCCATAGTCGCCGATCACGTAGTCGCTTTCCTCGTTGACCTGGGCCTCTTCCGCGCGTTCGCGAAGTTCCTCGACGGAAGGCTGCTGCGGCGCGCCACCCGCGAAGATGACCTTCGCAACCTGCGACTCGGGTTCAGGTCCGCCGCCCAGGGTCAGCCCGGTAAGGCCGAACCAGCCAACCACCCCGATCGCGGCGAAGAAGGACGTCATGCTGATGACCATCGCCCTCTTGTCCTGCGATGTACCACCATGCTGACGCAGGGCCGTGGGGCGAAGGAGGCGGCTTGCAGCTTGCGACATCGTTTCCGTTTCGGCCTCTCTCTAGTGGCAATCGGGGATGGCGGGCGGGTGCGCCAGAGGCGCGGCGACCAGTCAAACCGGCGATTTCGCGATTATCCTTAACCCGCAGTTCCTAAGCGGCCCTTAATGGGCGCGGATTCAACGGGCACATCTCAGGCATCCTGCCCGATACCGTGCTTCTTCATGGTGTGGCGCAACTGGTCGTACGTCAGGCCCAGCGCCTTTGCGGTCTGGCGCTGGTTCCAGCGATTCGCACCGAGCGCATGCTCCACGATGGTCTTCTCGTGCGCATCCACGGCTGCGCGTAGATCGTCCACCTTGTCGAACTGCTGGCGCTGCACCGGTGTTGCGCTGCTCTGCGTATGTTCGTCATCCCGGCGTTCGGGACTGCTTGAGGGAAGCGGTTTCCACGGACTGTCGAAAGGATCGAAGACCACTTCCCCGATCGGCTGCTCCCAGCTGTCCCAGCGATAGACCGCGCGCTCCACCACGTTGCGCAGTTCACGCACGTTGCCCGGCCATGGATGGTTTTCCATCGCGGTCGCGACGTGATCGGCAAAACCGGGCCACTCCTCCCAGCCCAGCTCGGCCGCCATGCGACGGCCGAAATAGTCCGAAAGCACGGGAATGTCCCCCTCGCGCACGCGCAGGGGAGGCAGGGTGATCACTTCGAAACTCAACCGGTCGAGAAGGTCGGGCCGAAACGTGCCCTCCTCCGCACGGCGGGGCAGGTCCTCGTTCGTGGCGGCCACGATGCGCACGTCCACACGCTTCGGGCGGGTGGCGCCGATGCGGGTCACCTCGCCATATTCCACGGCGCGCAGCAGGCGCTCCTGCGCGCCCATCGACAAGGTGCCCAGTTCGTCGAGAAATAACGTGCCCCGGTCGGCTTCCTCGAACCGTCCCTCGCGCGCTCTGGTAGCACCGGTGAAGGCGCCCTGTTCGTGACCGAACAGTTCCGCCTCGATCAGCGTTTCGGGCAGAGCGGCGCAGTTCAGCGTGACCAGCGGCTCTTCCCATCGGTCGGACAGGCGGTGCAGACGCTCGGCGATCAATTCCTTGCCGGTTCCCCGTTCGCCGATTACCAGTACGGGACGCGCCATCGGGGCTGCGCGACTGGCCCGCTCCACCGCGTCGAGAAAGGCGCCGGACTGGCCAATGAACTGGTTTTCACGTTCCATTGCCAAGATATAGTGCTTTTTCCCAACACTTGGCAATAGACACTAACGTGTTAAGGCAAGGGTGGCTGAAAAACCGCAGATTTCCGCCGATCCCACAGTTTGGCACGGCTGTTGCAATTAATCGGGCAGAAAGGGTTCAGGAGGAAATCACCCAATGTTCGATCGCCGCTTCTTCAACAGCCAGCTTGGCCAGGCCGCCCTGGTCAGCATCGCCGCGATGATCGCATTCACGGTCTTCGCCGGCATGGAGCCGATGGCAGACGTGCCGACCTTGCTGGTCGGCGCCCCCACGGTAGAACTGGCGTGAGCAACGAAGACCGCAATTCCCTTACGCCGCTGGGACGCGGAAAGGCTGGCGGACGCACTCGTCTCGACAAGGAGATCGAGCGCATCCGCACCAGCCCCACGCCCACCGGTAACTCGCTCAATATCGGAGGACCCTTGATGGGCATTTTCTCTCGTACCCGCGACATTATCGCCGCCAACTTCAACGAACTTCTCGACCAGGCCGACGACCCGTCGAAGATGATCCGCATGATCATCCTGGAAATGGAGGAGACACTGGTGGAGGTGCGCGCCAGCGCCGCGCGTACGATCGCCGACCAGAAGGAAATGCACCGTCATACGGTGAAGCTGGAGCGGCTGCAGACCGACTGGTCGGAAAAGGCGCAACTGGCGCTGAGCAAGGACCGCGAGGACCTGGCCCGCGCCGCGCTGATGGAGAAGCGCAAGGCTTCGGACATGTGCGACCAGCTGAAGCAGGAAATCGCCGTGCTCGATGACGCGCTGCGGTCCTACGAACAGGATATCGCCAAGCTGCAGAACCGACTGCGCGAGGCGCGCAGCCGCCAGAGCCAGATCTCGGCCCGCCTGGAAAGCGCGGAGAACCGGGTGAAGCTGCGCAGCCTGATGACCAGCGACCGGGTGGACGAGGCGCACAGCCGCTTCGACCAGCTGGAGCGCCGGGTGGACTACGCCGAAGGCCGCGCCGATGCCCTGGGCATCGGCCAGGACAAGGCATCGCTCGCCGACGAATTCGCAGCCCTGGAAGGCGGTGACAAGGTGGACGACGAACTGGAGGAAATGAAGCGCGCGCTCGGCAAGAGCAGCAGCGCCAAGAAAGACGAAGGGGAATAAGACGTGGAAGAAGTTGCCGGAATTCTAATCGTAGCTTCGATTTTCATCGGCCTGCCGTGGATCATCCTCCACTACATCACGAAGTGGAAGACGTCCGCCACGATCACCACCGATGACGAAGCGCTGCTGGAAGAACTCTACCAGCTTGCCAAGCGGCTGGACGAACGGATGGATACGGTCGAGCGCCTCGTCGCCGCCGACAACCCCGATTTCGAACCCGCCCGCATCCGCCACGACAAGGCAGTCGACAACGTACCGCTGCGCGAGCTGGAAGAACTGCTCGCCGAGAAGAAGGGAGACCACGCATGAATTCGCCCCGCACCACGCTTTATCGCGACAAGATGAACGGAAAGCTGCTGGGTGTCTGTGCGGGTGTCGCCGACTACACCGGCATCCAGGTGATCTGGGTCCGCCTGATGGCGATCTTCCTCACCTTTGCCGTCAGCGGTTTCACGATCCCGATCTACCTTCTGGCCGGCATCCTGCTGAGCAAGAAGCCGCCGCACCTCTACACCGCGCCGGACGAGACGCAGTACTGGCAGCGCGTGCGGCAGAGCCCGAAGCGCACGGCACGCGAAATCCGCGCCCGGATGAAGGACATCGATCGCCGCCTGGCCGATGTGGAAACCTACTACGTTTCCGCCAATCCGCGCCTGTCGCAGGAAATCGAACAACTGCGCTGAGGGGCGCACGCCAACAAGGAAAGGGGGACCTCGACCATGGGTGAACTGATACCAATCTTCGGCATCGTGTTCGGCTGCATGATCCCGATCAGCGTGATCTGGACCAAGCACAAGCAGAAGATCGCCGAGATGCAGGTGGACGCAACTGCCGCAAGCACCGCCGAACGCGCCGCGCAATACGCCAGCCAGGTGCAGAAACTGGAAGATCGCGTCCAGGTGCTCGAGCGCATCGTGACCGACAAGGGCTATGACGTAGCCACCCAGATCGAGGCCCTGCGCGACCAGCGTTCGGTTGATGAAAGCAACGGCGTAGCGCTGGACTTTGCGAAGAAGGAGACCGCCTGATGGACTGGGGAAGCCCCGAATTCGTGATCGCGATCGTCGCCGTGTCGATGCTCGGCTGGATCATCAACAACTGGATCCGCGCCAAGCACGGCTATCCGCTCGAAGACGAATGGGGCGGCAAGTCCGAACGGATCGAGAAATCCGACAGCCGCGAGGCGGAGATGCTGCGCGAGCAGAACAAGCAGCTGCGCGACGTGATGGAGCGCATGGAAGACCGCATGATCGTGCTGGAGCGCATCGTCACCGACAAGGGCTATACCGTGGCCGAGGAGATCGAAGCCCTGCGTGACAAGCCCGGTCGCAACGACCGCGAGAGCGGCGTGCAGCTCAACTTCGAGAAGAAGGAACAGGCGTGATGGAACTGATCACCGAAACCACCGTCATCGCGGGCGTCGCGATCATGACGGTCGGCTGGATCATCAATACCTGGATGCGGATGAAGCACGGCTACCCGCTGGAAAACAGCTGGGGCAAGGCCGTCTATCCCAAGAACGACCAGGCCGTGGAGCGCGTGAAGCTGCTTAGCCAGGAAAACGCCGCCTTGCAGGCCGAACTGGGTTCGCTGAAGGACCGGCTCGCCAATGTGGAGCGGATCGTCACCGACAGTGGCTATCAGCTCACGCATGAGATCGAGAGCCTGCGCCGCGACAAGAAGGACGCGAACTGATGGACGGCGAACTGATCCTGATTTTCGGTTTCGTCCTCACTATTCTGGTGACGGTCCTGACGTTCGGAACCATCGCCGGACAGCGTAGCCGGGAGCACAAGTTGCGGAGGCTCGAGATCGAGGCGCGCATCGAAGAGGCCAAGGCCCAGCAGGCCCTGAACCAGCGTCAGGAGGCGGTGGACATCGAGGAGCGTTTGCGCGTGCTCGAACGCATCGTCACCGATCCGGGCGCCGATCTTTCGCGCCAGATCGAGGATCTGCGCAAGGACAGCCTGGCCCGGAAGGAGGCGGCATCGTGAGTTTCTGGAGTGCCGCCGTCCTCATCGTGCTGATCGTCGTCGTGGCCAAATACTTCCAGGGGCGCGGTTCCCGCGAACTGCCCCCTAGCGAGGGCCACAGCGAGCGCGAACGCGAACTGGAACACGAAGTGGAACAGCTGCGCGAGAGGGTGAAGGTGCTCGAACGCATTGCCACCGATCCCTCGCGCCGGACTGCCGAAGAAATCGAGAAGCTGCGCGACGAGTGAGGCTCGTCGCCCTCGCAGGGAGGACCAAATGACGCAAATCGACCTGTTGATCGCCGCCAGCGCCCTGCTTGCTCTGGCCATGCTGACCGCCTCCACGCTGCTGGGATGGCAAGGCTGGCTCGCCCTCAAGAACCGCGAGCTGGAGATGAAGCGCGTGCCGCCCGAAATGGAAGGTGGATCACGCGAGGGCATGGCGCGGATCGAGATCGCCGACCTCAAGGAGCGCATCCGCAAGCTGGAAGCCATCGCCAACGGGGTGGACCTCTGACGCGCAGCCGCTAGATGCTGCTGCATGCGCACAATTGAAGACATCCAGGAAGAATACGAATTCCTCGAAGGCGACGAACGCTATCGCCTGCTGATCGAACTGGGCCGCGAGCTGGACGAAATGCCCGCTGCCCTCAAGACCGACGCCACGCTCGTCCGCGGCTGCTCCGCCCAGGTCTGGGTCTATCCCACCACCGAGGGCGAGAAGCTGCACTTCCTGGCAGACAGCAATGCCGCCATTACCAAGGGCATTGTCGCACTGGTGATTTCCACCGTGCAGGACAAGCCCGCCGCCGAGGTCGCGCAGATGGACATCGAAAAGGCGCTCGCGCCGTTCGATCTTCGCAACCAGCTTTCCTCCAACCGCACGCAGGGCGTGCCCAACATGATCGCCCTGGTGCAAGAGCACGCCGCGCGCATGGCGCAAGGCTAGGAACGCCGTGGCGCGCCCCCTCTGGATGGCGGCGGGCGCAGTGCTGTTGGTGCTGGGGTGGGTCGGCATGGTCATGCCGATGATGCCCGGCTTCGTTTTCCTGCTGGGAGCGCTGTTCTGCTTCGCGCGCGGCAATCCGGCATGGGAAGCGCGGATGCTGGATCACCCGACCTACGGCCCTGCCCTTCGGGACTGGCGCGAGCATCGCCGAATTGCGCGCAAGGCGAAGTGGTCGGCCATGGCATTCATGGCCCTTGCGGCGGTGCTGTCCGGTGCAATGGCGGGATTTCCCATTGCGCTCGTGCCCATCACCATCATGGCCCTGGTGGCCGGCTGGATCTGGACGCGGCCGGACTGAAGGAACAGGCGTCGGGCTCAGCGATTGATTGGACAAACACCGTTCAATCGATTTTTGGAGCCTTTTCCATGAGTATCATCGTCCTGATCGCCTCGATCCTGCTGCCGCCGCTGGGCGTCGCGCTGAAGCACGGCCTCGGCAGCACTTTCCTCATCAATCTGATACTGACGCTGATTTTCTTCGTGCCTGGTGTGATCCACGCGATCTACGTGAATTTCGTGCGCTGACTTCAGGCGCCGGCGCTCTCGCGCACGACTGCAATGCCAGCCTCTCGCTGGCGGCGCAGTTCGGCCTTCAGCTTGGCCGGATCACGGGCGAAGACGAAGCCGAAGCTGACCCCGCCCTCCTTTCCGATCGTGGCATGGTGCAGCTTGTGCGCCTGCACCAGCCGCTTGGCATAGCCGCTCTTGGGAACCCACCTGAAATAGCGCTGGTGCACCAGCCCGTCATGCACGAGCGTGTAGATGATGCCGTAGCCAAGGATGCCCACACCGATCCACGTGGCCGGAATCCAAGCGGCATCGCCCAGCACCAGCGGGCTGCCCCAGGCAAACATCGAGATGCTCATGGCCGCCCCGACGACGGCATAGAGATCGTTCTTCTCGAAGGTGTTGTCGTGCGGTTCGTGATGATCGCGGTGCCATGCCCAGCCAAAGCCGTGCATGATGTACTTGTGGCTCGACCAGGCGACGAATTCCATCGCCAGGATGGTCACAAGCACGATCGCGATGGGAACGAGGATGTCCATGACGCCAATATAGGCGCTTGCGCCCGTTGCCGCAAAGAGCCTTGTTACGAGTCTTTGGGTCCGCCGGCGGGCGGAAGGCCGAAACAGCGCTCCGCCACGTCCTGGTCGATGCGCGCGGGGCGATGCGTTTCGCTGTCGATGCAGCACCACATCGATTGAACCTCGGCCAGCACTTCCTCTCCGCGGCGGATCACCGTGTTGTAGAAGCTGCGCGCGCCCTTGATCTTCTCAAGCACCGTCTCGGCGATCACGTCATCTTCGAGGAAGGCCGGACGGCGATAGGTGATCTCGTGCTTCAGGGCGACCCAGGCCTTGCTTGCCACCTCTTCGGCGGGAGCGAGTTTCTGCCAGTGCTGCAGCACGACGTCCTGAACCCAGTTCAGGTACTTGGAATTGTTCACGTGCCCCATGAAATCGATATCGTCGGGCAGGATCTTGATCGGAATCGAAAAGGGCTTGGCTGACATACCTGTAAGTTAGGTGGACAACGTTAACTTTCCAAGACACGACAAAGCCTTTTTTCGTGCAGCTTGGCTATGACCGGTGGGCGCGCTATCTGGCTGGCCATGGCCAGCAGACCGCGCACCCTCTACGAAAAGATCTTCGACGCCCATGTGATCGAGCGGCGTGACGACGACACCTGCCTGATCTTCATCGACCGTCACCTGGTGCACGAAGTGACCAGTCCGCAGGCGTTCGAGGCGCTGCGCATGAAGGGCCGCACCGTTCGCCACCCCGAACTGACGCTGGCCGTTCCAGACCACAACCTGCCCACCACGCCGCGCGTGGATGCCGATGGCAACCGCGTGCCCATCGCCGACGAGGAAAGCCGCAACCAGCTTGCCGCGCTGGAGCGCAACGCGCCCGAATTCGGCGTACGCTACTTCGATGCCACGGCGCGCCAGCAGGGCATCGTCCATGTCGTCGGGCCGGAACAGGGATTCTCCCTTCCGGGGACCACCATCGTGTGCGGCGACAGCCACACCGCTTGCCATGGCGGCCTCGGGGCCTGGGCCTTCGGCATCGGCACGTCGGAAGTGGAGCACGTGCTCGCCACCCAGACGCTGCTTCTGCGACAGTCGAAGACCATGGAAGTGCGCGTTGAAGGGCAGCTTGGCCTTGGCGTGACGGCGAAGGACCTGGTGATGCATATCATCGGCACCGTGGGCACCGCGGGCGGCACCGGGCACGTGATCGAATATCGCGGCAAGGTGTTCGAGGACATGAGCGTCGAATCGCGCCTTACCGTGTGCAACATGAGCATCGAGGCCGGAGCCAGGGGCGGCCTCATCGCTCCCGACGAAACGACCTTCGCCTACATCAAGGGCCGCCCATTCGCCCCGCGCGACGAAGAGTGGGACGATGCCGTCGCCTACTGGAAGACGCTCTACACCGATGAAGGCGCCGAGTTCGATCGCAGCGTGGTGATCGATGCCACCAGGGTCGAACCCTCGGTGACCTGGGGCACCAGCCCGGAAGATGTCGTGCCCATCGGCGGGGTCGTGCCCGCGCCCGAAAGCTTCGACGATCCCTCGAAGCAGGAGGCCGCGCGCGCCAGCCTCGATTACATGGACCTGGAGCCAGGCACCCGGATGCAGGATGTCGAGGTGCAGAACATCTTCATCGGCAGCTGCACCAACAGCCGCATCGAAGACCTGCGCGCCGCCGCCGAAGTGCTGCGCGGACGGCGCAAGCATCCCAATATCCGCTGGGGCATCGTCGTTCCCGGATCGGGCCTGGTGAAGATGCAGGCCGAGGCCGAAGGACTGGACAAGGTCTTCACCGATGCGGGACTCGAATGGCGCGAGCCAGGATGTTCGGCGTGCCTGGGGATGAACCCGGACAAGGTTCCGGCCGGAGAGCGCAGCGCCTCCACCAGCAACCGCAATTTCGTGGGCCGACAGGGCCCCGGCGCCCGCACGCACCTCGTCTCGCCCGCCATGGCCGCGGCAGCTGCCGTCATGGGCCGCCTGACAGACGTGCGCGAACTCACGCGTGAGCCAGCGTAAACAGTCTTTTGCTCCCGTCGTCAGCGCCGAAACACGGGTCCTGATCCTCGGCAGCCTGCCGGGCGAGAGGTCGCTCGAGGCAGGGCAGTACTACGCCCATCCGCGCAATCTCTTCTGGTCACTTCTCGAAGGCGTGCTCGATACCGAACTGGTGCGGCTTTCCTATCAGGACCGGCTCGAGGCGATCCTGCACCATGGAATCGGCCTGTGGGACTCGGTCCGCTCGGCACGGCGCAGCGGCAGCCTCGATTCGGCCATGCGCGACGTGGAAGGGGCCGATCTGCCCGCGCTCGTTTCCGGTCTGCCGAACCTGCGGGCCGTGGCCTTCAACGGCAAGACTTCGGAACGGGTGGGCAAGCCGCAAGTGGCCGAATTGCCCGTCGATTTTCTTACCCTTCCCTCCTCCAGCCCCGCCTATGCCGCGATGCCGCTGTACGAGAAGCAAGCGCGCTGGCTCGTGCTGAAAGATTATCTTGCGCGCGATTTTCTTGAAACACCTTCCGCGCAGGACCATTGAGCAGACATGACTGACAACATCCCCAAGAAAGCCGCCATTGCCGGCGCCATCGGCTCCGCCGCGGTTGCCGCCGCGCTCCTTTACGTCAATCGCCGCAAGAAAAAGAACGAGCCTACCCAGCCGGGCCCGATCCCGAGCGGCGAGAAGCCGGAAACCGATTGATGGACAAGGTCGGCGAGGTTTCGGGCCGGGCGATCCCGTTCGGCCGAAAGAATGTTGATACCGATCTGATCATCCCGGCGCGCTGGCTGAAGACGACCAGCCGCGAAGGGCTGGGTCAGGGTGCATTCGAAGCCGTGCGCACAGACAATCCCGACAACGTGTTCGACCAGGCCGAGTTCGCCGGAGCGCCGATCCTGGTGGCAGGCGACAATTTCGGTTGCGGCTCCAGCCGGGAACACGCCGCCTGGGCCCTCCTCGATCTGGGCATACGGGCCGTGATCGCCCCCAGCTTCTCCGACATCTTCGCGGGCAACGCATTCAAGAACGGAATTCTCACCGTAGCCCTGCCGCAGGAACAGGTGGACCGCCTGCTGGAGGTCGCCAGGACCGATCCTATCACGATCGACCTAGAGGCGCAGAGCGTCACCACGCCCTTCCAGGATCGCTTCCGTTTCGAGATAGACCCGTTCCGCAAATACTGCCTGACCGAGGGGCTGGACGAAGTCGGCCTGACTCTGACCCGCGACGAGGCCATTTCGCGCTATGAAGAGCGCATGGCGGCAGGAAAGCCATGGCTGGCCCGCGGCACGGGAGTTGCGGCCTGAGCGGCCAGCGCCTATTCCCGCAGGACGTGAGATGCGGCCACCAATCAGGAAAAGAGAGTTAGCCCAATGACCAATTTCAAGGATCGTGAGCGCGGCGAGGAAGCCAAATACGCGATGGACGAGGAAACCGCCTTCAAGGTGGCCGTTCGCCGCAACCGCCTGTTCGGCGAATGGGCGGCCGGACTGATGAATCTGACCGAGGAAGAGACGGACGCCTACAAGAAGGCGGTGGTCCAGGCCGATTTCGAGGAAGCGGGCGACGAGGACGTCGTCCGCAAGGTGCTGGGCGATCTTACCCAGGCCGGTTGCGACGTGGACGAAGCGCAGGTGCGCGCGAAGCTGGAGGAAAACGCTGTCGAGGCGCGCCGCCAGTTCATGAGCGAATCCTGATCCAGCACACCGGAGCAATACCCCATGCCCATGCCAGCCGCGCAGATCGAAGCCCTCATCAAGTCCGCCATCCCCGATGCCACCGTGGAGATAGAGGCCCTGGTTGACGACAACGATCACTGGCTGGCGCGGGTCACCTCCGCCGAATTCGAAGGCAAGAACCGCGTGCAGCAGCACAAGATGGTATTTGCCGCGCTGGGCGATCGCATGGGCGGAGAGCTTCACGCCTTGCAACTGCACACCAGCGTTCCCACCTGACCGCTACGTTACAAACATTGATTGGTGGGACAGATGAGCGACATGGACGGTGAAACCAAAGACCGGATTTCCAAGATCGTAGAAGACGCAGACGTGGTGCTTTTCATGAAGGGCACGCCGCTGTTTCCGCAGTGCGGCTTTTCGAACCGCGCAGTCTCCATTCTCGATCATTGCGGCGTTGCATTCGAAAGTGTCGACGTGCTGCAGGACATGGAAATCCGCCAGGGCATCAAGTCCTTTTCGGACTGGCCGACGATCCCTCAACTCTACGTGAAGGGCGAATTCGTGGGCGGCAGCGACATCATGATGGAAATGTTCGAGGCCGGCGAACTGCAGCAACTCCTGGACGAAAAGCAGGTCGCCAAGGCCAATTGACGGCCTTCAATTCAAACCACGTTCACCCCGTTTCCGCCTAGGCTTGTGGCCCCTCCCGCGACGACGCTAGAGGGGCTTGGCTTTCACTCGGCAGGTTTCGGGGAACAGATGGTTCGCACTCTTTTCATAACGGCCGCGTTGGCGCTTGCGCTGCCTGTCGCAGCGCAGGAAGCCATGCCCGAAGACCTCGACCAGCGCATGGCTGCCGCCAGGCAGGCCGAGGCGACGGCGCGGATGCTGGCCGACGTTCAGCGGGCCAGCGCCATCGCGCAGCAGCAATACGCAGGCATGACCGGCGGCGACTTCGGCGATGGATATCGCGGCGCTGTCGCGTTTCCGGGCGAGGGACTGGGCGTGTGGAACGTGGTGATCGCCGCGGCGCGCGGCGAAGGGGCGCAGGCCCCGCTTGTCGCCCTGGCGGAATATGAAATCGCGCAGGACGAGATCCTTTCCGAGACGATGCACGACAGCGCCGACGCACCGCCGCTAAGCGGCACCGCGCTGGTCATGGCCCGGGCCAAGTACGTTGCGCCCCGCGCCGTCATTGCCGCCCCCGACGCGGGGTATTGTCTCGACGGAGAACCCGCCGAAGAAGGCGCAAGCCATTCCGTGATCTACATTCCCATCGTCCTTCCCCCTGCGGAAGACGGGACGATGGAGGCCTACGTCCTGAACGGTCCGATTGCCGAGGGCTCCGTTCCTCTGGGCAAGCATTACCGCGTCACCTTCGACGAATTCGGCCAGGTAGGCACGCCCACGGTGGTAACGGACACGTGCGAGGTCGTGACCTGGGATCCCGCAGATCCCGAGGTCGCCACGAGCATCTACGTCACCCAGTACGAAGGCGGCAGCCAGCCCAATGCGCTGCAGACCTTCATATCAAGCCAGTTGCCGATGAGCCTGGGCGTGGTGACAGGCGACATCGTCTGGCCCCTGACAGGCGGCATGATCGCCCCGCCCGTTCCCGCGGCACAGGCGGGCCTCTAGCGGCCATGTGCAACCTCTATCGCATGGCGAAGTCGCAGGACGAGGTTGCGCATTTCTTCGATGCGATCGCGCAGGATCTATCGGTATCTCCCGGCGGCAACGCGCCCGAACTGGTCTATCCCGGTTATCCCGGAATGGTGCTGGCCGACGGGCGGCTGACGCAGATGACCTGGGGCTTCCCCCTTGCTCGCAAGGGTGCGAAAGGCCAGCCGCTGAAGCCCAAGCCGATCAACAATGCTCGCTCTGACAAGCTGGGCAGCCCATTCTGGTCCGCCAGTTTCAGGGCGCGGCGCTGCCTGATCCCGGTGTCCGACTTTGCCGAAGCCGAAGGACCCAGGGGCGGCAAGACGCGCACCTGGTTTGCCCTGCCCGACAGTGATCTGATGGCCATAGCCGGGTTCTGGCGCGACAGCGCCGAATGGGGCGAGGCCTATACGATGGTGATGACCGACGCGAACCGGCACGTTCACGGCGTGCACGACAGGATGCCGGTCATTCTCCATCCCGCGGACTGGTCCGCCTGGATGACAGGTTCGGCGGACGAAGCCTTCGGCCTGTGCCGACCCTACGATGGCGACATGCGTGTCGATCGCACGGACGAACCCTGGGCGGGCCGGCGGTGATCTCGTGATTTCGGGATAGGCGTTCTTCGGGGAGGCGGAGCCGGGAGACTTGGTTGGGGACCTTTGTGTCGGCCCCGCCTCGTTCGAAGAACTCTTGGGTACGCCAACTACATTGCAGGCCCCGTGCCAGTTTTGCCGACCCAAGGATTTCCGCCGGAGACGA
This sequence comes from Aurantiacibacter hainanensis, assembly GCF_036321025.1. Classification (NCBI taxonomy): domain Bacteria; kingdom Pseudomonadati; phylum Pseudomonadota; class Alphaproteobacteria; order Sphingomonadales; family Erythrobacteraceae; genus Aurantiacibacter; species Aurantiacibacter hainanensis. The sequence goes on from NZ_JAZAPB010000001.1 coordinate 546,448, forward strand.
TGGTTGGCGAAACGTTAACGGCTGTCCCGCCTGTCAAAAATCCCGACATTCCGGCCTGAATTGTTCCGGTCAGCGCGTCCCCGGCGCGTCCCGACCAATTCGCCGGACCTTGTGCCCCCCTCCAGGCGTCGAAAGGGCAAAGCCCCATTCGCGAAGGACATTTCAGCATGAGCACGATCACCACAGTCAATCCCGCCACAGGCCAGAACCTCGACAGTTACGAGGAAATCGGCAGCGCCGAAGCCATGGCGAAGATCGAGTCCTGTCACGAGGCCTTCCTTTCGTGGAAGCTGAAATCGCGAGAGGAGCGGGCCGAGGTCATCAAGGGCATCGGCCAGGCGCTGCGCGATCACAAGGAAGAGCTGGCGCAGCTGATGACCGACGAGGTCGGCAAGCTGATCGGCGACAGCCGCGAGGAAGTGGAACTGTGCGCGGCCATCTGCGACTACACCGCCAATTGCGGCCCGGCCGAACTCGCCCCCGAACCGCGCGATCCCGCCAACGCCGGGCGCGGCCTGGTAAGCTACCAGCCGATCGGCGTCGTCTACGGCATCCAGCCCTGGAATTTCCCGGCCTATCAGGTCATCCGCTACTCCATTGCCAACCTGATGGCGGGCAACGGCGTATTGCTGAAGCACGCGGCAAACTGCACCGGCAGCGGGCTGAAAATCGCGGAAATCTTCAAGGCGGGCGGACTGCCCGAAAACCTCTTCACCGTGCTGGTGATCAGCCACGACGTGTCCGACGCGGTGATCGAGCACGAGAAGGTTCGCGGCGTGACCCTGACCGGATCGGACAAGGCCGGTAAGCACATTGCCGAAGCGGCCGGGAAGGTGCTCAAGCCCACCGTTCTCGAACTCGGCTCCAACGATGCATACCTGGTGCTGGAAGACGCCGACATCGATACCGCGGTGGAAGTCTGCACGCAGGCGCGGCTCTACAATAACGGCCAGACCTGCATCAACGGCAAGCGCTTCATCGTGACCGACAAGGTCTATGACGCCTTCCTGGAAAAGTTCGTCGCCAGCTTCGAGAGCGTCAAGACCGGCGATCCGAACGACGATGAAACCGACATGGGCCCGATGGCGCGCGATGACTTGCGCGACACGCTGCAGGAACAGGTGGACAAGAGCGTTTCGAAAGGCGCGAAGATCGAGTGCGGCGGCGCAATTCCCGACGGACCCGGCGCCTTCTATCCCGCCACCGTGCTGACCGGTGTGCAGAAAGGCCAGCCTGCCTACGATGACGAACTGTTCGGACCGGTCGCATCCGTTATCCGCGCCAAGGACGACGACGACGCGATCCGCCTTGCCAACGACAGCCGCTATGGCCTTGGCGGAGGCATCATCTCGAAGAACGAGGAACGCGCCGTGGAACTGGCGGCCACGCATTTCGACACCGGTATGGTGTTCGTGAACGTTTACGGCGTGGCGGATCCCTCCATGCCGTTCGGCGGTGTAAAGAATTCCGGTCACGGCCGCGAACACGGCGGGTTCGGGATGCGCGAATTCACGAATGCCAAGAGCATCTTCGTCGGAGCGGCCTGATCTGCTGACTTCTCAGGCGCCGGGCGGACCCCGTCCGGCGTCCTCGGCTTTGGGGACCGCAAAGGAAGAATGGCGCGCCCAGCAGGATTCGAACCTGCGGCCTCAGGTTTAGAAGACCCGTGCTCTATCCAGCTGAGCTATGGGCGCGTGGCATTCGCCTCTAGCGTTCTTTGCGGCACACGCAAATGGCGCTAGCACCCGGATATGGACACCGCAGGGCCGGACAGCCATCGTTTTCGCTACTTCGACCTGGTCATGGCGGCCTTTGTCGTGGTGCTTGTCCTGTCGAACGTCATCGGGGCTGCCAAGCTTTCCACCGTGGCAGGCTTCACCTTCGGGGCGGGCATTCTGTTCTTCCCGCTATCCTACGTGATCGGCGACGTGCTGACCGAGGTGTACGGCTATGCCCGCGCGAGGCGAGTGATCTGGGCCGGTTTCGCTGCTCTTGTGTTCATGGCGGTCATGAGTTTCGTCGTCGTTGCCCTCCCCCCATCCGAAAGCTGGACGGGACAGGCCGCCTACGAGCAGGTTTTCGGCCAGGTGCCCCGCATAGTGCTCGCCTCCATCACCGCGTTCTGGGCCGGCGAATTCGTGAATTCCTATGTCATGGCGAAGATGAAGGTGTGGACCGCGGGCAAGGCCCTGTGGACGCGGACCATCGGTTCGACCGTGGTGGGCCAGGGTGTCGACAGCCTGCTGTTCTATCCCATCGCCTTTCTCGGCGTGTGGGAGACGCGCGACGTGCTGATCGTGATGGTCACGAACTGGGCGCTGAAAGTGGGCTGGGAGGCCGTGCTGACGCCGGTTACCTACCGCGTCGTCGGCTTTCTGAAGGATAGGGAAGGCGTCGAGATATTCGATACCGACACCGATTTCTCGCCATTTGCGAGCCGCGAACGCCCTAGGGCGTAGCCAGGCGAAATGGCCGCCGGCGTCAGTCCGCCAGCAGCCAGATCGCGAGATAGATGAGGATGAAGCTGCCGAACCCGGCAACGGCACCCACCAGGAATACCAGCCGAACGATCAGCGGGTTGATCCCAAGGTATTTGGCAATCCCTCCGCAAACCCCGGCGATCTTGCCGTCTGCGTGATCGAGACGGAAGCTCTTCGAAGATGCCGGGCGCACGGCGTTGTAGTTGTCGTGGCTCAGCTTGCTCATGCCAGCAGGCCCGCGACGCTCGTAGCATGGGGGTTTGCAAAGCTGCTGACCAACAGCGTAAGGGTTACGGCGATGGCGGCGAAGCCGGCCATCAGCTTGGTCTGGAATTCATTGGTCATTTCAGTCTCCTTGGTTTGAACGTGGTTGGAAGTTTGGATCAGGCCAGGATGCTGGCGATAATGCTGGCTTCCGGGGTCGAAAAGCTGCTGACGAGGATCGTGGTGGTCACCACCACGGCGGCGAAAGCGGCGGAAATGCGAGCGGCGAAGTCATTGGCGAAAGTCATTTTGTTTCCCTCTTGTGTTTGGATCGAACCATTTCGTCCCATGTCCCCAACATTGCAGGCGGCGTGCCAGTTTTGAAAAACCGCAGAATTCTGCCATTCCTGTTCACGCAACAGAAAGGTTTCCGATTTCTGAAACCCACAATGTGGGAAATTTCACCAATATTCTGACACGGCGCTTTCCGGTGGCGTGCCGCTGCCGCCTCGCATAGGGACTGCCTGCAACATGGCGCTCGATCGCATCACCCTGTCGACCTTCCGCAACCATGCCGCCACGCAGATGGACGGCACGCAGCAGCTCAACCTGCTGGTGGGGGAAAACGGCGCGGGAAAGACCAATGTGCTCGAAGCGCTTTCGCTCTTCGCTCCAGGGCGCGGAATGCGCCGCGCGGCCCTCGCCGACATGGCCGAGCTGGAGGGCGCAGGCGGATTTGCCGCCAGCGTATCGTTGGACACCGGCGATGGCGGCGAGCCGGTCAAGCTGGGAACGGGCATGGCGGCGGAGAGGCCTGGACGCCGCATAGTGCAGGTCAACGGAGCGGAAGCCACGGCGATCAGTCTAGGCGAGTGGCTCGCCATGGGATGGCTGACCCCGGCCATGGACCGCCTCTTCACGGATAGCGCGGGCGCGCGGCGGCGCTACATGGATCGCCTCGCCGTGGCGCTGGAGCCGGGCCACGCTCGCGCCGCCAGCCGCTACGAGGCTGCCCTGCGCGAGCGGAACAAGCTGCTTTCGGACGAGAACGAACCCGATCCGGCCTGGCTGGATTCAATCGAGGCGCAGATGGCACAGGCGGGTGCGGCCCTTGCGCAAGGGCGTGTCCGCCTGATCGAGGCGCTCGACCGTCGCCTGCTGGAACTGCCCGAAGCGCCGTTTGCCCGCCCCGCCCTTGCCTACGTGCCCGGTGGGACGCTGACCGAAGCCGACCTGGCCGCAATGTGGCGACAGGAACGCTCCCGCGACCGGGCGGCGCAGCGAACTCTGGCAGGCCCGCACCGCGACGAACTGGCGGTGACCATGGCGGGAAAGGGAATGGCGGCCGCGGAATGCTCGACCGGAGAGCAGAAGGCCATGCTGGTCGCGATCACCCTCGCCCACGCCGAACTCGCCGCGCGCGGCCGTCCAGGTGTCCTGCTGTTGGATGAAGTGGCCGCCCACCTCGATCCCGTACGACGAGCGGCGCTGTTCGACCGGCTGCGCGCCAGCGGCACTCAGGTCTGGCTGACGGGCACCGAAGCCGCCCCGTTCGAGAGCATCCTTGAAGAAGCCGCCGTATGGCGAGTGGCCGGGGGAACGGTAGAGCGGCAGTAGGCCTTGCCGACTATTCCTCGCCGTCGGGCAGCGCGGCAGCCACATCGTCCACCGTCGCTGCGACCATCGCTTCCAGTCCTTCCGCGGTCGGGTGGATGCGATCGTCCTGCATCAGCTCGGGCTGGTCGTAGACTGGCTCCATGAAGAACGGCACCAGCGCGGTATCGTATTGCTGCGACAGCGCGGGATACAGGCCGTCGAACTGGCCCACGTATTCCACGCCCAGGTTGGGCGGCGCGCGCATGCCCATCAGCAGCACGGGGATACCGCGCGATTGCACTTCCTCGATGATGGCGCCCAGGTTCTCGCGCGTCTGCTCCACGTCGATCCCGCGCAGCAGGTCGTTGCCGCCCAGTTCGATGATCGCAAGGTCGATGTCCGCCTCGGCATTGTCCAGCACGAAGCCGATCCGCTGGCGACCCGCGGCAGTGGTGTCGCCCGAAACGCCTGCATCGATCACCCGGGCATTGATCCCGCGCCCGCGCAGGGCTCGCTCCAGCGTCTCGGGATAGCCCTGCTCCTCGTCGACGTTGTAACCGGCCATCAGGCTGTTGCCGAAGCCCAGGATCACCCGTTCCGGCCCCATCACCGGCATGGGCTCTTCAAGCGCGCTCGCAGGTGCTGCGGTTGCTCCGGGTTCCGCCACCGGCGTTTCGGAGCCACAGGCGGCCAGCGCCAGCGTTATCGGGGAAATGATCGACAAAGCGCGTATGGCGCTAGGCCACCGCCTTAGGACTGGCTTGCTCATGCATCATAGCTATGCCATCGCCGCCCCGTGACAAGTCCTGATCATGCGAAACCCGTCATCGCTGCCAGCAACCTGCGCCTCACCCTTGGTGACGGCGCGGCGGCAGTGGAAATCCTGCGCGGGATCGACCTGCAGGTAGCCCCCGGCGAAACGCTGGCGCTGCTCGGCCCTTCGGGAAGCGGGAAGAGCTCGCTGATGGCGGTGCTCTCGGGCTTGGAACGCGCCACCTCGGGCTCGCTGATGGTGGCGGGGGAGGACTTTACCTCTCTCGACGAGGATGCCCTTGCCCTGGCGCGCCGGGGCCGTATCGGCATCGTGCTTCAGGCCTTCCACCTGCTGCCGACGATGACGGCGGTGGAGAACGTGGCGACGCCGATGGAACTCTCGGGCGACAAGGATGCCTGGGAGCGCGCTTCGCAGGAGCTGGAATCGGTTGGCCTGGGCCACCGCCTGACCCACTATCCCGCACAGCTTTCGGGCGGCGAGCAGCAGCGCGTGGCCATCGCCCGCGCCATCGCTCCGCGTCCGCCGCTTATCTTCGCCGACGAGCCGACCGGCAATCTCGACGCCACCACGGGCGACAGCGTGGTCGACGTGCTGTTTCGCCGCCGCAAGGAAACGGGGGCGACGCTGGTGATAATCACCCACGATCGCCACCTTGCCGAAATGTGCGACCGGGTGGTGACGCTGGCCGACGGCAATATCGCCACCGACACGAAAGCGGCCTGACGCATGGGCTGGGCCACCGCCTGGACCATCGCCCGGCGCGATCTGGCCAGCGGGTTTCGCGGGCTGCGCCTGCTGCTCGTCTGCCTGTTTCTGGGTGTCGGCGCGCTGGCGGCGATCGGCAGCCTGACTTCCGCCATACAGGGCGAGCTGGATAGCCAGGGACAGGCGATCCTGGGCGGCGACCTGGAGATAGAGCTGTGGCAGCGCATGCCCAGCGAAGAGGAAATGACCTTCCTCGAAGAGTACGGCACGACCTCGCCCGGCTATCGCCTGCAGGCCATGGCCACGACGCCCGATGCCGCCGTACCCGTGGAACTGAAGGCGGTCGCGCCCAACTATCCGATGTACGGCACGCTGCGGCTTGCAGGCGGCTCCACCTTCGGTGCGCCGCCCCAAGGGCAGGCCTTCCTGGCCCCGGGCGCGGCAGAACGGCTGAACGTCGAGCCGGGCGACAGCTTCACGCTGGGCACCGAGCAAGTGATGGTGGCCGGCATCATCGAGGAGGAGCCGGATCGCCTGTCCGAAGGCTTTGCGCTGGGACAGACGGTGATTGTGCCGCTGGGCCTGCCCGAAGCTGCCGGTCTCGTGGCGCCCGGCGCCATGTTCCAGACCAAGACCCGCATCGCCTTCGACGGCAACCAGGACCCTGATGAGGTGGCGGAGGCCCTGCAGGAAGCCTTTCCGGAAAGCCCCTTCGACATCCGCACGCGCAACCGCGCTTCGCCCGGCGCGGATCGCTTTGTCAGCCGCATGGGCGAATTCCTGACGCTGGTGGGGCTTGCCGCGCTGGTGATCGCGGGCATCGGCATCGGCGGCGGCGTGAATTCCTATCTTGAAGCGCGGCGCAATTCGATCGCGACGCTGAAGATCCTGGGCGCAACCTCGCGCGACATCAGCCACATCTATGCGCTGGAAATCGGCATCGCCGCCTGCCTTGGCGCGGCGGCGGGCCTGGCTGTAGGCGTGATGGTGACGCCGCTGCTCGCGGGCGCTCTCGGCTCCCTGCTGCCCGTCACGACCGAGTTCGTGATCGATCCGCTGGCGCTTTTGCGCGCGGCGGCATTCGGCCTGCTTGTCGCGCTGGTGTTCGCCGCACCGCCGCTGGTGCGCGCCCGGCAGTTTCCGGCGATGGCCCTGATGCGCGCGCGGGTTTCGCCGCTGGCGCAGCAATGGCGCGCCGCCGCGCTGCCCGTCGGCCTCGGCATCGCAGGCATCGTGGCGCTCGCAGTGATCGGTTCCAACGATCCGCTGCTGTCCGCCATGTTCCTTGGCGGGGCCGCAGCGATCCTGGGTTTCCTGGCCCTCCTGGGCCGGGCCATTCGCTGGGCGGCTTCGCGCATGCCGCGCCCGTCCGATCCGATCGTGCGAGCCGCCGTTGCCAATCTCCACCGCCCCGGAGCCGCCACCGGATCGCTGGTGACGGCGCTGGGCTTCGGCCTCTCCGCCTTTGTCCTGCTGGCAGGCGTGCAGTCGAGCCTGGACGGCAACATCCAGCGCTCCGTGCCCGAGCGCGCGCCCGACTACTTCGTGCTCGACGTGCCGCGCGAAGGAGTGGAGGAATTCCGCTCCATCGTCACCGGCATCGCGCCTGACGCATCCATCGAGACGGTGCCGTCCCTGCGCGGCGCGATCACCGCCTTCGGACCGGAAGGGGACATGACGCGCGTGGCCGACATGGAAGAGCGCGAGGGGACCTGGGGCCTTCGCGGCGAACGCGGCCTGACCTATTCCGATACCGTGCCGAGCGGCAATGTCCTCACCAATGGCGATTGGTGGGATGAAGGATATTCGGGCGAACCCCTCGTCTCCGTTGACGAGGAACTGGCCACCGCGGCAGGCATCGCCATCGGCGACATGATCACGGTGAACGTGCTTGGCGTCGATTTCACCGCGCGCGTCGCCAACACCCGCCGCATCGACTGGGAAAGCCTGGGCTTCAACTACGTCTGGGTATTTTCCGCCAACACGTTCGACAGTGCTCCGCACAACCTCGCCGCCACCATCGAACTGCCCGAGGGCACCCAGGCGAGCGGTTTGCTGCGCACGCTGGTGTCGGCCTTCCCCAGCTCAAGCGTGATCGAGGTCGGGCCGATCCTGGCCGAAGCGCGCACCATTCTCGATCAGGTGAGCCTCGCCATCCTGGCCGCCGCCTCTGTCGCAGTGCTGGCGGGCATCGCGGTGCTGCTGGGGGCGATTGCCGCCGCGCGCGCGGCGCGCATCTACGACACCGTGATCCTGCGCGTGCTGGGCGCCAGCCGCCGTCAGTTGCTGGTCCTGCAGTTCGCCGAATTCGGTCTGCTCGCCGCCGTGCTGGCGGTGGTGGCGCTGGCGATGGGCAGCGGGATCGCGTGGCTCGTCATCGTGCAGATGTTCGAATTCGACTGGCTGCCCGACTGGACGGAAATCATCGCCGTGCTGGGTGGAGGACTGGTGCTGGTCCTCGCCTTCGCGCTGGGCGCCTCGCTGCCCCTGCTGCGCGCCCGCCCGGCGCAGACGCTCCGCTCGCTCTAGGTGAAAACCGAGGCGTGGGCCGGATCCTTGGGATCGGGCCCCCAGCGGTTCGGCCCCTCCTGCCCCGGAAGCGCGCAGATCACGAGGATGCCGATGAACCCGAAGAACGAGATCATGTTCAACACGGGCACGAAATTCAGGATCAGCACCCCGGCATACCACCAGCCGGACATCCCCCGGTCATGCAGGCGACGCACGGTAACCGCCAGGTTCGGCACCAGTGTTCCCAGCACGAATATCAGGTAGAAAACTGCGCCGAGCCAGAAAGCGGCGCCCATCCCGGCGAAGGGCTCTGCATCCAGCGTCGACGGGTCGATATTGTCGCCGAACATTATCTGCCAGGGAAAGCCGGAGAACATGACGAGCATCAGCCCGATGGCGAGGGCGAAGTAGCCCAGCGTCCACCACCAGAACTCTGCCCGCCCCGCTCGTCCGCGGAAATCCGCGTAGCGGCGCAAAGGCTCGATCATCCATTGAAGCGGCGATTTGCCCATCCCTGCCCCCTGACTTGCGGACGCGACTATTCGAAAACGCCTGCCGTCGCGTGTTCGCCCGGCTTCCCCTTGATGACGAGGGTGCTGGCCAGCATGTCGTGCAGGCCCTGCTTTTTCGCAGTGAAGGCGACCATGATGTAGCCGATCAGCAGGATCAGCGCGGAAAGGATCTTCGCGAGATATCGCCCTACGCCACGCAGGAAGCTGATCCTGTTTCCGCCATCGTCGACGACCACCAAGCCAAGCACCTTCTTGCCAACCGTTGCCTGCCAGGAGGAGCTTTCCAGTCCGGCGAAATAAGCAATGCCGATGATGAAATTCAGCAGGCTGCCCAGCGGGCTCGCGCCTTCGGGTTCTACGCCAGTGGGGGCCAGCGCAGCGTCAAGATCGACGCCGAAATCAATGCCGGTCAGCGTCTGCAAGACCGTGATCGAAATTCCCAGGACGATTATGTCGATCAGATAGGCCGCAACCCTGATCCAGAACCCTGCATAAAACATGTGAAACCCTGCCCCTTCAGTCTGCCCGCATGTGATTAGGAAACGATCATAGTTTCACTGCGAGCGCAAGGTGCTCGAATGAAAAAGGGGGCCGCGAAGGGCCCCCTTTCCGTAGCTCTCGTCGTCCTGCGACTTACCAGCGGAAACGGCCGGTAATGCCGTAGGTGCGCGGATCGTTCGGGTAGCCCGAGACGCTGCGCGGCTGGGCCGGGGTATCGAACACCGTTCCCAGGTTGCGGTCGTCGGTGAGGTTCCGGCCCCACACGGAGATCGAGTAACCGGCTTCGCTCTCGTAGGTGAGCGAGGCGGTAAGGTTGTCGATCTGCGAAGTGAACGGCAGGCCTGCCTCGATCGCCGGCTGACCGTTCACGATCGTACCGTCCGGTCCCCGCACGGCGAAGGCGGGAAGGCCTTCCACCAGTTGCGTTTCGGAGGACCAGAAGTAGTTCACGCGCGGGATCAGCAGGCCGTTGCCAAGATCGGCTTCGTACTGCGCACCGACGATCACGGTCCATTCCGGGATGCCCGACGGACGCGTGCCCGAGATATCGCCCTGCGCCGACTGCTCGAAGCTGTCGAAGGTCGGGTCGAGATAGGTCACCGCGGCGTTCAGCGTCAGGTCGGGGGTGGGGAAGAACGTGCTTTCCAGCTCCACGCCCCAGGTCGACTGGCTGCCGGCGTTGGCCAGCACGAAGCCCGAACCGGTGAAGATGTTGGACTGGAAGCCCTCGATCTCCTGGTCGAACACCGTCAGGTTGGCGCTGAAGAAGTCGAAGTTGGCCTTGATGCCGACTTCCATCACCTTCGATTTCTCAGGCCCGGCGAAGCGCGAGCCGAAGGTCAGGTTGGGCAGGTCGAGCCCGGCAGCGATGATCGCCGCGCGGTCCGTCGGAGACGGGCGGGCATCGCGAGACAGGTTCACCGAGCTGGCCTTGAAGCCCGTCGCATAGCTTGCGTAGATGTTCACGTCGGGCGTGATGTCGTAGGCAAGACGCGCGGTGTAGCTGAAGTTGTCGTCGCTGATCTCGCCGTCTTCCACCTCGTTGGGAACGCCCAGGAACGGCGGCAGGAACTGCAGCGCGCGGAGCGGATTCAGCGGGTTCGCCAGCGGGTTGTTGACGTTGGCTGCGGCGAATTGCTGTGCCCCGGCCTGGATCTGGCCGAAGGCGGCCATGTTGGCTGCGGCGAAGGCACCGATCTCTGCAGCGGTCGCCATGCGACCCAGCATCAGCGCATTGCCGACACCCTGCGCCAGGGCGCCCTGGAACAGCACCTGCTGCCGGAAAGGAGCCAGCTGCGGCGCGTCGAAATCGATCGACGAGAAGATGTCGGTCGACACCGCGTTCTGGGTGAAGGTCTTGCTGTCATCGGTGTAGTTGCCGCCGAGCGTCAGGACCAGACCGTCGACGAGCTCAAAATCAATCTGCCCGAAGATCGAGTAGGCCTCGGATGCGAGGGTGTAGTCTTCGGTGAAGCCCTGCCCTTCCTGGAAGAACTGGCCGACGAAGTTCTGGCCGAAGCTGGCGCTGAACACCTGTTCCAGCGGCGTGGCACCAGGTGCCACCGGGCTGGGGAACAGGGTGAAGGCCCCGCCCGACTGGCTGGCCACCAGCAGGTTGGCGTAGTTGCGGAAGTCCTCTCCGTAGAGAAGCTGATTCGCCTGATCGACGTCCTCGTTGATGTAGAACACGCCCAGCAGCACGTCGATGGCATCCGTGATGGAACCGGCGATGCGGAATTCCTGGGTGAAGGTGTCGATCTCCAGGTCCTGCGAGTTCGGGTAGATCAGGTCGGCACTGGAGAAGTCCGAATCCTGGAAGGTAACGGCCTCCGTCGTGCGGCTGGCGGTGATCGAGGTGAGCGTGAAGTCCCCAATTTCCCAGTCGGCCTGGCCCGAAACGCCGTAGTTGCGGATCTTGTTGGTGGAATCGAAATTGTTGAAGATGACGTCGGCGAACGGATCGTTCGGGTCCGTCACCTGTCCGCCAACGCCGATAACGGCGGCCGTGGCCGGGCCGCTCTGCACGTTGACGACGCCGCAGCAGATCTCGTCGATATCGTCGATATCGCCAATTATGCGGAGACTGAAATTGGTGCCGTTGTCGATCAGCACCTGACCGCGGGCATACCAGCGATCGCGATTGTTGGCTTCGCTTCCGGTGCCAAGGTCGTCGAAGAAACCGTCACGGCTGTTCAGGCCACCACCGATGCTGACCGCGACATTCTCGGACAGCGGGCCAGTGGTGTAGGCGCGCGCCACGAAGGCATCGTAGTTGCCGTAGGTGAGCTCTGCACTGCCGCCGAAGTCGAACTGCGGCTCCTCGGTGGTGACCGAGATCACGCCCGCGGACGCATTCTTGCCGAACAGGGTCGACTGAGGGCCGCGCAGAACCTCGATGCGCTGCACGTTGGGCAGGTCGGAGATGGAGCTGGCGGTGCGGCTGCGATAGACGCCGTCGATGAACACGCCGACCGAAGGCTCGATACCGGCGTTGTTGGCACCGTTGCCGAAGCCGCGGATGAAGAAGCCGGTGTTGGCCGAGGACTGGCGCTGGCCGACGGTGAGCGAGGGCACGACGGTCTGCAGGTCGCGGATGTCACGGATCTGGTCGCGTTCCAGCGTCTCGCCGCTGGTCACGGAAACCGCGACAGGTACTTCCTGCAGGGTCTGCTCACGCTTCGTCGCGGTCACGACGATGCTGTTGCCCTGGTTGCTTTCCTCGCCTGCTTCCTCGGGATAGATATCCTGGCCCGCTTCGGCTTCGTCCTGCGCATAGGCGGCGGCAGGTGCGAGCAGGGCAATGGCGGCGGCACCGCACAGGCACTTGCGCGAAAAACCGGCGATGCCGGCGGTCTTGCTGGTCATTGAATTCTCCATCTCTCCCTCGAAGCCCTGCGCCCCCTTTCTGGGGTATCGACCTGGCTTCAAGCGACCTCTTTTAGGCGGTTCACCAATACCCGCCGGAAAAGCGCCAGACAATCGGGAGTTTACCAACCGATTACGGAAGAAACCGCCTCTGTTACATTCGCGCAACATGGAGGGGTCTAACGTATACGTTAACCAACTCGGCCCGTCGCGACTTGCGGCGCGGGCGCGCATCGGCTATCGGCGCGCGAGTTCGCAGGTGCAGCATATGCCGCCCGCCGTAATCCAGGAAACACACATCATGTCCGCCCCCCTTCGCAACGTGGCGATCATCGCCCACGTCGACCATGGCAAGACCACTCTTGTCGACCAGCTCTTCCGTCAGTCCGGCACCTTCCGCGATAACCAGCGCGTCGAGGAACGGGCGATGGATTCCAACGAACTGGAGCAGGAACGCGGAATCACGATTCTCGCCAAGCCCACCAGCGTGGAATGGGCGCCGGAAGGGGCGCAGCAGAACTATCACATCAACATCGTCGACACTCCCGGCCACGCCGACTTCGGCGCCGAGGTGGAACGCATCCTGTCCATGGTGGACGGCGTGATCCTTCTGGTGGACGCCGCCGAAGGCCCGATGCCGCAGACGAAGTTCGTCACCGGCAAGGCGCTGGGCCTGGGTCTCAAGCCCATCGTCGTCGTCAACAAGATCGACCGTCAGGACGCCCGCGCTTCCGAAGTGCTGGACGAGGTGTTCGACCTGTTCGTGAACCTTGATGCCAACGACGAACAGCTGGACTTCCCCGTCCTCTACGCCTCTGGCCGTTCCGGCTATGCGAGCGAGGACATCGATGCCCGTGAAGGCAGCCTGACGCCGCTGTTCGAACTGATCGTAAGCCACGTGCCCGCGCCCGATCTCGATCCCGACGGCGATTTCGCCATGCTCGCCACCCTGCTGGATCGTGACGCCTTCCTGGGCCGTATCCTGACCGGCCGCATCGAAAGCGGCCGCCTGGAAGTGGGCATGCCGATCAAGGCGCTGGACGTGAACGGCAAGGTTGTCGAAACCGGCCGCGCGACCAAGGTCTTTGCCTATAACGGCCTGGAGCGCGAGCCCGTGCTGCACGCCAAGGCGGGCGATATCGTGGCCATCGCCGGGCTTACCGATGCCACCGTTTCCAACACGCTGGCCGCGCCGCACGTGAGCACTCCGATACACGCGCAGCCGATCGATCCGCCCACCCTCTCCATGACCTTTGCCGTCAATGACAGCCCCTATGCGGGCCGCGAGGGCGACAAGGTGCAGAGCCGCGTGATCCGCGAGCGGCTGGAGCGCGAAGCCGAAGGCAACGTCGCCATCCGCGTGACCGAAAGCGCCGGCAAGGATGCCTTCGAAGTCGCCGGGCGCGGCGAATTGCAGCTGGGCGTGCTGATCGAGACGATGCGCCGCGAGGGCTTCGAGCTTTCCATCAGCCGCCCGCGCGTGCTCTATCGCGAGGAAAACGGGCAGCGCATGGAGCCCTATGAAACAGTCGTGATCGACGTCGACGACGAGTTCTCCGGCACGGTCGTCGAGAAGATGTCGCAGCGCAAGGCCGAGATGACCGAAATGCGCCCGAGCGGCGGTGGCAAGACGCGTCTCACCTTCATCGCCCCGAGCCGCGGCCTGATCGGCTATCACGGCGAATTCCTCTCCGACACGCGCGGCACGGGCATCATGAACCGCCTGTTCGACAGCTATGGTCCCTACAAGGGCAAGATCGCCGGGCGCCAGAACGGCGTGCTGATCTCGATGGAACAGGGCGAGGCCATGGCCTACGCGCTGAACACCATCGAGGAACGCGGCGTCCTGTTCGTCTCGCCGGGCGAGAAGCTCTACGAAGGCATGATAATCGGCGAGAACGCGAAGCCGGAAGATCTCGAGGTCAATCCGCTGAAGTCGAAGCAGCTGACGAACTTCCGCGCCAGCGGCAAGGACGAGGGCATCCGCCTCACTCCGCCGCGCCGCATGACGCTGGAGCAGGCCATCGCCTACATCGGCGACGACGAGATCGTGGAAGTCACGCCCGAGAACATCCGCCTGCGCAAGCTTCACCTCGACCCGCACGAGCGCAAGCGCGCCAAGCGGCAGTCCGCCGAAGCGGCCTGATTCCCGCGGTCGCCTGCGGGCGGCTCAGCGGCAGCGATGCAGGGTGAAGGCACCGCGCGCGTCATAGCTGGCGCGCATGGTGTTCTCGTCCTGCAACGCCATGCGGAACGCCGTCTGCGCGCCTTGCGCTTCCAGCTGCACCACGGCGACCCCGTCGCGCAGCGTCACCTGCTCGACCTCGCCCCCGAAATCGGGCCGGTCGATGCGGGTCGCCGCGATTTCGTAGCGCCGGGTATTCGCGGTGAGGCAGGCAGCGGCGGTTTCGCCCCAGCGCCCCCGATAGTCGACCGGGATGACGTGCGACTGCATCACGGCGGTCTCATTCCCCTCTTGGGCATCGGGCTCGGAGGGGGAACAGGCGGCGAGCACTGCCGGCAGCAGCAGGAGAAAGACACTGAGTCGGCGGAACGTCATGCCCAGTGCCTTTCCGCCAGGATCAGTCCGGCGTAGAGCAGCGCGCCGAACAGGAATGGCAGGAAGAAGCTCTGCCGTTCCTCGGGCAGTTCCTCCTTCAGCACGTTCAGGATGATGCCGCCCGCCAGGAAGGCGAACAGGAACCCGATCAGTACCGGCGACAGGTCCACCGCCAGGCCAGCGACCCAGCCGGCGATAACGGCGGCGCTGATGACCCAGCGGCCCATGCCGTCGTAGGCTTCCCTATGATCCTGCCGCATGCCGAAATCGGCGGTGAAGAAGTGCAAACCCATCGCGACGAAATAGAGCGCCAGCGACCAGCCGCCGGCTTCCTCCCGATGCAGCAGGAGATAGCCGATCAGCGCATTGAACATGCCGTAGGTGACGAGATGCAGGTAGAGCGCCCCGTTTCCGGGCCGGTCCCCTCCCCCCGCTTCGGCATTCTTCGCACGGCTGACTTTCACCATGCGCTCCAGCCCGTAGAACACCGCCAGTCCCGCCAGTGTCAGCGAATAGACCGCGCTTTCGGCCGCCAGTGCGGACAGGTCCAGCTCCTCGACGAATTCGCGCTGGTGCGCGGATATATCGGGAAGAACGTGCAGGAAGACATAGGCCACCGCGACGCCGCCGGCGAAGGAAAGCCAGCGGCTGCGCGGCGTCACGTCGAGGAAATGCAGGCGATTGACGAAAACGTGGATGGCCACGAAGCCCGCGACCATCGCCGCGGTAATCGCGGTCTCCCCGATCATAATCTCACCCTTGCCCATAGCCCCCGAACGCGGGCAACCGCTGGCGCGTTCCGATCACGCGCCGGGCGATGACTGTTGCCCGAAACCGGATGCAAGGCGCTGTGCCGTGCGCCAAGTTCGCCGCCTGGCCACCCAACCCCTCGCCAATCGGCAAAGCCTCGCCTAAAGGCGTCGCGATGGAATTGAGCGATCTTCGCGTGGCGCTGTTCAGCGGCAACTACAATTACGTCCGCGACGGCGCGAACCAGGCCCTGAACCGGCTGGTGGATTTCCTGCTGCGGCAGGGAGCGGACGTGCGCGTCTATTCCCCCACCACCGATACGCCCGCGTTCGAACCGGCGGGCGAACTGGTGAGCCTGCCGTCCGTGCCCATTCCCGGTCGCGGCGAATACCAGTTCTCCACCGGTCTTGGCAGCACGATCAAGGCGAACCTTGCCGAGTTCGATCCGCACATCGTTCACATTTCCAGCCCCGATGTGGCCGGTCACCGCGCGCTGACCTGGGCGCGCGCGCACGACAAGCCGGCGCTCGCCAGCGTGCACACCCGGTTCGAGACCTACCCGCGCTACTACGGCTTCGGCTTCGTGGAACCGGTTTTCGTCGCCCTGCTGCGCCGGTTCTATCATCGCTGCGATGCCATTGTGGCCCCGTCTGCCAGCATGATCGCGGAACTGCGCGAACAGGGCATGCACAGCGATATCGGAACCTGGTCGCGCGGGGTCGACCGACATATTTTCAATCCCGAGCGGCGCGACATGGCCTGGCGGCGCTCGCTGGGCATCGCCGACGACGACATGGCCGTCGGCTTCCTGGGGCGGCTTGTGCTGGAGAAGGGCATCGACATCTTTGCCGAAACCATGGTGGACCTGCGCGAGCGCGAGATTCCGCACCAGGTCATCGTGATCGGTGAAGGACCGGCGAAGGATTTCTTCGCGGAGAAGGTGCCCGAAGCGAAATTCGTCGGCTTCCAGCAGGGCGAGGACCTGGGCCGCGCCGTCGCCAGCATGGACGTGCTGCTGAACCCGTCGGTTACCGAGACCTTCGGCAACGTCACATTGGAGGCGATGGCCTGCGGCGTGCCGGTGGTCGCGGCCGATGCCACGGGCGCATCCAGCCTGGTGGAGGACGGGGAGACGGGATACCTCGTTCCCCCGCGCGACATCGCCGCCTATTCTTCACGGCTGGCCGGCTATGCCGCAGATCCGGCCCTGCGCCGCGCCCATGGCGAAGCGGGCGCGAGGCGCGCCGATGCCTACGACTGGGATACGATCAACGGCGCCGTGGCCGATACCTACCTGCGCCTGATCGAAGCGCGCCGCGCGGACGCCAGGCGCTCAGCGTAGCACGCCCCTGCGCATCATCACGTAGGCATAGACCGCCAGCAGAATCTGGCTGATCCAGATGACCACGGTCATGATCAGGCCCGTCCCGTCCAATACGCCGGCCGGTGCCGGATTGGTGAACTGGTAGATCGAGGATCCCACCAGCCCCAGCAGGCCCAGCGCGAGGGCGAGAAAGGCGTACTGGCTGCGCAGCACCAGCAGGATGGCGCCGAGAAATGCGGACCACACGCCGAGAGCCCAGAACACCTCCATCCACAGCGGAAAGCTGTAGAAATATTCGAGCTGCTCGGGCGTGAAGGCAGACATGTATGCCTCGTTGCGCGTCTGCGTCATGAGGTAATCGTAAGCGCCGAACCCGTTCCACAACAGCGCCAGGATGCCGATCACCCACAGGTGCCACGGCGTGGCGGGACGTTCCATGATGGCCATATGTCAACCTCCCTGTTGCAACCGATCCTAACACGACCGGCCGCAACAGGGAATTACGTTAACCTAGTTATAGACGCTCGATCTTGCGCGCCAGTTCGTCGATCAGATCGACGACCTGGTCCTTGTCCATGTCCTTCAGAGCGCCGCTGGCAGCCTTGTTCTTCAGCACGGTGCCAAGGTTGCCCATGGCGCGGAAAAGTTCCGAAGACCCCTTGGGCCGCGCCTTCTCGCGCTTGCGGCCAAGCCGCGCCCACAGGTCCTCGAGCTCGTCCTTGCGATCCTCCAGTTCGGCAAGACCTGCCTTCGTCGCCTGGAACAGCTTCTTGGCATCGTCGCTGTCCTTCTCGGCGATTGCGCCTTCGTCGGCGAGCATCTGCAGTGTCGGATAGATCGTGCCGGGGCTGGGCGAATAGGCGCCGGCGGTCATGTCCTCCAGCGCCTTGATCAGTTCGTAGCCGTGGCGCGGTTCCTCGGCCAGCATGGCCAGCAGCACAAGGCGCAGTTCGCCGGGGCCGAACAGACGGCGACGGCGCGGGCCTTCGCGGCCTGCCTCGTCACGTCCGCCGCGATGCTGCCCGCTCTTGGCGAACAGGCCGCCGGGGCCGAACATGCCTTTCTTGCCGAAGGGTCCGCCGGCGCCGAACGGGCCGCCAGGACCGAAAGGCCCGCCCGGACCGAAGGGTCCGTCCGCGCCGAAGGGCCCACCGGGACCGAAGATATCGTTGCCGCGATATTCGCGCCGGCGATAGCGACGCGGGCCGCGATCGCTATCGTCATCGAAGTCATCGTCGTTGCCGGCGATCTCTACCTCGATCTCGACGTCGAAATTCTCGTCTTCGGGCTCGCCCTTGCGCTCATCAGCCTCTTCATCGTCGACGGGTTCGATATCCTCGGGCTCGACGATTTCCTCCCGCGCCTTCGAACTGCGCCGCGAGCTCCCCCGCGCGTCAGTCCTGCGCGGCTTTCCCGGCTTTCTCCTATCCTTGTTCATCGTGTCTCTCCAGGTCGTCCCGCTCTTAAGATATATCTTAGACCTATCGTAACAAGATGCGCCGAAAAATTTCTCCCTGTGCCCTGTCGCCGCCCGGACGAGGCGCTACATAGGCGGCATGGCCGATCTTTTTGCCGACGAGATGCCGCAAAGCACGCCCGAACAGGTGAACGCGGACGCCCCGCTCGCCGATCGCCTGCGACCGCGCAGCCTGGCAGAGGTGATCGGGCAGGAACACCTGACCGGCCCCGAAGGCGCGATCGGACGCATGGTGGCGGCCGGCCGCCTTTCCAGCGCGATCCTGTGGGGGCCGCCGGGAACGGGAAAGACCAGCATCGCGCGCCTGCTCGCCGACGAGGTGGGCATGCGATACGAGGCGGTGAGCGCGGTATTTTCCGGGGTCGCGGACCTGAAGAAGGCCTTTGCCGCTGCCGAGCAGGCGCAGAAGGCTGGCCAGCGCACGCTGCTGTTCGTTGACGAGATCCATCGCTTCAACCGCGCCCAGCAGGATGGCTTCCTGCCGTTCGTGGAGCGCGGCATCGTCACCCTGGTAGGGGCGACCACCGAGAATCCCAGCTTCGAGCTCAATGCCGCCCTTCTCAGCCGCGCGCAGGTGCTCATCCTGCGCAGACTGGACGCGGAAGCCCTGGCCAAGCTGCTGGACAGGGCCGAGGAACTCGAAGGCCCCCTGCCCCTGACCGACGAAGCGCGCGAGGCGCTGATCGCGTCTGCCGATGGCGACGGTCGCTTCCTGCTCAACCAGGCGGAAACGCTTTACGCGGCCAATATCGAAAAACCGCTCGATCCGGCAGCGCTGGGCCAGTTCCTGCAGCGCCGCGTCGCCGTGTACGACAAGGATCGCGAGGGGCACTACAACCTCATCTCCGCGCTTCACAAGGCAGTGCGCGGGTCCGACCCGCAAGCCGCGCTGTACTACATGGCGCGCATGCTGGTGGCGGGCGAGGAGCCGCTGTTCGTGGCCCGGCGGCTGGTCCGCATGGCGGTGGAGGATATCGGCCTTGCCGATCCGCAGGCGCTGACCCAGTGCATGGCGGCCAAGGATGCCTACCAGTTCCTGGGAAGCCCCGAAGGCGAACTGGCGCTCGTGCAGGCCTGCCTCTACCTCGCCACCGCACCCAAATCGAACGCCGTCTACAAGGCGCAGAAGGCGGCCTTCCGCAGCGCCAGGGAGACAGGCAGCCTGATGCCGCCGATGAATATCGTCAACGCGCCGACCAAGCTGATGAAGGACGCGGGATACGGCAAGGGCTACACCTACGATCACAATGCGGAGGAAGGCTTCTCGGGCGACGATTACTGGCCCGAGGAGATGGAGCCGCAGCGCTATTACGAGCCGGTCGAGCGCGGGTTCGAGCGCGAGATCAGGAAACGCCTCGAATACTGGGACAAGCTGAGGGCCGAACGCTCTTGAGGCGATTTACGGAGTTCTGCGCCATAGACTGGTCGGGCGCGGTGGGAGAGCGGCATCGCGGGATCGCCGTCGCCCTTGCCGGGCAGGAGGGCCCGCCCCTTCTCAGCGTGCCGGAAGGCGGCTGGTCGCGGCAGGCAGTTACCGACCTGCTGCGAGATGGCCTGTCCGGCGATACGCTGGTGGGCCTCGACCTTGGCATTTCGCTGCCCTTCGCCGACAGGGGAGCCTTCTTTCCCGGCTGGGATGCCAGCCCGCCCGACGCCAGGGCCCTGTGGGCGATGATCGAGCGGATCAGCTCGGACGATCCGCACCTTGCCGCATCCACTTTCGTCGATCATCCGCAGGCCAGCCGCTATTTTCGTCGCCACGGCGGACGCGAGGGCGACATGTTCGGCGGGGGTCGCGGGCGTTTCCGGGTGACGGAGATCGAACAGGCGAAGCGGGGCTGCAAAC
Source organism: Aurantiacibacter hainanensis (assembly GCF_036321025.1). Lineage (NCBI taxonomy): Bacteria > Pseudomonadati > Pseudomonadota > Alphaproteobacteria > Sphingomonadales > Erythrobacteraceae > Aurantiacibacter > Aurantiacibacter hainanensis. Next base: position 566,554 of record NZ_JAZAPB010000001.1, read on the forward strand.
CCTATTCGAACTTCAACCTGGTCGGCGCGGCGCAGGTGGGCAAATCCAGCCTCACGGGCATGCGCATGCTTCATGCCCTTCGCGGCCAGGTTCCCGTCTGGCCCGTGGATCCGCTCCCCGCCAGCGGGCCGGTGATCGTGGAGATCTACACCGCGCTTGCAGCCATTGCCGCAGGACGCGCGGCATCCCGGGCAAAGATGCGCAGCTACGATGATCTCAATGACGCCCTGGCGGCACTGGGCAGCCCGCCCGTATCCGGCAGCGGCCCGATCGACGATCACGCCAGCGATGCGTTGGTGACGGCGGCCTGGCTGAGGCGCGTGGCAAACGAGCCGGCGCTCTGGACCCCCCGGTTGCTGACCCCGCGGCTTGCGGCGACGGAAGGCTGGACCTTCGGCGTTCCCTAGGTCACCGGATTAGCGGCGCCGCAGTTCGCGGATTTCCTCCACGCGCGGGTCCAGCTTTTGCGGCTGGATCGGTGGCGGCGACGAGAGCTTGCTCTTGTCGCCGGGCTGTCGTCCGGCCTCGATATTCCGGATCGTCTTCATGTTCTCGTCCCGAACCATTTCGGGGATCAGGAAGGCATCGATCAGCCACCAGAAGGCCATCGGGATCAGGCCCACGATGGTCAGCGACAGCACCAGTTGCGCGATTCCCGAGCCCGTGCGACCGAGATAGAAGCGGTGCGCGCCAAAGAAGCCGAAGAAGAACCACAGCAGGTATGTGGCACCGGTGGACTTGCGATGCGCCTCGAAAATCAACTGCTCGCGGGTGCGGGAATCCATTGTTCGCTCCAGATTCGTCCCATGCGGATTGAAGCACATCGGACTGACGAAGCAACCCGAATCTTCCTCTGGATTTCTGGCGCGTATTGGACCAAAGGGGCCACCCGCATTAGCATGCGCGCCGGCTTAGCTCAGTTGGTAGAGCAGTTGATTTGTAATCATCAGGTCAGGGGTTCGACTCCTCTAGCCGGCACCACCCCCTCAGATCACGCTCCTGCCGTCACCGTCCGACGGCGACGTAGGTGAACCCGTGTCGCTCGACGTCGCTGCGGCTGTACAGGTTGCGCAGGTCCACCAGCAGCGGGTTCTTCAGCAGGCTCTTCACGCGGTCGAGGTCGAGAGCACGGAACGTGTCCCACTCGGTCACGATAACCACGGCATCGGCACCCTCGATGGTATCGTAGGGTCCGTCGCAATAGGTGACGTTGTCGATCACCTTCTTCGCCTGCTCCATGCCTTCGGGATCGTAGGCCTTCACCCTGATGCCCGCGTCCTGCAACGTCTGCACGACGCTGATCGCCGGGCTGTCGCGCATGTCGTCGGTGTTGGCCTTGAAGGTCAGGCCGAGAACCGCGACGGTCTTGCCGTGCTGGTCGCCGCCGCCTAGGACATTGATGACCTTGCGGCCCATGCCGCGCTTGCGCTGGTCGTTGCTGGCGACCACGCTTTCGACGATCCGCAGGGGACTTTCGTAATCCTGGCCGGTCTTGAGCAGCGCCAGGGTATCCTTCGGGAAGCAGCTGCCGCCGTAACCGGGGCCGGGCTGAAGGAAGCGGTTGCCGATGCGGCTGTCGAGGCCGATGCCCTTCGCCACGTCGCGAACGTCCGCGCCCACTTTCTCGCACAGGTCGGCGACTTCGTTGATGAAGCCGATCTTGGTGGCGAGGAAGGCATTGGCGGCATACTTGGTCAGTTCCGCGCCGCGCCGGCTCATGCTGATGAGCGGGGATTCATTGCGCGTAAGCGGACGATAGACTTCGCAGAGCACGGTTTCGGCGTGCTGGTCGTTCACGCCGATCACCACGCGGTCCGGCCGCTTGAAGTCGTCGATCGCGGCGCCTTCGCGCAGGAATTCGGGGTTGGAGGCGACGGAGAACTGGAGATCGGGCGCTTCCTCGCGGATGATGCGTTCCACCTCGTCGCCCGTGCCCACCGGGACGGTCGACTTGTCGACGACCACCACGCCATCCGGAAGCAGCGGCGCCATCTCGCGCGCGGCGGCGTAGACGTAGGACAGGTCCGCATGGCCATCGCCGCGCCGGCTGGGCGTGCCCACCGCGATGAACACGGCGTCGGTCCTGGGCAGCGCCTCTTTCAGGTCGAGCGTGAAGGACAGCCGGCCGGCCTCGACGTTCTTCGCAACCAGTTCGTCCAGTCCCGGCTCGAAGATCGGGATCTCCCCGTTCAGCAGGGCGTCGATCTTCGACTGGTCCTTGTCGACGCAGATCACCTCATGCCCGAAATCGGCGAAGCAGGCCCCTGAAACCAGGCCCACATAGCCTGTCCCGATCATCACGATACGCATAGGAAATTGGTCCTCAGATTGGTTGCAGCAGTCCTAGGCAACAGGCTTGAGCCCGGCAAGCGACGGAAAGAACGGCAAAACATGGCTACCCGCGCCCGCGATAGGACGCCACGCCCTGGTCCGGGACCCACAGGCCCCCGGGCGGGGCATCGCTCTGCCAGAATACGTCGATGGGAATTCCGCCGCGCGGATACCAGTAGCCGCCGATCCGCAGCCAGCGCGGCTGCATCTCGTCGAACAGGCGCTTGCCGATGCCGACTGTAACGTCCTCGTGAAACCCGCAATGGTTGCGGAAACTGCCCAGGAACAGCTTCAGGCTCTTGCTTTCCACGATGGTTTCGCCGGGCGCATAATCGATCACGAGGTGCGCGAAATCGGGCTGGCCCGTCACCGGGCACAGCGACGTGAATTCGGGCGCGGCGAAGCGCACCAGGTACAGCTGTCCGGCGCGCGGATTGGGCACGTAGTCCAGCACCGCCTCCTCGGGCGATGCGGGAAGCGCGCTTTGCTGGCCCAGATGCAGCGGGGAAGTGTCGTCGCTCATGCGCGCCCAAATGGCCTGCATCGCCGCGCCGCGCAAGCGGCTGGCGCACCAGGTGTGCCATTTACGATCACTCTGGAAGCGGTTAGGCCCCACGGGATGAAATCCCTCGTATCGACGCAGTGGCTTGCCGAAAGGCTGGATGCCGATGACCTCGTCGTCCTCGATGCCTCCGCCCATCTTCCCAATGCCGGACGCGATGCGGAAGCAGAATTTGCCCAGGCGCACATTCCCGGCGCGCGCTTCCTCGATCTCAAGACCCTGGTCGATCCCGACAGCGCGGTGCCCGCCGCATTGCCCACCCGCGTGCAGTTCGAGGAGCGGCTTTCCGCGCTAGGCGTCGAGACGGGCAACCGCGTGGTGCTCTACGACAACAGCGCCATGCGCACCTCGGCGCGGGCCTGGTTCATCTTCCGACTGTTCGGGGTGGACAATTTCGCCGTGCTGGACGGCGGTCTGCAGAAATGGGTCGAAGAAGGGCGCGAGACCGAGGCCGGTCACCCGAAACCGTCCCGCTCGCAGTTCCGCGCGACAGGTGGCACCGGCACCGTGCGCGACAAGGCGGCGATGCTGGCCAATTGCGAAACCGGCATGGAGCAGACGGTGGACGCGCGCGATGCCGGTCGTTTCACCGGAGAAACGCCGGACACCATCCACAACCTGCCCGGAGGCCACATTCCGGGCGCTCGCAACCTGTTCTTCGGCGACCTCTTGCGCGAGCACACGACGTTCCGCTCCCCGTCCGAACTGGCGGAGGCATTCGCGAAGGCCGACATCGATCCCGCCCGGCCCCTGGTGGCCAGTTGCGGCAGCGGGGTAACCGCATCGGTCGTGCTGTTCGCGCACCACCTGCTGGGTCACCAGCACGGCGCGCTCTACGACGGCAGCTGGAGCGAATGGGGTGCCGATCCGCACACGCCCAAGGAAACCGGCGCATGAGCGACAAGCCCCGCAAGCCGTCTACCCGCGCCGTGGAGGCCGGTCGAAAGCCCGAATGGACGAGCGTTGCCGGCCAGCCGGGCAGCGTGGTGAATCCGCCGGTATGGCGTGCCAGCACGCACCTTTACGAAGACACCGGGGACCTGGCCAAGGGACGCCCCAACGAGGACGGTCATTTCTACTACGGGCGTCGCGGCGGCCCCACGCAGTGGGCTCTCGCCGATGCCCTGACCGAGCTGGAGCCGGGAGCGGACGGCACCGAACTGTTCCCCAGCGGCGTCGCCGCCATCGCCTGCACACTTCTGGCATTGCTGCGACCCGGGGACGAGTTGCTGGTGACCGACAACGTCTATGAGCCAACGCGAAACATCGCGCTTGCCATGCTCAAGGAGTTCGACATCACCGCGCGGCCATTCGATCCGCTGGACCCCGATAGCCTGGCGGACATGATCGGCGAAAGCACGAAGGCGGTAATGCTCGAAAGCCCCGGCAGCCTGACGCTGGAGGTGAGCGATATCCCTGCGCTTGCCGCCATCGCGCGGGACAGGGGCGTGCTGTCCGTCCTCGACAACACCTGGGCGACGCCGCTGGGATTTCCCGCCCTTTACCATGGCTGCGACGTTTCGGTGATGAGCCTTACCAAGCACGTCGGGGGCCATTCCGACGTCATGATGGGCAGCGCCGCCGCCGCCAGGCCCGTGCTCGCCCGCATTCGCAGACAGGCGCAGATGATGGGACAGGTGGTTTCGCCCGACGATGCCGCCCTCGCCCTGCGCGGATTGCGGACCATGCCGCTGCGCCTGCAACGCTCCACCGAGACGGCGCTTGAACTTGCCCGGTGGCTATCCAGCCGGCCGGAAGTTTCAGCGGTGCTGTGCCCGATGCTGCCGGGTGCCCCGGGACACGACCTCTGGGTGCGCGATTTTTCCGGCGGGTGCGGGCTGTTCAGCTTCGTTGTGGCCGAAGGTGCCGACAAGAGCGCGCGAGCCAGGCTGATAGACAGCCTGGAACTGTTCGGCATCGGCTTCAGCTGGGGCGGTTTCGAAAGCCTTGCCATCCCCTTCGATCCCGCGCCGGTCCACACGCTTCGCCCGTGGCCACCGGAAATCGATGAAGGCAGCGGGCTTGGCGTAAGGCTTTCCATCGGGTTAGAAGACGCGGAAGACCTGATTGGCGATCTCGCCCAGGGCCTCGATGCGATGGGAGCGACATGAGCGGATCAGCCAGTCTACCGGATTCCGCCACCGCGGCTCAGCCCGCTTCCCAACCCTCTGCAACGCCGGAGGCCGTGACGCTTCGCGATCCCGAAACGGGGGAGCCGCTGATCAATCCCGAAACGGGTGAGCCCCTGATGGGCATCCCCTCGCCCAGCGAGGCGGTGCCGGTGCTGGACCCGGAGACGGGCGAACCGATCATCGATCCCGAAACGGGAGAGCCCCTGCTGGCCATTCCCGATCCGGCCCCCGCCCCCACGCCCACCGCGGAAGCGGATAGCGTCACCGCCATTACCACCGCCGAAGATCTGCGGGATGCGGTGACCGAACGCAGCGAAACGGCTGGCGGAATCGTCAGTACGCTGGATGCCGCCGCGGTGGAGATCGGCTCCATACGGTTCTCGATGTGGGATGCCTTCGTGCTGATGGGGGTCATCCTGCTGGTGATCCTGCTCGCCTGGGGCATCACCCGGCTGATCCGCTTCGCGCTTCGCCGGATCACACAGCTCGACGGTTCGCAGCGTTTGCTGACGGAGAAGATTTCGACGATCGTCGTATGGGCGCTGGCCTTCCTGATCGGGATCGACCTGCTGGGCATCGACCTGACCGCGCTGGCCGTGTTCTCCGGCGCCTTTGGCCTCGCCATCGGTTTCGGCCTGCAGAAGACCTTCGGTAACCTGATCGCGGGGATCATCCTGCTGATGGACAAGTCGATCAAGCCCGGCGACGTGATTTCCGTAGCCGATTCAGCAGGAAACGAAGGTTTTGGCCAGATCCGCAAGATCGGCATCCGCGCGATCTCGGTGGTGACGCGCGACCAGACGGAATACCTCATTCCCAACGAGAACCTGATGATCAACCAGGTGGTGAACTGGTCCTACAGCTCGCGCGACGTGCGGGTGAAGGCACCGGTAGGCGTATCCTACAACAGCGATCTCGATCTGGTGACGGAGCTGCTCTACAAGGCGGTGGAGGAGACCCCGCGCATCCTCAAGACGCCCAAGGCGCGCGTCAACATCATGGCCTTTGGCGACAGTTCGGTGGATTTCGAGGTGCGGTTCTGGATCACCGACCCCGAAGGCGGTCTCGCGAACATCCGGTCCGACGTCTACGGCCGCATCTGGCAGCTTTTCCGCGAAAACGACATCGAGATCCCCTATCCGCAGCGCGATCTGAACTTGCGCACGAACGCACAATTCGATCAGCTGGTCGCGGCAATCAGCCAGCGGCTGGAAAACAATTCCACCAAAAGCTGATCCAGTCCGACCGGACTGTTTCAATCCCTTAACACACCGTGCTAGTTCCCCGGCCCAAGGCAAGGGAACATGACGCACTATCTAGGCATCATCACCGCCTACGGGGCCGTGGCCATTCTCGCATGGTTGCTGGCACTGCTGTATCCGCGCCTGATACCGGCGGCGGGGGAATACGCGGTCGATGCGCGCTGGCGAAAGGCCGGGCTGTTCCTCCTCGCCCTGGCGGTCGCAATAGGTCTCTCCCGACTGCGGGCGCAGGGCTGGCTGCTGGCGGACGGCAACGTCTGGCTATCGGCTGTGAACCAGCTTCTGGTGATTGTGCCGTTCCTCGTGTTCATCCTCTACATGCGGAGCAGGGCGGCGGCCCTGATACCCGACAGGCATATCCTGCGCTCGCTGGCGGTCGGTGCGATGTTGGCAATTCCGGCCCTGCTCGCCTTCTACTCGTCAGTCGATGGATGGCAGACGATCCCGGCCCTGCTGGATGCGCTGACGTTGGGCGACACGGCCGCCATCGCCCTGCGCAGCCTGCTGCGGTGCCTCGTGGTGGGCGCATTCCTGGCGCTGGTGGCAGGTGGCTGGTCGGGCCGGACCGCGCTGGCCCTTGCGGCCATTGCGATTGCAGCCACGCAGATTCCTTCCCTGCTCGACGGCGGATTTTCCGCCGAATGGCTGGTCGTCCTGATTGCCCATGTCGCGCTTGTCGTCGGCCTGCTGTCCGCCATCCTCGTCACGCGCAACATCGTGTGGTTCTGGCCGGTCCTGGTCGCGCTTAACCTGCTCCAGTTCCACACCTTCTGAAGCCGGCGAACAGGTCGGATAAAGCTGACCTAGGGTGCCGCCAAAGCTTTCTCACTGGCACGCACCGGACCGCGCGAGCATCTAGTGCGGCATGGAAATGGGCACGATCTATCTCGTGGGCGCGGGTCCCGGCGATCCCGACCTTCTGACACTGCGCGCGGCGCGGCTGATAGAGGGCGCTGATCTCATCGTTCACGATGGCCTGGTCGCCCCCGCAATCCTCGCCATGGCAGGCAACGAAGCGCGGCTGGTTTCGGTCGCCAAGAGCCGTTCGAAGCACACGCTGCCGCAGGACGAGATCAACGCCCTGCTGGTGCGCGAGGCGCGCGCCGGGCGTGACGTCGTGCGCCTGAAAGGCGGCGACCCCTTCATTTTCGGACGCGGCGGCGAGGAGCTGGAAGCTGCCCGCTCCGCCGGCGTTCCGGTAGAAGTCGTTCCCGGCATCACCGCCGCCAATGGCGCGGCCGCCGCCAGCGGCATCGCCCTGACTCACCGCGAGGATGCCAGCATCGTCAGCTTCGTTGCCGGCCAGTGCAAGGGCCTCTCCGATCAGGACTGGGCCGGCCTTGCCGGAAAGGGACGGACGCTGGTGATCTACATGGGCGTGAAGACCGCGCCCCAGATCGCCGAGAAGCTGATGGCGGACGGGCTTGCCCCCGACATGCCCATCGCCATCATCGAGAACGCCTGCCGCGCCGACATGCGCGTGCTGCGCGGGCCGCTTGCAGGGCTTCCGGGCCTGGTTCGGTCCCACGCCGTACAGAGCCCGGCCCTCATCGTCATCGGACACGTCACCGCGCGCGAGGATGCAAGGCTCGCGCAGATTATCAAGGAACAGGCGAAGTGAAGATCCTTACCGGCAACGATCTCAAGTCCGGCGCCGTCGTCTGGTGGGACGGCCAGGGCTGGACGATCCACATCACAGAGGCCGTGGACGCCGGAGACGAGGCGGAGTCCATCATTGCCTCCGAAAGCGCGGCGCGCCGCGTGAATGCCGCCTATGCCATCGATGCCGAGCAGACCGAGGACGGTCCGCGCCCGGCGCATATCAAGGACCGGGTGCGCGCGCTCGGCCCGACCGTTCGCCCCGATCTGGCCGTCCCCGCGGCCAATCACGTGGGCTGGGACTGGGTAATCTGACATGTATCGCTACGACCAATACGACCAGGCCATGGTGGACGCCCGCGTGGAGGAATTCCGCGACCAGGCCCGCCGCCGCCTCGAAGGCAAGCTGACCGAGGACCAGTTCAAGCCGCTTCGGCTGCAGAACGGCCTTTACCTCCAGCTTCACGCCTACATGTTGCGCGTCGCCATCCCCTACGGAACGCTTTCCAGCATGCAGATGCATGCCCTGGCCGACATCGCCGAGAAGTACGACCGGGGTTACGGCCACTTCACGACGCGGCAGAACATCCAGTACAACTGGATCAAGCTGGAAGACGCCGCCGATATCCTGGCCGATCTCGCCAAGGTGGAAATGCACGCCATCCAGACCAGCGGCAACTGCATCCGCAACATCAGTTCGGACCAGTATGCCGGTGCCGCCGCCGACGAGGTCGTGGACCCGCGCCCCTACGCGGAGCTGCTGCGCCAGTGGTCGAGCTTCCACCCGGAATTCGCCTACCTGCCGCGCAAGTTCAAGATTGCCGTCATCGCCTCGGAGAAGGACCGCGCGGCCATGCGGCTGCACGATATCGGCATCAACATCGTCAAGAACGACAAGGGCACGCTGGGCGCGGCTTTCTACGTCGGCGGAGGCATGGGCCGCACCCCGATGATCGCCCCCCTGATCCGCGAATTCGTGCCGCTCGACCAGATGGTGACCTATGCCGAGGCTTGCCTGCGCGTCTACAATCGCCACGGCCGCCGCGACAACAAGTACAAGGCGCGCATCAAGATCCTGGTCCACGAAATGGGCGCAGAAGAATACGCTCGTCAGGTGGAAGAGGAATTCGCTCACCTGCTGGAACAGGGAGTGGAACCGCCCTCTGCCGAGCTTGATCGCATCCGCAGCTTCTTCCAGCAGCCCGAATTCGGAGTTGGCCTGACCGAGAAGGCCGACCGGTCCGACCCCGATTTCGCCTTGTGGATCGATCGCAACTGCTCACCCCACAAGGTGCCGGGCTACGTCTCGGCTGCCATCAGCCTCAAGCCTGTCGGCGGCATCCCCGGCGATGCCACGACCGAACAGATGCACCTGATGGCGGACCTCGCCAGGGAATACAGTTTCGACGAATGCCGCGTCACCCATGCGCAGAACATCATCCTGCCGCATGTCGAGATCGGTCGCCTCTACGAACTCTGGCAGAAGCTGGACGAAGCAGGTCTAGGCACCGCCAACCTAGACAACATCGGCGATATCATCGCCTGCCCCGGGCTCGACTATTGCAGCCTGGCCAATGCCCGATCGATCCCGGTCTCGCAGAAGATTTCGGAGCGCTTTGCCGAAAACGGCAAGGGCGAACTGCTCGGCGAACTGAAGCTGAAGATCTCCGGCTGCATCAATGCCTGCGGCCACCACCATGCCGGCCACATCGGCATCCTCGGCGTGGATCGGAAGGGTGTCGAGAACTACCAGCTGCTGCTGGGTGGCAGCGAAGCGGAAGACGTTTCCCTCGGCAAGATCACTGGTCCGGGCTTCGACGAAGCCGGGATTGTCGACGCCGTGGAAACCGTGGCCGACCTCTATCTCGAGAAGAGGGAGGACGGCGAACGCTTCCTCGACACCTATCGCCGGCTTGGCATGGATCCGTTCAAGGAGGCGCTTTATGGCTGATCACAAGACCGTGGACCTCGGCACCGGTCGCGACGAGGTGCAGCTGCGCTTCCGCGAGGACGAACAGGCCGGCATCGCCGCCGTTACCGTCGATTCCTTTCTCGACCAGTCCGATGCCGAAGCCGTCCGCATCGAACCGGGCGACGATGCCCGCGACCTGCTGCCGCACCTTTCGCGCCTGCGCCTTGTCGAGGTGAACTTTCCCAGCTTCCACGACGGGCGCGGCTATTCCGCCGCCCGCCTGCTGCGCGAGCACGGCTATACCGGCGAACTGCGCGCCGTGGGTGACGTTCTCGTCGACCAGCTCCGCTACATGCGGCGCTGCGGCTTCGATGCCTTCGCGCCAGAGCGGCCGCTCGACGAGAAGGACGCCGCAGCCGCGCTGGAGCGCTTCGATCACGTTTATCAGCCCGCGGCAGACAGCCAGACGCCGATCTGGAGCTTGCGGCATGGGTGAACCCGCCCGCAAGATCGACAGGATCGATACGGCACCTGCTTTCACGCAGGTCGATGCCGATGCGCTGAACGCCCGTTTCGAGGGTGTGCCGGCGCCCGAGATGCTGCGCACGCTGCTGACCGAGGACACTCTCGGCCGCGTCGGGGTGGTGTCCAGCTTCGGCACCGAGGCCATCGTCCTGCTGCACCTGGTTGCCGAGGCGAACCGGGACGTGCCCATCATCTTCGTCGATACGCTGAAGATGTTCGGGGAAACGCTCTCCTACCGCGAGCAGGTGATAGACCTGCTGGGTTTCACCAACGCCAGCGTCGTCCAGCCCGACGCCGCGGTCCTGGCAGCGAAGGACGAGACAGGAATGCGCTGGTCCTACGATCCCGACGGATGCTGCGAAATCCGCAAGGTGGAACCGATGAACCGCGCGAAGGCCGGTCTCGACAGCTGGATTTCGGGCCGCAAGGCGTTCCAGTCCCACACCCGCCAGAACCTGCCCCGGTTCGAGGTCGAGGATGGACGCATGAAGGTCAATCCGCTGGGTGACTGGACTAAGGACGACCTCGACGCCTACTTCGAGGAGCACAATCTGCCGCGGCACCCGCTGGAAGCCCTGGGCTATCCGTCGGTCGGCTGCTCTCCATGCACCAGCACCGTCCTCCCGGGCGAAGATCCGCGCGCCGGACGCTGGCGCGGGTGGGACAAGACCGAATGCGGTATCCATTCGGTCAACGTGCCGAAGGGCGAGGACGGCGATCTTCCTCCGGGTTACGAACCCTTCCTGTAGAAGTCGCGATCAGGCCCGCACGAGCAGGCCGTAGGCCACGAGCGAGCCGATGACGTCGTCAAGCTCCTCGTTGTCCGTCACGTCGAAGTCGGACTTCGACAGCGATCCTGCGGCGATGCGGTCCTGCAATTGCCCTGCCAGCGCGTCCGACAGCGGGAGGCTGGCTCCCGCGAGCACGATCTGACGGCCCTCGCCTCCCTCCTCCCGCGAGTCCTCGAAGGCGTAGAGGACATTGTCGCGCACCGTGAAGCGATCGTCGGCCCCGATCGGTCGGCAAAGCGCGTTCAGCCCGCCACGCACCCGGCCACCCTGCGAGCGCACGAAATTGCCCGAGAAGGCCGCCAGCGTCGCATCGAAACTGGCACTGTCGGCAATGGCCCTGGCCAGGCGTTCGAATGACGCCTTGTGCGCTTCCCGGTTGCCGCCGTCGAAGAAGAGGTCGCGAGGCAGCGACCGCCGCATTTCCGGGATGCGCAGGGATGCCTCCGCCACGGCTTCCAGCATAAAGTCGGCCCAGGTCTGCACCAGTATGCCAACGGTTATGTGCAGGCTCGGCCCGTCCCCGTGGGTCAGCGCCCGGTGCGCCGTGCCGCGCGGCACGTAGAGGCACTGACCGGTTTCCAGCACGAACTGGGCCTTCAGTTCCCCGGGATCGTCGCGATCCTTCCGGAAACGCTCGCCGCGAAAGGGCAGGGTCTCGCGATCCCCGTAGATTTCCCAGTCCTTCGCCCCGGCCACCTGCAGCACGAACACGTCGTGATCGTCGTAATGGACGCCGAAGCCGTGTTCGCCGGGCGGTGTCATGTAGATGTTGGTCTGCGTTCGCGCTCCGAACGCGCGTTCCAGCGAAAGGCAGAATTCGTAGAGCTTGCCGTCGGCAAAATGCAGCTGCGGCAGGATGATCGTCGCCCCGTCGCGAAACCCGTCGAGCACCGCACCGCGATCCACCACCCCGTTGGCGAAAGTGTACTCGGCCGGACTGATCGACTGGCCGGACTTGGCCATGGCGATCGAGGTCGGGGGCAGTTCGCTGTCGGCGATGATCTCGTCGATGCGGTCGATACTCAGCAGGTCGCCGATCGCGGCGTGCCTGTGCGTGCCGCGAAAGTACGATTTCTCGTAATATGTGTCGAAGAACTCCGCGGGCGAAAGCGGGGCGATTAGCATGGCCAGCGCATCGCTGGCGGAACGGGTGCTGGCCTGGCTTGTCATGGGTCCTGCTCGAACAAAGGGGCCGGATCCGCTGCCCCCGATGATACGCAACTGCGGCTGGCGACCCGCGCCTAGCCCGTTCCGCGACCCCTGCCGTAGCCGCCCCTGTCTGAATCGTCGGAGTCGGTCAGGCCGCTGCGACCCTGGCCCACGCCGTCACTCGGGTCGCTGTCGGTATAGCCGGTGCCGGTGCCGCGCCCCCTGCCCGCAGCGTCCCTGTTGGAACCCGTGTCGGCATCGGTCACGTTTCCTCCGCGACCGTTGCCGATGGAATCGTGGGGATCGGAATCGGTCACGCCGTTGTTCTCGCTGCCGGCACGGCCATAGCCGGCGCGATCGGCATTGGTGCCGGTATCGCTGTCCGTCATGCCGGTGCGGCCATGGCCCGCGCGATCGTCGGGATCGCTGTCGGTGTAACCGGTGCTGCCTTGGCCAACCTTGTCGGTAGGATCGCTGTCCGTCCGGCCGGTCTGCTGGGCCGCTGCCGGCGCCCCGATCATCGTCGCCGCCATGCCGCCACTGACCAGAGCCACAAAGGACCGCCGCGAAACGGGCTTCACTCGCCTTGCCATCGATTTTCCCCCACTGACCTCCCATCCCGCGGGAGGCTACCTGAGACCCTCGCCGATCAAATGACCTATCAGAGATTGCCGCGCAAGTCCGCCCGCTAAGATTTGAAGGCGCCTAAAGCCAATCGTGATCGCGATACCACATGGCGGTGTCCGCAAGCCCGCGTTCGGTATCGATTTTCGGGCTCCAGATACTGGCGGGCACACGGCGCTCCAGAGCGCTCGTCCAGTCCGGATGCGCCATGTAGCTTGCCCGGTCGGGCGTCAGCTTGGCGCCGTCTCCCCTGAACAACCGGTCCAGGCGCGCGCCGAGCATCAGGACTTTCCGGGGAACATGCGGCGCCCAGACCGACTTGCCCACCGCCGCTCCGATGGCCCTTGCCAGCTCCTTGTGGGACCATCCGTTCGCGCGCCCGTCGTCAGGCTCGAAAATCCGTGATCTGGTTTCGGACCCGGGGCGGCGAAGCGCCAGCAGCAGGCGGGCAAGGTCATCGACATGGATGATCGAAGCGCGACCGGCGGGCGGCATGGGTACGAACCGCCACCGCGCCGCCTGGAACAGTTCCAGTATCTCGGTGTCGCGCGGGCCATAGACGGCGGGCGGGCGCACGATCGTCCAGTCCAGCCCGCTGGTCTGAACGACTTCTTCCGCCATCCGCTTCGAATATCCGTAGTCGGACAGGTTAGGCTCGGTCGCCGCCAGCGACGAGACGTGAATGAACCGGTCGACCCCGACCGAACGAGCGGCGGCGATGACGGCTTTCGTGCCTTCGACGTTCCCGGCTTCGAAGCCGGCCTTGTCGGGCGCGTTTACGACCCCTGCGACATGAATCATCGCTTCGGCGCCGCGCGCCAGCTCTTCTAGGGCTTCGGGTGTCGCCAGATCACCGCGCACCCAGGTTACGCCCTGCCGCTCCGGCTGTTCGCGCCGGGTCAGCGCCCGTGTTGCCAATCCCTGTTTTGCCGCCTCGTCGAGAACGGCCCGGCCGACAAAGCCGGTGCCGCCGGTGACGGCAATGGTCACAACAGCACCAGGTGATCCCTGTGGATCACCGCCGAGCGCGGCGTGTGGCCGAGGATTTCCTCGTGCTCCTCGCTCGAGTGACCCTGGATGGAGGCGACATCGGACCAGTCGTATTCCACCACGCCCTTGGCGATCATGCGGCGGCTTTCGTCGTAGACGGGAAGGATGTCTCCCCGCTCGAACTCGCCCTCCACTTTCAGGATACCCGCCGCGAGCACGCTCTTGCCGTTCTGCAAGGCCTCGACGCAGCCATCGTCCACCGTCAGCGCGCCGTTGAAGCGCATGCGCCCGCCGATCCATGCCCGGCGGCCGCTGTCCTCGCGCTTGGGCAGGAACAGCGTTCCGGTCTGCCCGGCAAGGGCCCGGCCCATCGGCATTTCGTAGCGCCCGTCGATGATGGCGAGCGCGATTCCGGCGCGCTCGGCAATTTCGGCAGCCAGCAGCTTTGCCGTCATACCGCCCGAGCCGAGACCCGAGCCCGAGCCGCCATCGGCCATGGCATGTATCTCGTCGGTAACGCCGCGCACTTCCTCCAGCCGTTCGGCGCCCGGATCGTCAGGGTGGCGATTGTAGAGGCCGTCGACATCCGTCAGCAGCATGACGCCGTCGGCATCGCAGGCCTGCGCCACGCGGGCGGCCAGGCGATCGTTGTCGCCGAAACGGATCTCGCCGGTGGAGATGGTGTCGTTCTCGTTCACGACCGGCACCACGCCCGACTTCAGCAGGCGCCGCAGGGTCGCGGAAATGTTCAGGTAGCGACGACGGTGTTCGAAATCGTCCAGCGTCAGCAGCAACTGGGCGGCGACGAGGCGACGTTCCGTCAACAGGCTGGACCATGTGGACGCGAGCGAAATCTGGCCCACCGATGCAGAGGCCTGTGCCTCGGCCAGGGTGCGCCGGCCGCCGTGGGTGAAATTCAGCTGCTTGGCGCCGATGGCAATCGCGCCGGAGCTTACGACCACGACCTCCTGGCCACGCTCCTTGGCGGTCACGATCTCGTTGACGATCGTGCGCAGCCATTCCACGCGAACCTGGCCGGCTCCGTCAACCAGCAGAGCGCTGCCGATCTTGATGACCAGGCGGCGGCATTTCTCGGGATCGCGAAAGTCGTCTAGTGTCTCAATAGGCATGGCCCGCCAGATAGTGAATGGCCCCGCGCTTTGCCAGTCTAGATTGGTTGCGCCCCTCAAAGGGGGGACCAGGGCTTCTCCTCCGGCGCCGCCTCATCGTCCGAAGCGAGGGTTCCGGGCTGCTCCGTCGCGGTGCGTTCGGGCAGGTAGCGAAGAACCGCATCCAGCAGCTTGTTCAATCCCTTGCCGCTCGCTCCCGAGATCGGAAAGACCTCGTCCGCCCCTGCTTCGATCAGCTCGTCCGCGAAGCCTGCCGCCAGTTCCTCGTCGGCAAGGTCGATCTTGTTGAGCGCCACGATCCGCGGCTTGTCCTCCAGCCCCGCGCCATAGGCCTCGAGTTCCTGCTCCACGATTCGCATGGCGGTCGAGGGGTCCTCGTGACTGATGTCGATCAGGTGGATCAACACCCGGCAGCGTTCTATGTGGCCAAGGAAGCGGTCGCCGATCCCGGCGCCTTCCGCAGCGCCTTCGATCAGGCCGGGGATGTCGGCCACCACGAATTCGCGCCCCTTGTGCCGCACGACGCCCAGCTTGGGGATCAGCGTGGTGAAGGCATAGTCGCCCACTTTCGCCTGCGCGTTGGAGACGGCATTGATAAAGGTGCTCTTGCCCGCGTTGGGCAAGCCGACCAGGCCGACGTCGGCAAGCAGTTTAAGCCGCAGCCAGACCCACATCTCCTCGCCAGGTTCGCCCGGCTGATGCTGGCGCGGAGCGCGGTTGGTGGAGCTTTTGTAGCTGGCATTGCCGCGCCCGCCCATGCCGCCATGCAGCAGGGTTATGCGCTGGCCGACCTCGGTGAAATCGGCGAGGATCTCTTCCTTTTCCTCGTCCAGCACCTGCGTGCCGACGGGAACCTCGATCACCAGGTCGTCCGCGCCAGCGCCCGTCCGGTCACGGCCCATTCCGTGCCCGCCGCGCTTCGCCTTGAAATGCTGGGCGTAGCGAAAGTCGATCAGCGTATTGAGGCCCTGCACGGCTTCCAGCACGACATCGCCGCCCTTCCCGCCGTTGCCGCCGTCGGGACCGCCGAATTCGATATACTTCTCGCGCCTGAAGCTGACGGCCCCTGGACCGCCCGCACCGGATTTCAGAAAGATTTTGGCCTGATCGAGGAAATGCATCCCGCGCCCTTATGCGCTTTTGTCCGGTCGCGCCAGTTTCTCCCCGGCTAAACCGTGGCGGACCGACAACGCCTTTCAAAGGAACTGGTGGAGCCGAGCGGGATCGAACCGCTGACCTCGTCATTGCGAACGACGCGCTCTCCCAACTGAGCTACGGCCCCGTTCCAGTGTCTTCTTCCCCGTCAGATCAGCCAGGCCGATCCGGGAAGGAGCGGCATCTAGCGGCACTTTGCCGGGCATGGAAGGGGGAAAATTCTCCCCCTTCCTCCCTATTCCTGGGCGTCGTTGGGCAAGGGCTGGACGACCGGCCTGCTGGCCGTGCTGTCATCCACGGTGATTACCGGGATCAGCGCACCCGTTTCGGTATCGGGCACGGCCACCGAATCTTCCTGCAGATAGCCCTGTACGGCCACGCCGGCAGCGCGCTGCTGGTCCGGCGTGCCATAGAGCGCCACCCAGCCGGGCTGGGACGCGCCATAGCGCTGGCCATAACGCATATCCCAGTCGCTCGAGGCTTCCTGGTAGCTTTCATAGGCGGTGTAGAACTGCTCGAACGCCATTTCGTAGCGTTGCAGCCCGCTGATCGCGAAGGTGGTGAAATCCATCTCCGGCCCGGCCAGATAGTCGTTCGCAACCGCGAGCGCTGTCGAGCAGAAGTGAGACCGCGCGGGCGGGGATGCGAAATAGTTGTACAGGCTGGTCGAATGCGTTTCCCGCAGCAGCAGGGCCGTGCGGTTCACGTTGCTGCGCCGGGTGGATTCCCCGGCATTGGCCAGCTGATCACTTGCCAGGTCGCGGAAAGTCTCCTCGACCGCGGCATTCGCCTCGTCCAGCCGGGAATCCTCTGCCTGCAGCATCTGGCCGTAGGCATCGAGGATGGGAGTATGTACATCGCGAAGGCAGTTGAGCGCGGCCACGTTCCAGCCTGAACGGAAGTGCCACACCGCCTCGTCCGTGGCGAGGCCGGTGTTGATCGTCTGCCGCATTCCCGTCGCGTCCTTCTCCGGGATCTCCATGCGGTAGGCTGCCTGCGGAGGGGGCACCGGACGGTACGGGATCGCTTCCACCACCGGCGGCGGGGGAGGCGGCGGCGGGGGCGGCGGAGGAGGTGGCGGCGGAGCGGTGGCGCAGGCCGCCAGCAAGGCAAGGCCGGTAGCGGCAGCAATGGTCCGTATCGTGAGGGGAGGCTTTGTCATGGTTGTTAGTTCAATTCCTCTCGTGCCCCAGTTGTTCCACTGCGGGCATGATGTCTTTCCTGTCGCCCTAGGCGGTTGCGAAGACAAAGAAAATGCCCGGAGCACAGATTTTGCACCCCGGGCATCGCGTGTTCGATTCATCCTGTCCCGACAGGGCGGTGGGCTGTCCCTGCTATTCGCGGGACGCGCCCATGAACTGCAGCAGGAACAGGAACATGTTGATGAAATCGAGGTACAGCGTCAGCGCGCCCAGGATCACCATCTTGCCCAGCGGGTAGGCCGCAGCCGCCGAGGGGTTCGACATCTTGACCTGCTGGATCGCCAGGTACTCGCGCTTCAGGCGCTGCGTATCGTAGGCGGTGAGGCCAGCGAAGATCAGCACGCCGATGAAGCTGATGGCATACATCAGCGCCGGGCTCTGCACGAACCAGTTGATGACCATAGCCACCAGCAGGCCGACAACGCCCATGATCAGGAAGCTGCCCCAGCCACTGAGATCCTTCTGCGTCGTGTAACCGAAAAGGCTTAGACCCGCGAAGGCAGCCGAGGTTGCGAAGAAGGTCACCGCGATGGATTCACCGGTGTAACGCAGGAAAAGCGTCGAGAGCGACAGGCCCATCAGGACCGCGAAACCCCAGAACATCGCTTGCAGCGTGCCCGTGGAGAACTTGTTGCGGCCGAAGCTCATCGCGAAGACGATGGCGAGCGGCGAAAGCGCCACCAGCCACATCAGCGGACCCTGCGCGAACTGCACCGCCAGGCCCGAGCGCGCGGTAAGCAGCGCCACGATGCCCGTGAGCAGGACGCCCGAGGCCATGTAGTTGTAAATCGAGAGCATGTGCTTGCGCAGGCCCGCATCGAAAGTCGTGCGGCCGGCGACATCACCCGCCTGGCTCGGCGACACGCCGAAACCCTGCCGGGTCGTACGGTGGTCGTTCCAATCTGCCATGTGTTCCAAAACTCCTTTGGCCCGGTCTCACATTGCGGACCGGATTGAGGGCAATATCGGACTTTCGGTGCCGATTTTCAAGGAAAACCGGGCGCGGTGACCGTTGTCTAGGGTTAACCGGAAAGAAAGGTCAGCCGCGGGCTTCGCGCGACATCTCCACGCTGCGATCGCGTGCGGCGCGAAGGCATTTGGTCATCAGCTGGGTCATCGCCTCGCCGTCGTCGAGAACGTCCAGTCCCTTGCGCGTCACGCCGCCCGGGCTGGCCACCATGTCGGCCAGCTTGCCGGGGTCGTGCTCGGACTGCGCAGCCAGCGCCGATGCCCCTTCGGTCATGGCAATCGCCAGCTCTGTCGCCTGCTTGTCCTCGAGGCCAAGCCGCACGGCAGCCACCTTCAGCGCATCGATGAAGCGATAGACGAAGCCCGGCCCGCTACCCGCCAGGGCAGTGACGAGGTCGAACTTGTCTTCGCTCACCCAGCTCGGCGTTCCCAGGTGGGCCATGAATGCGTAGAGTTCTTCGCGTCCCTGATCGTCCAGCCCCTTCTCGGCAAGCGCGACGGGAGCCTTGCCCAGCGAGACCGCCAGGTTGGGCATCACGCGCACGTTGGCCTTGGCGGCGGGAAAGTTCTTTGCCAGCGTCTCGAGCTCGACCCCTGCAAGGATCGAGAGGATCGTGGTGTTCGGGCCCACCAGGTCCTGAAGCTGCGGGGCCACGTCGCCCAGCATCTGCGGTTTCACGCCGAGCTGGATGGCATCGAACGTGCCCTCCTTCGGCAGTTCGCGCAAAACCGGAATGCCGCCGGGCAGGCTCTCGCGCTGGGGGTCCATCACGGTGAAGGTTTCCGCGGGAACGCCGCCCTTCAACCATCCTTCGAGCATGGCTCCGGCCATGTTGCCGCAGCCGACCATCAGTATCGAATCGTAAGTCATGGCGGAATGACTTGGCACGCTGGGCCGCGAAATCAAGCTTCGCCGGCTGCATCCACCAGTGCGGCGTCCAGCGCTTCGGCCGGATTCTTGTCCCCCCAGAGCACGAACTGGAACGCCGGATAGAACCGGTCACACTCGGAAATGGCCGATTCGATGGCGAACTGCGCCATGTCCAAACCGAGCAGGCCGTCATCGCCCAGCATCAATGCGTGGCGATAGAGGATCACCCCGCCCTGCGACCAGATTTCGAAATGACCCAGCCAGAGCTGCTCGTTGATCCGGGCGAGAAGTTCGTGCGCGCCGCGCTTCTTCGCCTCGGGCACGCGAATTTCCGGCAGGCAGAGGATCTGCAGCACCTTATCCTCTTGCCGCCAGATCCCGCGGACCTGGTAAGTCGTCCAGGCACCGGGAGCCTCGCAGCGGACCTCGTCGTCCCCGATCTGCTCTGTTGCCCAGCCATGCGCCTCGAACAGTGCGGCCAGCATGTCGACCGGAGCCGCATCCTGGGTTTCCTCGATCGTGTCGCGTTCCGGGTTCATCTTTTGCGAGCCTGCCAATACGTCATGGAATGCTTAATGCAGCGGCAACCATGGCGGGCGCAATCGCGCGCGCCTAGTTCGCCGGGCAAAACCCGGATCGCCTGTTGGCAAGGTGTGAACAAGGCTTGGGAAAACCTGGGCAGAACTGCGGGACAAGATCAGTCAAGCTGCTGAACTTCCTCGCCTTCCTGGCTGTGGAAGCGGAAACTGTCGACGCCCTCGCCCGCCAGCGCGCTGACCATCTCCTGCGCTGCCGAGGCACTGTCGAACGGTCCCGTCAGAAGGCGATTGGTCTGGCCCCAACGGGCCCTGTATGCCTCGGCGTCGTCAAGCAGGCCGCCAGCATTGCGAACGATGCGCCGCCAATCGAAACGGAAGGCAGAGGTATCCTGTCCGGTCGCCACCTGCACCCAGTGGCGGGAAGGATGCGCGGGCTCCACGGGTACTGCCGGGGCCGGCCGCTCTCGCGGGGGATCTATCGACCGGATATCCACCCCGCCGGCCATCGCGGGCGTTTCCGCCCGTTCCAGGTCGAAGTCCGCGAAGGCATCGGCAAGGTCGATCACGGAAGGCTCCGGCTCGGGAGCCGCCTGCGCGATAGAGGCTGCGGCTTCCGGCTCTTCGCTAACCGATGTTTCCGAAAGGGAGAACGAGGGCTGCGCGACCTGCTGATCGGGGAACGTGGGTTGCTGACCCAGGCTCGAATCCGGCGGCTGGGGCGGCTCGTCGGCAAGGCTCACCACGACAGGGGCTTCATTTACGGGGGGAAGTTCGCCTGAGCTTGCGTCACCAAACGCGGACTCCTGCGGCGCGGGCTGCCGGGCAGCGACGCTTGCCACGACGGGCGCTTCCTCCACCGGCGGAAGTTCGCCCGTGGTCGAGGTTTCGGCTTCGGCTGCAACTGGGCCCAGCGGCTCCCCCTGCGGCTGCAGGCGCTCTGCCGCGCTTGCCCGGCGGGCCGGCTGCTGCTGCCTGGGGGTGTCGGTTTCCGTGAAGGACGCGATTTCGGTGCTGTCCTGCCCCACCTCGTTCGCCGCGGGGAAACGGCCGAGATTGGCCGCCGCCGCCTGCTGTGCGCGCGTCAGCCGCGGCATGTACCGCAGGTAGGGCGCCAGCCGCGTGGAAACGCGCGGCGGCAGCATTGTTTCGGCAATCGCGATGGCCTCCTCGTCGCGTCCGCGGATTGCCAGGGCAAACGCGCGCGTGCGGTAGGCGGCCCGATCCTGCCGCTGGAGAAGCGGAAGAAGCGTCGTCTCGGATGCCTCGGCATTCCCGGCAATGGCATAGCTGAGGGCGAGGCGGCGCAGTATCTCGGGGTTCTCTTCCTGCGACAGCGCCAGCCGATAGAGCCGCTGTGCCCGATCGTTCCTGCCGACGAGATCATAGGCCAGGCCGCGTTCGGCAGCATAGGGCGCCATTGCAGCGCCGGCCGCCTCGGCATTCTGGAACAGTTGCAGCGCGGTCACGGCATCGCCGCGCCTTACGGCAACCAGGGCGAGGCCCACCAGCACCCGGCCGTCTTCTGGAGCAACCGCCTGCGCGCGGGAGAAGAACCCGAGCGCCGCCGCGACATCGTCCAGCGCCAGCGAGGCACGACCCGCGGCCACCAGCGCAGGCACGCTTTCGGGATTGCGCGAAAGGCGCCGCAGGGCGTCGTTCAAGTTCTCGGCTGCAGGATCGGGAAGCGCCTGCACGACCTCCTGCGCCTGCGAAGACGCAGGCGAAAGCAGGAGGCCCGGCATTGCAGACATGCAGGCAGCCAGGGCGAATATTCTCGAAGGCACGCGTATCATTCGCCGCCCACTATACATTCCTCGCTGAACGGGGCGAGAACGCTTCGCCCGATTTTACGCCCGGCCTATTGGTTGTTCTGCCGCCCCAGGAAACGCGGGATGCGCATCGCACCGCCGCCATCGCCGTCGTCATCGTCGTCCCGGTCATCCTCGTCGTCTTCGCTGGAATCGGGGGCCTGCCTCGACAGATTGGCCATCCGCTCGAACAAGGTGCTGCCAGCCGCGGGTGCCGCGCCGCCCTTCGCGGGAGCGGACTTCCCGGCGCTGCCGCCTTCGTCGTCGCCCTCTCCGTCGGGACCTCCGCCCAGAAGACGCGCGCGCCTGCCGCCCTGGGGGGCAACCTGCTCGTCGGCTTCCGCCAGACGGCTTGCATCGAGGAGCAATTCGTCCTGCTCGCTCTCGTCATCGCCATCTTCGGCAGTCTCGGCATCCGCGTCCGCTTCCTGGGTCAGGTCGAATGCGTCGCCTGCGTCGGCGCTCTCATCGTCGGATTCATCGTCGGCCTCGGAAAAGCCTTCCTCGTTGCCCGCGCCGAAGCCACTGTCGTCGGCAGGCGTGGCGAGACCTTCCTCGGCATCGCCTCCCGACGCATGGACTGCGCGCTCATCGTCCTCGCTCGCGTCGGCGTCGGCCTCGTCGGAAATGCTGAGATCCAGCGTATCGTCCTCGTCCGAGGCCGAAAGTTCTTCGGCTTCGCGCGAACCGGCATTGCTGCCGCCCGGAATGGCGAGCCCTGGCCGGCGCGGACCGCGCGCGGACGAAAGATCGAGCGGTCGCGCGCTTTCCTGCGACCTCTGCCCGGTCTGTTCGATCCCGGTGGCCACGACGCTGACGCGGATCTTGCCGTCCAGATCGGGATTGAAGGCGCTGCCCCAGATAATGTTCGCCTCGGGATCGACCAGTTCGCGAATGTGGTTCGCGGCCTCGTCCACCTCCAGCAGCTTCATGTCCTCGCCGCCGATGATCGAGATGATCACGCCCTTGGCGCCCTGCATGGACACGCCGTCAAGCAGCGGGTTTGCGATCGCGTGTTCGGCCGCTTCCAGCGCGCGGTTGTCGCCTTCGCCTTCGCCCGTGCCCATCATTGCCTTGCCCATTTCGCCCATGACCGAGCGGACGTCGGCGAAATCGAGGTTGATGAGGCCCGGCATCACCATCAGGTCGGTGATGGAGCGCACGCCCTGCTGCAGGACCTCGTCGGCCAGCTGAAACGCTTCCTTGAAGGTGGTTTCCGCCTTCGCCACCAGGAACAGGTTCTGGTTGGGAATGACGATAAGGGTATCGACGTGCTTCTGCAGCTCCTCGATCCCGCTTTCGGCGGCGCGCATGCGGCGCGTGCCTTCGAACAGGAACGGCTTGGTCACGACGCCCACGGTCAGGATGCCCTTGTCGCGCGCAATCTGCGCGATGACGGGTGCGGCACCCGTGCCGGTGCCGCCGCCCATGCCGGCAGCGATGAAGACCATGTTCACGCCTTCAAGCGCGCGCTCGATCTCCTCGACGGTTTCCTCGGCCGCTGCACGCCCCACTTCGGGTCGCGAACCGGCGCCAAGGCCCTGGGTGATTTCCGGGCCTAGCTGGATGCGATGTTCCGCCGCAGAACTGTTCAGCGCCTGCGCGTCGGTGTTGGAAACAATGAAGTCCACACCCTCGATCTCGGCGTCGATCATGTTGGCGATGGCATTGCCACCCGCGCCGCCGACGCCGATCACGGTAATCCGCGGACGCAGCTCGTCCACCGAAGGCGGGCCAATATTGATGCTCATCTTATCGTCTCCTCGGCAGGCCTAGGAAATCTGCCATTCGTATTCTTGCCATAAAGCATTGTGGTAAAGGATGCTGGCTCTCGCACTATCCACAGGTAGAAAACCAGTCAGAAATATTCGCGCATCGCGCTCCACGCACGCATCAGCGTGGCGAGCGGTCCGTAACTGGCCGTATGCGTGAAACGCGATCCGATTGCACGAATATCTATCGGATCTTCCGAGGCATACAGCACCAATCCCACGAGAGTGGCGAAGCCGGGCGCGCTGTGCGCTTCGGGCAAGCCCTTTAGCGCCACCGGCTTGCCGATCCGCACCGGCACGCCGAGCACGCTCTGGGCATAGTCGGCAAGACCGGACAATTCCGCGCCGCCACCCGTAATCACGACCTGGCGCGCGCTCGATCCCGGTGCGCCGCCTGTAAATCCCATCGAGTCCAGCGCCTTGGCGACATCGCTCATCAGCATGTCCAGCTCGCCGGTGATGACGCCGATCAGGTCCGCGCGCGGAACCTGCCCCGACGCGTCCCCGCCCCGGGCAACGGGCCGTGCCCCCTCTTCCGCGGGCGAGGCGATGGGTATCATCTCGCGGTGGTCGGTCGGGCTGGCGATGGCCGAGCCCGAAACGCACTTCAGCCTTTCCGCCTGGAACCGGCGGATCGAAAAGGCAGAGGCGATGGCATCGGTGATATCGGCAGACCCCCGGGCGATTGCCGTGAGCCCTACCAGCATCCCGCCAGCATAGACCGAGACGTTGGTGACTTCGCCGCCCAGTTCCACCATGGCCACGCCCAGGTCGCGCTCCTCCGCGGTGAGGCAGGCAAAGCCCGTCGCCAGCGGCGATGCAACCAGCCCCTCCACCTCGAGGTGCGCGTTCTGCACGCTCTCGGTGACGTTGCGGACCGGCGCACCGTCCGCCAGCATGACGTGAATGTCCACGCCCAGCCTGTCCGCGTGCAGGCCCTTGGGGTTGGAAACGCCGTGCGCCCCGTCCAGGAAATAGCAGGCGGGCTGCGCATGCAGCACCGTGCGACCGTCGGGATTGAGGCTTTCGCGCGCGGCTATCAGCAGCGCCTCGATATCCTCTTCCTCCACCCGGCGACCGCCAATTCCGATTTCCACCGGGCGGATCTCGCTTGCCAGTCCCGCACCCGAACAGCCGATCCAGACCGAATCGACACTGGTTCCGGCCAGCTTCTCGGCCCTTTCGAGGGCGTCCCTTACGGCATGAGTGGCGGCGGCCATGTCCACGACATAGCCGCGCTTGATGCCCTGGCTGGCGCGGTGACCGCTGCCGAGCACCTGCATCTCGCCGTCCTCGGTCAGTCCGGCGATCATGGCCGAGACGCTGAACGAGCCGACGTTCACCGCTCCGAAAACGCGGGCAATACGCTGGTTGCCGACCATCAGGTTTCCTCCTCGGCTTCACGCGCCTGCATCGAAAGCTCCTGTCGCTCGGAACGGCCCGGTACGTGCATGTACATGCGCGGCGGGTTGCGCATGTCGAAACTTGCAACCTCGCCGCCGATCAGGCGATGAACACCATCGGCCTGCGCGAAACTGATGAGCGCGGCGGCAGATCTATCCACCCCCTGCGGTAGCGCGAGCCGCTGGCCGGTGTCGAAGGTGAGGTTCCAACGACGGTTGCCCACCCATTCGGCGCCCACGACCTTGCCTTTCAGGGCCGGCGCGGCGTCAAGCAGGGTATCCAGGGCTTCGACCTGCGCCTGTGCAGCGGGCCCTTCGATCAGCAGGTAGCCGGCCGCATCCGCACTGGAAATCGGCTCCAGTTCCACGCCGGTGGGGTCGATCAGCATCAGGCGATCCGCGCGGCGCAGGACGGCGTGCGGTTCGCGCTCGACGATATTCACGACCATGAGATCGGGCAGCTGTCGCGAAACGCGGGCATCCTGCACCCAGGGCAGTTGCAGCAGGTCTTCCCGAAGGCCTGCGGTATCGACGCGCGTCATCGCGAGGTCGCGCTGGCCGAAGGCGCGTTCGTGCACCAGCATCGAATTCATCCGCTCCGTGCCGCGAACCTCGACGCGGCTCAGCTTGAAACCCGCGTTGCTGGCGACATGGGCGAACCGGTCGGAAGCAAGCGCCGTCGCCCCGGAAACCTGCGCCACCCAGCCGAGCCCCACCAGCGCGCCACCCAGGATCAGCACCGTGAAGGCCTTCTGCAGCTGCTCCTCGGTGAAGGGCAGCATGCCGAGCATCCGGCCCAGGATCGATTGACCCCTGTTGCGGGCCGAGCGGACCTTGCGGCTGGTGCCTTGCGCCTTGGCCTGCCGGCGCACACCCTTCGTGTTGCGGGAATTCGTCCTAGCCATGGCCAGTCTTTCCCGCGCGCTGGAGCGCGTCCTCCACGATCATCTCGCAGAGGTCGGCATATTCGATGCCGCAGCCTTTCGCCTGTTCGGGCACCAGGCTGAGAGGCGTCATCCCCGGCTGGGTGTTGGTTTCCAGCAGGAACAGGCCGTCCTCCCCGCGCTCGTCGTCCCAGCGAAAATCCGAACGCGACACACCTTCGCAGCCAAGACGGCGGTGCGCCTGCATGGCATATTCCAGGCACAGGCGCTCGATCTCCGGCGGAAGGTCCGCAGGGAAAATGTGCCGGGTCCTGCCCTCGGTGTACTTGTTCTCGTAATCGTAGAAACCGCTGTCGACGATCAGTTCGGTCACACCCAGGGCGCGAGGCCCCTTCGCGGTGTCGATCACGGCGGTGGTGAGCTCACGGCCGCGGATGAACGGTTCGGCCAGCAGCGTGGCGAACTTCTGCCACGGCCCCTCGGCATCGCGAGAAATGGGATTGCCGCAATTGCTCTCGTCGGTGACGATGGCGACGCCCACGCTGCTGCCTTCGTTTACCGGTTTCAGGACATAGGGCCGCGCAATCGGATCGCCTTCGTAGAGTTCCTCTGCCGCCACCACGCGCCCGCCGGGCATGGGGATGCCGTGCGGCACGAGGGCGTGCTTGGTAAGCTCCTTGTCGATGGCGATGACCGAGGTGGCGAGCCCTGCGTGGGTGTAGGGGATGCCCATCAGGTCTAGCATGCCCTGCACCGTGCCGTCCTCGCCCGGCGCGCCATGCAGCGCGTTGAACACGACGTCGGGCGCGGCTTCGCGGATCCTTGCCGCCACGTCGCGGTCCATGTCGAGCCGGGTCACGCGGTGGCCCTTGCTCTCCAGCGCGTCGGCCACGCCCTTGCCTGACATCAGCGAGACTTCGCGCTCGTTCGCCCAGCCGCCCATCAGGACGAGGATGTGAAGATCGGTTGGAAGAGTCATCGCGCTACGGCCGCCCCACCCGCTTGATTTCCCATTCCAGCGTCACGCCGGTCTTCTCGGCCACGCGGCGGCGCACTTCCTCGCCCAGCCCCTCGATGTCGGAACTGGTCGCATCGCCGGTGTTGATCAGGAAATTGGTGTGCTTCTCGCTCACCTGCGCGCCGCCCATGGTAAGGCCGCGGCAACCTGCCTCGTCCACCAGTTTCCAGGCGCTGGTGCCCTTGGGATTCTTGAAGGTCGATCCGCCGGTCTTTGTCCGCAGCGGCTGCGAATTCTCGCGTTCGTCGGCGATGCGATCCATTTCCGCGCCGATCTCTTCGGGATCGCCCGGCTTGCCCTTGAAGCGGGCGGCCACGACCACGGCACCATCGGGAAGGCGCGAATGGCGATACGAATAGTCTAGATCCGCGACCGGCAGCGTCACAAGGTTGCCCCCCGGCAGAACCACGTCGCAGTCGACCAGAATATCGGCCACTTCGCGCCCGTAGGCTCCGCCGTTCATGCGCACGAAGCCGCCCACCGTGCCGGGAATGCCGCGCAGGAATTCCAGGCCGGCGATCCCCGCATCGCGCGCGGAAGAAGCGACCAGGATGCCCGGCGCTCCGCCGCCGCACTCCAGCACGCAGTCGCGCTTGACCTCGACGCTGGAGAACGGCTTGCCCAGCCGCACGACCACGCCGGGCACGCCGCCGTCGCGGATGATGAGGTTGGAGCCGAGGCCGAGCGCCATGACCGGAGTGGACGGGTCAAGCTTTTCGAGAAAGGTGACGAGGTCATCGAGGTCGGCAGGCTCGAACAGCCAGTCCGCCGTTCCGCCGCTCTTGAACCAGACCAGTTTCGCCAGCGGGGCATTGGCCTTCAGGTCTCCGCGAACGTCGGTGGGCACGTGGCCGGTCACGCCAGGCGCGTCGTCCGCTCCGGGCGCTTCATCGCTCCACATGTATTCGCCGGGTTGCATCATTGTCATCGTGCGCCCTCCATGGCGCGGAATTCGGTAACGTCGGCAGCAAGATCCGCCGCCCATCTGGTGATATCGCCAGCGCCAAGGCAGACGACGATGTCGCCGGGTTGCAGCTCGCCCGCCAGTTGGCGTCCGAGGTC
This sequence comes from Aurantiacibacter hainanensis, assembly GCF_036321025.1. NCBI lineage: Bacteria > Pseudomonadati > Pseudomonadota > Alphaproteobacteria > Sphingomonadales > Erythrobacteraceae > Aurantiacibacter > Aurantiacibacter hainanensis. The sequence goes on from NZ_JAZAPB010000001.1 coordinate 594,244, forward strand.
GGCGGGTCCATCCACCGCGACCGCGTGGCGATGGCCGCGGGCCTTGAGACCGGCGACCAGAGCGTGTTCGTCCACGCCGGAAATCGGCTCCTCGCCAGCGTCATAGACGGGGGCGGCAAACACCAGGTCGGCGTCGCCGAAGGCCCCCTGGAAATCCTCCAGCAGGTCACGCAGGCGCGTATAGCGGTGCGGCTGAACGACAGCCACCACGCGCCCGCTCGCCGCGTCGCGCGCAGCGGACAGTACAGCGCGAATTTCCACGGGGTGGTGCGCGTAATCGTCGATCACCCTGATATCGGGTTCGATCGTGCCGACGTGGCTGAAGCGGCGACGCACGCCGCCGAAGCGCGCGAAGCCGGTGCGGATGGCATCGGGCGTACAGCCCATCTCCAGCGCCACAGCGATGGCCGCACAGGCGTTCTGCACGTTGTGCCGACCGGGCATCGGCAGCTCGATATTGGCTATGCGCAGTTCCGCCCCGTCCCTGCCGGTCTGCACGGCATCGAAACGCGTCACCCCGCCATCGGGCACGACATTCTCGGCCCGCACGTCGGCGTGGGGTGAGAAGCCGTAGGTGATAACCCGGCGATCGCGCACCTTGGCGATCACGTTGCGCACCTCATCATGGTCAAGGCAGAGCACCGCCGCGCCGTAGAACGGCACGTTCTCGATGAACTGGACGAAGGCATCCTTCACCGCGTCGAAGCTGCCGTAGTGATCGAGGTGTTCGGGATCGATGTTGGTGACCACCGCGATGGTGCCATCCAGCCGCAGGAAGCTGCCGTCGCTCTCGTCGGCCTCCACCACCATCCAGTCGCTGTCGCCCAGCCGCGCGTTGGAACCGTAGCTTTCGATGATGCCGCCGTTGATCACCGTGGGATCGACGCCGCCTGCGTCCAGCAGCGCCGCCACCATGCTGGTGGTGGTGGTCTTCCCGTGCGTGCCCGCCACCGCCACGGTGCGTTTCAGGCGCATCAGTTCGGCAAGCATTTCCGCGCGGCGCACCACGGGGATGCGTGCCTCGAGCGCGGCGGCAACCTCGGGGTTGTCGCGCTTCACGGCGGTGGAGGTGACCACGACGGCCGCATCGCCCAGGTTCGCAGCATCGTGACCGATGGCCACCGGGATACCGCTGTCGCGCAGCGCCTTAACGCGCGGCCCGTCGCTGAGGTCGGAGCCCTGGACGCTGTAGCCCAGGTTATCCATCACCTCGGCAATGCCGGACATGCCGATGCCGCCGATGCCGACGAAATGGATCGTCCCGATGTCGGTGCCGATCGCCTTCATTCGACCCGCTCCCGCGAAGCGGTCTGCCCGGCCGTCGCCCCCTGGGTGGCGCCGCGAGCATTGTTGGAGCCGACGCGGATGACGTCCTGAATGTCGGAGCCGCCAAAGCTTTCCACCAGGTCCGCAAGGTCTCTGGCCGCATCGGGCCGTCCACAGTTCCACGAGGCGTGGGCAGCGTTGGCGAGTGTTTCCGGGCGCTGCGCCATGGCAGCGATCTGCTTGGCGAGTTCCTTGGCCGTGAAAGAGGTCTGGCGGATCGAGCGAGCACCGCCGGCCTTCACGATTTCGCGCGTGTTGGCGGCCTGGTGATCGTCGGTCGCGATGGGCAGCGGCACGAGGATGGCCGGACGACCCACGGCGGTCAGCTCGGCAATGGTCGATGCGCCGGCCCGGCCGATGAACAGGTGCGCATCGGCAAGGCGAGCGGCCATGTCCTCGAAATAGGTGGCCAGTTCGGCCGGAATCTCGTGGGAAGCATAACGTGCGCGTACGGCATCGAGATCTTCCGGGCGGCATTGCTGCGTCACCTGCAGGCGGTTGCGCAGGGCGGGCGGAAGCATGGAAAGCCCGTCCGGGACGATTTCCGAAAGGACGCGGGCGCCCTGGCTCCCGCCGGTCACCAGCACGCGGAACAGGCCGTCTTCGGTGAAGGCGGGGAACTCCTGGTCTCGCAGCGCCAGCACGCCGGGACGCACGGGATTGCCCACCAGGTGGGTCTTGCTTTCGTGCTTGGTCTTCAGGCGATCGACATCGGGATAGGCGAGCGCGATCGCATCCACGCGCCCGGCCAGCAGCCGGTTCACCCGGCCCAGAACGGCGTTCTGTTCGTGGATCACGGTGGGAATTCTCATGCCCCGCGCGCCCAGCAGTGCCGGCAGCGCGGGATAGCCGCCGAAGCCGACCACTGCGGTCGGGCCGAAGGTTTCGTAAAGGCGCTGCGACATCTTGCGCCCTTCCAGCACCGAACCGATAGCGGAAGGCCAACGCAGCGGGTTCTTGCCGAAGCGGCCTGCTGGCAGGACATGGGCCGTCAGGAAATCGGGCTTGCCCGGAATGGCCTTGCCCCGCTCGTCTGTAATCAGCGCGACGTGGTGGCCGCGCCGCTCCAGCTCGTGCGCCAGCGCGAAGGCCGGGGTAAGGTGGCCGCCGGTACCGCCTGCGGCCAATACGAAATGGCGCGAAGAGCTGGTCATTGATCGTCCTCCTTCTCCAGTGCGTCGCGCACGTCGAAAGGTTCCCGCGCAAGGAAGGGGTTGCGCCGCGTTACCGCCAGCAGCAGCCCGATCGTGAAACACTGCGCTATTGTCGACGATCCGCCGTAACTCACCAAGGGCAGGGTCATGCCCTTGCTGGGGAAAAGCTGCAGATTGACCAGAATGTTGATGAAGGCCTGGCCGCCGAACAACGCGATAAGGCCGCTGGCCGCAAGGATGATGAACAGGCGGTCCTCTTCCACCAGGCGGATCAGGGTGCGCAGGATGATGCAGAGGTAGAGGATGACGATGATGGCGCAGACGATCAGCCCCATCTCCTCCCCGATCACGGAGAAGATGTAGTCGGTATGCGCTTCGGGCAGGCGCATCTTGTTCTCGCCCAGCCAGAAGCCGCTGCCGGTCCAGCCGCCGCCCGTCAGCGTGCGGTTGGCAAGGTCTACGTGATCGTAGGCCGTCGGCCCGCCGAAGAACGAGTCGATGCGATGGCGCGCGTTATCGTAGAAGAGGTAGGCCAGCAGCATGCCGGCCAGTCCCGCACCCAGCAGCATCCCGATCCGCTGGAGAGGCAGGCCGGCGAGCATCACCATCACCAGCCACGCGCCGATGAACAGCACCGCCGAACCAAGGTTCGGCTGCGCCATGACGAGGACCACGATGAGGCCGACCAAGGCGCCCGAGATGCCGATGACCGGAAGCTTCGGATCGCGCAGCTTCCACGACAGGATCCAAGCCATGGTAATGGCGAAAGCCGGCTTCAGGAATTCACTGGGCTGCATCCCCAGGCCGAACCTGATCCAGCGCTTTGCACCGTTCACCTCGTAGCCGATGAAAGGAACCAGGAACAGCAGGACCAGCATGGCACCGGCGAAGAGGATCGTGCCGCGCCTCATCGTTTCGCGGGGCAAGAGCGACGTGCCGAAAAGCACGCAGAGCCCCAGGATCTGCCAGCGCACATGGGCCCAGAAGAAATACAGATCGGGCAGCGTTTCTTCGCTGGTGGAAAGCCTGTGCGCGCTGGCGGGCGATGCTGCCGCGACGGCCAGCGTTCCCACCGCCATCAGCAACAGCACGAAGAACAGCAGCCAGCGGTCAATTTCCCGCCACCAGATGCGCAGCTCGCGCTTGCGATCGCGCGGCAGGCGCGGATTGCGCTCTTCGCTGCCGCCCCCGCTGCGCGGAATATAGATCGGCTGCGTGGTCATGCCGCCGACCTCGAATCGAGGGTGCACCGCGGGACGTCGGTTTCGCATCCAAGGCTGGCGGCGATGTCGCGAAAGGTGTCGCCGCGCACTTCATAGTCGCGGAACTGGTCGAAACTGGCGCAGGCGGGGCTCAGCAGTATGACGTCGCCCGCCTCGGCCTTGGCGATGCAGCGTGAAACCGCCTCAGCCAGCAGTTCGCAGCGCTCCACCGGCATGTAGGGTTCCAGCAGGTCGGCAAACAGCGGACCGGCCTCACCGATGGTGTAGGCACGGGCAATGTTCGCGAAGTGCGGCTTGCAGTCGTTGAGGTTGTCTTCCTTGGCCAGACCACCACAGATCCAGTGGATGCGGGGATGCGAGCCGGTCGGCGGAAAGGCGGCCAGTGCGGGCGCGGTGGAGGCGGGATTGGTCGCCTTGCTGTCGTTCACGAACAGCACTTCGTCGCACTCCCCGATCCGCTCCATACGGTGCGGCAGTCCGGCGAAGGTCGACAGTCCTTCCAGCAGGCACTCTCGCGAGATGCCCAGGTGCTGCGTCAGTGCCGCAGCGATGGCCGCGTTCTGCAGGTTGTGCGGTCCCTGCAGGCTGGGCCAGTCCGCTTGCAGAGGTTCCCAGGCCCAGGCATCGGCGCAGACGGCCAGCCCTTCCGGACGCCGTGCCGCCTCGGCCTGCTGAATGGCGCTGGTGGGCGCATCGGCGCAGCCGAAGACGGCGAACTGGTTCGAGCCCTGCATCGCGAACAACCGGCCCTTGGCAAAGGCGTAGGCGGCAAAGTCCACGTAGCGATCCAGGTGGTCGGGAGTGATGTTGATCAGCGCCGCCGCCTCGCAGGCGAGCGAGCGGGTCAGGTCGATCTGGTAGCTGGAGAGCTCGAAGACGTAGACACCGCCCTCCTCCAGCGGCTCCTGCCCGAGCACCGGCAAGCCGATGTTGCCGCCAATGCGGGTGGCAACCCCCGCCTGCGACAGCAGGTGGTTGACGAGAGCGGTCGTGGTCGATTTGCCGTTGGTGCCGGTGATGCCCACCACCTGGTGCGGCGGCAGTTCGGGCCGGGCCAGGGCAAAAAGTTCGACGTCGCCGATGATCGGCACGCCCGAGGCCTGTGCCCTTTCGGCAATGGGATGGCTGTTGAGCGGAACGCCCGGCGAAACCACGATGGCGTCGAACCCGGTGAGATCGCTCTCGAGCGGATCGGCGATCGCCGCGCGGCCCTGCAAATCCGCGCGCGGTTCCTCGCGCCGATCCCAGGCGGTGACCTGTGCACCGCTGGCCAGCAGCGTTTCCACCGTGGCCATCCCGGATCGGGCGAGCCCGAGCACGCAGTATTTCTTGCCGGAAAAGACCTTGGCCGTGATCACCTGAGCTTCAACGTGGCGAGCCCGATGGTGGCGAGCACGATGGCAATGATCCAGAAGCGGATCACCACCTTGCTCTCGCTCCAGCCGAGCTGTTCGAAATGGTGGTGGATGGGAGCCATGCGGAAAATCCGCCGGCCGGTGCGCTTGAACCAGAAAACCTGCACGATGACGCTGACCGCCTCGAGCACGAACAGTCCGCCGATGATGGCGAGCACGATCTCGTGGTGACTGGCAACGGCAATCGCGCCCAGCGCGCCGCCAAGGGCCAGCGACCCGGTATCGCCCATGAACACCGCGGCGGGCGGGGCGTTGTACCACAGGAAGGCAAGCCCGGCGCCCATGATCGCCGTGCACATGATGGCCAGTTCACCCGCCGAAAGGACGTGCGGAATGCCGAGGTATTCGGAAAAGTCCGCGCGGCCCACCAGGTAGCAGATCAGCGCGAAGGCGCCGGCAGCTATCACGACGGGCATGGTGGCCAGCCCATCGAGCCCGTCTGTCAGGTTGACCGCGTTGCCCGCGCCCACGATCACCGTGGCTGCGAAGGGATAGAAGAACCACCCCAGCTCCAGCCCGGTAGCGGAGAGGAACGGCAGGTAGAGCGCGGTCGAACCGACTTCCTGCACGATGATGTAGGTGGCGACGCCAGCCACCAGGAATTCGCCAAGCAGGCGCACCCTGCCCGGCACGCCCTTGTGGCTGCTCTTGGAAACCTTGTCGTAGTCGTCGAGGAAGCCGATCAGTCCGAAGCCCAGGGTCACGGCCAGGCACGCCCACAGGAACGGGTTGGAAAGGTCCATCCACAGCAGCATCGAAATCGAAAGGGCCGTAAGGATCATCAGACCGCCCATGGTGGGCGTTCCCACCTTCTTCTGGTGCGATTCCGGTCCGTCGAGACGGATCGGCTGTCCCTTGCCCTGCCGTACGCGCAGCATGTTGATGAATTTCGGCCCGATGATCAGCCCGATGAAAAGCGCCGTCATCATGGCGGCGCCGGCGCGGAAGGTCTGATAGCGGACGAGGTTGAAGATCCCCTCGAATTCAAGCATTTCGGCGAGATAATAGAACATGGGCGCGCGCGTCAGCCTTCCCTGGCTGTGAAATGATCCACGACGCGGGCGAGCCCTACCGAATTGGAACCCTTGACCAGCACGGCGTCTCCGCCGGTCAGGCCGAACTCCTGCAAGGCGGCGATCGCCTCGCCCGCATTTCCGCAATGGGCAAAGGAAGGCCCCTTGCCAAGCGTATCGCCACCGTCTTTCCCCATTTCACGCGCGAGGGAGAGCATCTCCTCGCCCACCATGACCAGGTGATCGATCTTCGCGGCGCGGATCGGTTCTGCCAGCTGGGCATGGAAGGCGGGGGAGAAATCGCCCAGTTCCTTCATGCTACCCAGCACCGCCACGCGCCGGTTGGCGGGCGTGTGGCCAAGTTGCGAAAGCGTTGCCCGCATCGATGCGGGATTGGCATTGTAGCTTTCGTCGATGATCAGGGCGTGGCCGCCCGGCACCTTGGCCCGCATCCGCGCGCCGCGACCCTTCAATCCGCCCATTTCGGCCAGCGCCAGCCCAGCCGCACCCAGATCGCCGCCTGCCGCATGAACGGCCGCCATTACGCAAAGAGCATTGTCGATCCAGTGTTCGCCCGGTTCGGCCACCGTGAAGCACAGGCGCATGTCGCCCATCGCTGCGGTCACCAGCGACCCGCCGGAGCCATCGGGCACGGCATCGAGCAGGCGAAGGTCGGCACGGCGGGAGCGGCCGAAGCCGATGACTTTCGCGCCGGCGCGGGCGGCGGCCTCGCGCAGCTGATCGAAATGGTCGCTGTCGGCGGGAATCACGGCTGTCCCGCCCTTTTCCAGCCCCTCGAAGATCTCCGCCTTGGCGGAGGCAATCGCCTCCATGCTTCCAAGGTTCTCGATATGCGCGGGCGCGATGGTGGTGATGACGGCCACGTGCGGGCGAACCTGCACCGTCAGCCCGGAAATCTCGCCGGCATGGTTCATGCCCATCTCGAACACGCCAAAGCGGCTGCGAGGTGCCATGCGCGATAGTGAAAGCGGCACGCCCACGTGATTGTTGTAGCTGCGCACGCTGCGGTGCGCGCGCCCCCGGCTGGTTCGTTCAAGAGCGGTGAAGATGGCTTCCTTCACCCCGGTCTTGCCGACCGATCCGGTGACGCCGACGATCCGGGCCGCGGCGCGCTCTCGCGCTGCCTGGGCCAGCGCCTGCAGGGCTTTGGTGGTATCCTCCACCCGCACGTGCGGATAATCGACTTCCCTGTCGACGAGCGCCGCGGCTGCGCCGTTGGCGAAGGCGGCGTCGATGAAACGGTGGCCGTCCATCGCTTCGCCTTTCAATGCCACGAACAGGTCGCCGCCGCGCACGTCGCGGCTGTCCATTTCGACGCCGCTAACCTGAAATTCACCATAACAGGTCCCGCCTGTAGCGGCCGCGATCTCGGCAGACGTCCATAGCGCCAGCCGAGCGGTGTCGGAGCCGGCACGCGGCCAGCGCAGCAGGTCGAGCGCAGCGCTCACCGCTTGTGTTCCGCTGCCAGCTCGGCTGCACATTCCCGCGCGACGGTTACGTCGTCGAAGGGCAATACCCGCATGTTGTCTCCCGATCCCACGATCTGTCCCTGCTCATGTCCCTTGCCTGCGACCAGCACGATGTCGTCGCTGCCAGCCTCGGCAATCGCGGCGGCAATGGCGTCACGCCGTCCGCCGATGTTGCGCGCCTTTTCACCCGCACCCTGCATCACCGCTTCGCGGATGCTGGCGGCGTCCTCGCCGCGCGGATTGTCGTCCGTCACGATCACCAGGTCGCTGCCCGAGGCGGCAGCTTCGCCCATCGGCCCGCGCTTGCCGGTATCGCGGTCCCCGCCCGCGCCGAATACTGTGATGAGGCGACCATTCACGTGGGGACGCAATGCAGCAATTGCCGCGGCAAGGGCATCCGGGGTGTGGGCGTAATCCACATAAACGGGCGCGCCCTTGGTGGAAATCACTGCGCGTTCCAGCCGCCCGCGAACCGGTTGCAGGCGGGAAACCGCGTCGAAGACCTGCGCGGCGTCTGTACCGGTTGCCAGCGCCAGACCGGCGGAAACCAGCGCATTGGAAACCTGGTAGGCGCCGATCAGCGGCAGCCTGATGGCGTGGGCGCGGCCCGCGTGGACGAATTTCAGTTCCTGCCCCAGCGGGCTGGGTGTGCGGGAAATGAGGTTTATATCTTTACCTTGTTCGCCAACCGTAAACAGACGCAGACCGCGCGTTCGGGCCACTTCGATGACGCGCTTGGACCATTCGTCGTCGGCCCAGATCACCGCCGTGCCGCCGTCGTCGACCACCTCGGAGAACAGCCGCATCTTGGCTGCGAAGTAATCCTCCATGTCGGGATGGTAATCGAGGTGGTCCCGGCTCAGGTTGGTGAAGGCCCCTGCATGAACCGGCAGTCCCTCGTTGCGATACTGCGAGAGCCCGTGGCTCGATGCCTCGTAGGCGACGTGGGTCACCCCCTCGCGCGCAAGGCCCGTCATGTTCGACAGGAAAGTGACTATATCGGGCGTGGTAAGGCCGGTGGATACGCTTTCGTCCGGCGTGGTGACGCCCAGCGTGCCGATGCTGGCCGCGCGTTCGCCGCACATGCGCCAGATCTGCCGCGTCATTTCCACGCAGGAGGTCTTGCCGTTGGTCCCCGTCACCGCGACAACCGTGCCGGGGGTGGGCCGGAAGAACGACGATGCGGCGCGGGCGAATGCCCGGCGCGGCGTCGGATCCGCCAGGTGCAGCGCGCCTTCCACCTTCGCTTCCGGACGAGCGACGACGGCCACGGCGCCACTGGCGATCGCTGCGGGAATGAAATCCTCGCCATTGACGGCAGTGCCCTGGAACGCCCCGAAGACATTGCCCGGCGCCACCTTGCGGTGATCGATGGCGAAGCCCGTCACGCGCGTTTCGCCGGCATCCCCGGCATCGGTGCCCAGCGTCTTGGCAAGGTCGGAAAGTCGCATCAGTCAACGTCCCCTACAAGCGGGCGCAGGTCTGTCAGGTCGATATCGCGGTCGGCGTCGGGAAGCACGCCGAGCTGCGGCCCTATACGGGGAACAAGCCGGCCCACGATCGGTGCCGCGTTCCACGCCGCCGTGCGCTGGTACGAACTGGCGACGGTGCCCTTCGGCTCGTCCAGCATGGCGATCACCACGTAGCGCGGATCGTCCATGGGAAAGGCGGCGGCGAAGGTGGAAACGAGCGAAGAGCGGCGATAGCCGCCCGCACCGGGCTTCTCGGCGCTGCCGGTCTTGCCGCCGACCCTGAAACCGGGAGCATTGGCGTTACGACCCGTACCGTAGACGGCAATCATCCGCAAAAGCTGGTTCATCCGTGCGCTGGTGCTGGCCTTGAACACGCGTCGACCGCGCGGCGCATTGCCGGGCTCGACGCGTTGCAGGGTGGCCGGGCGCCAGATGCCGCCGTTCACCATCGCCGCATAGGCAGAGGCAAGATGCAGCGGCGTTACCGCAAGGCCGTGGCCATAGCCCACGGTGATCCCCCGGATGCGCGACCACTCGCCCGACTGCCAGATCGGGAAACCGCGCGCAGGCAACTCGATATAGGGACGCTCGTTCATGCCGAGGTCGGCCATGTAGCTGCGCAGCGTGGCAGCGCCCATCTCGTCGACGATATGGCCGGTGACAATGTTCGACGAGTGAATGAGCATTTCCGGCGTGTTCAGCGAAGCTCCCAGGGGGTGGGAATCGCGAATCGTGCGCCCCTGCGCCACGTAGGGCGTGGCCCCGTACCGGCGCGAGAGATCGGTGATCGAGCCGCTGTCGATGGCCGCGGCCACAGTCAGCGGCTTGAAGGTGCTGCCCAGTTCGTAGACCTGGTTCGTCACGCGGTTGAACGCCGGGGCGGTAATCCCGCGGTCATACTGCTCCTGCGTCACCTTGACGTCGGAGGTCTTCACCTCGTTCGGATCGAATTCGGGCAAGGATGCCAGGGCAAGCACCTCGCCCGTGTCGACGTCCAGCACGATCCCGGCAGCGCCGACGGCGTCCACTGCCAGCATGCCGCTGCGAAGTTCATCCTCCAGCGCGCCCTGCACGCGCATGTCGATGGAGAGCGCCACCGGATCGGCGCGGCGCACCGGGTCAAGCAGCTGCTCGTCCAGCACCGCTTCCATGCCCACGCGACCGTGCCCGTCGGCCGCCACGTAGCCTAGCACGTGCGCCGCCAGCGAACCTTGCGGATAGTGCCGGTCCGTCTCGCGCGGCAGTTCCAGCGCCAGCTCGCCGATGGCGATCACGCGGTTCGCATCCTCGGGAAGCACGCGGCGACGCAGGTATCCCGCCCGGCCCGAGCGCAGCTGCTGGGTCACTTCGTGCGTGTCGAGATCGGGGAATATCGCCTTGAGTTCCGCCGCGACTTCCTCGGGCGACTTGATCAGCGGAGGGCCGCCGTCGCCCCCTTCGGCCATGGCGGTGGGATTGAACCAGAGGGCATAGGCGGGAAAGGCGCGCGCCAGGGGCAGGCCGTTGCGGTCCGTAATCTCGCCGCGCGGGGGCAGGAGAGCCTCGGCCATCGAGCGTTCCGCCGGTCCCGGTTCGACGGTGCCGATCCAGGCGATGCGCACCAGCGCCACGGCGGCCACGAACAGGAACGCCGCGGCGATCAGCAGCAGGCGCAGGTGCGCAATCAGCAAGGCGCGGCGGCGATGATCGACGCGCCCCGCCTGGCCGGTGATGATCGTGTGCGGGGCTGCGAAGGTGGTCACCGCACGGCGGCTCCTGCAAGAACGACGTCTGCCTTGGCGATGACGGAAGGGTTGGCGATCGCTACGCGCAGGGGGCCCGACGCAAGCGTGACGGCAAGGTTTCCGCCCTCAGGCCCATCGCTTCCCAGCACGCGCTCGTCCACCGGCTCGCCGGTCAGCGGAGAGACCAGCTGGGGGAATTCCGGCATGTCCTCTCCGGTGGTCATTCCTGCGAGGCGGATCGGTGCGGGGGCATCGACGCCGCGCGGACTTCCAAAGCTGGCCAGCTGCATCGGGCTCTCAAGGAACTGCTCTGCACGCGGGGCCTCGAAGCCGAAATCGACCCTGTTCCATGCCGCCAGCTGGACCTGGCTGGAGCGCGTCAGGAATTCGGTTTCGAGCAGCAGGTTCTGCTCCTCGAGGCGAACTATCTCGCGCTCGGCACGCACGACGTCGGCATGGACCGCGTTCACCTTCAGGTGCAGCAGGGCGTAGAGGGCGATGCACGTGCCGAGTGCGGCGAGCCAGCCAATGCGGCGGATACGGCTGTGGGGAGTCATGCGACATCCTTTCGGGCAGGTGCGTTGGTGCGGACGGCGGCGCGCAGGGTGGAGGAGCGCGCCCTTGGGTTGCGGTCGATCTCTGCCTGCGACGGGCGGATCGTCTTGGACAATTGCCCGAAACGCGCGAGGGGCAGGTCGCGCGTTTCGGGCAGGTGGCGTGAGCCGCGGGGATTCGCATTGGCGGCATCACGCAGGAACTTCTTCACCATCCGGTCTTCAAGGCTGTGGAAGCTGACGACGGCGAGCCGGCCGCCCTCGCCCAGCAACTGCTCGGCGGCGGACAGGCCCTCGGCCAGTTCGTCCAGCTCACCGTTCACATGAATGCGAATGGCCTGGAATGTGCGGGTGGCGGGATCCTTCTTGTCGCCCGGACGATGGCCCAGCGCCTTGCGAACCACCTCGGCAAGTTCGCCGGTGGTCGAGAGCGGGCGCGCGGCGACGATGGCGCGGGCCACCCTGCGCGACTGCCGTTCCTCGCCATACTGGTAGAGCACGTCGGCGATGTCCTTTTCCGCCGCCTCGTTCACGAAGTCGGCAGCGGTCGGGCCCGACCGGCTCATCGTCATGTCCAGCGGACCGTCGATGGAGAAGGCAAAGCCACGCTCCGCCTGATCCAGCTGCATGGAGGAAACGCCGATATCCATGACCACGCCGTCGACCTGACGGATCCCGGCCTCTTCCATGGCGTCGACCATTTCGGAAAAGCGCCGGTGATGCAGAACGAGTCGCGGGGGATCCTCGCGCGTTTCGTCCCACGCGCTGCCGGCCTCGATGGCATCGGGGTCGCGGTCGAAGGCGTGCACCGTCGCACCGCGTTCCAGGATGGCACGCGTGTAGCCGCCCGCGCCGAAGGTGGCATCGATGATGACGTCGCCGGGGCGCGGAGCGAGCGCTTCGATCACTTCGTCGAGCAGGACGGGGACGTGGGGAGCGGGCGCGGTCACTTCTTGCGCCCTTCCGCCTTTGCCCGGGCTTCCTCGGCTTCCGCCAGGCACAGCTCGTACTGGTCTTCCCAGCCACCTTCCATCTGGCCCAGCCGGTCGAGGTCCCACATGGTCAGGAACTGGCCGCCGCCCAGGAAACAAATGTTGTCGCCGATCCCGCCCACCTTGCAGAAGCGCGGCGGCAGGATGAAGCGACCGCTCTTGTCGAAGGGCACCTCGGTGAAGGTCCACATCTGGGTGGAGCGCAGGTCGCGGTCGAAATCGAGGTCGCGGCGGACCGCGTTCTCTTCTTCCTTGTCGAGGATGTCTTCGAAGTTCTCGGTGCGCGAGGGGCCGAAAGCCGTCAGACAGGGGTACTTGTGGTGCTTGGCGACGCACAGGACGCCCTCGTCGCCCAGTTCGGCAAAGACCTTGCGGAACAGCGGCGGCAGGACGAACCGGCCCTTTTCGCCGCGAAGCGAAAAGCCCTGCCCCCTGTATCCTGCTGGCCGCTGCGCCAAGAGCCCCAATCCCTCAATTCGTGTTTCCACTGCCGGACACGCCTTCCCCGCCATGAGCCGCGCACGAGCACGGCCCATTCGCCCCTAGCGAGGCGCATCACGGGCTTGTTGTCCGATGGAATCACTAAATAACGCGGGCGAGCGCGGGATGGAAGGGGAAATTGCGGGAAATTGTGGGAGAAGCCGATAAATTGTTGATATCGCTATGGCGGGTTTTGGCCTTCTCCCTGGCCTGCAGACTCATGATGATCGCCGTGGGACGGCGGGATTCCGCCGTTTTCCGCGTGCCGCGATACCTCCGGCGCGCGCTTTCCCGCGTCATCCCCGATTTCTGGAAAAACATGCGCCAGCAGATTTCGCAGCGCGCTATCGGCGTGCTCCTGCGGACCGGACAGATCGAGCATGGCGGCATCGGCCACGATCAGCGCCTGCCCTTCCCCGATGGCGCAATGCGCCAGCAGGCCGTCTCCCGGAATGCTGCAATAGCTTGCTTCCCCCGAATGGCGCAACTCGCCGCGCATGTTCACCGGCAGGGGATCGCCGAAATGATCCACTGTCTGCGATCCGGCAGGCTGCGCGGCATCGAAGAACAGTTCCAGGCCCCAGTGCGCCAGCAGGGGCGAAAGGAGCGTGACGTCCTGCGGCCTGCGGCGATCCCCGATGTGGAAGCGGGATTCGCCCGTCATCATGGGATCGGCGAACAGCAACAGCGTGCCGCCCTCGCGCACCCAGGCGTCGAGCGCGACATTCTCCTCACCCGAAAGTCCGCGCGGCTGCGCCATCAGGAGATAGCGATGCCCCGCGAGAGCTTCTGGCGAAAGGTAGTCGACCGGCGCGAGGGCAAAGTCCTCTTCCAGAACTGCGCGGGCCCAGTGGACGGGCGCTTCCCCGGAAAGCAGTTCGTCGAATCCGGCAGCCTCGCCCCAGTAGATCGGCACCGTGCCCATGAGCGCCAGGTCTGGCCGATCGTCCTGCGCGTGCACGGGCGCAGCCGATGCCATCGCTGCAGAGCACACGGCCAGGGCGGCCAGCAGCCTATTCCTGCGGCGCATTGCCGGTTGACTGGTTTGGCGGCGGAACATCGCCTGTCGGCTGCCCCGCGCCCGGAGACGCGGTGGAAGTCGGTTCGGCGGGCAATTCCGGAACCACGCCGGCATCCGCCAGCGGATCGCGCGGCGCCGCCGTTTCGGTCGGCTCCACGGTCGGCGCCGCTTCGGGCACCGCCGCCGCCCTCGTCTGTTCGGCCCGGCTGATCACCACGTCGGCCAGACCCACCAGCAGGACCATGGCGAGGATTCCGAACAGTCCGATCTGGAGTCGCTGGATTCGCTCGGCACGCGTTCCGGCCAGCGGGACGGGCTCGTTGGAGGGGCCTCGGGGGCGCAAGAGGTCTCTGGGATCGAGTACCATGCCCTCTCCCTACTCGGCCGAAGCTGAACCTAGCCAGTCGAAAACGGGCAGGCCCTTATCCCGCAGCCACTGCGCGTTGTAGAGCGTGGAAAGATACCGGAAGCCGGTATCGCACAGGATCGTGGCAACGCGCGGATTGGCGATGCCATCGGCCTTCAGCTGTTTCCCCAGCTCAACGGCTCCAGCCACGTTGATGCCGCTGGAAAGCCCGAGGCACAGCCCCTCGTCGCGCAGGAGACTGGCAACCCACTGCAGGCCTACCTCGTCGGAAATGCGGAACTGCGTGTCGACCGGCGCGCCTTCCAGATTGGCGGTGATACGCCCCTGCCCGATCCCTTCCGCTACCGAAGAGCCTTCGGACGAGAGCTCGCCGTTCTCGTAATAATTGAACAGTGCCGCGCCGTGCGGGTCGGTCAGGGCAATGCGGACCTTCTCGTCCTTTTCCTTCAGCCCCAGCCCGACTCCTGCCAGCGTTCCGCCCGTTCCCACGGCGCATGTGAAGCCGTCGACGCGGCCTTCGAGCTGCTGCCAGATTTCCTGTGCCGTTCCCTCGATATGGGCGCGGCGGTTGGCGATGTTGTCGAACTGGTTGGCCCACATGGCGTTCTGCGTCTCTTCCGCCAGGCGGCGGCTGGTGTGGACGAAATGATTGGGATCGGCGAACTTGGTGGGCGGCACCGTCACCAGCTGCGCACCCAGCGCGCGCAGGGTGTCCATCTTTTCCTTGGACTGGTTGTCCGGCATGACGATCACGGTCTTGTAGCCTAGGGCATTGGCCACCAGAGCCAGGCCGATGCCGGTGTTGCCCGCCGTGCCCTCGACCACCGTGCCGCCGGGCTTCAGTTCGCCGCGCGCTTCCGCATCGCGCACGATCCACAGCGCCGCGCGGTCCTTCACGCTGGCGCCCGGGTTGGCGAATTCGCACTTGCCCCAGATCTCGCAGCCCGCTGCCTCGCTCGGCCCCTTGAGCAGCACAAGCGGCGTATTGCCGATCAGGTCGAGCGTGGAAGTGCGGACGGGAAGCATTGTCATGCCGGAAGAACTAGGAGGGCGACCCGAAGGCCGCAAGATATTCCTCCCTGTTCCGGTCAAAGCAGAACTGGAAAGGGGCCGCTTCAGTCTTCCTCGGCGATCCGCACTTTCAGGCCGTCGAGATCAGCCGTGAAGGGAATCTGGCAGCTGAGACGCGAATTCTCGTCGCGGTCGTCGCTGGAATCGAGCAGGTCGTCCTCGTCCTCGCTCATTGCCGGCAGCTTGTCCTTGAACTCCGGATCCACGTGAACGTGGCAGGTGGCGCAGGAACAGCAGCCGCCGCACAGCGCCAGCAGCTCGTCGAAGCCGTTGTCGCGGATCGCTTCCATCACGGTCAGGCCGTCCTCGACTTCGACCGTGGTTTCCTGGCCCGAGCGATTGGTGACGTGGAGCGTGGGCATGGTGTGTGCATTTCCTCTGGTGACTTTCCGCGCGGCTGCTAGGCAATCGCGCGATGATTGGCAAGGAACTGAGACATGGGCCTTAGTGCAGGCCAGATCAAAGCCGGGCTGGACGAAGTCGCCCGGCGCGAACCCAGGATAGCCGACGCGCTGGAAAAGGCGGGCTACCCCGAACCGCGCATCCGCGAGACGGGCTACAAGACCCTGCTGCGCACGATCGTCGGCCAGCAGGTAAGCGTCGCGGCGGCCAGCAGCATGTGGAACAAGCTGGAAGCAGAACTGGGGGAGGACTTTACCCCCGCCTGCCTCCTCGAACGCGATTTCGACACGCTGCGCGCCTGCGGCCTCTCGCGCCAGAAGCAGGGCTATGCGCGAAGCCTGTGCGAGCTGGTGAGCGCGGGCGAGGTGGATTTCGACAACCTGCCCGCCGACGACGAGGAAGCCATCGCAGAGCTGACGAAGATCAAGGGCATCGGTCGCTGGTCGGCGGAAATATACCTGCTGTTCGCCGAGGGCCGCCCCGACATCTGGCCCGCCGGCGACCTGGCGGTGATGGCGGGCATCGGCAGGATCCTGAACATGGACGAACGCCCCGACGAAAAAGCCACCCGCGCCCTAGCCGAACCCTGGCGACCGCACCGCGGAGCGACCGCCATCTTCACCTGGCACTGCTACAACAATCCGGCGTTATAGGTTGGCAATACGCCTGCCGCTTCCTAGCTGTCCTTCACAACACTGGGAGACATCATGACCGACGCCGCCACTGCCGCCACCTCCGCCGCCGACCGCGTAGCAGACACGCCGCTGATCCCGCGCGATCACCTGTTCGGCAATCCCACACGCGCGCAGGGCAAGATCAGCCCGGATGGCAAGTGGGTCAGCTGGATGGCGCCGTGGGAAGGCGTGATGAACGTCTTCATGGCCCCGGCGGACGACGAGAGCGCGGTGCGCCGCATGACGAGCGCCAAGGATCGTCCGATCCCGGCCTATTTCTGGGCGCCCGACAGCCAGAGCCTGCTCTACATCCGCGACAAGGATGGCGACGAGAACTACCTGCTCTACCAGGTCGGCATTGGCGAAGGATCGGAAGAGAAATGCCTGACGCCGTTCGACGAAACCCGCGCGCAGGTCGTCGGGTTCTCGAACACGATCAAGGACCGGCTGCTGGTCGGCATCAACAACCGCGATGCCCGCTTCCACGATGTCCATATGCTCGACCTGAAGACAGGCGAGCTGGAACTGGTCTTCGAGAACAACGAATGGGCCGGCTTCGAGGCGGATGACAGCCTGACCCTGCGCTGGGCCGTGCGGCAGAATGCCGAAGGCGGCACCGACATGCACGAGATCACCGACGGCAAGGTGGCCGACGAGCCGCGCGAGCGCACGGGCCTTGACGATGCCCTTACCACCGGGATGGCGGGCTATACCACCGACGGCGCTACGCTCTACTGGCTCGACAGCCGGGGCCGAAATACCGCCGCGCTGTTCGCGGAAGACGTCGCGACCGGCGAGCGCACCCTGATCGCCGAGCACGACAAGGCCGACATCGGCGCGACCATGCGTCACAAGCAGACCGGCGAGATCCAGGCCTGGACAGCCACCTACCTGCGTACCGAGCACCATGCCATCGACCCGGACTTCGGCGAAGCCTTCGCCTGGCTGCGCGAACGGCTGGAAGGCGATTTCGGAGTGCAGTCGCGCACCGACGACGATCGCCGCTGGCTTGTGTGGAACGATCCGCTGACCGCGCCCATCGCCAGCTACCTGTTCGATCGCGACGCGATGACGCTGACGAAGTTCTACACCACCTATCCGGAGCTTGAGGGCACCCCCTTGCAGCCCATGCACGCCCGCGAGATCGCCTCGCGCGACGGACTTACCCTGCCCAGCTACCTCACCCTGCCACCGCAGAGCGATCCCGATGGCGACGGCGTGCCCGATGCCCCGGTGCCAATGGTGCTGCTGGTGCACGGCGGACCGTGGGCGCGCGACGGCTACGGATACAATCGCACCCACCAGTGGCTTGCCAATCGCGGCTACGCGGTGCTGAGCGTGAACTTCCGCGGTTCGACCGGGTTCGGCAAGGATTTCATCAACGCCGGCAACCGCGAATGGTCGGGCAAGATGCATGACGACCTGCTCGATGCCGTTCAGTGGGCCGTCGATCAGGGCATCGCCGACAAGGACAAGGTCGCCATCATGGGCGGATCCTACGGCGGCTACGCCACCCTTGTCGGTCTTACCTTCACGCCCGAAACCTTTGCCTGCGGCGTCGATATCGTCGGCCCGTCGAACCTGGAAACCCTGCTGGATACCATCCCGCCCTACTGGGAACCGCTGGTGAAGCAGTTCCACGAACGGATGGGCGATCCCTCGACCGAGGAGGGCAAGAAGTTCCTCCAGTCGATCAGCCCGCTCTACCGGGCAAAGGATATCACCAAGCCGCTGCTGATCGGACAGGGCGCCAACGATCCGCGGGTCAAGCAGGCCGAAAGCGACCAGATCGTGGAGGCGATGGAGCGGGACGGCGTGCCCGTGACCTATGTCCTCTTCCCCGACGAAGGACATGGCTTCCACCGGCCAGAGAACAACATCGCCTTCAACGCCGTTGCGGAGAACTTTCTCGCCGAATGCATCGGCGGCAGGGCGGAACCGCTGGGTAACGTTCTGGATGCCTCGACAGCGCAGATTCCTACGGGCAAGGAGCATGTGAAAGGTTTGTGACCGGCAAGGGAGAGGAGGAGACATTGCCAAGATCGATCTTCATCACCGGTGGCGGCTCCGGCATTGGCCGCGCCATCGCTCAGAAGTTCGCAAGCGAAGGGTGGCTGATCGGCATAGCGGATCGCAACTCGCAGGGCCTCGCCGAAACCAAGGCGCTGCTGCCCGAGGGTCGATGCTATACCTACCAGTTCGACGTCACCGACCGTGACGGGTGGGACAAGGCTCTCAGCGACTTTGCCTCGCACACGCTGAATGGCGGGATCAATGTCATCGCCAACAACGCCGGCCTGCCGTCTGGCGGACCGCTGACCGAGGTGACTCACGCGGAACTGGACCTGCTCCTCGACGTGAATCTGCGCGCCGTGTTCTACGGGGCGAAGGCCGGTTATCCATACCTCAAGAAGGCCGCGCCCGTCGCCTGCCTGCTCAACACCGCGAGCGCGGCGGCCATCTACGGCATGGCCAACCAGAGCGTCTACGGCGCGACCAAGGCCGGCGTGAAGTCGATGACCGAGAGCCTGGATGCCGAATGGGCGCCGCACGGCATCAAGGTGCGCTCGCTCATGCCCAGCTTCATCGACACCCCTCTGCTGCAACAGCCGCCCAATCGCAGCCGCAACACCCCCATACGCGATGCGGTGGTGAAGGCCGGGCTGGAATTCACCCCCGTCGAAGTCGTCGCCGAGGAGGCGTGGAATGCCGTGCACGGCGAGAAGGTCCATCTCCTGGTCGGCAAGACCGCGCGCAAGATGGCGCGTGTGGCGAAGTGGTTCCCCGGCAAGCTGCGCGAGCGCGCCCGCACGCTGGCAGAGGCCCACGAACGCAGCGAGGGGCGCCCTGCTTCGGACTAGGGAGGAAAGCTAGAGCGCCTCGATCGCCTTCGCCATCCTGATATCGCGTTCGGAAAGGCCGCCCGCATCGTGGGTGGTCAGGGTGATTTCCACCTTGTTGTAGACGTTGAACCATTCAGGATGGTGGTCGCTCTTCTCGGCAATCAGGGCCACGCGGCTCATGAAACCCCAGGCGGCGCTGAAATCGGAGAACTTGAACGTCTTGGCAATGGCATCGCCGTCGCGGTCGAATTCCCATCCGTCGAGCTCGCTCAAGTGCTTTTCGGCTTCGCTGCGCGGCAGTTTCTCTACGGCCATGTGATGCTCCCTTGCTTGCGTGTTCGTATCTGTGTGTCCTAACGCACGAGGCGATGGAAACGCCCCGCCTTGCCGCGACAGACCTTGCATGCCGCCGCGGCGAGCGGCTGCTGTTTCGCGGGCTTTCGCTGGACATGCGCGCGGGCGATGCCTGCCATGTGACAGGCGCGAACGGCACGGGCAAGTCCAGCCTGATCCGCATTCTTGCCGGACTGCTGCGGCCCTTCTCCGGAAACGTCATGCGCGCGGGCAGCGTGGCGCTGCTGGACCAGACACTGGCGCTGGACGAGCATCTGCCGCTGGGCAAGGCACTGGGCTTCTGGGGCCGGATCGACCGCTGGCCGGACCGCGACGACGCCACTGCAGAGCGGATGGCGCAGCTTGGCCTGTCGGGCCTTCTGGACGTGCCGGTGCGCTACCTTTCCACCGGCCAGCGCAAGCGCGCGGCGCTGCTGCGGCTGCTGGGCCAGGGGGCCGACGTCTGGCTGCTGGACGAGCCCCTGAACGGCCTTGACCGCGATGCCGTGGCGCTGGTTGAAACCCTGGTGGAGCGGCACGTCTCCGGCGGCGGCCTTGCCGTCGTTGCCAGCCACCAGCCGTTCGGCCTGTCTGCGAAGACTGAACTTCACCTGCCGGACTTCGCGCCGTGAGCGCGTTCCGTACCCTGCTCTTGCGCGATCTTGCGCAGCTTCTGCCCGGCGCCCGCCGGGGCAACACGCTGTTGCCGCTGCTGTTCTTCCTGGCGGTCGCCATGCTCTACCCCTTCGCCGTGGGACCGAACCCGGCCGTGCTGGCCGTCACTGGCGGCGGCGTGATCTGGGTTGCCGCCCTGCTGGCCGCCATCCTGCCGCTGGACAGGCTGCTGGCGCCCGACCTCGAGAACGGCTTCTTCGACCAGTGGGCACTGCGCGGCATCGCCGAGGAACTGGTGGTCGCCGTGCGGCTGCTCGCCCACTGGCTCAGCTTTGGGCCGTTCCTGATGCTGGCCGCCCTGCCCGCCAGCGCCCTGCTGGGCATAGACGGAGCCACGCTGCGCATCGTGGAACTGGGCCTGCTGGCAGGCACTCCGGGCCTGGCCGCGATCGGCGTGATCATTTCCGCCGTCACCGTGGGCCTGCGCGGCGCCGGGGCCGCTCTTTCCGGCCTGCTGGTGATCCCGCTGGCGGTGCCACTGCTGATCTTCGGCGCGGGCTCCCTGTCCACCGGCGGCGAGGGCGGCATCGCCCTGACGGCCGCGATCAGCCTGGTGCTGGTGGCAATTGCGCCCTTCGCGGGCGGTGCCGCGATCAGGGCCAGCCGGGAGGGCTGAGGCAGATTCTTCGAAGTTGGCGCGCTCCAGTCCTCTGTCGAAACCGCGGACCATCGTGCGCGGCCGAGGCTGCAGGAAGGCGCAATCGCTCGCCGGCTTGGAGATAGCAGCACATCGGGTTATCGTGGGGCCGGACACGGCGCTTCCGGGGGGAAAGCCATGCGTATCTCGATGATGTTGATGCCTGCCCTTGCATGTCTTGCCGCGCCAGCGGCCAGCCAGCGCGTGCCGGACGATCTTGCCACCATGCCGCCGGTCGCCACCGACTTCGAACCGGCGCGCACCGCCTGGGGCGATCCCGACCTGCGGGGCATCTGGCCCATCGAGAAGATCGACGACATGGACCTGCCGATAGAGCGCGACGAGGAATACGGCACGCGCGCGTGGCTGACCGATGAAGAATACGCCGCCCGCTTGGCAGAGGCGCGCGAAAGCGACGGCAGTTTCGTCGACGAATTGAGATCCGGGGGGACGCAGGGACTGGCCGACTGGCTGGAGTCGACCGACTTCGGACGGCGCAACTCGATGCTGGTCGATCCGCCCGACGGTCGCTTCCCCCCTCTGACGCCCGAGGCGCAGCCGTTGCAGCAGGCCGGAAAATCAAGCTGGGTCGATGGGCAGGCGCGCGACTGGATCACCGATCTCGACATCTACGATCGCTGCGTCACGCGCGGTTTTCCCGCCAGCATGTTCCCCTTCCCCTACAACAACGGCATCCGCATCTTCCAGGCGCCGGGCCTCGTGGTGATCCACCACGAGATGATGGCGACCCGCGTCGTGCCGCTGTTCGAGGCCGAGCGCTGGCCCGAGGCCGTGCGCACCTACATGGGCCAGTCGATCGGGCGCTGGGACGGAAATGCGCTGGTGATCGAGACGACCAACATCATCGACGGCGACGCCGCCGACCCGGACATCTTCCGCCGCGCCGCCTCCCCCAATGCCTGGGACACGACCTATCCGACCAGCCGCGAGGCCCACGTCGAGGAGCGCATCACGATGATGAGTCCGGAGCGGATGATCTACGAAGTCACCTACACCGACCCGCTCGTCTACACCGCGCCCTGGAGCGCGCGCCTCGACTGGACCCGCGACGACGATTACGATTTCTACGAATTCGCCTGCCACGAAGGAAACGTGCAGGTGCGCGACATGATCAACAGCTCGCGCGCGCAGCGTCTGCGCGACGCGGGAGCCGAGAGCCTGTCGCTGGCCGGCGACTGAGCAGCGCGGGGTCTGAAGGGGCCCCAAGCACCGCCTCAATATTGCGGGTGATAATCCTCGCGCCGCAGGGTGAGCATGTAGTCGACCAGCTGCTCCACCTCGTCATCCTCGAGGTAGAAATCCATCTCGGCAGGATAGTTGTGCGCGTCCACCAGCCAGGTGGTCAGGGTTTCGCGCGTCAGTCCGCGCCTGTTGGCGATGGCGGGCCATTCGGGCGCGTCGGAATTGGGGGAGAGGCCGTAGGGCTCTACCGAATGGCACGAACCGCAGGCGGCCTGGGCCAGGGCGTGATCCTCGGGATCGGCCGTCGTTGCGACAAACGGTTCGGCCGGGGTGGTCTGGCATCCCGCCAGGCCCACCAGCACGACGGCTAATATCGACAACGATTTCATACGACCAACTCCCGATTTTTCCTGTGCCCAGCTTAGCCTGCCATGCGAAGGCTGCCTTGCGCTGGATCAATAGGGCGGCTTGTCCAGGCCCTTGGGGCTCTTGGTGAATATCTCGCAGCCATCCTCGGTAATCCCGATCGAATGTTCGAACTGCGCCGACAGGCTCTTGTCGCGGGTCACCGCGGTCCAGCCGTCGTTGAGCAGCTTCACGTGGGGTCGGCCGAGGTTGATCATCGGCTCGATGGTCATGAACATGCCCGCCTTCAGTTCCGGCCCGGTGCCGCGGCGGCCCGCATGCACCACTTCGGGCGCATCGTGGAATAGTCGGCCAAGGCCGTGGCCGCAGAATTCGCGCACCACGCCGTAGCGGTGGCGTTCGGCATATTCCTGGATAGCAGCGCCGACATCGCCCAGCCGCGCGCCGGGGCGCACCTCGGCGATGCCGATCATCAGGCATTCGTGCGTCACTTCCACCAGCTTCTTCGCCTTGATCGAAGGTTCGCCGGCGTAATACATGCGGCTGGTGTCGCCGTGCCAGCCGTCGAGCAGCGGGGTGACATCGATGTTCACGATATCGCCTTCCTTCAGCCGCTTGTCCGTCGGAATCCCGTGGCAAACCACGTGGTTGATCGAAGTGCAGCACGAATGGGTGAAGCCGCGATAGCCCAGCGTCGCCGGCACCGCGCCGCCATCCAGCGTCATCTCGCGCACGATCTTGTCCAGTTCGCCGGTGGTCACGCCGGGCTGCACCCGCGTGGTCAGCTCGTCGAGAATCTCGGCGGCGAGCCGGCCCGCCTTGCGCATGCCCTCGAACCCTTCGGGACCGTGCAGCTTGATGGTGCCGTCGCGATAGACGGATGTGTCGGCAGTAACGTGCTGGTATTCTGTCATGTCCGTTACTTAGGCGGTTTGCCGCCGGATTGCGAGTGCGCTCGTCAGTTTGCCGCAAAGGCGCCGCGATACTCGTCGCGTACGGTTTCCAGCAGTTCCTCGGTCACCGGAAAGGTGAATTCATACGACCCCTCGGCATAGGGCCCTGCCAGGTAGGGCGCGATCTGGATGCCGATGCGATTGAAGCTCTCGCCGTTGGTGGAGCCGAGCAGCAGGTTCGTCTCGTCGGGCTTGATGCAGGCATCGAAGGTGTCGTCGCTCCCCTCCTCCACCGGCTCGCCGCGGCGCTCCTCGCGCTCGGCATTCAGCGCTTCGCAAAGCTGCGGGCCGAGCGCCTCGTCCAGCGCCTCCGCCGATGTGAAGAAACTGATCGGTTCGCGGACGGTGTCGTTTTCCTTGTCCCACACGATCGTGTCGAACCCGTAATTGGGATGCGCGCCGCCGTAATAGAACGACTGGGATGCCGAGAGGCTAAGCCAGTTCGGCAGGTCGGCCGCGACTTCCCACGCGGTTTCGCTGGAATAGGTGTTGAAGGGGAAGCCGTTGTCGCTCGCCTCCTCGCGGCCCTGCGCGGCGCGCGCGGAAAGCCGTCGTCTTTCGCGTTCCAGCCTGTTGTCGAGCCATCCGGCCAGCCCCTCGGTGTCGCCGGCTGCCTGGGGATAGGAGTATTCGAAAACGAACAGGTCCGTTCGCTCCGACACCTGACGCGCGCCCCCCAGCGGGCTGGGAGGCTCGGTCGTGCCGGGCGTGTCCGGGGGCGTGGGCGCCGTGGGCGTCGCGTCCTGCCCCGGATTGCCGGATTCGCCGGACGGATCGCAAGCCGTCAGGAACGCCGGAACTGCCAGTAGGGTGAATCGTCGGATCATCATCGGGATCATTTCAGGCAAGCCTTCCCAAACGGAAAGGAAAACGGCAAGCGGAATTCCATGACTATCGCAGCAGACCTCATCCAGCCGGATCGCGGGCAGGACGCCATCGCGATCCATCTCGTCCACTCCGAATCGTTCGAACGTTTCGCGAAGGACCTGAGCGGACCGCAGCGTGCCGCCCTCGCGGCTCAGAAGTTCACCGGTGGTGGCTATCAGGTGGGTATCGTGCCCGATGGCGAAGGCTGGTTCGCCGTCGGCGGAGTGGCCGACCCGCAGGATCTTACCAGCTGGTGTCTTGCCAAGCTGGCGGAAGAGCTGCCCGAGGGCACCTATCGCCTGGCCGACGTGTCGGCGGGCGCGGCCCTGTTCGGCTGGCAGACCGCGCAGTACCGCTTCACCCGCTACAAGGACGACCGCGATGCCGAAGGTCCGCGCGTGCTGCTGACGGAAGACGTGGCGAAGATCGAACTGGTCACCGCCGAGGCGCAGGCCGCCAGCCTGGTGCGCGACCTGGTGAACACCCCAGCTGAGGACATGGGGCCCGCCGCGCTGGAGGCCGAGGCCGAACGCATCGCCAAAGAGCAGGACGCGAAGATCTCGGTCACGCGCGGCGATGCGCTGGAGAAGGGCTTTCCCATGGTCCACGCCGTGGGCCGTGCGGCGGAGCGCAAGCATGCGCCCCGGCTGATCGAGCTGGAATGGGGCGACCGGAGCCATCCCAAGATCGCCATCGTCGGCAAAGGCGTGTGCTTCGATTCGGGCGGGCTCGACATCAAGGGCGCGAGCGGCATGCTGCTGATGAAGAAGGACATGGGCGGCGCGGCCCATGCCCTCGCCCTGTCGGAACTGATCATGAAGGCTGGCCTGAAAGTGCGGCTGCACTGCGTGGTTCCCGCGGTTGAGAATGCCATTGCCGGCAATTCCTTCCGCCCGGGCGACGTGCTGCAAAGCCGCAAGGGGCTGACCGTTGAAATCGGCAACACCGATGCAGAGGGACGGCTGATCCTGGGCGATGCGCTGACGCTGGTGAGCGAGCGGGAGCCGGAGTTCATCCTGGATTTCGCCACGCTCACGGGCGCCGCGCGCGTCGCGCTGGGGCCGGACCTCCCGGCCCTGATGACGCGGCGCGACCAGACGGCGGAGCAACTGATTTCCGCCGGCAAGGCGCACGACGACGAACCCTGGCGTCTGCCCCTGCCCGAAAGCTATCGCGAGTGGCTGAAATCGGACATCGCCGACACCAACAACACCCATACCAACGGCTTTGCCGGCGCCAGCGTCGCCGGACTGTTCCTCGACAAGTTCGTTGGCGAGGATGTCGACTGGGCGCATTTCGACACCTTCGCATGGCGGCCCACGGCAAAGCCCGGACGATCGAAGGGCGGTGCCGCTCTCGGCCTTCGCGCGGCGTTCCATGCCCTGCGCGGTCGATATGGTTAGCCCGCAAGGTTGCAGGCACCGCCCCACCCGTCTAAGCGCGCTTCGTTCGCCGGGCCGTTCGCCCGCGACCGGATTCAACGGGTGAAGCGCGCTTGAGCCAGGACGAAATTACAGACGCGGAACTTTCCGCCCACGGACCCTACGTCCTGGCGGGCGCGGTCGCGCGGCCCGATCCCACGCGCGTGCCGATCCGCGGCGATCTTGCCCACATCGGTCTGGCCGGTATCCATTTTGTGCCGCACTACGCCGTGCCCCAGCCACGCACCGTTCTGCCTGGCGGTGCACCGCTCTATGCCGATCCGGATAATACATCCGAGGAGCTTTGCGTGCTGCTGGAAGGCGACAGCTTCGAGGTTCTCGACGTTACCCGCGCATGGGCCTGGGGCTGCCTTTCCCTCGAAGGCCCGGTGGGCTATGTCCGGCTCGACCGGCTAGAGACAGCAGGAGGCTGAGTGTGGCGCACACCGTCTTCATCGACGGGGCGGCCGGGACGACCGGCCTGGAAATCGCCGACCGGCTTGAGGGCCGCAGCGAATTCGAACTGGTGCGTCTCAACGATGCCGAACGCAAGGACGAGGATTGCCGCCGCGCGGCGCTGAACTTCGCCGATTTCGTGATCTTGTGCCTGCCCGACGACGCCGCGCGCGATGCCGTGGCCATGATCGAGGATGATTCCGGCACCCGCGTCATCGACGCCTCCACCGCGCATCGCACCGCCGCGGGCTGGATCTACGGTTTTCCCGAGCTGGTCGGGCCGAACGTGGTGGCGGGTGCAGACCGCGTCTCGAACCCCGGCTGCTATCCCACGGGCTTTCTGGCCATAATGGCACCGCTGGTGCGGGCCAAGCTGCTCCCGCGCGACTGGCCCTATACCGTCAACGCCGTGTCGGGCTATTCGGGTGGCGGCAAGAGCCTGATCCAGCGGTTCGAGGGCGAAGGCAGCGACATCGCCTTTCGCACCTACGGCCTGTCGCTGGATCACAAGCACCTGAAGGAAATGCAGTCGAAGGCAGGGCTCAAGAACCCGCCCGTCTTCGCACCCTCGGTCGTGCCCGGATTTCGCGGTATGGTGGTGGAAGTGCCGCTAGCGATCACCGCCATGCGCGCGGCGGCCCCTCCCGCCGATCTGCACAAGGAACTGGCGCGCTATTACGAGAACGCCCCGCTCGTCACCGTGCACGACAGGGACGAGGACGTGAGCGAACTGCTGCTGCACAAGCGGTCCGAGCCGTGGGACCGGCTCGACCTCTACGTCTTCAGCGACGCGAAGGAAGAAAACGCGCGCCTGGTCGCGGTTCTCGACAACCTCGGCAAGGGCGCCAGCGGCGCGGCCGTGCAGTCCCTCAACCTGATGGCGGGCTGCGACCCGCTTGCGGGCCTCCATCTGTAGCCCGAACTGCCCGCTTTTTGGGCACCCCTGCCCGTCAAAAGGTCATTGTCAGGGTCGCCGGCAGCGCAATTTGATTGCAGCTTTCCCGCGCTTCCGGCCGCGATTGTTGCGAATCCGCCCTTTCGCTCGTCCCCGCGATTGTCTAGCACTCGGCCAGTACATTCTGGCATGATTCTTGAAGCCTATGTCTCGGGAATTGCCTAGGGAGAAAGGCCCGGATCGACCGGGTTAAGACAGGGACCTGAGTGAAAAAGATCGAAGCCATCATCAAACCCTTCAAGCTCGACGAGGTGAAGGATGCCCTGCACGAGGTCGGCGTGTCCGGCATTACCGTGACGGAGGCGAAGGGCTTCGGACGGCAGAAAGGGCACACGGAACTCTACCGCGGTGCCGAATATGTCGTCGATTTCCTGCCCAAGGTTAAGCTGGAAATCGTCGTGCCGGACCAGTTGGCCCAGCAGGTGACGGATGCCATCGCCAATGCCGCCAAGACAGGCCGCATCGGGGACGGCAAGATCTTCGTATCCGATATCGGCTCGGCAATCCGCATCCGTACCGGAGAGCAGGACGACGCCGCCCTCTAGGGCGGTCCACCCACAGGCGAATCCCGCCAGAACAGACAATACGTTCAATTCAAGGAAGGATAATCATGGCCAGTGCAAAGGACATCGCGAAGCGTATCAAGGACGAGGAGATCGAATGGGTCGACGTCCGCTTCACCGACCCCAAGGGCAAGTGGCAGCACCTCTCGATGTGCGCCGGCGTCGTCGACGAGGACATGCTTGAAGAAGGCATGATGTTCGACGGCTCCTCCATCGAGGGCTGGAAGACCATCAACGAATCCGACATGATCCTGAAGCCGGATCTGGATTCGATCTACATCGATCCGTTCAGCGCCACGCCGATGATGGTGATCAACTGCGACATCGTGGAGCCTTCCAACGGTGAGCTCTACAGCCGCGACCCGCGATCCACCGCAAAGCGTGCCGAAGCCTACCTGAAGAGCACCGGCATCGGCGATACGATCTACGTCGGCCCGGAACCCGAGTTCTTCATGTTCGACGACGTCCGCTTCGAGGATGGCTATTCCGGATCGGGCTACCAGATCGACGACATCGAACTGCCGACCAACTCGGGCACCGAGATGGAAATGGGCAACATGGGCCACCGTCCGCGCGCCAAGGGCGGCTACTTTCCCGTTGCGCCGGTCGACAGCGCCATGGATATCCGCGCCGAAATGGTCAGCACCATGCTGGAAATGGGCCTGCCGATGGACAAGCACCACCACGAGGTGGCCGCTGCCCAGCACGAACTCGGCATCACTTTCGGCACGCTGACGCAGACCGCCGACCGCGTGCAGATCTACAAGTATGTCGTGCAGCAGGTCGCCCATGCCTATGGCAAGACGGCCACCTTCATGCCCAAGCCGATCAAGGCCGACAACGGCAGCGGCATGCACACCCACATGTCGATCTGGAAGGACGGCAAGCCGACGTTCGCGGGCAATGAATATGCCGGTCTGTCGGAAACCTGCCTGTTCTACATCGGCGGCGTGATCAAGCACGCCAAGGCCCTGAACGCCTTCACCAACCCCACCACCAACAGCTACAAGCGGCTGGTGCCGGGGTTCGAGGCGCCGGTGCTGCTGGCCTACTCCGCCCGCAACCGTTCGGCTTCCTGCCGTATTCCCTACGGCTCGGGCGAAAAGGCGAAGCGCGTGGAATTCCGCTTCCCCGATCCGCTGGCCAACCCCTACCTCGCCTTCTCGGCGCTGCTGATGGCCGGCATCGACGGGATCGAGAACAAGATCCATCCGGGCGATGCCATGGACAAGAACCTGTACGACCTGCCGCCGGCCGAACTGGCCGACGTGCCGACCGTGTGCGGTTCCCTGCGCGAAGCCCTGCTCGCCCTGCGCGACGACATGGACTTCCTGCTGAAAGGCGACGTGTTCACCAAGGACCAGATCGAGGCCTACATGGACCTGAAGTGGGAGGATGTCCTCCGCTTCGAGACCACGCCGAGCCCGGTCGAGTTCGACATGTACTACAGCAGCTGATCCCAGCGCATCGAGACAAAGAGAAGGGGCGTCCGGGCAACCGGGCGCCCCTTTACTTTTCGCCATTGCTCTTTTCGGGGCCACTAGCGCGGGGCAAGCAGGCCGCGGCGCGCACTGGCAATGAAGGAGCCGAACAGCCCGGCCGCCCAGATCATCGACAGCCAATCGAGCGTTGCCGGAGGAGCCAGGTACTCCAGATGCGCGAGGATGGCCCAGCCGCCGCCGATTGCGAACAGCAGGTAGAACGCGGTCGCTGCACTTTCGTGGGAGACCGTCCGCATAAGTTCGTCGGCATAGCGCCACTGACGGATGCCGAGCACCAGGCCTATGGCAACCAGCGGCACCGCGATCAGGCCGATATCCGGTCCGAACGTGCCCCCGGGGCCCGACAGGACGACGAGCAGCAAGCCGCTGCCCAGGGCCAGGATCGATGCCGCACTGTAGGCCAGCAGCGTGCGCTGTTCGCGAAGCTCGCTGCGATCCTCGACATTGAGGAAGCGCACGCCAAACCCGGGGCTCACCAGGCCCACGCCGACCATCAGCGACGTGAGGATGTAGATGATGGCAACGATACCCGCGATCTTGGCGGATTCGCTCAGCACGCCGCCGAATTCATCGGTTCCCAGCAGGAAGGCCATCGAAGCGGCAAAGCCGGCCACCGCCCCCGCGATTGCAGCCAGTCCCGCCTTCTTCCATTTCTGCGACTCGGTCCGTTCCGACACCATGTCCATTACTCCGCCTCCGGTTCCCAATCGTCGATAAACAGCTCCGGCACGGCGACGGCGAACAGCTTTGCCATGCGCAGTGCCAGCGGCAGCGAGGGATCGTACTTGTCGGTTTCCACCGCGTTGATCGTCTGCCGCGAAACGCCCAGCCGCCGGGCGAGTTCGCCCTGGCTCCAGCCCTTCGCCTCCCGATGATCCTTCAAGTGGTTCTTCACCGTTTCGCCTCTCTGCCTGCAAAGAGCTCTTTGCTGTAAAGAACTCTTGTCAGTCAAGAGCTCTTTACAGGTCTTTCCTACGCGAAGACGCGCGACCTAGCGCCGGGACCGTTTTTCCGCGACACCAGGAGCATTCCCATGACCCAGATACCGCTGTTCGAAATCGTCCGCGCAATCCTTGGCCGCCAGCCGCCTGCGGCCGAGAGCGAGCCGGTGGAGGTTGCCGCCGATTCTCCGGCCCGCGACTGTGTTCCCGAGGCTCCGGACTACCCTGCCAGGCCCGCTGTCGGGCCGAAGGGCATCGCCCTCATCAAGCAGTTCGAGGGCTGCGCGCGTATTCGCAAGGACGGAATGGTGGAGGCCTATCCCGACCCCGGCACCGGCGGTGCGCCCTGGACCATCGGCTGGGGCGCGACCGGTCCGGGAATCGACCAAGGCACGGTCTGGACGCAGGACGCCTGCGATGCCCGGCTGGAGGCCGACCTCCGGCGCTATGCCGCCGAGGTTGCCGATGCGCTGGGCGATTGCCCTGCCACTGCGCTGCAGTTCGATGCCCTGGTCAGCTTTCACTACAACACCGGCGCCATCGCCAGGGCCACCCTGACACGCAAGCACAAGGCGGGCGATTTCGAAGGCGCCGCGCGCGAATTCGACCGCTGGTGCTACGCCGGCGGACGCGTGATGCGGGGCCTCGCCAGGCGCCGTGCAGCCGAAGCCGCGCTCTATCGCCAAGGCTCCTTAACGAAGGACGCTTAACAAACATCAGGAACTTGTCGCCACGATCGGCCGTTTTCCAAGGCTGAAGGAGCCAAGAACAATGAAAATTCTGGTCGCATCCGTCTCAGCCCTCGCCCTGGCCGCCGTTCCGGCCCTGGCGCAGGGAAATGGCAACGGTAATGGTAATGGAAATAACGGCAATCGCGGCGGTCCGCCGGCGATGGCCGGGCCATCCAATCAGGGCAACGGAAATGCCGACAGGGGCAATGGCAACCGCGGCAATGCCGATCGTGGCAATCGCGGCGGCGGCCAGGAGCAGGCCCGCGGCAATTCCGGCGGCCCTCCCCCGCAGGCTCGTGGCAACGGCAACGATCGCGGCGGTCCGCCCGTGGCGCGCGGCAACGGCAACGATCGCGGCGGTCCGCCGGTCGCCCGTGGAAACGGGAACGGCAACGGAAACCGTGGAGGTCCGGGGCGCGGCAACGATTCCGTGTCCGTTCGCTACGACGGCGGATCGATCATCGATTTCCGCCGCATGGCCCGCACCGGCATCGCCGACGGCTGCCCTCCCGGACTCGCGAAGAAGTACAACGGCTGCCGTCCGCCCGGTCTGGCACGCCAGCAGGATCGCTATCGCTATTCGCGCTACGCCCCGGACTGGTGGGGTCTTGGCGGCCTGTTCGGCGACCGACGCGGCAATTATTTCTACGATGATGGCTACCTGCTGCGGATCGGCAGCGGAGACGGAATTTCCGGCTACATCCCGCTGCTGGGCGGCGCGCTGGCCATCGGCAATCCGTGGCCGGACGACTATCGCTATTCACGACTGCCGTCGTACTACGAAAGCTACTACGGCCTCGGCCCCTCCGCGAACTATCGCTATGCCGACAACGTCGTCTACCGGATGGACCCGGAGACGGCGGCAATCACCTCGATCGCGGCCCTGTTGACGGGTGACGAATTCCGCGTCGGCCAGCGCATGCCGCGCGGATACGACGTCTACAACGTGCCCTACAGTTACCGTGACAGGTACTATGACCGCCCTGACGCGATGTACCGTTACAACGACGGATACGTTTACGAGATCGACCCGGAAACGATGCTGGTTGCCTCGGCAATCGAGCTGTTGGTTTAGGAGGGTTTCATGACGAAAAAGCCATTCCTCGCCGCCGCAGCCGCTGCCAGCCTGTTCGCCCTGACCGCCTGCGGCTCCGACGCGGGCGAAGGCGGCGAAGCCGACGGCGGTGTGGGCACCAGCACGCTTGCCGCCCTGATCGAGGATGCCGACGATCTCAGCGTCGTATCAGAGATCGTATCAAATGCCGGGCTGTCCGGCGTGTTCGACGGCAATGCGCCCTACACCGTCTTCGCACCGACCGACGAGGCGTTTTCCGCGCTCGACGTGCCGCTGGAAGGCGAGGAGACGCGCGCCGCGCGCGTGGCGATCCTGCGCGAACACATCGTGCCAGGCTATCTCAGCCGCGAGGATATCGTCGCAGCCATCGAAAGCGCCGGAGGGTCGGTGGAGATGAAGACGATGGGATCGAACACGCTCACCTTCACCCGCGATGCGGATAATCTCGTGGTCACATCTTCGGATGGCTCGGAAGCCAGTGTCGAAGGTGAAGTGATGAGCGGGGTCAACGGCTCCGTGATCCCCATCGACGGCGTCCTGAAATCGATGGCGTCGCCTGGCTGACGCAAGCCAGGC
Source organism: Aurantiacibacter hainanensis (assembly GCF_036321025.1). Classification (NCBI taxonomy): domain Bacteria; kingdom Pseudomonadati; phylum Pseudomonadota; class Alphaproteobacteria; order Sphingomonadales; family Erythrobacteraceae; genus Aurantiacibacter; species Aurantiacibacter hainanensis. The sequence continues at coordinate 626,719 of NZ_JAZAPB010000001.1, forward strand.
CAGACAACGCCTTGGAAGAGGGGAGCGCGCCGGACCGGTTCGCTCCCCTTTTTCATGTCGCCGCGCCTCGGCCGGCTAGTAGTCCCGCCGGTACTCTGCCGCCGCCTGGTGACGGCCGATGGTGCTGACGGTGGCCAGCAGGTTCAGCCAGCTGGTCACCCGGAATTCCAGTTCGCTGGCGTTGTAGCCTGCACCGTCGGTGATGATCTCGACATAGAACCGGCGGCCGAAGTTCTTGCCCAGCGCCACCGCCGTACCGCGATCCAGCGCGGGATCGGCGGGAATGATGCGCAGGCGATCGAGGCCGACCGCGTTGCGCAGCTGGTTGATCGGACCCACGCCGCCCCCGCCACGCAGGGACGCGACCGCCGCGCCCAGCTGCAGCGCATCGGTGGCGGAAAGGTTGGTGATCGAACCGCCGAACAGCAAGCGCGCGAGCAGTTCCTCTTCCGGCAGGGCCGGTGTCGAGGAGAACGTGATCTGCGGCTGGCTGGCGCTGCCCGAGACATCGACCTCGACCGTCAGGCCGTTGACTTCCGTCACGGCGGTCAGGTCGATGCGCGGATCGATCGGCACGTTGCGATCGAAGTCGATCTCGCCGCGCGTGATCTCGAAGCGCGTGCCGGCGAACGAGTAGAAACCCTGTCGCGGCACGATGGAGACCGAGCCGCCCACGCGGGGATCGTCGGTCGTGCCGCGGAGCAGCAGGTTTTCGGTGCGCCATTCGCTTTCGAGGCCCATGCCGTCGACTTCGATGCCGCCGGGCGCGCGCACGTCGATCAGGAAGCTCCACGGAGCCTGGTTGGCCGCGACGGGGCGCTGGTCGGCCGGAAGGTTGATCTCGGTGACTTCGACACTAGGCAATTCGGCCAGGACTTCGGACGCGCCAAGCTGCCAGCGGGCGCTGGTCGCCTCCAGTCTCCCGGCAATCGTCCCGCCCACGCCGTTGGAAACGATGCGCATGGGCCCGGTCACGGTTGCGCCCATGTTCTCGAGGTCGACGATCTCGGCGTTGCGCGCCGCCATGCGCAGATCGATCTGCGGCCCGCGCTCTGCCGAAATGTCCGACAGGTCGACGAAGCCGCTTCCCGAAATCTGCCCGCCGTTGGGCGCGGTGCCGCTGAACCTGGTCAGCGCCAGCCGCGACCCGGTGAATGTGCCGCGCGCGGAAACGTCAGAGATGTCGGTTCCCGTCAGGGTACTGCGCACCCGCAGGTCGTCTCCCGTCAGGGAGCCGCGCACCTGCGGGTTGCCCAGCGAACCGCGCATGTTGGCAGCAACGGTGATGTCGCCGGTCATGTCGAGCAGGTCGATCGCGGCGAGGCGCCACAGCGTTGCCGCGGAACCCTCGAAGCGGAACTGGCCGAACAGGTCGCCGTTGTAGAGCCTCTCCGTCAGCGCCCCCGACTGCGGCAGGTTGGCTATGCGCGCCTGCAGGCGACCGCTCGCGTTACCGCCGTCGGAAATCACCGCGCGCGTCTGCAGCAATTGCTCGGAAAGATCCGCCACAAGCGCGATGTTGATCGGCCTGGACGTCAGCAGCAGGCTGGAGCGCGTCAGGCCCTCCACCATCAGCCGTGCCTCGCCGACCGGCAGTCCGCCCTGCCCCTGTTCCACCTCGATCACGCCGGAGATATCGCCGCCGATGCCGAGGTCGCCCGAGAGCGCGCCGAGGATCTCGAGCGGCATTTCGGACAGGGCGACGCGGCCCTGCATGGGCCTGTCGCCGCCAAACTGGCCGCTGGCGATCACGTAGCCGTCGCCATAGCTGATCTGCGAACGCTGCAATTCCCAGCCACCGCCTTCGAGGCTGGTGAGGACGGCGCGGCGCGGCATGGAAATGTCGGTGCCGGCGTAGGAGCCGTCCACCGCGACGGCGATCCGTCCGGGTTGCAGCCTTCCGTTCACCAGCAATTCGAACTGGCTGCCGCGCTGGCCGGTCAGGGCGGCGTCGAAAGAACCGCTACCGTTGACGATTTCCGCCTGCGCGGCGAGGCGACCTATGAACAGGTTGCCGTAGGAAAGGCCCTGGAGATTGGCATTGCCCATCACCGTAGTGTTGCCTTCGGCGATCAGGCCGCTGGCATCTATGGTGCCCGCGCCTATCGCAAGCGGCGTTGCTCCGCCAAAGCGCGCGTTGTCGGCCACAAGGTCGATGTCAAAGCCCTGCCCGCCGTCTCGCACCGCCAGGTCTATCGTTCCGTCCAGTCCGCCGCGCGCGACGTCCAGCGATCCGGCGATCCCGCCTTCGACTAGGTCGAGCGTACCGCTGACGCGGGTTTCGGCGACATCGAGGCGGTCGATGCGAATGGCCGTATCGCCATTCTCGGCAATCTCCAGCCCCAGAACCCCGTCGAACGGCCCCAGCATCGATCCGCCGCTCGTTTCGATGTTGAAGCCGTCTTCGGTGGGCGACAGGCTGACGCGGACATCGGTGAGGCCGGCGGAGGGCAGCGGGTCGGCCAGCACAAGTTCGACATAGGGACCGTCCTCGGCCAGCGTGGCTTCCACGGTGAACGGCCCATATTCGGTGTGCCGCCCGCTTCCGACGATGCTGGTTCCGGCATCGTCCACCCGCCCGTCGAGCGTGGCGGTCAGCTTGGTGGCGTTCACGGTAAGGGCATTGAACGCGAGCGGCATTTCGCCGCCCAGCACGAGCCCGCCGTTGAAGCGAATGTTCTCGCCCGCGATGCTGGTGATGGTGGAATTGGTCACTTCTTCCACCCGGCCCTGCAATTCCGCGCGCAGCATCCACGGCGCCTCTCCGCCGATGCGGAAGCGGATTTGCGCCGCGGCATCGATGACGCCGACGTTGTCGAAGGCAAGGCCGGCGATCGTGACCGGGCCGTTTACCTGCGTGATCCCGGTTTCAAGGTCGCTGTTGAGGCCCAGCCGCGCCCGCAGACCGCGGAATTGCACCGCCAGGTTTTCGGAGAGAATTTCACCGCCCGCATAGACGATCGTTCCGTCGAGGCTGCCGTTGACCAGGCGCGGATCGAAAAGCTCGTTTCCGCTGACGATGCGGCCAATCTGCGCATCGACGGGCAAGACGAAGCGGGTGCCGTCGTAGGCGAGCGTGCCTTGCTGGACGATGCTAGAGACCACGATGCCGCCCGCGTCGATTTCCTCGACAGTCAGCGTATGGGGTATGGTGAGGTCGCGGAAAGCGCCGTCCAGAGTTGCTTCCAGCGCAAGGCCGTTCAGGGCCACGTCTTCGCTGAACAGCGTGGGATCGAGCAACTGGGCAGCCACGTTGAAATCGTCGAAGCTGTTTTCCGCAAGGTCGATCGAACCTTCCCCATCCGCGTTCACGCCGCGGCCGCGCAGCACGAAATCGCCTTCCAGAACAGAATCTTCCAGCGTTCCCGAAGCCGACAGCGTCACCAGATCGCCCAGCGCGCGCTGCGGCAGGCCTTCGAGGTAGGCGGAGGGGCGTATCTGGCCCACCAGGCGGTACTGGCCGCTCTCGTTGTAGATATCGAAGTCCAGCAGCTCGGTCTCACCCTGGACCGCCAGCGCCTCGCCTTCCCACGAAGACCAGGTGCCATCGCCCTGCAGGCTGATGGCGAGGTCTTCTTCCGCACCTACCATCGTCGCCAGGAAGCCGCCGGCGGGCGCCTGCCAGTCGAGATCGAGGTCGAACCGGTCGCCATCGGGTTCGGCGTGGATCAGGGCCTCGAACTCGTCGCCGCCGCCGAATTCGCCGCCGGCGTCGAGATAGACGAGGCCGTCGCGGATATCGGCTTCCGCGGCGAAGTCGATCACCCTCTCCTCGCCCAGCAGCCCTTCTGCGACCGTCAGGTCCTCGATCACGAAGCGATCCACGCGGATATCGAAATCGGGCAGGATCGGCGCGTCAGGGTCGCCCGGCTCCAGCTCGGGTGCCGCAAAGAGCGTACCGTCGGAAACCACCAAGTGGCGCACGTCCAGCCCGCTGGCGAACCAGCGGTGCGGTCGCCAGTTCAGATCGATGGTCGGCACCTCGAGAAACAGCGTGTCGTTGGCGTCGTAGAACTTCACGTCGTGGAAGGTGCTGCTCCACAGCACCGATCCGTCGATCTCGCCCACTTCCACGCGCAGTCCCGAAGCGGGAGCGAACTTGCTGATCTGGTCGACGATGAACTGACGGCCCGGCGGGGTGTGGAGGAACGCCACGACCAGCAGCAGCAGGCCGAGCAGGCCGACCAGCAGCCAGCCCACGGCTTTCATGATGCGGATGGGTATGCGCCTCTTGCCGCCACCGCGAGGGCGGGTCTCGGTCTCATCCTGCAGGGAGTCCATGTCCGCTTCGGCCACCATCAGAACGCCTGTCCCAGCGCGACGTAGACGGCCACCCAGTTATCGTTCGGACCGGGGTTGAGCGGGAAGGCAACGTCGAGGCGCAGCGGCCCGAAGCCGGTATCGTAACGCACGCCTATGCCCGCACCGTACTTGATCGTATCGAAATCGGGTATCGGATCGAGGCCCACAGAGCCGGCGTCGATGAAGGGCACCACGCTGATCGCGCCGTCCATCAGGCCGGTGCCGATGCGCGCCTCGGCGGAAACCTCCACCAGGCTGCGTCCGCCCAGCGGATCGCCGGTGTTGTTGAGCGGGCCGATCTCGCGATAGCCGTAGCCGCGAACCGAGCCGCCGCCACCGGCATAGAGCCTGCGCGAGGGCGCGATGGCTTCCAGCGGTGCGCCGGGAATGCTCGCCACCCGCACGCGGCCCGCCAGCACCGTGTTCTCGCCCACGGACTGATAGAAGGAGGCATCCACCTGGCTGCGCACGTAGAAGCTCTGCACGCCCTCGTTGTCGGAAATCTCGGGCGAAAGACGTCCCGAAAGCCGCCAGCCCTCGGTCGGATCGAGCAGGTCGTCGGATGCATCGAGCTGCGCATAGAGAGGAAGCGCGGCGATGAAATAGGTCTCGCGCTGCAGATCGGTGCCGTCGGCGTCCCGTTCGCTTTCCTGCGAGGCGACCAGTTCGACGCCCATCGACCAGCTGAAAGCCTTCTGGAACAGCAGCGTGCTGACGCGCTCATAGGTTCCGATCAGCGATGCGGTGCGGGCATCGTAAGCGTCGTAGTCGATGGTGGAGGCGAATGCGTCGACCGTCAGGATGCGGTCGCGGCCCTTGAAGTTGTTCTTGCGGAAGGTGACGCCCGCCAGCTGCTCCTGCGTGCCCGCGATGCCGCGAACGCGCAGCATGCCTTCGGGCGGGAACAGGTTGCGATGTTCCCAGCTGCCTTCCAGGCGGATGCCTTCTTCCGTGCCGAAGCCGATGCTTCCCGCCAGCGTGCGCAGCGGGGCCTGGGTCAGTTCGGCCTCGATATCCACGACGCCCGGCTCGGTCGCCGTGGGCTCCTCCACCACCACCGGGGTCAGTTCCACCGAACCCAGCAGGCCGGTGGCCAGCATGGCACGGCGCAGGTCCATCTCGTCGCTGCGGCGGTAGATGTCGCCCTCGTCCCAGCGGGCGATGCGGGTGAGGTGACGGCTGGACAGGAAGTCCGAGTCCGAACTCACGACATTGCGCAAGACATAGCGCCCGCCAGGCCGCACAGGCATGTCAATGTCGCCCTCGGTGCGGGCATGGTCCACCAGCAGGGTAGGCGCATCGATTTCCGCGAACGGATAGCCGCTTTCGCCCAGTGCTATGTCGAGATCGAACTGCTCCTCCTCGATCGTGTCGAGCGAGATCGGATCGCCCACCTCGATATCGTAGGCGCGACGCAGGGAGGGATACTGGTCGCCGGTCGATTCCAGATTGCCGAGGTCGATTGCGCCGACGGTGTAGCGCTGGCCCGGCACGATGTCGAAACGCACCGCCGGTCGATCGAGGTCGGCATCGGTGGCGTCATCCACCTGGCCCACGGTGCGGATCACCTGGGCATCGAAGTAGCCGTAAACCTGCAGCAGCTGCGTCAGCAATTCCTCGTCCGCGCGCGCCTGCGCCGCGAGCCGGGCGATGTTGTCGTCGTCCTCCAGATCCTCGATCGTGGACAGCGACGTGAAGCGGGTGATGAATTCCTCCCGCTGGGGGAACAGCGAACGCTCGTTGGGGAACACCAGCACCAACTCGTCGGAAATGCGCTCCTCGCTGCCCGTGGTGATGCGCGGAATCTGCTCCTCGAACTGGACGAATTCGATTTCGTCCTCGTCCGGTTCGAGCGGGGCGAGCTGCGGCAGGTCGATATCTTCCGGCCACGGTATCGTCACCAGCGGCATGGGATCGAGCGCGGCATCGGGGCCGAGAGGCTGCTGGGCCTGTGCATCGGCCTCGTCGTCGGCCGGCACGCCCTGCGCTGCCCAGTCCTCGGGATTTTCGACCGCGGCATCGGGAATCAGGTCTTCCAGCCGCGGGGTATCCTGCCGCCCCTGCGCGGCCAGCGGCTGGGCAAGCACGGCAAGCGCAGCGGCCAGGGCCGTTGATGTACGGGCAATCATCGAGAGCAGCTCAGGTGAGCTTGTATTCCTCTTGCAGTCCCGGCGTGTTGTCTTTCGAGCCGCCATCCGTTGCCGGAGAACGCTCGCCACACCCCTTGGCCACGCCTTGTATATGGAAACGCTGCTCGTCTTCGGACATCCGCCGCCATCCATCGGGGCCGAGTGCCTCGAGGGGGCGGAAACGGACCTTGTACTGCATCCGCTGCGAACCTTCGACCCAGTAGCCGAGATACACGTAGGGCAGTCCGGCTTCCGCCGCCCGCCTGATGTGTTCGAGAATGACGTAATTCCCAAGCCCGCTACGATCCTCCAGTTCAGGGTCATAGAAGCTGTATATCATCGACAACCCGTCGGCCTGCCTGTCGGTAAGACATGCGGCGACCAATCGGCCAACGGAACCGTCGGAAGAAGGTTCCCTGTATTCAATGACAAAGCTGGTGACGCTGGTGTGCTCCACCATGTCGGCATAGTCCACCTCGTCCATAGCGGCCATGCCGCCGCCAGGGTGGCGATGTTCCAGGTAGCGCTGCAGCAGGGCAAACTGTTCCTGCGTCGCCCAGGGCCGACATTCCGTCACCACGAGATCGGAATTGCGCTTCAAAGCGCGCTTCTGCGAATTCGACGGATTGAATTCCATCGCCGCCACGCGAACCGAGACGCACGCCTTGCAGCCTTCGCAGCTCGGACGGTAGGCCACCGTCTGGCTGCGGCGGAAGCCGATGCGGCCCAGGGCATCGTTCAGCTGTTCGGCGTGAGGGCCCTTCAACTCGGTGAAGACCTTCCTCTCCGTCCGCCCCGGCAGATACGGACACGGCGCCGGGCTCGTTACGAAAAAGCGGGGGAAGCGAACTGGTGCCGTCACGAAGTTATGCTGGTCCCTTTAGGCGTTCATTGTTGCGACGCGGTCTTTCTCCGCATTGCCTGCAACCTTAAGACCACAGGGAATCGCGGGGTTGAACCATATTAACCATATAATAAGCCATTCGCAGGATTAATTTCCACAAATTGCTTCCCCGATCGACCAAACGGCCCAAAGCGGGTCAGTTCAGCTCCACCTGGCTGACCGAATAGCCCTTGTCGGTCAGCGCCTTGACGAGCGCCTCCAGCTGCTCGCGGTCGCGCGCCTCGCATTCGATGTCGGTGATCAGCCCCTTGGCCGGCAGGTTGGTGAAGATCCGCTGGTGATAGATTTCCAGGATGTTGACCTGGTGGCGGTCGAACTCCCGCATCACCTTGAACAGTGCGCCGGGGCGATCCTGCAGGGTGATCTGCAGCCGCGCCAGTCGGCCCGAACGGGCGAGATCGCGCAAGAGGACGTTGGCGAGAAGGCGGGTATCGATGTTGCCGCCGCACAGCACCAGGCCGACCTTCTTGCCCGCGAACCGCTCCCGGTGGGCAAGCACTGCCGCCAGCCCGGCCGCGCCGGCCCCTTCCACCACGGTCTTCTCGATCTGCAACAGCAGCGATACCGCTTCTTCCAGGTGGCGCTCTTCCACCAGCAGGATATCGTCCACCACCTTGTCGATCACCTTCTGGGTGAACTTGCCAGGCTCCTTCACGGCGATGCCTTCCGCCAGCGTGTCGCCGCCCGACGGCAGGTCGGTCCCCGCCCAGGCATTGTAACTGCTGGGATAGAGGCGCGCTTCGGCACCGATCACCTCGATCGGACGATCCTGCGACTTGGCAACGGTGCCCATGCCACTGATCAGGCCGCCGCCGCCGATGGGTACCACGATGGTCTCGATCTCGGGCGCATCCTCGAGCATCTCCAGCGCCACCGTGCCCTGCCCCGCCGCGACGTTCGGATCGTCGAAGGGGTGCACGAACGTCAGCCCCATCTCCGCCTCCAGCTTGCGGGCATGGGCATAGGCCTCGTCGAACGTCTCGCCTTCCAGCACGACGTTGCCGCCCACGCTCTCCGTCTGCATCACCTTCACCGTGGGCGTGGTGCGCGGCATGACGATGGTCACCGGAACGCCCAGCCGCGTGCCGTGATACGACAGGCCCTGCGAATGGTTGCCTGCCGACGCCGCGATCACCCCCCGCCGGCGCTGCTCGTCGCTCAGCAGCAGGAGCGCGTTCAGCGCGCCGCGTTCCTTGTAGGCGGCGGTGAACTGGTGGTTCTCGAACTTGAGCCAGATATCCGCGCCCAGCATCTTCGACAGCGTCTGCGAGTGGAGCGTCGGCGTATGGACCACCGCGCCCTCTATCCGCCTTGCGGCGGCGCGCACGTCGTCCAGCGTGAGGCTGGGGCTGAGCATGTCCTGAGTTCCCGTCATGGCATGTTGCGCTAGCCGACTGGCGGCCCCGTGCAAATAGGCTGGCGGCTTTTCCGTCACAAAGATTGCCTTGGCGCATCATATTGGGCAACGGTCCGGCCCCATGAGCAAACTTGCATTCCTGGGTCTCGGCGTGATGGGCGCGCCGATGGCTGGACACCTCGCCCGCGCAGGGCACACTGTCACCGCCTACAATCGAACCGCCGCGAAATCCGCCGAATGGCACGATCGCCTCTCGGCAGACGGGCTGGATGTCGGCACCGCCGCCACCCCGGCAAAGGCCGTCGCCGACTGCGACGTGGTGCTCGCATGCCTCGGCAATGACGAGGACGTGCGCAGCGTGATGCTGGGCGAAGACGGAGCCCTGGCGGCGATGAAGCGCGGCGCGACCTTCGTCGATCACACGACGGTTTCGCCAGCTCTGGCCAAGGAACTGGCCGAAGCGGCAGCATCGCACGGCCTGCACTGCGTCGATGCGCCCGTCTCCGGCGGGCAGGCCGGGGCGGAAAACGGCAAACTCGCCATCATGTGCGGCGGGAGTGACGAGGCCATGGCCGCCGCCCGCCCCGTTATGGAGGCCTACGCGGCGCGCATCGTCCACGTCGGCCCCGCTGGCGCGGGCCAGGCCTGCAAGGCCGTCAATCAGGTCTGCATCGCGGGCGTTCTGGCCGGCCTGTCCGAAGGGGTCCGCCTGGCGCAGGCGAGCGGCGTCGACACGGCAAAGGTGCTGGAAGCCATTTCCGGCGGCGCGGCGCAAAGCTGGCAGATGGAAAACCGGTGGGAGACCATGGTGAAAGGCGAGTTCGATTTCGGCTTCGCGATCGACTGGATGCGAAAGGACCTCGACATCGCGCTGAGCGAGGCGAAGGACGCGGGCGTATCCCTGCCCGTCACGGCGCTGGTCGACCAGTTCTATGCCCAGGTGCAGGCCGCGGGCGGCGCGCGGCAGGATACCAGCGCCCTGATCCGTCACCTGCCGGAGGCGAAGCGATGATCCTGCGCGGAGCCGCGCTCGCGGCAGGCCTGCTCATCGCCGCCCCCGCTCTTGCCGACACCCACATCGACAACATCGAGGGCATCTCGGTGATGCGCGACGGGTCTATCGACCGTTTCGCCGGCATGGTGGTGGACGAGAACGGACGCATTTCCGAACTGCTGGATTTCGGCGACGATCCCACGCGCGAGATCGACTACCGCGTCGATGGTGAAGGCCGGGTGGTCGTGCCGGGATTCGTCGACGGCCACCTCCACCTGATGGGGATCGGCCTCGGCACCCTGGTGCTGGACCTGTCGGAGACCAACTCGCTCGACGAAGCGCTTTCACGCATCGCGGCCTATGCCGCCGCCTATCCCGACCGCCCCTGGATCATCGGGCGCGGATGGAACCAGGAACGCTGGGGCCTGGGCCGCTTTCCCACCGCCGCCGAACTGGACGAGGTCGTATCCGACCGCCCCGTCTGGCTCGAGCGGGTGGACGGCCATGCCGGCTGGGGCAATACGCTGGCGCTGGAGGCGGGCAACGTCGACGCTGCCACGACCGATCCTTCGGGCGGACGCATCGAGCGTATCGCCGGGTCGAGAGAGCCGTCTGGAGTTCTCGTCGATGCGGCCATGGGGATGGTGGACGATGCCGTGCCGCCGCCACTTCCCGAAGACCGCGACATTGCCCTCTACAACGCCCAGCGGTTGCTGCTGCGTCATGGCGTGACCGCGGTGTCGGACATGGGCACGAGTGTGGAAGACTGGATGACGTTCCGCCGCGCCGGCGATGCCGGGCGACTGCAGCTGCGCATCATGTCCTATGCCGACAGCGTGGATTCCATGCTGCTGATCGGCGGCCCCGCCCCGACGCAATGGCTCTATGAAGACCGCCTGCGGCTGAACGGCGTAAAGCTCTACCTCGACGGCGCACTCGGGTCGCGCGGGGCCTTGCTGCAGGAAGACTATGCCGACGACCACGGCAATCGCGGCCTTCCACTGCTTTCGGGCACGCAGCTGCGCAACCTGATGAGCCGCGCCGCGCTCGACAATTTCCAGCCCGCCATCCACGCCATCGGCGATGCCGCGAATGCGGAAGCGCTGGCCGCGATCGAGGAGCTGTCGCGCGACTACGACGGGGATCGCCGCTGGCGCATCGAACATGCGCAGATCGTCGATCCCGCCGACCTCCCACGCTTCGGCGAGCACGGCATCATCGCCTCCATGCAGCCGGTCCACCAGACGAGCGACATGTTCATGGCCGAGGCGAGACTGGGCGAGGACCGCCTGGGCGGAGCCTACGCCTGGCGCTCTATCCTGGAAGCAGGCGGCGCACTTGCCTTCGGCACCGATGCTCCCGTCGAACCCGTCGATCCCCTAGCCGGTCTGGCGGTTGCCGTCAGCCGCACCAATGCCGATGGCGAACCCGCCGGCGGCTGGCGAGCGCAGGAGGCCATCAGCCGTGAACTGGCGCTGGCGGCCTATACGGCAGGCGCGGCCTATGCCGGCTTTGCCGAGGGGCGTTTCGGCCGGCTGGCGGAGGGCGAGCGGGCGGATTTCGTCATGCTCAGCGCCGATCCCCTGACGGTCGATCCGGACGAGATACGCGACATCGAAGTGCTGGAAACGTGGATTGCGGGCCAGCGCGTTTACGATATCGAATTGGAACAACGCTAGGGCACCGGGCGTTAACCCGTGGAATTAGGCGCAATTGAGTCTCGCATTCTGCAGACCTATCGGTTAAGGCCAGGCGCAATACGAATACGATGAGGTAAGGTAAGTCATGACCAAGAAGCTCTTCGCGGCGATCACCGCCTCCGTGGCCCTCGTTGCCACGCCCGTTCTGGCGCAGACCGACATCGCCCAGCGCGCTGCCGCGCAGATCCGCGATGCAGAGCAGATTGGCGAAGACGACGACGGCGGCACGATTCTCGCCCTCGTCGCAGGTGGCCTGATCATCGCCGGTGCCGTCGTCGCTCTCAGCAGCGACGAGGAAGAACTGCCGACCAGCCCGTAAGGCGGCCAGCCACGATAAAGACGAAGACGGAGCCCGCGCGGCTCCGTTTTTTTTGGCCTCAGTCCGCCTTGCTTTCCGGGGAGGACGGTTCGCCGGCGGCTTCCGCCTCGGCCTTTTCCTGCTTGCGCTTAGCGTCGCGGCGCTCGGTGATCTTCATCAGGATCAGCGATCCTTCGAACAGGAACAGCAGAGGTCCGGCCAGCACGAGCTGGGAAATGACGTCGGGCGGTGTCACCACCGCCGCCACCGCCACGACCAGCACGATCACGTACCTGCGCGACGCGACCAGCTGATCGCGCGAGACGATACCGGCGCGATTGAGCAGCATCAGCAGGACCGGCAAGAGGAAACATATCCCGAATGCCAGGATGAACTGCATCACGAGGCTGAGGTACTGCCCCATTTCCGGCAGGGCTTCCGCATCGATGCCGCCGACATTGCCCTGGAAGCCCAGGAACCACGGAAAGGCGAGCGGCATCACCACGAAATACGCAAGACAGGCCCCGGCCGTGAACAGCACCGGCGTCGCGATCAGGAAGGGCAGGAAAGCCCGCTTCTCGCGCGCGTAGAGACCCGGCGCGACAAAGGCCCACAACTGGTTGGCGATGATGGGGAAGCTGAAGAAGAACGCGGCGAACAGCGCCACCTTGATCTCGACGAAGAAGGCGCCGTAAAGCTGGGTATAGACCAGTCGGCCCTGCCCCTCGGGGAAGCTGGCCGTTAGCGGGCGCACGAGGATGCCGAAGATGTCATCGGCGAAATAGAGGCACACGGCGAACGCCACGCCCAGCGCCAGGACGGCCTTCACCAGCCGACCGCGCAGTTCGATCAGGTGCTCCATCAGCGGAGCCTGGGTATCGTCGAGGTCGGAAATCTTGAAGGCCATCAGCCCGCGTCCTTGGCCGGCTTGTCGGAAGAGCCTTCTGCCTCGCTATCAGGGCTTGTCGACGTCGAAGCGACCTTGTTTTCCGCCGAGGAGGCCGTCTTGTTCGCTTCGGCCTTTTCCTTGGCAAGACGCTTCAGTTCGGCTGCCTTGTCGGGAGGATAGGCTCCGGTAGGCTCCATCTGCGAGGGGACGCCTTCCGGATGTTCGCGCATGATCTTCTCGTTCTGCGCTTTCCACTTCTTTTCCATGTCCTCCATTTCCGCTTCGCGCACCATGGCATCGAGGCCGGTGCGGAAGTGGCCGGAGATCTTGCGGATCTTGCCGATCCAGCGGCCCGCCGTGCGCATGGCAAGCGGCATGTCCTTCGGGCCGATGACGAGGATCGCCACCACCACGATAAGCAACAGTTCTGTTGCGCCGATATCGAACATGGCTCAGCGGCGCTCGCTTGCAGGGGTTAAGAGGCGGTCTTGTCGCCGGTTGTGGCCGTGGAGGCGTTGTCGATCGTCTCTCCGGCCGGCTTTGCGTCGTGCGAAGGGCCTTCGATCCGGGCGGACTTCTTGTCTTCCGTCGACGAGTTGTCCTCGTCGCTCAGTCCCTTGCGGAAGCTCTTCACGCCCTTGCCGAAGTCGCCCATCATCTCGCTGATGCGGCCACGGCCGAACAGCACCAGTATGACCAGTGCGATAATCAGGATCTGGAATGGTCCAATGCTACCCACGAGAATTCTCCGAAATACGTTTCAACGGAGTCTAGGCGCTTTCTCCCGGCTTTTCCAGCGTATCCGTCTCCGGCTCGTCGTCGGTCAATTCCGCCTCGTCGTCCGCAGGCCCGTTTTCCTGCTCCGTGGCGCTTTCCGAGGCGTTCTGTTCCATCAGGTCCTCGTAGGCGTCGTCGACGGGGTCGAGCAGACCGGAAGCCTTCAGTTCCGCCAGTCCCGGCAGGTCCTTGCGGCTCTCAAGGCCAAAATGCGCGAGGAATTCGGGCGTCGTCGCGTAGATGACTGGGCGCCCCGGCACCTCGCGCCGGCCAGCGACGCGCACCCAGCCCGCTTCCATCAGCACGTCCAGCGTGCCGCCGCTGGTCTGCACGCCCCGGATGGCCTCGATCTCCGCCCGGCTCACCGGTTCGTGATAGGCGATGATCGCCAGAACCTCGGTTGCCGCGCGACTCAGGCGGCGAAGCTGGTCCTTCTCCCGCCGAAGGATGTGGGCCAGATCGGGCGCGGTCTGGAACAGCCAGCGCTTGCCGCGTTCCACCAGGTTGATGCCCCGCCCGGCGTACTGCTCCTGCAACGTGGCCAGGGCATCCTTTACGTCGGCGTCGCCCAGGTGCGCCGAAATCTGCTCGCGGGTAAGGGGTTCCTCCGCAGCGAACAGGCACGCTTCGACAGCGCGCACCAGGTCGTCGGCCTTCGGCACTTCCGTTTCAGGCACCGGCCTTCACCCGCCTGAGGTGCAAGGGTCCGAAAATCTCCTCCTGCCGGATTTCCGCCTTGCCCAGCCGCGCCAGTTCCAGCGCCGCGACGAAGCTGCTGGCGAGCGCCGACTTCTTCAGCCGAGGTTCGGCATCGACGGGCAGGAAGGTGCGCAGTTCCATCCAGTCGAGCGACACGCCGAGCATGGCGGATACCCGGTCAATGGCCGAATCGAGCGTCATCACCGGGCGTTCGGCCACCATGTGCACCACCGGCTCCGTCCGCAGCTTCACCTGCCCGTAGGCGTGCACGAGCTGGTACCAGTTGCACTGCCAATGGTTCTTGCGGAGAACCCTCAGACCTTCGGGCGCGCCGCGGGCGAAGACATCGCGGCCCAGCCGGTCGCGCCCCATCAGGCGTGCCCCCGCCTCCCGCATCGCGCCGAGGCGAGCGATCCGCAGCTGCAGTTTCAGCGCCAGTTCTTCGGGGCTGGGGTCTTCCTGCTCTTCCTTAGGCAGCAGCAGCGCCGACTTGAGATAGGCGAGCCAGGCCGCCATCACGAGGTAATCGGCGGCAATTTCCAGCTTCAGCGCCTCGGCACGCTCGATATAGGCGATGTACTGGTCCACCAGCGCCAGGATCGAGATGGACTTTAGATCCACCTTCTGCCGCCGGGCGAGGTCGAGCAGCAAGTCCAGCGGCCCTTCCCAGTTGTCGAGTTCGATATAGAGCGCGCTGGAATCGCCGGGATCGGGGGCGGCGACGCCCTGCCAGCCTTCCGCGTCGCCATCCATGGCATCGGCGGCCTGGATCAGGTTGCCCTCGTCCATGGCGGTCATGCACGCTCCCCGGCGAGGTCGAGCAGGCTGTTGCGGGCGGCGAGCAGGTCTTCGCGCGGGGTCTCGTCCGTCGGGGTGCCGACCCCGGCCATGGCGCTGTCAAGGCGCTCGCGGGTCTTGGCGGACATGGCGGGCAAGGCGTCGGCGGTTCCGGCCATGTCGTCCATCTTGCCCCAGCAATTGAGCACCAGGTCGCACCCGGCCGCCACGGCCCGGACGGATCGTTCGGGAATGGTCCCCTCAAGCGCCTGCATGTCGATATCGTCCGACAGCAGCAGGCCGTCGAACCCGATGCGCTTGCGGATGATCTCGGAAATCACGAATTCGCTCTGCGTCGCGGGATGGTCGGCATCCCAGGCAGTGTAGCGGATATGCGCGGTCATCGCGATGGGCGCGTCGGCCAGCTTCGCGAAGGGCGCGATATCGGTGGCCAGCTCCGCTTCCCCGGCATCGACGACGGGCAAGTCCTTGTGACTGTCCACCGTCGCGCGTCCGTGGCCCGGCATGTGCTTGATGCACCCGGCCACGCCGCCCCGGGCGAGGCCGTCCAGCGTTGCCCGGCCCAGCGCCGCGACCTGCATCGGTTCGCGGCCCAGGGCACGGTCGCCGATCACGTCGTGCGCGCCGTCGGTGGGAATATCCAGCAAGGGCAGGTAGTCCACGGTGATGCCGACTTCGGCCAGGTCCATCGCCAGTAGCTGCGCATTGGCGCGCGCCGCCTGGATCGCGCTGGCCGGGGCGATATCGTAGAGCGCCGCGAAGGCGCCCGGCGCGGGATAGGCATCCCACTCTGGTGGCTTCATGCGCGCCACGCGCCCGCCTTCCTGGTCGATCGAGATCAGCAGGTCGTCGCGCCCGTGCAGTTCGCGCAAGGCGTCGGTCAAAGCGCGCACCTGTTCGCGGTTCTCGACATTACGCCCGAACAGGATGTAGCCGGCGGGCTGCGCCTCCGCGAAGAAGGCGCGCTCGTCAGCCGAAAGCGACGGACCGGACAGGCTGAATATGGCAGGCGTCATAGGACGAGCGATTAGGCCCAAAAGCTTGGCGAGGTGCAAGCACGCGAACGGTGCATGCCGGGGAAAACACGCCGGGGCGTGCACCTGTCAGCGAATATAGCAGTCCCCGCCCGCGTTGCGGATCGCGCGGCAGGTGGCGTCGCCGGACGACCGATCGGCCGCGATGACCTGCAGGCGATAGACCCTGGCCCCGTTCACTTCGGCCTGCACGACACGGTGCCGCATGCCCGACAGCACGGAATAGCGGTTGCTGGCATTGACCCACGCCTCGTCCGCGTCGGAGCGGCTGGTGTAGGCACCGATCTGGACATAGACGGCGTCGGAAGGAGGTGCGCTCGCCTCTTCCTCTTCCGGAGCCGTCTGCTCCTGCTCGCGGTCGATGGAAGGCTGCGGTGGTGCCTCGTCCGTGTCGGACAGGCGTCCGCGCTGCGTTTCTCCTTCGGCTACCTGGTAGGCGGTGTCGCCGGTGCCCGCCACTTCGCGGCCGCCGGGATCTTCGGGACGTTCCTTGTAGGGGCCGTCGGGAGCTTCGATGGTGCTGCCGTCGGCGGCCAGTTCCGGATCTGCCCGGTCGTTGAAGAACCACCATGCCGACAGGAGCAGCGCGCCGATCACCACCAGGCCGATCAGGGCAAACCAGATCAGCCGGGCGTCGAACCCGCCTTCATCCTCGTATTCGCCGTCGTCCTCGAGCCAGGGCAGCGAATCGTCGTCGTCCTCGAGAGCGAGTTGTTCTTCCGCCTCGTAGGTATCCTCGACGCCGTCCTCTTCCTGTCTCTCCGACGGGAAATTCATTCCTAGAGCTCCTCGACCGCCTCGACACCAAGGATGCCGAGACCATTGCGGACAACCTGCCCGATTTGCTGGCTGAGGAAAAGCCTGGCGGCAGTCAATTCAGGCTCTTGTGCCACGATGATGCGCTTTTGCGCATCATCGTTGCCGAGGTTCCAGTAGGCATGGAACGCCGCGGCGAGATCATAGAGGTAGAAGGCGATGCGATGCGGCTCGCGCGCACGCGCCGCGGCTTCCACTTCGCGCGGGAACTGCGCGGCCTGCCTGATCAGGGCCAGTTCGTCTTCGCCCAGCACGCTCAGGTCGTCGCCAGCCGGGGCCAGCCCCTCGTCCTTCGCCTTGCGCAGGATCGAGCTGATGCGCGCATGGGCGTACTGCACGTAGAAGACCGGATTGTCCTTGCTGGCTTCCACCACCTTGGCAAAGTCGAAATCCATCTGCGCTTCGGGCTTGCGGGTCAGCATGGTGAAACGCACCACGTCCTTGCCCACTTCCTCCACCATGTCGGCGATGGTCACGAAGTTGCCCGAACGCTTGGACATCTTCACCGGCTCGCCGCCGCGCAGCAACTGCACCATCTGAACCAGCTTCACGTCGAAGGGGATGGGCTTGCCCTGCCCTTCCGACAGCGCGGCGACGGCGGCCTTGATGCGCTTGACGGTGCCGGCATGGTCGGCGCCCCAGATATCGATCAGCGCATCGGCCTTTTCCGCCTTCTGCATGTGATAGGCGAGATCGGCTCCGAAATAGGTCCACTTGCCATCGGATTTGCGGATCGGGCGATCCTGGTCGTCGCCGAACTTCGTGGAGCGGAACAGCGGCAGTTCGATCGGCTCCCAGTCGTCGATCGTCTTGCCCTTCGGCTTTTCCAGTACGCCGTCATAGACGAGATCGTGCTCGCGCAGCCACGCCTCGGCAGCCTCGGGCTTCTGCGCAGCCTGCAGCGCGGCCTCGGACGCGAAGACGTCGTGCTCGATGCCCAGCAGCGCGAGGTCGGACTTGATGACGTCCATCATCCGCTCGACCGCGAAGGCGCGGAAGATCGGCAGCCATTCCTCCTCCGGCTCGGACACGAAGCGATCGCCGAATTCCTCGGCAGCGGCCTTGCCGACCGGAATAAGGTAGTCGCCGGGATACATGCCTTCAGGGATGTCGCCGATGTCCTCGCCCAGCGCCTCGCGGTAGCGAAGGTGGGCGCTGCGGGCGAGCGTATCCACCTGGCCGCCCGCGTCGTTGACGTAGTATTCGCGCGTTACCGCGAAGCCCGCATGCTCCAGCAGGCTGGCCAATGCATCACCGACCACGGCACCGCGGCAGTGGCCCATGTGCATGGGGCCGGTGGGATTGGCTGAGACATATTCGATGTTCACCGTGGTGCCTGCGCCCATCGCCGACTTGCCGTATTCGGGGCCACGCGCGGCAATTGCGGCGACTTCGTCCAGCCATCCCTGCGGGGCAAGGCGCAGGTTGATGAACCCCGGACCGGCAATCTCTGCAGAGATGATCGCCGGGTCGCGCTGAAGATGCTCGACGATCTTTTCCGCCAGCGCGCGCGGATTGGTGCTCGCCTGCTTGGCCAGTACCATCGCGGCGTTCGTGGCAAGGTCGCCGTGGGCGGGGTCGCGCGGCGGCTCGACGCTCACATTCGAGCGGTCGGTTCCCGGCGGAAGCGAGGCTTCCGCTTCCAGCGCGGCAAGTACGGCGTCGATCTTTTCCGCGTAGGCGGCGTAGAGGGTCTTGTTCTCGGACATGGCCGCGCCGTTAGCCTGTTTGGCGCGGCGCGGAAAGCATCCGATTTACCGGGTGGCGTTGTAGGCCAGCTGGTCCTCGGTCAGCTGGAAACCCACCAGCAGCTCGAACGTGGCGCGCGCGACGGCGGCCCGCACGTCGGGCTCGGTCAGCGGATCGATCGCGGCCGACTGGTCCCCTGCGCGGCGACGCCGGGTGATCCGTTCGCGAATCTCGTCGGGAAGGGTGGCCTCGGCCCGGTTGACATAGGCGCCCGCGGTTCCGCTGGCCTGCGCACGCGCCTCTCCGGGGGCGAAGTTGAGTTCGACGGTGCCGATGCGCTTCGCCACCACGGACGAGCCGCCGCGCATTACGGTGGAATAGTAGGGCAGGGAAACCGTGCGCGCGCCGGACGTGTCGGAGCGCAGCGCCACCACGTCGAAGGTGGCGGACGAATAGACCTGATCGCCGGTTTCGTCGCATGTGGATCGCACGTTGGTGATCGCCGCCGTCACGTCGATGGCGTCGGCCGTGCGCGCGTCCGCCGGAGAGAACAGCGTGACATCTCCGGTATAGTCGGGAACGCCGACCGCGGGGCAGACGGAGCGCAGAGCCGTGATGCCCACGCCCTGCTCGACCACGATATCGCCTTCGCCCCGGCAGCCCCCGAGGGCGGCAAGACCTGCGAGAGCAGCGACTATTGCGATCCTGGCGTTCATTCCCATTCCTTGTATCATGCACACAGCAAAAAATATCCGCGAGGCCCTAGCCCTTTCGCGAGTGGGCGACAACAGCTAGAGATACCTCCATGAACGCCCCCTTTCAGGAAAATCGCCCCTCCGGTGAGAAACTGCCGCTCGTCGTGCGCATCGCCGCGCCGCGCGGCTTTTGCGCCGGCGTCGACCGCGCCATCGATATCGTCGAGAAGGCGATCGAGAAGTACGGCGCGCCGGTCTATGTCCGGCACGAGATCGTCCACAACCGCTACGTGGTGGATGGCCTGCGCGAAAAGGGCGCGGTCTTCGTGGAGGAGCTGGACGAGGTTCCCGACGACATGCCGGTCGTCTTCAGCGCCCACGGCGTTCCGAAATCCGTCCCTGCCGAGGCGCGCAGGCGCAAGATGATCTATGTCGACGCCACTTGCCCGCTGGTGTCGAAAGTCCATCGCCAGGCAGAACGGCAGATCGAAAAGGGCCAGCACATCATCTTCATCGGTCACGAGGGTCATCCCGAGGTGATCGGCACGATGGGCCAGGTTCCCGAGGGCCAGATGACGCTGGTGGAAACCGTGGATGACGTGGCCGGTCTGTCCTTCTCGCCCGACGACAGCCTCTCCTTCCTGACCCAGACGACGCTCTCCGTGGACGATACGGCGGAAATCGTTGCCGCCTTGCAGGCGCGCTATCCGCAGATCATCGCGCCCAAGGCGGAGGACATCTGCTACGCCACTTCCAACCGGCAGGAAGCGGTGAAAGCCATGGCTCCGGGATGCGACCTGGTGCTGGTGATCGGCGCGCCCAATTCGTCGAATTCGCTGCGCCTCGTCGAGGTGGCCGAGCGGCTGGGCACCGATGCCCGGCTGATCCAGCGCGCCGACGAGATCGAGGCCGATTGGCTCGACGGGGTCGGAACGGTTGGAGTCACCGCCGGTGCCAGCGCGCCCGAAGTGCTTGTGCGCGAAGTCGTGCGCAAGCTTTCCGAATGGCGCGACGTGCAGGAAAGCAAGGTGAAGACCGCCGAGGAGAAGATGGTCTTCAAGCTTCCCCGCCAACTTCTGGACTAGGTTCGTCTCTTGGCTGTCTACACACAGCTTTCTGCCGAAAAGCTGGCGCAGCTCGTCGCGCAGTACGATGTCGGCGACCTGGTGTCGGCCAAGGGCATCGCTGAAGGCGTTTCGAACTCCAACTGGTTCATCGAGACCACCGGCAGCGAGGCGAACGGCAAGCGCTTCATCCTGACCATGTATGAGCGGCGCATCGACGTTGCCGAACTGCCCTTCTTTCTCGGCCTGCTGGATCACCTTGCCGCCAGGGGCTGCCCCGTTCCGCGCACGATCCATGATCTGGAAGGCGCGTCGCACCGGAAGGTGGGCGGCAAGGCGGTCGCCCTCATCGAGTTTCTGCCGGGCGTATCGGTGGACCGGCCGACGCCGGCCCAGGCCCGCGCGGTGGGCACCGTGCTGGCCCGGATGCATCTTGCCGCCATGGACTTTCCGGGCACGCGCGCCAACGATCTCGGGCCGCAGGTCTCCGCCCGGGTCCTTGCCGATTGCGGAGAGGCTGCGCTGGCCGCGATCGACCCCGGCCTGCCCGCCATGATCGAGACGGCGCAGGCCGTGGCCTCGGCCTGGCCGGAGGGGCTGCCGCAATCGATCATCCATTCCGATCTGTTTCCCGACAACGTGCTGATCATGGGCGACCGGGTGAGCGCGCTGATCGACTTCTATTTTGCCTGCAACGACGCCATGGCCTACGACCTTGCCGTCACGCACGCGGCCTGGAGTTTCGGCAGCGACGGCGCGAACTACAGGCCCGAAGTGGGACATGCTCTCGTGAAAGGCTATGAAAGCCAGCGGCCTTTGGAGGATGATGAGCGCAAGGCTCTTCCCATGTTGGCCCAGGGCGCTGCGTTGCGGTTCATATCGAGCAGGGCGCAGGACTGGATCGAGACACCTGCCGATGCGTTGGTAACACGGAAGGATCCGATGGATTTCGCAAGGCGGCTGGAGTTCTATCGCCGCGAGGGAAAGGACGTGTTCGGCTTGTGAAAAAGGTCGAGATCTTCACCGACGGTGCCTGCAAGGGCAATCCCGGCCCGGGCGGCTGGGGCGCCCTGCTGCGCATGGGCCGCCACGAGAAGGAGCTGTCGGGGTCCGATCCGGAAACCACCAACAACCGGATGGAAATGACCGCGGCGATCCGCGCGCTCAAGGCGCTGATAGTGCCGTGCGAGGTCACGCTGCATACCGACAGCCGCTATGTCATCGACGGCATGACCAAGTGGATCGACGGCTGGAAAAAGCGCGGCTGGGTGAATGCCAGCAAGAAACCGGTGCGCAACGCCGACCTGTGGCATGACCTGATCGAGGCAGCCAAGCCGCACGCGATCACCTGGGAATGGGTGAAAGGCCACAACGGCCACCCGGAAAACGAGCGCGTCGACCGCATCGCCAGCGACGCGGCCGACAGCGCTCGTTGAGAATCAGGACAGGCTGGCGCTCAGCTCTCGTCGACGATCTTCGCCCCCGGGCCGTTCTTCTGGATAGATTCGATGGCGTTTTTCGCGCTCGCCTTCGACGAGTAGCCCTCGGTCGAGAACATGATCTCGTCGTTGTACTTGAACCGAACGCGATATTCGCCGGCCTTGTCCTTATAGATCTGGAAATGGTGTGCCATTGTCTGGTCTCCCGTTGATGTGGTCGGGCAGCACAATAACAAACATCAACCTCTTGGCTAGACCGCTGTCAGGCCGCGAACCTGCCGGGGGAATAGAGCCCCGCATCGAGGCGTTCGGTCATGGTATCGCGCGGCCTGCCCAGCAACAGCTGCGCGCCCAGCCGCGCCGCCGCGGGAGCCGTCTGAATGCCGTAGCCGCCTTGCCCGGCGAACCAGAAGAAACCCTCCAGCGCCGGATCGAAACCGTAGACCGGGCGGCGGTCGGGAGAGAAGCTGCGCAGTCCCGCCCATTTGCGTTCCACCGCCTCTATCCGCCAGTCCACCACGCCTTCCAGACGGTCGATGGCCAGCGCCACGTCGTAGTCCTCCGGGGCCGCATCGCAGGGTTCGCTGGGCGTCTCGTCGTGCGGGCTTAGCCAGAGGCGGCCGTTGTCGGGCCGGAAATAGAACTCGCCGGAGATATCCAGCGTCAGGGGCAGGTCTGCAGGCGGGGGCGGATCAGTTCGTAGCTGCGCGACGGTACGCCGCAGCGGCTGGATGCCATGCGGCCTTGCCCCCAGCAGCGATGCGACCTCGTCGGCCCACGCGCCCGCGGCATCGACGACCACGGCTGCCCGCAAACGGCCTGCCGCGCCGAAATCCAGGTGCCACTCTTCACCTTGTCGCCGGGCGGCGTGCAGGCGGTGACGGGTTCGTAGGTCCACCCCGCCCTTGCGCGCCAGTTGCAGGTAATGCTGGTGCAGCTGCGCCACGTCGATATCGGCGCAATTGCGCTGGTACAGGCCGTGCGACCAGCCCTCCCGCACGCCGGGCAGCGCCTGTTCCAGCCGGGCGCGGTCGAGCCTTTCCAAGGTGACGCCCGCGATACGGAAGCGCTCCCGGAAAGCTTCCACCGCTTCGCCCTGCCCCTCGCGAGCGACGTAGAGCCCGCCGCGCGGCGTCAGGAACCCGCCGCTGCGCAGATAGTCGCCCGACGCCAGCGTCAGGGGGACGATGTCCGGACCGCCGTAGCACTCCTCGTAAAAGGCGGCGGAGCGACCGGTGGTGTGATAGCCGGGATAGTCCTCCCCCTCGCACAGCACAATACGCGCCTCGCCCTCCGATTGGGCCGCCAGTTCGGCAGCGATGCTGGCCCCGGCCATGCCGGCGCCGATCACGGCAATATCGAAAGATTCGCTCATCCCGGCAGTCAGTCGGCGACGCGCCGATCCAGGAAATCGTCGATCGCGGCCAGCGCGCGGTCGCGAACGGGGTCGCGCTCGCGCAGTACCTCGTGCCGCGCCTCGGCACCGAACATGAGCGATTCGACATCGGGCAGCCGGCTAATCACGCTGCGGATGGCAGCAGGGCTCACCAGCCTGTCGGCATTCGTCGCCACCACCATCACCGGCAGATCCACGCTTTCGGGCGCGCCGCGCGCATGAATGGCGCGAATCGAATCCATCGCGCCGCGAACCCAGCCCCAGCTTCCCGGCCCCAGCTTCAGTTCGGGCCGGTGGCTGCGCCAGAATTTCTCGTCTTCGTAGCGGTCGTCATCGTGCGTCAGCAGGTTCTGCCGATAGGCGTTCATGGCGATTGGCTTCTCGCCCTTGCCCCATGCGGGTCGTCTCGGATCGCCCACCCGCGCCATTGCGTGGGCGAGGCCGCGCTTCATGAACAGGGGCAGGTGCTCGGGCAGGACGTCCAGCATCGGAGCGGTCAGCACCAGCGCAGCGGGTCGCGGCATCAGAACCTTCTCGATGACCGCGCGCAGAACGAGGTGCCCGCCCATCGAATGGCCCATCAGGACATGAGGCCCGTCATGGGTTTCGGCGAAATGGGTCCACAGCTGCGCAAGGTCCGTCACCCACAGCAGAAAGTCGTCGACATGGCCGGTGGCATCGTCGGTGCCCAGACGCCCGGATCCGCCCTGCCCGCGCCAGTCGGCGGCGCACACGCGCCACCCTTTCAGACGCCAGTGTTCGAAGGTTTCCAGGTACTTCTCGTAGGCGTCGCCGCGACCGGCCATGAACAGGATGGAACCGCGCGATGGGACATCCGCAGGTGGCTTGCCCCATTCGATGATGCGGATCTCGTGTCCGTCCTCGGCGACCCACATCCGCTCGCTGGCATCCGCGGGAATGGACCTGCGATCGAAGTCCGCGGGAACGGGACTGTTTGCGTGGCTAATTCCATCCTCCTGCGTGTGGTTACTTTTTGGTAAGCCATGCGCGCTAGCACAAGGGCCGAAGGGATTACCGGGGGCCTCATGCTAGACGATCCGATCAAGTACGGTTTGCTTGCCGCATTGGCAATTGCGCTGGTGACGGCGGCCGTAACCGATCTCAAGAGCCGCCGTATCGCTAACTGGCTGAACGCGGCCATCGCCATCGGTGCGCCGCTTTTCTGGATCGCCAGCGGGCTTTCCTTCTGGCCGGAAATCGCCGCGCAGATCGGAGTGGCGCTTGCCACCTTCGCGGTGCTTTCGGTGCTGTTCGCGATCAAGGCGATGGGCGGCGGCGACGTGAAGCTGCTGACTGCCCTGGCCCTGTGGATCGAACCCACGCTGTTCCTGAAACTCATCATCATGATGGCGCTGCTTGGCGGCGTCCTCACCCTGATCTTCGGCGGCTGGAATCTGATGCGCCGCCAGAAGGGCCGCATCGCCGTACCCTATGGCGTCGCCATTTCGGCGGCGGGGCTGTGGGTCATCGGCACGTTCTACATGCCTGCATCTGCCGTGGCCGGTGCTGCGCAGTGAACCTGATTTTAACCAATACTGCCCTATTCGGCAGAAAGCTTAATGCAAGAACCATCTAAGGGGGCTTGACGCACCATGGACAAGAAGAAAGTTATTCTGCTGGTGGGGGCACTGATCGTTGCGATCGGTACTGCCTTGCTTGCCCGCAGCATGTTCGCCGGTGCCGCGGCACCCCAGGCCGAGGCCGCAGCCCAGGTCGAACCGACCGGGCCCAAAGTGCTCGTCGCCAAGCGCGGCCTGCCGGTCGGCACCATCGTGACTGCCGATGCCGTGGCCTACCAGCTGTGGCCGCAGGAACTGGTGCAGGACGCCTACTTCATTGACGGCGAAGCCGACATGCAGGCTCTGCTCGGCACTGTCGTTCGCCACCAGATCACTGCCGGTGAACCGGTGACCCAGGGCTCGCTCGTCGCGCCGGGTGATCGCGGCTTCCTGGCCGCGGCGCTTGGCCCGGGCATGCGTGCCGTCACCGTCCCGGTGTCCGCGCGTACCGGTGTCGGCGGCTTCGTGTTCCCGGGTGACCGCGTGGACATGGTGCTGACGCAGACCGTCTCGGGTGACGAGGGCGAACCGCTCCGCACCTCGGAAACGATCCTCACCAACCTGCGCGTGCTGGCAACCGACCAGTCGACCGAGACCACCACCACCGAGGACGGCCGCACCGTGGTTCGTGCCTTCCGCACGGTGACGATGGAAGTCACGCCCCGCATCGCGGAAAAGATCGCGGTGGCGCAGACCATCGGCACGCTCAGCCTCTCGCTGCGCTCCATCGCCGACAACCAGGCCGAACTCGAACGCGCGATTGCCGCGGGCGAAGTTGAGCTGCCCGACGATGCCTCCGCCGAAGAAGAAGAGCGGCTGCTGCGCATGGCCATGTCGCGCCCCGGCGAAGGTGCAACCACCTTCCAGACCGGCGGTGACGTGTCGCGCTTCCAGCGTCGCACCATGCCGCCCCAGGGTGGCAATGGCGGCCGCCGCGGCGGCAATGCCGAACCGGCTGTCGAATATGCACCGGGTATCTCGGCCAACGCCACGCCCACCGGCCCCACCGTCCGCGTGACCCGCGGCAAGTCGACCACCGTCACGCCGGTTGGCGCCGGTGCGGGTGCCCTGCTCGACCGGCAGTCCGGCGCCATGAGCGAAGGCGCCCGCGTCGGCTCGCTCGGCATGTCGACGGTACGGTGACCGCCATGAGCAAGCACATCACGAAACCCGAGATTTCCACTGGAAACGCTTCGAAAGGCAAGACGATGCAAAGCCGCCTTTACAAGACCGTGCTGAGCGCTGCATGCGCCCTTGCACCGCTGGCCGCCGTGCCGGCAGGGCCCGCCGCCGCCCAGACCGTCAGCCCGGCACAGGATATCGTCCTGTCCATCGGCCGCGGTGAACTGATCACGGTGCCTGGCAACATGGCCGACATTTTCGTGTCGAACGACCAGATCGCCGACGTCCAGGTGAAGAGCCAGCGCCAGCTGTACGTCTTCGGCCTGTCGGGTGGCGAGACCACGATCTACGCCAGCAACGCTGCCGGCGATATCATCTGGTCGGCCAACATCCGCGTCGGATCCAACCTCGACAGCATCGACCAGATGCTGGACCTGGCCATGCCCGAGGCGGACGTTCGCGTCGCCACCATGGGTACCAACACCGTGCTGCTTACCGGCACCGTGGCCGCACCCGAGGACGCTGCCGAGGCCGAGCGCCTGGTTTCCGCCTTCGTGGGCGACACGACCAACGTGATCTCGCGCCTTCGCATGGCTACCCCGCTGCAGGTCAACCTGCGCGTGCGGTTCGCCGAGGTCAGCCGCTCGCTGGTCCGGAACATCGGAGCCAACCTGCAGACGATCGATGGCACGGGAGGCTTCCAGTTCGGCATCGGCCAGGGTCGCGGGGCCGACTACTTCGCGCCCGGCACCGCAACCGGCGTCAATGTGGGCGACCTCACCACGCTGGTCCCGAACCCGAACTTCAACCCGGGCATTCCGGTTTCCGCTTCCAACCCGCAGTTCCTCGAGGAAGCGGCCACGTCCTTCAGCTCCGTGTCCCCGGGCACCACGTTGGCCGGCGTCGGCAGCCTCTTCGGTCTCGACATCGGTGCCGCGCTGGACCTCGGCGAACGCCGCGGCCTGGTCAACACCCTGTCGCAGCCGAACCTGACCGCCCTGTCGGGCGAGACGGCCGAGTTCCTGGCGGGTGGCGAATTCCCCATCCCGCTGTCGCAGGGCCTGGGCACGACCACCATCGAGTACAAGAAGTTCGGTGTCAGTCTTGCCTACACGCCGACGGTGCTGGCCAATGGCCGCATCTCGATCCGCGTGCGTCCGGAAGTGTCCGAGCTGTCCAGCCAGGGCGCGGTGAACCTGAACGGCTTCACCATCCCCGCCCTCACCGTGCGCCGTGCGGAAACCTCGATCGAGCTTGGCTCGGGCGAGAGCTTCATGATCGCCGGCCTGCTGT
This sequence comes from Aurantiacibacter hainanensis, assembly GCF_036321025.1. Taxonomy (NCBI): domain Bacteria; kingdom Pseudomonadati; phylum Pseudomonadota; class Alphaproteobacteria; order Sphingomonadales; family Erythrobacteraceae; genus Aurantiacibacter; species Aurantiacibacter hainanensis. The sequence continues at coordinate 653,694 of NZ_JAZAPB010000001.1, forward strand.
CGAACAACGCGCAGAGCACGATCGACCAGGCCCCCGGCGTGGGTGACATCCCGATCCTCGGCAACCTGTTCCGCTCTTCGGAATTCCGTCGCGGCGAAACCGAGCTGGTGATCGTGGTGACCCCCTACCTGGTGGAACCGGTCAGCGACCATGAAATCCGCCTGCCGACCGATGGCTATGCCTCGCCGACCGGTGTCGCCCAGTTCCTGCTGGGTCAGGAAACCAACGGCACGACCGGCGCGCAGCGCCCGATGCCGCGCGCTGCCAACCCGGCGCCGGATGGCCCGGATGTCAGCCTGATCGATCAGAACGGCACTGCGCTTTCCGGCGGCGAAAGCCCCGAAGGCGCGGACACCCGCACCGCCGCGGCCGCAACGCCCGGCTTCAGCATCGCAAACGGAGAGTGATCGCCATGACCTTCAGCTTCAAACGTGCTGCCAGCTCTACCCTGGCGATCTCGCTCGGCCTCGGACTTGCCGCCTGCGGCGGCCTCGCCGGGGGTGAAAAGAACTACTCGCTCAACAGCGTCAACCAGCCGGTGGTGGAGCGCAGCAACTACGTGCTCGACCTGCGCACCGGGGCGTCCGGCCTGGACGCTCAGGAAGAGGCCCGGCTGGCCGACTGGTTCGATACTCTCGACCTGGGCTACGGTGACCGTGTCGCCATCGACACGCCGGTCGACAACCCCGCCGTGCGCGAGGACGTGGCCTCGGTCGCAGGACGCTACGGCATCCTGGTCGCCGACGGTGCGCCAGTCACCCAGGGCTATGTCGAACCCGGCAACGTCCGCGTGGTGGTAACCCGTTCCACCGCTTACGTGCCGAACTGCCCGAACTGGTCCGACCAGTACGGTTTCGAGCGCGACAACTTCACCTCCGACGGCTTCGGCTGCGCGGTGAACGGCAACATCGCTGCCATGGTCGCCGATCCCGAGCACCTGCTCGAAGGAGCCAAGGGCACCGGTGAAACGGTCGTGATGAGCTCGAACCGCGCCATCGACACCTTCCGCAACCAGGAGCCGACCGGCGCCGGCGGCCTTCCCGCAGTATCTTCGACCGAAGGAGGAGGTAACTAATGAACTCGCCATTCAAAACAGGTTCGATGGGCAACCGCGAACCCTTCTCCGCCTTCATCTGCGACGAGAGCGCGCTCGACGTGCTGCGTCCGGTGGTCATCGAGATGGGCTGGCAGCCCGAGAAGTGCAACAAGGGTGGCCTGCGTAACGCCATCCAGTCGCTCTCGATCGCCGCGAGCCCGGCCATCCTGATGGTCGACCTGTCGGAAAGCGGCGACCCGCTGAACGACATCAACGCCCTGGCCGAGGTTTGCGAACCCGGCACGGTGGTGATCGCGGTCGGACAGGTGAACGACGTTCGCCTCTATCGCGACCTGCTTGCCAGCGGCATCCACGACTACCTGCTGAAGCCGCTTTCCGCGGGTCAGCTGCGCGATGCGCTGACGCAGGCCCAGGCCGTGTTCTCCTCGCCCCGCAATGCCGAGGGCGACGGTGAGCGCGAGCATGTCGCGACGGCGGTCGTGGGCACACGCGGCGGCGTGGGTGCTTCCACCCTCGCCACCTCGCTGGCCTGGCTGTTCTCCAGCGAGCACCAGCGCTCCACGGCGCTGCTCGACCTGGACGTGCATTTCGGAACCGGCGCCCTGGCGCTGGACCTGGAACCGGGCCGCGGCCTGACCGACGCGATCGAGAACCCCAGCCGCATCGACGGCCTGTTCATCGAACGCGCCATGATCCGCGCCAACGACAACCTCGCCATCATGTCTGCCGAAGCGCCGATCAACTCGCCGCTGATGACCGACGGTGCCGCCTTCCTGCAACTGGAGGAAGAGTTCCGTCAGGCGTTCGACATGACCGTGGTCGACCTGCCGCGCAACATGCTGATCAACTTCCCGCACCTGCTGACGGACGTGAACGTGGTGACCCTGGTTACCGAACTCACCCTGGCATCGGCGCGCGACACGATCCGCATCCTGTCCTGGCTGAAGACCAATGCGCCTGCCTGCCACCCGCTGGTGGTCTGCAACAAGATGCAGCCCGGCGCGGCGGAAATCAGCAAGGCCGACTTCGAAGCCTCGATCGAGCGCAAGATCAACTTCCAGATCCCGTTCGACCAGAAGGCCGCGGCCAACGCTGCCAAGCTGGGCCAGACCTTCGCCGAGGCGAACAAGAACTCGAAGACGGTCAACCCGATCCGCGAGATCGCCAAGATGATCGTGGGCGTGGCCGACGACGACGGCGCCAACCTCGAGGAGGCGGGCCAGAAGGGATCCATGCTCGGCAAGTTCGACATCAAGTCGCTGCTGGGCTCCACCCCCAAGAAGGCCAAGACCGCAGAACCTGCGGAATGACCTGACCGATAGCGGGCGGGACATGTTCCCGCCCGTTCAAGGACTGCAACACTCAGACGTTTGAAAGAAGGGTTTCCATGAGCATCATCCAGCTTCTGCTTATAGCCGGTGGCCTCATGGGCCTCATGATCATGGGCTACATGCTCGTGACGGGCTCTTCGCCGGCCAAGGAAAGCCAGCGCCGCCTCGAGGCGGTTCGCTATCGCCATTCGGAAAGCACCACCGACAGGGTGGAAAGCCAGCTGAAAAAGGCCATCGCAGCGCGCAAGCCCAAGCAGTTCTCGCGTGCCGGTGCCGGCTCGCGGCTCGAAGCCCTGCAGCTGCGCCTCGATCGCACGGGCATGGGCTGGTCGCTGCCCCAGTATCTCTACACGTCGCTGGGTATCGCCATCGTGATCGCGGCGCTGCTGTTCCTGCAGACCGGCGCCCCCCTGCTGTCGCTGGGCGTGGGCGTGCTGTTCGGCGCGGGCCTTCCACACATGATTGTCTCGCACTTCATCAAGCGCCGGACGAACAACTTCAACGCCAAGTTTCCCGACGGCATCGAACTGCTGGTTCGCGGCCTGCGCTCCGGCCTTCCGGTAACGGAAACGCTGGGGGTCGTCGCCAGCGAGGTTCCCGGCCCGGTGGGCGCGGAGTTCCGTTCGGTGGTCGAGCGTATCAAGATCGGTCGCACGATGGAGGAATCGCTCCAGGAAACGGCCGACAAGCTGGGCACCGCCGAATTCCAGTTCTTCGTCATCACGCTGGCCATCCAGCGCGAGACGGGCGGCAACCTGGCGGAAACGCTGTCCAACCTGGCCGACGTTCTGCGCAAGCGCGCGCAGATGAAGCTGAAGATCAAGGCAATGAGCTCGGAATCGAAGGCCTCGGCCTACATCGTGGGCTCGCTGCCGTTCATCGTGTTCGGCCTGATCTACTGGATCAACCCGAGCTACATCGGCGACTTCTTCGTCGATGATCGCCTGATCGTGGCGGGCCTTGGCGGCGTGGTGTGGATGAGCATCGGCGCCTTCATCATGGCCAAGATGGTCAGCTTCGAAATCTGAGCGCGGAGGATACCGAACCCATGTTGATGATCTCTCCCGCCTCCGGCCCCACGCTTCTCGGCGTCGACGTTATCCTCGTCGGCACCGTGCTGGCCGGCATCGCCGCCGCCGCAATGGTGTTCGCGATCTATGCCGCCGTCACGGTGAAGGACCCGATGGCCAAGCGCGTGAAGGCGCTGAACGATCGCCGCGCCGAGCTGAAGACCGGCATGATCACGCAGGCTTCCCGCAAGCGGAAGAGCCTGACGCGTCGCAGCGATACGACCGACAAGATGAAGGACACCCTGCAGGGCATGAAGGTGCTGCAGGAAAGCCAGGTGAAGATGATCCAGCAAAAGCTGGCCCAGGCCGGCTATCGCAACAAGGAATGGGCGATCATGATCATCTTCGCCCGCATGGTCCTGCCGGTCGTGCTGGGCCTTGTCGGCGTGGTCGTGTTCTACTGGACCGATGTCTTCCCCGAATGGGGCAGCTTCAAGCGGTTCCTCGGCTTCGCCGCCCTGGTGGTGCTGGGCTACAAGGGCCCCGAACTCTATCTCGCGAACGTCTCCACGAAGCGCACCAAGGCCATCCAGAAGGGTCTGCCCGACGCGCTCGACCTGCTGGTGATCTGCGCCGAGGCCGGCCTGACCGTCGACGCCGCGTTCAACCGCGTCGCCAAGGAACTGGGCCGCGCCTATCCCGAGCTGGGCGACGAATTCGCCCTGACCGCGATCGAGCTGTCGTTCCTGAACGAACGCAGGCAGGCCTTCGAGAACCTGGCCTATCGCGTGAACCTGGAAGCCGTGCGCGGCGTGGTGACCACGATGGTGCAGACGGAGCGCTACGGTACGCCGCTGGCTTCCGCACTGCGCGTGCTTTCGGCCGAATTCCGTAACGAGCGCATGATGCGCGCCGAGGAAAAGGCCGCGCGCCTTCCCGCCATCATGACGGTGCCGCTGATCCTCTTCATCCTGCCGGTGCTGTTCATCGTGATCCTTGGCCCGGCCGCCTGCTCCATCTCCGACGCCCTTATCGACTAAGGAACGTCGCAGACGAGCCAGACAGAAAAGGCCCCGTCGGCAAGAAGCCGGCGGGGCCTTTCTCTTTGTAAGCTAAACAGCCTTTCAGCCGACGCCGAAGCTGCCGTCGAGTTCGGACTGGTCGAGATCTTCCGCCTGCTGGCGCGAGCGCTCGAGAAGCTTGCGGAAAAGGTCCAGTTCTTCCGGCGAGAAGTCGCCGAACAGAAGCCGCTCTATTTCCATGGCCAGGGGCATGATCTCCGCGTGCATGGCGCGGCCTTCCTCGGTCAGGTCAAGAAGGTGCGAACGACCGTCGGATTCGTTGGGCTCGCGATGGGCGAGCGCGCGCTCTTCCAGTCCCTTGCAGGCGCGGTTCACCGCAACCTTGTCCATCAGCGTCCGCCGCGTCAGGTCGCGCTGGGTCAGCGCCCCTACGTCGCCCAGTACCGCCATGACGCGCCACTCCGGTATGCTGAGGCCCCAGCGTTGCCGATATTCGACGGCAATCCTCCCGCTTACGGCGTTGGACGCCAGCGAAAGCTGATATGGCAGGAACTGTGAAAGCGATTTCGTCGGTTGCATAAGCAACTACCTTGTTGAACTTCGTGCAACATTGCAAGATGCGGTCGTCATTTCTCCGGCTCCTGAATTATTTTGACAAGGCGACCGGCGATCGCGTCCAGCCTTGCGCTCGCGCCGATGTCCCATTGTTCGCGCGGTGTGATGATGGCGCTGTCGAGGATCGTGTCGATCGGACTGGGGCTGCGTTTCTTGGGAAGCGCGGCGGCGAGTTCCGCAAGGGTGGCCCGCGCCTTGTCGGCATTGCCTTTCATCACCTCGAGGATGTCGGTCACGTCGACGTCCCCCTTCGGATCACGCCAGCAGTCGTAGTCGGTGACCATGCCGATCAGGGCGTATGGCAATTCCGCCTCGCGGGCCAGGCGGGCCTCGGGCATGGCGGTCATCCCGATGACGTGGGCTTCCCACTGGCGGTAGAGATGGCTCTCCGCACGGGTGGAGAACTGCGGTCCCTCGATGGCGACGTAGGTTCCGCCCTTGTGCACCGTCGCCCCGGCCTTCTTCGCCGCCTTGCAGACTTGTTCGGTCAGACGCGGGCAGACCGGGTCGGCCAGCGGCACATGGGCAACGATGCCGTTGCCGAAGAAACTGCGTTCGCGACCCGTCGTGCGATCGATGATCTGGTCGACGGCGACGAAATCGCCGGGCGGCAGGTCTTCGCGCAGGCTGCCGATCGCCGAGATCGCCACCACGTCGGTCACGCCGCAGCGCTTGAGCACGTCGATATTGGCGCGATAGTTGACGTAGGAAGGCGACAGCGCGTGCCCCTCGCCGTGGCGGGCAATGAAGGTGAACCGCACCCCGCCAATGGAACCTGTCGTCACCGGTCCGGACGGGTCGCCGAACGCGCTGTTGACCGCGATTTCCTGCGCATCGTCCAGCGCGCCGGGTTCGTAGAGGCCGGACCCCCCGATGACGCCGATATGCCAGCCGCTCATGTCCGTTCTCCCCCCGACCCGCGACTACTTGGGCGGCATGCGGATGGCGCCGTCGAGACGCACCGTTTCCGCATTCATGTATTCGGCTTCCACCATGAAGCAGGCAAGCGCGGCGTATTCCTCGGGCCTGCCCAGGCGCTTGGGAAAGGGCACCGATGCCGCCAGCGCGGTCTGGGCCTTTTCCGGGAGGCCTTCCATCATCGGGGTCATGAAGATGCCCGGCAGGATGGCGTTCACGCGGATGCCCTCGTTCATCAGGTCTCGCGCGACGGGCAGGGTCATTCCCTTCACGCCGGCCTTGGATGCCGCATAGGCGACCTGCCCGATCTGGCCGTCCTCGGCAGCGACGGAAGCTGTGTTGATGATGGCGCCGCGTTCCCCGTGCTCGCCCAGCGGGTCCAGCGTCATCATGCCCGCGGCCGATTTCGCCATGCATCCGAAGGTGCCCATGAGGTTCACCTTGATGGTCTTCTCGAAGAGGTCGAACGGCAGGTGGCTTATCTCTCCGGTTTCGCGGTCTCGGCGGGTCAGCTTGCCGATCGTGCCGATGCCGGCGCAGTTGACGAGGATGCGTTCCTGCCCGTGCGCCTCGCGCGCTTTCGCGAATCCGGCCTCGATGGATTTCTCGTCGGATACGTCGACCTCGCAGAACACGCCGCCGATTTCCTTGGCGATGGCTTCGCCCCGCTCCGCGTTGAGGTCGAACAGCGCCACCTTGGCCCCCTTGGCGGCGAAGGCCCTCGCGGTCGCCTCCCCCAGTCCCGAAGCGCCACCGGTGACAACCGCTGCAACACTGTTGTCGATTTGCATAAGACTTTCCTTGTTCAGATCGGCATTCGTAAACGATTGTTTCAAGACGGTCCTAGCCACCAACCTGACGGGGTCAAGCGGTGAGGCCGATGCGGCAGTGCAACGTTGTTGTGCATCTGCAACACGACTGAAACAATCCCTGGAAGCATCAGAGTTTACAATTGCAACTTGTTGGCCGTTCAAGCAGGTCGAAAGACGGCAAAACCTGCCGTGTCGGGCGTTTAGCATCATTATTCGCGGACGGGTCTTGGACGTTAAACAATCACCAGACCGGGGGACTCGGTCACATAATGGGGAAAATCTGTGAAGCTTAGAACTGCTCTGAAGGGCGCGTGCGCCCCGATAGCCTTCTCGGTTGCGCTGGCCGCCAACCCGGTGCTGGCTCAGGACGAAGGCGACGAAACTTCCGAGGAAATCCGCGCCGAGACACCCGGCGAAGATGAAGAACCTGCCAGTGCTACGGGTACTCCCCCGCCCGCTGCCGACACCATCTTCGTCACCGGTTCGCGCATCCGTCGCGACGAATTCAGCTCGGCTTCGCCGATCACTCTGGTCGATCCGGAAATCGCCGTTCGCCAGGGCCTGATGGACACCGGCTCGATGATCCAGGGTTCGCCCATCGCGGCGGGTTCCTCGCAGGTCACCGCATCGCTCTCCAGCCAGTTCCTCGTTGACGGCGGCCAGGGCGTGCAGACCATCTCGCTGCGCGGCCTTGGTGCCAACCGTACGCTGGTCCTGCTCAACGGCCGTCGTGCCGGTCCCGCCGGTACGCGCGGCGCCGTTTCGGCGTTCGACCTCAACGTGCTGCCGCAGTCGATCGTGGAACGCGTCGACATCCTGAAGGACGGCGCATCCTCGATCTACGGTTCCGACGCCGTGGCCGGCGTGGTCAACCTGATCACCAAGACCGACACCGATGGCATCGAGTTCGACATCTTCGGCTCCGTGCCGACGACTTCGGGCGGCGAAACCTGGTCGGCAGCTGCCACCTGGGGCGAAACCTTCGATCGCGGCCACGTGATGGTCTCGGCCAACTACTTCCGCCAGAACGAGCTCGCTCGCGGCGATCGCGACTATCTGCAGTGCTCGGAAGCCAACGTCTTCACCGACCTGTCCTACGACACGCGTGCCGACCTGATCGACCCGCGCACCGGTGAGTTCAGCTGCAACGGCGCCGAAAGCAACAACACTTGGGGCCACATCTGGACCTACGACTACAGCGCCTATTTCACGGCGGATGGCCAGTCGAACATTCCGGGCAGCGATGGCACGGGCCCGGCGCAGCTGCTGCAGTACAGCTATCCCGGCGACAACCTGGGCCAGTATCTCCCCGAAATCGGCCGCACCGGCGCGTTCGGTGAAATCGACGTGCCCGAAGGCTGGTACAACGTTGGTTACGATCCGGCCTCGCGTTCGGTCTACAACAACTATCACCCGCTGATGGACCAGGACACGATCATCCCCACGACCGATCGTTACACCCTGTATGTCGATGCGGCCTACGAAATCACCGCCGGCATCGAAGCCTACACCGAACTGCTGTACAACAAGCGCAAGACCGAGTTCGATTCCTCGGGCCAGGTTTATCAGTTCGGCTTCGGCGAAACGACCGATGGCCTTGCAGGTCTGTTCGGCTTCCCCGCCAACTTTACCGATCCTTTCGCCAACGGCTTCGGCGGTCCGGCCCTGTTCAGCCCGACGGCCTTCATCGACTGGTACGACACTTCGCAGGAAGTCGATTACTACCGCGCGGTCGCGGGTTTCCGTGGCGATATCTCGCCGAACTGGTCCTATGACCTGTACGGCCAGTACTCGCTGTCCGATGCTACCTACACGAACCAGCGCATCCTGGCCGACTCGATGGCCACGCAGGACTTCCGCAGTGGCTCGTGCGTAGGCACGGTTACGCCCGTGTCCGGCAAAAACTGCGTCGATGTCGACTGGTACTCGCCGCGCGTGATGTACGGCAACTTCACGGCCGAGGAGCTCAACTTCATCGGCGATACCGAAGTCGGCGAAACCGACTACACCCAGTGGTATGTCGAAGGCGTCGTCAGCGGCGAGCTCTTCGAACTGTGGGGCGATGGACCCATCGGCATCGCGCTTGGCGGCCAGTTCCGTCGTGACGAGATCGAAGACGTCCCCGGCCCGATCTCGCAGGCCGGCAACGTCTGGCTTGGCGGCCCTGCCGGTGTCACCGCCGGTAAGACCGACACTCTGGAAGGCTTCGGCGAAATCAACATTCCGCTGCTGGCCGACCTGCCCGCGATCCAGTCGCTCAACCTGACTGCAGCCTCGCGTATCACCAACGTGAAGGCCGTCCGTTCGGACGGTGCCACCGACGAGAACAACGGCAACATCACCTACAAGCTGGGTGCCGACTGGGAAGTGACCGACTGGCTGCGTTTCCGCGCAACCTACGGTACGTCCTTCCGCGCTCCGGCGCTGTTCGAACAGTTCCTGTTCGACCAGGTCGGTTCGCTGCCGCAGCGCTCGCTCGACCCGTGTATCCAGTGGGGCCTCAAGCTTGATCGCAACGAGATCTCGCAGTCGTTTGCCGACAACTGCGCGGCCGACGGCGTTCCTGCCAACCACAGCGGTGCCGGCATCAACGGCTCCACCATCACCGGTGGCGGCCTGGGCGTTCTCGATCCCGAGGAATCCACGGCCTGGACGGCATCGGTCGTCCTGACTCCGGAATTCGGCTTCCTGCCGAACACCCGGATGAGCATTGCCGTCGACTACTTCGACATCGAGGTGACTGGTGAAATCGCACGCTTCGGCGCGGCGAATGTTGTCTCCAGCTGCTACGCTTCGGACGACTTCCCGAACGACCCGCTCTGCGGCCAGTTCGCCCGTATCGACGATCTCGATCCGAGCGATCCGTTCTGGAATGCCGGCGATTCCAACAACATCGCCTTCGTTCGTGACAGCTTCATCAACATCAACAGCCAGAAGAACGCTGGTGTCGACGTGACTGCACGCATGATCCATGACTTCGCCGGCGACATCTCGCTGACGGTTCAGGGTCAGATGACCTGGCAGACGAAGGACGAGATCTCGGTCTTCGACGGCTTCCCGGAAAGCGTGAACGGCGAACTTGGCGAGCCGAAGTGGGTTGGCGATTTCTACGCCCAGCTCGACGCCGGTCCGTGGTCGCTGTTCTACGGTCTCGACGTTGTCGGTTCCGCCAGCGACGTGCCGGACTTCACCGAATCCGAACTGGGTATCGAGGAAGCCGACCAGACGCAGGCCGACCAGGACACCGCGCTGTGCGGCAACTTCACGACCTATCCGGACGAAATCTGCTTCGATCTGGATGTGCCGGCGACGTTCTACCACAGCGCATCGCTTACGCGTGACATCGGCGAGAACTTCCGCATCACGGCGGGCGTGTCGAACATCTTCGACACCCAGCCGCCGCGCACCTCCAACGTCGGTGGTGACGGCATCAACCAGCTGGGTGACGGCGTTCTCTACTCGCAGTACGACCTGTTCGGTCGCCGCGTGTTCCTGAACGTGAACATCCGCTACTGATCGGCCTTACCGAACTGTAGCCAAAGAGGGGCGGCGGGTGACAAACCCGCCGCCCTTCGTTTATCCGCTTTCGACAAGTCCCAATCCCGCAGGAACGCCCATGGTCCATATCCGCCTCAAGCCCGATACGCTGGACGAGGAGAACGCCAGGTTCAGCCACGAGCGACTGCCGCGGCCGCTGTTCCTGAACTCCGTTCCCAAGTCGGGTAGTCACCTGCTCAAGAACATCATGCGGATGTTCGTGCCGGTGGAGGATCACTTCAAGGACCAGTTCATTCAGTGGGGCAACCTGCAGCAGTACAAGCACGCCTTCCGCGCCGACGCGAAAATGCTGAGCTGGGGCCACCTGCTGTTTTCCGATGCATCCGCGGTGGAGACCGCTCCCGCCCGCAAGATCATCCTGGTGCGCGACCCCTACAGCTGGGTGCTGGCCCGCGCGCGGTTCTTCCTGTCCGACGAGTTCGGCGACAATTCGGTGCTGGTGAAGAACGGCGAGCTGACCGTCGATTCGCTGCTCAACCTGATGATCTTCGGCATCCACGGCAAGGCGATGAGCATGCGCGAGCTGTTCACCTACAATGCCGTTGCCTGGCAGGGCAGCGACTGCACGACCCTGCGATATGAAGACCTGCTCGATGCTGTGAAGACCCTCGGCTCGCCCGAATCCGAAGCCTACTTCATGAAGGTGTTCGAGGCCGCAGGACTGACGAAGGTTCCAGACGACTGGGAAGAGCGCGTGCGCATCGGTTCAGACCGCAAGCAGAGCGGCACAGCCCGCGAGAACCTGTCATCGGAATCCGGCATCGAAATCCCGAAGGAGCTTACCGACAACCAGAAGGCGCTGGTGGAATTCGCGGCCCCGGGGCTGCGGGCGCTTCTGGGCTACACCTGAGCCCCGGAGGGAGGTGGCGCTAGGCCACCTCCATCTGCAACTCGCCCTCGCCTTCGTCGATCGTCACCGTGCTGCCGTCGGGCACCTTGCCCTGCAGCAGCATCTCGGCCAGCGGATCCTGCACGTAGCGTTGCACGGCGCGCTTCAGCGGCCTTGCACCGTAGACGGGATCGTAGCCGACCCGGCCCAGCCAGCGACGCGCCGCCTCCGACAGGTCGAGCGTGATCTTGCGATCCTTCAGCAGCTTCTGCACGCGCGCCACCTGGATATCCACGATCGGCGCCATGTGCTCCTGCGCCAGGCGATGGAACAGGATGATCTCGTCCAGCCGGTTCAGGAACTCGGGCCGGAAATGGCCGCGCACGACGTCCATCACCTGGTCTTCCACGTCCTCCACCGTCTGGTCGCTGTCGAGGTTGGACAGATACTGGCTGCCAAGGTTGCTGGTGAGGATGATCAGCGTGTTGCTGAAGTCCACGCGGCGGCCCTGACCGTCGGTCAGGTGTCCGTCGTCGAGAACCTGCAGCAGCACGTTGAAGACGTCGTTGTGCGCCTTCTCCACCTCGTCGAACAGCACGACCTGGTAGGGCCGGCGACGGACCGCCTCGGTCAGCACGCCGCCCTCCTCGTAACCGACATAGCCCGGAGGCGCGCCGATCAGCCTTGCGACCGCGTGCTTTTCCATGAACTCGCTCATGTCGATGCGCACCATCGCCTGGTCGTCGTCGAACAGGAAAGCGGCCAGCGCCTTGGTCAACTCGGTCTTGCCCACGCCTGTGGGGCCAAGGAACAGGAAGCTGCCCAGCGGACGGTTCGGATCCTGCAGGCCAGCCCGCGCCCGGCGCACAGCCTTCGACACCGCCTCGACGGCCTTCTCCTGGCCGATCACGCGCTTGCCCAGCACCTCTTCCATGCGCAGCAGCTTCTCGCGCTCGCCTTCCAGCATCTTTTCCATGGGAACCCCGGTCCAGCGGCTCACCACACCGGCGATGTCGTCCTCGGTCACTTCCTCTTTCAGAAGCGCGTTCTCGGTCTGCCCTCCGGCCTCGGCCAGTTGCTTTTCCAGCATCGGGATCTTGCCATAGGAAAGCTCGCCCGCCTTGGCGAGATCGCCCGCGCGCTGCGCCTGCTCGAGTTCGATGCGAGCCGCGTCCAGGTCTTCCTTGATCCGCGCTTCGGCATGAATCTTGTCGCGCTCGTTCTGCCAGCGTGTCGTCAGTTCGGAACTCTGCTGCTCCAGGTTGGCGAGTTCGGCGCGCAGGTTTTCCAGCCGGTCCTTCGAGGCAGCATCGGTTTCCTTCTCCAGCGCGGATTCCTCGATCTTGAGCTGGATGATGCGCCGGTCGAGCGCCTCGATCTCCTCGGGCTTGCTCTCCACCTCCATGCGGATGCGGCTGGCGGCCTCGTCCATCAGGTCGATCGCCTTGTCGGGCAGGAAGCGGTCGGAAATGTACCGCTCGGACAGCTGTGCGGCGGCGACGATCGCGGCGTCGGTAATGCGCACGCCGTGGTGCAGTTCGTACTTCTCCTTGATCCCGCGCAGGATCGAGATCGTGTCCTCGACGCTGGGCTCATCCACGTACACGGGCTGGAAGCGACGCTGCAGGGCGGCGTCCTTCTCCACGTACTTCTGGTATTCATCCAGCGTGGTTGCGCCGATGCAGTGCAGTTCGCCGCGCGCCAGGGCAGGCTTCAGCAGGTTGGAAGCATCCATGCTGCCTTCGCTGGCGCCCGCGCCGATCAGGGTGTGCATCTCGTCGATGAACAGGATGATGTCGCCCTCGGCGCCCTTCACCTCGTCCAGCACGCTCTTCAGGCGCTCCTCGAACTCGCCGCGATACTTCGCGCCCGCGATCAGCGAGCCCATGTCGAGCGCCATGAGTGTGCGATCCTTCAGGCTGTCGGGAACGTCGCCGTTGGCGATACGCAGCGCCAGCCCTTCGGCAATCGCCGTCTTGCCCGTGCCCGGTTCGCCGATCAGCACGGGGTTGTTCTTCGTGCGTCGGGCCAGGATCTGCACGGTGCGGCGAATTTCCTCGTCGCGCCCGATCACGGGGTCCAGCTTGCCGTCCCGCGCCGCCTCGGTCAGGTCGCGGGCATACTTCTTCATCGCGTCGTAGGCGGCTTCGGCATTGGCGGTATCGGCCGTCTTGCCCTTGCGCAGTTCGTTGATCGCGGTGTTGAGCGCATCTGCCGTCAGCCCGGCATCGGCCAGCGCCTGGCCGGCCTTGCTTTGCTTCGCCAGCACCAGCGCCAGCAGCAGTCGCTCCACGGTCACGTAGCTGTCGCCAGCCTTTTCGGCGATCTGCTCTGCTTGGTCGAGCACGCGCACGGCATCGTTGTCGAGGCCCGGCGTCTGCTGCGCTCCGCCCCCGCTGACGGCGGGAATCTTGGCCAGCAGCCCGTCTATTTCCTGCACGGCGCGTCCGGGGTTGCCCCCTGCCCGCTGGATCAGGCCAGCGGCCATGCCCTCCTCGTCCTCCAGCAGGGCCTTGGCGATGTGTTCCGGGCTGATGCGCTGATGGCTGTTGCGGATAGCGACGGTCTGCGCGCTCTGCAGAAAGCCTCTCGCGCGGTCGGTAAATTTGTCGAGATTCATGGTGTGCCCCTCAATTCCTTTCCCACATCAGTTAGTGTTGCCATTTCGCAACACAAGTGTTGCAGAGCGACAAAATTCGTGCGCACCGCGAAAAGCTTGCGTCGCCTCGACATGCGATCACGCGCGCAAAGTTTCAATAGAGCTACAAGGGCGGCGGACCCGGCGCATTGACGCCGGACAAGTCTTCGTCTCGGCAGGCAGCCGACAAGCATCGACCAACGGCATGACCTTGCGACGAAACGGGTTTGCAGCACGGCGCAGCGTGCTATCTCGTTGCACATGAAAAGGTCTCTCGCGTTCCGTACGCTCGCTCCCCTCGCTGCCGCCCTGGGTCTGGTTGGCTGTTCCACCACCGCCACCACCCCCGCCGAAACCGCCGCCGCCCCGGCGAGCGAACAGGTTGCACAGCCGCAGATCGCCTCGCTCGACGAGATCATCGACGCGGTCGACATTCCCTACGAGACGTTCACGCTCGACAATGGTCTGACGACGATCGTCCACACCGATCGAAAGTCGCCGCTCGTGGGTGTCACGGTCTACTACCGCGTCGGCTCCAAGCACGAGCCCCGCGGCCGCACGGGCTTTGCGCACCTGTTCGAACACATCATGTTCACCGGCAGCGAGAACGTGGAGAACTTCGACATCCCGCTGGAGGCCGCGGGGTCCACCGGCACCAACGGCTCCACCAGCTACGATCGCACCAATTACGTGGAAACCGTGCCCACCGGCGCGCTGGACCTTGCGCTGATGATGGAAGCGGACCGGATGGGATACCTGCTGGGCGCCATCACGCAGGAGCGGCTGGATAACCAGCGCGCGGTTGTCCAGAACGAGAAACGGCAGGGCGACAACCAGCCCTACGGACTGCTCGACTACCAGCTTTCCGAAGGGCTGCTGCCCGTCGGCCACCCCTATCGTCACTCCGTGATCGGCTCGATGGCGGATCTCTCCGCCGCCTCGCTGGAAGACGTGCGCAGCTGGTTCACCGACAACTACGGCCCCAACAACGTGGTGCTGGCGCTGACGGGCGATATCGACGCGGAAACGGCCAGGCCCATGGTGGAACGCTGGTTCGGCGACATTCCCCGCGGGCCGGAAGTCGAACAGTTCGATGCCGGTCCGGTGACGCTGGCGGAGCCCGCCTACGAAACCATGACCGACCAGGTGCCGCAGGTGCTGATCGTGCGCTCGTGGACCGGGCCGGACATGCAGCACCCCGATGCCGTGCCGTTGCAGGTGGGGATGCATGTCCTCGCCGGGCTCAGCTCCTCCCGCCTCGACAACGCCATGGTCCGCGGGGCGGAACTGGCGACGAGCGTATCGGGCTCCTACCAGCCCTACGAACAGATCGGCTACGCGACTCTCTACGTGCAGGTCCGCCCCGACAGGACCCAGGAAGAGGCGCAGGCGCTGCTGGAAGCGGAAATCGCCCGCCTGCTTTCCGAAGGACCCACGCAGGACGAGCTGGACCGCGCGACCACTCAGATCGCGTCCTCCCTCGTCGGCGCGCTAGAGCGGATCGGCGGCTTTGGCGGCAAAGGCGCGATCCTGGCCGAAGGCCTGCTCTATACGGGCGATGCGGAGTTCTACCGCAAGGAACTGGAGAGCATGGCTGCGCTGACGCCTGGCGACGTGCAGGCGGCGCTGCAACGCTGGCTTTCGCGGCCTGCCTACAACCTCGCCGTGGTGCCGGGCGAACGCACGCTGGACGGCGGCGAGATGGGTGGCTGGGGCGACGAACATCTCAGCCCGCCGCCCGAACCCGACACCGGCAGCGACATCGAGGTGACGCGCACCGGGCCCGAAATTCCCCTGCCCACGCCCGAACCCGTCGGCGAACTCACCTTCCCGGAAGTGGAGCGCGCGACGCTATCGAACGGGATCGACGTGGTGCTGGCGCGCCGTTCGTCGGTGCCCAAGGTTTCCCTGGCGCTGACCTTCGATGCAGGATCGGTGGTCGATCCCGCCGGAGACTATGGCACCCACGGCACGATGGTCAGCCTGCTGACCGAGGGCACGACCAGCCGCAGCGCGCTGGATATCGCCGTGGAACAGGAAACGCTTGGCGCCTCGCTCAGCGTGACCGCAGGGGCGGAAACCACCACCGCCTATCTCTCCACGCTCAGTCCCAACCTGCAGCCCTCGCTCGACCTGCTGGCCGACGTGGTGCGCAACCCGGCCTTCGCGCCGGACGCGATGGAGCGCGTGAAGAGCCAGCGCATGGCCGCCGTGGCGCAGGAACTTTCCTCGCCCTCTGGCCTTGCGAACCGCGCGTTCATGCCGCTGGTCTACGGCGAGCGTCACCCCTACGCCCACGCCTCCAACGCGGGCGATGCCGAGGTGATTTCCAGCCTGACCCGCGAGGACATGATCGCCGAGCACGCCGAGTGGATCCGCCCGGCGACGGCCACGATTACCGCCGTGGGCGATGTGAGCATGGACGAACTGGTTGCCGCGCTGGAAGCCACGCTGGGCGACTGGCAGGACCCGGCGGTGCCCGTTCCCGCAAAGTCCGTGGATCAGCCTGCTGCCACCAGCGATGCGCCGCGCATCGTAGTGGTGAACCGGCCCAACTCGCCATCCAGCTACCTGGTCCTGGGTCGCCCCACGCCGCTTTCGGGCTGGCAGCCCGGCATGGAGGCGCTAGACCTTGCCAATGAAGTGATCGGCAGCGGTTTCCTCTCGCGCCTCAACAACGATCTGCGCGAAACGAGGGGCTGGACCTATGGCATCGGCTCCGGCGTGCCGAGCGCCAGGGGCCCCCGCATCTTCCAGATCGCCACCCAGGTGCAGGCCGACCGGACGGCGGATTCGATCCGCGTCATTCTCGACCAGCTGGAGGATTTCCCCGCCGAGCGCCCTGTCGACCCCGTGGAACTGCAGCGCGTGACGGACGGCAACGTGCGCAACCTGCCCAACCGTTACGAGACGAACGGACAGATCCTGAACGCCCTGCTGTCGAACCAGAACGCGGGCCGCGACGATCGCTACCAGGTATTGCTGCCGCAGCTCTACGCGGACGTGGACGCGGCCGACATCAACGCCGCCGCGCGCGACTACCTGCAGCCGGAAAATATCACCATCGTGGTGGTGGGCGACCGGGAAACGGTTGAACCGCAGCTGGAAACCCTCGACATGGAAGTCGAATACGTGGAGGCGGACAGCCTCTAGGCATCCTGCGAGAGGAGATAGAATAATGACCGACGTTGGCGGTACCTACGATTTCGTCGCCCAGTCCCCGATGGGAGAGCAGACCGGCACCTTCACCGTGGTCCCCGGCGATGACGGGGACACCTTCACCGGCCAGCTTTCTGGCGGCATGGGCACCATGGACGTGCAGGATGGCCGCATCGAGGGCAATACGCTCATCTGGAAGATGAAGATGGGCATGCCCATGCCGATGACGCTGGACTGCGAGGCGACGGTGGACGGCGACGCCGTGACCGGCACGATCAAGGCCGGGATGATGGGCACCATGCCGTTCACAGCGCAGCGGCAGGACTAGAACCTGCCGCGCAGCGCCTGGTAGGCCGCGGCCGTCACCGTATTGGCAAGATTCAGCGAGCGGACATGGGCCGAGCGCATGGGCAGGCTGACCTCGCAGTCCGGGTGCCTGTCGCGGATCGCGCGCGGCAGGCCTTTCGTCTCGCTGCCGAAGACGAGGATGGCATCTTCCGGATAGTCCGGCTCGTAGAAGCTGCGCTGGGCATCCTCCTCGAACAGGAACATCTGTCCCTCGCGTGGCTGGCGGTCGGCGAGGAACGCCTCCCAGCCGGCGTATTCCGCCAGCCGGACGTGCTGCCAGTAGTCGAGACCGGCGCGTTTCAGCTGCCTGTCGCTCAAAGTGAAGGCATAGGGCCGGATCAGCACCAGCTCCATGTCCAGCGCCACGCAGGTGCGCCCCACGGCCCCGGTGTTATGCGGAATTTCCGGGTGGACGAGGACCACGGCGGGACGGGCGGCCATAGGGCCTGCCCTACCCCAGCTTGTCCTTCAGGATCTGGTTCACCACCGCCGGGTTGGCCTTGCCCTGCATGGCCTTCATCGTCTGACCGACGAAGAAGCCGAACAGCTTGTCCTTGCCGCCGCGGTATTCTTCCACCTTGTCGGAGTTGTTCGCCAGGATCTCGTCGATGGCTCTCTCGATGGCGCCGGTGTCGCTGACCTGCTTCAGGCCCTCGCTCTCGGCGATCTCGTCAGGCTCGCGGCCTTCCTTGAGCACGATCTCGTAGATTTCCTTGGCCTGTCCGCCCGAAATCTCGCCCTTGTCCTGCATGGCGAGGATGGCGGCCTGTCGCTCCGCCGTGGCGTTCGCCATGTCCGCATCGTCGCCCAGCGATTTCACCACGCCCGGCGCGACGGAGAGAGACCAGTTGGCGACCTGCGTCGCGACGTCCTTCTCCGGCTTGCCGATCGTTATTGCGGCGACCGACAGCAGGGTTTCGAAGCGGGCGAAGGTTTCCACTTCGGCGGTCAGCTCGCGCGCGTTGTAGGGCGTCAGGCCCAGCTCGCTCTCGTAACGCGCGCGCTTGGCATCCGGCAGTTCGGGCAGGCTGGCGCGGCACTCGTCGAGGAAATCCTGTTCCAGCACCAGCGGCAGCAGGTCCGGATCGGGGAAGTAGCGATAGTCGTGCGCGTCTTCCTTGCTGCGCATCGAGCGGGTGGTGCCGGTGTTCGGGTCGAACAGGCGGGTTTCCTGAACCACCTTGCCGCCGTCCTCGATCACGTCGATCTGGCGCTGCACCTCGTGCTCGATCGCCTGCATGACGAAACGCACCGAGTTGACGTTCTTCGTCTCGGTCCGGGTGCCCAGTTCGGTATCGCCCACCTTGCGCACGGAGACGTTCACGTCGGCGCGCATGGAGCCTTCCTCCATGTTGCCGTCGCACGATCCGACATAGCGCAGGATCGCGCGCAGCTTGCGGATATAGGCCCCGGCCTCTGCGGGCGAAGTCATGTCCGGACGGCTGACGATTTCCATCAGCGCCACGCCGGTGCGGTTGAGGTCGACGTAGGACATGGTCGGGTGCTGGTCGTGCATCAGCTTGCCCGCGTCCTGCTCCACGTGGATGCGCTCGATGCGGATCACCTTGTCTTCCGGGATACCGGCCTTCTCGTCGGCCTCGATCACCAGCTGCCCCTCGCCCACCAGCGGGTGGTAAAGCTGGCTGATCTGGTAGCCCTGCGGCAGGTCGGCGTAGAAGTAGTTCTTGCGGTCGAACCGGCTCCAGGTGTTGATCTGCGCCTCGATCGCCATGCCGGTGCGCACCGCCTGGCGGATGCACTCGCGGTTGGGCACGGGCAGCATCCCCGGCATCGCGGCGTCGACGAGGCTGACCTGCGTGTTCGGCTCCGCCCCGAAGGCGGTGGAGGCGCCGGAGAACAGCTTGGCCTTGCTGGTGACCTGCGCGTGGACCTCGAGGCCGATCACGACCTCCCATTCGCCCGTTGCGCCCTGGACTGTGTAATTGCTCATGAGCGTTTCCCGAAATTCTGTTCGGCACTGTGCACGATAGCGTCGAGCATGGCGTCAATCTGGCCCAGCTTCTCTGCGGATATCGAATTGGCAGGAACCTCTTCCAGCACCTGTTTGACGCCTGAAGCCGACACTTCCATGTCCTGCCGCGATGCGATGCCGCGCTCTGCAAGGATGCGCAGGCTCTGTATCCCGGCGAGCAGACCCGCCAGCCCCAGCGTGCGATCGCGCTTGTCGTTCGAAGATTCGAACAGGCTCACCACCACTTCTCCGGCTGCGCGGTAAACCCGGCGCGCTGTTCGATTGCGAGGCCTGCATTCAGCACGCCCTGCTCGTCCATAGGCTTGCCCACGATCTGCAGGCCCAGCGGCAGGCCGTCTCCCGTCAGCGTGGCGGGCACGCTCATCGCCGGAAGACCGGCGAGGCTGGCGGGGACGGAGAACACGTCGTTGAGGTACATCGCCAGCGGATCCTCGCTCATCTCGCCCAGCGCGAAGGCGGCGTTGGGCGTGGTGGGCGCGAGGATGGCGTCGACCTGCTCGAAGGCATCCATGAAGTCGCGCTGCACCAGGGTGCGCACCTTCTGCGCCTGGGTGTAATAAGCATCGTAGAAGCCCGCGCTGAGCACGTAGGTGCCGATCAGGATGCGGCGCTTCACCTCGTCGCCGAACCCCTCCGAACGGGTGGCGGCATACATGTCCTGCAAGCCTGCCCCTTCGGGAAGGTCGCGAAGGCCGTAACGCACGCCGTCGTAGCGGGCGAGGTTGGAAGAGGCTTCGGCGGGCGCGATGATGTAGTAGGCGGGCAGCGCGTACTTCGTGTGCGGCAGCGATACCTCGACCACCTTGGCGCCCGCATCGCGCAGCCATTCCTTGCCCTGTTCCCAGCTCGCCTCGATCTCCGCGTCCATGCCTTCCATGTGGTATTCGCGCGGAATACCGATGGTCTTGCCGGAAAGGTCCGCGTCCAGAGCGCCTGCCCAGTCGGGCACCGGCGCATCGAGGCTGGTGGAATCCTTGGGATCGAAACCCGCCATCGCGCCCAGCATGATCGCGCAATCCTCGACACTGCGCGCCATCGGGCCTGCCTGGTCGAGCGAGGACGCGAAGGCGACGATGCCCCAGCGGCTGCAACGGCCATAGGTCGGCTTGATGCCGGTAATGCCAGTGATGGCGGCGGGCTGGCGGATGGAGCCGCCGGTATCGGTGCCCGTGGCTGCCGGGCAAAGCCGCGCGGCCACGGCAGCGGAGGAACCGCCCGACGATCCGCCCGGCGTCAGCGCCTGGTTGCTGCCCTGCTTGCGCCAGGGGCTCTTCACGTCACCGAAGTAGCTCGTCTCGTTGGAGGAGCCCATGGCGAACTGGTCCATGTTCAGCTTGCCAAGCATGCCCGCGCCCGCATCCCAAAGGTTCTGCGATACGGTGGACTCGTAAGGCGGCTTGAACCCTTCCAGAATGTGGCTGGCGGCGGCCGACTGCACGCCCTTGGTGGCGAACAGGTCCTTCATGCCGATGGGCACGCCCGCCATCGGGCCAAGCTCCTTGCCCGCGGCACGCGCCTTGTCCACCGCATCGGCGGCGGCCAGCGCATGGTCGGGGGTGGCGACGATGAAGGCGTTGAGTTCGCTGGCTGCGGCCACGGCCTCGTTGTGCGCCTCGGCCACTTCGCGCGCGGTGAAGTCGCCTGCGGCCACGCCGTCGCGGATGGCCTTCAGGCCCAGTTGCGTGAAATCGGTCACTATTCGATCACCTTCGGAACACCGAAAAAGCCGTGTTCGGCCACCGGCGCATTGGCCAGCACGTCCTCGCGCCGGCCGCCGCCCGTCTTGGGATCGGCGTCCACCACGTCATCGCGCAGGCGCAATTCCTGCGGGATCACCGCCGTCATCGGCTCCACCGTGCTGGTATCGACCTCGCCCAGCTGTTCTACCCAGGCGAGGATGTTGTTGAGTTCGGGCACCATGTGGTCGAGCGCAGCCTCGTCCATGCTGATGCGCGCCAGAGAGGCGATCTTGGCGACTTCTTCTCGGGTTACTGACATGGCCGCTGCGTTAGCCGCGCGGGGGGCACGCTTCAAGCGGTCAATCGCACGGGCGACCTCAGGGAAAGGGCTCTCCCACCGGCTGGCCATCGACGTAGATCTGCCGCCCCGTCCATTCGCGCACCTCGACGGTGTCGGGAGTGAAGGTCCCGTCCGGCGGCGGCGACGCCATGGGCTGCGGAGGATCGGGAACGCCATCGTCGCGGAACCGCACATGCTGGATCGGACCCGCGCTGACGAAGGCCACGTGGCGGCGGTCGCCATCCATCCCCAGATCTAGGGCGACACAGCTCGATTGGCAGACCCAGGGGTTCGCCCGCAGGTGGTCGCGCGTCCATTCGCGCAGGGCGGGATCCTCGAAATCGAAAGCCAGTTCCGCGGCCTGACTGCGGCGATCGGGAAAGACGGGGTAGCGCTCGTCCGCTGCCGCGGCCTTCGCCGCAAGTTCGCCAACTTGCCCCTCGCGCTCAGACAGCCGGGAAAGCGCGGTGCGCCCGGCATCGCCGAAATCCCAGCGCAGCGCGGCGAAGTCGAAATCCTCTGCAGAGACCTCGCCCGCGTCCAGCCGGGCGACTTGCTGGCGTGCCGAAATCCCGCCGAAATCGAGAATCGGCAGGGCCAGCAGCAATGCGACCACGCAGCTTGCCACGGCAAGGTGCAGGTTGGCGCGGCGCAGGTAATGGCTCCAGCCCTTCAGCCTCCCTCGCGCCAGCCCCACCCAGTAGGCGAGGCCGTAGGCAGTCGCGAGGGAAATGGCGACCAGCGCCCACAGCCGTTCGGGCGAGAGGCCATGCTGATCGATGCGGATGCCCATGCTGATCGCGGCGAACACGGTGAGCGGGAAGATGGCGGCGGATAGCGCCAGCGCGGCGGCGATCATCGCGACATTGTCGCTGCGCGCCTCGTCATCGTCGCGCACCACGGCGTTGGCCAGCACGAAACAGCCCAGCGCACAGGTCAGCAGCACCGGCGTGGCGCTGTCCGTGGCATCCCACAGGGCGGTTCCGCCCGATGCCAGCAGGATGGCGAGGAATATCAGGATCGCCGCGCCGAAAGGCACCGCCAGCAGGGCGAAGACCATCATCACCACGCGTTGCAGCGTGCCGATGATTCCCAGTTGGTTGCGCAGCACGCCCATCGCCGCGCCGAAGGTCGCGCCGCAGAACAGGCCCACGAACCCGTCGGTCTGGATGGCCTCTTCCACGACATTGATGCCGATAAGGCCGAACAGCGCATCGAGCAGCCACAAAAGCAGCCAGGACAGCAGGGTGAAGGCCAGCGCCCCGCCCGCGCTGACGGCGTCGCTCCACACGTGGAAATGCGTCTCGGCATAGGGCGTGGCCCAGCGGCGGCGGTGGAAATCGGCCTGGAACAGCGGCACGGCCAGCAGCGAGAAGAACACGCCGGCGGCAAAGGCGAATTCCTCGCCCGCAAGGTTGTCCCCGGTGTCGACCGCAAGCCAGGCGATGCCGCCCATCACCAGGCCGAGCGCGACCGAGAACACGGCGGCCTCGATCCAACGGTTCGGCCTCAGGGTGAAGCTGGCGGCGGCAGCGGCGAAGAAGATGGTGGCGGCCAGCGCGGCGGCCCAGGCCTCGTCGCCGTGATCGTCCAGCAGCAGCTGCACCGCCAGGCCGGCGATGGCGCCCAGCCCGGCCAGCAGCCACGGTCTCAGCGGCCAGTCCTGCAACGGCGCCGCCGTGTCCGCGGGATTGGCGCCGGCCGTCATGATATCAGGGCGCGGGAGGTGCCGCGCCTTCCTCCGGCGCGGAGCCCTGGGCTTCCATCTGCTGCTGCATCATCATCTGCTGGAAAGTTGAGACGCGCTGCTGGAAATCCTCGCGACTCATGACTTCGATCACCTCGATATCAAAATAGAGATCGCTGTTCGGCGGAATGGGGCCGCCTTCGGGCACGTCCTCGCCATAGGCCTGTTCGGACGGGATGAAGATCTCGTACTGCCCGCCTTCCTGCGTTTGCAGCAGGGCATCGCGGAAGCCGGGGATCATGTCGCTCAGCGGCAGGGGCGTGCCTTCGGGGAAAATGCCCTGGATCGGCAGCGGCATGGACTGCGACTGGTCGAAGACGGTGCCGTCTGCCAGCCTGCCGGTGTAGTTGACGAAGACCACGCTTTCCGCAGTCGGGCTTACGCCCTCGCCCGCGCGCACGGTATCCACCGATACGCCCTTGGGCACGGCGGCCCAGGCGATGCCGGCAGCCAGCAGCACGGCGATGATCACGCCCAGCCAAAGCTTGGTGAGAGAACCCTTGGCAATCGGCTGCAACGGTACGCGGGTGACTTCGGCCATGGAAAATTTGATCCCGTAAGAATTGGCGCGCCAAACGAAAAGGGCGCGGAAAAGACTTCCACGCCCCTTTGGCTTAGCTGCGATATGCTTTCAAGCTTGCAAAGCCCGAACGACCGGTGGCTTACCGGGCGCCGTCACGCTCCGCACGCTTGCGCTCCAGCTTGCGGGCGCGGCGTACGGCGGCGGCCTTTTCACGGGCGCGCTTTTCCGACGGCTTTTCATAGTGGCGGCGCAGCTTCATCTCGCGATACACCCCCTCACGCTGCAGCTTCTTCTTGAGCGCACGGAGAGCCTGCTCGACATTGTTATCGCGAACGATGATCTGCATAAACCTAAGCCAACCTTTCAATCAAAACGGCGAGAGCCCGCTGGCAAATGGCGCGGGATTGCACCTTGTAAGCAAAACGAAAATTGCGTCGAATCCCAACGGGGATCGACTTCACCGGGCCGCAGATAGTCGAATCGCCATGAAAAAGCAAGGCAGAGCGGCCTTTTGGGTTCGCAAAGCCTTCCGGCATGTCTAGATACCGCCCATGTCCAACGCAACACCGCAGCTCTATGCATCGCTTTCGGTCGCGCTGGGAGGAGGCATCGGTGCCCTTGCCCGCTACCAGCTGGGCCGGTTCATGACCGGCTGGCTGGGCGCGCCCGCCGTCACCGCCTTTCCTTTCGCGACCCTTGCCGTCAACACCATCGGCAGCCTGCTGATGGGCCTGCTCGCCGGGTGGCTGGTGCGCAGCGCGCCGGAGAACGCGGACCAGCTGCGGCTGCTGCTGGGCGTCGGCCTGCTGGGCGGGTTCACCACCTTCAGCGCCTTCAGCCTGGAACTCGCCTACCTGGTCCAGCGCGGACAGCTGGGCCTTGCGGCGATCTATCTCATGCTGTCGATCGGCCTCGGCGTTTCCGGCTTCGTCTTCGGACTCACCGTCACGCGGCTGTTCACATGAGCCAGTCGTCCGATGAAGTGCGCCAGTTCACCGTCGCCGAGGATGACGACGGCGTAAGGCTGGATCGCTGGTTCAAGCGCCACCTGCCGCAGGTGGGCTTCGGCACTGTCAGCCGCTGGGCGCGCACGGGCCAGCTGCGCGTCGACGGCAAGCGCGCGAAAGTGGACGACCGCCTCGCCACCGGGCAGGTGCTGCGCGTTCCTCCGGGCGGAGAGGACGACCGCCGCACCCAGCGCAAGCGGCGCGAACTTACCCCAGAAGACGAATCGCTCGCCGAGGACATCCTGATCACCCGCACGAAAGCCGCGCTGGTGCTCAACAAGCCGCCGGGCCTTGCCACGCAGGGCGGCACCAAGACCACGCGGCATGTCGACGCCTTGCTGGACGCCTATGCCGGAGAGGACGAGCCGCGCCCGCGCCTGGTGCACCGGCTCGACAAGGATACGTCCGGCATATTGCTAGTCGCGCGCACGCCGGGCAGCGCCGCGTTCTTTTCCAAGCGGTTCTCGGGCCGCAGCGCCAAGAAGATCTACTGGGCGTTGGTCGTGGGCGTGCCCGATATCCACGAAGGCGAGATCGAGGCACCGCTGGCCAAGCAGCCGGGCACCGGCGGCGAGAAGATGCATGTCGACATGGAAAACGGGCAGCCCGCCAAGACGGTCTACCGCGTGGTGGAGCGCGCGGGCAACGCCGCTGCGTGGGTGGAACTGCAGCCGCTGACGGGCCGCACGCACCAGCTTCGCGTGCACATGGCGGCCATGGGGCACCCCATCGTGGGCGACGGCAAGTACGGCGGGCAGGATGCGTTCCTGACCGGCAGCATCAGCCGCAAGATGCACCTTCACGCCCGCCGCCTGATCATCGAGGCGCCCGGCGGCGGCAAGCTGGACGTTTCGGCCGATCTGCCCGAACATTTCGCGCAGAGCATGGAGCAGCTGGGGTTCGACCCCAATCTCAGCGAGGCCGAACCGGTCGCCGCGCCGCCGCCGGAGCGGACCAGGGCGGAGAAGAAGCAGGCCGCGAAGGCGCACGCCAAGCAGTACCGCAAGGCCCGGCGCGGGGAGCGCAAGCGACGCGCGGAACCGGGCGGCAAGAAGCGGGGCAAGAAGTGAGTGTGCGCCTCGCCGTCTTCGATTGCGATGGCACCCTGAGCGACGGGCAGGCGGGCGTCGTCAACGCGATGGACGCCGCCTTCGCCGCGATCGGGGCCCCGCCCCCGCCGCATGCGCAGGTCCGCCGGATCGTGGGGCTCAGCCTGCCGCAGGCCATTCGCAACCTTGCGCCCGACCTTTCCGATGAGAGCCAGCTCGCCGTGGTGCAGGCCTACAAGGACGCGTTCCGCCGCTCCCGGGAGGACGGCAGCTTGCGAGAACCGCTGTTCGAGGGGATGGCGGACCTGCTCCACCGCCTGCACGGAACCGGCTGGATGCTGGGCGTTGCCACCGGCAAGTCCGACCGGGGCCTGGCGTCGACGCTTGCCACGCACGGCCTGACGCCGCTGTTCGCGACGCTGCACACGGCCGACCGCCACCCGTCGAAGCCGCACCCGGCCATGCTGGAAGCCGCGATGGTCGACACGCTGGCCGCGCCCGAAGGGACTTGCATGGTCGGCGACACGGTGTTCGACATGCAGATGGCGGCAGCCGCCGGGGTGCGCGCCATCGGGGTTTCGTGGGGCTATCACGAGCCCGGCGAATTGCTGGATGCGGGCGCGCAGGCCGTTGCCAATGACATGGCGGAGCTGGAGAAGCTGATCGATGGATGACCGGGGCCCGACCGAAGCGCAGTCGCGCCAGCGCTTCATGCTGATCAACTTCATGCGCATCGCCGGCGTGGTGATGATCCTGGCGGGAGTCGCGGTGTTCAACGACGCGCTGCCGCTGCCCGACTGGGCGGGCATCCTGCTGCTGGTGCTCGGCATGGTGGAAACCTTCGTCACGCCCACCCTTCTCGCCCGGATATGGAGTACGAACGAGAAGCGATGAGGCGGTTCTGGAAAGAGGTTTCCGTCGCCCGCGGCGACGATGGCTGGCAGGTCCTGCTGGACGGGCGCCCGGTGAAGACCCAGGGCGGCAATCCGCAGCGGCTACCCAGCGAGGAAAGCGCGCAGCTGGTGGCCGGGGAGTTCGCCGCGCAGGGCGAAACGGTCGATCCGAGGAGCTTCGTCCACCGCGACATCGCCGACTTCGCCATCGACGTGGTGCGAGAGGACCGCAAGGGGCATATCGCCAAGCTGGTCGCTTTCGCGGAAACCGACACGCTGTGCTACCGCGCCGATCCCGACGAGGCGCTCTACCGGCGGCAGCGCGACCTCTGGGAACCGCTGGTGAAAGCCTGCGAGGAACGCCACGGCATCTCGCTGGAGCGGGCCAGCGGAATCGTTCACCGCAAGCAGGCCGACGCCGCCATGACCGCCCTGCGCCAGCGCCTGGACCGCGAAGACGAGTTCACTCTCGCCGCCCTCGTGTCGCTGGCATCGCTGGCGGCTTCGCTGATCGTGGCGCTGGGGGTGCTGGAGGACGGATCGGATCCCGAGGCCCTGTTCGCGGCTGCCAACCTGGAAGAGGACTGGCAGGCCGACCTATGGGGTCATGACCACGAGGCGGCTCTGGCCCGTAAGGCGAAGCTGGAGGCGTTCATGCAGGCAGCCAGGTTCGCCGCCAGCGTGAAAGCCTAGCCAACCCACTCGGCAACCTGGTCGGCCACCGTGTTGGCTGCATCGTTCAGCGCCGATCCCACCGCAGTCGCCTCGGCCGGGATGCCGGACCTGCGCTCCTCGAAACGACGGGTGCGCAAGGTGCCGTCAGGG
Organism: Aurantiacibacter hainanensis; assembly: GCF_036321025.1. Classification (NCBI taxonomy): domain Bacteria; kingdom Pseudomonadati; phylum Pseudomonadota; class Alphaproteobacteria; order Sphingomonadales; family Erythrobacteraceae; genus Aurantiacibacter; species Aurantiacibacter hainanensis. Next base: position 681,047 of record NZ_JAZAPB010000001.1, read on the forward strand.
CCGCGCAGCATCGCATCGTAACGCACCACGGCGCTGCCGCTGAGCGCATCGTAGCCCATCTCGACAAGCTGACCGGAAAGCTGGGTCTGCGCGACGTATTCCAGTTCGCCCGCGCCCACCACCATGCGGTTGCCCTTGGCGCGGATGGTCTCTGCCAGCACGTTGCGGAACAGCTGCGCCGGCTTTTCCACCCAGAACGCATCCTGCAGGTAGGCAAGCGAGCTGTCGCTGGTGACGACGGGCACGCGGTTGACGTTGAGGCGCTGCGACACTGTCGGCACCTGCACGGCGAGTGCGGCCGATGCCTCTCCCTCGGAAGCGGCGCCGACGGGGATCGAGGCGCTGGGCGTCAGCGTCAGGAGTTGCTCGGGCGGTTCGGAGCCGAAGCTGATGCAACCCGACAGCGCGGCAAGCGAAAGGCTGGCGGCGAGGATCTTCATCTTGGTCATGGTCATGCTTCCCGGCCTCAAGGCTCGTAATCCGGCAGTTCGCGTCCGCCCAGCAGCGAGCCGGCGCCTTCGGTTTCCAGCCGCTCGGTCATCCGGCGCAGGTTCTCGCTGGTCTGGCGCAGATCGCGCAAGGTCGCGGTGGCCGCCGGCAGGGTGTCCTCGTTCAGCTGGCGGGTCAGCGGCTCGACATTGGCCAGCGATCCTTCAAGCGAATTGGCAGCCTGGCGCGCAGAAGCCAACGTCTGCCGCAGGTCGGCAGCCAGCGCCGGGCCCTCGCCTTCCAGCAGCTGGTCGGTGGTTTCCAGCGTGTCCTCGAAGGCGGCCAGCGTCTCGGTCGATTGCGCCAGCGTGGCCTGAAGTTGCTGCAGCGTGGCCTGCACCTCGGGCGAACTGGCCGCCAATTCGGCGCTGATCGCGTCGGTATTGCGCAGGATGCCCGCAATGGAATTCTGGTTCTCGTCGTCGAGCACGCGGGTCAGGCGGTCGGTCAGCGTCGCCAGCCGCTCCAGCAGCAAGGGGGCGCTGGCCAGGATCTCGCCCACCGCGCCCTGTGCTGGCGGGATCACCGGCACGCCTTCGGGGCAATCGGTGGTGTCGCAGGTGATCGGCGGCTGGTTGGAGCGTCCGCCCGCAAGGCTGATGTTGGAAACGCCGGTGAAGCTGGCCGAAATGCTGGCCGTGGTGCCGACCAGGATCGGCGTGTCGCTGTCCACCCGGATGCGCACCTTCACGAATTCCGGATCGCGCTCCCAGATGGAGATGTCCGACACCTGCCCGACCGGAACGCCCGAATAGGTGACGACCGACCCCTCGGCCACGCCGCCCACGGACTGTTCGTAGAAGATGTCGTAAAGCTTGTTGTCGCGATCGCCCAGCCGCGCCAGCCAGACGAAGAATACCGCCGCCCCTGCCAGCAGCAGCAACGTGATTGCACCGACCCAGACATGGTTTGCCCGTGTTTCCATCTGCCTAGCCCTATGCCTTCCCGTTGGCGTCGTTGTCCAACGCTTTCCCGCGTTCGTAGGTTGCCGTGGCCGCCCGCGCGCGCGGCCCGTTGAAATATTCCTGGATCCACGGATGATCGTTTTCGAGCAGTTCCGGGATCGTGCCCACGGCGATCACCTTCTTGTCCGCCAGCACCGCCACGCGGTCGCAGATGGCGTATAGCGTATCGAGGTCGTGAGTGATCAGGAACACCGTCAGCCCCAGCGTATCGGTGAGCTCGCGCGTCAGTTCGTCGAACTTGGCCCCGCCGATGGGATCGAGGCCCGCCGTCGGCTCGTCGAGGAACAGCAGTTCCGGATCGAGCGCCAGCGCGCGGGCGAGGCCGGCACGCTTCTTCATGCCGCCCGACAGTTCCGAGGGGTACTTGCTCGCCGCCTCCTCGGGCAGGCCGGTCAGCACCACCTTGTAGCGCGAGATCTCGTCGAGCAGGTCCTGCTTAAGCTCCGGATAGAACTGCTTGAGGGGCACCTGCACGTTCTCCGCCACCGTCAGGGTGGAAAACAGCGCGCCGCCCTGGAACAGCACGCCCCAGCGGTTGCGCACGCCGATCTCCTCATCGGGATCGGCCTGGGTGATGTTGCGACCGAACACCTCGATCTCGCCTTCGCGCGGCGGCTGCAGGCCGATGATGGAGCGCATCAGCACGCTCTTGCCGGTGCCCGACCCGCCGACGACGCCCAGGATCTCCCCGCGCTTCACGTCGAGGTCGAGCTCTTCGTGCACGACGAAATCGCCGAAGGCGTTGGTCAGCCCGTGGATGCGGATCGGGTACTCGCCCGCGAAACGATCCTGCGGGTTGCCGAGGCCGCTTTCCTCCTCGTGGGTCTCGATGTCGGTCTGCTCGCTCATGCCCAGCCGATCTCCGTGAAGAACACCGCGAAGAAGGCATCGAGCACGATGACCATGAAGATGGCCTGCACCACGGCCTGGGTGGTGCGCAGGCCCACTTCCTCAGCGTTCCCTTTCACCTGCATGCCCTGGTAGCAGCCCGCCATGGCCACGATCAGGCCGAACACCGGCGCTTTCACCATGCCGACCCAGAAATCGTAGGTGGGCACCACTTCCTGCACGCGGGCAAGGAAGGTCCAGAACGGGATCCCCAGCATCACGTCGCCGATCACCGCGCCGCCCACGATGGCGACGCACGAGGCATAGAAGCCGAGCAGCGGCATCATCAGGACGGCTGCCAGGAGGCGCGGGATCACCAGCGCTTCCATCGGCGAGACGCCGATCGTGCGCATGGCGTCGATTTCCTCGGTCAGCTTCATCGTGCCCAGCTGCGCCGCGAAGGCGCTGCCGGATCGGCCCGCCACCATGATGGCAGTCATCAGCACGCCCAGTTCGCGCAGGGTGATGCGGCCCACCAGGTTCACGGTCAGCGTCTCGGCCCCGAACTGCTGCAACTGCACCGCGCCCTGCTGGGCGATGACGATGCCGATGAGAAAGCTCATCAGGCCGATGATCGGCAGCGAGGTAACGCCAACCAGTTCCATCTGCCGCACCAGCGCCTTCATGCGGAAACGGCGCGGGTGGATCAGCAGCGTCAACGCGCTCATCAGCACCGCGCCCAGGAACGCGATGGATGAGCGCACGCCGCCGAAGAATTCGATCACCTTGATTCCGACTCGTTCGGAAATGTCGCCCAGCGACCGTTCGCGCGGCGGGGCGATGGCCGCATCGCTGGAGGCCCCCTCCACCGCGTCCAGCAGCACCTCGGCCTGTTCGCTGGCACCGATGATGTCGGCCCCGGTGCGCTCGGCAAAGCGATGGATGATCCAGGCTCCGACGGTGTCGATGGGCCTGGCATCGGAAATGTCGATCGCCTGCACCGAATCGGCGTATTCGCGCAGTTCGGGGTCCAGCTTGCCGATGCTGGACACCACCAGCGGACCGGTGATGACGACCGTCTGGCGGCCGCCCGCTTCCTCCACGCTGTATTGGGCCCATTCGCGCATCGTGCGCTGCTATGGGCACAAATCCTGCTCGCAGCAAGGTCTTCGCGTGTTGCCCTTGGGGTAAACCGGTGGCAGTGGCTCCTGCCATGAGCAGCGAACCAACCGGCACCCTCGCCAAGACCTTCGATCCCGCCGCCATAGAGGCGAAATGGTATTCTCACTGGGAAGGAACCGGCGCGTTCCGGCCGGATCGCCCGGATGCGGAGCCGTTCACCATCGTCAATCCGCCGCCCAATGTGACGGGCTCGCTGCACATCGGCCACGCGCTCGACAACACGCTGCAGGACATCGTCATCCGCTACGAACGCCTGCGCGGCAAGGATGCGCTGTGGGTGGTGGGCACGGACCACGCGGGCATTGCCACGCAGATGGTGGTGGAGCGCCAGCTGGAGGAACGGCAGGACAAGCGCACCAACTATTCGCGCGAGGAATTCGTGCAGAAGGTGTGGGACTGGAAAGAGGAAAGCGGCGGCACGATCACCCGCCAGCTGCGCCGCCTGGGCTGCTCCATGGACTGGAGCCGCGAGCAGTTCACCATGGACGAGCACTTCACCAAGGCGGTGCTCAAGGTGTTCGTGGACCTCTACAACGACGGCCTGATCTACCGCGACAAGCGGCTGGTGAACTGGGACCCGAAACTGCGCACCGCGATCTCCGATCTCGAGGTCGAGACGCACGACGTGCAGGGCCATTTCTGGACCTTCATCTATCCGCTTGCCGACGGCAGCGGCGAAATCCGCGTTTCCACCACGCGGCCCGAGACGATGCTGGCCGACATGGCCGTGGCCGTTCATCCGGAGGACGAGCGCTATGCCGGCCTGGTGGCGCGCGGTGCCAAGGTAAAGCTGCCGATCACGGGCCGCGAGATTCCCGTGGTGGCGGACGAGCATGCCGATCCCGAACTGGGCAGCGGCGCTGTGAAGATCACGCCGGGGCACGACTTCAACGACTTCGACGTGGGCAAGCGCGCGGGAATCGCGCCCGCCGACATGCTCAACATGCTCGATGCCGATGCCAGGGTCTGCCAGACCGCCGACGGGCTGATTCCGCAAGAACTGGTGGGCCTCGACAGGTTCGAGGCGCGCAAGCGCGTGGTCGAGATGCTGAAGGACAGCGGCCACCTCGTCACCCACATCACGAAAACCAAGAAGGGCGAGGAGCAGGAACTCGACGCCGAACCGCGCACCATCGCCACCCCCTTCGGCGACCGCGGCGGCGTGGTGATCGAACCCTGGCTGACCGACCAGTGGTATGTCGACGCCGAGAAGCTCGCCAAGCGCCCCATCGAGGCGGTGAAATCGGGCGAGATCGAAATCGTCCCCGCGACCTGGGAAAAGACCTTCTTCAACTGGATGGAGAACATCCAGCCGTGGTGCGTCAGCCGCCAGCTGTGGTGGGGACATCGGATCCCGGCGTGGTACGATGCGGACGGCAATGTGTTCGTCGCCGAAACCGAGGAAGAGGCACAGGCCAGGGCCGGTGAAGGCGTCGCCCTCACCCGCGACGAAGACGTGCTCGATACCTGGTTCTCATCAGCCCTCTGGCCTTTCGCCACGCTCGGCTGGCCCGATGCCGAGGAGCGCGTTGAGAAGCACTACCCCAACTCCCTGCTCATCAGCGGCTTCGACATCCTGTTCTTCTGGGACGCCCGCATGATGATGATGGGCTACTACAACATGGACGAGCGGCCGTGGGAGAAGCTCTACCTGCACGGGCTGGTGCGCGCGGCGGACGGCTCCAAGATGAGCAAGTCCAAGGGCAACGTGGTCGATCCGCTCGGCCTGATCGACCAGTACGGTGCCGACGCGCTGCGCTTCTTCATGGCGGCTATGGAAAGCCAGGGCCGCGACATCAAGATGGATGAAAAGCGGGTCGAGGGCTATCGCAACTTCGCCACCAAGCTGTGGAACGCCACGCGCTTCTGCCAGTCCAACGGCATCGGCGCATCTTCGACGATTGCCGCGCCGTCAGCGCGCCTTGCCGCCAACCAGTGGATCATCGGCGAAGTTCAGCAGACGGTGGAGGCGCTGGACAAGGCGATGGCCGATCTGCGCTTCGATGCGGCGGCCAGCACCATCTATCACTTCACCTGGGACCGGTTCTGCGACTGGTATCTCGAACTGATCAAGCCCGTCTTCCAGGGCGATCCGGATTCGATGCCCGCGAAGGAAACGCGCGAGGTGGCCGGCTGGGCGCTAGACCAGATCATGGTGATGCTGCACCCCTTCATGCCCTTCGTGACCGAGGAGCTCTGGCACGCGCAAGGAACCCGCAAGTACGACCTGATCCATGCCAGGTGGCCCGATCCGCGAGCCGAAGTCAGCAAGGATGCCACCGACGCCATCGACTGGGTGATCGCGCTCACCACCGCCACGCGAGGAGCGCGCAACGAGCTGGGCATCTCGCCGGGCGAGAAGCTGGCGGCCTATATCGAGAACCCCTCCCCGCTGGCGCAGGGCGTGATCGACCGCAGCAGCGCCGCCATAGAGCGGCTTGCCCGCCTTGCTCCCATCACCGTGGGCCAGGCCCCGGCGGGCGCGGCCATGCAGGTCGGCACCGGCAGCGACGTGTTCGTCGTGCCGCTGGAAGGCGTGATCGATATCGACGCCGAACGCGCGCGGCTGGAGAAGGCGCTGGCCGCCTCGCAGAAGGAAGCGAAGTCGCTGGAAGGGCGGCTGGGCAATGCCAATTTCGTCGAACGCGCCAAGCCCGAAGCGGTGGAAAAGGCGAAGGCCGATCTTACGTTCCACCTGGATGAAATCGGCAGGCTGGAAGCAGCCCTGCAACGGCTGGGATAACGGCGATGAAACTGGACCACATGGTCGTGATGGTGCGCTCTCTCGAAACGAGCCTGCCCTGGTACGAGACCATGCTCGGCCTGATCGGATTCACCAAGTCGCGTGACCACGTGTGGCTGAACGAGGATGGCGTCGCCATCGACCTGAAGCAGGCCAAGGCCGAAACCGCCGACTATGGCCGCTATGCGCCGGGGCTGAATCACCTGGGCTTCACTGCGCCCGACCGCGCTGCCCTTGACGGCGTGCGCGAAGGCATGGCCGCAGCGGGGTTCGAGGTGCCCGAGATTCAGCAGTTCAAGGGCGAAACCGCCACCTTCTTCCGCGACCCTGAAGGGATGCGCGTGGAAGTGACGGTCTACGACTGATCATTTCCTCCGCGCGGCAGACTGTGTCATGTCTGCAGGATGCGCAGTGCGATCAGCCAGCCTTATCTCACCGACAGGGTGTCAATTCCGCCTTTCGCGGATAAATAGCTGAACGAAAACAGAAATATGTCGCTTTCCACCATCCTAACGATCCCAACTTCGTCAAGTCCGGACGGTCCGGCATGGCGCTGATCCTCGCCACGCAGGCTCCCGGAGAGCCGGAGATCTTCTCCTCGGTACAGGGCGAAGGCCCTTCTGCCGGAATGCCGGTGGCCTTCCTGCGCCTGTCGCGGTGCAACCTCGCCTGCGTGTGGTGCGACACCGCCTACACCTGGCATTTCGAGGGCGACGAGCGGCCGCACCGCTCGGGCGAGCACTTCGTCCGCGAGGCGAACCAGGTGAAGCTGGACGAGGAAGATGTTGCCGGGCGTATCGCCGCCCTTGGCCAGAAACGCCTCGTCATCACCGGCGGCGAACCGCTGATGCAGGCGGGCAGGCTGGCCGACATGCTGGAACACCTTCCCGACATGCTGGTGGAGATCGAGACCAACGGCACGGTCGATCCTCCCGCCCGGCTGGATTACCGCGTCGACCAGTACAACGTCAGCCCCAAGCTGGCGCACAGTGGCAACCCGGCCCACCTGGCGCTGAAGCCCGAGATGCTCGACCGATGGGCGACGGACGAGCGGGCCGTGTTCAAGTTCGTGCTCGCCGCGCCGGAGGACATCGGCGAAGTGCTGGACCTGGTGACGACGCACATGATCCCGCCCGCCCGCGTGTTCCTGATGCCCGAAGGCACCGACAGCCAAACCCTGCGCGCACGGATGGAATGGCTCGTGCCGCTATGCCTGCAGCACGGCTTCCGCCTGTCCGACCGCCTGCATATCCACCTGTTCGGCGATAAGCGGGGGACTTGATCAGGTCCCCTGCGCGCGCCAGCGCTGGACGGTGCGGTGCACGGCGTCTTCCTCGCCGCCGCCATCGTTCCACAGCTCGACGAAGCTCGGGTCTTCCGAAGCGGGACGCTTGGCTTCCTCGAGGTTGTCGAAAGCCACGCGGATCGGGATCGACACGCCCTCGCCGCAGATGATGCATTCGCGGTTACGCAGCGCGGGAATGGAATCGAGAAAGCCGCGCGCGCCTTCGGGCATGGCGGCCTTCACGAAGGCCTGGTCGCGGTCGTTGTTGAGACGCATGGAGATGATCGTGCCGCACTGCGACAGCACGCCTTCGGCAAGGTCGGACGGACGCTGCGTGATCAGGCCCAGCGAGATGCCGTACTTACGGCCTTCCTTGGCGATGCGGCTGAGCACGCGGCCCACCGAGTTGCCATCGGCATTCTTCTCGTTGGGAACGTAACGGTGCGCTTCCTCGCAGACGAGCAGGATCGGATTGGTCTTCTCGTTGCGGCCCCAGATGGCGAAGTCGAAGACGAGGCGGCTGAGCACCGCCACCACCGTGCTGGTGATGTCGGACGGCACGCCGGAGACGTCGACGATGGAAATCGGCTTTCCGCCACCGGGCATGCGGAAGATCTTGGCCAGGAACTCGCCCATGGTGTCGCCCACCAGCATGCCGGAGAACATGAACTGGTAGCGCGGATCGGCCTTCAGTTCCTCGATCTTGGTCTTGATGCGCATGTAGGGCGCGGTGTTGGTGGCCTTGTCCAGCTTGCCCATCTCGTCCTGCACCAGGTTGGTCAGGTCGGACAGCAGGTAGGGAATGGGCGAATCGACGGTGATCTTGCCCATCGACTGCGCCAGGCGGTTCTTGCTGCGCGCGGCCAGCAAGCACTTGGCCAGGATGTCCTTATCGTTCTGCAGGTCGTTGCCGGACGACTTCAGCAGCACCTCGCAGTGCTCCTCGAAGTTCATCAGCCAGTACGGCATCTGCAGGTTGGAGACGTCGAAGATCATCCCGTAGTTCTTGAACGCGGCGGAATATTCGCCGTGCGGGTCGATCATCAGAACGTGGCCCTGGGGCGCCGCCTCGCAGATGCGGTGCAGGATCAGCGCGGCGCTGGTGGATTTACCCGTACCGGTGGACCCCAGCAGGGCGAAGTGCTTGCCCAGCATGGCATCGATGTACATGCCCGCGCGAATATCGCTGGTGGGGTACACGGTGCCGATCTGGATCGAGCTGCGACCGTCGCTGGCGTAGATCTGGCGAAGGTCTTCCGTCGTGGCGGGATAGACCAGCGCGCCGGGAATGGGATAGCGCGTTACACCGCGGCGGAAGCTGTGGATCTTGCCGGTCAGCTTCTCTTCCTTGCCTTCGCCCATGAAGTCGATGTTGGCGACCACGGAATTGGCCTGCCCGCGGCGATCCTGCTTCTGGTTGCGGACCGAGGCGAGCAGCCAGCCGTCGCGGGTGCGGATCTTGATCTGGCTGCCGACCTGCCCGGCCAGCGCGATCGAGGGATCGGGGTGGTCCATGCATTCGTTGAGTCGTTCGAGATCGAGAGCGATCTGCGAACCCGAACCGGCGATGTCGAGCACTACGCCGATCGGCTGACGCGCGCTTTCCATCGCGTCGTCATCGAGGGGGGCGGTAGCCTCTTCCTGGGGCGGCGCGGCCGGCTGCGCGGACGGCGAAATCTGTTCGTCCTGCTTCAAACCGGCGTCGCTTGCCGGAACGGAATTGAATGGTGACATATGCCCGGGCATTTCGGTCATGATTTCAGGTTCTCGCAGCCAAGTGGTTATGCAGGCTGCGATACCCCTCGCGGGGTTAAAATCGCATAAATCACGACGATTCGTGGTGCCTGAATCGTCAGACCAGCGCGAAGATGCGCCCCGCCGCCCAGCCCATGGCGACCGACAGTCCCACGGCGAACAGGCCGTAGAAGAAGGCGTATTCGTTCGCCGCCTCCTCCACCCCCAGTTCGAAGCCCTCCTTGAACACCTGCACTTCCGACGTGGCGGAGGAGATGACACGGCCGTCGGTGATGGCGAAGGTCTCGGCCACGTAGCGACCGGCTACGACGTTGGAGGGAATGGGAATGTCGGCACTGTAGAGCACGCCCTGGGAAATCTGCACGCCTTCGTCGTACTGCGCATAGAGGCCCTGTCGCTGCCGCAGGTCGACCAGCCCTTCGGAAAAGCGGAGCTGTTCGACAGGGTCGATGGAGCCTGACGGCGAGAGCTGGAGATAGTCCAGTCCCAGTTCGTAGATCGCCGCCGTGCGCTCATCCACGATCTCGAGAACCGGGCGCGAGCTGGCAATGGCGTAGAACGATGGCACCGAGCGGTATGCGGTCGTCTCGGAGTTCACCCAGATGCCGAAAATCCGCTCCTTCTCGCGCACCTGGATGGGCTCTGTCGGACCTTTCAGCACGACCACCACGTCGTAGCGCGTATTGCTGTTGGCCGGGTCGAGGACGGCGCCGTAGAGCAGGAGGTTCGCCCCGGTGAAACCCTGGCGGAGGACGATCTCGTGCTGCGAGATGTCGGGCACCAGGATCGGGTCCTCGCTCTGTGCCCGGGCCGGCGCGGCGAGCGCGAGCGCAGCGAATGACGCAAGCAGCGAAAGTGCCAGCGCCCGGCGAAGCGAGGAGAAGAGGTTTCGGACCATCACAGCGGCACCACCGTATACACCTCGTCCGGCCGAACGCCGAGGCCGAACGCCATGCGCAGCGCGATGGCGAGCACGATCATCGCCAGGACGAGGCGCAGATGCTCCGGCTTCGCGAAACTGGCGATCCGCGTGCCAAGCTGGGCGCCGGTTACCGAACCGATCAGCAGCAGGCCCGCCAGCACGATGTCCACGGCGCGGGTGGTGAAGGCGTGCACCATCGTAACCAGCATGGTGATGAAAAGGATGTTGAACAGGCTGGTGCCCACCACGACACGCGCGCTCATGCCGAGGATATAGAGCATGGCGGGCACCATGAAGAAGCCGCCGCCCACGCCCATCAGCATGGTGAGGATGCCCACCACCACGCCAAGGATCAGCGGACCCAGCGGCGAGATGTAGAGACCGGATTTGTAGAAGCGCCAGCGATAGGGAAGGCTGGCGATCATCGGGTGGTGACGGCGCTTGGCCGCGCGCCGGGCGCTCTTGCCGCTGCCCGAAGGACTGGCCCGGCTGCGCAGCGCATCCAGGCTCTCGCGCGCCATCAGGCCGCCGATGGTGCCCAGCATCACGACGTAGAGCACATTGATGACGACATCGATCTGTCCTGCGGAACGCAGCAGGTTGAAGATCAGCGCGCCCAGCAGTGCACCGACCATGCCGCCCGCCACGGTCACCCCGCCCATCTGGTAGTCGACGCCCTCGTTCCGGCTGTGCGCGAACACGCCGGAGACGCTGGCTCCCGTCACCTGGGTGGCTGCCGAGGCGGCGGCCACGGTTGGCGGGATGCCGTAGAAGATCAGGAGAGGCGTCGTCAGGAAACCGCCGCCGACGCCGAATACGCCGGACAGGATGCCCGTCGCCACGCCAAGCGCGATGATGACGAGACCGTCAACCGCAAGATTGGCTATGGGGAGATAGACATCCATTGGCTGCGCCTAGTGCAAAGGCGCGGTTGATTGAAGATGAATGCGCGCAGCCGCCTAAAATCCTGCCGAGAGTGTGAGCGCAGGGCCACTAGATGGCTCCGCATCGCCGGCTACGCGAAAGCGATAGTCTGCCGATATCCGGCCATGGGCCTGGCCGACGCGGAAGCTGAGACCGGCCGTGGGGCCCACGTCCAGCCGCTCGGCATCCTCCTGCGCGCCGCCCCACGCCCCGCCGCCCACGGTTAGGCGGAAATTCTCGGTCGCCGCGAGTTCGCGGGTAACGCGCGCCTGCCCGTCGACGAAGGGCGTGGCGAAGTCGCCGGTGACATAGCCGCCCTGCAGATAGGCCTCTCCCCGCAGTCCGGCCGGAAGGTCCACCGGCGGCAGTTCGGTGACGGCGTAGGTCGCCGCCCGAACTTCCGTGCCGCGATCGGTCTCGCTCACCCGCGCTTCGGCCGCCAGGCGCACCGGGACGGATCGCATCGGCCGCGCCGATACTCCTGCGGCGACCTCGTTCTCTCGCGCACCTTCCAGGGCGCGTGTCGCACGCAGATGCAGCTGGGGAGCGTGTCCGCCCTGCGTATCGAGCCGGTATCGCAGCACCGCGCCCACCTGGCTGCGACCGTAGCTGGGTCGTCCCGACGTCAGCGGGCTCGTCGTATCCTCGCGCCACAGCGCCCACAGGTCCATGGACCAGCGATCGCCAGGCGAATTCGTGAATTCGCGGGCGGCGGCGGGCGCATGGACGACACCGGGCGCGATCGGCCCTGCCCCGCTGCGATAGGAACCGCGCGGCCGATCCTGGGCGCCGTCGCGATAAGCGGCGGCGAGCAGCATCGAGTGAGCGATGATCCGGTCGGCCCCCATGAACCCGGAACGGTGCGCGCCGCCGCGTGGAGCGGTGTCGCGAAGCTGCTGATCCAACCTGTCGAATGACGGACGATCAAGCGGTTCGCGGGCCGGCGGACGCAATATGTCGTTCGACCATGCGCCCGGCATCTCGTCCCTGCCCGGGGAGGGAGCAGGATCGGCACTTCCGGAACGCATTGCCGGAACGGGGCTGGCCTGCGTTGAGGCGAGGCCCTGTCCGGAAGCGGCGGTCGTCGGGAAAGGCGTCTCCCACAGTGCCACGCGCATCAGCACCCAAGCGCCCAGCACCATGCCGAGCGATAGCAGCGGCCAGCCGCGCCTTCCGGTCTGACCTGTCTTCATCGAGCCGGCTCCAGCGCGGCGGTGCGGGCCGGGTGGGCATCGTGGGCGGTCTTCTCCCACAGCAATGCTTCCCCGCGAAGGGTGCGCCCATAGGCGAACAGCGCCCTGTAGCCCGCCATGATCGAGATCACGTTGGCCAGCGGAATGCGTGCCACGGCGCGCAGGCCCTCGACCCAGCCGTATTCGACGCGGGTGAAAGTGAAGCGCATGAAGGCGCGCCACGCGAAGCTGGCGATGTTGAAGGCGAGAAGCGCCAGCAGCAGTCCGCTGGGCTGCCAGGGAACGCCGATGCCGACGAGGTTGAGCAGGGCCAGAACCAGCGCGAGAACCATCAGCGTATAGCCGGAAAACAGGACGAGTGCCGAAAGCGGCCCGCGACGATCGCGAAGGCGCATCCACCATTCGCCCGCACCGCCGGTCCAGCCAAGCCTGTCCCAGCCCTGCAGGGCGATGCCGTGCATCCACCTGGCTTTCTGGCGCACGGCCCTGCCCAGCCTGTCGGGGAAATAGGCGCGGGTGGCGACCAGCTGGCCATCGTCTCCTCGGACACGCAGGAAGCGCGAGCGGCCACCCAGCGCGGCGACCTTGATGCCGAGCTCGTAGTCCTCGGTCAGCGAATCCTCGTCGAACGGCGTGTCGTTGCCGGACCGGCGGGCGATTTCCGAAAGCATCCCGCGCTCGAACGCGCAGCCGACACCGGCAGCCGGAAGACTGACGCCAAGCGCGTTGCGCACGACCATCGACTTGCCGTGGGCCTCGGCGAATTCCTCGCAATAGTGGCTGCCCACCCACCGCGCCTCGGGCCGCGGCATCGGCAGCACGGGCAGTTGCACGAAATGCGCGGAACCGATCGCGCGGTCGAGCAGGGCAAGCGCCGCGGCATCGACCATGTCTTCCGCATCGTGGAGCATGACCATGCGCGTCTCGCACCCCTCGCGCAGCTCGTCCTGCTGCAAGGCCTTGAACAGGCGGTTGAGGCAGTCGGCCTTGGTGGACGGACCGTCGCGGTCGTGCACGACGATCCGCACGCGGGCATCGCCCTGCGCCCCGCGAATGGCAGCTTCCAGCGTGGCGGCATCGTTGCGGTAGACCCCTACGTACATCCGCAGGTCCTTCTGCGGCCATACGGCAAGCGCGTGCGCCAGCGTGTCGGCGATGACCTTCGCCTCCTGCCATGCGGGCACGAGCACGGCGGCGCGTCCCGACAGGCGGCGGTGGTGGATGTCGCTTCGCGCGAGAACCGGGGTTTCGGCCCGTCCGGTCAGGCGCAGCCAGAACCAGGCGAAGTCCATCGACAGTTCGTCGATCGCGCCAAGCAGGAAGAAGAATCCCGCGAACAACAGCAATTCATGTTCGACCAGCGCCAGGATTTCCAGCGCGGTCGCGGCAGTCAGGTCCATCCCCATGCCCCTGGATAAGTATTTGTCCTGACGGTTAAAGCCTGTGGCTGAAAAGGCAACTGGCCGCCTGCAGCCGGGTTGCGAACTTTTTGCGGGCTTGCATCGGGCGGCGAATTTGGGGAAGGGCTTCTCGCATGGCCGAACCCAACATCATCAAATCCGCCGTCCGCAACTTCAAAGCCCTGTTCAAGGCCGATGCATTCGAAGGCATCCTGCTGATCGCCGTGGCCGTGGTGGCCATGGTGGTGGCCAATTCAGGCGTCGCGCCGGCCTATTTCGAGATGTTCAACGGCTACCTCTGGCCCAAGGACACGTTCTACCTGAACACCATGCACCTGTGGATCAACGACGGGCTGATGGTGATATTCTTCTTCGTCGTCGGCCTGGAGGTGAAGCGAGAGCTGATTTCCGGCAACCTGTCCGATCCGAAGCAACGAACGCTGCCGATCCTGGCCGCGATCGCCGGCATGGCGGTCCCGATCCTGGTGTTCCTGGGCGTTACGGGCGGCGCGCCCGAGTACCGCGCGGGCATGGCGATTCCCGCGGCAACGGACATTGCCTTTGCCATGGGCGTGATCGGCCTGCTCGGAACGCGCGTGCCCAAGTCGCTGCGCCTGTTTCTGCTGACCGTCGCCATCGTCGATGACATCGGCGCAGTGGCGATCATCGCGATCTTCTATTCCGAACCCAAGCTGCTGTGGCTGCTGATCTCGCTGGGCGTCTTCCTGTCCATGCTGGCGATGAACCGCTTCCAGGTGCGCCACCTGTCGCTGTTCGTGATCGGCACCATCGTGCTGTGGTACTGTGTGCTTAACTCCGGCGTCCACGCTACGATCGCGGGCGTGCTGGCGGCCTTCACCATTCCGATGCGGACCAGGGACGGCAACTCCATGCTGGAGAATGTCGAGCACACCCTGGTGCCGTGGAGCGCCTATCTGGTGGTGCCCATCTTCGGCTTCGCCAATGCCGGCGTCAGCCTCTCGGGACTGGGCCTCGAGAACCTTCTCGATCCCCTGCCGCTGGCCGTTGCGGCAGGCCTGGTGATCGGCAAGCAGGTGGGCATCTTCAGCACCGTGTGGGCCAGCGTGAAGCTGGGCATCGTCAAGATGCCGCCGGGATGTTCTTGGCCGGAAGTCTGGGGCGTCTCGATCCTGTGCGGCATCGGCTTTACGATGAGCCTGTTCATCGGCGAACTGGCCTTCACCGGCTCTTCCGAAGTGGCGCGCCTGCTGCGTGACGAGGCCAAGATCGGCATTCTCACCGGCTCGCTGATCTCGGCCGTGCTGGGCTACGTGATCCTGCGTCTGACGACAACGCACCCCGAAGAAGCGGCGGACGACCCGAGCAGCCCGGTGGTTTGAGGGTTGGGGAAGTTGGCTGGCTACTGAACCGTCAGCTTACGACCCGATTGCAGTCGTTGGGTAGCACGCTATCATCACCGCAAAGGGGCGGATGATGGCCGGGTGGTTTGAAGGAACGGTATCTGTTCTGCAGTGCGGCGATTGCACTGGGACGGTTCCGCATTTCGTCTTTTCAGGCGAAACCGACATGCCAACGCTGGGTCTCGCTTCACTGTCCAGTGCAGAGGCTAATGAACTAGTGTTCGTCGAGCTGGAACCCGCCGAGTTGTCGGATACATCTGGCTCCATAGTGGCAGCGCGGATCAATATTGAGCAGTGCCGGAAGGACTTGCGCTTCATCCGATTGGCTCGAGTGGAGGAAGATGTCCTTCCAAGAGGCATGCCATTCCAAGAGTTCCGGAAAGCCTACAGAGACCCTCTGTTGATCTACATGTGCCCAATATGCGCAAAGGGAGAAGCAGTTAAGGTCATTTCCCTCTCGCCTTCAGCATTCAAACATGAGGGCGGCAAACTGAGAAATCTTACTGGGCGGACGCTTCGAGGCTGAGGCTTCGTTGAACGTCCACTTTCCACCCAATAGCAGACGTTACTTTCCGAGCGCCAGCATACCCTAGCTTTGGCAATTTTCGCAGCGGCACAAGACATTGCCCGCCGCCTCGATTCGCCTCAATCCGCCTTCGCCACCGGCGGATTTTCGCCCAGGTCTTCGTACCAGGCCTCGACCGGGCCGTTCAGCTTGATCGTCAGCGGGCGGCCCTTGCGGTCCACCGTCTTGCCGGCCTGCACCCGGATCCAGCCTTCGGAAATGCTGTATTCCTCGATGTCGGTGCGCTGCTTGCCCTTGAAGCGGATGCCGACGCCGCGTTGCAGCTTGTCGGCATCGAAGTGCTCGCTGCGGGGATCGATCGACAGGTGATCGGGCGGGGTGTCGTTCTGGGTGTCTTCGCTCATGGCGAACAGCCCCTAGCCGGACGCCCGGAAAAATCAATCGGGAGGCAGTATTTCCTCGTCGGGAACGGCGGCGGGCACTTCTTCCGGCGTATCGCCGGGATTAAGGGTATCTCCGCGCTCGATATCGATTTCGTCCGGGTGCGTGCGATCCTTCTGCACGCCGTGCAGGTCGCGCGCGCCGTGCCAGGCGTCACGGTCCTGCGCGCCCTCGTCCTGGGCGAGTTCCCTGGCGCCCAGGGGAGGCGTCGCCGGGTCTATCTTCGGGGCCGGCTTCGTCTGGTCGGCATCGCTCTGGCTGGACTTGGTCATGGCTGAAACCCTTGTGTGGTGATCGAGACTGAAACCGCCTGCCACCCCTCCCCGTTCCTGTTGCACATTCCGTCTATCGTGATCCTTGCCCTTTTCGCCCTTGCCCCCTATGGGCACCGCTTCGTTTCGCAGGCGTCCTGCCTGCACGGTTCGTCGGGCCGCGGGCGTGGCGGAATTGGTAGACGCGCTGGTTTTAGGTACCAGTATCGCAAGATGTGGGGGTTCGAGTCCCTTCGCCCGCACCAGTTTCGCAAAGTCAGCGGCTGGCCGGAAAACCGGCCTGCCGAACCGCCAGGATGTATTGAGTAAAGGCAAGTCATGCAGATCGTCGAAACCACCAATGAAGGCCTCAAGCGCGCCTATTCCGTCACCATCACGGCCAAGGAAATCGATGACAAGATCGATGCCGAGGTGAAGAAGGTCGCCCCGCAGGTGCGCATGCCCGGCTTCCGTCCCGGCAAGGTGCCGGCCAACCTCGTGCGCAAGATGCACGGCGATGCGCTGCACGCAGACGTGCTGAACACCACGGTGCGCGAATCGGTCGACGGCCTGATCAAGGACAAGAAACTGCGCCCGGCGCTGCAGCCCAAGGTGGAAATGGCCGACGGCTACGAACAGGGCAAGGACGCCGAACTGACCGTCGAGGTCGAGATCCTTCCCGAGATCGAGACTCCTTCGATCGAGGGCCTGAAGCTTGAGCGCCTGACCGTGCCCGTCTCCGACGAGCAGATGGACGAGGCGCTGGGCCGCCTTGCCCAGAACCAGAAGAGCTACAAGGACGCTCCCAAGACCAAGAAGGCTGCCGAGGGCGACCAGCTGATCATCGATTTCGTGGGCCGCGTGGACGGCACGGAATTCGAAGGCGGCAAGGCCGAGGACGCGCCGCTCGTCATCGGATCGGGCCAGTTCATTCCCGGTTTCGAGGACCAGCTGACCGGCGTGAAGACCGGCGATGAGAAGACCATCACCGTGACCTTCCCCGAGGACTATCCCGCCGAGCACCTGGCCGGCAAGGAAGCCGAATTCGACGTCACCGTGAAGCAGGTGAAGGTCGAGTCCGAGACCAAGATCGACGACGAGTTCGCCAAGGGCCTGGGGCTCGAGAGCCTGGACAAGCTCAAGGAGCTGATGAAGGGCCAGATCGAGCAGGAAAGCGCCGGTCTCACCCGCACGCAGATGAAGCGCCAGCTGCTCGACAAGCTGGCCGCCGATCACGACTTCCCGGTTCCGCCCACCATGGTGGAAGCCGAGTTCGAGCAGATCTGGAACCAGCTGCAGGCCGAAGCCGCCAAGGAAGAGGATACCGAAGCTGCGCTGAAGGAAATCGAGGCGGAAAAGGACGAGTACAAGCGCATTGCCGAGCGCCGCGTGCGCCTGGGGCTGCTGCTTTCCGAAATCGGTCAGGCCAACAAGGTCGAGATCACCCAGCAGGAAATGCAGATGCTGATCCAGCAGGCGGCGCAGCAGTATCGCCCGGAAGATCGCGAGCGGTTCATCGAGTATATCCGCAACGAGCCGATGGCGCAGGCCCAGCTGCGTGCGCCCCTGTATGAGGACAAGGTGGTCGACTACCTGTTCGACCAGGCCGAAGTGACCGAGCGTGAAGTGACGCGCGAGGAACTGGAAGCCGCGATCGAGGCGGAGGAAGGAGCCGAAGCCGAGAAGGCCAAGCCCGCTGCCAAGAAGAAGGCTCCGGCGAAGAAGGCCCCGGCCAAGAAGGCCGACGAGGACAAGGCGGCGGACGAGAAGCCCGCTGCCAAGAAGGCCCCCGCCAAGAAGGCACCTGCCAAGAAGGCCGACGAGAAGAAGGCCGACGAGAAGCCTGCTGCCAAGAAGGCTCCGGCCAAGAAGCCCGCTGCCAAGAAGGCACCGGCGAAGAAGGCTGCTGCCAAGAAGGACGCCGAGTAGGCGCTGCGTATCCTCCCCGTGCCCGGCGGCATGGGGAGGAGCGACCCTCTAGAAGTTACCTGCCACGGTCACGCGGAAGGTCTGCCCGATATCGCGGCGGCGTTCTTCGGTGAACAGCACCGGCGAATCGTTGCGCGGACCGGCATAGACCGTGCGCAGCAAGGTGGTGTTGGCATCGAAGACGTTGCCCACCCGCAGGCCGACGGTGGCGCCGAACACGTCCTTGTGCTCGACGAAGACCGAACCGAACGTGCTGGGCGGATGGTCGAAGAATGCCTCGCGGACGCGGTAGAAGCGCGCGCGTTCGGTATCGCGGAAACCCAGGCCCCAGGCATAGTCGGTTTCCGGAATGTCATGGCGGAAATCGATCTCGATCTGGAACGGGTTGTTGCCATCGAAGCGCCGTTCCAGCGCGGTCACCGGATCGATGAGGTTGGAATTCTCGATCTCCAGCCGAACGTCCAGCTGCGCGCCGCGCACGCCCAGCGGCTCCATTTCAAGCCTGCCGTTCAGTAGCGCGCCATAGCGCCGCGCGCTGTCGATGTTGCCGCGCGCCTCGCCCCCGCCGAACACCGGCACGATCAGCACCAGGTCCTCGATCCGCTCGTCGAACAGGGTCAGCGTGGCCGACCCCCAGCGTCCGAAATTCTTCGACGCTTCCAGCCGGAAATCCCAGTTCTGCTGCGGGCGCAGGTTGTTGTTGCCGGCGTTTTCCTGGTCTTCGGTCAGGTTCACGCTGGCGAGGAAGTCGCCGAATTGCAGCTGCCCAACGCGGCGGGCGATTTCAAGGTTGATGTCCAGCCCTTCGGCCGCCGCCCAGGCGATGTTGAGGGAGCCCTTGGGCCGCTGGAAGGTGCGCGAGAGGGCGTTGGCGCCCGTCTGCGCGATCTGCGAATATTCGCCCCCGCCGATCAGCTGGACGGACAGTCTTTCGGTAACGGGAAATCCGACGCTCAGCAGTGCCTCGTAGCGATCCTCGCGCACGCCGCCGGCCCCGGCGGGGAACGGAATCTCGACGTAATTCTGGACGTCGGGATCGTAGGCGAACAGGCGGCCCACCTGGTCCAGCCGGTTGAAGGCGGCCTCGCCCGATACCTGCCAGTCCGCGCCCCACATGCCCCAGCCGTATTCCGCGCGACCGATCCTCTCTCCCTCTTCGCTCAGGCGCGTGAAGCGGGTTCCGCTATCGGGCACGCCGCCCAGTTGGAGCAGCGAGCGGGTTGCGAAGTCGCCGTCCTCGTAGGCCTCGAGGCCGATCAGCTTCAGCCGCCCGGGGCCGAGGGGGAATTCGATATCGGCCCCGATCTCGTAGAACCATTCGTCGTTGCTGGCGATGAAGCGTTCGTTGAACGGATCGAGCGGATTGGAGGCGATTCGCCGCTCGATCTCCTCGCTGCGGAATATCTGCAGCCCGCCGCTGAGATTGAGATTGGCGATCGCTTCCGGCCCCAGGTCGACCTGGAACTGGCCATTGAGCGTGGGCCGGTTGGAATCGCCGCGCGAGAGGTTGTTGCGCGCGTCCACCACGCCCGCCGCATCGGTGAAGATCGCCGGGCCCTCGGAGCCGCGGTAGAACGTGCCGTTCTCGAAAGCGATCGTGAAGTCGACTGGCCCGGTTTGGCCGGACACGGAGAGCTCGCCTTCGAAGACGTTGGGATTGGCGACACCCGAGTAGAATTCCGGCCGATACTCGAACTGCCCGGACAGCCCGCCCTGCTCGACGATGATGTTGGCGACCCGGCCCGAGAGACCGGGAATGTCCAGAGTCGCGCCGTCCACCACCTCGATGCGGATCACGTTCGACACCGGAATGCGCGCCAGCTGCTCGGCCGTGCTGGTGGACTTGCTGGAGATGCGCGCGCCGTTGATCAGCAGGTTTTCCTGCGCCTGCCCGAACCCTCGGCCCCCGCCACTGTTGTCGATCTCGAAACCGGGAATTTCCTCGATCAGGTCGGCGGCATTGCGCGGGGCGAAGCGTTCGAAGTCCTCCGGCACGTAGACTTCGCGCGCAGCAGCGCGGGAAGCCGGCGCCTGATCCTCGGCCGCGGGAACCTCCACGGCATCGGGCGGCCCGGCGTCAGACGGGTCGAGATCCTGCGCCAGGGCAGCATGGCCGGGAAATAGGCAAGCCGCGACCAGCGCCAAGCGGGCGGGCTGCGGACAACGAAGGGACACGCGGAAAACTCTCCTGATTGATTTTGTCCGGCGCGCTAGACCAGATCAATCTGCAGGTAAAGCAAGAGTATCCCTTTGTCCCGTCATTCCGGGGCGGTCGCGCCCCAGGGTTTCCAGCGTTCGAACGAGGGCTGGGGAATATCCACCGAGCGCGCGCGTTCATAGGCTGCGCCGGCGTGCAGCACGGCGCGATCGGCCCACCGGGCACCGATGAAGGAAAGGCCGACAGGCAGCCCCTCCACGTGCCCCATCGGCACGGTAAGGTGCGGATATCCGGCGATTGCCGCCATGCTGCCGATGCCGATCCCCTCTATCCAGTGATCGCCCAGCACCAGGTCCACGTTCCAGGCCGGGCCGCGCGTGGGAGCGATCAGGAACGCCACCTCGTTCTCGGCCAGCAGCGCATCGATGCCCTCTTCGCGCGCCAGCCGCCGCGAAGTGGCCAGCGCTTCCTCGTAGGCCGCGGTGTCCGTCGTCTCCAGCGCCTGCTCGAAGATGTCCTGGTCGAACCAGCGGAGTTCGGACAGGGCGTGGACGGCATTGAAGGCGATCAGGTCGTCCAGCGAGCGCACGGGAATGTCGGCGGGCGAGTTCTGGAGATAGGTATCGATGTCCCGCTGGAATTCGTGGAGCAGCACCGTGTATTCGGCCTCGCCCATTGCGTCGCTGGGGGAATAGTCGATGTCGACAAGCACCGCGCCCGCGCGGCGCAGGTCGGACAGGGCCTGCTCCCAAACCTGCCCCAGCGGCTCGAACCCGCCGTATCGCCCGCGCACCACGCCGATGCGCACGCCGTCGAGAGATGCCTCGGCAATCCCTTCGGCGAAGTCGACGGCATGGTCGTCCGCCTCTGCCGTCGCCGGGTCCAGCGGATCGCTGCCGGCAATGGCGGTCAGCAGCATGGCTGCGTCCCGCACGCTGCGGGCCATCGGCCCTGCCGTGTCCTGGCTGGCGCTCAAGGGGACGACGTGCGTGCGGCTGACCAGGCCCACGGTAGGCTTGAAACCGACCACGCCGTTCAGGCTGGCGGGACAGGTGATCGAACCGTCGGTTTCCGTGCCGATGGCCGCCCAGGCAAAGCCCGCCGCCACCGCCGCGCCGCTGCCGCTGGAAGAGCCGCAGGCGTTGCGGTCTGTCGCGTGCGGATTGCGCGTCTGCCCGCCCACCGCGCTCCACCCGCTGGTGGAGGACGTGCTGCGGAAGTTGGCCCATTCGGAAAGGTTGGTCTTGCCCAGCACCACCCCGCCCGCCTCGCGCAGGTTGGCGACCAGCGGGGCGTCGCGGCCCGTGGCATTGTCCGCCAGGGCGAGCGACCCCGCGGTGGTGGGCCATTCGCGTGTCTCGATATTGTCCTTCACCAGCACGGTGCGGCCATCGAGATAGCTTCCCGTGCGATAGCCCCGCTCCAGCGCACTCCCGTCGAAAACGATCAGCGAATTGAGCGCTTCATCGAGTGCCACGACCTCTGCAGCGCTGCGCCCCGTCCAGCGGTCGACCGGGTCGCCGCGTGCTTCGATTTCCGGTGAATCGGCGGATTGGGCGTAGGCGGTTTGCGGAAGAGCGAGCGCGGCAGCGAAGGCTGCAAGGGCAGGAATTCTCATTCCCGCCTTGTGCGCCGCCCCCTTGCCGCAGGCAATACCCCTAGAAGTCGCCCGTGAGGCGGAAATTGAAGATCGGCTGCACCGACAGGTCCTGCGTCTCGCGGAACAGGAGCGGGCTGCGGTCGCGGTAACCGTCGTAGACATAGCGATCCAGCATGCCCCTTCCGTCGGTCAGGTTGAAGATCGAGAAGTTGGCGGTCATCCCGAACACGTCCTTATGCTCGACGAAGGCGTAGGTGTAGGTCGGGCCCTCGGTATTGGTGCCCGTCTCGCCCAGGCGGTAGTAGGGCAGCGTGTGGTTGTATTCGAGGCCCGCGCCCCAGGCCCAGTCGCTGTCCGGAACGTCGTGCCGCAGTTCCACGTCGACCTCGCGATCCTCGTGGCCGCCGAAACTGCGGCTTTCCCCGGTAAGCGGGTCGGTGAGATTGCTCTCCTCCAGTTGCACGGTCACTTCCAGCTGCATCCCCGTCAGGCCGACAGGCTCCAGCTGGAAAGTGCTGTTCCAGCGAATGCCGTAGAGCGTGGCGCTGTCGATGTTGCCGCGCGTCTCCAGCCCGCCCTCGACCGGAATGAACTCGATGTAGTCCTCGATGAATCGGGCGAACACGGTCAGCTCGGTGCTGCCCCAGTCGCCCAGGTCCTTCACCGCCTCGGCATCGATCTCCCACGTCTGCGATGGCTTCAGCTCGATGTTGCCGGCGTTGGCCTGGCCCTCGTTCAGCGAAACGCTGGCAAGGAAATCGGCGAACGAAAGCTGTCCCACCGTCCGCGCCATCTCCAGCGACACGTCCAGCCCGTCCTCCAACTTCCATGCCAGGTTCACCGAACCCTTGGGCCGCCAGAAGCTGCGCGTCAGGCCCCGCCCGCCGGTCTGCGAAATGATCGAGTATTCCCCGCCCGCGCCGATCTGCAGCGTCAGGTCGGCGGACAGGCTGCGCGAATGCGTGAGGATGGTTTCATAACGATCCTCCGTCACGCCCCCGGTGCCGTTGGGGAAAGGGACTTCGACGAAGTCTCCGGAGGGATCGAGATCGAAAAGCTGCGCCGTGCGGTAGAGCCGGTTGAATGCGGCCTCCGCGTCCAGTTGCCAGTCGCCGCCCAGCATGTCCCAGCTGTATTCGGCGCGGGCGATCCGTTCGCCGGTTTCGGTGCGGGAGGCATAGCGACTGCCGGTATCCGGGCTGTCGTCGTCGAAGATGTTGATCGAATCCGAGCGGAAGCGGCTGCGATTGTATCGCTCGAGGCCGATGAGCTTCAGCTGGCCGGGGCCGAGGCCGAACTGGATGTCGCCGCCCAGTTCGTAGCTCCAGCCTCGGTTGCGGTTGTCGAAATCTCGCAGGTAGTCCACGCCGGTCACAAGGTCGCGAAACTGGTCCTCGCGAAAGTCTTCGTAGGAACGGCGGTAATTGGCGTTGGCGTTCATCACCGTGCCGCCAGGCGTCGTCCATTTCACCTGGCCCGACACGCGCGGAAGTTCGCCGACGAACTGATTGCGCACGTCGCGCGTTTCCAGCAGGTTTCCGTCGGGGTCGAAGACGAAGGACTCGCCCCCGCCCGCCGCCCCGCGACCGGTGCCGTTGGCGATCGCCACCGTCCATTCCAGCGCCTCGCCCGCGCCGCTCAGGGAAATCTCGCCGCCAATGAAGCTGGGCTCGGCATATTTGGGGCGGAAGCTGGCGCGATAGGTGAATCGCCCGCTGAACGGATCGGGCCGGGTGATGACATTGGCGACCTGGCCGGAAAGACCGGCGATCCCCAGCGTCGCGCCTTCGACGATCTCGATCCGCTCCACCCTGTCGGTGCCGATGCGGCTGAGCTGGGTGAAGATGTTTTCGGACTTGTTGGTATTGCGCTCGCCGTCGATCAGGACGTTCGCCGTCGCCTGACCGAGGCCGCGTGCACCCTCCTCGCCGCGGATGGTGAAGCCGGGCACTTCCTCCAGCATGTCGAGCGCGTTGCGCGGGGCGAAGCGTTCGAAATCCGCGGGGTAGAAGACGCGTGTGCCCGCGGCGGTCTGGATGGCATCGGGGGCGGGAGCGAGCTCCTGTTCCGGCGCTTCGGCCTCCTGCGCCTGCGCCGGGGAGGTCACGGCAAGCAAGGAAGCGGTGGCAACGCCGGAAAAAAGTCCCCTCAAAATCAGTCCCCTCGATCAATGACATTTGTAATCGCGCGTGGTTACAGGGGAAACCTGGCGAGGGCGCGCGCCCAGTTCGACAAGTTGCGATTTCAGCCCGATCAATCGACCAGCGTCGATTTCAGGCCGATAAACGGATTCTGAAGGGAACCTGCGGCACCCCCTTGAACCGGAAGGGCCGAAAGGCGACATAGGCCTGGTAACACGAGAGAAGGATCACGCATGTTCGACCTGTTCGGCGACAACAAAGACCAGTTCACGACAGACCCCGTCACCGGCGCCCTGGTGCCCGTCGTCGTCGAATCGACCAGCCGCGGAGAGCGCAGCTTCGACATCTTCAGCCGTCTGCTGCGCGAGCGTATCGTCTTCGTCACCGGCCAGGTGGAGGACACCATGGCTTCGCTCATCGTGGCGCAGCTGCTGTTCCTCGAAAGCGAGAACTCGCAGGACATCTCGATGTACATCAACTCGCCGGGCGGCGTGGTGACCGCCGGCATGGCGATCCACGACACCATGCAGTACATCAAGCCGAAGGTGCGCACCGTGGTCGTGGGCCAGGCCGCGTCGATGGGCAGCTTCCTGCTGGCCGCTGGCGAGCCGGGCATGCGCGTCGCCCTTCCGAACGCCCGCGTGATGGTTCACCAGCCCAGCGGCGGCGCGCGCGGCATGGCATCCGATATCGAGATCCAGGCCAAGGAAATCCTGCGAATCCGCAAGCGGATGAACGATCTCTACGTCGAATACACCGGCCAGAGCCTCTCCGACATCGAGAGGGCGATGGATCGCGATACCTTCCTCGAGGCGGACGAAGCCAAGAAATTCGGTATCGTCGACGCGGTTTTCGCGCATCGTCCCAAGGACGACGAGGAGCACGATCGCAGCGGCACAGGCGGCGCACCGACCGAGGAAAGCGAGTAATTGCGCAATCGCAAGCCCCTCTATCGTCGGACCGAATTTTGTAGCATTTTGGCAACCCTGTACCTTCAGGCTGGCGCAAGCCGGGGATGATAGGGTTTCATTTGATTGATATTCATCGTGCCTGCCCTAGATTGGTAGGCCGAGTCCCGAACATTTGCCCATCCCGGGTCCGGTTGGGACACACAGGACACGAAGGTTATGACGAAATTGAGCGGAACCGATAGCAAGAGCACCCTTTACTGCAGTTTCTGCGGCAAGAGTCAGCATGAAGTCCGCAAGCTTATCGCCGGTCCCACCGTCTTCATCTGCGACGAATGCGTGGAACTGTGCAACGACATCATCCGCGAGGAGGCCAAGAGCGGCCTCGCCGGTCGCAAGGATGGCGGCGTGCCCGCGCCGATCGACATCTGCGAAACGCTGAACGACTACGTCATCGGGCAGGATCGCGCCAAGCGCGTGCTGTCCGTCGCGGTGCACAACCACTACAAGCGGCTGAAGCACTCCGGCAAGTCGAACGACGTCGAACTGGCGAAGTCGAACATCCTGCTCGTCGGCCCCACCGGCAGCGGCAAGACGCTGCTGGCGCAGACGCTGGCGCGCACCTTCGACGTGCCCTTCACCATGGCCGATGCCACGACGCTGACCGAAGCGGGCTACGTGGGCGAGGACGTGGAGAACATCATCCTCAAGCTGCTGCAGTCGTCCGACTACAATGTCGAGAAGGCGCAGCAGGGCATCGTCTACATCGACGAGATCGACAAGATCACCCGCAAGGCGGAAAACCCCTCCATCACCCGCGACGTGTCGGGCGAAGGCGTGCAGCAGGCGCTGCTCAAGCTGATGGAAGGCACCACCGCCAGCGTGCCGCCGCAGGGCGGGCGCAAGCATCCGCAGCAGGAATTCCTGCAGGTGGACACCACCAACATCCTGTTCATCGTGGGCGGTGCCTTCGCCGGGCTGGAAAAGATCATCGGCGACCGCCTGCAGAAGCGCTCGATCGGTTTCGGCGCCAACGTGGAAGATCCCACAAAGGCCAAGATCGGCGAGATGCTGGAGAAGTGCGAGCCCGAGGACCTGCTGAAATTCGGCCTGATCCCCGAGTTCGTCGGCCGTCTGCCGGTCATCGCCACGCTGCATGACCTGGATACCGATGCGCTGGTGACGATCCTCAAGGAGCCGAAGAACGCGCTGGTGAAGCAGTATCACAAGCTGTTCGAGCTGGAAGACGTGGAACTCACCTTCACCGACGAGGCGCTGGAAGCCATCGCCAAGAAGGCGATCAAGCGCAAGACCGGCGCGCGCGGCCTGCGCTCCATCGTGGAGGGCCTGCTGCTCGACACCATGTTCGATCTTCCCAGCATGGACGACATTTGTGAAGTCGTCGTCGATGCGGACGTCGTGGAAGGCCGCAAGGAGCCGATCCGCGTGCTCGCCAACGACAACGGAAAGAAGAAGGAAGCGGCAGCGTAATCGCCTGCCGCTTCAGCCTCCCACCCCGTTTTCTACATTTTCGGGAAAATTCGCGGCGGTCCATCCGGGCCGCCCTTTCGCGTGCCTGACGACCCGGCGCGCTTGACCACCCCTGCCCGGCGCAGGGCAAACAAGGAGATTATCCAATGCCGACCAATTCCGAACTCGCCGCCAAGATGCTGCGCGATGCCTCCATGTTCTTCCGCCAGGTGGGCGAACAGAACCCGCCCGTCGCCGACCAGATGAACCAGAACGCCGCCGTTTACGAACAGGTGGCGCAGCTCGTGGAAAGCGATCCCACCGGTGAAGTGCCGGCGCAGGAACCCGCCGAAAGCCAGCAGGCATCCGAATAGAATAGCCTGTCCCGCTGATCCCGCCATCGGGTAGATTGGTTGCATGAAGACCATCGGCCTGATCGGCGGGATGAGCTGGGAAAGCTCCGCATTATACTATGCCGCGATCAATCGCGGCGTCCGCGACCGGCTGGGCGGCAGCGCTTCGGCCCGGATCGTGATGGACAGCTGCAATTTCGCAGAGGTCGAACGCCTGCAGCACGCCGGCGACTGGAACCGGCTGGGCGACATGCTGGCCGCCACCGCAAGACGCCTGCAGGATGCAGGCGCGGACCTGATGCTTCTCTGCACCAACACCGTGCACCGCCTTGCGCCCGAGATCGAGGCGGCCATCGACGTGCCCCTGCTGCACATCGCCGACCCGCTTGGCGAGGCGATCCAGACAAGCGGCCTGACCGATGTCGGCCTGCTGGGCACGGCCTTCACGATGGAACAGTCTTTCCTGACGGACCGTCTGCGAGAGAAGCACGGCATCGCCTGCCTTGTCCCCGACACGCAGGATCGCGCCGTGGTGCACCGCGTCATCTACGAGGAACTGATCGCAGGAGAGACGAAACGGGAAAGCCGCGATGCCTATCTGGCCATCGTCGATCGCCTCGCCGCCATGGGTGCGCAGGGCGTCGTGCTCGGCTGCACCGAAATCGGCCTGCTGCTGCAACAAGGCGATGGCCCCCTGCCCCTTTTCGATACCGCGGCCCTGCACGCCGCAGCGGCGGTGGATGCCGCGCTGGCCTAGCCCTCCGCTGCCTTGCGACGCGCGGCCAGGGCGCGCAGCCGGTCCAGGCTTTCTTCGGACAATACCTCGCGCGGATGGTAATAGCCCTCGAACTGGCGGATCCCGGCAGGCGGAGTCACCCACGGCATTGCCTCGGCCATGAAGATCGCCACGTCGGGCCTGATGCTGCCCGGATCGTCGAGCGACCCTGCGCGCACACCCGTCGATAGGCGGCCCAGCCGCGCGTAATAGCTGAACACAGCCGTGGCGCAGTTCGCGCAGCGCGCGATGGTGTGGTCCTGCCCGCTGCCGCCCGGCACCGCGAATTCCGAAAGCTCGCCCGAAAGGAGTTCGATCCTGTCGCTTTCCCAGAAGCCGTTGACGACGCAAGTGGAGCCCGTCTGCTGCTGGCACTGGCGGCAATAGCAGTTGTGCACCATCATCGGTTCGCCCGTGATGCGATAGCGCACCTTGCCGCAGGCGCAGCCGCCTTCCCTGTGTTCCCCGTCACCCACGCGCTCTCTCCTTTCCGCGAACAGGGAAGCGCGAACGCTGCGGCCATGCAAGAAGGAAAACGCCCCGCCCGGCCGACAGGGGCCGGACGGGGCGTCCGTTGCTGCGCCTTTGGATGGGGTCAACCCGGCAGCAGAACGCCGTCAAGAACGTGGATCACGCCGTTCGCGGCATCGATATCCGCAGCTGTGACCTGCACCTGCCGGTCGGCTCCGTCGGTCAGCACGATGTTGCCGTTCGACAGCCGGGCGACCAGCGTCTCTCCGGCCACGGTATTGATCACGGCCTGGCCGTCCCCGTCGCGGATCAGCTGGGCGAGGTCATCGGCCGAAACCCGGCCGGCGACCACGTGATAGGTCAGCACGCCCGTCAGCTGGTCGCGGTTCTCGCTCTGCAGCAGAGTGGGCACGGTGCCTTCTGGCAGGGCTTCGAAAGCCGCGTCGGTGGGGGCGAAGACCGTGAAGGGCCCGTCGCCCTGCAGGGTATCGACGAGACCGGCAGCCTGCACGGCCGCCACCAGCGTTTCGAAATCCTCGTTGCCCGATGCCACCGCGACGATGTCCGGGTCGGAGTGGTGGTCGTGATTGTGATTGTGCGCCAGCGCGGGCGCGGCGGTGAACAGCGCGCCTGCGGCAAGCAGGGCGGCGAGTGCGGATCTGGTATTCTGCGACATTGCATTGCTCCTTTGTCTGACAAGTCCCGTCCAACTTGCGAGCGGAGCTACGGAGCGAGCCTGCAAAAGGTCGCAGAATATTTTTCTAAATCGCGGTGAACTGTCCCTCGGCCACGACGGGGCCGGCTTCCGCGTCGGCGGGCTTGCCGCCCAGCGGCTCGCGCGTCAGCAGCAGCTGCGTGCCATCGTGGAAATGGTCCGCCAAGCTTGCATCGACGGCGAAGCGCGCCTCCTCGCCCGGCACGATGACGCCGAGGGAATGCAGGTCGCCCTGCCCGTCCACCAGCCACAATTCATGGTCGTGAACGCCGTCGGCCGCGAGACCCGTGGAGGATACGGACAGCTGTTCGCGCTCCGGCACCCAGGTCAGGGCCAGGCGCAGCGGCGTGTCGGCAATCGGGATCGAGGCTGCAAGCAGCGGCGCCTCGTCGCCGGGTGAGAGGTCAGGCTCCGGTATTTCCGGGCCGGAGGTAAGAACGAAGGTGAGCGCCAGGGCCACCGCTCCTGCCAGCGAGGCACCGCCCATCCAGCGCCAGCGATCGCGGCTGCGTCGCAGGGCAAGCAATTCCACCACCCCCGCGCCGGGCACGTGGGGCCCCGCGCCGGAGACGGTCTGCTCGATCCGGTCCCAGGCCCCCTGCGGCGGCGTCACCTCGTCCCAGGCGTCCAGCAGCGGGGCGAAGCGATCCTCCCACCGCGCGACTTCGTCCGCGAAGGCCGGTTCGCGCGCCAGCTTTCCGCGCGCCAGCAGCAGGCGCTCGCCCTCCAGCAGGCCGAGAACGAATTCTCCGGCCAGCACCTGGTCTTCAGCAAGGGCGGGTTCGTCGGTCATTCTTTCTCGATACACGCTTTCAGGCGGGCCAGACCGCGATGGACGCGGGATTTGACGGTACTGAGCGGCACGTCGTCCTCCTCCGCGAGCTGGACATAGGTCGCGCCGGTGAAGAAGGCGCGGGCGATGGCGGAGCGTTGCCGCTCCTCCAGTTGCGACAGGCAATAATGGATGCGCGCGTCGCGCTGGTCCAGTTCCACCTGCCTGTCGGCGGGAATGGAGCCGTCCGCGACATTAGCGGCCGCCTCCTGCGGAACGGCTCCGCATGCCACCTTGCCGCCGGCACGCAGGCGGTCGATGGCGCGGTTGCGGGCCATGGTCGCCAGCCAGCTGATGGGGCTTGCGCGCGAGGCATCGTAGCGGTCGGCGCGCTTCCACAGGTCCAGGTAGACATCCTGCAAGGCATCTTCGGCTTCGCGTTCATCGCCCAAGATACGCAGGCAAATGCCGAAAAGTTTTGCCGAGGTCGCCTGGTATATGTCCCGCAGCGCGCCGCGGTCCCCGGCGGCAAGCCGCGAAATGTTCGCCTTCAGCAAGGCGCGCGCGCGATCCGCCGCAGGATCGCTCATCCGCAACCCTCTGCACAGTTCTCGAAGGTGGTTTCCACCTGAAGGGTCACGTGGCCGATGGCGTGATGGTGCTCCAGTTCGTGCGCGGCTTCGCGCAGGAAGGCATCGCCGGGATGCCCGGTGGGCATGATCAGATGCGCGGTCAGCGCCGTCTCGGTCGTGCTCATGGGCCAGATATGCAGGTCGTGCACCGCTTCCACCCCCGGCAGCCCGCGCAGGAAGCCGCGAACCTGGCCTTCGTCCACCGTCTCCGGCACGGCCAGCAGGCTCATCTTCACGCTGTCCTTCAGCAGGCCCCAGGTGCCCCAGGCGATCACCGCCACGATCACTAGGCTGACGATGGGATCGATCACGAACGCGCCTGTCAGCAGGATCGCCACGCCCGCGATCACGACGCCTACGGACACCAGGGCGTCGGCGGCCATGTGCAGGAATGCGCCGCGGATGTTCAGGTCGTCCTTGCGGCCGCGCATGAACATCAGCGCGGTGGCGGTGTTGATGACGATGCCCACGCCCGCCACCCAGATCATCGTCCAGCCCTCGGGTTCCACCGGGTCGATCAGGCGGTCTATCGTCTCGATCAGGATGGCGCCGATGGCCACCAGCAGCAGCACGGCGTTGGCGAAGGCGGCGAGGATGGTGGAGCTTTTCAGGCCGTAGGTGAACCGCGCGCTGGGCGGCTTCTTCGCCGCGACGCTGGCGCCCCAGGCGATCAGCAGGCCCAGCACGTCCGACAGGTTGTGGCCGGCATCGGCGACCAGGGCCATCGACCCCGAAAGGAAGCCGAAAACCGCCTCCACCACCACGAAGACGGTGTTGAGAACCACGCCGATGGCGAAGGCGCGGCCGAAATCTGCCGGTGCATGGGCGTGCCCATGGCCGTTACCGTGCGAATGCGTGTGAGAATGCCCTGCGCCCATCTGCGCTATTCGTAGACGCAGGAATCGAGGCCGTCACGCCTTACGACGCCGATCCGCGCTTCGATGGTATTGCCATAGCGCGCGGTAAAGCCGCCGGGGTTCACCGCCTCGCGGGTCTTCGGGCTGGGCAGCACGGCGGCGATGCGGCTGGCCTCGTCGGCGGAAAGGCGCGCGGCGGAATGACCGAAGTATCGCTGCGCCCCGCTTTCCACGCCGTAGGTGCCCAGCCCCGTCTCGGCGACGTTGAGATAGACTTCCATGATCCGTCGCTTGTCCCACAGGTTCTCGATCAGCACCGTGAAGTAGGCTTCCAGCCCCTTTCGGAACCAGCCGCCGCCCTGCCACAGGAACACGTTCTTGGCGGTCTGCTGGCTGATGGTGGAGGCACCGCGCTGCCGCTCGCCCCGCGCGCGCTCTTCAAGAGCTTCCTCGATGGCTTCACGGTCGAATCCGTCGTGCGTGCAGAACTTGCCGTCCTCGGCTGCGATCACCGCGCTCACCATGTTGCGGTCGATGCGCGAAAGCGGCTCCCAGTCGCGCGTCACGCTGCGCTCGTCCATCAGCATGGTGGCGGTGTAGGTGACGGGCACGAAGCGCAGCAGGATCACCAGCGCCAGGCTGATGACGACGAACAGCAGGATCGTCTTGGCGATGATGAGGAAAATGCGAAGGATCATCGCAACGCATTAGCCAACCACGGGCCATCGCTCAATTGCCCGCAGCGTCAGGCACCCCTGCGCCGCCAAAGAGCGACGTAGCAGTCGCCGGCGCCAGAGAGTATAGGCCGGCTTCCGGGTCGCAATACCCCGGGAGTAACTGACGATGCCGCAATTTGTTATCGAGCGAGACATGCCGGGTATCGGCTCCGCATCCGCAGAGGATCTCAAGGAAGCGTCCCAGACCTCGTGCAGCGTGCTGCGGGAACTCGGAACCGGGATACAGTGGGTTCACTCCTACGTGACGCAGGACAAGATCTACTGCATCTACCGTGCGCCCAGCGCCGAACTCATCCTCGAACATGCCGAGAAAGGCGGGTTTCCGGCCAATTCGATCAGCGAGGTACGTGCGATGATCGATCCGACGACGGCGGATTGATCGACACATGCAAAAAGGGCGGCACGAAGCCGCCCTTTCTTGCTCTCGGTATCGACAGCGTCACGCCGCGGCGGGCATCAGCCTTTCGCCGGCAATGCGCTGCATTGCCTTCTGCAGCTTCTCGAAGGCGCGCACCTCGATCTGGCGGATGCGTTCGCGGCTTACATCGTAGACCTGCGAAAGCTCTTCCAGCGTCTGCGGGTTCTCCGTCAGGCGGCGCTCGGTCAGGATGTGCTGCTCACGCTCGTTGAGGGCTTCCATAGCCTCCACCAGCATTTCGCGGCGCACGTCCGCTTCCTCGGCATCGGCAACCACGGTGTCCTGCAACGGACGGTCGTCCGTCAGCCAGTCCATCCATTCGCCGCTGCCTTCCTCGCCGTTGCGCATGGGCGTGTTGAGCGAGCCATCGCCGCCCATCATCATGCGGCGGTTCATGTTGACCACTTCCTGCTCCGGCACGCCCAGATCGGTGGCGATCTTGGTCACGTCTTCCGGCGACAGGTCGGAGTCTTCGTAGGCCTCCAGCTGCTTCTTCATCCGGCGAAGGTTGAAGAACAGCTTCTTCTGCGCGGCGGTGGTACCCATCTTCACGAGGCTCCAGCTGCGCAGGATGAATTCCTGGATGCTGGCCTTGATCCACCACATTGCATAGGTCGCCAGACGGAAGCCGCGATCGGCCTCGAACTTCTTGACGCCCTGCATCAGGCCCACGTTGCCTTCGGAAATGAGATCCGAAACCGGCAGGCCGTAGCCGCGATAGCCCATGGCGATCTTCGCCACCAGGCGCAGGTGGCTCTGCACCAGCTGCGCGGCGGCATCGGGATCCTCGTGCTCCTCGTAACGCTTGGCGAGCATGTATTCCTGCTCGGGCGTCAGAACCGGGAACTTCTTGATTTCCGACAGATAGCGATTGAGCCCCTGCTCACCGCCCAAAGCCGGCACTGTTGGTCGCTTGTTACTCACTTTGTCCCAAACCTTTCTTCGTTGTCGACCATTCGTTTCGGGCCCCTGATGGGCACCCGGGATTGACGGTCACATTGGGTGCAACTCTACTTATAGCGCACCGCCGGCCGATATGGGGTGCATTTCATCGATTGGAATGACCTGTTTCGTCGATCAGTTCCCGCATATCACGGGGTAATTCGCTGGAAAACGACAGGCGGTTACCTTTGACGGGATGGATGAAGCCGAGCCGGGCCGCATGAAGCGCCTGACGCTCGAAACCCAAGCCCTTGATAATTGGTCTGATCGCGGCCGGAGTGCGTCCATATACTGGGTCTCCTATTAGCGCATGACCGATTGACGCAAGGTGAACCCGGACCTGGTGCGTGCGCCCCGTTTCCAGCCTGCATTCCACCAAAGCGCAGTGATCGAGGCACTCCAGCGTCCGATAATGGGTCACCGCGTGCTTCCCGCGCCGCGAATCGGGGGGAAGAACGGCCATCTTCTTGCGGTTGCGATCGGAGCGACCGATTCGCCCCTCCACCGTGCCTGCGGGCGGCGCCGGATGGCCACCGCACACGGCGAGATACGCCCGCTCCAGCGAGTGGTCGGCGAACTGCTTCGCCAGTCCTTCATGCGCCGCGTCTGTCTTGGCGACCACCAGCAGGCCGGACGTGTCCTTGTCGATCCGGTGCACGATGCCCGGCCGGGCCACCCCGCCGATGCCGGAAAGCTGGCCCCTGCAATGATGCAGCAGCGCGTTGACCAGCGTGCCGTCCGGGTTGCCCGCGGCCGGATGCACCACCATGCCTGCCGGCTTGTCGACGACGATCAGGTACTCGTCCTCGAAGGTGACAGCTATGGGGATATCCTGTGGACAAGCCTGTGGAGCGCTTGGGGGCGGCAGGTGGATGGAAAAGCTCGACCGCGCTTGAACTTTCGCGCTGGCGCTGGCTGCAGGCCGACCGTCCAGCTCGACTTTCCCCTCCGCGATCAGGGCCTTGATCCGCTCGCGCGAAAGATCCGTCGCCTCCGCCAGTGCCTTGTCCAGGCGGGCGGGGCCGTGGATGGTTCCGGTGATGGTTTCTGGGGCAGCCATGCTAGGGCTTTGGGCAATGGACCTGCTCGTGACAAGTGATGTGGTGGAATTGCTTCAGGACGAGGCGAAGCGTGCCCACCCTGCCGAATGCTGCGGCATCCTGCTTGGCCAGGGCAATCGCATTGCCAAGGCCCTGCCCGCGACCAACGTCCACCCGCAGCCGCTATCGCATTTCGAGATCGATCCGCAGACCCTGATAGACGCGCATCGCGCCGCGCGCGCGGGCGGGCCGCAGGTGCTGGGATACTATCATTCGCACCCCACGGGCGATCCCGCGCCTTCCGCCGTCGACCGGGCCGAGGCGGCGCACGACGGGTCTGTCTGGGCTATCGTGGGCGCGGATGCGATTGGCTGGTGGCGTGATGCGCCAGGCGGTTTTGCCGAGCTTCCCTACCCGGCCATCGCGGACTAGAGACACCCCCATGACCATGCCGGAGCACCCTGCCGCCACGGATTTTTCCCTGGCCGGATGCAAGGGCAGGTTTTTTGCCCTAGGACCGTGTTCCAAGTGTTCCACATTAGCGCCAGACAGAGGCCTTCAATCACACAAATGACTTCCCCCCTCGACCTTGCTTCCCTGCTTTGCTCGCGCCTTTGCCATGACATGCTCAGCCCCGTGGGCGCGCTGAACAACGGGCTGGAACTTCTGGCGGACGAGAAGGACCCCGCCATGCGCCAGCGCTGCCTGGACCTGCTGGAACAGAGCGCGCGCATTTCCGCCAACAAGCTGAAGTTCTTCCGCCTTGCCTATGGCGCAGCCGGCGGTTTCGGCGAACAGGTACCTTCGGAGGAACCGCAGGAACTGCTCACGGCGCTCACCTCGGCGGACGAACGCCTGACGCTCGACTGGGCCGTGTCGGAATCCAGCCTTTCCAAGCCGGCGGTGAAGGTGCTGCTGAATCTGGCGGCCATGGGCCTCGATTCGCTCGTGCGCGGGGGCACGCTCGCCATCGGGGCGGAGCGCAACAAGGGCAACACCGAGATCGCCATCCGGGCCAGCGGCCCGCGCGTCGCCTTCGACGCCACGATCGGCAAGGCGCTGGACGGTACGCTTTCGGCGGACGAGCTCTCGGGCCGAACCGCGCCTGCCCACCTGATCCGCCTGATCGTGGAGCGTGATGGCGGGGCGGTGCAGTATCATCACACCGACGGTTCGCTGGTGCTCGGCGCGATGCTGCCCGATCCCGAGGGTCTGATCGGTTGACGGACCACGGGGACGAAGGGGGGCCGAAGATGTCCGATTCCAGCTCTGATTTCGGCAGGGTCGGCAGGCAGCTGCCGCTCAGCGACGATGAACTGGTCCACCGCGAGGTACTCTCGCCCAACCATGACGAGCGCACGCTGCCCATTTCGATGGTGGTGATCCACTACACCGAAATGGAGGACAAGGGCTTTGCCATAGAGCGGCTGTGCGATCCCGAGGCGAAGGTTTCGGCGCATTACCTGATCGGCGAGCAGGGCGAAGTGGTCCGCCTGGTGCCCGAGGAAAAGCGCGCCTGGCACGCGGGGGTATCGTACTGGCGTGGGCACAAGGACGTGAACTCGGCCAGCATCGGCATCGAGCTGGATCACCCCGGCCACAAGTACGGCTACCGCGACTTCAACGAAGCGCAGTTCGAGGCGCTGGTGCCGCTGGTGGCGCGGATGGTGAAGGCCTACGATATCCCGCGCGCCAACGTGGTCGGCCATTCCGATGTCGCGCCCGGTCGCAAGATCGACCCCGGCGAGCTGTTCCCGTGGGATCGGCTGGCCGAATACGGCCTGTGCCTGCCGCGTCCGGAGAAGCTGGAGCGCGGTGACCCGTTCGATAACGACGCGGCCTTCTACCTGGCGCTCGAGCGGTTCGGATACGACATCACCGATGGCCACAAGGCGGTGGAGGCCTTCCAGCGCCGCTGGCGGCCCGAGCGGATCGACGGCGAGATCGACGGCGAAGTGCGCGCGATCCTGTTCCAGCTGCTGCTGGACCGCGACCGCGGCCTGACAAGGTAGGGCCAATTGCAGGGCAGACGCGAAAGGCTTGGAAAATAGCCGTCCTGCGCCTAGATCGCGAAGTGCCGGGGAGCCGGGCAGCCGCGTGGTCGCAAGACTGCGAGGAAAGTCCGGGCTCCACGAAACGAGGGTGGCGGGTAACGCCCGCCGGGTGAAAGCCCAGGGAAAGTGCCACAGAGAGTATACCGCCGATGGCCCCTAAAGGGCACAGGCAAGGGTGAAAGGGTGCGGCAAGAGCGCACCGGGGGGCCGGTAACGGTTCCCGTCATGGCAAACCCCACCCGGAGCAAGACCGCATAGGGGTCTCGCGCCTTTGAGGCAGGGATGTTTCGTCCCGAGAGACCCGGGTTGGTCGCTGGAGCGGCTGGAGCAATCCACCGCGTAAGATGAATGGCTGCCCCCGTGGCGCTGGTCCCTTCGGGGAAACCGGTCGCGGGACAGAACCCGGCTTACAGGCTCCCCGGCATCCTTGCCAAAAGCGGCCCTAGGTGGTGGCGATGGAGACCCCGCCCGCATTGTCGTCGATGGCGGTGATGTAGCGACGCTCTTCGCCTTCCAGCGCCAGCGCGGTCAGGCGGCCGGTGTGGTAGGCACCTGTATCGATGCCGATCCGGTTACCCTGGTCTTCGGGCATGTCGGTGATGGTATGGCCATGTATCACCACCCCGTCGAACGCCTCGCGGTGGCTCAGGAACGGTTCGCGTATCCAGCGCAGCTTGGCGACATGCTGCTCTTCGAGCGGGATGCCCGGCTCGATCCCGGCGTGGACGAACACGTAGTCGCCGATCCTCACCAGGTTCTCGAACCCGGCGATGAAATCCCTGTCGGCCTGCGGAACAAGCTCGATCATCCGGGCGTGCAGGTCCTCGATCGAGGAACGCGAATATTCCGACCTTTCGAGCCCGTAACTCAGCAAGGTTTCGCGACCGCCGTGGCGCAGGAAATGGCGCAGCATGTCGATATCCTCGAAGCTCCGCAGGAACATTTCCTCGTGGTTGCCGGCAAGGATGCGCACGTTGCGAAACTTCTGCCACTCGCGCGCCAGCGCCAGCACGTTCACGCTGTCGAGACCGCGATCGACCAGGTCGCCCAGCAGCACGATGGTCGTCTCGGCCGGGCCTCTCTGGCGATTGTCGAGTTCGATGGCTTCGATCATCGCGATGAAGAGGTCGCTGCGACCGTGCACGTCGCCCACGGCATAGACGCGCTGCCCCTCGGGGATGCGCGCCGCAATCGATAGCGGTTCGGGATCAACCTTCTTGGATCGGAAAAACTGGAACATGTTCATTCGCCTTGCCCACATAGGCATTACGCCCGGGGGTGCAATTGGTTGGCCTGAGCGGCGGTCACTTGCCCTCTTTATTCTGACCGGACCGTGAATGTGATGCCAAAAAATCACACTTTGTCGAAGCACATGTGATAGTGCGCAATTTCTCTTGTGCAATGCACAACGGATATGCATGATTATTGCGCTTTCGCGGAGAATTGGCACGCAAACGATGCCAGCACGCGGATGGCGCAGGTGGGACGAAGCATTAGTTCACCCAAGCAATTGAGGAAATTGCCCATGCTTACGTCCGTCCGCAGCCTCACGGCTGCTTCTGTTTTTGCACTTTCCACTGCCTTTGCGGCTCCTGCCATGGCGCAGGACGACGATATCGGGGTCGAGGTCTCGGCCAACGTCGCGTTGGTCAGCGAGTACCGCTTCCGCGGTGTCGACCTGTCAGGAGGCGAATTTGCCATCCAGGGCGGTGTCGACGTGGGTCTGCCCGCCGGTTTCTACGTCGGCACCTGGGCCTCTTCGCTCGATGAGCAGACCGTCGGCTATGGCAGCACCGAGCTGGATATCTATGGCGGCTGGGCCGGCGAATTCGGCAACGTCTCCACCGATGTCGGCGTCATCATGTACATCTATCCCGATGCCGGCGCCGGCGACTTCGACTATGTCGAATTCTACGGTTCCGTCGGTGTCGGCGTCGGCCCGGCCGATCTGACCGTCGGCGTTGCCTACGCGCCGGACCAGGATTCGCTTGGCGGTACCGACAACTTCTACATCTATTCCGACCTCGGTATCGGCGTCCCCGGCACCCCGGTCACCGTGACCGGTCACGTCGGCTACACCGACGGCTTCCTGACCTTCACCACCGACAGCGAGGCGTTCGACTACTCGATCGGCGCCGAAGTGGGCATTCCCAACACGCCGCTGGCCCTCGGCGTCGCGTGGATTGGCGTCGAAGGCGATGGCCTGGTCGATCCGGGCGGCACCTTCACCAGCGACGGGGTCGTCTTCACCCTTTCCGGCAGCTTCTGACGAGCTTTCGCGCAAAGCGAGGAAC
Source organism: Aurantiacibacter hainanensis (assembly GCF_036321025.1). Lineage (NCBI taxonomy): Bacteria > Pseudomonadati > Pseudomonadota > Alphaproteobacteria > Sphingomonadales > Erythrobacteraceae > Aurantiacibacter > Aurantiacibacter hainanensis. Next base: position 719,599 of record NZ_JAZAPB010000001.1, read on the forward strand.
GGGAGGGCCCGCACCGGCGACGGTGCGGGCCCTTTCCAATCGCGCGGCTGTCGCCCGGCGCCTTCGCCACCAACCAGAATCCGGCGGCCCGCGGGCCAGGCTCGTTGTTACCGGCGGGGTTCAAAGGCTGGCCGAAGAGGCCCTGCCCCTTTGTCAGCTGCGGGGACGAACCGACACCCTGCCCCGCGGAACCGTGCGTTCGCGGCGCGGGGCGGCACTAAAGCCGGTAGCATCGACCGGATCGATGTAGGCATCTCCGTCACGAATTTCGATTTCGGAAACCGGCACGTAGCGGTGATCTTCAAGCACCAGGGCAGCGACATGGTTCCGTTCCGGGTCGACGAGCATGCGCTGCACCGTGCCCAGCCGCTCTCCTCCATAGGTGTAAAGGGCATGTCCCCGCAGATCCTGTTCGCGATTTTCCAACTGGTAATTGTCCAGTTCGTGCAGATCTTCATAGTCCTTGGCCATCTCGAGGCTCTCCTGTTTCTCGCCGTTAGGCCGCGTCAGTGATTTCCATGTTGGATTCGTCGATCAAAAGAACGGCTTCCTGGTCGGAGATCGTGTTCATCGTATCTTCGTCGAGCGTGTCACCCTCTATATCGGTGGCGGAGATCGTCGATGGATCTCGCACTGTGCCGCCATCGAGACGCAAGGTCGCGCCGGTATTGAGATCGATCCGCCGCTCGGCGGGATCGTCGATGACTACGGCGAACATGCGTGCGCCGTCGTTTTCGATCCAGAACCCGCGATCGGTAAGCGGACCGCCGACCTCGACCTCTCCGGTGAAGCCTTCCATTCCATAGTAGCTGCTCGGGTTGGCGAGTATGGCAGCGAGCGTCATCTCGCCCGTCGCCATTGCGTCCACGCTATCCAGATCGGCACTCTCCTCGACAGCGACCGTATCCACGGCTTCCACTTCGGGATCGTCCCCCTCCGCGAGAAGCCACCAGATGAGGGCGACCGCCAGCAAGACCAGGATGAGCCACAACCACCACTTCGAGCCTGATTTTCTTTCGACTGGTATTTCTGCCATCTCTGATTCTCCTCCTTACCAACTCGCGAAGACAGCGCTCGTCGGCGGCGTTTTGTTCCGAAATTGTTGAAAAGGTTGACGTTTGTAGCATTTGTTACTGCCACTTCGTCGCTGCTACCCGACCGACCAGTCGCCCGCTTCCCCGCCAGGCGAGGGCATGCAGCCCCGATGTCCGGCGACGACACCTCGCACCGGGCGGTTCGTTCTCAGCCACCTCTTCGACCCCGTTCTGCTCAAACGCGGGCACCGCTTGCTGCCGACCGCGCCACATTCTGGGCAAGATATTCCAATAAGGTCAGCCAATTGAGGAGGGTTGGACAGGAGGAGAGAGGAGGTTGTAGAAGTTGGCAGAGCGAAGGGGACCACGCCCGGGGCGACGTGCAACAAAACTCGGAGTGGTGATTTCGGCCCTTGCCATGCTTGGTTCGTGCGGCATGCCCCAGGAGACCGGATGCATCGGCCCGCCGCGGGAGCTTGCCCTGACGATCAACCAGCTTTTCACCCCGCTCATGGCCGAGGCGATAGAACACTCCAGGGCAAGCATTGATCGGAAGGTTCTGCGAGAGATACCCGAGCCTGTCAGGAACAGGCTATCCTCCTACTACGCGGAGGAGGAACTCGATCGAGTGCGTTGGGTCATGGCGGACGAGGCCGGCGGCATTGCCGGCATCGTTGCCGGCGAAGCCACCCGGTATAAGGCGGTAACGTTGGGCAATATCATCGTCTTCGAAGGTGAGCTCGCGGCGCGCGACCTTGGCCTGTGGGCTCACGAACTTCTCCACGTCCGGCAATACGAAGGGGCAGGTAATTCCCGCCGCTTCGCTCGCGACTACCTCGCGCGCTGGTCGGAAATCGAGCGCGACGCTGTCGAGGAGACCAATCGCGTCCTCCGGAAGCTTGGAGTGTACGCAGAGCAGGAGACGCCCTCTTTCGACCGCTGCAAAGCGTTCGATGAAGCTGGCTGAGGGTCGTTTGAGCGGAGCAAGGCTCGTCTTCTCATTCTAGCCAGACCCCCGCGCCGTCGATTTGCGGACATCAGAAGTCGCCCTGGGCCATTCGATCATGGCCCTGAACCCCTTTCTTCCATTCGACTTGCGAATGTGTGAGAGAGACTCCACTTCGTGAGACACCGGCTTCGCCACGAGTGGCTGGAAAGCCTCCCCAACGGCGAAAGGTTTCAAGACACCCAACGGCTAAAGGTTTCAAGACACATGGTAAAATTTCTGCACAGCATGATCCGCGTGGCCGATCCCGAAGCCACGATCGACTTTTTCAAGCTGATCGGACTGGAAGAGGTCCGCCGCAAGGAAAGCGAGAAAGGCCGCTTCACGCTGATCTTCCTCGCCGCTCCGGGGCAGGAGGACGTGGCCGAACTTGAACTGACCTACAACTGGCCGCCGGAGGATGGCAGCGCGCCCGAGCAATATGACGGCGGACGCAATTTCGGCCACCTCGCCTACCGCGTGGAGAATATCTACGAGACCTGCCAGAAGCTGATGGACGCGGGCGTTACCATCAACCGGCCTCCGCGCGACGGGCACATGGCCTTCGTCCGCTCGCCGGACGGCATCAGCGTGGAATTGCTGCAGGACGGGCATCTCGACCCGCAGGAGCCGTGGGCCAGCATGGAGAACACCGGCAGCTGGTAAGCTGCGCAGCTAGCCGGGCGGGTCGGCCTCTCCCGTCGCGCGTTCCACCGCGACGCCTGCGGTCATGCCGTGAACGGCTGCGGATACGACGATGGTGAACGTGACGGTGGCCCACAATGCGCCCTCGTTGACGAGTTCGATGTGGCTTCCGGCATAGGCGAGATAGTAGATCGAGCCGATGCCGCGTATCCCGTAGAAGGCCACCGCCCAGCGTTCGCGCTTTTCCAGCCCCGCTCCGGCCAGCGACACCCACCCGGCCACGGGCCGGATCACGAATATCAGGGCCAGCCCGACCAGCGCATGCGACCAGTCGAGATAGGGCAGCAGAGCCGGGATGGCCGCACCCAGCGCCACCAGCAGCACGGCTGTCAGGGCATGTTCCAGCGCTTCCGAGAAACTGTGCAGGCGCTCGTGGAACTCGTCCTGCGATTCCTCTCGCCGCAACACCAGTCCGGATACGAAAGCGGCGATGAAGCCATAGCCTTCGAGCAATTCGGTAAGGCCATAGGCAAAAAGAACGCCCGCAAACGCGATGACCCCGGACTGCGTCTTCGACAGGGCATTGTGGCGCGGCCAGTCGAACAGGACCTTCCCCAGCAGCCAGCCGCACCCCGCGCCGGCCAGGCCGCCCATGGCGATGCGATAGACAACGTCGCGCAACAGCCATTCGCCCAGCAGACCGGCGCTCAGCCCGCCCGCCGCGGCCACCAGGATACCGAGGTGGACGAACGGGAAGGCAAGGCCGTCGTTCATGCCCGCCTCCGTCGTCAGCGCATAGCGCACCGGGTGCTCTCCCCCTTCGAGCGGGGGCCCTACCTGCACGTCGCCTGCCAGCACCGGGTCCGTGGGTGAAAGCACCGCACCAAGCAGAAGGCTGCCTGCCAGCGTCATGCCCGCTACCCCCCAGCCGAACAGGGCCAGGGCGAGGATCGTGGCGGGCATGCCGAAAACCAGCAGCCGCAGTGTGGGCTTCCAGAGGCCGTGTCCGAAAAGTTCGTCGATCTTTATGCCCGCGCCGAACAGACCGATGATGACGGCGAGTTCGGCGGTGACTTCCCACACGACCGGCGATTCCACGGGATTGATCGCCGCGGGCATGCCGGGCACCAGGACGAACGCAACCAGCCCGGTCAGGATGAGCAGCGGCGCGGAGGCCGGTTCACGTCCGGAGAAGAAGCGTGGCAGCCAATAGGACAAGATGATGATCGAGCCCGCTACTGCCAGCAGGATGTGATAGGGTTCGAGCCCAAACAGATCGGTGAGGGAATCCAGCGTATAGTCCTTTCTCGATCAACACCCCGGAGCGCCGATCTTTCCCGCGAAGTGAAACGCCGGCCGCGCCAATGGCCTTGCCAATGGCAACACAAAGCGCCACCTCCCGCCCGATGAAAACGCGCAAGCTCCCCCAGGTGGTGATTATCGGCCGCCCAAACGTCGGCAAGTCGACCCTGTTCAACAGGCTGGTCGGCAAGCGACTGGCGCTGGTCGACGACCAGCCCGGCGTCACGCGCGACAGGCGCATGGGTCTTGCAGGCCTTGCGGGCCTGGAGTTCGAGGCTGTCGATACCGCCGGGTGGGAAGACGAGGACGACCAGTCGCTGCCCGGCAGGATGCTGGCGCAGACGCAGGTCTCCCTGAAGGGCGCCGATGCTGCCCTGTTCGTGATCGACGCGCGATCCGGCCTCACCCCGCTCGACGAGGAAATCGGTCGCTGGCTGCGGCAGCAGGAAGTTCCGGTGGTGCTGATCGCCAACAAGGCAGAGGGCAATGCAGGCGAAAGCGGGATTCTCGAATCCTATTCGCTCGGCCTGGGCGAACCGGTGCCGGTCAGCGCGGAGCACGCCGAAGGCATCGCGGATCTCTACAGCGCACTCATCCCGCTGATCGGCGAAAAGGCCGACCAGATGCAGCTCGAGCAAGAGGCCGAGGCCGCCATCGCTGCCGACAAGGCGAAGGCCGCAGCCGAAGCAGGAGAGGAACTCGAGGAAATCGACCCTTCTGCCCCGCTCAGCCTGGCCATCGTGGGACGGCCCAATGCGGGCAAGTCCACCCTGGTCAATCGCCTGCTGGGCGAGGATCGCCTGCTGACAGGGCCGGAAGCCGGCATAACCCGCGATTCCATTGCCATTGATTGGGAATGGACCGATCCCCGCTCCGGCGAGGAGCGGACCATCAAGCTGATCGACACGGCGGGCATGCGCAAGCGGGCCAAGGTGGTCGACAAGCTCGAGCGGCTCTCGGTACAGGACGGCCTGCGGGCGGTGGACTATGCCGAGGTCGTCGTGCTGCTGCTGGATGCGACGCGCGGACTGGAAGTGCAGGACCTGAAGATCGCCAGCCGCGTGCTGGAAGAAGGCCGCGCGCTCATGATCGCCATCAACAAGTGGGACATTGCCGAGGACGCGAGCGCGCTGTTCAACGGCATCCGCGCCGCGCTGGAGGAAGGGCTCTCGCAGTTGAGGGGCGTCCCGCTGTTCGCCGTCTCGGCCATGACCGGCAAGGGCCTGGATACCATGCTCGGTGCCGCCTTCGACCTGCGCGAGGCGTGGAGCCGGCGGGTTTCGACCTCCGCCCTCAACCGCTGGTTCGACGATGCCCTGTCCGCCAATCCGCCGCCCGCGCCCGGCGGCCGACGCATCAAGCTGCGCTATATCACGCAGGTCGGCACGCGCCCGCCGCGCTTCGTCATCTTCGGCACCCGGCTGGACGACCTTCCTGCCAGTTACGAACGCTATCTGCTCAACGACATTCGCAAGAAGCTGGGCTTCGGCGCCGTGCCGGTGCGCCTTACCCTGAAGAGCCCGAAGAACCCCTACGATTCCAACCGTGGCGGCGGCGGGAAGTTCAGCGGCGGCAGCGGCAGGGACTGATCGGCCATGCTGGATGCTCTTTCGCTCACGGGCGACCTGATAGAACGCACCTCCAGCACCGTGCGCGTGCAGGAAATCGTGCAGCTCAGCCTGGCGCCGGTGTTCCTGCTGGCCGCCATTGGCGCGATGCTGAACGTGATGAACCTGCGCCTGACGTGGCTGTTCGACCGGATCGAGTTCATCGAGCGACGCGTCGAGGACGGAGTCGAGGACCGCCTGAGCGAGGAACTGCCCGCCCTTATCCAGCGGCAGCGCAATGCGCAGATGGCGGTGAATCTCAGCACGTCCGCTGCGCTTACCATCTGCCTGGTGGTCGCGATCCTGTTCATCAGCGCCTTCATCGAACCGCGGATCGGCACGCTGGTCGCCATGCTGTGGATCGCCACCATGTTCCAGCTGTCGTGGGCGCTGGCGTTGTTTTTCCGCGAAACCAGCCTTGCATCCGCCACGGCGAGGGAGCGCCGGCGTCGCAGCCGCGACATTCTCGCCCGCAAGCGCAAGCATGACGATCAGCTAGACTGACGCGGCCACGCCTCGGCCCGGATACGGACATAAATGGTTGGACCGACTGGTTTTCCGGTCGAATCGAACGGACCCTTCACGCCCCTTGCGCGTTGGTGCGCAAAGAGGATGTCGGGTGCATGAGAGCACTGGCAAGAGGCGAGGAACGATGCAACGCTATCAATTGCAGATTGACTGCGGCGAAGCGGGCGAGGTGCTGAATCTGGATGTGCCGAACCTGGCCACGGCGCTGATCGTCGCCGATATCAACATTGCCCATGGTACGGCGCAGATCCTGGAAGGCGAAAAGGTCGTGGCACGCATCGAGAAGCATGGCGCCGGAAAGGCCCCTTACTGGGTCGTCGACTGACGCGTCAGCCCGCGCCCGCGTCGTTTTCCCCTTCGCCCGCGGCCTTGCTGTTCAGCTGGACGTAGTTCTCGATTCCCATGCGCGCGATCATGTCGAACTGGGTTTCCAGGAAATCGACATGCTGTTCCTCGCTGGCGAGGATGTTCTCGAACAGCTGGCCAGAAGTGAAGTCCTTCGCCTCCTGGCAATAGTCGGCCGCCTCGCGCAGCAAGGGGATGGCCTCGTTCTCCAGCGCGAGATCGGCCTTGAGGATCTCCTCCACCGTCTCGCCGACTTTCAGCTTGTGGAGCGCCTGGAAGTTGGGGAGTCCATCGAGAAACAGGATGCGGTCCGCCAGCCAGTCGGCATGCTTCATCTCGTCGATGCTCTCATGCCGCTCATACTCGGCCAGCTTGTAGACGCCCCAGTCGTTCAGCACGCGGTAGTGCAGCCAGTACTGGTTGATCGCCGTCAGCTCGTTGGTCAGAGCCTTGTTGAGATATTCGATGACTTTCGCATCACCCTTCATGGCGTGTCTCCTGACTGAATCTGCATGGCTGCTAGATGGTCAGGACAGAGCCGGAAAGGCAAGCGAAACCGCCCTTCGGATTGAGGAAAATCCGCAGAAAACCGGGCTATTGCGAATGCGAAGCAGGAAGCTGGATCAGGCCGCGGCCATCGGCTGCAGCATCGCCTCGCGCTCTTCGGTGATCACCTCGTCTGCCTCTTCCAGGCACTGGCCGCAATTAGGGCGCTTCCCCAGCTTGGCATAGACACTTTCCGCACCGCCACGGTGCTGCCGCGCGGCCTTGCGCAGTTCGCATTCACGGATGGCATTGCAGACGCAGGTGTACATTCTCGGCGATTCTCTCTCTCGTTTCGCCAGGAACGTTACTGCGAATGGATTGCATTAGCAAGCGCATTGCGAATAATTCTCAAGATCGTTTGGAGACTACCGACGCAGCGGAAACAGGCGGCCATAGGTCAGGCAGCGCCAGAGCCATTCCAGCGGGCCGTAGCGATAGCGCGCCAGCCACGGTTTCGACCATGCAAGCATCACCGCCCAGCCCAGCGCCACGACCAGGTAGAGCTCGGGTCGCGTCAGTTCGCCCCACAGGCCCCCTGCCCACGGATGAAAGATCAGCATCATCAGCACCGATGTGCCGATGTAGTTGGTGAAGGCCGCACGTCCCGCCGCCGACAGCCGCTCCGCCAGCCAGCCGCTGGCATGATTTCCGTAAAGCGCCAGCAGCAGCGCCAGCCCGATCACCATTGGCAATCGCGGCAGCATGGAGAAGGAGGCCATCGCCGACACCGTGCCCCAGTAGGTAAAGCCTTCATCCTTCACCCACAGCGCCATCAGCAGCGTAAGGCCGGCGCCCCCCAGCAGCAGTCCCCACCCCCAGGCCCTTCGCTTGCCAGTCGCCCCGCCGGGGCTGAACCACCCGAACCGGTAGAACGCCATGCCGATCAGGGTCAGGGGCACGGTTTCGAAAACCATCAGGAACAACGTGTCGAGGGGATCCGTGAGATGTTCTGAAAAGTTGTGGCCGACGAACTCGGCATAGCTGCCTTCGGTCATGATGGAGATTTCGACGCGGTCGTCCTCCAGGTTCGCCTGCTTGGCTTCCGCGATCGAGCTTTGGGCATCCTCTCCCGCAGCATCGCCGACGGCGGTATCGGCGATAAGCCAGGCGGAGCCGATGGCCAGCGCATAGATCAGCGCGCCGATCACATAGCCGATGAGGCCGAGCGTCAGCAGCTTGCCGGCGGTCATGCGAATGAACAGCAGGCTGGCAAATCCGGAGATGGAGTAGAGGATCAGGATGTCGCCGCGCCAGATCAGGTAGAAGTGCACGAGGCCGAAAAGCAGCAGCCAGGCGAGCCGCCGCCCCTGCAATCCCACTTCCGCCCCGCGTTCCCACGCCCGCTCCATGAACAGGGCCATTCCCGCGCCGAACAGCAGCGTGAACAGCCCGCGCATCTTGCCGTCGACCAGGACGAATTGCGCGACCCAAAGCCAGTCGGACGTCGCGTCGTGCGGCGTGAGGAAACCGCCGGGCCAGGAGTAGGCGCTCCAGGGCTGGCCGAACGCGACGATATTGGCAGCAAGGATGCCCAGAACGGCAAACCCGCGGATGAAATCCAGGCTGGCGATCCGCTCTGCCGACGCGACCGGGGCGACCGCCTGCGGCTCGCCGTCTGGCGTTGCGTTTTCCTGTGCCATGCTGCTTCCCTGTCCTTGCGTCCGGGCGGCCTTATGGCTGGCGCCCCGGTCGTTGGAAAGCGGCCTTCCAGCTGCCGTTGCGGATTCAGTTGCGTGTCACCAGGCATTCCTGTCCGGCGCGTTGCAGGCTGGAACAGGCAGCCTGGGCGTCCGCCCGCGTGGCAAAGCCTCCCGCCTGCACGACCGTGACCCGCCCGCGCGGGAGGAACAGGCGTTCGCGTCCGGCGATTTCCGGGCGGTGCGAAAGCCTGTTCCACAAACGCTCCGCATTCCCGTCGACCCCGAAGGCACCCAGCTGCACGCGCCATGGACCGCTTGCCGCAGCCTGGGCCGGAGCGGATTCGGGCGCGGCATCCGCCGGTGCGGGAGCCGGCGAAACGGTCTCAGCGACTTCTACCGGCTCGGGAGCCGGGGCCGCCGTCGGTGCCGAACCTTGCGCATAGCTGGCGCCCGCCTCGGCCGGATTGCTCGTTCCCGTGGCCTGCCGCGCCTGCGCCACGGCATCGCGCGCCGCAACGACGGAGGGCGACACCGCGACCGCAGCGATCGGGCGGGACGCGGCTGTCTCGACCACTGGCGTTGCGGCCTCGGGCACCGGGTCTTCCCTCGCCGCGCTGAGATCGGCGGCGGCCAGCTGCACAGAGCGTGATTGCTGGGCCTCGCTCTCCAGCATGCGGGCCAGCGCCACGCCCGCCTGCCGTTGATCCAGCGGAATATGACTGTCCATCTGTTCGATCGCAGGGCCCGCCTGAGGCAGGCCCGTGGCGTTGGCGAGGGTCAGCAGCGCATAGGCCCGCTCCCAGTCGCGTTCCACCATGTCGCCGTTGAAGTGGGCGATGCCCAGAAGGTACTGCGCGCGCGGGTCACCCCGCTGCGAGGCCGACAGGACATAGGGCAGCGCCTCTTCCCGGCGGCCGTCCTGGAACAGCATCAGGCCATAGGTGTCGGCGGCCTGTATGTGGCCTGCCTCGGCCGCGGCCTTGTAGAACTGTTCCGCCCGCTGCATGTCGGCGGGAACGCCCCGCCCCAGCCGGTAGGCCTGTCCCATGTTGAACATGGCATCGGGATCGCCTGCCTCGGCAGGGCCCACCCATTCGGCAACCGCGGCGTCATAATCCCCGCGCGACCAGGCATCGACGCCGTCGCGCACGGTGGCCCCCAGCGGCGCGCAGAGCGCAAGAGCCGCCAGTGCGGCGCAGCCCCTGATGATCGCGGAATTCCTTCTGTATGGCATGGCTATTCTCGCATCCCTGCTGATCTCTCGCACGATGCCATAGTAAACAAGCTGTTAGCAAAGCGTTTATTCGGGCCAGATATGGCCGACTTTATCGCGTCCGCACAGTCGCAGAGCGTTCAGCCCGGCGAGCAGAAAGCAACAGCCAATCGCTCGCAAATTAACTCAAAATAAAGGGTAGTCTGCGAAGTCCTTTAGCGAAGGCCCGTAATTGAGACTTGGTCGGGTCGCTTGTTCTAGGGGGAATCGCGTTGCGCGTTTTGGCTTTGGCATCGCAGAAGGGTGGCTCTGGTAAGACCACTCTATCCGGTCACCTCGCTGTCCAGGCGCAGCGCGCTGGCGCTGGCCCGGTCGTACTCATCGACATCGATCCGCAGGGTTCGCTTGCCGACTGGTGGAACGAGCGTGAGGCGGAATATCCCGCTTTCGCCCAGACCACCGTCGCACGGCTGGCGAACGACCTTGCGATCCTGCGCCAGCAGGGTTTCAAGCTCGCGGTGATCGACACTCCGCCCGCAATCACCATGGCTATCCAGTCGGTGATCTCGGTCGCGGAACTGATGGTCGTCCCGACTCGTCCCAGCCCGCACGACCTGCGCGCCGTGGGCGCCACGGTTGACCTGTGCGAACGGGCCGGAAAGCCGCTGATCTTCGTGGTCAACGCGGCGACTCCCAAGGCCAAGATCACGTCCGAAGCCGCTGTCGCCCTGTCGCAGCACGGCACGGTCGCGCCGATCACCATTCACCACCGCACCGATTTCGCCGCCTCGATGATCGACGGCCGCACGGTGATGGAAATTGATCCCGAAGGTCGCAGCGCGCAGGAAGTCACGGCGCTGTGGCACTATGTCGCGGATCGTCTCGAGAAGAATTTCCGCCGCACCGTCTTCGCCGCTCCCGGCAGCAAGGCGGCGCAGGCGAACGGTGCTGGCCGCGCGCAGGGCGGAGGCTTCGGCCGCCGCGTTGCACAGTAATGGGCCGCGCCATGACAGAGAGCAACGCCTTCGCATCGCTCGGTCCGATGCTCCTGGCTCGCAAGGGGACGGCAAAGCCGGCCATGCGCGCCCAGCTGACGCAGAACGACCGCGTGCCCGAACTGGGTGACGATTTCGACGATCTGGCCGAAAGCCAGTCGGACCTGGGCTGGAACGACATGGGCAACGACAACGATGTCGTGCCCCTGCGCCCCGCAAAGGACAGGGTTCCGGTTCGCGTTCACAAGACTGTCAACCTGCGCCGCAAGGCGGTGGAACAGGGTCGCCGCGCGGCCTTTACCCTGCGCCTCGACGACGAACGACACCTGAAACTGCGACTCGCCAGCACAATGCAGGATTGCAGCGCCCAGGCCCTGGTTACCCAGGCGCTCGATCGCTTCCTGAGCGAGATTCCGGAACTCGATTCCATCGCCGCGCATGTCGCCGGCAACAAGACCAAGGGCTGAAGGGGAAACATCCTATGAACGGCAAGGAACACCGCAAAGCGATGATCGGCCTCGGCATTTCGACCGCCATGGCCGCGGTCCTGCTGACCGGTTGCGCAGGTACCCCCGGCCCGCGCGCGAACGTGGCCGCCGCCGACGCGGCGCGCGCCATGGAGAGCGGTCGCACGAGCGAAGCCATCCAGCATGCGGAAGCGGCCGTCGCGGCTGATCCGCGCAATGCCGGCTATCGCATGGTGCTGGGCAATGCCTATCTGAACGAAGGCCGATTCGCCTCGGCTTCCACCAGCTTCCAGGATGCGATGACGCTGGGCGACAACAGCCCGCGCGCTGCGCTCAGCCTGGCCCTCGCCCTGACGGGCGAGGCTCGCTTCGACGAGGCCGCGGCCCTGCTGCGCGACTGGGAAGGCGAGATCGCCGCCCCTGATCTCGGCCTGGCCTATGCCCTTGCCGGAGAACCGGAACGCGGCATCCACATCCTCAGCAATGCGATCCGCCAGGGTCAGAACACGGTCAAGGTTCGCCAGAACCTGGCCTACTCCTACGCCGTTGCCGGTCGCTGGCGCGAGGCCCGACTGATGGTGGCGCAGGACGTGCCCGCCGACCAGGTTGGCGACCGCATGGAACAGTGGGCGCAGCTCGCCCACGCCGAGGCCTATCAGCACCGCGTCGCGACCCTGCTCGACGTGCCGACCGGCGTTCGCGACGGCGGCCAGCCGCAGCACCTGGCGCTGGTCGATCGCCCCGACATGGAACAGCTGGCGTCCGAAGCCAGTGTAGAAGCCAGCGCCGATGTCGCAGCCCTGGCGGTTGCCGACACGGGCGGCGAGCTTCCCGCTTCGACCGAACCGGAATTCGGCTTCGACACCTATCAGACCCGCTCGGACTCGCCGCCGGTCAACTTCGCCGAGTCCTTCGTCTCGGATAAGCCCTCCGGCGCATCGCTGGCGGGCGTGGCCACCGATACGATGCGTTTCGTCAGCACGCCGGTGGTGCAAGCGACCCCGCCGCGTCGCGGCTCCGCACCCGAACAGCGTTCTGCTGCGCCGCGTCCGGTTGCCCGCGTGGAAACGCCTGCCTCGACAGCAAGCGCCGCGTCGGCCCGCAATGCCTCCGCGCCCGAACGCGCCGTGGCTGTGAGCGCGGTGGATGATCCCACGCACCTGGTGCAGCTGGGCAGCTTTGCCAGCGAACAGGGCGCTCGCCGCGCCTGGGGCATCTATGTCAGCCGCCACCCGGAACTGGCCAACCACCAGATGGTGATTACCGAGGCCGTGGTTCGCGGCAAGCGCTACTGGCGCGTTTCGGCAGGCGGCTTCGACAGTGCTTCCAGCCGCTCGATGTGCGCAAACGTCAACAACTCTTCCAGTGGCGAAGGCTGCATCACCTGGGCCGCCAGCACGCCGCTGCCCGGCGCCGTGGACGATGGCGTCCGCCTCGCCAGCCGCTGATCCGAACAACGAGAAGGTCGCAAGGCCCCTCTCCGCCCTGTGCGGGGAGGGGCTTCTTCTTGCCTAGAGCGAATAGCCGCCGTCGCTGACCAGCGTGGCCCCGGTCATCGTGCCGGAGGCCGGAGACAGCAGGAACAGCACCTGCGCGGCGATTTCCTCTGCCGTCTCGAAGCGCCCCATCGGCGTCATCCCCGATGCCAGTGCGTCCAGCGCCCCGGCGCGGTCGCCCTGGTGCTTGGCCTTCAGTTCCTCGAAGAACGGCATGCCGTCCCAGATCGCCGTATCCACGCCGCCCGGCGCGATGGCGTTCACCCGGATTCGCCGTGGGGCGCCCTCCTTCGCGGCGATCTTTGCCAGCTGGATGGCCCCGGCCTTCGACGCTCCGTAAGGTCCGATACCGGGCTCGGCCTTCAATCCTGCCACCGATGCCGTCACGACCATGGCCGATCCGTCGCGCGCCAGCCGCATCGCGGTGCGCAGCGAAAGGAACAGGCCGTCGAGATTGACGCCCATCACGCGCCGCCAGTCGTGCAACGCCAGCTTGGCCAGCGGGGCCGCCGTGCCGGCTATCCCGGCATTGAGGAATGCGGCGTCCAGCGCCCTTCCCTCCTGCTCGATGGCATTCCATAGGTCCTCATCGCCCACGTCTCCCGCATGGCGAGACGTTTTGCAGGGCAGGTCCAGCGCCGCCAGCCGCTCCTCGTCGCGGTCGACCAGGGTCAGGTGAGCCGCGCCATGCTCCGCCAGCGCGCGCGCCACGGCTGCACCGATGCCGGAGGCCGCACCGGTAATCAGCGCGGTCTTTCCTTTGAATTCAGAGGTCAATTGCCAGCCCGCCCTTCCAAAGGGCGGTAACCCGGCCCTGCACCGGCTGCCGGTCGAACGGGGTGTTGCCCGCGCTCGCCGCCATCTCGCGCGAATCCACCACCCACGGCGCTTCGGGATCGAGCACGGCAATATCCGCCTCGAACCCTTCCTCCAGCGCGCCGGCTTCCACGGCCAGCAGGCGAGCGGGATTGCGGGCCAGAAGATCGAAGGCGCGCGGCATGTCGATGACCCCGTCCCGCACCAGCGTCAGGGTCATGGCGAGCAGCGTCTCGGCCCCGGCCATGCCCGGCTCCGCATCGGCGAACGGCAGGTTCTTGTCTTCCGGCCCGCGCGGATCGTGGCCGCTGGCGATCACGTCGATCGTGCCGTCGCCGATCCCCTCGATCACCGCCTGCCGATCTTCTTCCTGCCGCAGCGGCGGAGAAAGCCGGGTGAAGGTGCGGTAATCGCCCATGGCGAGGTCGGAGAGCATGAAGTGCGCGGGCGTCACCCCCGCAGTTATCGCCACCCCCCTAGCCTTGGCCTGGCGGACGAGGTCGAGCCCGGCGCGCGTCGTCACCTGCCGCGCGTGAATGCGCGCGCCGGTCATCTCGGCAAGCGCGATGTCGCGGGCCAGGGCAAGGGCTTCTGCTTCACGGGGAGCGCTTGGCAAGCCCAGGCGGGTCGCCATTTCTCCGGTGGTGGCGGCCGCCTGACCGGAAAGTCCCGCATCCTCTGCATGGGTCACCACGACCATGTCGAGCATGGCGGCATACTGGAGCAGGCGCAGCATCACGCCGCTGTTGCCGATCCACTTCCGGCCTGTCGCAATCGCCCTCGCCCCGGCCTCGCGCATCAGCGCGATCTCGGCTAGTTGCGAGCCTTCCAGCGCCTGGGTCGCGCCAGCCAGCGGATGCACCCACAGGTCCGGCTTGCCGCTCTGCGCCAGGAAACGCACGCGCGCCGCGTGATCCAGCGGCGGTGAAAGATCGGGCATCAGCGCCGCGCGGGTGATACCGCCGTAATGAAACGCCTGCTTGTCGATGGCGAAGACGCCCAGATCGACAAGCCCAGGCACGACCAGCTTGCCCCGGGCATCGACGATTTCGTCGCCGTCCCGGCTTTCGCCGATCGTGATCCGGCCCTCGACAGATCGCAGGGTCGCGTTCTTCACCCCTTGCGGCGTGACCAGCGAGCCGTTGGCAATGGAAAGGGGGCGCTGGCGCTTCATACCCATTCTCCCTCTCCCCAGCCGGGTATGCCGCGCGCCTTTCGCGTCAGCACGTCGAGGCAGGCCATGCGAATGGCGACACCCATTTCCACCTGGCTGGTGATGATGGATCGGCCGTCCAGGTCGGCCACCGAACTGTCGATCTCGACCCCGCGGTTCATCGGGCCGGGGTGCATCACGATCGCATCCGGCTTCGCGCGGGCCAGCCGCTCGGGCGTGAGGCCGTAGAGGTGGCGATATTCGCGTGGGCTGGGAATGAACTGCCCGTCCATCCGCTCCTTTTGCAAGCGCAGCATCATCACTGCGTCCGCCCCGTCCAGCGCGGCATCGAAATCGTGGAAGGGCTGCGTTCCCATCTGCTCGATCCCCGCCGGCATCAGCGCCGGCGGCGCGCACAGTCGCACCGATGCACCCAGCGCCTGCAGGCACAGGATATTCGACCGCGCGACCCGGCTGTGCAGGATATCGCCGCAGATCGTCACCGTCAGGCCGGTAAAGTCCTCGGCATCCTCTCCCCGTTCGCGCAGCTTGTGCCGCAGCGCCAGGGCATCGAGCAGGGCCTGGGTGGGATGTTCGTGCTGTCCGTCGCCCGCGTTGAGGACCGGACAATCCACCTTGCTGGCAATCAGTCCCACGGCACCGCTGCTGCCATGCCGGATAACGATGGCATCGGCATGCATGGCATTGAGCGTGACGGCCGTGTCGATCAGCGTCTCGCCCTTCTTCACGCTGGACTGCGCGGCGTGCATGTTCACCACGTCCGCCCCCAGGCGCTTTCCGGCGATCTCGAACGACAGCAGGGTGCGCGTGGAGTTTTCGAAGAAGGCGTTGATGATCGTCAGCCCGGCCAGCGTTTCCGCGTGCTTCGCCGCCTGGCGATTGAAGGTGACGTACTGTTCCGCCTCCGCCAGCAGGTAGAGGATCTCGTGCCGCTCCAGCGACGAAATGCCGATGAGGTCGCGATGCGGGAAGGCACGCCCTCCCTTGGGGAAGCGGCTGCCGGACGAGGCGTTTTGCGGCGATGTCATTAAAGCATGGCCCTTAGTCGAGGGCTGCGGGCCGCTCAAGCTCTTATCTCTGGTCCTTGTCGTCCTTGCTTCCTAAATAGGCAACGAACCGGAACGAGGGAACGCGATTTCATGGCATTTGCAGGCAAGGTCTGGCGGTTGCTGGTCGGCATCAAGGACGCGCTGGCGCTGATATTCCTGCTGCTGTTCTTCCTGGCCCTGTTTGCCGTGCTCAGTGCCCGGCCCAATCCGGGCATGGTGCGCGATGGCGCGCTGCTGCTCGACATCAACGGCTCCGTGGTGGAGGAAGTCGCGCCGATCGATCCGCTGCAGGCGCTCATCTCGCAGACCTTGCCCGTGCGCGAATATGCCGCGCGCGATCTGGTGCGCGCCATCGACGAGGCGGCCGGCGACGACCGGATCGATGCGCTTGCGCTCGACCTCACCGGTTTCCTGGGCGGCGGTGCAGTCCACATGGCCGAGATTTCCGGAGCACTGGACAGGTTCGGCGCCGCGGACAAGCCGATCTACGCCTACGCCTATGCCTACAGCGACGATTCGATGCTGCTTGCCGCCCACGCGGACGAGGTGTGGGTCGATCCGATGGGCGGCGTCGCGATCATGGGACCGGGCGGCGAGAGCCCCTACTTCGATCAGGCGCTCGAACGCTTCAACATCACCGCCAATGTCTACCGCGTGGGCACCTACAAGAGCGCGGTTGAGCCATACACGCAGTCCGGCATGTCGCCCGAGGCGCGGGAGAACCTGTCGCAGCTGCTGGCCACCCTGTGGCAGGAATGGCGCGCCAACGTGACTTCCGCCCGCCCGCAGGCGGATATCGACCTCGTCACCGAGGACGTGGCCGGATGGCTCGCGGCTTCGAACAACGATATCGCCCAGGCCTCCCTTGCCGCCGGACTTGTCGACCGCATCGGCACGCGCGTGGAATGGGGCGAGCGGATCGCCAACGAGGTGGGCGAGGACGAGTGGTCCGACGAGCCGGGCAGCTTCGCCTCGACCCTCTACGATCCCTGGCTGGCCGACGTGAACCGCAGCCTCGAGTTCGGCAACGAGGGCCGCATCGCCGTGGTCACCGTGGATGGGGAGATCAGCGACGGCGAGGCAGGACCGGGATCGGCCGGCGCGGCGCGCATCGCCCGGCTGCTCGACAACGCGCTCGACGACAACCTCGACGGCCTTGTCGTGCGCGTGAACTCGCCCGGCGGCACCGTGACCGGATCGGAAACGATCCGCCGCGCGATCATGCGGCACCGCGATGCGGGAACGCCGGTGGCCGTCTCCATGGCCAACTACGCGGCCAGCGGAGGCTACTGGATCGCCACGCCAGCGGAGCGCATTTTCGCAGAGCCGGAAACGCTGACCGGGTCGATCGGCGTCTTCCTCGTGGTCCCGAGTTTCGAGGACCTGCTAGCCGAGTACGGCGTGACCACCGATGGCGTGCGCACCACCGGCCTTTCCGGCCAGCCCGATATCCTTGCCGGTTTCACACCGGAGGCTGACGCAGTCCTGCAGGCCTCGACCGAGAACTTCTATTCCCGGTTCCTGGCGCTGGTGGCCCAGTCCCGCAACATCACGCCCGCCCGGGCGGACGAGCTTGGGCAAGGCCGCGTATGGGACGGCGGCGCGGCGCGGCAGCTGGGCCTGGTCGACCAGTTCGGCGATCTCGACGCCGCAATCGCCTGGGCCGCAGGTCGCGCCGATCTGGAGGAAGGCTCCTACGAGGTTCGCTTCCTCGGCGAGGAAGCCGCCACTTACGATACGCTGCTGGCGCAGCTGCTGATGGGCGACGACACTGCGCGCGAGGAAAGCGGATCAGACGTCGCCTCGATCTTCGCCCGCCGGGAAGTCGCCCGGCTGGGCCAGGTCATCGACGGGATAGACCGGCTGATGGCCATGGAAGGTGTCCAGGCGCGCTGCCTCGAATGTGCCCTGCTGCCGGGAAGGACACGCGAGACTTCGCCGTCCACAGGAACGGGTTCCTGGCTGTCGCTGCTCGCGCGGCTGGGCCTCGACTGAAACGGTCGCGCACGCTCGCCGCAATCGTGGTCTTGTCTTGGCGCCGGGAAAGTGGCAAAGGCCCGCCCCTGCCGTGAATCGGCGGGCGCGTAGCTCAGTGGTAGAGCACACCCTTCACACGGGTGGGGTCGCAAGTTCAATCCTTGCCGCGCCCACCATCTTTTCGATGACTTGGAAGAGATTCGCGACCTCCGTATCCAATCCGCGTCTCTAACTGGCCTTTGCGACCCAGGGGTCTCGATGATTTCGCGGAATGCTCAACGCTTACGTCTCGCGATTGCAATGACTGTTGAAACCACGGCAGCGAAGACGAGCGCATATCCCACTTTCTCAAAAGTGTTGTCGTAGAAGCCTTCGGGTCGGTCGAACCATCCATCCATTTCGGGGTTGTTGACCACATAGAGCATGAACACCGCCACCCCTACCAGAAGCGCAAGCATGAGCGGTCCCAGTGGCCCTTTGATGTTGCCCCTCGCCATTTAGTTTCCCTCCCTGCGCCCGATCGACCATAGCAGCTTTCTCGCAGGTTCGATCCCTGCCGCGCCCACCATCCTTTCAAGGCCTTGAGCCTCAAGAGATCAAGGCCGTTCCCTCCGAGCATTGTATCTCGAGCGCAAGATGGCGTTCCACGCGCTGGCCGAGTGTCCGCCGCCGCGTGCCCCCTGTGGCGGACAGGCCGGTTTCCGGCGTCCCGTTCCGATTGCAGCGCAAGCCCGGATGAATCCGGCGGATGTCAGCTACCCCGCAGCATACGACGTAAACCACTGTCTGTTACCTGTGCGCCAGACTGGTCTAGCGACCACTTTGAATCTATTGCGCTGAGGAAGCGACGGGAATTGCGACTTGAAGACGACATTTCAAATGGGGCGGATTGCCGTCGGCCTGCAGGGAAGTGGACAGGTTTTCGACGCGATCCATGCGGAACTCGCCGAGAATCTGGCATTCTCGGAAGCCCGGCCCGATCTGGAATTCCAGATCTCTGCGTCGCTGCCGCGAATGTCCTACCGGCGGAACGGCGACATCCTGATCGGGGACGACCGTCTGCGCATCGAGACTTCGGACATGCGCTACGAGCTCGAAAGCTTGTCGAATCCGGCCCGCGTCGATGTCGCCTTCGATAGCCGCGCTCGATTCCTGGCGCGCCATGCGCCCCTTCTCTCGCGCCTGCGCAACTGGAACTATCTCTATCGCGACCAGGAACTCGCGAAGAATTTCATGTATGATCTCTTCGACTGGACGACGCAGCTCGCCCAGCTGGAGCAGGGCCAATCTTACATTCACGCCAGCTCCCTGAAGCGAGGCGATCGCGGCCTGGCGATCTTGGGCTGGGGTGGAGTCGGCAAGACCACCAGCCTTCTCAAGCTGGTCATGGAAGACGGCTGGAAGTTCCTGAGCGACGATCTGGGGATCATCGACACGGCCGGTAACCTCTATCTCGCGCCCAAGCGGTTGCAGGTCTACGGTTACAACTGTGAGGGTCAGCCCCGAATTGCAGAACAGCTGCTTGCCGGACGTTCGATCGGGGACCGGCTGAACTGGTCGGTCAGGATGGCGCTGTTCGGCGGCAAGGCCGTGCGGCGAAGAATTGGGGCGGCGGACCTGTTCGGACAGGACGCCATCTGCGACACGGCACCGCTTACCGACATCATCTATCTGGAGAGGACCTCGGGCGACAGCTATTCGATCGGGGAACTGCCCTCCCACGAGGTCGCCCGAAGGATGTCGGCGATCGTCATGGCAGAAATGGAGCCCTATCCACGGCTGTTGCGCGAGGCAGCGGCAGCGGGTCTTCCCGACGCTCCAAGCATTGCCGACATTCAGGATCGGACCTGCGAGGTACTGGAGCAGGCCTTTGGCGGCAGGCGCTACGTCCTGATACGAACCGGCCGGACAGCCGACCCCGACCGGCTGACTTCCGCCATCAGGGAAATAGTCGGTTGAGCAGGTCGCTCGGCAATCTGGCTGCGACCGGGACGATGCTCAACGGCATGTCGCAGATCGTTCGCGTCGTACTCGGACTGCTGCTGACGCTGATCGTGTCACGCATGCTCACGCCGGACGATTTCGGCCTGATAGCCATGGTCGCGCCGGTTACGGCGTTTGTTGCACTGATCCCCAGTCTGGGCCTGGGGCAGGCGCTGATCCAGGCGGAAGAGCTTACGACGGACCAGATCAACAGCGCGTTCTGGATCAGCCTGGCGCTTGGTATCGCCTGCGCCGCTGCCTTGCTTGTCGCTGCCCCGTTCGTCGGCAGGTTCTTCGAAGACGATCGAGCAGTCGACCTGACGATGGCGACGGCTGCCAACCTGTTCGTAACCAACCTCTCGACGGTGCCCAGTTCCGTGATCATGCGGGAGATGCGTTTCGGCAAGCTTTCGAGCGGCGATCTTGTCGGATCGATCACTCTTTTTGCCTCGACGCTCGTCGCCGCCCTGTTGCTGGACAACTACTGGGCGCTCTGGGTCGGCGCGTTTGCGAGCGCTGTTCTGACGACGGTCTATTTCTGGACCGTTAGCTCCTGGCGCCCGACTGCAACGCCAAACTTCAGGTCCTCGTCACCCCTCTGGAAACTCAGTTCCGCCGTCACGGGTTTCA
This sequence comes from Aurantiacibacter hainanensis, assembly GCF_036321025.1. Classification (NCBI taxonomy): domain Bacteria; kingdom Pseudomonadati; phylum Pseudomonadota; class Alphaproteobacteria; order Sphingomonadales; family Erythrobacteraceae; genus Aurantiacibacter; species Aurantiacibacter hainanensis. The sequence continues at coordinate 740,031 of NZ_JAZAPB010000001.1, forward strand.
ATGTCCTGAACTTCCTGGCTCGCAACGCCGACAATGTCCTGATCGGCAAGTTCGCTGGAACGTACTCTCTCGGTCTCTATGACCGGAGCTACCGGTTGATGACCTTCCCGCTTGCGAACCTGACCGAGCCGCTGGGACGGGTCATGCTGCCCGTACTCAGCCAGCTGCGAAAGGAGCCGGAACGCTTTCGCCGGGCATTCCTGAAGGTGGCATGGATAGTCATGCTCTGCACGGCTCCGGCCGCCATCGTCATCGCCTCGGCCAGCGAGACAGTGATCGTGTTCCTGCTGGGAGAGCGCTGGGTGGAAGCGGGAGACATCTTCTTCTGGCTGTCCGTCGGCGCGATCTATCAGCCGTTATCCAGCATCACGGGGTGGCTGTTCATCAGCATGGGCAGAAGCCGGGAGATGCTGCAGTGGGCGCTGTTCTCCAGCGTGACGACGATACTCAGCTTCTGTGTCGGGATTTTCTGGGGAGTCGCGGGCGTTGCCATGGCCTATGTGCTGACTTCCATCGCACGCCTGCCGCTGCTCTATCACGGGACCACCAGGCAGACACCGATCTCGAAAGGTGATCTGTACATGCTTCTGCTGCCATCCTGCGCGGCGGGTATCGTCATCGGCTTGCTCGCATATCTGAGCGAACAGGAACCGACCCTCGTCACACTGCTGACCAGGGCGGCAATCTCATATGCGATATGCGCGGGCGTGACGCTGGCCGTACCGGAAGGGAGGCAGGCGCTGATCGAACTCCGAAGCCAGCTGGCAAGCATGCTGCGGGACATGGGAGCGCGAATTAACGGGACGTCCGAGCGATGAAGGTCGCCCTGTTCCTCTACCATTTCCCCGTCAGATCCGAGACCTTCGTGATCCAGCACGCGATGGCACTCTCCAGAGCGGGTGTAGACCTGACGATCATCACGCAGAAGGACTGTGGTGGTTGGGAAAACTTCGATCCGCGGGTGGCGGCGGAACTGAAGGACCGGATCGTAGTCCTGCCCGCGACCGATCGTCCGCGCTGGCCAGTCCAGCTTCTCAGGACCCTGTTCTCTTCCAGCGCCTTGAAACTGCTTCGCCTCTTGCTGTTTTCCGTGCTGGTTGGCCGCAGAGACATCATCCGGGACCTGCCAGTCTGGACGAAAATGGCGCCGATTGGCCGCTTCGATGTCATCCTGGCGCACTTCGGGCCGGTCGGCGTACTCGCCATGATCCTGCGCAAGGCCGGATACTTCGAGGGGCCGATCGCGACAATCTTTCATGGCTTCGACATGAGCCGTCGCAAGGTGGTCAGGAGATATCGCAAAGGCTACTCGAAGTTGTTCGACCTTGGCGAATTGATGCTGCCCATAAGCGAACTCTGGCGCAGTCGGCTGCTCGAGTGGGGTGCGCCGGCCGAGAAGATCGAAGTGCTGCACATGGGCGTCGACTTGCCCGAAGACAGGCCCGACTATTCGCGGGAAGGAAACGATCCGCTTCGAATCCTGAGCGTGGGCCGACTGACCAGGAAAAAGGCGCACGCCGACGTGATCGAGGCCGTCGCCGGGTGCAAGTGCCCGGTCGAACTCGACGTGATCGGAGCCGGTGAGGAGGAGCCGCGCTTGCGCGCGCTTGCCCGGTCCATTGCAGGCGACCGCGTCAACTTGCTGGGGCCGCGGCCGCACAAGGACGTGCTCAAGGCGTTTGCCGAAGCGGACGTCTTCATCCTGCCGTCGGTCACCGCGGATGACGGCGAGATGGAAGGAATCCCGCTCGTCCTGATGGAAGCCATGGCGGCTGGCACTACCGTCATCACCACGAGGCACAGCGGCATTCCCGAGCTCGTGGAGCACGGCGTAACCGGGTTTCTCGTCGATGAGCACGATCCCGCTGCGATCACGAACGTCGTAGAGGGAATCCTTGCCGGCGCGTACGATCTTCCCGCCATCCGCGAGCAGGCATTCGAACGTGTCCGCGAAGATTTCTACAACCCGGAGCTCAACAACCGCCTGCTTGAACTTCTCGAAGGGCTCGCGGTCCGCCACTCACATGACCGGACACCGGTGCAAACAACCGAGCGGTGATGACTCGCAGCCTAGGGTTTGACACACCGGAGGCGCGCTATCGCCCGGCCAGGTCTAGGCTCTAGGTTACCGAGGCGGGGACGCCCATCCCGGCCAGGAAACTCGCGGTGTTCGCACCGAGATCGGCGATGGCGTAACCGCCTTCCATCACGACGAGCGTCGGCACCTCGATTGTCGAGATGAGCTGCGCCATCTCCCTGTAATCTTCGGTCCGCAACTTGAAATGGGAGATGGGATCGCCGGCGAAGGTATCGGCTCCGAACGAGACGACAAGCAGCTCGGGCTGCCAGTCGATCAGCTTTTCAACCACTCCTGCCAGGGCCTCGCGATACACGTTCCACTGCGTACCGCGCGGCAGCGGGACGTTGAGCGTCGTTCCCTGTCCCTCTCCGGCCCCGCGTTCGTCCGCATGGCCCCAGTAGAAGGGGTAGTCGGTAGCGGGGTCTGCGTGGATCGAGGCGAAGAAGACGTCGGCGCTCTCGTAGAAGATGTCCTGCGTGCCGTTGCCATGATGATAGTCGACATCGAGAACCGCGACCCGTGAAAGTCCCGACGAATGCGCATGCTTCGCCGCGATGGCCGCGCTGTTGAGATAGCAATAGCCGCCCATGTAATCGTGGCCGGAGTGATGACCCGGAGGCCGGCACAGCGCGAAGGCGGTGGATTGCTCGCCGGAAAGCAGATCTTCCACCGCTGTCAGCGCCGTCTGCGCGGACCAGTAGGCGGATTTCCAGGTATTCTCGGAAATCGGCGTGGCCGCGTCGAACGCATACCGGCCAAGCCTGGCGTCGATCCGGTCCAGCGAAAGCGCGCGCCTGCGCCGGACGGGAAAGGTGTAGGGAATTGCGTCACCGCCACGACCGGTCTGCTGCCAGTCCGCCCAGGCATCCTGGAGGAATTGCAGGTAATCGGGGGCATGAACGGCCTCTATCGGCGCCATGCCGAAATCGCGCGCGGGGTGACAGTCCAGCAGCGCGGCAATCGCCTCCGCGCGCGCCGGCACCTCGGCATAGGCGGCCCATTCCCCGTTGTGCAGCTCGCGGTCCGGAGCGTGCTCGATTTGACGGGGATCGAAAACGACATGCATTATCCTGGGCTCCGTTCATGCGCGCGGAAATCCGCATTCGCTCGCGCTATCGATGTGCCGGAAACGCCTGAAGTGCAAGGTCCGCCGCACGATTGGGGGGCTCTTGCGGCACCGCCAGATCCACGGATCGCACGCCCACCAGCGACGCCATCTTTCCCGAGACTATCGGGGCGAGGTGCGCACCGATATCCGGGCTTACCAGCCGCACGATCATCTCCTCGCCGTCCCGCGTCACCGTCAGGTCCGGCGCACCCAGGTCGTGCTGCGAGAAAAAGCCGAGCAGGCGACTGAGGAGCGCCGCCCGTGGCTCGCCAACGACGGTGAAGGAAACGCGGGGGCTCATGCTGCCTTCGTCCGCAAACGCCCGGCCGGTTCGGCAAGCAGCCGGCGCGCCATGGCATCCGCGGCGCGGTGCGGCGCCCGGCCTTGCGCGTCGGCCTCGTCGAGAACCCTGGCGAGCCGATCCCCGGTCGCTCGCACGCGGCTTTCGACTTCGGCAAGCGACCAGCCGAGATACTCGGCGCAGACGTTGATGATCCCGCCGGCGTTGACCACGTAATCGGGAGCATAGAGCACCCCGCGATCGGCCAGGGCGTCGCCATCCTCGGGCCGCGCGAGCACATTGTTCGCCGCTCCGCATACGATCCGTGCGCGCAGTTTCTGCACGCTCTCTGCATTCAGCACCCCGCCCAGCGCGCACGGGGCGAAGACCTCACACGGCAAAGTCGCAATCGCGCTGGTCGAGGCGACCGTCGCGCCGTAGCGGCAGGCTACCGCGGCCGCGACGTCGGAGCGCGGTTCGGATACCACCAGTCTCGCCCCGGCATCGTGCAACAGTGCGCACAGGGCGGACCCGACATGTCCCAGGCCCTGCACGGCGACTGTCATGTCGCGCAGGTCGCTGCCGAACTTGCGTCGCACGGCTTCCTGCATCGATACGAAAACACCCAGCGCGGTCCACGGCGACGGATCGCCTCCTGGCCTGCCTTCCTGTCTAACGAGCCCGGCGACGTGGCGCGTCTCGCCTCGCACCATCTCCATGTCGGGAACGCCGGTGCCGACATCCTCTGCGGTCACGTAGGCGCCGCCCAGTTCCTCCACCGCGCGGCCGAACGCGGCGAAGAGAGCCGCTCGGTCGAAGGGTTCAGCAGGCAAGCGCAGGACGGCCTTGCCACCGCCGAGCGGAAGGCCGGCCATCGCGTTCTTGTAGGCCATGCCCTCGGCAAGTCGCATCGCATCCTGCGTTGCCTGATGGCGGTCGCCATAGGTCCAGAGCCGGCATCCCCCGGCGGCGGGGCCCAGCCGGGTGGAATGGAGCACGATGGCCCCTTCCAGCCCGCTTTCGGCATCGTCGATTACGTGCACCGCTTCGGGCGGATGGGCGGCTGGTTCGGCTGGCAAATTCATTCGATGCTCCTGAAATCTGGAGCCTCAATATTCGCGCAGGAGCCGGGGCATTTCTTGCCTGATTTCGCATCGACGGGCTCATCGGCGGGTCGGATCGACCGCGAACCGGGCTGCGCGCGGTCGGTTCGACCTGCAGCGTCACTCTATCGGAAGCGCAGTCGTCGCCTTGATCTCGGACAGGGCGACCGTCGAGTTGACTTCCTGCACGCCGGGAAGCTGGGAAAGCCGGTCGAAGAAGAAGCGTTCGTAGGCCTCGATATCGGGTGCCACTATGCGAAGCATGAAATCCACCTGCCCCATCAGGACGTAGCATTCCAGCACCTCGGGCAATTCGCGGATGGCCTCGGCAAATTCATCGAGATTGGCGCGGCCGTGTGCGTTGAGCTTCACCTGGGCGAATATGTGGGCGTTCAGCCCGACCTTGTGGCGATCCAGAAGCGCGACCCGGCGGCGGATGAAGCCCTCGCGCTCGAGCCTATCGATGCGCCGCCAGCAGGGCGAGGCCGAAAGCCCGACCCGTTCGGCGATGGCGGCGGTGGAAAGCGAGGCGTCTTCCTGCAACAGCCGCAGGATCTTGCGCTCGTAACGGTCTAGATCGGCTTTCCCGTTCATCGCCTCAACGTCCGGCGGCGGCCTCCGCGGCTCGCATGATCCGCAACACGTTGCCGCTGGTCATCTTCTCGATCTGTGCGGGCGTGAAGCCTTCCTCCAGCAATCGCGCGGTTACCCGCGGCAGGTCGGATACTTCCATCAAGCCCTCGATCCCGCCGCCGCCATCCCAGTCGGCACCGAAGCAGACATGGTCGACGCCCGCGACCTCGATCACGTGCAGCAGGGCGGCGAAGTATTTTTCGAAATCGGTATCCCAGAGCGGCTGAGTCTGATCGAGCGCGCGCCAGCGGCGGACGAGTTCGGCTTGCTCCTCCTCGCTCATCGAGGCGATGCTCTCGTACTGCGAGAAGAGTTCGCCGCGTTCTCCTTCGAGGTTTATCTCGCTGAGGAAGATCGTCGACATGCAGATCGCCCCGCCATTATCGGCAAGCTTGCGGATACGGGCATCGTCGAGGTTGCGCGGATGGTCGTAGGCGGCGCGCGGCGAGGTGTGCGAAAGGATGATCGGCGTGGCCGAGAGTTCGATCAGCTGATCGAACGCCGTATCGGAGGCGTGGCTGGCATCGATTACGATGCCAAGCCGGTTCGCTTCGGCCACCCATTCGCGACCCAGCGGACTGAGTCCGTTCCAGCGCGGATCGCCGGTCGCCGCATCGGCGAACTGGTTGGTGCCCGAATGGACCGGCCCCGCCATCCGAACGCCGCGGTCGAAGAACTCCTGCAACAGCGAGACGTCCTCGCCCAGCGGATAGGAGTTCTCGATGCTCTTGAAACCGAACAGCAGGCCCTGCGCGGCAAGGGTTTCCGCCTGCGCCGCCGTTGTGACGGAGCGGATCAGGCCGGGATGCAGGGCAAGTTCCTGGTCGATCGTGTCGGAACGGCGCCGGGCGAAGGCCAGCGCCTCGCGGTATCCCGCGTCGGTAAGCTCACCCTGTTCGGTGTAGACGACGAAGAACCCGCCATCGAGGTTGCCCGCAGCCATCCGTCCCAGATCGACCTGCGCGATATCGTTGGCGAGCGTGTGCGCTTCGGCGAAATCCCAACCCGGACGCCCGAAATTCAGCGGCGTGTCGAGATGGGTATCGAGCACCAGCAATTCCCGGTGCACAGCTTCGGCATCGACGGGCGCTGACGTCGTGGTGGTGCAGCCTGCCGTCGCCAGCAGCGCCGCGACGGGAGCGAGATATCGGATCATTGCGTGTCTCTCACGGGATGCAGGTCGAGGTCATGGTAGTTGAAGCTGAAGTCGGCAATCGGCGAGGCGGCGGCCATCTTCACGCTCTCCACTCGCCCTTGGGCGTCGAGCTGGAAGGTGACCAGCGCGGGTTCGATGCCGCCGTCGGTCAATTCGGTGATGAAGGTATCGTACTGGTAGTGCACCAGCGGGCCCTGCATGTCGGGAGTAGTGGTGAAGTCGATCCACAGGCCGCCGTCACGCTCGCTCACTACAACGTCGCCGTACCAAGGGTCGCGATAGGTCGCGGCATAGGCGGCAAGGGGAAGCGAGGGACCGACCTCGGCGGGTTCGTTCTGGATCGCAGAGACCGCGGCAATTCCCTGGCGCTGCATGTCGGCGATCAGGTCGTCGAACTTGGCCGGCCAGTCATTGAACGGCGCGTCGATGTAATGATCCAGCAGTTCGTACATGAGCCCGCGCCGCAGAGCGCCCTCCTCCGCGTTGACGACGATGGCCAGACCGACATCCTGATCAGGCAGGATCGCCACGGCGGCAATGGAGCCGAACACCGCGCCGTTGTGCCATACGAGCTTGTGTCCGCGATAGTCCTCCACCGTCCAGCCGAGCGCGTAGGCCGTGTAGTCCGCGTTCGCCAAGGCGAGCTCGCCCGGCCACGTGGTGGGCGGCATGACGGTGACGGGCTGCCACATCTCGCGCGCCTGCTCCTCGCTGAACAGCCGCCCGCCTTCGGGCATCGCGCCCTGTGCCAGCTGGATCTTCAGCCACTGCGCCAGATCGTTGGCGCTCATCGCGATACCGCCCGCAGGCAGCGCGGCTGCGCCCAGTTGCTCGTCCTCGTCGAGCACCGTCACTGGACCGTCGCCGCGCACCCGGCCGCTGACGCGCGCGTGCCCCAGGGCGCGGTTCTGCACGGCGCGGCGCGTTTCGTAGCTGGTTGTGGATGAGGTCATGCCGCCGGCATCGAGCACCTCGTCCTTGACGTAGTCCTCCCAGGTCCGGCCCGTGACTTCCTCGATCAGCTGGCCTGCCACGATGTAGAGAATGTTGTCGTAGGCATAGGCCGAGCGAAAGCTGGTCGCCGGCTCGATATAGCGCAGCCGTTCCACCGTCTCGCGGCGCGACAACTGGCCGCGCGGCACGTAGAGGAGGTCGCCCGCCCCCAGCGCCAGGCCGCTGCGATGGACCAGCAGGTCGCGTATGGTGATCTCATTGGTGACCCACGGATCGTACATGCGGAACCACGGCATGTGGTCGATCACCTTATCGTCCCAACCAATGACGCCATCGTCGACGAGCGTCGCGAGGGCGGCGGTGGTAAGCGCCTTCCCGGTCGACCCGGTGTAGAAGATGGTATCGGCATCGACCGGCTGGTTCCCGCCCATCTCGCGCACGCCCCAGCCGCGCGCCAGGGTGGTCTCCCCATCCTCGACGATGGCAATGGCGATGCCCGGCGCGCCAGATTGTTCGCGCAGGGTCTCGACCCGTTCGATGAAACCTTCGGGAGGATCGGCCAGGACCGGCGCGGCAAGCAGGGCCAGCGGAAGGGCGGCCAGTGCGGTGATAGCTCTAGACATGGGCAGTATCCGTTCGAGGGGGAATCTCGCCGTCATCGGCCGGTCCGCGCAGTCGCAGGACCCCGACCGTCAGCAGCGGTACGACGAAGGTGACGAGGAAGACCAGCGCCATCAGGCGGTAGCCCGAGGCGATGAGATCGACGAGGCCGATTGCAGTGGCGGCGAACATGCAGCCGACAAGTACGGCGACGGTCAGGGCCGGGCGCAGCCAGCGCGGTGCCTCCCTGTCGGGCCGGCGCTTGTCGTGCAGGTGCAGAGCGCGCTCGTTCAGGGCATGGATCACGCCAACGCCGCTTTCCAGCAGCGCGCCCAGCACCATGATCTGGAAGGCAAAGCGGAAGGCCGGGCTGTCGAGGCGCTGGAGGATGTAGTCCGATGGCAGGGTGGCGCCCAGGATATCGGGATAGAATGCCATCATGGCGATCAGGAATGCGAGCGCTGGCAGCATGGCCATCGGTCCGGCGATCGCGCCCGCCACCGCTGCGTTGCGGCGCGAGGTGAAGTGGCTCAGCAGCGGCAGGATCATGACGGCGGCAACGATGTTGTAGACGCCGTAGGTGATGCCCGAGACGGGCCATTCGGGAGCGAGGCCCCCCGCCGCCAGTGTCTCACCGATAGGACCGCCGAACCGCGACAGCGCCAGCACCAGGAACAGCGCGTAGACGAGGTAGAGAAAGCCGGAGACGAACTTGAACATCGTCTCCACCGCTGCCTCGCCCGCACCCGCAACCAGCGCGATGGCGACTGCGAGCAGAACGGTACCCACCCACGACGGGACGGGAAACAGGCTGGCGACAACTTCCCCCGCCGCCGCACCGAACACGGCCAGCAGGAGGATGCAGAAGGTGATGAAGCACACCTCGAACACGATGGCCGCCGGGCCGAGCAGTCTGTCCATGAAGGCGCGGTAGTCGAAAGCCTGCAGGTGGAACGCGAGCGCGAAGGTAAGCGCCGCAACGACGCTCCACATCGCGGTGGCGACCACCATTGCCAGCAAGGCACCGTAGGGCCCCTGGCTGAGAAAGTACTCGGCCAGTTCGCGGCCCGTGGCATAGCCTCCGCCGATGATGATGCCCTTCAGCGCGAAGGCGGGCAGCAGGTAGCGCCGGAAGAAGGTATTGCCGTCCGCTGGCGCTAGCGCTGTCACGACAGGCAGTTGTCGACGAGCCGGTCGAAGTCCGCCCCACCGCGGACAGGATCGGCAACCGGGAGGCCCAGTCGCTGGCTTTCCGCAGCGCACAGCCTTGCGGCCTCGTCGGCTGACATGCTGGCGGTGTTCAGGCTTACGCCGCCACAGCGGATTGCAGGGTTGGTCAGCTTGCCCAGACGGACGGTGAGGTCGATCACCTCCTCCACGCTCGGCAGGGCAAAGCCGTCGAGCCCGAGGATCATCTTGCGGCCGGGGTGATGGCACACCACGAAGACATCGGGCTGGCTGCCATGCAGCAGACCCAGGGAAACCGCGGCGTAGGACGGGTTGAAGAGCGAGCCCTGCCCTTCGATCACATCCCAATGGCCTGGCGCGGCATCGGGACTGAGCCTTTCCGCCGCCCCCGATTCGAAATCGCTGACGACGGCATCCATCGGTATGCCCCCGCCCGCAATCATGATGCCGGTCTGTCCGGTCGCCCGGAAGTCGGCGTCCTCGCCCCTCGCCACGAAGACGCGGTGCAGCGCCAGGGCGGTGTACTTCTTTCCCAGCGCACAATCGGTGCCGACGGTGAGCAGTCGCTTGCCGCTCCGCTTCCGGCCGCTGGCAACCGGGATGTCGGACGGTGGCACGCGAACATCGATCAGCCGCCTGCCACTACGCTCCGCAGCAGCGGCCAGGCCGGGAATGTCCACCAGTCGCTTGTGCAGACCGCTGATCACATCGAGCCCGGCTTCGACCGCTTCGAGCAGGGCCGCACTCCAGCTTTCGGGAATGACGCCGCCGGGGTTGGCGACGCCGATAACCATCGCCTGCGCACCCGCGGTGCGCGCCTCGGCCGGGGTCATGGCTGGCAGCCCGGTTGTTACGCCGGTTTCGCCCAGCGCATACTCGCCGACGCACTTGTCCGATGCCCAGTCCGCAAGACCGAACGCAGTCTTGGCGAAGCTGGGCTCGGTCACGTCGCCCAGGAACAGCAGGTATGGCTGCGGCAGCCCCATGCCTTCTGCCTCTGCGCCTGCAGGCCTTTCGGCAAATATCGCGGAGGAGGACAAGGTTAGAGCCCGGCCGTCAGCGACACGCCGAAAGTGCGCGGACGGATTACACCCGTGGCGATCGCGCCACCCGGGTACAGCGGGAAACCACCGAACACGTCGACCGCGGTGGTCGACGTGCGTCCGCGGCTGTTGCCAAGGTTCTGCACATAGAGGTCCAGCTCGACCCGGCCGAAATCCACACCGGCCCTGAGGTCCAGGACGTTATAGCCATCAACCGTGCGCTGGCGGCCATTGGCGAGGCGGAAGGCTTCGTCGAAGCTGGCCGACTGTTCCGATACATGCCGCAGCGATCCGCCCAGGCTCGCCTCGATTCCGTTCGAGAGTTCCCAGTTGTAGTCGGCGATGACGGCGGCGCTGAATTCGGGGGTGAAGGGAAGCTTGTCGCCGTCGAACCCACCGATCTGCGTATCCGCGGTGAGTTCGGCATCGGTATAGGCGCCGTTCACGGTCAGGTTCAGGCCGGGCACCGGCTCGGCACCGGCCGAGAATTCCACGCCCTGACTACGGGCGCTGCCACCGTTGGCGTTAAACCCGAAGCCGTCCTGTATGGCGAGCAGCTGGATGTCTTCCCAGTCGATGTAGAAGGCGGCGACGTCCAGGTAGAGACCCCGATCCGGCGTCTGGGCCTTGAGGCCCACTTCATAGCTGATCACGGAGTCCGAACCGTAGGTGGCGAACTCCTCGGGTGCTCCGGGGGGAAGCACGTTCGGGCCGCCGGGGCGGAAGCCCTTGGCGACACGGGCGAAGATCGAGGCATCGGGACTGAGTTCGAAGCGGGGTGCAACCGAATAGGTGAAGACGTCTTCCTCGGACCGGAAGGTGGGGAACTCGGTGAATCCGCCCACGAGGATGCCGTCGGTCACCTGGCTCGCGGACTGCTCGTTGTCGCTGTAGCGACCGCCGATGTCGATATCGAACCGGTCGCCCAGATGCAGCGTGACGTTGGCGAACCCGGCGACCTCGCGATAATCCGAAAGAACCTGCGCGAAACCGATGGCCGGGAGCCCGTCGATCGGGGTCACGGTGCCGGGCGTGGCGACGACGAAGTCCTGTTCGATCTCGCCGTCTTCCTCGGTGTAGTAGATGCCGACAAGCCAGTCGATCAGCGTGCTCGTCCCGGTCAGGCGGACTTCCTGCGTGAACTTCTCGGAATCTGTGATCTGGTCCTGGAAGAAGTCGTTCGGCGTGCCCAGAACGGCCTCGATCAGGCCCGAGAGGGCGAAGGTGTAGTCGGTCCTCAGATCCTGTTCCTGCGTGGAAAAGCTGGTCGAGGAGGTGAGCGTGCCGAAGCCCAGGTCTATGTCGGCGGTGGCGTTGTAGACACGGTAGTCGAGGTTGCTGAAGCTGGGCGTGTACTGCGCATTCGTGAGACCGTCGGGTAGGATCTCAAGCGTATCGGGATCGGCCAGGACGAGCGAGGGCGCATCCGCCCGAATGTTCTGCATGATCGCGGTCAGGCGCAGGTCGATGGTCTCGGTCGGCATCAGCAGCAGTGACGCGCGTCCGCCATAGGACTTGGAATCGTTGATGTTCTCCTCGACGTCGGAGCCGGCGGTGCCGATCGAATCCACGAAGCCACCATTCTCGCGGTAGACGCCAGAGGCGCGGAAGGCCGCCGCATCCGAAAGCGGGAGGTTGATCACGGCATTGCCGTAATAGCTCATGTCTCCCCCGTCGGTCGTTTCCAGCCCGACCCGGCCGCGCGCCTCGATGCCTGCGGTCGACGGGGCATTGGTCACGAACTTGAGAACACCGCTCAGCGAACTTGCGCCGTAGAAGGTGCCCTGCGGGCCGCGCAGCACCTCGATCCGGTCGATGTCGAAGGTGTCGAAATCGCCTGCCAGCACCGCGCCGTTGACGAGACCGCTGCTCGAACCGAACGGCGTTTCATCGACATAGACGCCGACGGTGGACGCGACCCCCTCCGTATTGACGCCGCGAATGATGAGGCGGCCCTGGCCGGGGCGGCTCTGGTCAAGCTGAAGCCCGGGAACATTCACCAGGTAATCCTGGAAGCTGTCGGCATGCTGGTCTTCCAGCGTGCTGCCATCAACGACGGTCAGCGACTGCGGAACTTCGATCAGCGTCTGGGAGCGCTTCTGCGCGGTGACGATGATCGGGTCGTTCGTCGACGTCGATGCGTCCTGCGCGTAGCTTGGTGCGGCAAGCACCAGAATTGTCGCGGAGGCGAGAAAAGCGGCTTTTACCCTCATGGTCTGGTCCCTCGATCTGGTCGCCCGTCTGGCCAGCGTGATTGGCAGCCCTGTACGCGACACGTGAATCGTAATCCGAGGACTATTGTCCTAATTAGAAAATTGTCAACCTGTTCAGGATTTTTGTTTTACGGCCATCCCCAGATGTCCTGAGGGGCAGTGATCTGTCCGTGCGCATAGGACACGCCCGGTGCGCGGTCGCGGGCGAGAAACGTGGGGCCGTCGAGGTCCACGATGTCGCACAACTGGCCCAGCAGGTATGACGGTGCCATCGACAGGCTCGTGCCCATCATGTTGCCCACCATCAGGCCAAGCCCCAGCGCGCGGGCGCGCCGCGCTATCTCAAGGCCCTCTGTCAGGCCCCCGCACTTGTCGAGCTTGATGTTGACGATGTCGAACCGGCCAAGCAGCGCCTCTGTATTGGGAAGCGTCACCGCGCTTTCATCGGCGGCGAAAGGCAAGGGGCGATCGAAGCCGTCGAGATCGGCTTCCCGGCCGCGCGCCAGGGGTTGCTCAAGCAGAGCGATCTCGAGCCGAAGCATGGCCGGCAGGATTTCCCGCAGCGCCGGCAGGTCGTACCCCTGGTTGGCGTCGACCCCGATCCAGGCCTCCGGCCTCGCTTCGCGAACCGCGGTCATCCTTTCGGCATCGAGTTCGGTCTCGCCGGTCAGCTTGAGCTTTACCGGTGCCTCCGGATCGAGCGCGATGGCCGCCCGCGCCATCGCATCCGGTTCGTCAGCGCCGAGCGTGATGGTAGTCCTCAGCGGTCCCGGCTCCGGCAACTCGGCCAGCTGCCAGACAGGTTGGCCCGACTGCTTGGCCTCGAGATCCCAGTAGGCGCAGTCGATGGCGTTGCGTGCCCCGCCCGGCGGCAGGATGCCCTGCAATTCCTCCCGAGTGGCGCCGCCCTCGATCAGCGATTGCGCGCCTTTCGCCTCGGACAGCATGTGATCGGCATCGTCGCCGAGGTAATAGACCCCCGCGCCCTCGCCCCTCCCCGTGTGAACGTCGTCCGAAAGTTCGGCCAGCAGCACGGTTGTCGCCTCGAAGACATGCCCGGAGATCCGGAACGGGCGCTTGTAAGGGAATTGCTCCAGCTTCAGGTCGAGCGAGAGACGGCTTCCACCTGCCCTGCCCATCAGTAGACCAGGCCGAAGCCGTAGAGGTTGAAGCGAATAGTGATGTAGGCGAGGACGAGGGCAGCAAGGACCAGCAGGGCGGCCCCCAGCTTCATCGTCCAGTGACGCCCGTTCCTGAAGCAGTTCCACAGGTGCCAGATGGCCAACAGCAGCAGGCCGATCGTGGCCACGGGCGTCAGCACGCGTAGCGACTGTAGCAGCCAGTCGAGACTGCCGCTCAGCGATCCGATATCGGCGGTGAAGGCCGCTACGAGCGCTACCCAGCCACCCAGCGCCAGCAGCACCAGCCAGCAGAAGATCCGCGTCAGGCGGTAAGCCAGCAGGGAACGCTCGGTAAGAACGAACTCCGCCTTGAACCTGCGCCGGACCAGCGCACGCACCGGCCAGGCAATTGCCGCAAGGAGGACCATGGCAAGGGCGAAGGCCGCAGCCGGGAGCAGCCAGCCCGGATCAGCTCCGAACGGTACGGGTTCGAGCACCGTGAAAGGAGAAATGGTGTCGATGCTGAAGCGCACGACCTCTCCGTCCTCAACCTGCGCCGCCAGGCGTTCGCCGGTATTCCGGTCGCGCCAGACGAACGGCTCCACCTCGACCCAGTCGCGCGGCCCCGCGGACAGTCCGTCCAGCGCGGGGAACTGCAGCTGACCGTTTTCCCCGACCGTGACTTCGGCGGGGCTGAGCAGGCGCAGCGCGCTCATGAAATTGGTGAAGGAGCCGCGGCTCATCGTGTAACGACCCGCCATCATCTCTGCGTGCTCGCGCGCGGTTTCCGCATCGATAGGCGTATAGTCCACGTTGCCCGGCAGGTAGCGCTCGGCGAAATTCTGCACCAGCGCGCTGCGGATGGCCTGCGGAGCGCTATCCGTGCCGTCGCTGTTGACGGAGATGTAGATGCCGACGTCCTGCTCGGGAAACAGCACCAGGTTGGTATGGAAATACCCCGTGTCGCCGGCATGCGCGATGGCGCGATTGCCGTTGATCCACTGCTCGTAGAAACCCAGCGCCATGGTGTTGAGCGGACCCACGCCCGGGGCACGGTATTCGTGCATCATGCGAGCCGTCTCGGGCTCGAGCAGCGGACCGCCATCGGCCAGATGGGCCTTCATGAAAGCCGCCATCGCCGCGCCGCTCGCCGACATGCTGCCGGCCGGCGCGGGTATCACGATCTCGAATGGTTCGGCTTCGCCCGAAACCGTGGTGTAGCCCTCGGACATGAAGGGCTCGAACCGCTCCGGCAGCGGCTGCCGGAACGTGGCGTAGGTCATTCCCAGGGGCGTGAAGATCCGCTCGTCGACGTAGTCGTCGAAATCCATGCCGCTGGTGCGCTCCACGACACGGCCCGCAAGCGCGGTGGCATAGTTCGAGTAGGCGGGCGTGGTCCCCGGCGCGAACACGCGTTCGGGCAAGGATTCCCGCGTGTAATCCGCCATCGTCATCACCGTGTCGGGATCGCTGCTTATGAGGTTTCGCACTGATTCCTCGAAACCGGCCGTATGCGTCATGATCTGGCGCATCGTGATAGGCTCGCCGTCGTAGGGCGGTATCGTGAAATCGAGATATTCGTTCACATCGGCGTCGAGGTCGATGCGCCCCTCTTCCACCTGCTGCATCACCGCCGTCCAGGTGATCAGCTTGGACACCGAGCCCGGACGGAACAACGTCGTCTCGGGATCGACCGGCTGACGCTCGGCGACGTCCGCAAACCCGTATCCCTTCTGCGTCACCGTCGTGTCGCCCTCGACGACGACCACCACGGCACCTGCAATCTCGCCGCGTGCCAGAGCGTAGGGAAGGAAGCCGTCCAGCCAGGCCTCGACATCGGCTTGATCCAGTTGCGCGGTCGCGCCCTGAGGATCGGCGCTCTCGGCCAGACTCTCTTCGGTTTCGGTTTCCTGTGCGTCGGCCGTCGACAAAGTTTGCGGCACCTGCCCCTGCGCGGCGAGCGATCCGAGCGCGAGCAAGGCGGCCAAGGCGGCGAATTTTCTGGTCAGGCGCATCACGGTTCCCTGATTTACTTGGCGAGCTTCTTGCAGCTAGCCGATAGTGCTAATAGGATGACCGCCATCAAATTGGCGTCACGGGGACATAATGATCCTGATTAGAAAATTGTCAATCCAAGTGTCGAAAGGATCGTTGTGACTGCCAAGACCCCGACCCTGGGACGCGTCATGCGCGATATTCGGAAGCGCAAGGGGTGGACCCTCAAGGAGATGAGCGCGAAGACGGGCATTCCCGTCTCGACCTTGTCCAAGGTCGAGCACGATCGCCTCACGCTCACCTACGACAAGTTGCAGCAGGTCAGTCGGCGCCTGAATATCCGCATGTCGGATCTCTTTGCCGAGGAAAACGAGGAGGAAGTCCAGCCGGTCACCGCCCGCCGCAGCATCGCGACACTGGACAATGCGGTGCAGGTGACGACCGACAATTACGACTATCATTACCTCTGCACCGACCTGCGCAAAAAGCGCATGATCCCCATCGTCACCCGCATCCGCGCCCGGAGCGCCAGCGAATTCGGCGACCTTGTTCGTCACCACGGCGAGGAATTCATCTACGTGATGGAAGGCCGGATAGAGGTCATCTCGGAATACTACGACCCGGTCACGCTCGAGGCGGGAGAGGGAATCTATCTGGATTCGACCATGGGCCACGCATACGTGACCGCGGAAGGCTGCGACGAGGCGGTGGTGCTGGGCGTCTGCTCCAGCGCGGATGACGGACTGCTGGATTCACTCATCAACCTGCGGGGCTGATCGAACGGACCGCCCGCGCATCCGGGTCTAGCAACGATCGCCGCCATCCGATCAAGCGCCCCTTTTCCAAAGACATATCCTTCGAATTAGCCATTGTGATTATGTGCCTGTCCTAGCGGGCACCGGACTATACCGATGCCCCCTTCCTGCATCGGGCGAGTTTCTGCATTCTTGCGACCTACCTGGGGAATGTTGGCCGGATACCAGTCGGCGAACCCGTTCGAACCGATCGTGCAGAAAGCTGAATGAGGGAAGACCGGGTTTGATATTCACAGATCCTCTTTTCCTTTTCGTATTCCTCCCAATCGCGCTGATTGCATTCCACCCGATCGCCAGGTCGGTCTCGGCGGCGTTCTTTCGCTACGGCACCTTCGTCAGCTTCTTCCCGCAACTGATCATCGGGCCGATCACCTACGTCGGCGAAGTCAAACCGCAGATCCAGTCAAGGCGCTTCCTTCGCCTCAATCCCGTCGACCTGGCCGCGGGGCTGGGCTTCATTTCGATCGGCATGTTCAACAAGGTCATCACACGTGGCTGCAATCGTGCCGCGTGCTGGAACGCGGTGGGGAACGGCGCGTGATGAAAGGCCTTTTCGAAACCGCCGCGCAGGCCGGCGTCCAGACATTACGCGCTGAATACGTTCCGGCGGATCGCAACGGCATGGTGTCGGATTTCTACAGCAGGCCGGGTTTTACCGTATCCGAAGAACACGACGATGGCACAGTAATCTATTCTTGTGACGTTCCGGACTATGAAAGCCATCCAACTTTCATAGAAGTGAGCGTGGTCAGATCGTCACAACCAGGTATATGAAGAACCAATGCAATTTCGTGACATAGATTTCATCATCATTGGCGCCGCGAAGTCGGCGACTACCTGGTTGCAGACCCAGCTGCAGGCGGATCCGGCCATCTACATGCCTGATCCGGAGCTTCACTATTTCTCGCGCGAGTATGATCGCGGCGAAGACTGGTACCTGTCGCATTTCAAGGATGCGAAGCCGGGCAATACGATTGGCGAAAAGTCCAATTCCTATCTCTATCAGACCGAAGCCGCCGCCCGCCTCCACCGCGACGTGCCGCAGGCGAAACTGATTGCCCAGCTGCGCAACCCGATCGAGCGGGCCTATTCAAGCTATTGCATGCTCTACAGGCGCGGCGAAGTCAGCGCGGACATCGCATCCTACCTGGATCCCACGGTCAGCCAGCATGTGCAGATCCTGGGTTCCGGAAATTTCCCTTCGCACCTTGAGCGGTTCATCGACCTCTTCGGGCGCGAAAAGCTTCTCATCCTGTTCTTCGACGGGGTGAAGGCCGATCCCGAGGCGCAGATGACACAGGTGCGTGCTCACCTGGGCCTGCCGCCCCGACCGCTGGCCACCAAGGCGCGTCGAAAGGTGAAGGACAAGTCGGCGCCGCTGGTCCCCGCCGGTTTGCGAAAGCATCTTGGGTGGATGAAACCCCTGGTGCGCCCCCTGCGCGGTTTCGGCCCGTTCGAGGCCGCCCGCGGAATGATTGCGCGCAAGGTCGACTATCCGCCGCTTACGGACGAGCTGCGCGAACGTCTGAACGAGTATTACGGCCCCTCCATCGAAGTTCTGGAGCAGATGAGCGGCCAGTCGCTCGCCCATTGGTACACGCCGAAGGACGACCCCGTTGAACAGGTCTGCCCGGAAGTGGAGCGCCGGGCGCGAATTGCTTCCGTGACTGGCTGAGGCCTAGCGACCGATCGCGCGCGTTTCCCGCAGGACGTCGAACCGGCGGGCGTAGTCGCCCAGTTCATCCATCACGTCATCGTCCGTCAGCCCGAATTCGTTCAGGCTATAACGATGCGGCTGACGCTTGAGAGCGCTGGCCTCCTCGCAATAGGCCTCCATGGCAGGCCACGCATGGGCGACATCGAGGTCGAGAAAGCGGTAGATCCGCTTCATCGCCGCGCGCCAGTCGCGATCGACATCCTCGAAATGCACGTCGATCATCCGGTCGGGGGCGATCGACCTGCGGCTCTTTTCCATGCGCTGGATCTGCACACGCGTCTTGCGAAGCCATTCCCGGCCCACGTCCTGCGCATCGGCGTGGTCGGAATAGATGCAGGTCTGGTTCCAGGCGAGCGATGACGAGCTGGCGACCACCTGCCGGGGGTCGCGGTGCGTGAAAATGAAGCGCGCATCGGGAAAAACGCGGAGCAGGGCATCCAGATCGAGCATGTGCTGCGGCGTCTTGAGCACCCAGGGCTTGAGCGAACTGGCCTGCTGCGACCAGCCGATCAGCCGCAGCAGGCGGGCCATCTGCGTATAGGCCGGTGACGCATCCTGCGCTTCGCACCAGCGACCGTAGCTCGGCACGTGCCACTGCGCCTCGTGCTTCATGCCCCAGAACGAGTTCACGAACAGGCCCAGCTCCTCTTCGGGCTGCATCGGTCCCGTGGGATGGATGGAAAGCGTCCGCGGGTTGGCGAGGTCGGCGACCTTGCGAGCTCGCCTCGCCAGCGTGACCCGGTCGTCCTTCCCCTCGAACGTGAAGCCGGGATAGGGCACCGGCGAAATCGTCTCGAAGCTGCGCATGTGCGCGAAACGCCGGTCCGCGGCGAGCAGCCGGTGCAGCCGCGTCGTGCCAGAACGCATGGGACCGACCACGAACACCGGGTTGAGCAGGGGCCGAGCAAGGATTTCGGGATGCGTGGCAAACCACTGCTGCGCCCGCAACCGGTCCACCAGCACCTTCTCGCACTGCTTCATCGCCACCCAGGCGCCGGCCTCGTGCAATTGCGCTTCGGATTCGAGAGCCTGCAGCAGAACGGCAAACGGTTGTTCGAACCACGGATCGCCGAAATCGTCGGATCCGGCCCGAACCGCCGCGCGATCCATCAGGGTCTGCTTGTCGAAGGTCGCGGGCTGCATCAGCCCTGCACCGATAGCTAGGCGCGTGGCGCCTTTCACGATGTCCACGAAGCGGGTGCGCCGCGGAGGTTTCTCTATAGTCCTGTCCAGCAAATCAGGTCCTTGTCCATCTCCTCCGCGTGCCTTTTCCAGTTCCCGAACCGGCCAAAAGTTCCCGCCGTGCGCAATCGCGCGCCTCTATGCTGGACAAGCGGCAATCTGGCGGGGCATAGCCCGCGGCCATGCATGACTTGCGCTATATCCGAGAGAATCCCGACCAGTTCGATGCTGCCCTCGCCAGGCGCGGGGCAGACCCCGTTTCCCGGCGGATCCTCGAGCTCGACGAGCAGCGGCGCCAGCTGACCACGCGCCTGCAGGAGATGCAGAGCCGCCGCAACGAAGCGTCCAAGGCGATCGGCCAGGCCATGGGCCAGGGCGACAAGGACAAGGCAGAGGCGCTGAAGGCCGAAGTGGCAGAGATCAAGCAGTCCATGCCGCAGGTGGAGGACGAGGAGAAGGAGATCGCGGCGGCGCTCAATGCTGTGCTGGCCTCTCTCCCCAACCTTCCCGCTGATGGAGTTCCGGAAGGAGAGGACGAAAGCGACAATCTCGAGGTCAGCCGCTGGACGACGCCCCACAGCCTGCATTTCAAGGCGAAGGAGCATGCCGACCTGGGGCCGCCGCTGGGCATGGATTTCGAAACCGCGACCGCAATGTCCGGCGCGCGCTTCACTTTCCTGCGCGGCCAGATGGCGCGCCTCAACCGGGCGATCGCGCAGTTCATGCTCGATCTGCAGGCAGGCGAGAACGGCTATACCGAGTGCGCCCCGCCCCTGCTGGTGCGTGACGAGGCGGTATTCGGCACCGGCCAGTTGCCCAAGTTTGCCGAAGACCTGTTCCAGACGACCGACGGGCGCTGGCTGATCCCCACGGCCGAGGTTTCGCTCACCAATTCCGTGCGCGAACAGATCCTCGACAACATTGCCGAGCCGATCCGCCTCACCGCGCTGACGCCCTGCTTCCGGAGCGAAGCCGGTGCCGCGGGCAAGGACACGCGCGGCTTCATCCGTCAGCACCAGTTCGACAAGGTCGAGCTCGTCTCGATCTGCCGGCCCGAAGACGCCCATGCCGAGCACGAGCACATGGTGGAAAGCGCCGAGAGCGTCCTTCGCGCGCTCAAGCTGCCCTATCGCAAGATGCTGCTGTGCACGGGCGACATGGGTTTCGGCGCTCGCAAGACCTTCGATCTCGAGGTATGGCTGCCGGGGCAGGATGCCTACCGCGAGATCAGCTCGATCAGCTGGTGCGGCGATTTCCAGGCCCGGCGCATGAATACGCGCTACCGGCCGGAGGACGGCGGCAAGAAGACCGATTTCGTCCACACGCTGAACGGTTCGGGCCTGGCCGTGGGTCGCACGCTTGTGGCGGTTCTGGAAAACTACCAGCAGGAAGACGGTTCGGTCGTGGTGCCCGAAGTCCTGATGCCCTATATGGGCGGTACCGAAAAACTGGTACCCGCCTGATCCATGCGCATCCTGCTTACCAACGACGACGGCATCCATGCTCCCGGGCTCAAGGTGCTGGAAGACATTGCCAGCCAATTGTCCGACGATGTGTGGGTCTGCGCTCCGGCAGAAGAGCAATCGGGTGCGGGCCACTCGCTGACCCTGCACCATCCCGTACGCCTGCGCGAGCACGGGAAGCGGCGGTACAGCGTGACGGGGACGCCCACCGACTCCGTCAATCTGGCCCTGCGAAAGCTGTTCGCGGATCGCAAGCCCGACCTTGTGCTTTCCGGCGTCAACGCGGGCGAGAACCTGGGCGACGACATCACCTATTCGGGCACCATTTCCGCGGCGATGGAAGCCGCGCTAGCAGGCATTCCGGCCATCGGCCTCAGTCAGGCGTTCCGCGAAAAGGGGCCGGGTTTCGACGCGGCCTCGCAGTGGGGCAAGCGCGTGCTGGAACCGCTGATCGACATGCAGATGGCCAAGCGAACCCTGGTGAACGTCAACTTCCCGCCACTGCCCGCAGACGACGTGCGCGGCATCCGCGTCGTGCGGCAGGGCTTCCACGACTATGCCCGCGGCTCCCTGGCGGAGGGCACGGATCCGCGCGGGCGCAAATACTACTGGTTCGGCCTGCAGGATGCAGAGCACACGCTGGACCACGGCACCGATCTCGAAGCCGTCGATGATGGCTACGTCGCGGTGACGCCCCTGCAACTCGACCTGACGCACCACTCCGCAATTTCGGATATTGCCGACAGGTTCGTTGCGTGACCGGAACGCGCTGAGGGATGGCTCGCTCGCACATCAAGCCGGAGCCCCGGCGGGTAGGCAAGCGCCGCTTTGCCCCGCTGCGCCGGGCGGTCAACATTCCGGTCTGGGGCGACCTGTTCATTCGCCTGGGGCTGGCCGTCTTCCTGATCTTCATCGTGGTGATGATCCACTGGTGGGACCGCGAAGGTCTGGTCGACAATCTCGACGGCCATGTCAGCTTTCTCGATGTGATCTATTTCACGATGATATCGATCACGACGACCGGCTTCGGCGACATCGCCCCCATCAGCGACAGGGCGCGGCTGGTGGAAGCGCTGATCGTGACGCCGGTGCGTTTCGCCGTGCTGTTCATTTTCGTGGGCACTGCCTACAACTTCCTCATCAAGCGTAGCTGGGAGAAATTCCGCATGGCCCGCATCCAGGACCAGCTTTCCGATCATGTCGTCGTCCTCGGCTTCGGGGTCTCCGGATCGGAGGCCGTGGGCGAACTTATCGAGCGCGGCACCGACCCCGCCTGCATCGTCGTGATGGACATGGACGAGGAACGCCTCGAACAGGCCGAAGCGCTGGGCTGCAACGTCATCGAGGCAGACGCCACGCGCGACGAGAACCTGGAGGCGGTTCGCATCAGCAAGGCCCAGACCGTGCTGGTATCCGCCGGCCGCGACGATGCCTCGATCCTGATCGTCCTGACCGTGCGGCACCTCGCGCCCAAGGTCCCGATCAGCGTCGTCGTGCGCGCCGCCGACAACGAACTGCTTGCGCGCCAGGCGGGTGCGGACAACGTCATCAACCCGGTGCGGTTCACCGGCCTGCTGCTGGCAGGCAGCGCGCGCGGGGCGCACATCGCCGACTACCTGGGCGACCTTGCGTCCATCACCGGGCGGGTGCAGCTGGTGGAACGCGAAGTCCTGCCCGAGGAGATCGGCAGACCGCTCAGCGAACTTTCCACCGGCGGCCGGGGCCTGCGCATCTACCGCAACGGCGGTGCCTGCGGGTTCTGGGAACACGAGGCGGATTGCCTCCAGGCCGGAGACATCGTGGTCGAGATCCGCCCCTCGGTCGACCAGGAGGACCAGGACAAGGCCGGAGCAGAGGCCTAGGCCTCCCTTTTCTCAGCCCAGCGCGACGAAGACCCCGCCAGCCGCTGCCATGCCGACGACCAGATAGGCGGCGTCGATCGCGAACAGCTTCCCCGGGCGCATCTGGAACAGGTAGTTGATCCCCAGCGCCGGGGCCATGATCAGCGCACCGAACCCTACGGCCATCATCATGATGACATGCGGCTGTGCGCTGGTGCGGGCGATATTGTGACCCAGCATCAGCACCACCAGCATCTCCAGCAGGAAGGCCAGCAGCATGATCAGCCAGGTCGGGTTCTGCCCCTCCCGCGGTCCCTGCTTCACCATTTCGTCGGTAATGCCGTTCATCTCGCGCCACGGCTTGCCGAACAGCGGGCCGTACCAGAGCGCCCCGATCACGAAAAAGGCCAGCGCGCCCAGCACCACGGCCAGCAGATTCACATCGCCCATATTCCCACTCCCCAAGTCGACCCGGGTCCGCGTCCCGATACGGCTCTAGCCCAAAGGCGCAATCGGGTGTAGGGGGCCGCGCATCATGGCATCGCAGATTCCCGAACAAAAGCGCGTGGGCATGGTCAGCCTCGGCTGTCCCAAGGCGCTGGTCGATTCCGAGCGCATCCTCACGCGCCTGCGGGCGGACGGCTACGCAATGAGCCCGGACTACCAGGGCGCCGACGTCGTTCTGGTGAACACATGCGGCTTCCTCGACTCCGCGAAGGAGGAGAGCCTGGAGGCCATCGGCGAGGCGATCAACGAGAACGGTCGGGTCATCGTGACCGGCTGCATGGGCGACGAGGCGGAACTGATCCGTGCCCGCTTCCCCCAGGTGCTCGCCATCACCGGCGCGCACCAGTACGAGGACGTGGTGGAGGCCGTGCACGAGGCCGCTCCTCCCAGCCAGGGGCCCTATATCGACCTCGTCCCGCAGCCCGACGTCAAGTTGACGCCGCGGCACTATTCCTATCTCAAGATCAGCGAGGGGTGTAACCACTCCTGCGCCTTCTGCATCATCCCCACGCTGCGCGGAAAGCTGGCCAGCCGCCGGATCGATGCGGTGCTGCGCGAGGCGGAGAAGCTGCTGGCCGCCGGCACGAAGGAACTGCTGGTGATCAGCCAGGACACCAGCGCCTACGGCGTCGACACCCGGCACGAGGAGCGCGAATGGAAGGGCCACCCGGTCCGCGCCCACATGACCGACCTTGCCCGCGAACTCGGCCAGATGCGCACCACCGAGGGCGCGGTGCCCTGGGTGCGCCTGCACTACGTCTACCCCTACCCCCACGTGGACCAGGTCATCCCGCTGATGGCCGAGGGATTGCTGACCCCCTACCTCGACATTCCCTTCCAGCACGCCAGCCGCAGCGTGCTGAAGGCCATGAGGCGCCCGGCGAACGAGGCGAAGGTTCTCGAACGGCTGAAGGGCTGGCGCGAGATCTGCCCCGAGATCGCGGTGCGGAGCAGCTTCGTGGTCGGCTTCCCCGGAGAGACCGAGGACGACTTCAAGTACCTGCTGGACTGGCTGGAAGAAGCGCAGCTCGACCGGGTGGGAGCTTTCCGCTTCGAACCGGTGGAAGGCGCGGCGGCCAACGCCCTGCCCGATCCCGTGCCCGAGGCGGTGAAGGAAGAACGCTTCGCCCGCGTGATGGAAGTCACCGAACGGATCAGCGCCGCCAAGCTGGCCGCCAAGGTCGGCAAGACCATCCCCGTGATCATCGACGAGGTGGGCGAACCCGACGAGGACGGCGACGTGGGCGCCACGGGCCGCAGCCAGGCCGACGCTCCGGAAATCGATGGGCAGGTGTTCCTGCGCAACGTCACCGAAACTCTGGAACCCGGCAATTTCGTGGACGTGGAGGTGGAAGACGCCGACGCGCACGACCTGTTCGGGGTCATCTCCGCCGGCTGAATCGAGGAAATGCGGAACGCCCAGGCGGGTGTTTCGAAAATTTCCGTTCCGTTGCAAACATCTGAGAACAAATGCTTCGCCGACAATTTCGCGGAGAAAAATGTCACCTTCCGCAGAGTTGAAGCCGGAGGCGCACCGATACGTCAGAACGGACGGTGTGAAAGAGCGGCATCGGGCTGAAGGCTTGTGGCTTTGTAGGACAGCCGTCAGTCATCCGGGACACCCCTGGGCGACGTCGCGCGACCTCCTGCTATTGCAAATGATTATCATTGACCGTCGCGAGTGCAATCTCTAGCCAGCGCCACTGCCGCCTGTGGATTCGCCGCGGGCGTGAAGAGAATCTGGGGCGCGCATGCGACGGTCGACGATCAAGGGGTGGTTCCTGGTCCACAAGTGGACCAGCCTCGTCGCGACCCTGTTCCTCCTGATGCTTTGCGTCACCGGACTGCCGCTCATCTTCCATGACGAGATCGACGCGGCATTCGGCGAAGACTACGACGCGACCCTGCCCGGTGCGCCTTCCGCCGAATCCGGGCTGCCTCTCGATACCATGCTCGAAACCGCGCTGGCCCAGCGGCCCGGCGAAGTGCCGCTGTTCATGGCCTTCAGCCAGGAAAGCCCGCTGCTGACCGTTACGACCGGCCCCGCGCCCGATGCGCCGGGCGATGAGATGACCCTGCTTTTCCTCGACCGTTCGACCGGAGAATCGCTCGGTCCCGCCCCCGGCGGCGGCTTCATGGACTTCATCCTCCAGCTTCACACGGACCTCTTCCTCGGCCTGCCGGGCATGCTGTTCCTGGGAGTGATGGGCGTGCTGTTCGTCACCTCTCTCGTTTCCGGGGTCGTGCTCTACGCGCCGTTCATGCGCCGCCTCCACTTCGGCACACTGCGCACGCGGCGGAGCCGGCGGGTGCGCCGGCTGGACCAGCACAACCTGATCGGCATCGTCGCGCTGGGATGGATGCTGGTGGTCGGCCTGACGGGGGTTATCAACGCATTTGCCGACCCCCTGGTCGACAGCTGGCGCAACGGCGAACTGGCCGAGATGACCGCGCTCTACGAAGGGCGCGGCGCCCTGCCCCCAGAAGACTACGGCTCGCTGGACGCGGCCATGGCCTCCGCGCAGGAAGCGCTGCCGGGGCGGTCGCCGCAGTTCATCGGCTTTCCCGGCGGCGACTGGAGCACCGGACATCACTACGCCGTGTTCTTCCAGGGTGACCGTCCGCTGACACAGCACATCCTCACCCCGGCCCTGATCGACGCGCGCAGCGCCCGGCTTACCGATGCGCGCGCGATGCCCCCACTGAACCAGGCGCTGATGCTGTCGAAACCGCTCCACTTCGGCGACTATGGCGGACTCCCGCTGAAATTCGCCTGGGCCGCCATGACGCTGCTGACGATCTGGGTCCTGTGGACCGGCGTCATGCTGTGGCTTCGTCGCTCGCCCGCACACATGGAACGACGGATCGACGAGATCGCGCTGGGGGCGATGGAAGGCCAGCCGGCATGAAGGCCATGGCACCCCACCGCCGGCGGCGCCGCGCGGGCGTCGCAACCGTATTCGCCATTCCCGCCCTTCTGCTGGTGGCAACCGTCGCGGGTCTCGTCATCGGCCTGACCGGCGACGGATTACCCGATCTGCTTTCCTGGGGCCTGCTTGCCTTGCCCCTCGTCGTGCTCGCCCGTTGCTGGGCGCGGCGCGGCTGACCCATCTTCTCCACACAGACAGGACCACTCATGACGCACCGTCTTTCTGCCATTTCTTTGTCCGCACTGGCCGCCGCCCTTGCCGTCCCCGCCGCTGCGCAGGATAGCGATGCCATCATCGTGACGGCCCAGCGCAACAACGCCACCGAAGTCGTCAACGGCGGCGATGCGGGCGTGCTGGGATCGCAGCGCGCCGAAGACCTGCCATTCGCCATCCGCAGCTTCGACGAGACGCTGATATACAACCAGCAGCCGCTCACTATCGGAGAGGTGCTGGAGAACGACCCCACCGTGCGCACCACCTACGGTTTCGGCAACGCGGCCGAACAGTTCGTGATCCGCGGCTATTCGCTGTTCGGTGACGACGTGGGCGTGAACGGCCTGTACGGCATCGCCCCGCGCCAGCTCGTGGCCCCGGAACTGTTCGAGCAGGTGCAGGTGCTCAACGGCTCCAGCGCCTTCCTCAACGGGGCGGCGCCGGGCGGATCGGGCATTGGCGGCAGCGTCAACCTGGTGCTCAAGCGGGCTGGCGAGGATGGCGCCCGCGCCACCGCGACCTTCGTGGGCGACGGCCATGTCGGCGGCAGTTTCGACGTGTCGCGCCGCTTCGGTGAGAACCGGGAATTCGGCCTGCGCGTGAACGGCGCCTATCGCGATGGCGAAGTCGCCATCGACCGCGAGGATCGTCGCACGCAGGTTCTTGGCGGGGCGCTGGACTACGATGGCGGGGCTTTCCGCGCCGCGCTGGACATCGCCTACCAGGAAGTGCGCGTGGACTCGCTGCGTCCCAAGGTCAGCTTCCTCACCGACGAGCTGCCGCGCGTGCCGGATGCCGATGCCAATTATGCGCAGGACTATACCTACACCGAACTCACCGACGTGTTCGGGACGCTCAGCTTCGAGCTGGACCTTGCCCGAAACGTGCTGGCCTATGCCAAGCTGGGCGCGCGCAGCGGGGACGAGGAAGGCATCTACGGCGGCATCCAGGTGACCGATGCCGACACCGGCGCGGCGACGAGCGGCTTCCACTCCTTCATCCCCTACGAGCAGGACAATCAGGCCGTGGAGGCCGGGCTTCGCGCACAGGTCGCGACGGGACCGATCACGCACAGCCTGAACGTGGGCGGCAACATGATCTGGCAGGAAGACCGGACCGCCTACGACTTCTTCAGCCCGTTCGAGACGAACCTTTACGACACCGTGCAGGTGGCTCCCCAGCCCACCGCCTTTGCCGGGGGCGACCTCGACGATCCCTACCCCATCACCAAGCGCGAGCTTTCCAGCCTGTTCGTCTCCGACACCATCGGCCTGCTCGACGATCGCATCCTCGTGACCGGCGGGCTGCGCTGGCAGGATATCGAGATCGAGCGTTTCAGCTATTTCGGTGGCGGGCTGGACACCAGCTATGTCGAGGACGCGGTGACCCCGGTTGTCGGCGTGGTGGTGAAGCCGGTCGAGGGGCTGTCGCTCTACGGCAATTACATCGAGGCCCTGCAGGAAGGGCCGGTCGCCCCGCTGGACCCGGAAATCTCCAATCCCGGCGCCGTGCTGGCACCGCGCATGTCGACGCAGTACGAGGTCGGAGGGAAGGTCTATTTCGACCCTTCGATCTTCGCCACCGTGTCGCTGTATCGCATCGAACGACCCGGCGAGGGCTTCGTTACCGACGGATCGGGCGAGACCCGCTTCGACTATGTGGGCGAACAGTCCAACAGCGGGATCGAGCTGACCCTGAACGGCGAGGTCGCCCCCAGCCTGCGCGTTATCACCGGCCTGGCATGGGTCGACGCGGAATTCGACAGCGGGCTGGACGCGCCCGGCGTGCCCGGTTTCGCGGCGATCGCGAACGTCGAATGGGATGTGCCCTTCGCGCGCGGGCTGACGCTGAACGGCCGCGTGACCCACACCGGCGAGCAGGAAGCGAATGCGGCCAATACGCTGCAACTCGACAGCTGGACCGTGCTGGACCTTGGCGCGCGCTATGTCTTCGCGGCGGGCGAAAGCCCGGTGACCCTGCGTCTCACCGTCGATAACGTGACGAACGAGGCCTACTGGGCGTCGGCTTTCGACGCCTTCAACCCGGCGCTGCTGCAGGGCACGCCGCGCACGGTGAGGGCTTCCGCCTCGATCGCTTTCTGATCGCCTGTGGCGAGGCGGTCAGCGTACCGCCTCGCTCACCACCTCGCCCTCGATCACCACGCCCGTTACGTGGCTGGTGTATTCGAAGGGGTCACCGTCGAACATCGCCACGTCGCCGTCCTTGCCGACTTCGAGGCTGCCGATGCGCTCGTCCATGCCGATGATGCGGGCGGCGTCGATGGTGACGCTGGCCAGCGCATCTTCACGCGAAAGGCCGTTGCCGGCGGCGAAACCGGCCTCCCACAGCACCACGCGGGTCTTGGGCACATAGGCCTCGTATCCCGATTGCAGCGCGAAGGGTATGCCAGCCTCGGCCAGCACGCTGGCGGTGGTGAAGGCGGCGTTTTCCATCTCGCCCTCGTTGCGGGCCATGGTGGGGTGGAGGATGACCGAGACGCCGGCCTCGCGCAGTTCGTCCAGCATCATGTGCGCATCCGCCGCGCCGTCTATCACCACGTCGATGTCGAACTCGTCGGCCAGCCGCAGGGCGGACTGGATATCCTGCGCACGGTGGGCGGTGACGAGCAGCGGGCGTTCGCCCTGGATGACCGACCGGAACGCCTCGTTCACCAGGTCGCGCGTGCCGTTTTCCTCGGCGTCGTCATCATCGTCTTCCATGTCGCCGCTCTGCGCCTGCACCAGTGCCTGGCGCAGCATGGCCATCTGCTTGGCGCGCGTGCCGGGAGAGCCTTCCTGGTCGAGCGCCCAGGCACCCAGGTTGGCGACGACCATCGTGCCGTCCTCCACCAGCGCTGTATCCACGGTATTGCCCACGGTCTTCACCACCATGGTCTGTCCGGAGACCAGCGCGCCGGGGCCGTGGCCCGTGTGCAGCGTGGTGGTGCCCAGTTCGCGCACCCACTGCACCAGCCGGTCGTGCGGGTTGTAGGCGTCTACCGCGCGCAGGTGCGGCTGCACCGGTTCGGAGTCGTCGAGCTGGTCCTGATCGTCAGGCTGGTTCAGGTAGCCGGTCAGGCCGACGGTGGAATGGGCATCCACCAGTCCCGGCGTCACGATGGGCGCTTGCAGCACCTGCATGCCGGTGGGGATGGTCGTGCTGGCAGCCGGGCCGACCGCGGTGATGCGCCCGTCCTCGATCACCACCACGCCGTCTTCGATCACGCCTGCCGAACCCATGGTCCACACCTGTCCGCCGCGCACGGCGACGTCCTGCGCGAAAGCGGTGGTGGAAAGCAGCGCGGTCGTGGTTGCGGCGAGGATCGTCTTGCCAAGAGTGTTCATCGGGCGTCTCCCAGCATGCGCGCTTCGCGTTCGAGAACGTGGGTGTTGGTCTGCGGATTGCCCGCGCCGTAGCCTCCTGTGGCCATCAGCAGGTCCTCCGGATCGGAGCTGTCGTAGAGCAGTTCGCCCATTACCCAGGTTTCCGCAACGTCGGTATAGACCGACAGCGGATCGCCGGTGAGCACGACGATATCGGCCATCTTGCCGACTTCCAGGCTGCCCACGTGTTCGTCCAGGCCCAGCTGCACCGCGCCGTTGATGGTGATCGCGCGCAGGGCGCCTTCGCGGCTCATGCCCGCACGCACCGCGATGCCGGCCTGGCGGAACATCATCCGGCTATCGACGATGTTGTCGTCCGAATGCAGCGAGACAAACACGCCCGCCTGTTCCAGCCGGGCGGCGGTGTCGATATCGGCCTCGGCCGCTTCCAGCTTGCCGCCGGGGCTGTCGATCAGGATGGCGGAGACGGGCACGCCCGCCGCGGCAATCTCGCCGGCCACCTGCCCGCTTTCGATGCCGTGCTGGATCAGCATGTCGAACCCGAACTCGCGGTGCAGGCGCAGCGCGGTCATGATGTCGTCGCTGCGGTGGGTGTGGAAGTGCACCAGGCGGGTGCCGTCCAGCACCTCGCACATGGCATCCATCCCGAGGTCGCGCGGAGAGCGGTCGCCCTCGCAGTATTCCTGCGCGGCGACGAAGTGCGAGCGCACCATGGCGGCGCTGCGCGCACGGGTGGAGGGAAAGGCGGTGCTTTCGCGCAGGGGATTGGTGCCGTTGGCCATCTTCATCCCGCCCAGCACGTTGCCGTCCTCGTCCATCCAGGCATAGTCCTCGATGGTGTTGCCGTCGGCCAGGTGCATGTAGAAGGTCTGCCCGCTCATCAGATAGCCCGAACCCGGCATGATGTTGGCGGTGGTGACGCCACCCGAACGGGCGCGGTTGATGGAACTGTCGCGCACGTTGATCGAATCGAGCGCGCGCACGTCCGGCTGGATCGCGGCGGAGCTGTCGGCCCCGGAAACCTGCCCGATATGCGAGTGGGTATCGACGATGCCCGGCAGGATCACCATGCCCGTGGCATCGCGCCGCTCGGCATCGGCGGGGACGGCCACGTCCGCGCCCACGGCCACGATCTCGCCGCCCTGAATAACCAGCGTACCGCCTTCTATCGCACCAAGGCCACTATTGCCTGCCATGGTGTAAATGGTGGCATTTTCGAAGGCGATGGGCCGATCCTGGGCCAAGGCCTGCGAGCCGAGGGCCGATGCCGACAGCGCGGCCGCCATGGCGGTGACGGCCATGGCCGCGCGTTTCAACGAATGCATGAAAGTCCCCTTTTCGTTGCAGCGGAGACTAACGCCGGAAAAGGTGCGCGCAAGCCTATTCGGCGGCGGAATATTCCAGCGCGAAGGAAGGATCGCATTCGTAGGGATAGACATGCTGCCCTTCGCGCTTTTCCCACTCGATCCAGCGGACACCGGCGTTGGTTATCATCGCCGGATCGGAAAACCACTGCGTGGCTACCAGCCGCCCGCTCTCGTCATCCAGGCGATAGCGTTCGACCATGCGCAGGTCCTCGGAATGATCGAGGCCGTTGTTGGTGATGGTGCTGGGCGTGATGTGGCTCGTCTCGATCACCAGGTCGCCGCCCTCCCAGTGCCCGGTGGAGAAGCCCATCTTGGAATGTGGGTAATTGTCCGGCGCCTCCCGGCCGTCCATGAACACCAGCCGCACCTGATCGAAATATTCGTAGCGGATCACCACCAGTTCGTCGGTCTGGTGGATCTCGAACGGGAACGGGCCTTGCAGCGCGTAGACGATGCTGGGCGGCAGGCAGACGCGCGACAGGGTCATCTCGTCTTCCGGCTGCCAGTCCTCGGCTCGGGCGAGGGCCTCTTCCGTCGGCTCCAGCCCGCCGTATTCGCCGCGCGGAAATTCCACCACGCCGGTGTCCTCCACCAGCACGGTTCCCTCGGGCAGTCTCTCCAGCATGTCGGGCGCCGGCTCTCCCAGGTCGAAGACGGGGCCCCAGAACCCCGTAAGGTCGGGCGGCGCGTCCTGCCCCTGTGCGGGAACGGCAAGCAGCAGCGCGGCGGTAGCGGCGGCAGTCAGTCGCATGGATGCCATCAATCGTCGTTCTGGCCGAAAGGCGCGTTGCCGATCAGCGCGCCGCCGGCATCGCGCGCCGATTGCAGGCGAATGTAGCGCCGGCCGTCGCGCGCGCGCCAGCCGGTCAGCGTCACGGTTTCTCCGGGTCTCAGGCTGGACCTGTCCCAGCCGCGTCGGCGCAGCACGACGGGCGCATTGGTTTCAGCGCGCCATTCCTGGCCGTCGACATCCAGCACCACGGTGCCGTGCGGATTGGTGAAGCGGAAGGAGGTGACCGTCCCTTCCAGCGATACGGTATCCTCCGGGTCGAAATAGACCGCGAAGGAATGGTGGGCAAAGGCCGGGATGGCCAGCGCCAGGCCCAAAGCCGTGATGGGCGCGATAAATGCCGCGATACGCATGATTTCTCCTTCCCGCAGCCAGCATGCCGCGAAATCGCGGAGGGGTCCAGCCGTCTTTGGGGGAGTCAACGCAAGCTGCGGAAGGTGATCGACCAGCGCGGCTGGTCCATCGGCGTTATCGAATGTTCCCACTCATCGCGCACCTCGTCCGCCAGCAGGTA
Source organism: Aurantiacibacter hainanensis (assembly GCF_036321025.1). Taxonomy (NCBI): domain Bacteria; kingdom Pseudomonadati; phylum Pseudomonadota; class Alphaproteobacteria; order Sphingomonadales; family Erythrobacteraceae; genus Aurantiacibacter; species Aurantiacibacter hainanensis. Next base: position 772,188 of record NZ_JAZAPB010000001.1, read on the forward strand.
GGCGGCGCGCGGAGCCAGTGGCACGGCGCGGCGTTCGAATCCGTTCTCCCCGCGTCGACGGCGCAGGCGCAAGGTGGCTGGCGCGCCAAGCGAAAGGCCCACTACGGTGTCGTACTGCGGGCGATCCCGATGCCAGCCAATGCCCGCGCCGGGATCGTAACGGATCAGCAGCGCCTGCTGCAGTGCCTGCGGCGACAGCCCCAGTTGCGGAGCCAGCCTTTCGCGCAGGTCCAGCAGCCATTCGGGTAGCGGCGGCGCGGGCGAGGTGCGGCCGCGCTGGAAATCGTAGGCGGAGCCGTAGTAGGCGGTCAGCCGCTTGCCGGTCCATTGGCCGAAGCGGAACGGTTCCAGCGGCGCGGCGTCGATCCGCGCGATCAGCGACTTCTCAATCGCGAGTGAGATCGCATCGGGCACCAGCCGCAGGCCCGGGACGGGCGGCGACGCGGGGGCATCGGGAAACAGGTCTATCTGCGCAGTCATGCGTCCCTATATAGGAAGCCATGCAACACGATCAGCACCGCTTCACCATCCAGACCGACGGCCAGGCCCTGTACGAATTTACCGACGAGGTGGCGGGTTGGCTCGACCAGACAGGCATCGAGACCGGCCTTGTCACGCTGTTCTGTCGCCACACCTCAGCCAGCCTGCTCATCAACGAGAACGCAGCGCCCGCCGTGCAGCGCGATCTGCTGCGCTGGCTTGACCGGGCCGTGCCCGAAGGCAGCCAGTACGAGCACGACAGCGAAGGCCCGGACGACATGCCCGCGCATATCCGCACCATGCTGACGGGCGCCTCGCTCAGCGTGCCTGTTGCGAACGGGCGCATGCTGCTGGGCACCTGGCAGGGCCTCTACCTCGCCGAACACCGCCGCGCACCGCACCGGCGCGAGATCGTGGCACATATTGTCGGCGCCTAGCGCGCGCGGCTTCCCGCCAGATCTGCACGGCGAATGGCCAGACGCGGGGTAAATCGCTCCGGGATTTGCCGCACGCGCTTCTCGAAGGCAGAGACAAGCTCGGGATGGGTGTCGAGCAGATCGTGCACCCTGGGTAGCAAGCCAGGCAAATGGAAGAAGCCGAAGGTTTGCGGCTGATAGGCATCGGTGATCTTCTCGTATCGATCATCGTCGGCAAGCACTTCAGCCACCAATCCTGCCGACTCATCTTCGAGCCCCGCGCAAAGAAGAGCGTCGGCGGCGACGCCGGGATGTTCGGCGGCATTTTCGCGGAGGAATTCGAGCTCGACGGCCGCGTCCTCCCCGCGATCGAGCGCCGATAGCGTGCACAACTGCGTGCCAGCCACCAGCATACGTGCATAGGTAGTGCCCTCGGTGGTGGCGATCTCGCGCGCCAAGGCATTGGCTTCCAGCGCCTCGTCCCAGCGACCAAGCCGGGCCAGGCGAATGGCGCGGTTGATAACGAAATTGACGACCCACAGGTTCTCCTTGGGGTCGTAGCTCGCCAGTCGATCGAACACGGCGTCGGCCTCTTCCTCGCGGCCCAGCGTATCAAGCGAGTAGCCTTCTATGTTCATGGCCCAGGCCTCGCCCTCTGCGATGCCATCATCGCGATGGTCGATGGTGGTGCGTGAAAGGGCGACAGCCTCCTCGAAGCGGCCATCCATGTAGAGCGCACGCACGGCATCGCCGAAGAGATCGCGATCAGTCGGATCGGCTTCGAGTTGCGCGGCAGTCCAGTCGACATAGGCGCCGCTCACATTCGCCAAGTTTTCGCCCGCTCGGGCTTCGATCTGCGGCCACAGAGAGGCGAGTTCGCGGTCGGCCAGCATCACTGCATAGTCGTTCGGCAGGCGAATATGATCCAGCAGGTCGAGCGCGATCTCCGGGCGATCGTCCCGGGCCGCGCGATTCAGCGCCCGTGTGGCAAGCGAACTGTGCAGCACCGGGTCGAGCCTCTCGAACAGACCGCCTTCGTAAATTTCGAGGGCGAGCAAGTCGAATTCGTCGCTGCGCCCGGTGGAGCTCATCGTGCGGGAAAACGCCCAGACGCTTTCGGGTGGCAAGGCCGTCAGCCCAGCCCCCGAGGTGTCCGTCATGAGATTGGTGAAGCGCAGGAGGGCGGCATCTGCCTCGTCCAGTTCTTCGTAAAGAGCGAATGCCATCGCATCGAAGGCGGGCATTGGCTGGCGGCGTTCCAGGGCCTGAAGCGCGTCCATGGCGCGGCGATATTCCCCCTGCTGCGTTGCGCACAGCAGTTTGGCGATCTGGGTCGCTGCGTCCGCCATGTCGGGCGGACTGATTTCGCGTCGGGATATCTCGGCGACCAGCGCCCTGCCGAAATCGCAAGGTTCGTTCATCCAGCGATCGCCGCCAAGCTGCTCGAGCAAAGCGTCGTCCGCGAGCTTCGACAGGTCCGCTTCCTGTGCAACCGCCGGCTGCGGCAGGACGGCCAGCCACAGGGCCGCGCCCGCAAAGACATTAATGCTCAATTTCATGGACTTGCCCTCCCCTTCCGCCTTGCATGCCGATTGTCGCCAGAGCTGACCAGCATTTTGTCGGATTTTGGCAGAAACTTACCGACGCTCCACTCGTTCGCCCCGCATATGCCAATCGATATCTCCGCCAACTTTGCGTTTCACCTCGACCAGCCGACAGACCTGCTCCTGCAGTTCGAGGCCGCGGCGATCCCCGAACAGAAGATCCTCTCCAGCGACACGCAGCTGTCGCCGGCCATGCACACGGCACGCGTGCCCGCCCACAACAGCGTGGGCGAACGCATCTGGGTGCGCGCGCAGGGCGACTACAGCGTGGAATACACCGCGCGGGTAGAGGTCGAGCGGATGGTGCCTGACCTTGCCGGCCTGAAGCGCATGGACCCGCACGACCTGCCGGGCGAGGCGGTCGAGTACCTGTTCGATTCCCGCTACTGCCAGGCGGAACGGATGCAGAGCTTCATCGCCGACCGCTTCGGCCACCTGTCCGGCGGCGAGCAGATCGTCGCCATGTGCGACTGGATGGCGGACAATTTCCACTACGAACCCGGCGCATCCGACGCCACGACCACCGCCCTCGACACTTTCGTGGAACGGCGCGGAATCTGCCGCGACTACGCGCACGTGATGATCTGCTTCGCCCGCGCCTCCACCATTCCTGCCCGCTACGTCAGCTGCTATGCGCCCGGGGTGGAGCCGCCCGATTTCCATGCCGTGGCGGAAGTGTTCCTGAACGATCCCACCACGCCCGGCGGCGGCGCGTGGTACATCGTCGATGCCACCCGCATGGCCGAATCGGATCGTACCGCGAAGATCGGCATCGGCCGTGATGCCGCCGACGTGTCCTTCCTCACCACCTTCGGCTTGTCCAAGTTCAAGGACTGCAGTGTATCGGTGAGCGAAAGCGATTAGACCGGCAAAGTTATAATTCGCTTCTTGTGAACGTTCACAGGATAACCTAGACAGCGCGGCGGGCAAGGAAAACGAATGTTAATGTTGCGACGCAGCATGGAGGGACGTTAGAACTGGCCCCGATATCCTGCACGCAGACCACGGAGACCGCGTGAGCACCAAGGCACAAACGCTCATTCTTTTCGGCGCCACGGGCGACCTGTCGCGGCGCATGCTGCTGCCGTCCCTCTGCGCGCTGGACGCGGAAGACCTGCTCCCCTCCGAACTGGAAATCATCGGCACCGCCCGCTCGGAACTGACCAACAACGAGTTCCGCAGCTTTGCGCGCGAGGCGATCGAGAAGTTCCTTCCGGCAGAGCGCCGCGGCGGAATGGCGGATTTCCTCAACCGGCTGCGCTACAGCCAGATGGATGTGACCACGCCCGAAGGCTACGCCGAACTGGCCGAGAAAGTGGGCAAGGATCGCGAGATCGCCATCTTCCTGTCGACCGCTCCCAGCCTGTTCAAGCAGACGATCGAAGGGCTGGCCACGCACGGGCTGGCCGACGATCGCTCCCGCATCTGCCTGGAAAAGCCGCTGGGCACGGATCTGGAAAGCAGCTGCACCATCAACGATGCGGTGGCGGGCGCATTCCCGGAAAGCCGCATCTTCCGCATCGATCACTACCTCGGCAAGGAGACGGTGCAGAACCTTATCGCCCTGCGCTTTGCCAACATCCTGTTCGAGCCGCTGTGGAACTCGCAGCACATCGACCACGTGCAGATCACGGTGGCGGAGACGGTGGGCCTGGAAAGCCGGGTGGATTTCTATGACGGCGCGGGCGCGCTGCGCGACATGGTGCAGAACCACATGCTGCAACTGCTGGCGCTGGTGGCGATGGAGCCGCCCAGCAGCTTCGATGCCGGCGCCGTGCGCGACGAGAAGGTGAAGGTGCTGCGCGCCCTGCGCGGCCTGACCGACGAGGAGAGCGTGACCGGCCAGTATCGCGGCGGGGCCTCCAACGGCGAGATCGTCCCCGGCTATGACGAGGAACTGGGCCGCGAAAGCGATACCGAGACATTCGTCGCGCTGAAGGCGCATATCGACAACTGGCGTTGGCAGGGCGTGCCCTTCTACATGCGCACCGGCAAGCGTCTGCCCGAGCGCGTGACCGAGATCATCGTCAATTTCCGCAGCGTGCCCCACTCGATCTTTCCCGACGCGAGGCTGAAGCCCAACAGGCTTGTGATCGGCATCCAGCCCGAGGAAAACATCTCGCTGTCGATGATGGCCAAGGTGCCCGGCATCGAGCACGAGGGGATGACCCTGCGAGAAGTGCCGCTCGACATCCGCATGCCCGACGCCTTTACCGGCAAGCACAAGCGCATCGCCTACGAACGCCTGCTGCTGGACCTGATCGGCGGCGACCAGACGCTGTTCGTGCGCCGCGACGAGGTGGAGGCGCAGTGGAAATGGATCGACGCGATCCGCGCGGGCTGGGAAGCGGAGGGCAAGACGCCCAAGACCTACAACGCCGGAAGCTGGGGCCCCAGTGCGGCCATCGCCCTGGCCGAACGTGACGGAGTAAGCTGGCATGAGTAGCCTCGACCCCATCGTCGAACGCGTGACGCAGCGCATCATCGAGAAATCGAAGGATACGCGCCGTGCCTATCTCGACCTGATCGACCACGAGGCCGACAACCAGCCCGAGCGGAGCCAGGTATCCTGTTCCAACCTCGCCCACGCCTATGCCGGCGCGATGGAAGACCAGGATGCGCTGAAGGCCAATCGCGGCCCCAACATCGGCGTTGTCAGTGCCTACAACGACATGCTGAGCGCCCACGCGCCCTACTATCGCTATCCCGAGCGGCTGAAGATCTACGCCCGCGAAGTGGGCGCGACGGCGCAGGTCGCCGGCGGCACGCCTGCCATGTGCGACGGCGTGACGCAGGGCGAGACGGGCATGGAGCTTTCCCTGTTCAGCCGCGACGTGATCGCGCTTTCCACCGGCATCGCCCTTTCCCACGCCATGTTCGACGGCATGCTGCTGCTGGGCATCTGCGACAAGATCGTACCCGGCCTGCTGATGGGCGCGCTGCGCTTCGGCCACCTGCCCGCGGTCTTCGTGCCCGGCGGCCCCATGCCCAGCGGCGTTTCCAACAAGGAAAAGCAGCGCGTTCGCCAGCTCTATGCGGAGGGCAAGGCGACGCGGCAGGAACTGCTCGACAGCGAACTGGGCAGCTATCACTCGCCCGGCACCTGCACCTTCTACGGCACCGCCAATTCCAACCAGATGATGATGGAACTGATGGGCCTGCACGTGCCCGGCGCCGCATTCTTCCAGCCCGGCACGAAGATCCGCCAGGCGCTGGACCGTGCCGCCGTGCACCGCGTCGCGGCGATGGGCCGGGGCGGCAACGACTACCGTCCGCTGGGCCACTGCATCGACGAGAAGGCCGTGGTCAACGCCGCGGTCGGCCTGCTGGCGACCGGCGGCTCCACCAATCACGCCATTCACATCCCCGCCTTCGCGCGGGCGGCAGGCGTGCAGATCGACTGGACCGATCTCGCCGAGCTTTCCAGCGCGGTGCCGCTGCTCGCGCGCGTCTATCCCAACGGCTCGGGGGACGTGAACCACTTCCACGACGCGGGCGGCATGGGCTTCGTCATCAAGGAACTGCTGGGCGCGGGGCTTGCCCATGCCGACGTGATCGGCGTTGGCGAGGAACGCGGCATGGCGCAGTACGCGCAGGAGCCGTGGCTGGAGGAAGACACTCTCGGCTGGCGTGACACCGGGCCTTCCGGCGACAAGGAAATGCTGCGCCCCGCATCCAGCCCGTTCCAGCCCGACGGCGGCATGCGGCTGGTCGAGGGCAATCTCGGCCGCGCCTGCTTCAAGTCCTCCGCCGTGGAGCGCGAACGCTGGACCGTCGAGGCACCATGCCGCGTCTTCTCGACGCAGAAGCAGGTGGCCGATGCCTTCAAGACCGGCGAACTGGACAGGGACGTGGTGGTCGTCGTCCGCTTCCAGGGGCCGCGCGCCAACGGCATGCCAGAACTGCACAAGCTTACCCCGCCGTTGGGCGTCCTGCAGGATCGTGGATACCGCGTGGCGCTGGTTACCGATGGCCGCATGAGCGGAGCGAGCGGCAAGGTGCCCGCCGCCATTCACTGCTCGCCGGAAGCGCTGGGCGGTGGCCCGCTGTCGCTGCTTCGGGATGGCGACGTGGTGAAGGTCTGCGCCGAGACCGGCACGCTTTCCACCACTGCCGATCTCTCCACCCGCACTCCCGCACCCGACCCCAAGCCCGACATGGGCACGGGGCGCGAACTGTTCGCCATGATGCGCGCCAGCGCCGACGAGGCGGAACGCGGCGGCAGCGCGATGCTCGCACTGGCGGGGCTGTGATGGAACTGGTCACCGTAGATATCGGCGGCACCCACGCCCGCTTCGCCATCGCCAGCAAGAGCGGTGACGGCACGATCGTGCTCGACGAGCCGATCACACTGCACACCGAGGATCACGCCAGCTTCCAGACCGCGTGGGAGGATTACCGCGCGCAAAAGGGCGGCAGTCTGCCCGATGCGGTGTCCATGGCGATTGCAGGGCCAGTGGGCGGCGACGTGATCCGGTTCACCAACAACCCGTGGATCATCCGCCCTGCCCTGGTCGAATCCAAGCTGGGCGTTTCGCGCTTCACCATCGTCAACGATTTCGAGGCCGTGGCCCACGCCGTGGCCCTTGCGAGCGAGGACGAATACATCCACCTGACCGGGCCGGAAGGACCGCTGAAGCCCACCGGCCGCCTGTCCGTTCTCGGCCCCGGCACCGGATTGGGCGTGGCGCACCTCTACCGCGAGCCCGATGGCAGCTACCGCGTTTCCGCTACGGAGGGCGGTCACATCGATTTCGCCCCGCTCGACCCGATCGAGGACGCGATTCTCGCCCGTCTGCGCAAGCGGCACCGGCGCGTGTCGGTGGAGCGGGTCGTTTCCGGTCCCGCCATCGTCGATATTCACGCCACCCTCGCTGCGCTGGAAGGCCGCGCGGTGCACGAGCAGGATGATGTCGCGATCTGGACCGCGGGCATGAACGGCTCTGACAGCCTGGCCGAAGCGGCCATCGACCGCTTCTGTCTCTCGCTGGGCGCGGTCGCGGGCGATATCGCGCTGGCGCAGGGCGGCTTTTCCGGCGTCGTGATCGCAGGCGGGCTCGGCTACCGGCTGCGCGACCACCTGCCCAAGTCGGGCTTTGCCGAGCGTTTCCGCGCCAAGGGGCGCTTCGAGAACCTGATGGCGGGCATTCCCGTCAAGCTTATCACCCATCCCCAGCCCGGCCTGTTCGGTGCTGCGGCGGCATATTTCCAGAGCCACGGAGACTGACACCATGAGCGCACCCGACAACATCGAGGAAATCATGCTCAGCGCGCCGGTCGTCCCGGTTCTGGTGGTGGACGACGTGGGCCACGCCCGCGAGACGGCAGAGGCACTGGTGGCCGGCGGGCTGACGGTCCTCGAAGTGACGCTGCGCACGCCCCATGCCATCGAGGCGATCAAGCGCATGAACCTGGTGCCCGGCGCCATCGTCGGCGCGGGAACCGTTACCAACAAGAAGGAACTCGATGCCGCTCTTGCGGCGGGCGCGGAATTCATTGTCTCCCCCGGCCTTACAGAGCCGCTGGGCCAGGCCGCCATAAAGTCCGGCATACCGTTCCTGCCCGGCATCGCCACCGCCAGCGAGCTGATGTTCGGCCTCGACATGGGGCTGACCCATTTCAAGTTCTTCCCCGCCGTAGCCAATGGCGGCGTCCCCGCGCTGAAGGCGCTGGCCGCGCCGTTCCGCCAGTGCAAGTTCTGTCCGACCGGCGGCATCACGGCCGAAACCGCGCCCGACTGGCTTGCGCTGGACCCGGTGCTGTGCGTCGGCGGAAGCTGGGTCGCGCCCAAGGGAGCCTCGCCGGAAGAAATCGAGAAACTGGCCGCAGAAGCCAGTGCGATGGGCCGATGACCGGCGTCTCCGACCTTACGCAGCGCCTGCAGGACCTGCACCAGCGCACGGTGGAAACGCCGCTGTTCAACCCCGTCTTCCAGCTGGCGCACGATCTTTCGCGCGACCTCGAAGCGGGCGAGATGACGCTCGACGATTTCGAGTCGCTGATTGGCGAGCTCGAGGTTGCCGCGCTTGGCGACAGGGCCGAACGGCTCGAGCGCATGGCATCGCCCATTGGCGCCGACGCCAACCGCGCGGCGCTGGGCGAGACGCTGGAGACACGGGATTTCGATGCCTTCCGGGCGCAGTGGGAACGCCCGCAGCTGCACGCGGTCTTCACCGCTCACCCCACCTTCCTGCTCACTCCTGCGCAGTCCGATGCGGTGGCCGATGCCGCCAGCGGCGGCGCGCCGATCTCCGCCGATTGCGTGGGCGGCGAACGCCCGCAGGTCACGCTGGCCTACGAGCACGAACGCGCCATGCGCGCCATCGCCCATGCGCAGGACGCGCGCGATACCATCGTTGCGCAGCTGCTGGCCCATGCCCGCGACACCTGGCCGGACAAGTGGCACAAGCTGGTGCTGCTGCCGTTCCGCTTCGCCAGCTGGGTGGGCTACGACATGGACGGGCGCACCGATATCACCTGGTCCAATTCCATCGGTTTCCGCCTGGCGGAAAAGGCCGAGCGGCTGGCCCGCTACGTCACCTCGCTGGAGGCGATCGATCCCGATCACGACCTGCTGGCGGAACTTCGTCCCGCTGCCGACTATGCCGCCGAGCGTGCGCAGGATTTCGCCGCCGACCTTTCCGATCCCGCCGCGCTGTCGGTCGCGGCCAATCGCCTGACGGCCAGCGATCCGCGCAAGCTGCTGAGCCTCGACCGCTATATCGACGCGCTCGAAGTGGAAATGCAGACCTGCGGCGACGGCGACAGGGCCGTCGCGCTGAAGACGCTGGCCGCCGCTATGCGCGCCGACGGGCTCGGCATGGGCTGGATCCATTTCCGCGTGAACGCCAAGCAGCTGCACAACGCCATCCGCCGCCGGATCGACCCTGACGGCAATCTCGACCTCGCCAGCAAGGGCGCGGTAGTTCACCTCAACCGCGCGATCGAGAAGCTGGAGCCGCGCCGCAGCAATTTCGGCGCGCTCGCCATCGAGGCGAGCACCGCCATCCGGCAGTTCCTGGCCATGGCGCAAATCCTCGCGCACATCGACGCGGATGCTCCCATCCGTATGCTGATTGCCGAGTGCGAGGAGCCTGCCACGGTGCTCGCCGCGCTCTATTTCGCGCGGCTTTTCGGGATAGAGGGCAAGGTCGACGTCTCGCCGCTGTTCGAGACCGAAAGCGCGCTGGAACACGGCGGTCGCCTGCTGGACGAACTGCTGGCGGAGCCGGTCTACCAGCAATACGCCAAGAAGCGTGGCCGCGTGGCCATCCAGACCGGGTTTTCCGACGCGGGTCGCTTCGTGGGCCAGATCCCCGCCAGCCTCGCCATCGAGCGGCTGCAAGGGCGCCTGGCGGCAGCGATGGACGCGAACGGGCTGAACGATGTCGCCGCGCTGATCTTCAACACCCACGGCGAAAGCATGGGCCGCGGGGCGCATCCTTCCAAGATGGCGGACCGGCTCGACTGGGCTCTCTCCCCCTGGGCCAAGCGCCGTTTCGGGCGCGCGGGCATCGTTCTGGAACCCGAAGTCAGTTTCCAGGGCGGGGACGGCTACCTGTGGTTCTCGACGCCCGAGCTTGCCCGTGCCACGCTGACGCGCATCGCCGTGCTCAAGCCCGCACAGACCGCGCTCGATGTGCCAAAGGACATCTTCTACCAGCGCACCGACCTGTCGCTGGATTTCTACCGCGCGGTGAAGGAACACCAGCGCGAGCACTTGGAAAGCCGCACCTACTCGCGCGCCATCACCGCCTTTGGCCTCGGCCTGCTCAATTCCACGGGCAGCCGCGTCAGCCGCCGGCAGAGCGACCTCAACGCCGACCGCGAGATGAGCCTGCGGCAGATCCGCGCCATCCCGCATAATTCCATCCTCCAGCAGCTGGGCTACCCGGTGAACGTGATCGCCGGGATCGGCGACGCGGCCGAGGGCAACTACGAGGAAATCGGCGCCCTCCTGTCGGAGAGCGCGCGTGGCCGCGAACTGATGCGGCTCGTCCGCGCGGCGAACGCGCTCGCCAGCGTGAAGACCGTGGCCGCCTACGGTGAGCTGTTCAATTCGGCCTACTGGGCCAGCCGCCCCTATCGCGGCACCGAAAGTCACCTGACCGCGGCATGCGAAAGCCTGAGCGAATACCTGGTGAAGGACGACCGCGTGGGCGTGTTCCGCCGCCTCGCCAGCCGCCTGCGCGTGGACGCCATGAAGTTTCACCGCCTGCTGGACCACGTGCCCGACGACGCGCCTACCGAGAACCGGGAGGAAAAGCGGCGCATGATCGGCGTGCTGCAGGCCCTGCGCCTTGCCCTGCTCCAGGCGATGTTCATTCGCGCCGTCAGCGTGCCGGTGTTCAGCCGCGCCAACGACGTGTCGCGCGACGACGTGCTGGAAATGGTCTTCACCCTGCGCGTGGACGAGGCGCTGGCCCAGCTGCGGCGCGCCTATCCCACGCACTTCCCACGCATCGACCGCTTCGACCTGACCGAGCCGACCGACTGGCCCGACGGCGGAGACGAGGGATACGAGGCCATCCACCGCGACTTCATCGACCCGATCGAGCGCGCCCACGGACTCAGCCTGCGGATCTCCACCGCCATCGCCAACGTGTTCGGCGCGCATGGTTAACAATTGCCGGCGTGCGTTTCAATCAGGGACGCGGGCGGCCTGCCCACTGGCGCGCGGGCGCGAAAAGGCGCATTATCCGCAGCATGACCGGTAGCATGAAATGGATCGCAGGCCTTCTTGGCGTCGTTGCCCTAGCGGGCAGCGCGCTGCTGCTTGGCCAGGGCACCCAGGCCCATGCGCAGATGGAAGACTGGCTGGCGTCCGAGGACGTGCTGGCGGACAGCGCCGAGGTCGTGAGCAGCGCGGCGGGCGATGCCGTCACCTTCGTCGCCAGCGAAATGGTGCAGGACGTGCCGCCCTACGATCCCGACGATCCCTTCGTCATCAAGCGCGTGCTGCCCATCGAAGGGCCGATCCGCTACGGCGAATGGCACTGGGACGATGAGGGCGTGCCTGATGGCCCGCTGGTGGTGACGGTGGACCTGCAGGCGCGCGTGATCAGCGTGTTCCGCAACGGCTACGAGATCGGCGCTGCCGCGGCCCTGCTCGGCACGCCTGAGCATCCCACGCCCACCGGCACCTTCCCGATCCTGACCAAGGAACGGCACAACGTTTCGGAGAAATACGACAACGCCCCCATGCCCTGGACCCTGCGCCTGACCTGGGACGGCGTGGCCATCCATGGCGGCTCCACGGTGGAACGCGGCTATGCCAGCCACGGATGCATCGGCGTGCCGGACGAATTCGTCTCCCGCCTCTACGAGATCGCCGAAGTGGGTGACGTGGTGATCATCACCGATGGCGTGATGACGGGCGTTGGCGGGAGCCTCGCAGTCGAGAGCTAACCGGTCCTGCGGGGCGGCTCGGGACGAAAGACCCAGTTCCCGTCTTCTACGGAAACCATTACGCCGGCCAGGTTTCCTCCTCGACCTGCAAGCAGGTGTTTGACCAGTTCGGCAACCTGTCCGCCCCTCGCGACCCCACCGAATTCGTTGAGGCCCTCCTCGACGAAGCTCAATTGCAGGAGCCGCGGCAACCTCTGGGGCTTCTCGATGCCGTAAACACCGCGGTCTGCATAGCAGTGCGTTTCGCGCAGCAAATTTGTGCACCACTCGAGGGCGGAATCGGCATCCGCCAGGTGGCGCGCCGAGGCGGCCACCGCTTCGATATCGAGCCAGTCGGCATTGGCGAGAGCCTTTCGCAAACGAGACCTGTCGAAACGGTCGTCGGCGTTGCTCGGATCATCGACAAATCGAATTCCGGCTTCGGCCAGCGAGCGCAGTTCGGCCCGTCGAAATCGCAGAAGTGGCCGGATGAGTCGTCGCAATCGCGATGGCGTCCATCCTTGTTCGCGGACACCGGCGAGGCCCGACAGGCCGCTTCCCCGGTTGAGACGCATCAGCAAGGTCTCGGCGTGGTCGTCGGCATGGTGGGCAGTCGCGATCGCCGGTAAACCGCGGCGCTTCGCCCAATCGGCCAGCGCTCGATAGCGTGCCTCGCGCGCTTGCGCCTGCACGTTCCCCTCGCCCACCTCGACGCTCAATACCTCGCACCGAACCCCGCGTTCCTCGCAGGCGGCGACCACCAGCGCGCACTCGTCTTTCGCTTCGGGTCGCAAGCCATGATCGACCGTAGCCACCTCGAACCCGCCGGGAATTGCCTCCTGCGCCAGGAGCAGCATGGCCATGGAGTCGGGCCCGCCGCTGACGGCGAGGCCGAGCTTGCCGCCCTGGGGATTCAGCCGGTCGAGCGCCTCTCTGAAGCGCTCGACCAGGGCGGGATCAATTGCAGTCGACCCGGCCATTCAGGCTGCCGTACTGGTCGGCAAGGCGCCCGGCGGCGAGCGCCGCGTAGGTTTCGCCGAACTCGGCCAGCGCGATGCAGGCGCGGCCGGTGTCGCCTAGCGCGATCATCGATTCGGCGAGGTAGAGCAGGCTGTCTGGCGCACGTGCGGCATTGCTGTCGGACTGGTAGTTCTCGAAGAAATGCGTCGCTGCCGCGCGCGGCTCTCCCGCATCCAGGAACGCCCGGCCCAGCAGGTTGCGGCCGTAGGTGGTGCGCCAGTGATCGGGATACCGCTCCACGAACATGGAAAGCTGCTGCTGCGCTTCGGGATAGAAGCCGGCGTCCCACAGGCGGAAGCCGTAGACGTACTCGTCGTCGCCAGCATCGCCGGTCGCCGGCTTGGCGATGGCCTGCACGGCCTCCACACGCTGGGGCGACGGACCGCTCGCGGCCTCGTTGCCACCGCCGCTCGCGGTGATGTCATCGTCTTCACCGGCGAAATCCACACTCTCGCCTTCGTCGGGAATGGGAATGACGCCGGACGGACCGGAGCTCGTGGCCGTGGGCGGCGCGCTGTAGGTTGCCGCCAGGTCCTCGAGCTCGCCCAGACGCGCTTCCACCGCGGCCAGCGCGTTCTCGTTCACTTCGGTCGCGGCGGTCAGGCGGGCCAGCTGGCCTTCGATGGAATCGAGCCGCGAGAGCACGTCCGTCAGGGCGGACGTCGTGATCTCGGGCGAATTGTTCTGCGGCTGGCGCACTTCGGGGGTAATCTCGGGCTCGAAGAAACGCTCGTCGCCGCCGGGGAAGACCTCGCGCTGCAGCGCGTTGATCTGTCTCTCGATGCGATCGAGCCGGTCGTTCACCTGCGCCACGGCAGGCATGGGGACAGCAATCGCGACCAGCCCGGCACAGATGGCGCCGCGGGCAATGGCAAATGGCATTTTCGATTTTGCTGGCATTGCCGGCAATCTCCTTGGATTCGATACGGACCTTCGCATGCGAACATGCCAGTCGCTTGCAAGATAGACGATTAACGCGAGCGGGAAACCGTCCCGTTCGCGCATTTCCCCCGTGAAGGACGCATCGCCTTCCCGGCAGGTGGCCGACGGATCACTCGACCTCGGGCGATACGCCGCCTTCATCGGGTTCCGCCGGGATCGCGCGGGGCGGCGCGGTGGCGGCCGGCGAGGGCGTCGGTTCCGGATCGTCGGGTTCGCTCGTGGCGGTCTGAGCAGGCGTCGGCTGGGCCGTGCGCGTCGGTGTAGGCGTGGGCTCGGGCGGCGGTGCAGCCGTCGTGGTGGCAGCCGTCGGCTGAGTGCTCGCCGCGGTCGTGGTAGAGGCCGTGCCCGCCGCGTCTGCGGGCGCCGGCGTACCCAGGCCAAAGCCGATCGTCTGTGTAACGCCCGTGCGCGCCAGCAGCGCCTCGGCTGAAATCGGCACGTCCTGAACGGTTTCGAGTTCGTTCGAGAGCTTGCCCACGGGTCGACCGCCGATCGTGATGGCCAGCCTGTCCGGCCTGCCGGTGATCAGTTGCGGGTTCTGCGCATCGGCGGGCACGGTGAAGGTGTCGCCTTCCTGCAGCGTGCCTTCCTGCAGCACGTTGCCTTCGCCGTCGTAGAAGCGCACCCACGCCTCCCCCTCGGCCGTGAAGACGACTTCGCCGCTGGGCTGCGGCGCGGCAGTCTGTGCCCGCGCCTGCTGCGCTTCCTGTGCACGCTGCTCGGCAAGCGCCTCGGCCTCTTGCCGCTCCTGCTCCACCAGCGAGGGGATTTCCGCTGCCGGGGCGAACAGCGCCCGGGCGGCGAAGAAGATGCCGATCAGCAGGATGACGACCGCGAAAAGCGAGAAGTACAGCAGCCGCCCGCCCGGCGCGCGCGAGGGATCGCCCGGTTCGAAAGAGCCGCGTGCCTGCGTATCGTAGCGTGCTTCGGCCGAGGCGAGTTCCATTTCCTCGCGCACCATGGCCACGGTCTCGTCCTCGTTCAGGCCCAAGGTCTTGGCATAGGTGCGCGTGAAGCCAATCGCATACGTGCGGCCGGGCAGGGAATCGAACTCGCCCGCCTCGATATGTTCCAGGTGGCGCCGCGAGATACGCGTTTCGGAAGCGACCTGGTCTATCGTCAGGCCCTTGCGTTCGCGCGCGCCGCGCAGGTAGGGGCCGACGCCGCCGCTGGCATCCCCGGTCTCTTCGATATCGATGTCGTCTTCAGAATCGGTCATTACCGCTCCAGCAGAATTGTGCTGGGTTGTTTGCGAACCCGTCGTCACTACCCCAATCGACCCGAGCCTTCCAAGTCAAGCGATTGTGCCGCGCTAGGGCGCTATTCCACTTCTATTTCGCGCGCCTGGGCCCAGGCCTGCAATTCGGCGCGCATATTCGCCGGCGGATTGGCCAGCCAGCCCGCCATCGCATCGCCGATCTCGCGCGTGTCGACCTTGCGAATCAGTTCCTTGATCGGGCCGACAGCCGCTGGCGTGATCGACAGGCGGCGAATGCCGATGCCCAGCAGCGCCAGCGCTTCCAGCCGCCGTCCGCCCATCTCGCCGCAGACACCAAGATCGACAGGGTGGCCCACGCAGGTCTGCACCACGCGCCGCAGGAAGCGCAGGATGGCGGGACTGAGCCAGTCGTAACGCTCTGCCAGCATGGGGTTGGCCCGGTCGGCGGCGAACAGGAACTGGGTGAGATCGTTGGTGCCGATGGAAACGAACGACAGTCGCGGCAGCAGCATGTCCAGCGTTTCCGCCAGCGAGGGCACTTCCAGCATCACGCCGTAATTGATCGCGCTGGGCAACTTGTGCCTGCGGCCCTTCAAGTAGGTGAGCTGGTGGTCGAACACTTCCTTCGCGGCATCGAACTCCCACGGTTCGGAAACCATCGGGAACATCACGTTCAACTCGCGTCCCGCCGCGCCTTCAAGCAGGGCGCGGGCCTGCGCCTTCATCAGACCCTCGCGTTCCAGCGCCAGGCGCAGCGCACGCCACCCCATGGCGGGGTTCTCGTCTTCCTTCGCGATATCGCTGGAAATGTAGGGCAGCGACTTGTCCCCGCCGATGTCCACGGTGCGGAAGATAACCTTCTTGCCCTTCGCCGCGTCCAGCACGTCGCGGTAGAGCCGGGCCTGCCGCTCGCGCTGGGGCAAGGCAGCGGAGACCAGGAACTGGAACTCGGTGCGGTAGAGGCCGATGCCATCGGCCCCCGTCATGGCCACCATGCCCACGTCGTCGCGCAGGCCGGCATTCATCATCACCTGGATCCGCTCTCCGTCGCGCGTGAACGGCTCCACGTCGCGCAGCTTGGCGTAGGACGCCTGCTTCTCGCGGCTGCGTTCGAAGCGCGCTTCGAACGCGGACAGCACGCCAGCCGAGGGGCGCACCGTCACCTTGCCGGCATCGCCATCCACCAGCATCTCGTCGCCCTCGCGCACCAGGCCGCGCACGTTGGGCACGCGGCCGATGACAGGGATGCCCATGGCACGCGCGACGATCACCACGTGCGCGGTGAGCGAGCCCTGCTCCAGCACCACGCCTTTCAGCCGGCGCTTGTCGTATTCGAGCAGTTCGGCCGGGCCGAGGTTCTTGGCGACCAAGACGGAATCGTGCGCCAGGCCCTTCTGCGCCGCCGTGCCCAGCTGCCCGGAAACGATGCGGATCAGGCGATTGGCCAGGTCTTCCAGGTCGTGCATGCGGTCCTGCAGCAGCGGGTCCTGGATTTCGCGCATCCGCATGCGGGTACGCTGCTGCACGCGCTCGATGGCGGCCTCTGCCGTGAGGCCGGAATCGATCGCCTCGTTGATGCGCCGCGCCCAGCCCTCGTCGTAGGCGAACATCTTGTAGGTCTCGAGCACCTGCTCGTGCTCTCCGCCAGCGCCGAAATCGGCTTGGTTCGCCATGTTGTCGATCTGCTCGCGCATGCGATCGAAGGCAAGGTAGACGCGCTCGCGCTCGGCCTCGATATCCTCGGCCACCGTCTGTTCGATGTGAACGCGCGGCTGGTGAAACACCGCCTTTCCGATGCCGAGACCCTTCACCAGCTTCAGGCCGTCGATGATGTTCTGCCCAGTCTGCGCGGTGGACATGTCGTCCAGCGCCTCGCCATCCACGAGGCCTGCGTTGTGGATCAGCTCTGCCAGCACCATCGCAGTGGTCTGCAGCGCCTCGATCTCCACTTCCTCGTACTTGCGCGGCTCCACATGCTGCACGGTGAGCACGCCGATGGCGCGTTCGCGCCGCACGATCGGAACCCCGGCGAAGGAATGGAATTTCTCCTCCCCGGTTTCGCTGCGGTACTGGAATTCGGGGTGGGCGGCGGCCTCGTCGAGGTTCAGCGTCTCGATGTTCTGGGCGATCGTGCCGGTCAATCCTTCGCCCACGCCCAGCCGCGTAACGTGGACGGCGGCCTGGTTCAGGCCCCGCGTCGCAAAGAGTTCAAGCATTCCTTCGCGCAGCAGGTAGATCGAGCAGACCTCGCTCGACAATTCTTCTGCAATGATCTCAACCACCTGGTTCAGCTTGGCCTGCGCATGGGTGCGCGAGGCCATCACTTCGTGAAGGCTGGTGAGAATCTGTCGTGCGGAAGCGGCGGCGGTCATTGACTAACCGCCTATAGCACAATGCGCGATTTGCAAATTCCCGGCCCCGCAACCTGTGCGGTGCGAGGCCCGGAATGAGGAAGGATCAATGCAGCGCGATCTCTTCCTTGAGGCGCAGCTTCTGCTTCTTGATTGCCTGGATTTTCGCGGCATCGGGTGCGGGACGGTTCATCTCTTCACGCAGACGACGGTCGAGCCCTTCATGTTTTTGCTGGAGGGCTTGGACGTGCGAAGTTTCCATGGGGGCAGTCTCCTTGACAGTCTGGGCCGGAACAGCCCGGCCCGCGTGGTGACCCATCGCGGCAACTGCAATTTCGACTCGCGAGACAGCAGTCGCCGCGTGATTGTCATCAAACCATAATAGTCCTAATTCTCCAAACACCATGGCGACGAAACGCCCCAGACGGGCGCTGTCACGCTGGCGGGCACGGTGCTCGCTCAAAGCAAGCCGCAAGAGAGGGGAGCCTGACGGCGAGCATGACCGAGGACGAAATGCGCAAGCGCCTGGCCGCCCTTCGGGTGGAGCATCGCGACCTCGACTTTGCGATAGATGCGCTGGTGCAGGCGGGCGGGCCGGACCAGTTGCAGGTCGCCCGGCTGAAGAAGCGCAAGCTGCGCCTGCGGGACCAGATCTCGTATATCGAGGACAACCTCACGCCCGACATAATTGCCTAGAATCAAGCGCTCGGGTCGCTGCCCGATTTCCGTATCCGAACGGGACAGACCGGATTCCCTGTCGGAATTTACCATTCGGCGAGTGGCCTGCCGCGCGGCAGGGCGCTAATGCTGCAAGCGATGACACAGCACGCCACCATATCCCCCTCGATCATAGAGACACTCTACGAAGACGCGCTGCTTCTGGCCGAGGAGGCACGCGTCGTATTCGGCATGGACGACGATGCCGACGACCTGGGCGAAGACGCCAGCGTGGCGCATGTGGTGATGAGCTGCGAGGCGCTGCGCACCACGACCCGCATGATGCATGCCATTGCCTGGCTGCTGAACCAGAAGGCCTATCTCGCCGGAGAAATCAGCGAATTCCAGCTACGCCACCACGGGCGCCTCCCGCCGGCCCAGCCATCGCTTTCGGTGGACGACCTGGCCGTGCTGCCCATCTACGTGAGGGACCTGGTGGATCGGTCCGTGGCCTTTTACGAGCGCGTGGAGCGACTGGACGGCGGCTGGCGGCAACGCTTCGAACCGCGGCCCGCCGCCGTGCACCGCCTGCGCGAGCGGCTGGGCTACGCCTTCGCCGTGCGCTGATCGGGCAAGGGGCGCACTCTCGCAATAGCATCGCTCCAGCGGGCGAGCCGCTGCTGGCGCACGGCATCGTCCATCTCCGGCTCGAAACGACGCGTTGCGCCGATCATCGTGCGCGCCGCCTCATCGAGATCGGCCTTCATCCCGCAACCCACCGCCGCGAGCATTGCCGCGCCCAGCGCCGTTGTCTCGACGAAATCCGGGCGAGTGACCGGCAGGTTGAGCAGGTCGGCGATATCCTGCGCCATCCAGTCGTTCACGGCCATGCCGCCGTCGATCCGCAGCCCCGTCCATTCGCAACCATCGGCAGCGAAGGCTCCGGCAAGATCGTGCGTCTGGTGCGCCATCGCCTCCAGCGCAGCGCGGGCAATGTGCGCGCGGCCGGTATCGAAGCCGAGCCCGGCGATCATGCCGCGCGCGTCGGGCTGCCAGTGGGGCGCGCCAAGGCCCGACAGCGCCGGCACGATCACCACCCCGCCGCTGTTCGGGATGGAACGCGCAAGCCCCTCGGTCTCCGCCGCGGTCTCGATCAGCCCCAGCGTATCGCGCAGGTACTTCACGAGGCTGCCCGCCACGAACACCGCGCCTTCGATGGCGTAGTGCCGCTTTCCCTCCAGCTGGTAGAGCACCGTTCCCAGCAAGCGGTGGTCCGATGACGGCACCTGCGTGCCGGTATTGGCGAGGATGAAGGCGCCCGTGCCGTAGGTCGCTTTCGTCTGGCCGGGCGCAAGGCAGCCCTGGCCGATGGTGGCCGCCTGCTGATCCCCCGCCATGCCGCAGATCGGGATTACCCCGTCGAACAGGTCTTCATGCGTGCGGGCCAGTTCGCCGGCGCTGTCCGCCACGGCGGGCAGCGCGGCCATGGGCACCTGGAAGAGGTCGCACAGGTCCGCATCCCAGTCGGCGCCGTCCAGCGCCAGCAGCAGGGTGCGGCTGGCGTTGCTGGCGTCGGTGACATGGTTGCGGCCCGCGGTCAGCTTCCACACCAGCCAGCTTTCCACCGTGCCCAGCGCAAGCCGTCCGCCTTTCGCCGCATCGGCCACGGCCTCCTCGTTCTCGAGCAGCCAGCGCATCTTCGTGCCGGAGAAATAGGGATCGAGAAGCAGGCCGGTCTTCGCGCGGACCGTATCCTCGTGACCCGCTGCCTTCATTCGCGCGCAGATATCCGCCGTGCGGCGATCCTGCCACACGATGGCGCGGGACAGCGGCTCTCCCGTCGCCCTGTCCCAGGCCACCACGGTCTCGCGCTGGTTGGTGATGCCGATGGCGGCGATGCGCGCGGCCCCTCCGGCCTTCTCCATCATGGCGCGGGCGCAGTGCAGCGTCTTCGACCAGATTTCGGCAGCGTCGTGTTCCACCCAGCCGCTGCGCGGATAATGCTGCGTCAGGTCCGCCTGCTCCACGCCGCGCAGGGCTCCGTCCTGCGCGAACAGCATGGCGCGCGTGCTGGTCGTGCCTTCATCCAGAACGAGGATTGACTGGTCGATCATTGGCTTTCCTCTCCTGCCTCGCCATATGCGCAGCATGGCGCTTCCCCCGCAACCCTGGCCGACAGGCGAAATCGAACAGCTCGAACCGCTGGTGGAGCGGGTGCTGGCACCCAACGCCTCGCCCTTCACCTACACCGGCACGCAGACCTATATTGTGGGCACAGAGGAAGGGATCGCGGTGATCGATCCCGGTCCGAACGAGCCAGCGCATCTGGACGCGCTGGCCTGCGCCATTGGCGAGCGGCCGGTGCTGGCGATCATGTGCACCCACACCCACCGCGATCATTCTCCCGCCGCCGCGCCGCTGGCGGTGATTAGAAATGCGCCCATCGTCGGCTGCGCGCCGCTGCACATCCACAGCGACGCCCCGCGCGTGGATGCCCCGTTCGACCAGACCTACGAGCCCGACCGGGTGATGGAAGACGGCGAAGCGATGACCGGCCCCGGCTGGACCCTGCGCGCCGTGGTCACGCCAGGCCACACCTCCAACCACCTTTGCTTCGCGCTGGAGGAATCGGGCGCGCTGTTCACCGGCGACCACGTGATGGGCTGGTCCACCAGCGTCGTCGTGCCGCCCGATGGCGACATGGCCGACTACATGAAGAGTCTCGCGACCCTCTACGAAAGGGAGGATCGCATCTACTACCCCGCCCACGGGCCGGCGGTGGAGAGGCCGCGCCAGCTGGTGCGCGGGATGATCGGACACCGCCGCCAGCGCGAACGGCAGATCCTGCGCCTGCTGGGCGAGGAAGCGCGCAGCATCGATGCGCTGGTGCCGGTTATGTACAAGGGCGTGAACGAGAAACTGTGGCCTGCCGCTGCGCAAAGCGTGCTGGCCCACCTGCTGGATATGGAACAGCGCGGCGAGGTTCGCCGTTCGGGAGAGATATGGTCGACGATCTGAAGCAGAGCGAGGGCAGCCGCGTGCGCCCGATGGACCCGCCCGCAGGCCCGCCGCCCGCGCGCACCATGCAAAGGGGCGCACCCTGGCTGGTGGTGCTGCTGCTGGTGGCGGCGCTGGCATGGCTCGCGTGGGAGAAGTGGGGGCCCGAAGAGCGCGGCGACATCGTCGCCACTTCCATGCTCACTTTCGAGCGACAGAACGCGCTGACGGTCTTTTCCAGCCGGTTCGACGTGGTGGCCGAAAGCGTCAGCACGCCCAGCGTCGGCCCGTTCGACGTGGATGCGCTGCAATCGCGCCAGGCCATGATCGTGCCCGCGACGGTGGAATACCGGCTGGACCTGTCGGACATGGACCGGGGCGATTTCGCCTGGGACGAGGCAAGCCAGCGCCTCGACGTGACCTTGCCCCCGATCGAGGTTTCCACTCCCAACCTCAATGAGGCGGAGGCGCGGTATTTTACCGACGGGCTCTACGTCAGCCG
The DNA here is from genome assembly GCF_036321025.1 of Aurantiacibacter hainanensis. NCBI lineage: Bacteria > Pseudomonadati > Pseudomonadota > Alphaproteobacteria > Sphingomonadales > Erythrobacteraceae > Aurantiacibacter > Aurantiacibacter hainanensis. The sequence continues at coordinate 793,763 of NZ_JAZAPB010000001.1, forward strand.
CGACGCTTCCGTCTCGCTCAGCCGCAACAATTCGCAGCAGGCGATGGAACGAGCGGTCGATTTTGCCAGCAACGCCGAAGTGATGGGCCTAGCCCGCACGGCAGCCCGCAGGGCCGTGCAGCAGAACCTCGAGATACCGTTGCAGGTCGCAGGTTTCGGCGAAGTCGACGTGAACGTCCGCTTCGAGGACGAATAGGATCGCCGCGCCCGGACGCGCGGTCTAGGCCGGGCTCTCGCTCTCTTCCTCCAGCACCGCCGCCATCGGCGTGGTGCGGGGCAGGGACTGGAAGGCCTGCTGCTCGGCCCCCGGCACCGGCGCGCTGACCGCCGTGCGCCACAGGCCGAACACTGCCGCGAGCACGGAGACCACGCCGATTGCACCGAACAGTCCCGGCGGGCCGAGGGTGGCCATCGCCGCCGAACCCAGCATCGGCCCGACCGCCGCGCCTACCGAATAGATCAGCACCAGCCCGCTGCTCGCCCCCACCCGGTCGCTTTCGGAAAGGTGGTCGTTCGAATGGGCCACGCACAGCGGATAGAGCGCGAAGGAGAAGCCGCCGAACAGGGCGCCGATGGCGAATATCGCGATCGGCTGGCGGACCATTGCAAGAGCCGCGCACAGGATGGCCGTCGCCAGCAGGCAGGCAATGATGACGCGGCGCCTGTCGAACCGGTCGGACAGTCGGCCGAGCGGGTATTGCAGCGCCACGCCGCCGCTGATGACGATGGAGGTGAACAGCGCGATCTGTGACAGCGGCAGGCCCACGCGCTGCACGAAAACAGCGCCCAGCGCATAGAACGCGCCCAGCATCACGCCTGTTGCCACCGTGCCCACGATGCCGAGCGGAGACGCGTCGTAAAGCCGCCGCAGCGAGAAGGGAGCGACCTCCTCCAGCACTGGCTGCTCGATGCGGGTAAGCACCACAGGCAGCACCGACAGCGAGAGCAGGACGGCGGAGGCCATGAAAGGCAGGGCGGGCGAACTGTCGCCGAGGTTCAGCAGGAACTGCCCCACTGCCTGCCCGGCGTAGAGCGCGATCATGTACGCCGCCAGGATCGCGCTGCGATTGTCGGGCCGCGCCACCCGGTTCAGCCAGCTTTCCAGGCATACGAACACGCCGCTCATGGCAAAGCCGTCGGCAAAGCGCAGCACCACCCAGAAGGCGGGCAGGTCGACGATGGCATAGGTCAGCGAACTGGCGGAATAGAACGAGACGAAGGCGGCGAAGGCGCGGATATGGCCGACGCGCGCGATCAGCGGCGATACGCGCAGGGCGCCAAGCGTCAGTCCGCCGAAATAGCTGGTGGCGACCAGGCCGATCAGCAGCGCGCCCTCTCCCGCCGCTTCCAGCCGGATCGCGATCAGCGTGCCCAGAAAGCCGCTGCCGGCCATCAGCACGAATATCGCCACCAGCAAGGTGCGCACATTGTTGAGCGAGGCGATCATGTCGCGCCCCTAATCCCCTTGGCCCGGCTATGCCACCCCGCAGTGATCCGGGATCCTGCGGATGGCCGGGCTTACTTGCCTGCCGCGAGGGCCTCGCACCCCTCTGCAGTAGTGGGCACCCCGTGCCGCTTGCGGATCAGGTCGTAGATCACGGCTTTCAGGATCGATGCCGCCATCAGCGCCACCACGATCGAGAATGGCAGCGCCCCGATGATCATGGTGACGCGAATTGCGTCGATCCCGCCTATGATCAGCATCGATCCCACCATGAAGGCGAGGGCCGCTCCCCAGAACAGGATATGGCGGCGACGCTGCCCGTCCGTCTCGCCCGCGCCGTTGATCGTGTTGACGATCAGGATGGCGCTGTCGGTACTGGTGATGAGGTAGGTCATCAGCAGCACAACCACGAGTGCGGACACAACCCAGGCAAGTGCCGGATCCAGCAATACCGCCAGCGTTGCATAGAGCTGGTCCGAGATGCCGGTCTCCACGATGCTGCCGTTTGCCACGCCGCTCAGTTCGAGTTCTATCGCGGTGCCACCGACCAGGGCCATCCACACGAAGCACATGAGCGATGGCACCAGCAGCACGCCGAGCACGTATTCGCGCACCGTGCGCCCCCGCGAAATCCGGGCGATGAACATGCCGACGAAGGGCGCGAAGGCGATCCACCACGCCCAGTAGAACACGCTCCAGTCGAGCTGCCACTGCACCAGCGCGTCGCCGGTCTCGCTACCGCCTTCGAACAGCGTCAGCGCGGTGTAGGGGAGCGTGCGGAGATAGTCGTACAGACCCACGCCGAGCAGTTCGAGGGCATAGAACTCGGCACCGGCCACGGCGAACAGCGCAAGCAGCGCGAAGGAAAGGCCCATGTTGAGGTTGGACAGCCACTTGATCCCCTTGCCCACGCCCGAGAGCGCGCTGAGCGTCGAGGCGCCCACTAGCAGGACGAGGGAGATGATGATGGCGGCGGGAGTGGAACTGCCCTCAGCGTCCACCAGCCAGTTGCCCAGACCCAGCCGGTCCAGCCCGGCGACGAACTGCTCTACGCCCAGGCCCATCGTCACCGCCACGCCCAGGATGGTGGCCACGACGGCGACGACATCGACGACGTGCCCCGCCCCGCCCGACATGGCCTTGCCGAACAACGGCGCGAGGGCCGAGCGGATCGTCAGCGGCAGGTTGCGGCGATAGGCGACGTAGCCGATGGCCAGGCCGACCAGGCCGTAGGTGGCCCATGCGGCCAGTCCCCAGTGCAGGAAGGTGTAGATATAGGCCGGGCGTACCGCCTCCTGGCTCAGCGGCTCGATGGCGCCCCTGATGATATCGGGGTTGTTCTGGAAATGCGCCAGCGGCTCTCCGGTGGAGTAGGTCAGCATGCCGATGCCGATGCCCGCGCCGAACAGCATGGAAAACCAGCTGAAGCGGCCGAATTCGGGCTTCTCCCCCGGATTGCCGATGCGCAAGGTGCCCGACTGCGGAATGACGGCAAGCACCAGCGCGGTCAGCATGACCGCGGCGACGAGATAGACGTACCAGCCGGAAAAGGTGGCGATGATCGTGCTGTTTGCCGCTGTCAGCGTCTCGGTCGCGCTGATGGGAAAGAATATCGCCCACATGATGATCAGCGACACGATAATCTTGGAAGGGATCGTCACCGACCGGCTGAACCCGTCGTAGAAGCCGCGGTCGTGGGTGTTGATCGGCAGGTCGACCAGGGGCGGATCGATCGGGGCACTCTGCGCCGTCGCTGTCGGGACCTGCTGTGTCACTGGTGTCTCTCTCCGTTTCGGCCCGCCATGCTTACTCTCCTACGCGGCAGGCGCAGGCTTGATCCGCAGTTTCCGGGAGGACGCGAAGCATAGGCAAGGGACCGGCAGATGCAAACCGGGGCCGGAAACCTGGCCCAGGGCCCTCGAACAGTCCCTCCGCGCCACTCGATTTTCGATCTTCCGCGACTCGTTGCGTGAGAGTATCAGAGCTGTCGGGACGCTAGACTGGTTCGAGGTAATCGAGACATGGCTTCCGTGCCCTTTTCTACTCAGACGGAGCGGGGGGAACTCCGCTTTTTCTTCGTCATGGCCTGCGTAATGGCGGCGACCATAGTCGGAGGCTTTTCATTCAATCTCGCGGCTGGACGCTCTACCTTCGCGGTTCCGCTCGTCGTTCACCTGCATGCCGTGATCTTCATGGGCTGGGTGGCTCTCTACCTCGCCCAGAACGCGCTGATCTTCGGCGGCAATCGCAAGCTGCACCGCAAGCTGGGCTGGGTCTCGCTCATCTGGGCGCCGCTGATGGTAGCGGGCGGACTGGCCATCATGCGCTTCACGCTGCAGGAAAGGGGCGGTCCGCCCTTCTTCGACCAGAACCAGTTCCTCATCAGCAATCCGCTCCTGCTGTTCGGCTTTGCCGGGCTCGTGGCGTGGGCGGTGACGATGCGCAGAGATACCGGGTGGCACAGGCGCCTGATGTTCGTCTCCTTCGCCATGCTGACAGGCCCGGGGTTCGGTCGCCTGCTGCCCATGCCTCTGCTCATTCCCTATGCATGGCATCTGACGGCGATCCTGCTTCCGCTGGTCTTTCCGCTGATCGGCATGCTTGCGGACAAGCGCCGCTACGGGTCGGTGCATCCCGCCTGGCTGTGGGGCACGGGGATCTTCATCGCGCTACAGGTGCTGGGCGACGTGATCGCCTACAGCTCGCTGGGCTACCAGTTCACCGAGTGGTTCCTGGCCGGAACGCCGGGGGCGGAGCGAGGGATGCAAGCCTTCATGCCGCCAATGTAGCCTTGTTGATCGGTGCCGGAGTGTCTATCTCCTGCCCATGACAACCCAGCCCGACCGTCCGCTTTCCGGTACCGACCTGCGCGAGGAGATCGAGCGCCTGCGCAAGGAGCGCAACGCCGTGATTCTGGCCCACTACTACCAGAAGCCCGAATTGCAGGACCTGGCGGATTTCGTGGGAGATTCGCTCGAGCTGTCGAAGAAGGCGGCGGAAACCGATGCCGACGTGATCGCCTTTTGCGGCGTGAAGTTCATGGCCGATACCGCCAAGATCCTGTCACCCGAGAAGATCGTGGTGCTGCCCGACATGGAAGCCGGCTGCTCGCTGGAGGATTCATGTCCGCCCGACAAGTTCCGGGCCTTCCGCGAGAAGCACCCCGATCACATCGCGCTGACCTACATCAACTGCTCGACCGAGGTGAAAGCCCTGTCGGACGTGATCGTCACCTCGTCCAGCGCGGAGACGATCCTGGAGCAGATCCCGAAAGACCAGCCGATCATCTTCGGCCCGGACCGTCACCTGGGCGGCTACCTCAACCGCAAGTTCGACCGCGACATGCTGCTGTGGCCCGGCGTCTGCATCGTGCACGAGGCTTTCAGCGAGCGCGAGCTGATGAAGCTCAAGGCCCAGCATCCCGACGCGCCCATCGCCGCGCACCCGGAATGCCCGCCGCACATCATCGACCATGCCGACCACGTGGGCTCCACCAGCTCGATCCTGCAGTTCGCCAAGACCTTCGAAGGCGATACGCTGATCGTCGCGACCGAGCCGCACATCATCCACCAGATGGAAAAGGCCCTGCCGGAAAAGACCTTCCTCGGCGCGCCGGGTGCGGACGGCAACTGCAACTGCAACATCTGCCCCTACATGGCGCTCAACACCATGGAGAAGCTCTACCTCTGCCTGCGCGATCTGGAACCGCGCATCGAGATCGAGGAAAGCCTCCGCATCAAGGCCAAGGCCAGCCTCGACAGGATGCTGGAGATGGCCAGCGGGACGATCGGCAAGGGTGATCTGGGTCGGGCTTGAAGTCCATTTGCGCGCCGCGCTGCGAGGGGATGGCAACCGCTGCCCTTCTCGGGCATTACATAGGTTATGAAAGCCGAAATCCTGTGGGCGTGGCGGCGGCTTAACGCCAATTACTGGTTCTACCCCGCGCTCTTCGCAGTGTCGGCGCTTTTGCTGGCCTTCCTCTGCCTATGGGTGGATCGCAGCGGCAATGCCGACTGGCTGAACAATCTTGCCTGGAAAATCGCCTGGCTCGATCCCGCTCGGCCCGAAGGCGCCTCCACGATGCTGCAGGTGATTGCAGGCAGTATGATTGCGGTGGCTTCCACCGTATTTTCCATCACCATCGTGGCGGTCAGCTATGCCAGCGCCAACTACGGCCCGCGCTTGCTGATCAATTTCATGGAGGACAAGGGAAACCAGCTCTCGCTGGCCACTTTCATCGGCACTTTCGTGTTCGCGCTTACCGTACTGCGCACCGTGCGCGCGGCAGACGAACCTCCCACCAATCCGCTCGGCGCTGCAACCACGTTCCCTGGCTTCGTGCCTCAACTCTCGCTGCTCTTGGCCTTCATCCTGATGATCGTATCGGTCGGTGTGCTGGTGTTCTTCCTCAATCACGTGCCTTCCAGCATCCGCATCAACAACGTCATCAAGGACATCGGCAAGCGCTTGCTGACCGCTGTTGAAGATACCTATCCAGACAAGGGCGAAGATGACGAACCCGGCGATCGGCCGCGGGGATGCGCGCTGAAGGCGACCAAGGCAGGCTATATCCAGTTGATCGACTTCGACGATATCCAGAAGCTGGCCAGCAAATGCGAGTGCGATATCACCCTGATGGTGCGCACCGGCGATTTCGTGCACGAAGGCCTGCCCATCCTGGAAATCGCAAACGGCGATTGCGACGATGACTGCATGGAAGATCTTCGGGCCTGCTTCACGCAAGGATCTTCGCGCACGCCCGAGCAGGATCCGGAATTCCTGATCGACGAACTGGTGGAAATCGGGCTTCGCGCGCTTTCTCCCGGTATCAACGATCCCTTCACCGCCGTCACGTCGCTACACTGGCTCGGGGCCGCCACGGCGGACCTTGGCAGCAGGCGTCTGGTCAAGGCAGTGTGCAGCGAGGATGTGGACGAATGCCGCATCTATCCCGTGGCGGACGATTTCAAGCACTTCGTCCAGCGCGGCTTCGGCGCGATCCGCAGCGCCGTGGCGACCAGCCCGATCGCTACCAAGATCATGCTCGACGTACTGCGCGACGCGGCGCTGACGATGGACGGCGAAAAGCGCCGCGAGCTTCTGCTGGGCGAGGCGGCGCAACTGCGTGAACAGGCAAGGCTGGCGCTGGAAGGGCCGGACAGGCGCGAGGTGGAAGATCGCTTCGACGCCATCATGGACGACTTCAAACGGGATTGACGCGCGGGCGCGGCGGTTCCTTCGGAGCGGTCACGCGCGCCAGCACCAGCGCACTGGCCACCAGCACGATCCCCACCAGGTCCAGCGGCACAAGCCATTCCCCGAAGGCCAGCCATCCCACCAGCGCGGCGACCGCCGGCTGCGTCAGCAGGGCAATCCCGATGACGAGGGGCGAGAAGAGCTTCAGCGAATAGACCAGCAGGCCCTGCCCTACGAGCTGGCTGGAAATGGCCAGCATCACCACCGGCGTCCAGTCGCCCGGCCAGAACGGTTCGCGCAATGCCATGGCGACGACGAACAGCACCGCCACGCTGGCGCTGCTGGAGACGGCCAGCAGGCTCCAGCTGCCGAAACTGCGACGGGCGTCCTGCAACAGTATCAGGTAACCGGCATAGAGCAATCCCGCGAGCAGGCAGAACAGGTCGCCCACGAAATTCGCCGCTGACAGTTCGAGGGAGCGACCCAGCAGGATGCCGGCCCCGGCAAAGGCGGCAAGGATGGCGGGCCACTCGCGCCCGTGCGGCAGGCGCCGCAGCATCACGAAGCCCCATACCATCAGGATGACGCTGCCCGAGTTGCCGAACAGCACCGCATTGGCCAGCCGGGTGTCGCCTATGCCCACGTGCCATGTCGCGATGTCGAGGCCGAAGAATACGCCGCCGGCCAGCACGGCCAGCACCGCCTTTTTCGAAATGCCGCCCAGTCGTTCGCCGCGCATAGCAGCGATGAGGAACAGGAATGGCAGCGCCAGGGCCACGCGCCAGAACCCGGCGCTGACCGGGCCGGTATCGGCCAGGCGCACCAGCCACGGTCCGCAGGCCAGCGCGACGTTGCCCACCAGCAGGGCCGCCAGCCCCAGCGCCCTTGTCGCTATCGGTTCTGGCTCGCCGTCCATCCTTTCGGCACCAGCGCCTAGTCTTCGACCTCGGTCCCGGCCTCTGTCTCCACTGCGTCCGCGGGCGCATCGGCAGACGTATCCGCGGTTGCATCCCCCGGCGCGCTTCCGGCGGCGTCCTCTGCCTGTTCCATCAGCGGCGCCTGGGAGCGCACCTGGTCCAGCGGCAGCATCTCGTCGCTGATGGTGCCTTCCAGCACTTCGCCCGATGCCTCGCGGCCGTCGTTCTCAACCGTGGGCTCGGCATCGTCACCGCAGGCCGAAAGGGCCAGCAGCAGCGGCGAGGCCACGAGGATGGCAGCGGCTGTCTTGGGGCGAATGGACATGGTCAGGCAGTCTCCGGAGTCGACATCGCGCCGAGGAAGTCCGCAGCGCGCGCCAGCAATGCCTCATCCCATTCGTCCGAGGCAACCGTCTTTCCCAGCGCCGCCATGCTGGTGACGCCATATTCCGCGATGCCGCAGGGAACGATGCCGCCAAAATGGGAAAGGTCGGGCGAAAGGTTCACGGCAAATCCGTGCATCGTCACCCACCGCCGGACGCGAACGCCGATGGCACCGATCTTGGCCTCGGCGCCGCTGGCATCGTGGGTCCAGATGCCGATGCGTTCTGGCACGGCGAACGCATGCACCCCAAAATCGCCCAGGGTGGCGATCACCCAGTCTTCCAGCGCGTGGACGAACTGCCTTACGTCGCGCGATCGCTTGCGCAGGTCGAGCAGCACGTAGGTCACCCGCTGGCCGGGGCCGTGATAGGTATAGCGCCCCCCGCGCCCCGTCTCCACGACGTCGAACCGGGGATCGACCAGTTCGGCCAGGTCTGCGCTGGTGCCCGCCGTGTAGACGGGAGGGTGTTCGAGCATCCACACCAGTTCCTGCCCCTCGCCCGCCGCCAGCGCGGCATTGCGCGCCTCCTGCTCGGCCAGCGCCTCGCGATAGGGCACCTGCCCTATGGATCGACGCCATTCGATGGCCGGATCGGGAGCGGGATGGGCAAAGGTCATGGTTTGGCGATTGCGTGGCGGGTGCGAAGGCGCTTATCAAGACATGATTTCGCAAGGGGTGGACGGCATGCAGGAAAAACTCGATCTCGAACGCGCGTGGAACCGGGCAACCGCCCTGATTTCCGCCAACCGCGACGTGATCCTGGTGGTTGCCGGCGTGTTCTTCTTCCTGCCCAACGTGATTTCCACCCTCCTGCTTCCCTCGGGGGAATCCCTCGCCATGCAGATGGACGCGCAGGGCGACCAGCCCGATCCGGCCGAGATGATGGCACTGTTCGTAGATTACTTCGGGCAAAGCTGGTGGATCTACCTGCTGCTGGGACTGGTGCAGGCAGTCGGCGTGCTTGGCCTGCTTGCCCTTCTCACCGACCGTTCGCGACCGACCGTGGGTGAAGCGCTGGGCTTCGGGGCGAAAGCGCTGTTGCCCTATATCATTGCCCAGTTGCTGATCGGGCTTGCCCTGATGCTCGCCCCGATCCTGCTGATTTTCCTCGGCGCGGCGGTCAACCCCGGCGTGGCGGTGATCCTCGGCTTCGTGGGACTGATCCTCGCCATCTACCTGTGGGTGAAGTTCTCGCTGCTTTCGCCGGTGATCGCGATCGACCGGATAATGAACCCGGTGGCCGCGCTGCGCCGGTCGTGGCGGCTGACCAAGGGCAATTCGCTGCGCCTCTTCGCGCTCTACTTCCTGCTGATCATCGCCGTCTTCGTGCTCTCGCTGGTCGCCAGCATGGTGTTCGCGCTGTTCACGGTTCTGGGCGAGACGATCGGGCTGTTCGCTGCGGCGATCGGCGGCGGGCTGATCTCCATGGCGTTCACCACGGTGATGCTCGCGGTGCTGGCCGCGGTCCACCGCCAGTTGAGCGGCGGCACCGCAGAAAGCGCACGCGAGACCTTCGAATAGTCAGGTCAGAGGATTTCCTCGACCCGCTCCACCGGGCGGCATAGCCGCACGCCCTTCCCGGTCTCCACCAGCGGACGTTCGATCAGTTTGGGATCGGCTGCCATCGCATCCAGCACGGTGTCGGCATCGGCATCGGTCAGGCCGCGCTCCTTCGCGTCGGTGCCGCCGAGGCGCAGGCCCTCGCGGGGCTCCATTCCCGCATCGGCGTAGAGCTGCGCCAGCTTCTCGCGCGAAGGCGGGGTCTTGAGATACTCGACCACCTCCACGTCCACGCCTTCGCGATCCTGCAGGATCGCCAGCGTGGCGCGAGACTTGCTGCATTTCGGGTTGTGCCAGATGGTTGCCTTCATGGCCGCGTAGCTCCTCGTTTGCCGTTGCCCGCCCCTAGCGCGCGAACTTTTTCACGCCAATGGCACATTGGGTGTTGTCACTGATAATCATTCTCAATAGAGGCGTCTTGCAAATGAATTGCATTAACGACTCATGAGGGAATTTCTTATTCGTACGACCACCGCCCGCTTCGCCCTGCTGGCCAGCGTTGCCTTCCTTCCGACCCCCGCCCTGGCCGATGCCGCCGCGGAAACGGAGGCGCAGCGCGACTACCTGCCCAACAACATTCTGGTGACCGGCGCGCGCGATACCTACGTCGGCGACGACGGCAGCAGCGCAACCAAGACGCCCACCCCCATCATCGACGTGCCCCAGGCAGTCACCGTCATCACCGCCGACCAGCTGGAAGACCAGGGCGTCACCAGCCTGAACGATGCGCTGCGGTTCGTGCCGGGCGTCAGTCTCGAAACCGGTGAAGGCCACCGCGACGAGGTGTTCATTCGCGGCCAGGAAACGACCGCCGATTTCTACCTCGACGGCCTGCGCGACGATGCCCAGTACTATCGCCCGCTCTACAACGTAGAGCGCGTGGAGGTGCTGAAGGGCGCCAACGCGCTAATCTTCGGTCGAGGCGCGGGTGGCGGCGCGATCAACCGCGTCTCCAAGATCGCCAGCTTCGACATGGCGGAATATGCGCTTGGCGCGCAGGTCGATACCTTCGGCGCCTTCGCCCTCTCCGCCGATGCAAACATGCCCGCCGGTGAAGGCGTGGCCGTGCGTCTCAACGGCACCTACGAGGAATTCGACAACCATCGCGACGTCTACGAAGGCCGCTTCTACGGCTTCTCTCCCACGCTGACAGCGCAGCTTGGTCCGGACACGCGCCTCTATGCCTATTACACCTACGACGATGACGAACGCGTCGTCGATCGCGGCCTTCCTTCGCTGAACGGCGGCCCGCTGCGCGGCTATGACGAGACCTTCTTCGGCGACCCCGACTACAATTTCAGCGACGTCGCGGTGCATATCGCCCGCACCCGCCTGGAACACGATTTCAGCGAGGCCTGGAGCGTGAATGCCAGCCTGCTGTTCGCCGATTACGACAAGTTCTACGCCAATATCGTGCCCGGTGGCGGCGCGACGACCAGCACGGTCAACCTGAGCGGCTATGAAAGCGGCACCGACCGGCAGAACCTGATCGGTCAGGTCAATCTCGTCGGCCAGTTCGACACCGGCTCACTGGGCCACACCCTGCTGCTCGGCGCCGAATTCGGGGCACAGGATACCGATTCCGTGCGCGATCGCGCGCTGTTCAACAACGGGGCGGACACCGGCGTTACCGTCGCGCTGGACGACACGATCTCGGTTCCCGCCTTCACGCTGGAGCCGCAGCGCGCCAGCACGTCGGAACTCTCCACCTTCTCCTTCTACGCGCAGGAGCAGCTGGATATCGGCATGCTGCAACTGGTCGCGGGCGTGCGTTACGACCGCTTCGACCTGGAAAGCACCGACCTGATCACCGGGTTCGACGGGGCGCGCGTGGACGAGCGCTGGAGCCCGCGCTTCGGGGCCATCCTGAAACCGCAGGAGAACCTCTCCTTCTACGCCAGCTACGCCGAAAGCTTCCTGCCGCAGTCGGGTGACCAGTTCACCGTCCTCGGCCAGCAGGACGAGGCTCTGGATCCGGAAACCTTCGAGAATATCGAGGCCGGCGTGAAGTGGGCGCCGCATCCCGAGCTGCTGCTGACAGCTGCCGTGTTCCGCCTGACCCGTTCCAACACCACCGCGCCCGATCCCGCCAACACCGGCCTGGTGATCCTGGCGGGCGAAAGCGAGGTCGAGGGGTTCGAACTGGGCCTGGTGGGCGAACCGGTCGACGGCCTCTCGCTAAGCCTTGGCTACGCCTATCTCGACGGCGAGATCACGGCAGACACGACCTCCGCCGACGCCGGCACCACGCTGCAGCAGGTGCCCGAGCACCAGGTCACCGCCTGGGCGCGTTACGACTTCACCGAGCGGCTGGGCTTCGGCGCCGGTGTGACGCACCTGTCCGAACAGTTCGCCAGCCTCAGCAACAACGTGGTGCTACCCGCCTATACCCGCGTGGATGCTGCCCTGTTCTTCGAGGCGACCGACAACCTGTCCTTGCAGCTGAATGTCGAGAACCTGTTCGACGAGGACTATTATCCCTCGGCGCACGGCGACAACAACATCCAGCCCGGAGCGCCGCTGAATGCGTCGCTGGGTGCAAGGCTGCGGTTCTGAGTCGACTATCCTCCCTGTCGCGAGGCGACGGGGAGGATTATTCCTGCCGGGCCCCTCCGCGCATGCCGGGCACGGCACGCGCGGCGTCTTCCGGATCGATCCCCGGCGCCGGAGCGGCGCTGATGGTTTCGCGTCGCTGCATCACGCGGCTTGCGCGCTGCACGGCGCGCACAAGGCGGGGATAGACCCCGCACCGGCACAGGTTCGGGATGGCTTCGCGGATCTGCTCCTCCGACGGGTCGGGGTTTCCGCGCAGCAGGCTTGCCGCCGCAATCGCTATCCCCGGCGTGCAGAAGCCGCACTGGATCGCCTGCTCGGCCACCAGGGCCTGTTGCACCGGATGGCTGCGATCAGGGCTCAGGCCTTCGATCGTGGTGATATAGCGACCTTCCGCCTCGGCCAGCGTGATCAGGCAGCTGCGCAGCGCCTCGCCATCAACCAGCACCATGCACGCGCCGCAGTCGCCCACGCCGCATCCGTACTTGGTGCCGGTCAGATTGGCCGCATCGCGCAGGGCGTGCAGCAGCGGGGTTTCCGGGTCCATGTCGAAATCGACCGGACGCTCGTTCACCGTCATGGCTGTCATGGAAATGGGTTTGCTCGTCAGTTGCGCCAGCTAGAATCGATCTGGTCGATCTTGCGCGTCCAGGCGGCGAAGTCCAGCTTGCCGAAGTCGTCCGTCAACTGTTTGTCGCGGTCGCGCTGGTGCTGCTCGATGACGTCGGGCGGAACGACGATGGGGGCGCCAAGGCTGGCGGTCTTCACCTGCACCTCGCAGGCGCGTTGCAGCATGTAGTAGAGCAGGAACATCTCGTAGATCGTCCGCCCCATCACCACCGGGCCGTGGTTCTTCAGCATCAGGATTTGGTGATTGCCGGCGTTCTTGACCAGCCGCTCCCCCTCTTCGGAACGCACAGTGATGCCTTCGAAATCATGGTATCCGATCGCGCCTTCGAAGAAACACGAATAGAAGTTGCTCGCCTGCAGCCCGCCTTCGGTGGCGCATACCGCCATGGTGTCGGGCGTGTGCGTGTGCACGATGGCGTGGGCGTGCGGCAGGTTCTTGTGGAACACGCTGTGCTGGGTGAACCCGGCCAGGTTCACCGGGTGCGGATTGTCGCCGACCTTCTTGCCCTCCTCGTCGATCTTCACGAGGTTGGACGCGGTGACTTCCTCCCACAGCAGGCCGTAGGGATTGATCAGAAAGTGGTTCTGCGTTCCCGGAACACGCAGGGTGATGTGGTTGTAGATGCTCTCGCACCAGCCAAGATGCGCGAAGATGCGGTAGGCCGCTGCCAGGTCCAGCCGGGCCTGCCATTCCTCGGCGCTGCAATCCATTTGCGGCTTCAGCTGCGTTGCCATGTCGAACTCTCCCTTTCGCCGCGGACTATAGCACCGCAAGATTGACTTTGTCACAGGGCTAGGCAAACCCCGCATCAAGCCGCGAGAAAGCGGCATGGGAGAGGATTGTTTCAACAATGGCCACGCAACCGGCACATTCGCAAGGACACGAGAGCGCTGCGGGCAATTGGGTTACCAATTCGCCTGCCTACCAGACGCTGCTGGTCCTGCTGCTCAGCCTGAATTTCGGCATCGTCTTCTTCGACCGTCAGGCACTGAACGCGCTGATGCCGATGGGGGTGCAGCAGGAATTGCAGCTGTCGCAGACGGAGATCGGGCTGCTGGCCGGCGGCCTTTCGTTCAGCTGGGCCATCGCCGCCTTCTTCGTGGGCCGCCTCTCCGATAGCCTCGGCAAGCGCAAGATCCTGCTGGTGATCGCCACCATAGCCTTCTCTCTGTGCAGCTTCCTCTCGGGCCTCGCCACCAGCTTCCTGTTTCTTTTCGCGGCGCGGCTCCTGATGGGCGCGGCGGAAGGCGGCGTGATGCCGATCAGCCATGCGATGGTGGCAAGCGAGGTGAACCCAGAACGGCGAGGCCTGGCGCAGGGCGTGGCGCAGAACCTCGGCTCAAACCTGCTCGGCAGCTTTGCCGCGCCCGTGGTGCTAGTGGCCTTCGCCACGGCCTTCAGCTGGCGCGAGGCTTTCTACCTCGCCGCCCTGCCCGGCCTGGTGAGTGCGGCCATGATCTGGTTCCTTCTGCGCGAGCCGGAACCTGCCGCCGAAACACCCGCGCAGGTCGGCGAAACCGGCGATCACCATTCCTCGATCGGTTTTCTCGAGGCGCTGAAGGTTCGCAACATGTGGATCTGCGTGGTCGTGGGCGTACTCCTGGTGGCGCATTTCGTGATCACCTGGGCTTTCATGCCCAACTTCCTCGTGCAGGAACGCGGCATGGACGCAACCTCGATGAGCTGGCTGGTCGGCTCTCTCGGCATCGCAGCGGCAATCTACAGCTTCGCGGTCGCCGGGCTGTCAGACCGCATCGGACGCAAGCCCGTGATGGTGTTCCTGCCTTTTCTCTCGCTGGTCGGTCCGCTGGGGGTGATCTTCCTTGATCCCGCCGCCTTTGCGGGAGACGGCCTGCTTGGCCTTTCCGGCTATGCCACGGTGCTGATACCCATCTTCTTCATCGGCTGGATGGTGAACGGCATCTTCCCGATCTTCATGGCAACGATCCCGTCGGAAAGCTTCCGCCCGATCCACCACGCCACGGTTCTTGGCCTAGCCATGGGCAGCTGCGAAGTTCTGGGCGGCGTGTTCGGGCCGCCTGTCGCAGGCATGTTGAACGATCTCTTCGGCGCCGACACATTCCTCTATGTCCTGATGGTGCTCGCCGTCATCGCGGGCTTCGTTTCTATGGGTCTGCAGGAAACGGCTCCTGCCGCCCTGCGCCGCCGCGGCGCGACCGCGCGACCGGCCTGAGGTAGCCCGATGACGGACCCCGCCCTTGCCGAACTGATCGCGGGCCTTCGCGAAGGCGGGCCGGACCTTGCCGCCGATCCGGAAACGCTGCGCCCCGCCTACGAGGCGCTGTTCGCGACATTGCCCGTGGCGGACGACCTCGCCATCGCAGAGAGCGAACTGGGCGGCGTTCCCGCGCTGCGCGTCGCTGCGCCGGGTGTGGATGAGAGCAAGGCGATCCTCTACCTGCACGGCGGCGGCTATGTCGTCGGCAGCGCGCAGGGCTATCGCGGACTGGCAGGCGAAGTATCGCGGGCGGCCAACATGCCCGCGCTGGTGCTCGACTATCGCCTCGCCCCCGAACACCCCTTCCCCGCCGCGGTGGACGATGCCGTGGCCGCCTACCGCGCCCTGCTGGCGGACGGTCCGGCCCCGGAACATATCGTCTTCGCCGGAGATTCCGCAGGCGGCGGCCTTGCCCTGGCGGCCATGATCAGGCTGCGCGACGAGGGTGCCCCCCTACCCGCCGCAGCCCTGCTGATATCGCCATGGGCCGATGCCACCTGCACCGCCGCATCCCTCGAAAGCAAGGCCGCGGAAGATCCCTCGCTGACAACGGAGGGGCTGGAGGCCTGCGCCCGCCACTATCTTGGCGAAGGCGACGCCGCGCATCCGCTCGCATCACCCGCGAGGGCCGACTTATCGGGTTTGCCGCCCTTGCTGGTGCAGGTCGGTTCCATAGAGATCCTGCTCGACGACGCACTGGCGATCGCCGCCAACGCGGGCGCGGCGGGCACAATGGTGCGGCTGGAGGTGCATCCCGGCCTCCCCCACGTCTTCCATGCCTTTCAATTCATACTCCCCCAGGCCAAGGCCGCGCTGGTCGAGGCGGGAGCCTTCCTTTCCGGGCACACGGGATGAGCGCCGCCCACCGCCTGGATGCGCTGGTGGTGGGGGCGGGATTTGCCGGGCTCTACATGCTGCACAAGCTGCGGCAGGAAGGGTTCGACGCAAAGGTGGTGGAGAAAGGCTCCGGCGTCGGGGGCACCTGGTTCTGGAACCGCTATCCCGGCGCGCGGTGCGACATTCCCAGCATCGAATACAGCTACAGCTTCGATCCCGAACTCGAAGCCGAGTGGCGCTGGACCGAACGCTACGCCGCCCAGCCGGAAATCCTGCGCTACCTGGAGCACGTGGCGGAGCGATACGACCTCAACCGCGACATCGTGCTGGATACGCTCGTCACCTCGGCACAGTGGAACGACGACAGCCAGCGCTGGACGGCCGAAACCGATGGCGGCGATACCTACGACGTCCAGTTCCTGATCCTCGCGACCGGCGCATTGTCCGAGCCGAAGCAGCCTGACATTCCAGGGCTGGAAAATTTCGAAGGCCAGGTGCTCCATTCGGCCATGTGGGACGACAGCGCCGACCTTGCGGACAGGAACGTCTGCCATTTCGGCACCGGCTCCACCGGAATCCAGGTGGTGGGCGAGGTGGCGAAGATCGCCAGGCACCTCACCGTGTTCCAGCGCACGCCCAATTTCGCGGTGCCGGCGGGCAACCATCCCTTGCCGGAGGACTATCTCGAAGACCTGCTGCCGCAGTATCCCGAACTGCGTGAAAGAGCGCGCACGTCGCCGCTCGGCTGGTTTCAGGGGCCGTGGCCGGGCAGCGCCAAGGCCGACGATCCCTCCGCGCGCGAGGAACGGCTGGAGGAAGCCTGGAAGGCCGGCACCACCGGACTGCTGCAAGCCTATGCGGACCTGCTGTTCGACGAGGAATCCAACGCCTACGCCGCCGATTTCGCACGCCGCAAGATCGCCGAACTGGTCGACGATCCGGAAAAGGCCCGCAAGCTGACGCCCCACGGTTATCCCATGGGCTCGCGCCGCCTGTGCACCGAAGTCAGCTTCTACCAGTCGATGAACCGCGACAACGTGGACCTGGTGGACGTTCGCGAGGAGCCGGTGAAGACGGTAACTGCCGATGCGGTGGTGACGGAAAGGGGCAGCTACCCCGCCGACGTCATCATCCTTGCAACCGGCTTCGAAGCCTGCGTCGGCGCGATCAGGGCCATCGACATACGCGGACGCGACGGGCGTTCGATCCGCGACGAGTGGGACAACGGGCCACGCGCCTACCTTGGCCTGGCGGTAGAGGGCTTCCCCAACATGTTCGCGATCACCGGTCCCGGCAGTCCCTCGGTCCTGTCGAACGTGGTCGTTTCCATCGAACAGCATGTCGAATGGATCGCCCGGTGCATGGCGGACATGCGCGAGGGCGGGCACACGGTAATCGAGGCGACCCCGCAGGCGGAAGCGGACTGGATGCAGCACGCGCACGAGGTTGCGCACCAGACGCTCTTCCCGCGCGCCAACAGCTGGTACCAGGGGCGAACGAAGGACGGCCGACAGGTCTTCATGCCCTACGTCGGCGGCGTCGGTGCCTACCGCGAGAAGTGCGAGGCCGTCGCGGCAAACGGATACGAGGGGTTCGCGCTGCGACAGGTCGACCGCAAGACGGTCGCATAATAACGGCCGTTAGGGTAAGACAGAGTCAACACGAGTCTCCGCCAGGCGAGACCGGACACACGAAGGAGAGTTGAAATGGCCACCCAGATGAAGGCACCGCCGTCCAGCAAGAAAGAGATCGTCGACGTCGGCTACGCCTACAAGGACCTCGTTCACCGCACGAGCCCCGGTGGACGCTACATCGACACGCCCAGCGACGAGGAAAGCCCCTGGGTTCCCTTCGGCGACAATGCGGCCATCAAGCACGTCGCTTTCGACGTGCGTCAGAACATCTTCTCCAACATCCTGTGGGTGAAGAGCCCGGGCACGATCGGCACACACCTGCATCGCGGGACGATCCTGATGGTCTGCCTCGAAGGCAGCGTGCGCTATCTGGAGTACGACTGGGTGGCGACCCCGCCGGGCGTGATCCTGGAAACACCGGGTGAGAGCCATACGCTGGTCACCGAGCATCCCGAAGGCGTGAAGCTGTTCGGCTGGATGCAGGGCCCGATCGAGTTCTACGACGAGAACGCCAACCACATCGAGACGACCGACGTGTTCTGGTTCATGAACCACTACGAGACCTACTGCCGCGAGAACAACCTGCCCATCAACGAGAAACTCTACCTCTAAGGGAGCCGAAAGATGGCCACGCAGGACAAGCCCAAGTCGACCCTGGGCGCGAAGACCGCTGCCGAAGCGGGCGCGTTCAGGATCGTGAACGTGCCCGAGACCTACAAGCACGTGATCGACGAATACGTGCGCGACGGCACCTATGTCTCCACCGACGAGGCGGAGAGCCCGTGGGTGCCGTTCGGCGACAACGCCGCGATCCGGCACCTCGCCTTTGACATCCGCAACAACGTCTACGCCAACGTGCTGTGGATCAAGAGCGCGGGCGTGATCGGCACGCACAAGCATCGCGGCATGGTGTGGGCGATCGGGCTGGAGGGCAGCTTCCGCTACCTCGAGTACGACTGGGTTTGCCGCCCGGGCGATTTCATCACCGAATTCCCCGGCCACGCGCACACGCTGGTGACGGACGAGCCCGACGGCATGAAGGCCTTCTTCTGGATGCAGGGCGCCAACGAGTTCTACGACGAGAACGGCGATCACGTGGAAACGCTAGACGTGTGGTGGTTCATCAACCACTACGAGAGCTACTGCAAGGAACAGGGAATTCCGATCAACCGGCAGCTGTATCTGTGAGCGAAGAGCCAGCGACTCTCGATCAGTTCGACATCAAGGGCCGCTCGGCCCTCGTTACCGGCGCGGCGTCGGGCATTGGCCTCGCCTATGCCGAGGTGATGGCCGAAGCCGGCGCGAAGGTGACGATCACCGATATCGATGCCGAAGGCGCCGCGCGCGAGACGGACCGGCTGGTTCACGAAGGCTTCGAAGTTCGCTGGGACACCTGCGACGTTTCCGACTTCGACCAGGTGGCCCGCGCGTTCGACCATCACGTAGACGCCTATGGCGGCTGCGACATCGCTTTCGCCAATGCCGGGCTGGACGTGGGCAACGGATTCTGGAGCCCGGAAGACAAGCGCAATCCCGAAGGCCAGATCGACGTCTACGACAAGGACAGGTGGGACAGGTCCATCGCCATCAACCTCACCGGCGTGTTCCACACCGTGCGCGAGGCGGCGCGGGTGATGAAGGCCAACACGGAACGCCGGGGCGGCTCCATCGTCATCACCTCGTCCAACGCGGCCGAGGTGAACGAGGCGATCGTGGGCGTACCCTACATGGCGGCCAAGGCGGGGGTGAAGCACTTCATGCGCCACGCCGCCTATGAACTGGCCGCCTACGGCATCCGCGTGAATGCCATCGCGCCCGGCCCCTTCGTCACCAATATCGGCGATGGATGGGTAAAGAAGAACCCCAAGGCGAAGGAAGCCTGGGACAAGCTGGTGCCCGTCGGCCGCATGGCCGAGACCTACCAGATAAAGCCGCTCGCCCTGCTGCTGGCCAGCGATGCGGGCAGTTATATGACCGGCAGCCACGTGATGATCGACGGCGGAATGCAGCTGGGTCCGATCAAGCCCCTCGACGACTAGGATAGATGCAACGATGACAACACCCGCGCGCGCCGCAATCTGTCGCGGCAACAGCGAACCCTTCAAGATCGAGGACGTCGAACTGGACGACCTGCGCCCCGACGAACTGCGCGTCCGCGTGGTCGCCTGCGGCGTGTGCCATACGGACATGGCCGTGCGCGACGAGCAGTTGCCCGTTCCGCATCCGGTGGTGCTGGGCCACGAGGGCGCTGGCATCGTGGAGGAAGTGGGCAGCGCGGTAACCGTCGCCAAGCCGGACGACCGAGTGGTGATGAGCTTCAACAGCTGCGGCGACTGTCCCTCGTGCGAGGTGGATGCGCCGACCTATTGCTACAATTTCTTCCCGCACAACTGGTCCGGCGCCAGGGCTGATGGCTCGCCCGTCATGTTCAAGGACGGCGAGAAGATGAACGCCAATTTCTTCGGCCAGTCCAGCTTCGCCACACACGCCATCGCGCACCAGGCGAACACCGTGAAAGTGCCGGACAGCGCGGCGGACATCCCGCTGGAACGTCTCGCGCCCATCGGCTGCGGCCTGATGACGGGCGCGGGCGCGGTGTTGCGGTCGATGGAAGTGCGCAAGGGCATGCCGATCGCCGTCTTCGGCGCGGGCACCGTGGGCATGGCCGCAATCATGGCGGCGAAGATCGTGGGCGCGGAGCCCATCATCGCGGTGGACGTGAACGACGAACGTCTCGCCCTGGCGAAGGAACTGGGTGCCACCCACACTTTCAACGGCAAGGACGGCGCGATCGACAAGATCAGGGACCTTGTGCCCCAGGGCCTCGGCTATGCGTTCGACACCACCGGCATCAACACCATTATCCAGGACGCATGGAGCCTGCTCGCCCCGATGGGCATCTGCGGCATCGTCGGCGCGTCCTCACCCGAGGACAACCTGACCTTCAACGAGAGCCAGATGATGGGCGGCGGTCGCCGGGTGATGGGAATCCTCGGCGGCGACAGCGATGTCGGCCCGTTCCTGTGCGAATTGCTGGATTACCACGTGAAGGGTCAGTTTCCCTTCGAAAAGCTGATCGGCTATTTCGATTTCGACCAGATCAACGAGGCCATCCACGCCAGCGAGGATGGCAGCGTGGTGAAGCCGGTCCTGCGTATTTCGCAGGAGTAACTCGTCCGGGGGGAAGGGATCATGTTTCGGATCATTGCCGGCTGCCTCGCACTGGCCCTGGCCAGCCCCGCGCTGGCAGACCATCACGACGAACCGCCGCTGAAGGTTGAAGTGCTGCGCACCAGCGCGGGATCGCTGCATGTCAATTCCGCCCTGATCATGGGCGAACGCGATGCCGTGCTGGTCGATCCGCCGTTTACCCTTGCCGACGCGCACCGCGTGGCGGCCATGGTCCTCGATAGCGGCAAGAACTTGACGCATATCTTCGTGACGCACGATCACCCGGATCACTTCTTCGCTATGGAAGTGCTGGCCGATGCCTTCCCCGAGGCGGAGATCGTCGCGCACGAGACCGTGGTCGCCGACATCTGGCGCTCGCTTCCCTTCAAGGTGGAGCGGTGGAGTCCGATGCTGGGAGACAACGGCCCCGCCCATCCCAGCGCCCCCCACGCGCTGGAGGGCGATACGATCATGCTCGAAGGCCACGAATTGAGGGTGCTCGGCCCGATGCAGGGCGACCACGTAAATTCCACCGCCCTGTGGGTGCCGGAAATCCGTGCCCTGCTGCCTGGAGACCTCGTGTTCAATGAAGTTCACCTGTGGCTGGGCGAACATGACATGGACCGCGTGGTTGCCTGGGGCCAATCGATCGAGACACTCGCCGCGCTGGAACCCGAGATCGTCGTCGCCGGTCACGCCCGGCCCGGCTTGCCCGACGATGCCAGCGGCCTCGCCTTCACCGCCGACTATCTGGAGGCCTGGCCAAGCCTTGCAGCGAACGCAGCAGATTCGGACGACATGCAGAGGCTGGTCCGCGCCGCCTATCCCACGACGATCGACGTGCTCGACGATTTCATCCTCGTCAATTCCACCGAAGTGGCCGTGGGCGAACAGCCCATGTGGACGGAATAGCCCGCCATGAAAGCCGTCACCTTCCAGGCCCTGCACCAGCCGCTGGCGTACGAGGACGTGCCCGACCCGGTGCCGGACGAAGGCGAACTGGTGATCGAGGTGGGGCGCTGCGGCATATGCGGCAGCGACCTCCACATGACCGAGGACGCGGCCTACGGCTGCCAGCATGGCGACGTGCTGGGCCATGAGTTCGCCGGCGAAGTGGTCGCCCTGGGCAAGGCTACGCAGGGACACAGGGTGGGCGACCTCGTCTCGGTCATTCCGCTGATGAGCTGCGGCGCCTGCGAAGCGTGCCGCAAGGGCGCGGTGCAATGGTGCAAGAGCTTCGGCCTGCAAGGGGGCGGCTATGCCCAGTACGCGGTTACGCGGCCCAACCAGTGCGTGCCGCTGCCCAGCGACCTGACGCTGGCAGACGGCGCGATCATAGAGCCGCTGGCGGTTGCGCTGCACGGCATCAACCTTTCGGGGATGCGCACGGGCGACCGGGTGCTGGTGCTGGGTGCAGGGCCGATCGGGCTTGCCGTAGCCTTCTGGGCCAAGCGTTTCGGCGCGGGGAAGGTGGCCGTGCAGGACATCGCCACCTACCAGCAGGCCCGCGCGCTGGAGATGGGTGCGGACGTGTTCGTGGTCGATCCCGAAAACCCGGTCGAGAGCGCCAAGCAGGGCCTTGGCGGCGAAGCGGACCTCGTGTTCGAGTGCGTGGGCATTCCCGGCCTGATCGACCAGGCCGTGAAGCAGGTGCGCCCCGACGGCACGATTATTCTGCTGGGCCTGTGCACCAAGCCCGATACGCTGAATACCTTCGCCATGCTGTCCAAGCAGGTGAAGCTGGTGACCAGCGCCTTCTTCACCGTGCCCGAGTATGAGGCCGCCCTGGCAGCTCTGGATGCGGGCGCGATCGCTCCGCGCCTGCTGGTGACCGATACGATCAGTCTTGCCGACACGCCCGAGGTTTTCGAGAGCCTCAAGCGCCGGACGGAGCAGTGCAAGGTGTTGATCGCGCCGTGACAGGCCCTTAGGGCAGCTTGTGGCCACCCCGGCCGCTCGCCAAGGGGGCGCATGACCAAGGATATCGCCGAACAGCGCGGCAAGCGCGCAAAGCTTGTCGATGGCTCGATTGCCGGCCATCTCGTCAGGCAGACGACGCCCGCCGTGATCGGCGTGGCCGCGATCATGTCGGTCGGCGTGATCGACGCCTATTTCATCGGTCAGCTGGGGGCCAACGAACTCGCCGCCATCAGCTTCATCTTCCCCGTCATCACCGCGCTGCAGAGCCTTGGCGTCGGGGTGATGGTCGGCATCAACTCGGTGGTCAGCCGCGCCCTTGGTGAAGGCGACGAGGAACGCGCCCTTGCCCGGGCCAACCTGGGGCTGATGCTGGGCCTTGCCGCCGGAATCACGCTGGGATTGCTGCTTTTCCTTCTGCGCCAGCCGCTGTTCCAGTTGATGCAGGCCGATCCCGAGATCCTGCCCCTGATCGACGAATACATGATGCCCTATTCGTTCGGGTTCGTGATGATGATGACGATGATGGGCGCCAACGGCGTGCTGCGCGGACAAGGCGCGGCCAAGAGCAACACGGCCGTGCTGGTGATCTATTCGGTGGTGAACTGGATACTCGACCCGCTGCTGATAACCGGCGCTTTCGGCATCGAGGGGTTTGGCGTGGCGGGCGCGGCCTATGCCACCATCGGCGGCTGGGTGGCGGGCATCGTGGCCGCTTTCGTGCTGATCCAGCGGCACGACCTGCCGCTGAAGCCATCTGCCGTGCGCAATTGCCGCGTGGCCGTGCAGTTGAAGGCGCTCACCCGCGTGGCAGGGCCTGCGGCCTTTACCAATTCCATCAATCCCGCGGGCCTGGCGATCCTCACCTCGTTGCTGGCGGCAGAGAGCACTGCCGCGGTGGCCGGGTTCGGCGCAGGCGGGCGGCTGCAGAGTTTCGCGGTCGTGCCGCTGCTCGCGCTGTCGGGCTCGATCGGGGCCATCGTAGGCCAGAACTGGGGAGCGCGGCAATATCAGCGGTCGCGCCGCGCGCTGCTGCAGGCGGGCATGTTCTGCCTCGGTTACGGTCTTGCCGCCGCGCTCGTCCTCTACAGCTTTCGCGGCTGGTTCGCGGAACTGTTCAGCGACGACAGCCGCACGCTGGAGGCGACTTCGGCCTATCTCGCGATATCGGTGTGGGGGTATGCCGGCTACGGCGTGCTGATCGTGGTCAACGGCGCGCTCAACGCCATCGACAGGGCGAGCAACGCCCTTGCCCTGTCGATTTCGCGCGTGCTGCTGGTGATGGTGCCCTTCGCCTGGCTTCTGCGCGGAGCCCTGGGCACCGAAGCGGTCTACCTGGCGGAACTGACGGCAAACCTGCTGGGCGGCCTTGCCGCCGCAGCAATCGCCTGGTGGGTGCTGTGGAGGCGCCCCGGCGAGGATGGTGCCGGGAGCGCCTGATCAGCCTGACCTAGTCGAGGGGACGGCTCGAGCCGAAGAACAGCGCCTGGCTGATCGCCGCGCGCACCGTGTCTTCCTGGAACGGCTTGGTGATGAGATAGGTCGGCTCCGGCCGATCGCCCGTCAGCAGGCGTTCGGGATAGGCGGTGATGAAGATCACCGGGACGGATTCGATGGCGAGAATGTCGTCCACCGCATCGAGACCCGAGGAACCGTCGGCGAGCTGGATATCCGCCAGCACCAGTCCGGGTGTCTTTTCGGCGACTACGTCCTGCGCCTGGGTGCGCGTGGCGGCGGTGCCGCAGATTTCGTGTCCGAGCGACTTCACGAGGTCTTCAAGCTGCATCGAGATCAGCGGCTCGTCCTCGATGATGAGGACGTTGGTGCTGCTCTCGCGCTCGATCTCGGAGACGGCTTCGCGCACCAGTTCGTCGACATCGCTCTCGTCGATGTCCATGATCTCGGCGGCTTCGTCGTGAGAAAAGTCCTCGACCGTGGTCAGCAGCAGCGCCTGCCGGTTGATGGGCGTGATGCGCTTCAGCTGGTCCTGGGCGGCGACCTCGTGCGCGCTGCCCGTGCTCTGCGCCTCTTCCACTTCCATGTAGGCGCTGGACCAGACCTTGTTGAATGCCTTGTAGAGGGGAACTCGCCCGCCTCGAAGACTGTCGGCAAGATCGTCATCGGCGAGGGCCGCTTCTAGCGTGGCCTGAACGAAGGCATCGCCGGTCGACTGGGAGCCAGTCAGAGCCCGTGCATAACGGCGGAGAAATGGAAGATGTGCGGCGACTTCTGCACCAATACTCATAGATACCCTTCCCGGTAATTCATTCCACGTGAACGCGCGCAAGGCGGATGGGTTCCGCATGACTTGCCGCGCTAAATCCTAGCCTCGAATGGCCCCTAAATCGGGCCATTGCAAACCCCCACGAAAATAAATTCAAAAATTTTTATCGGGGCGGGAACTGCATTCGCAGACGGTCATTTAGCCTATGTCACCGCCGAGACCCCCCCTCCCGTCCAAGCGGCTGGTGATACGATCCCGAAAGGCCTCCGATCATAAGATCGGAGGCCTTTTTTTCGTCTGACATTGGGAATGGAGAGGGCGCGAGCCCATCGTTGCCTGGCGCGCCGTTGCCTTGCGCGCCTAGCCCAGCAGTCGGGAAAACAGGCCGCGCTTGCGATCGCCGGCCAGTACTTCGACGAGTTGTTCGGGATCGTAGGGTTTCTCGAAAATCGGTCCCATCTCGGCGATTTCTGGAGGAATGTCTTCCGGCGATCCGGTGGAGAAGGCGATCCGTGGCCGCTTGGGCCCCAGCATGTCCACCAGCTCCGCAAGAGCCCACCCGTCGTCGCGATCGGCAAGGTGCACGTCGAGCACGAGAGCGTCGAGCTTCTCGTCCTTTTCCAGTTCGGCCATCGTCGCCTGCATCGTGTGGCACACGATCACTTCCGTGGCGCCGCCATCCAGCAGCGCCTCCTGCAGCGACATGGCCAAGACGGCATCATCCTCAACCAGCAGCACGCGGCCAAGCGACTTGGGCTTGGCCTTCTTGCCGCGGCGGGATTTCGGGTCAGGGGTTTTCGTCATTTGCCTCCGGCAGGATGCAGAACCGCATCAGCATTCCAAACGAGATGAAAAGCCAGAGAGTTCCCCGGCTTTGCCAGGCCGCCGTCAGAGCCGCTTCTCGTAGAGACGGTATTCGCGGTTGACCGAGGCGCCGATGGCATCGGCAATGGCCTTCATCCCCTGGTTATCCTCCAGGATCCAGCCGACCTCGGCCCGCTCGGCATCGAAACGGCCGACGGAATAGCGCCGGATGTATTCGATCATCATGAAGGCAAGCTGGCTGGCCATGCGGCTGTTCTGGTACTTGGGGATCACGCCCATCAGCGGCACGCGCCAGTTGATCGAATCCGGATTGCGCAGCCACCACAGCAGCTTGAGCCAGTTGAACGGCAGCAGCTTTCCGCCGTAGTTGATCAGCTTCAGGTTGATGTCGGGCCAGGCCAGCATGAAGGCGGCCGGCTCTCCGTCGACAAAAGCGATCATGTTGGCGCCCTGCTTGGTGAGCGGTTTCAGCTTGTTGGCAGCGTAGACCTTCTCGCTTTCCGTGAACGGCACGTAGCCCCAGTTGGTCGACCAGGCGGCATTGAGGATATCCATGCAGATCGCGGCATCGGATTCGAAATTGTCGACGTCCACCATGCGCACCTTGATGCGGCTCGACTTTTCGCCCGAGGCGACGATGCGATTGATCAGCTCGGGAAAGCCGCCCTCCACCTTCAGGTCGTAGGTGAACAGCTTCTTCGCGACTTCGTATCCCTGCGCCTCGACCCAGCCTTCGTATTCGGTACGGTGATGGCCCATCATGATCATCGGGGGGTGATCGTGCCCCTTCACCAGCAGGCCGGGCTCGTCCCACACCGACAGGCTGAGCGGCGCCAGCACGCGGGTCATGCCCTGTTCGCGCAGCCATTCCTCGGCACGGGCGATCAGCGCGGCCATGACCGCCTCGTCCTGCGATTCCATCATCCCCCAGTTGCCCGTTCCCGGCCCCATGCCCTGCTCGGGGGGCTGGGACAGCGCCAGTTCGTCGTAGTGAGCGGATATGCGGCCGACGACCTTCCCGCCACGGCGGGCGAGGAAGAGTTGCACCTTGGCATGTTCGAAAAACGGGTTCTTCCCCGGTGTCAGCAGCGCGCGCACTTCCGAGCGCAATGGCGGCACCCAGTTCGGGTCGTCCTTGTTCACTTCGTAGGCGATATCGATGAACGCGTTCAGGTCTCCCTTGCCCGAAACGGGTGCAATATCTATCTGCTCGCTCACTCGGTGGGCCTTTCGTTCATTGCAGGTTCGCTCTCGATAGGCACAAACGCCGAGTCAAGCGCCGCGCCCCAATGCCACGGGGATTGAATGGGCGCATCGCACTTTTGGAAATTTTGCACTATAGAGCCCGCCTTATGGACGCGACGAGCAACACCACTGAGCAAGAGGCCGCTGCCAATCCCGTGCAGCGTCGGCGCATTCACGCGCAAATTCCGGACGACAAGGCCATGCTGCGGGCGGCCGCCGAACTGACGCGCGATATCAATACCGCGCGCCCGGACATCTACTGGCCGGACATGATCGGCTCGGCCCTGCTTGGCTATGGCACGCTGGCGGGTGCGATCCTGGTGGAAAGCACCTGGCTGGCGGTGGCGCTGGGCATCGTCTCGGTCTTCGCGCTCTACCGCGCGCTGCTGTTCATTCACGAGATCACGCACCTTCACCGCGATGCCCTGCCGGGCTTCCGCACCGCGTGGAACCTGCTTGTCGGCATCCCGATGCTGACGCCCAGCCTGATGTACGAAAGCGTCCACACGCTCCACCACGCGCGCACCAAGTACGGTACGATCGAGGATCCGGAATACATGCCCCTGGCGCTGATGAAGCCCTGGAGCCTGCCGGTCTTCGTGCTGATCGCGGCGCTGGCGCCCATCGCACTTATCGTGCGCTGGGGCGTGATGGCCCCGCTCGGCCTGGTGTTTCCCCCGCTGCGGCGTTTCGCCTGGCAGCGGCTTTCGGCGCTTTCGATCAATCCCTCGTTCCGCCGCCGCCCGGCGGACGAGAAGGACCGGGGCTGGTTCCTGTTCCAGCAGATCGGCGCGAGCGTATGGGCGATATTCCTGATGACCACGCCGTTCTGGCTGGGCTGGCGGCCGCTGCTCATCGCCGCCGCAATCACGGCCGCCGTCGCGGTATTCAACCAGCTGCGCACGCTCGTGGCGCACCTGTGGGAGAACGACGGCGAGGCCATGACGGTGACGGCCCAGTATCTCGACAGCGTGAACGTTCCGCGCTTCATTGCCGGCATCTGGGCACCGGTGGGCCTGCGTTACCATGCCCTCCACCACCTGATCCCGTCCATGCCCTATCACTCGCTGCACGAGGCGCATCGCCGCATCAGCGCGCACCTGGGCGAAGGATCGACCTTTGCCGAGGCCAGTCATGGCGGCATGTGGCCGCTGGTGGGAAGGATCGCGCGCAGCACGATGGGGCGGCGCGAAAGTTGAGAACGGCTGGCTAGTCCAGCGTACAGATCATCGCACAACGCCGATCGCGCGGCAGCCCGGCGGCCACGGCCGCCTCGAGACCCGCGGCAAGCCGGGGATGGTCGCGCACCTGCTCCACCTCGACGAATCCGTGCCGGGCGTAGAAGGGCGCATTCCAGGCAACATCGCGAAACGTGTGCAGCGTGATGGCGCCGAAGCCTGCGTTTCGGGCGTCGATCTTGAGCGCGCGCAGGAGGGTCCCGCCGATACCCCGACGCTGGAAGGCAAGGGCGACGCTCAGTTCGTGGAGGTGTAATTCCCGCCCCGCCGGCCGCGCGGCGGCGACGCCCACGACTTCGTCATCGCAGGTGGCGGACAGGCTCTGGCGCTGGTCGATGATGGCTCGGTACTGCTCGGCGGTACGCGCAGGCGGCATGGCGATGCCCGCCAGCGAAGCATCCGAACCGAACAGGCGCGCGGCATCTTCCTCGACTTCGGCGAATTTCGGAGCGTCTTCGGAACGCGCCAGGCGCAGGGACCAGTCGAGGTCGCTCATTCCTCGGTGCGGATCAATACCGTCTCGCCAACCAGCAGGAACAGGAAGAACGGGGCCCAGGCTGCCAGCAGGGGCGGATAACCGCCGAAGCTGCCCATTGCGAGCGCGGCATTGTCGACCACGAAATAGGCAAAGCCCAGCGCCATGCCGATCACCGCGCGGGCAAACAGCTTTCCCGACCGCGCGAGGCCGAAGCCCGCAACGGCACCCAGCAGGGGCATGAGGACGGCGGAGAGCGGACCTGAGATCTTGTGCCACCACTTCGCCTCGAGCTCGCCGGTTCGCCTGTCCGCGCCCTGCAAGGCATCGATGCTGTCGGATAGTTCGGCCAGCGGCTGCCCGTCCGGGTCCACGCGGCGCAGTTCCACCTGCGAAATCTCCACGCCGGGAGCGACCACGACCCGGTCCAGCTGCTGCGTGGAGGCGCTGGCGACATTGAAGCTGGAGGCATCTTCGAGCAGCCAGCCAGGCGATGCGAAGCTGGCGCGATCGGCGGTCACCTGGCGGGTGATCATCCCGTCATCGTCGCGTTCGTAAAAGGTGACGTCGGTCAGCACCGTGTCCGTACCCGCGCCCGACAGCGTCGCCCCCATCAGCACGTCGTTGCCGTCGTTGAAATAGACATTGCTGCGCACCTGCCGGTCTTCGGGGATCGCGGCATATTCGACGTTTTCCCACGCCTTCAGCGTTGCCGTGGCGCGGGTGACGATGCGTTCGTTGAAGACGAATGAAATGGCCGCGACGACAACGCCCATCAAGAGAAGGGGCGCCAGGATCTGGTGCGCGGACATGCCGGCCGCCTTCATCGAGATCACTTCGGAGTTCTGGTTGAGCCCGGCCAGGGTGATGATCGTCGCCAGCAGCACGGAATAGGGCAGGAACCTCGCCACCAGCTGCGGACCTCGCAGGGAGGCATAGAGCCAGATTTCCGCGTCGCCATTGCCTTCGATGGCCAGGATGTCCCCGGTCTTGCCGAGCAGGTCCAGCATCAGCAGCACCAGCACCAGCATCGCCAGGACGGCGATGATCCGCATGGCGAACATCTTCGCGAGGTAGATCGTCAAGGTGCGTGACGGGAAGAAATCAAGCAGCATGGGGCATCGCTTCGTGATCCTCGTCCTGCATCTGCAAGTCGTCCTCCGGCACCAGGCCCCGCAGCTTGTCGCGGCCGACCAGCTTCTTCAGGCGGCGTGCGATCTTGGCGTAGAAGCTTTCCAGGAAGCCGATGGCCTGCCCGCCGGGCACGAAAGCCACCTGGTAATACATCCAGGCAATCAGCGCGAAGAGCACGGCAAACGGTCCCCAGAGGGCAAGGAACGGGTCTATGCGGCCAATCTCGGCCACCTCGGCCCCGTACTGGTTGATCTTGTGATAGGCGACCACGATCACGATCGACAGGAACACGCCGAGCGCCGACGTGCTGCGCTTGGGCGGTACGGCCAGCGCCACCGCCAGGAACGGCAGCATCAGCATCATCACCACCTCGACCATGCGATAATTGAAATTGGCCTGGCTTCCCACGCGCTCGTCGGCGGTACTGTCGGGGTTCCAGCCGATTTCCAGCAGTTCGGGCAGAATGTATTCGCGTTCGTCCTCGCCCCGGTCGCGGAACTGCTCGAGCGCGGGCAGGTCGATCGGCAGGTCGTGCTGGCTGAAACTGAGCACGCGGGGGCTGCCTTCGGGCACGCCGTGAACGATGACCCCGTCCATCAGCCTGAGGATGATCGTGTTGCGATCCTCACGGTTGGCGAGGAACCGCCCCTCACGGGCGGATATGGACAGCACCTGCCCCTGATCGTCGGCGACGCGCGCGAACACGCCCATCAATTGCCGGCCCTCGTCCTCGCTTCCCTCGATGCGCAAGGCCATCCGGTCCTCGATGGCGTTGAATTCGCCAACCTTGATCGATGCGCCCAGCGCGCCCGATCGCAGTTCGAATTCCATCTCCTCGTAGGCGAAGCGCGCCTGCGGCTGGATGTAGCCGACGATGGCGAAATTCACCGCGACGAGCGCGAAGGTGATCAGGAAAGGCACGCGCAGCAGCCGGGTGTAGGACCAGCCGACGGCGCGCATCACGTCCAGTTCGCTCGACAGCGCCAGCTTGCGGAAGGCGAAGAGGATGCCGAGCATCAGCCCAAGAGGAATGGCCAGTCCGGCGTATTCGGGCACGAGGTTCACCAGCATTTCGAAGACGACCCCGATGGGCCCGCCCTCGGTGCTGACGAATTCGAACAGCCGCAGCATCTTTTCCAGCAGCAGCAGGCTGGCCGCCAGAACGAACACGCCGATCATCGGCACGACCACGAGCCGGAAGATATATCGATCTGTGGCGGTAATGAAGCGGGACACGTGCCGTCTCGACGCTGCGGGATAATTTCAGTTCCCGCGGGCCTTAGCGGCAAATCGCCTCGCGGTCATGTATTGATTGGCTGGGTTAACGAACCGGCTCAGGCCTTTTCCAGCGTGCACTGCAATGGGTGCTGATTTTCGCGAGCGAAATCCATCACCTGGTTCACCTTGGTCTCGGCGACCTCGTAGGGGAATATGCCGCAGACACCGACGCCGCGCTGGTGGACGTGCAGCATCACCCGCGTCGCCTGCTCCAGGTCCATCCGGAAGAAGCGCTTGAGAACCATCACGACGAATTCCATCGGCGTGTAGTCGTCGTTCAGCAGCAGCACCTTGTACTGGCTGGGCTTCTTGGGCTTGGCGCGCGTCTTGGTGGCAACCCCGACCTGGCCCGCGCCATCGGCGTCGTCGCCATCCACGCCGCCCTCGTCGCCATCGTCTGCGGCACGGACGGACCAGCGCTGGGCGGTCAGGTTGTTGTCGAGGGCGTTCATTTCAGGCGCGAATATCGTATCAAATGGGCTGGCTGCAAGTCCGCGGCTGCAGATTGTCGGTTAGCATACGCGGTTAAGCGACGACACGTGGAGCCTGCACAGCATTCGGGCCGGACAGCATGGCTGCCCGGCCCGTCAACTGGTCGCCTTGGGAGAGGAGAGGTTAGGCGACCGGAGGAGAGCTCGCGAAGGTCTTAGGCGACCTTCGACATCTTTTCGGTGGCGACGTTCACGCGGCCGGTGATCGGCGCGACCACGTCGTTGGCCAGCTTCATCGTGGCGTCGGTATTCTTCGAGGTGGCGGCGATCATCGCATCGAAGTTGCGACGCATGATCTTGCCCTGCAGCTGGAACAGCTCGGTCGGGCTCTTCACGCCGGCCATTTCCTTGATGTCGGCAGTGGCGGTCTCGTAGGCGGTCTTCGCTTCGTCGGCGAAGGTCTGGCCCATGCCCTGCACGCCTTCGGCGAACAGCTTGCCACTCTCGACGACGGCTTCGACATTGCCCTTGGCGAACTCGGTCATCTCGGTCATCGCTTCGGTGCTCTTGTCATAGGCAGCCTGCGTACGAGCCTGCATTTCGTTGACGGCGCTGGTCATCGATTCAGTGATCTGAGCGGTATAGTCGAAGTTCTTGGTAGCCATGATTTTTTCCTTGAGCTGGGTAACTGACGGTTGGGTCTTGGTCGCCTTGGCGGTCTTGGCTGCGGGGGCCTTGGAGCGCTTGGCGGCGGGAGATTTCGCAGTAGCCGGCTTCTTGGCCGGAGCAGCCTTCTTGGCAGCTGCCTTCTTCGGCGCTGCCTTCTTGGCGGCTGGAGCCTTCTTCACCGGAGCCTTCTTTGCGGCGGCAGGCTTTGCCTCGCTCTTCGCCTCGGGCTGCTTCGCGGCCGGCTGGGCGGTTTCGCTGGCGGCAGCGGAAGTCTTCTCAGCACTGTCTTCGGTCTTGGACGTGGACTCTGCCATGTTTCCTCGCTTGCGTTTCGTAGCATCCTGAAGCCCTGATACTCTCTCGGGCCTCTTGCTGCACTGCACAAATAGTATTCTGCAGGCGCGAAGTCAAGGAAAAATGTTGCACTGCACCATAGCCCCGAGAACGGCCCGTTTCGGCCGTTTTAAGGGGCCTCAGCGCATCTTCACGAAGCGTCCTGGCGCGTCTTCCAGAGCCGGGTTCGACTTGCTGCCCGGCTTCCGCCGACCGGTTGCCTTCA
Source organism: Aurantiacibacter hainanensis (assembly GCF_036321025.1). NCBI lineage: Bacteria > Pseudomonadati > Pseudomonadota > Alphaproteobacteria > Sphingomonadales > Erythrobacteraceae > Aurantiacibacter > Aurantiacibacter hainanensis. The sequence goes on from NZ_JAZAPB010000001.1 coordinate 826,325, forward strand.
CCTTGCCGCCAGACTGCGCCTCCAGCCACTGCAGCCAGTCCGGCCACCAGCTGCCGGGATGCTCGGTCGCCCCCTCGACGAATTCCTCCAGCGAGGCGAATTCGCCGTCGTTCGTCCAGTACTGATACTTGTTCGCCTCGGGTGGGTTGACCACCCCCGCGATGTGCCCGCTTCCGGCCAGCACGAAGCGATTGGGGCCAGAGAAGTGCTTCAGCGCCTCGAACACGCTTTCCGGCGGAGCGATGTGATCCTCCCTGCCGGCCTGGATGTAGGTGGGCACCTTGATCCGGGTCAGGTCGATCGACGTGCCGCCCGCTCCCAGCGCGTCGGGCTGAACCAGCAGGTTGTCCCGGTAGAGGTCGCGCAGGTAGGCCGCATGCCATTTCGATGGCAGGTTGGTGACGTCGCCGTTCCAGTAGAGCAGGTCGAAGGCCGGATAGTCCTCGCCCAGCAGGTAGTGATTGACGACGTAGTTCCAGATCAGGTCGCTGCCCCGCAGCATGTTGAACGTGGCTGCCAGATAGCGTCCGTCGAGATAGCCGCCCTTGCTGGCCTGGCGGATGAACTCGAGCTTCCCCTCGTCGATGAACAGCTTGAGATCGCCTGCATGTTCGAAGTCGACCTGCGCGGTGAAGAAGGTTGCGCTCTTCACCTTGTCGCCCTCGCCGCGCCGCGCAAGGACAGCCAGCGTCGCCGCCAGCGTCGTGCCGGCGACGCAATAGCCGATGGTGTGGACACTGGGCACCTTCAGCCGCTCGCGAACAACGTCGATCGCCTCGATCTGCGCGAGAATGTAGTCGTCCCAGTCGACATCGGCCATGCTCTCGTCGGCCGATCGCCAGCTGACCAGCAGCACCGAAATGCCCTGCTCCACCGCCCAGCGCACGAAGCTCTTCTTCGCGCTCAGATCGAGGATGTAGAACCGGTTGATCCAGGGCGGGAAGATCAGCAGGGGCACGTCCATCACCTGCTCGGTCGAGGGCGTGTAATGGATGATCTGGAACAGCTTGCTCTCGTAGATCACCTTGCCCGGCGTGGTGGCGATATTCTCGCCCAGGGTGAACTTGCTGGTATCGGTATGCGTCAGCTGCCCTTTTTCGAGGTCGTGCGTCAGGCGCTCCAGCCCGCGAACGAGGTTCTCCCCTTGCGTTTCCACCGTGCGCTCCAGCACGACGGGGTTCATCAGCGGATAGTTGGCCGGGCTCATCGCATCGAGAACGCCCTTGGTGGCGAAGCGCAGGTTCTCCCGGTCCTCGCGCGACAGTCCTTCGGCGGAATCGATGCTTTCGGAAAGCCGCTGCGCGAACAGCAGATAGGTCTGGTGGATCAGGGCATAGACGGGCTGTTCGCGCCACGCCGGATCGGCGAAACGGCGATCCCGGAAGGGCAGTTGCGCTTCCTTCTTTTCCCCGTCCTGACGGTACTGCGCCAGCACGTCCTGCCACAGCTGCACCCCGTCGGCCCACAGCTTCTGCTGCCCCTCTGCATCCAGCAGGGGGTTAGCGGCGGACCACTTTCGCATCGCTTCCATCCAGCTTGCCGGATCGGTCAGCAGGGGAGCGGCGCGCTGGTCTTCGGGCAGGCAGAACTGCAACCAGGTCTCCTGGAATTCCATCAGCGCCTGCCCCATGGCGTCGATGGCGTTCTCGTCAGGCACGGAGTCGGCCGCCTGCGGCGCTATCGTCTGCATCATCTGACGCGCGGCCTCGCCCTGAATGCGCAGCATTTCGGTGAAGATGTCGGCGGCCTCTTCGCCGCTCTTGGTGTCTTTCGCCATGGCCTGGCCCTTATAGGGAAGTTTGCGGCAATTGGGAGACGCGTTCGGGGAACGATTGCCAAAGCGACCATTTTCAGGGGAGAAGCGCAGCTGCGTTGCGCTCCGCCGGGCTTTCAGCCAGATAGGCGGCACTCCACACGAGCCACACCCGAAAGAAGGAACAGATGGACCAGCAATTCTACCGCATCAAGCGCCTCCCGCCCTACGTCATCGCCGAAGTCAACGCGATGCGAGCGGCCGCGCGTGCGGAAGGGCGGGACATCATCGACCTGGGCATGGGCAATCCCGACCTGCCCCCTCCGCAGCACGTGATCGACAAGCTTTGCGAGGTGGCGCAGAAGGCCGACGCTCACGGCTATTCGCAGTCGCGCGGCATCCCCGGCCTGCGCAAGGCCCAGGCCAATTATTACCAGAACCGCTTCGGCGTCGATATCGACCCGGAGACAGAGGTCGTCGTCACGCTGGGGTCGAAGGAAGGGCTGGCCAGCCTCGCCACGGCGATCACCGCGCCGGGCGATACGATTCTGGCGCCCAACCCCAGTTATCCGATCCACACCTTCGGCTTCATCATCGCCGGTGCCTCGATCCGCAGCGTGCCGACCACGCCCGATGCGCGCTATTGGGAGGAGCTGGAGGCGGCGATGAACTTCACCGTGCCGCGGCCCACCATCCTGGTGGTCAACTATCCCAGCAACCCGACGGCCGAAGTGGTCGATCTGGCGTTCTACGAACAGCTCGTCGACTGGGCCAAGTTCCACAAGGTCTGGCTGCTGTCCGACCTCGCCTATTCCGAGCTCTACTACGACGGCAAGCCGACGCCCTCGATCCTTCAGGCCAAGGGCGCGAAGGACGTGGCGGTGGAATTCACCAGCCTTTCCAAGACCTATTCGATGGCCGGTTGGCGGATGGGCTTCGCCGTGGGCAACCCCACGCTGATCTCTGCCCTGTCGCGCGTGAAGAGCTACATCGACTACGGTGCCTTCACTCCGATCCAGGCGGCGGCCTGCGCGGCGCTGAACGGTCCGCAGGACATCGTCGAGAAGAACCGCAACCTCTATCACAAGCGGCGTGACGTGATGGTGGAAGCCTTCGGCCGCGCGGGCTGGGAAATCCCGCCCCCGCCCGCCAGCATGTTTGCATGGGCACCGCTTCCCGAACCGCTGAAGGACATGGGCAGCCTGGAATTTTCCAAGCAGCTGCTGACCAAGGCCGAAGTCGCGGTGGCGCCCGGCGTAGGCTACGGAGAGGACGGCGAGGGCTATGTCCGCATCGCCATGGTCGAGAACGAGCAGCGGCTGCGCCAGGCGGGCAGGAACATCAAACGCTATTTCCAGGACATGGGGATGGAAATCCCCTCGACCTGAGGCCGCCGCGCGGCCTGTTGTTGCCTGAATGGTGGCAAACCCGGATTGATAAGGTGCCCGAATGCTGCTGCCTTGCCGCACGGGCAGGGTAGGAAAACACGCATGGCCGTTTTCGGCTGGATAGCTGGCGAGGACGCTCCTCCCGCACGGTGGGATCTGCGCCGCGCGGGCTGGACGCTATGCGCCGGGCGCGACGGGTGCCGGGCCGAATGTCGGCACGTGCTGATCTGCGATACCCGCCTCCTCGACATGTCAGGCCGCCTGGCCCTCGCGCAGGCGGACCGCCCTGCCTGGCGCCTGATCCTGCTCGGGGTCGAGGACGCCGCCGAGCGTGGTCGCCTGTTGTCGATGGGATGCGCAGAAGCGCTTTCCGGAGATACCGGTCTGCACGAACTGGAGGCACGCTGTCGGCGGGTGACGGACATGTTCGGCATGCTCCCCCGATGGCGGGACGTCGGCCCGCTCACGCTCGACCTGTTCCATCGCGATGCCAGATCCGGCCAGCGCTGGCTCGGCCTCCACCCGCGCGAGTTCAGCCTGTTGTGGAGGCTGGCCGATACGCCAGGCCAGCGCGTCAGCCGCAGGCAACTTGTCGCCGATGTCTGGCGACTCAATCACGAGCCGGAAACCAACAGCGTGGAAGTCCACGTATCCAGATTGCGCGCCAAACTGGCGGCGGCAAAATGCGATTCGCTGGTCGAGACGGCTCCTGAAGGCGGGTATCGCCTGGCCGATCCGCGACCCTTCATGCTGCCGGTAACGCCGGTGCAGGCCGATGCGCTGGACGAATACCTTCGCGACCTGGGGTGGACCGGCGCAAAGGTGTGATACGCCCCGCTATGTTGGGGCTGGCGCAGCGGCGCGTTGGCGTTTAGTCTCCCCCGGACAAAATCAATAAGGGAGAGAACCGCAATGGCGAGCACGCCCGAAGGCAGCAATGGCCGCACGCTGGACATTGCCAAATTCCTGGGAGACGTGCGTCCGACGCGGTTCTCGCTGGGCGGGCGCAGCGTCACCCTGCCGTTCAACGGCTTTCAGCTGCGCATCCTGATCCTGTGCAGCCTCGTCACCTTCTTCGACGGGCAGGATTTCACCGCCCTTCCCTACGCTCTCCCCTACATCCGCGACGAGTGGGGCATCAGCGACGACATGACCGCCTATGTCACCATGGCCGCATTCGTCGGGCAGATGATAGGTTCGCTGTTCGGGGCCTATCTGGGTGACGTGTTCGGACGGCGCCCCGTCATCATCGTCTGCACCGTCGGCAGCGCCATCCTCACCACGCTGGTGGGCTTCGCCACGACTCCCGAGATGCTGATCGGCCTGCGCTTCATTTCCGGCCTTGCCATTGGCGGGCTTCTCGCCCCGGTGTGGGCCCTGAGTATCGAGAGCATGCCCAAGTCCATGCGCTCCACCTCGGTCACCGTCATCATGCTCGGTTTCAGCTTCGGTGCTTCCTCTGCTGCGCCGATCGCCAACTGGACCGCGCCCTACCTCGGGTGGGAGGGCATCTTCTGGGTATGCGGCGCGATGACCGGCGTGTTCGCCATCGTCCTGTATTTCATGCTGCCCGAAAGCGCGCGCTGGATGGTTGCGAAGGAAAAGCCGCGCGCGAAGATCGTGCCCATGCTCTCGCGCTTCGATCCGGGATATGAGGTTCAGGCCTACGAACGCTTCGAACTGTCTGACGAGCGCAAGGCCACGACCAGCGAGAACCCGTTGCTGAAATTCCGCGAACTGTTCCAGGGCGCGCTGCTGATCGTCACCCCGCTGATCTGGTTCGCCTACTTCTTCTCCAGCATCGCGATCTACCTGAAGAATGCCTACGGCGTCCTGTTCATGGAGGCGCTGGGCATCGCGCGAACCGATGCCGCCTGGCTGGCCGCGGCCAGCGGCATGGCGGGTGCCATCGGCGGCGTGGTGCTGCTGGCGCTGACGGAAAAGCGTGGACCGGGCTGGATCGCCTCCGCTCCGCTGATCGGGATCCCGATCGTGCTGGTCGTCGGCTTCGGTTTCGTCACCGGCGGCTGGCCCTTGGCCGGAATGCTGCTGGTCGGCGCTATCTTCGTGGGCGCGGGCCATGCAGCGGTGATCTCCATCACCAGCATCTATTACCCCAGCGCGGTGCGCAGCTTCGGCGGGGGCTGGGCCAGCTTCATGGCCAAGTTCGGTGCCGTCGCCGCGCCTTGGATCGGGGCGACCGCGGGCTTCCTCCAGGGGGCGCAAGGTGCACGGGAAGGCTATGTCTTCACCGCCGCCTGCCTGCTGGGGATCGTGATCTGCGTGCTGGCCCTCGCCTACTACGCGCGCGGCCTGAAGCAGTCCGACATTCCTGCCGCCGCCCAACCAGCAGAATAGGATCACCCAACCATGGTCGAATTGCGCTCGCTCGCCGCGAACAACCCCGGTCGCCGTGCCAACTGGAAGGCCCTGGGCCTGTCGAAGGAGGACATGGAAAAGCCCAAGATCGCGGTGGTGAACAGCTCCAGCGAACTGGCGATATGCTATGCCCACCTCGACGGCATCGCCCAGATGGTGAAGGAGGAAATCCGCAAGGCAGGCGGCGTGCCTTTCGAGGTGCGCACCTCCGCCCCCAGCGATTTCATAACCGGCGCGAACAAGGCAGGTAGCTACATCCTGGCCGGGCGTGACATCATCGCCAACGACATCGAGGTGCAGGTCGAAGGCGCCCTGCTGGACGGCATGATCTGCCTCACCAGCTGCGACAAGACCCCGCCGGGTCACCTGATGGCGGCGGCCAGGCTGAACATTCCCACCATCCTGGTCATCGGCGGCTATCAGCAGGCGGGCGAGATCGACGGCGAACCGGTGGACGTGGAAGACGTGTGGTCGGGCCAGGTCGGCGCGATCTTCGGCAAGGAACCCAAGTTCCCCATTCCCGACATGGCCGAGAACGCGATAATGGGCCCGGGCGTGTGCGCCGGCATGGCCACGGCCAACACCATGCACTCCGTCGTGGAGGCGCTCGGCATGTGCCTGCCGGGCAATGCCCCCGTGCGCGCGAACAGCCCCAAGATGCAGGCCAATGCCCGCGCGGCGGGGCGGCGGATCGTGGAAATGGTGAACGAGCAGCTGCTGCCGCGCGACATCATGACGCCTGCCGCGTTCCGCAACGCGGTTGCCACCCTGCTGGCCGTCGGCGGCTCGATCAATGCCATCAAGCACTTGCAGGCCACGGCCATCGAAGCCGATAACGGCGTCGACGTGTTCGCCCTGATGGAGGAGTTCAGCGACGTTCCCCTGCTCTCCCCCGTGCGCCCGACCGGCGCGGTGCGGATCGAGCAGTTCGAGGATGCGGGCGGTGCGCGCGCCGTATTGAAGCGCCTGCAATCCCGCATCAATCCCGAGGCCTTGACCTGCACCGGCAAGACGCTGGCCGAGAACCTGTCGGACTACGAGATCGAGAGGCCGGAGATCATCCAGTCGCTGGACGAACCGTTCAGCGAAGGGCCGACCATTGCCATCCTTTCCGGCAGCTTCGCCGATACCGCCGTGGTGCGGCTGGGTATTCGCGACGGCAGCCGACCGGAAGAATTCACCGGCACCGCCCGCGTGTTCGAGGACACGCAAAGCTGCATGGCGGCGATCGAGGCAGGCGAGATCAAGGATGGCGACGTCGTGATCACCCGCAACCAGGGCCTGAAGGGCGGCCCGGCCATGGGCGGCGGCGCGTCGCTGATCCTTTTCGCGCTCGATGCCGCGGGCCTTGCCAAGACCACCGCTTTCGTCACCGACGGACAGCTCTCGGGCCTATGCCTGAAAGGCCTGACGGTCGCCGAAGTCTCTCCCGAGGCGGCCGAGGACGGTGCGCCCATCGGCCTCGTGCGCGACGGCGACACGGTAAGCGTCTCCGTGAGGAACCGCCGGCTGGACCTCGACGTACCGGCGGAAGAACTCGCCAGGCGCGAGGGCCCTGGACTGCGGACCGAGGCGACGGGCTACCTCTCCAACTTTCGTGAGTCGGTGCGTCCCATGCGCACCGGCGGGGTCCTGCTGCCGGAAAGGGACTGAGCCATTTTCGAAGTCGGAGTTTAGGTATATACGATTAGCCGGGTCGCCATGCGGGGGGATGGCAGATGGCTACGCAATCGTCCGAGTTCTACGTCAAGCCACCGCCAGGAATTGGCGCCTTGGTCGATCGCTGGATCTTCTTCGGCATGGCCGGCCTGTTCTTGCTTACGGTCCTGGTCGGCTTCGTTCCCAATTCGATCAGCATCCTTGGGGAAGTCGGGGCCGGTCTTCGCCCCGCTCTGCCGCCCGCCCTGCACGCACACGCCCTGCTGATGGGAAGCTGGCTGCTTCTGCTGCTGGCGCAGACTTGGCTGATGGCGACAGGCAGGAAGGGACTGCACACGAAATTGGGCATTGCGGCATTTGCCGTGGTGCCTGCCATGATTGTCGCCGGCATCATCGTCGTCCCGACCATGATCGAGTACAACTGGGCGCGGATGGCAATGGCTCCGCCCGATGCGGATCCTGCGCAATTCCATGTCCTGTCCAGATTCCTGCTGAGCGTGTTTGCATTGCAGATTGCCGTCGGTCTGCTGTTCGCAACTTTCGTGGGCATCGGCCTTGCCGCCCGAAAGCGCGATCCCGGCATGCACAAGAGGATGATGATCCTCGCCACGGCGGTGCCGCTGGCGGCAGCCATCGACCGGATGGCTTTTCTCCCGACCACCTATCCCTTCAGCGCCCTTTCACCGCCCCTGTACACGGTGCTGTGGATCAGCCCGATGCTGGCGTGGGACCTGGTCCGCAACCGCCGATGGCACAGGGCCTATACGATATGGTTCGCCATTTTCGTGCCGACTGCGATGCTTGTCGAACTCCTGTGGTGGCATCCTGCCTGGCTGGAATTCTCCGCCGGAATTTTCGGCGTGGACCTCCCCGCCTAGCGCCCCATCAGTCCTTCGAGCCGGCTCAGAACCGTTTCGTGGAGCGGCGCCTCGAAGGCGATTCCTGCACGGCCATCTTCCGCCCATACGAGGTCGCCAGGAAGGGCCGAGAGGCCCGGCAAGGTCACCAGCACGCGTTCGCCGGGGCGAGCAGCGGACCCGTGGAAATCGACCATGCAGCCACCGGCGGAAATATCGAGAACCTGCAAGTCGATGGAGCCGCCACTCTTGGCGCGAACCTTCACCCGAACAATGTCCGCGTCTTTCTGCTGCATAAGCCCTGCCGCCATCTGTCCTGATCCTTCCGGGTGCCAGGGCGAGCCTAGCGACGAGGTCTTTACCGCAAGGTTACCGGCAAGCCGGTTTCAGCCCCTATTTTCGGAATGGCCTCGCCAGGTCTATTCGGCAGGCACCTTGCTGGCATTGCGAACGGCGGCGACCGCCTCATCGTCGTGCAGGTGCGCGCCCTGTTCGCGCAGGATCTTGCGGATGGCATCGACATCAACCGCCCGCGGCTGAATACCCTGGTCCGCCGCCAGTGCCGCACCCACGCCAGCCGCATGGCCGGTCAACCAGCATTGCGGGATTTCGCGCATGAAGCCGTGGCTGTTGGCATCGCAGCTGATATGCCGCCCGCCCACCAGCAAGCCGTCCAGAGCGCGCGGCACGATGCTGCCGTAGCCTACCGAAACCACCGGGAACTTGGGGCTCAGCGAGGGCGAGACGCCGATTTCGTCGGGCATCGGATCGGCATCGCCCCAGCTTCCGCGCTCGACCCGGCCAACCCCGGCCAGCCGGCGCGTATGGCGCACCCCAAGCTGGCTGGCGCTCTGCAGTGAATAGACATTCTCGAAACCCGGCGCATGGCGGCGGAAGAACTGGCAGTGCCCTTCCATCAGCCGGTGGCTGCGGATTTCCACCTCGGTCTGGTCGTCCACGTCCAGCGCGGAAAGCCCACTCTGCCGCGGGCCGAGGAACAGCGCGATGTCGGGCCGCCAGCTGACATAGGGCGTCTGGAAATAGCCCAGCTCCTCGCGCCCGCGCTCCATGAACTGGCGCAATTCGTCGGGATGGTGGACCTTCCAGTCGATCCAGCGATCCATGTCCACGCCGCCCAGCACCCAGCCGGTGTTCATCGAGTGGTGGACGTCGCCTTCCTCGATGTCGTCCTCGTATTCGGCGCCCGCGCGGGCGAACATGTCGCCGTCGCCGGTGGTGTCGATCACGACCTTCGCCATCAGGGCGTTACGGCCCATCTTGCTTTCGAACACGGCCCCCTTGGCCACCCCGTTCTCCACCAGCGGGCGTGCGGCCCATGCGTGAAAGACGATGCGCACACCGGCTTCCAGCAGCATTTCCTGGTTGTTCAGCTTCATCCGCTCAGGGTCCAGCGTGGGCGCCCATTGCACGATGCCGTGAAAGGCCGTGGTGCGCTGCCCCCAGTATCCGGCCTTGACCTTGTCCTGGCTTCCCCAATCCTCCCGCGGCGGTCCGGCGACCCCTTCCGGCGGCATGCGGTCGATGAAGTGGCGCGCGAAGCCCTGGATTACGTGATTGCCCTGCCAGTCGGTCATGCGGTCGATCCACATGACGAGGCCGCCTGTCGAAAGCCCGCCAAGGCAGTTGTAGCGTTCCAGCAGGCACACGTCCGCGCCAGCCTTCGCCACGGCCCAGGCAGCCGCGCATCCGGCAGGGCCGCCGCCGATCACGGCGACGTCGCACTTGTGGTAGATGTCGATATCGCGCGCATCCTCGCGTACGGTTCCGCTGCCGTTCGGCGGCGGCAGGTTGCGTTTGTCGCTCGAGAAGACGTCGGAGCCAAGGAAGCGTTCTTCCTTGTGCCCCTCGATCCGCTGCATTTTCGGCTTGTCGTCGGCCATGTCCGCACCTGTCGTTGCTATCGCGGCCAGATGCCTACTTCATCATCGTTGACTTCGTCCAGAGATACCCCGCACGACTGTACGGCCTCGCCCACGGTCCGATGGAAATGGCAGACACCTGGATCGAGCTTGCGCAGCTTGTCGAGCACCGGCGCATGGGTCTCCGCGAAATGGACCGACATGTCGGCCAGTTCCAGGCGCTCCACCAGCCGGCGCAGCATGGCAAGTCCGCTGGCATCGACGCTGTTGACCGAGCGCATGTCGAGCACGATGCATTCGAGCTCGTCGTGGCGGTTCATCAGCTTGAAGATCTGCTCTTCCACGAATTCGGCATTGGCGAAATAGATCGATCGGTCGATCCGTATGCCGAGCACCGGCAGCGTGATGATCTCCACGTCGTCGCGGTCGACCGACCGGAACGAGGCTCCGCCGTCGTCGCTGCCGATCCTCGTCACACGCGGCACGGACGAAAACCACAGGAAATGGATGACTCCGGCTGCCGCGCCCATGGCAAGGCCCAGCCGCACACCGAAAAGCAGCGTTGCCGCGAAGGTCACGGCGATGATCAGCGCCTCGATGCGGTCGTGCCGCCATACGGCGCGGATGGCGCGTGGCTTTATCAGGCCGAAGACCGCGCTGATCACGAGGGCCGCCAGCGCCGTTCGCGGCAGGTAGGCCAGCAGCGGCGCGAGAAACAGTATCGTGGCCAGCACCACCAGGGCCGCCACCACGGAAGCGATCGGCGACCGTGCGCCGCTCTCCTCCACCAGCGCCGACCGGCTGAGGCTGGCGCCAACGGCATAGCCGCCGGTGAGAGCAGCAACGAAATTGCCCGCGCCAAGCGCCACGGCTTCGCGACTTGTGTCGAGGCCGCTTCGATCCGAACCCGCCAGCGACTTGGCGACGGCCGTGGCAGTGACGAAGACGATGATGGCGACGGCAAGGCTGGACGGGGCAAGCGCCAGCCACATGCTCGCGGCTCCCAGTGATGGCATGCTCGGCAGGCCGGGCTCGATCGCAGAGACCTTGGCGATCTCGCCGCCGATATACGTCGCTGCGACTGCGGCGCCGACGATCACCAGGAAAGGCAGGGACTTGGCGAGGGCCTGGCGCCAGGGGGGACGCACGCCGATCTTCCACAACAGCGGCGCGGCGAACTGGTTGATCAGCACCAGCAGCACCAGCGCAGCCCCGCCCACGAGAGTAGTTGGAAGGTCGAGGCTGGGCAGGCCCCTCCACAACCCGGCAATCGCTCCCGGGAGATCGCCTTCTCTTTCGGTCTCGAGACCAAGCAGGGTGGGCAGCTGGCTGGCAGCGATCAGCACGGCAGCGGCGGCGGTAAAGCCAAGCAGCGCCGGCTCGCTGACGAAATTCACCAGTCTGCCCAGGCCGATGGCACCCACCAGAAACAGCATCAGCCCCGCCTCGATGGCGATGATGGTGACGACCGACATCGCGTCTCCGCCAATTGCGCCGCTGGCTTCGGCAACGATCAGCGAGACCAGCGCGACCGGTCCGACTGAGACATACTGACTCGTTCCGAAAATGGCGTAGAGCACAGGCGGCGTCATCGCGGCGAACAGGCCCGTTTGCGGGGGCAGGCCTCCCAGCTGCGCATATGCCATGGCCTGCGGCACCAGCAGGATCGAGAGAATCAGCCCGGCGATGCCATCCTTCGCCAGCGCGCGGCCGCCGTAATCTTTCAGCCAATCGAGCCTAGGAATGATCGCCTTTCCCGCCATGTCCCTCCTCTGCCCCTTGCAGCCAACGGATATTTCTTCGCTCGATCAATGCACGAAGCAGTCCTTCGGCACCCGCCCCTCGCCGAAGAAAGGATTGCGTTGCCGCAAACAAGCCGCTAGTTGGCCGCCCTTCCGGCCCGATGGCGGAGTGGTTACGCAGAGGACTGCAAATCCTTGCACGCCGGTTCGATTCCGGCTCGGGCCTCCATCGCCTCCTGTTCCCCGTTGCCGACAGGCGATGGTGGCATTAAGGGGCTGCGCTGGATGCCGCTTTAGCTCAGTTGGTAGAGCACATCATTCGTAATGATGGGGTCACAGGTTCGAGTCCTGTAAGCGGCACCAGAGCTTTCCCGACAGATAGGCAAGCACGTCCGCCCGAGGACTGCCGGACCGCCTGCTCACCCCGCGCTTGCTGCGCTGTTCAAGACCCTGGTTGCTGAGTTTCTTGGCTTGATCTGGGAGGTAAGATAATCTCGCGTGCGCGCAGCGACCCAGATTGCGCCCGGCCGGGGGAAATACAGATGCGTCTAGCTTGCCTTTTGTCGGTGGTTGTCCTCACGTTCTTCAGCAGTCCCGCGATCGCGGAGGATTGGGCCGAGCGCGCGGAAAGGCACACGTTCGAGTTGCGCGATTTCACCTTTCACACGGGTGAAACGCTCCCCTCGGTTACGATGAATGTCTACACGCTGGGGGAGCCGCAGCGGGACGCAGCCGGGCGGATCGCCAACGCCGTCATGCTTCTGCACGGAACTGGCGGTAACGGTCGATCGCTCCTGCGACCGTCATTCGGTGACGAGTTGTTCGGTCCGGGGCAGCCGCTGGATATCGGACGTTACTATATCATCTCGCCCGACAATCTGGGTCACGGAGACAGTTCGAAACCCAGCGACGGTCTGCGGGCCCAGTTTCCTCGTTATGACTACGACGACATGGTTCTCGCCCAGTACAGGATGCTGACCGAAGGTCTCGAGGTCGACCGGTTGGAATTGATCCTGGGCACATCGATGGGGTGCATGCACAGCTTCATCTGGGGGCCGGACTATCCAGGTTTCGCTCGCAGACTTGTTCCGCTGGCTTGCAACGCGATCGAGATAGCGGGGCGGAACCTGGTATTTCGTCAGATGGTAATCGACGGCTTCGAAAGCGATCCCGCCTATGCCAACGGGAATTACCGCGATCCGGCCGATCTCATCCAGGGGCAGCGAACCTACGCGAACGGGTCGGTCGTGGCCGGCAGCAATCCCTACCGTCTGCAGGCGCAATATCCGACGCGTGAAGGCGCCGTCGAATATCTGCAGGAGACCGTCAGCCGGAGGCTGGGCAACCCATCCGACCCGAACGATACGATTTACCAGTTCGCCGCTTCGAGGAACTACGATCCCTCTTCCCGGCTGGCAGAGATCACCGTGCCCGTCCTCTGGATCAATTCGGCTGACGATTTCATCAATCCTCCCGGACTCGGCAATCCCGAGGGACTTGCCGAGCGGATGCCGAACGCAGAGTTCGTGCTCATTCCCGCGAGCGAGGACACGCGGGGGCATGGAACGCATACCTATCCGGAATTCTGGAAGGCCGAGCTTTCGGAATTCCTGGCGCGGAATCCATAATCCTTTCCGCGTCCTGCGCGCGGACTGCCTGACATAGGTCTCGGCCGGTTGTCAGCTGAAGCCCTCGCAGGCTTCGCGAGATTGCGTCTTCCCGAGCCTTCGTCATTCGAGACGAGTGTGGCCCGGCCGTCGGGCCACGCGGCGCTCTCATTTCCGGCTGGCGACGATGTGGTTGAAGTTTGCGGGAACGATGGGTGCCTCCAGCGTCTTACATAAGCAGGCCCCAACCCGTTTTACCGATAGAGATGCCTTTGCAGCTGGACAGCCACCGCTTTCGTAACGTTTCCTACAGGACTGCAGGAGCAGCCGTTGCGCAGGACGAGATTGGCCAGGCAGATGGCAAGCTAGGTACCGGTGCTCTCCAGATCAGCGCCCACGACGGAATTTCCGGCCTTTCATCTGCGGTGCGCGGGCCGCAGACCCCCTCCCTCCTCACGCAAAACGGTACATGCCAATGACGCAATCCAAGCCCATCGCCGGAACAGCCAAACGCCAGTCCACTAGCGGGCTGCGCGACCTCCCACGGTTGGTGCTGGAGGATCTGACCCCGTCGGTGGAAGGGGGACAGTTCCCCGTCAAGCGGGTGGTGGGCGATGAGGTGCAGGTTGAGGCCACGCTTTTCGGCGACGGCCACGAACAGCTGGCCGCCGAACTGCAGTGGCGCGCGGTCGACGAGAAGAAATGGCAGCGCGCCCCGATGGAAGCCCTTGCGAACGATCGCTGGAGCGGCGCCTTCCCGCTCGATCGCCTGGGACGCTACGAATATGCCATCGAGGGCTGGCTCGATCGCTTCGGCGGTTTCCGCCGCGACTTCCGCAAGAAGCTGGATGCTGGCGTCGCTCAGGCGGTGGAACACGCCGAGGGCCGTCAGCTGGTCGAGGAGGCCGCCGCGCGCAGCAAGGGCAAGCTGGCGACCGCTCTCAAGAAGCGGCTCGCGGCCCTGGAAAAGGCCAGTGACGAGGAGAGCGCACGCCTGCTGCTCGACGATGATCTCGCGGGGCTGATGCACGAAGCCGATGACCGGCCGCATGCGATCCGCTCGGCTCCGCAACCCGTAGACGCCGAGCGCGTCGCCGCACGCTTTTCGAGCTGGTACGAGCTCTTCCCCCGCTCGATGACCGACGACAAGGCGCGCCACGGCACTTTTGCCGACGTGATCGACCATCTGCCGCGCGTGCGGGACATGGGTTTCGACACGCTCTATTTTCCGCCGATCCACCCCATCGGCCGCATCAACCGCAAGGGACCGAACAACACGCTGACGCCCGAGGAAGGCGACCCCGGCAGCCCCTATGCCATAGGCAGCGCGGAAGGCGGGCACGATGCGATCCATCCCGAGCTGGGCACGTTCAAGGATTTCGACAGGCTGGTGAAAGCGGCGGCCAAGCACGGGCTGGAGATCGCGCTCGACTTCGCGATCCAGGCCGCGCCCGACCATCCCTGGCTCGAGGAACATCCCGGCTGGTTCGCCTGGCGGCCCGACGGCAGCATGAAGTATGCCGAGAATCCGCCGAAGAAGTACCAGGACATCGTGAACGTCGATTTCTACGGTCCGGACGCGGTGCCCGGCCTTTGGGAGGCGCTGCGCGACGTGATCCTGCTGTGGGTCGGGCACGGGGTGAAGACCTTCCGTGTCGACAATCCGCACACCAAGCCCCTGCCGTTCTGGGAATGGATGATCGGCGAGGTGCGGGCAAAGCATCCCGACGTCATCTTCCTTTCGGAAGCCTTCACCCGTCCGACGATGATGTATCGCCTCGCCAAGGTCGGCTTCAGCCAGTCGTACACCTATTTCACCTGGCGCAACGAGAAGCACGAGCTGATGGATTACATCACCGAGCTGACGAGCGAGGCGCCGAAGGATTTCTACCGCCCGCATTTCTTCGTCAACACGCCGGATATCAACCCGGTCTTCCTGCAGAAGGGCGGACGACCCGCACACCGCATCCGCGCCGTTCTGGCCGCGACGCTATCGGGCCTGTGGGGCGTCTATTCGGGCTTCGAACTGTGCGATGCCACGCCGCTGGGGCCCGACAAGGAAGAGTATCTCGACAGCGAGAAATACGAGATCCGCCCGCGCGAATGGCGCACTTCTCGCGATATCGTGGATGACATCACCCGGCTTAACGAGCTGCGCCGGGCCTATCCCGCGCTGCAGACCCATCTCAACACGCGGTTCTATCTCGCGCACGACGACAGCATCATCCTCTACGGCAAGCCCTCGCCCGATGGATCGGAAATGATCCTCGTCATGGTCAGCCTCGATCCGCACTATCCGCACGAATGCGATTTCGAAGTGCCGCTGTGGGAGTTCGGCCTGAGTGACGATGCCTCGATCGCAGTTGAGGACCTGTTCGGCGGCTATCACTTCGAATGGCACGGAAAGTACCAGCACATTGCGCTCGACCCCGACGAGCCCTTCCGCGTCTGGCGCCTGACCAAGCCGGGAGAGGCCGCATGAACAAGCACACAGCCCCAAGCACCATGGCCGCCACCGTCACCGGGTCCGAAGATCCCTACTGGTACAAGGACGCGGTGATCTACCAGCTCCACGTGAAGAGCTTCTTCGATTCCAACAATGACGGGATCGGAGATTTTGCGGGGCTGATGGAGAAGCTTGATTACGTCGCCGATCTCGGCGTCACGGCGATCTGGCTCCTGCCCTTCTATCCCAGCCCGCGCCGCGACGACGGCTACGATATCGCCGAATATCGCGACGTTTCTCCCGACTACGGCACGATCGAGGAAGCAAGGGCATTCGTCGAGGCCGCCCATGAGCGCGGCATCCGGGTGATCACCGAACTGGTGATCAACCACACCAGCGATCAGCACCCGTGGTTCCAGGCGGCCCGCAAGGCCCCTCCCGGCAGCCCCGAGCGCGACTTCTACGTCTGGTCGGATGACGACAAGCTCTATTCGGGCACACGGATCATCTTCCTCGATACGGAGAAATCGAACTGGACCTGGGACGAGGAAGCGGGCGCCTATTTCTGGCACCGTTTCTATTCGCACCAGCCCGATCTGAATTTCGAGAATCCGAAGGTGCTCGAGGAAGTGCTCTCCGTCATGCATTTCTGGCTCGACGCCGGAATCGACGGGCTGCGCCTCGACGCCATTCCCTATCTGATCGAGCGCGACGGCACCTCGAACGAGAACCTGCCCGAAACGCACGACGTGCTGAAGAAAATCCGCCAGGACCTCGATGCGCACTACGAAGGCAAGATGCTGCTGGCAGAGGCCAACATGTGGCCCGAGGACACGCAGGCCTATTTCGGCGGCGAGCCCGATGGCATCAGCGAGGAATGCCACATGGCGTTCCACTTCCCGCTCATGCCGCGCATGTACATGGCCGTGGCGCAGGAAGACCGTTACCCGATCACCGACATCATGCGCCAGACGCCCGACATCCCGGAGGATGCGCAGTGGGCAATCTTCCTGCGCAACCATGACGAGCTGACGCTGGAAATGGTCACCGATGCCGAGCGCGATTACCTGTGGAACACCTATGCCGCGGATCGCCGCGCACGCATCAATCTCGGCATCCGACGCCGCCTTGCTCCGCTGATGGAGCGCGACCGGCGACGGATCGAACTGATGAACGCGCTGCTGCTGACCATGCCGGGCACGCCGGTGCTGTATTACGGCGACGAGATCGGCATGGGCGACAACATCTTCCTGGGCGACCGGGACGGCGTGCGCACGCCGATGCAGTGGTCGCCCGACCGCAACGGCGGCTTTTCCAAGGCCGATCCAGCGGCGCTCAGCCTGCCGGTCATCCAGGATCCGCTCTACGGTTACGAGGCGGTGAATGTGGAGGCTCAGGAGCGCGACCGGCATTCGCTGCTCAACTGGATCAAGCGGATGCTGGCGGTGCGCAAGGAACACCAGGCTTTCGGGCGCGGCACGCAGACCTTCCTGCGCCCGCGCAACCGCCGTATCCTGGCCTATCTGCGCCGGCACGATGACGAAACCATCCTGTGCGTCGCCAATCTCAGTCGCACGGCGCAGGCAGTGGAACTGGATCTGCACGAGATGGAAGGCCGCACGCCGGTGGAGCTTTCGGGCGGCACGGCCTTCCCCAAGGTCGGCCAGCTGCCCTACATGCTCACCCTTCCCCCATATGGCTTCCTGTGGTTCGAACTCACCGAAGAGACGGATGCGCCCGATTGGTCATCCGCCGCGCCGGGTGCCGAGGTCGAGAGGCACACCTTCGTATTGCGGCCTGACCTGGCCGATGTGACCAAAGGCGCCAACGGCAAGGTCCTGCGGCGCGACATCCTGCCCGATTACCTGCCCCATCGCCGCTGGTTCGGCGCCAAGGACGAGGCAATCAAGGCAGTCGAATTTCTCGCGGTGACGCCCATGCCCGGCAACGACGATCTGCTGCTTAGCGAGATCGCCGTCACCACTTCCGGCGGCACGGCGCGCTATTCCCTTCCGCTGGGTATTGCCTGGGAAGGCGAGCAGCACGGTCCCTTTGCCTCCAACCTCGCGATTGCCCGGGTCCGGCGCGAGCGAAGCGTCGGCCTTCTGACCGACGGTTTCTCGCTTGGCGAATTCGCGCAATCGGTGCTGACCGGCATGCGCGACGGGTCCGTCGTGCCGACTGAAGATGGCGAGTTGCGATTCGAGGCGACCGACCGGTTCGATATCGATCCGAAGGCCGAGCCCGAATGGATCGCGGCCGAACAATCCAACAGCACCATGATCGTGGGCAGCAAGGCGGTGCTCAAGCTGCTGCGCAAGCTCGCGCCGGGGATCCACCCCGATGCCGAAATGGTGCGCTATCTGGCCGATCACGGCTTCGAGGCCGTGCCGCCGATCCTGGGCACGGTGAAGCGTGTCGAGAATGGCGAAGAGACATTGGTGATGATGGCCCAGGCCTTCGTCTACAATCAGGGCGACGGCTGGCAGTGGACGCTGGGATCGCTCGAACGCCTCGCCACCGACACCGACTGGAGCTTTTCCAACTACCGCAACTTCGCCACCAATCTCGGTCGGCGCCTGGCGCAGATGCACGAGACGCTGGCGCGCAAGACGGACGATCCTGCCTTTGCGCCGGAGCCGCTCGACAAGTCCGGCGTGCAAGCCCTGGCCGAACGGATCGGCAGCGAACTCGATCGCGCAATCGCGCGGCTGGGCGATGGGCACGATCTGGCCGACAAGGCCTCGGCCCTAAAGTCGCGCATAGCGGAGGTGGCGAATTCCGCGATCGGCACGCCGCGCACGCGCATCCACGGCGATCTGCACCTGGGGCAGGTATTGGTCACCGGCAGCGACGTGATGATCATCGATTTCGAGGGGGAGCCGACCCGTCCGCTGGCCGATCGTCGTGGCAAGGATATCCCGCTGCGCGACGTGGCCGGGCTGGTCCGGTCCTTCGATTACGCCGCGGCCGTTGCCGAGCGCACTCGCCCAGCCGCAGCCGACACCTGGGAGGCCCGCGCCGAAGAAGGCAACGCGATGTTCCGCTCGCGCGCCATCGACGCCTTTCTCGAAGGGTATGGCTTTACCACCGAAGGCGCGCGCGATCCGCTGCTAGACCTCTTCATTCTCGAAAAGGCGGCGTACGAAGTATCGTATGAAGCCGCCAACCGGCCCGACTGGATCGAGGTGCCCGCCGCGGGCCTCACCCGGGCTGCTGACAGACTGCTTTCCGGAGATGCCAATTGACCGTTCATGACGATATTCTGAGTTCGGCCGCGGCAGCCCTGTTCGAAGGGCGCCTCGACGACCCGTTCGCCCTGCTCGGCCCACATGCATCGGAAGGGGGCACGCTAGTGCGCACCTTCCAGCCGGGAGCCGAGAAAGTGGAGCTCGTGACTCGCAAGAAGGCCGCATCGCGCGGCACGCTAGACGAGGTCGGCCCCGGACTGTTCGTCGGCAAGCTCGCCAAGAAAGGCGACTATGCGCTGCGCATCACTTGGCCGGGCGGGGTGCAGCAGATCACCGAGGATCCCTATTCCTTCGGCACGGTGCTTTCCGACTACGACCTGCACCTGTTTTCCGAAGGGCGCCATCTCGAACTGGCGCGCGTTTTCGGGGCTCAACCGACCGAGATCGACGGCGTTTCGGGCGTGGCCTTTTCGGTCTGGGCGCCCAATGCACGCCGCGTTTCGGTGGTCGGCGAATTCAACACCTGGGATGGCCGACGCCACCCGATGCGCCTGCGGCATTCGGCAGGCGTGTGGGAGCTGTTCGTGCCGAGGCTCGGCACCGGCGAACTCTACAAGTTCGAGATTGTCGGAGCGGACGGCAGCATGATCCAGAAAGCCGATCCGCTGGCCCGCGCGACCGAGGTTCCGCCCGGCACCGCGTCCATCGTCGCGCCCAGGCCCGAATTCGACTGGTCGGATGACGACTGGATGGCAAGACGCGCCGCCCGTCAGGCTCCCGACGCGCCGATTTCCATCTACGAAGTCCATGCCGGATCGTGGATGGCGGACGAGGACGGCGCGCCGCTCGACTGGCGCGGGATGGCGGACAAGCTGGTTTCCTATGTCGCTTCGATGGGGTTCACCCACGTCGAGCTGCTGCCGATCATGGAACATCCGTTCGGCGGTTCGTGGGGTTATCAGCCGCTCTCGCAATTCGCGCCTTCGGCTCGTTTCGGCGATCCTGCCGACTTCGTCCATTTCGTCGACAGCTGCCACCAGGCTGGCATCGGCGTGATCCTGGACTGGGTGCCTGCCCATTTCCCGACCGACGCGCACGGTCTCGCCCACTTCGACGGCACGCATCTCTACGAACACGCCGATCCCAAGGAAGGGTTTCATCAGGACTGGAACACGCTGATCTACAATCTGGGGAGGCAGGAGGTCTCGGGTTTCCTGCTCTCATCCGCGATCTGGTGGCTGGAGGCGTTCCATATCGACGGACTGCGCGTGGATGCGGTCGCGTCCATGCTGTATCGCGACTATTCGCGCGAAGCCGGAGAGTGGGTGCCCAACGTCCACGGCGGGCGCGAGAACCTGGAGAGCGTCGCGTTCCTCAAGGCGATGAACGAGGCCGTGGCCGAGAGATGCCCCGGCGCGATCACCGTGGCCGAGGAATCGACCGCATGGCCCGGCGTGAGCGCGCCGGTGGCTGACGGCGGGCTGGGTTTCAACTACAAGTGGAACATGGGCTGGATGCACGACACGCTGCAATACATCGAACATGATCCGGTCCACCGCAAATGGCACCACGGGGAACTGACCTTCCCGATGGTCTATGCCTTTTCCGAGAAATACGTCCTGCCGATCAGCCATGACGAGGTGGTGCACGGCAAGGGATCGCTGTGGGCCAAGATGCCCGGCGATCGTTGGCGCAAGTTCGCCAATCTGCGCGCCTACCTCGCCTTCATGTGGATGCATCCCGGCAAGAAGCTGCTGTTCATGGGCTGCGAACTCGGCATGGAAAGCGAGTGGAACCACGACCAGCCGCTGCCCTGGCATCTGCTGGAGCAGGGCGAGCACGCCGCGGTCCAGCAACTGCTGCGCGATCTCAACCGGCTCTATACCGACGAGCCGCCCCTGCACGCGCGCGATTGCGATCCGGGCGGTTTCCAGTGGATCGTCGGCGACGATGCGGAAAACAGCGTTTTCTCCTTCGTTCGCTGGGGTGCAGGCGGGGAGCCGATCGTGGCCGCGTTCAACATGACGCCGAACCCGCTTCACGACTATCGCATGGGCCTGCCGCGCGCGGGCAAGTGGGGCGAGGTGCTGAATACCGACGCGCAGGATTACGGCGGCGGGAACATTGGCAACAGCGGCGTTGTCGAGGCGGATGAGGAAGGGCTGCACGGCCAGTCTGCCTCGGCCTCGCTTACCCTGCCACCGCTCGGCGCGATCGTCCTCAGCCCGGCAAGCAGCTAAGAGCCATGCAGATGCCCGACCGGCTGGAGGCCGGATCCCCCTATCCGCTGGGCGCCACCTTCGATGGGCTGGGCGTCAATTTCGCGGTCTTTTCCGCCAATGCCGACGCGATCGAACTCTGCGTGTTCGAGCCCGACGGACGGCGCCAGATCGCCTGCCTGCGGCTGCCCGAATGGACCGACGAGGTGTGGCACGGCTATCTGCCCGGTGCGCGGCCCGGCTTGATCTACGGCTTCCGCGCGCATGGCCGCTACGAGCCCGAGAACGGCCATCGGTTCAATCCCAACAAGCTGCTGCTCGATCCCTATGCGAGAAAGCTCGCGGGCAACCTGCGCTGGACGGATGCGCTGCATTCCTATCGCGTGCGCTCCCCCCGCAAGGACCTGAGCTTCGACCGGCGCGACAGCGCGGCGGCCATGCCCAAGGCCGTGGTTACCTCCGAAGCCTTCGACTGGTCCGGCGACAGGCGGCCCCACACCCCCTGGACCGACACGGTCATCTACGAAGCGCATGCCAAGGGGCTGACCAAGCTGCTGGAGGAAGTGCCGGCGCAGGAACGGGGCACCTTTGCCGCGCTCGCCCATCCCAAGGTGATCGAGCATCTGCAACGCATCGGCGCGACCGCGCTCGAACTGCTGCCGATCCATTCGATAGTGCAGGACCGGAGGCTGCAGGAGGCCGGGCTGGTGAATTACTGGGGCTACAACACCCTGTCCTTCTTCGCGCCCGAGCGGCGCTACATGGCGGGCGATGATTCCGACGAGCTGCGGATTGCCATCCGCCGCCTGCACGCCGCGGGAATCGAGGTCATCCTAGACGTGGTCTACAACCACACCGCCGAGGGCAGCGAGCTTGGCCCCACCTTCAACTTTCGCGGGCTGGACAACGCCACCTACTACCGTCTGAACGAGGAAGAGCCGCGCTACTGCGTGAACGACACCGGCACCGGCAACACCCTCGATCTCAGCCATCCGCGCGTATTGCAGATGGTGGCGGACAGCCTGCGTTACTGGGCAGAAAGCTACCGGATCGACGGGTTCCGCTTCGATCTCGGCGTCACGCTGGGGCGCGACGGCAACAATGGCTTCGATCCGCGCTCGGGCTTCTTCGACGTGCTGCGGCAGGATCCGGTACTGAACGGACTGAAGCTGATCTCGGAACCGTGGGATATCGGACCGGGCGGCTATCAGCTTGGCAACCACCCTCCAGGCTTCGCCGAGTGGAATGACAAGTTCCGCGATGCCACGCGCCGCTTCTGGCGCGGGGACTCCGACATGCGGCCCGAATTCGCCAATCGCATCGCCGGATCGGCCGACCTGTTCGACATGCGCGCGAGGCGCCCCTGGGCCAGCGTAAACTTCGTCACCGCGCACGACGGGCAGCCGCTGCGCGATGTGGTCTCCTACGAAGGCAAGCACAATCAGGCGAACAGGGAAGACAACGAGGACGGTCATTCGGAGAACTATTCCTGCAATTGGGGCGTGGAAGGGCCGAGCGACGATCCCGCGATCCGCGAGATCCGCCTGCGCGTCACCCGTTCCATGCTCACCACGCTGTTCGCTTCCCTCGGCACGCCGATGCTGCTGGGCGGGGACGAGTTCGGGCGCACCCAGAACGGCAACAACAACGCCTACTGCCAGGATAACGAGATCAGCTGGTTCGACTGGTCGCGCCTAGAAAGCGATGAGGGCAAGGCCCTTAGCGCCTATGTCGCTCGTCTCGCGGCGATCCGGCGCAACTACCTGCTGATGCGCACCAGTCGTTTTCTCCATGGCGAGGTGGAGGTGGCGCCCGGCATCCTGGACATCGAGTGGTTCGACGAGCGCGGCCTCCATCTCAGCCCGGAAGACTGGCACAATACCGAAGGGCGCGCGCTGGTGATGCGCCGGGCACGCAAGCGCAAGGACGGCAGCATCAAGGTGGTCAGCCTGATGATGAACGGCAGCGGCGAGGCCCTGACCTATCTCCTGCCGCCTCCCGGCGACCTGCGGTACAAGCTGTTGATCGACAGCGCCGATCCGGACGGACACGAACGCGAGCTGGACCATTCCCTCGTCATTCAGGATCGCGCCGCAGCAATCGTGGTGGGGACCCGTGCCGCACCCTGAAGCCGCGCCCTCAGCCGACAGCCGGCCCGGCATGAGGTGGGGTCCGAAGCTGCTGGACGATGGCCGCACGCGCTTCCGCCTGTGGGCACCTGACAGGAGCGAGATCACGCTCGAGCTGGAGGGAGCCTCGCCCGTCGCGATGGAGCCGGAGGATGATGGCTGGTTCTCCGCCGTCGCCGAGGCGGAACCGGGCGCACGGTACCGCTTCCGGGTGGAGAAAGACCTTGCCGTTGCCGACCCGGCATCCCGCGCGCAATCGGGCGGCGTCCATGGCTGGAGCGTCGTGACCGATTCCGCCGCCTATCGCTGGAGCAGCGCCAATTGGCGCGGACGGGCATGGGAAGAGACGGTGATAGAGGAAGTGCATGTCGGCGTACTGGGTGGCTTCTCCGGCCTTGCGGATCGGCTTCCCGAAATGGCCGAACGCGGTGTTACGGCAGTCGAGATCATGCCCGTCGCGGCTTTCGGCGGAAACCGCAACTGGGGCTACGATGGCGTTCTGCCTTACGCGGTAGCGGAGAGCTATGGCATGCCCGACGACTTCAAGGCGCTGATCGACCGCGCCCACGAACTGGGTCTGATGGTGTTCCTAGACGTGGTCTACAACCATTTCGGGCCGGACGGGAATTATCTGGGCGCCTATGCCAGCGATTTCTTCGATGCCCATGCGCATACGCCCTGGGGCGGCGCGGTCGCCGTCTCGCGCGATCCCGTGCGGCGCTTCTTCATCGACAACGCACTGATGTGGCTGGGCGAATACCGGATAGACGGGCTGCGCTTCGACGCCGTCCACGCCATTGCCGACAACACTTTCCTGGACGACATGGCGCAGGAAATCCGCGCGGCTTTTCCCGACAGGCACATTCACCTGGTGCTGGAAAACGAAGGCAACGATGCCGACAGGCTCGCTCCCGGCCTCTACGACGCACAGTGGAACGACGACTTCCACAATGTGCTGCACGTGCTGCTGACCGGCGAGAGCGAGGGCTATTACGCAGGCTTCGTGGAAGACCCCACGGCAAAGCTGGCGCGATGCCTGGCCGAAGGGTTCATCTATCAGGGAGAGACGCCGCCCGGGTCGCAAAATGCGCGCGGCACGCCGAGCGCCGCCCTGCCCGCCACCCGCTTCGTTGCCTTTCTCCAGAACCACGACCAGACGGGAAACCGCGCTCTGGGCGAACGGCTGACCGTGCTGGCGGATGCCGACAGGCTGCGCGCGGCCACGGCGCTGCTGCTGCTGATGCCGCAAATCCCGCTGCTGTTCATGGGCGACTACGAGGGCAGCCATTCGCCCTTCCTGTTCTTCACCGATTTCGAGGAGGACTTGGCCGACGCCGTGCGCGAAGGCCGACGGGGCGAATTCGCCAGCTTCGCGGCCTTTGCCGACCCGCAGGCGCGTGAGCGCATTCCCGACCCCAACGCCCATGCCACATTCGCGGCATCGAAGCCCGAGCCTGGCCCCGACGCGGAGGAATGGCGCCGCCTCTATCGCGAATTGATGGCGCTGCGCCATGCTCAGGTGGTGCCCCGCCTCGCTGGCGCGCAGGGGCTTGGTTCCGAAGTGCTGGGTCCGGGCGCCGTGGCGGCGCGCTGGCGCATGGCCGATAGCGCAGTTCTCTCCGTCGCGATCAATCTGGGCGATAGCGACGTGCGTTTCCCAGAGACCGGGGACGATGTCCTGTTCACGCTTGGGCAGGAGGGGGCGCCGGGCAGCTTTCGCGCCGCGCTGGCGACATGAGCCGGCTGCACGAACTTGCGCGTCTGGCCGGACTGCAGGTCGATTGGGAAGATGCGGCCGGCGAGGCCCAGCGCGTGAGCGACGACAACCTGCGCCGCATCCTTGCCGCTCTTGGCTATCCGGCGGAAAGCGATGCAGCCATTGCCGGGAGCATCGAGCGCTGCCGTGCCGACGCGGCGCGATGCGACTTCGTCTCCGCCCGGTGCGGAGAGATGCTGTCGCTGCCCGCGTCGCTGGGCAGTGCCGGTGCGGGCGAAATTCACCTGGAAAGCGGACAGCGAATTCCCCTGACCATCACGAAGACGCAGCAGGGATTGCGCGTCCCTCCCATCGCGGAGATCGGCTACCACCGCCTGCAAGGACCGGATTTCACCGTGCAGATCGCCATCGCGCCGGAGCGCTGCCTGGGTGTTGCGGACCTGGCCGGCAAACCCCGCGCCTGGGGAGCGGCGGTTCAGCTACCTTCCCTGCGCGATGGGCATGGGCGCGGGTTCGGCGATTTCGGCGCGCTGGCCGATGCGGCGCGCCACTTTGGCGAGGCGGGTGCAGAGGCGCTGGCGATCAGCCCGACCCATGCGCTGTTCCCGACCGATCCCGCGCGCTTCAGCCCCTATGCGCCTTCCAGCCGGTTGTTTTTGAACGTGCTGTTCGCCGATCCGACGCTGGTGGATATGGACCTGCCATCGGGAGACGATAGCGATCTGATCGACTGGCAAGCGGCGATCCCGCAGCGGATGGCGGCACTGCGCAATGCGTTCGCGGCGAGCTGGCCGGACGTCGAGCCACACGTGATGGCCTATCGCGACCGGATGGGGCAGGCGCTCGATAGCCATGCCATCTACGATGCCCTGCATGCGCATTTCTTCGCAGGTGGCGCGCGTGGATGGCAGGACTGGCCGGAGGAATTTCACAATCCTGGCAGCGCGGCGGTGACCCGCTTTGCCGAAGAGAACCGCGAGGAGGTGAACTTCTACCTGTTCGCGCAGTGGCTGGCGGCGAAAAGTCTCACCGCAGCGCAGAACGCCGCGCGCGAGGCAGGTATGGGTATCGGGTTGATCGCCGATCTCGCCGTTGGCATGGATGGCGGCGGCAGCCACGCCTGGAGCGCACCCGCCGATCTTCTGTCAGGCCTTTCCGTTGGCGCGCCGCCCGATCTGCTGGGGCCGGACGGCCAAGACTGGGGGCTCACGACCTTCTCCCCCGCCGCACTCAAGCGCAGCGGCTTCGCGCCATTCATCGCCACGCTGCGCGCCGCGCTCGACTACGCGGGCGGAATCCGGATCGACCACGTGCTCGGCCTCAACCGGCTGTGGGTCGTGCCGCATGGCGGAAGCGCGGCGGACGGCGCCTATCTCGCCTATCCGCTCGACAACATGCTGCGCATCCTTGCGATCGAATCCCACCGGGCAAACGCCGTGGTGATCGGCGAGGATCTGGGCACCGTGCCCGCAGGGCTGCGTCCGAAACTGGAGGCGAAGCACGTGCTGGGCATGCGGGTGCTGTGGTTCGAGCGGGATGAGGACGGCGCCTATATCCCGCCCGGCGAATGGCCCGAACAGGCGGTCGCCATGACAGGCACGCACGATGTCTTCACCATCGCCGGATGGTGGCAGGGACGCGACATCGACTGGACGTGGAAGCTGGGTCGCGCCTCCGGTCATGAAAGCGAAGCGGAAGCGCGCGCGGCGCGCGATGCGGATCGGTCGGAGTTCTGGGACGCACTGGTGGCAAGCGGGTCGGCCTCGGGTCAGATGCCTTCGCCGGGCGATCCGGGCCCGGTCGTCGACGCGGCTCTCGTCCATGTCGGGCGCAGTTCCTGTGAACTGGCGCTGGTGCCGCTGGAGGATATCTGCGGAGAGCTGGAACAACCAAACATTCCCGGCACCATCGACGAACACCCCAACTGGCGGCGGCGCATGCCCGCCCCGACAGCCGATCTGCTGGCGCGGCCCGATGTCGCGCGGCGGCTCAAGGCGCTGGACAAGAGCCGATGGTAACGCCACGCGCCACCTATCGGCTGCAGTTCCACAAGGACTTCCCTCTCGCGCAGGGAGAGAAGCTGGTGCCCTATCTAGACAGGCTCGGCATCAGCCATGTCTACGCTTCGCCGATCACCGTGGCGGTGCCCGGTTCCCGGCATGGCTACGATGTCGTCGATCCCACCCGGGTGAATCCGGAGCTGGGCGGGGAGGAGGCCCTGCGCAGCCTCGTGACCGCTCTGCGCGCCCGCGGGATGGGCCTGATCATCGACATCGTCCCCAATCACATGGGCGTGGCCGGCGGGCACAACGCGTGGTGGAACGACGTGCTGCGCCACGGCCAGGCCAGCGAGTTCGCGCGGTTCTTCGATATCGACTGGCGCCGCCCGGTCATGCTGCCGATCCTCGGCGCGCCATTGCCCGAAGTGCTCGCCGAGGGCCACGTGGCAATCGACAGATCGGGCGATGAGGCGGTGCTGACCGTCTATGGCGAACACCACATTCCCTTGCGGCCCGACGAAGGCGACCTGCCCGATCCGGCTGACCATGAGGCCATGCAGCGTCTGCTCGACAGGCAGCATTACCGCCTCGGCTGGTGGCGGCAGGCGAACGACGATCTGAACTGGCGGCGCTTCTTCACGATCAACGAACTCGCCGGGCTGAGGATCGAGGACGAGAGTGTGTTCGAGCGGACGCACGAACTCTACTTCCGCCTGTGGGAAGAAGGCCTGATCGACGGCGTGCGCATCGATCACGTGGACGGCCTGTCAGACCCTGCAGGCTATTGCCGCAAGCTGCGCGCGCGCTTCGATACCCTCTCGCGGGATCCCCAGGCCCCTCCCGGCCCCGCCTATATCGTGGTCGAGAAGATCCTAGGACCCGGCGAGAGCCTTCCCGAAGACTGGGGCGTGGACGGAACCAGCGGCTACGACTTCATGGAGGACGTCTCCGCCCTGCTGCACGATCCGGCGGGCGCGCAGCCGCTGGAAGAGCTTTGTCACCGCTTCAGCGGGCGCGAACTGTCGTTCCACGAGGAAGAGTTGCAGGCGCGGCAAGACATGCTGTCCTGGTCCTTCGAGGGTCAGCTGCAGGCCTGCGTGGAATCCTTTTCCGCCCTCGCCCGTTCGGCGCGGGAAACCACAGGGCTGACCGACGGCATGATCCGCCGGGCGATCGAGCGACTTCTATGGGTGTTTCCGGTCTATCGCACCTATGGCACCGGCTCACAGGCCCCCGCCAGCGACGCGCAGGTTCGCGAGCGGGCACGCCGCGATGCAGCGGCTTTTACCCCGCCGGGTGAGGCTGAAGTCGCCGACCGCGTTCTCGGCTGGCTGGCAGGAAATGGGCCGGGCGATGCGCGGCTTGCGCAAGAGGCGGTCCGCCGGTTCCAGCAACTCTCCGCTCCGATCGCCGCCAAGGCTGTCGAGGACACGGCTTTCTACCGCTACGCCACATTGCTCTCGCGGCTCGATGTCGGCTTCGACGCATCGCGCATGGCCTGCTCCATCGACGATTTTCACGCGGTATGCGAAGGTCGTGCGCGGTCCTTCCCGCATTCGATGCTGGCAACCGCAACCCACGATCACAAGCGCGGAGAGGACGTGCGGGCTCGACTGGCCGTGCTCTCGGCCGTGCCGGACGTCTGGGCGGAGCGGGTAGCGGCCTGGGACGGGATCGCCCGCGGCCCCGACAGCGGGCTTCATGCCGGCGACCGCTACGCGCTCTACCAGATGCTGTTCGGCGCCTGGCCGGAGCATTTGTCTCCCGACGATGCCACCGGCCTGACGAACTTCGCGCAGCGGCTATCGGCCTGGCAGGTCAAGGCCTTGCGCGAGGGGAAGCTGCGTTCTTCTTGGGAGCAGCCGGACACTGACTACGAACAGCGTGCGGACGAGTTCGTCAGCCAGCTGCTCGGTCGGGGGCAGCGGGGATGCGTAGCGCGCGAGATCGCCGCCTTCGTTCAGGAAACTTCGGGCGCTGCACTGGCGAACACGCTCGTGCAGGCTGCCTTGCGCAACGCCGTGCCGGGCGTACCCGATTGCTATCAGGGCTGTGAGCTACCCGATTACAGCATGGTCGATCCCGACAACCGCCGGCCGGTGAACTTCGCAGAGCGGGAGGCGATGCTCGACGTCGCTGGCACTGCACATCCGAAATTCGCGCTCTTGGCGGGCATGCTGGATATCCGGCGGCATCAAGCGACACTTCTTGCCAAGGGGGATTATCGCGCGGCGCAAGTCTCGGGTTCCCGCTCGGACCATGTAGTCGCCTTCACGCGCACGATGGAAGGCGCAGAACTGCAGTGCGCTTTCGCCGTCAAGTGCGCGCGGCCCTTGCTGAACGAATCCCGACCGGCCCCTCCGGCCGCGTGGTGGGGGGAGACGCAGGTCCGTTTTCCCGGAAGCGAAGGGCAGATGGCCAGCGACCTGTTCGCCAGCCTCCCGGTCGCGATCCGGCTCGTCGAGCGCGGGTCTGAGGGTAAGCGTCTGTTATAGAAGGTTCGGCGCGCTCTCGGATGCCATGAGGGCTTCCCGATAGGAGGCCGCCGACCTTCGTACCTGTTGGCTTGATCGCCCAAGTCCTGTAGACATTGTCAATCTGCGCAAGTCTGTGCACCACTCGGATGAACAAGCGGGAGCTTCTCTTCATGGCCTATCGTGTCACCATCAATGGCGAAACGCGCGAGATCGATGCGCCGGGAGACATGCCTCTGCTGTGGGCGCTGCGCAACGAGCTCGGCATGGTCGGCACGAAGTTCGGCTGCGGTATCGGAATGTGCGGTGCCTGCACCGTCCATGTCGACGGCCAGGCCACCCG
The DNA here is from genome assembly GCF_036321025.1 of Aurantiacibacter hainanensis. Classification (NCBI taxonomy): domain Bacteria; kingdom Pseudomonadati; phylum Pseudomonadota; class Alphaproteobacteria; order Sphingomonadales; family Erythrobacteraceae; genus Aurantiacibacter; species Aurantiacibacter hainanensis. The sequence continues at coordinate 856,109 of NZ_JAZAPB010000001.1, forward strand.
TTCGTGCGCGCTGCCGCTTTCGGCGATTGGCGACAAGAAGGTTTCGACTATCGAGGCACTGGGCGAGACGCCCGTTGGCCAAGCGCTGCAGCAGGCGTGGCTGGACGACGACGTGATGCAGTGCGGCTATTGCCAGGCGGGGCAGCTGATGAACGCCACCGCGCTGCTCAACAACAATCCCAATCCCAGCGATGGCGAAATCGACGCGGCGATGCAGGGCAATATCTGCCGCTGTGCATGTTACAAGCGGATCCACGCCGCCATTGCCAAGGTCGCCCGTGACGAGGAGACGGCCAATGCCTGAGCAGATGCAACTTTCGCGTCGCCTGTTCCTGAAGTCCTCGGCGGTTGCCGGGGGCGGCTTTGCCCTCGCGGCGACTTTCCCGATGGCCGGGCGCGCCACGGCGGTTTCGGGTCCGGCAGATCTCAACGCCTTCATCACCATCCATGGTGACAACACCATCACCATCATCGGCAAGAACCCGGAGATCGGCCAGGGCATCAAGACGATGCTGCCCATGCTGATCGCAGAGGAACTGGATGCCGACTGGGATTCGGTGTCGATCGAGCAGGCGGATACCAATGCCGCCAAATACGGTCCGCAGCTGGCCGGCGGCTCATTCGCCACGCCGATGAACTGGATTCCCATGCGCCAGGCCGGCGCGGCAGCTCGGGCGATGCTGATTGCCGCCGCTGCGCAGCGCTGGGGCGTCGATGCCGCATCGCTGGCGACGGAGCCGGGCCGCGTCGTGCAGCCGGGCACCAGCCGCTCCGCCACCTATGGCGAACTGGCCGCCGATGCCGCCATGATGGAAGTGCCCGAACCTGCCGGACTGACACTGAAGGACCAGGCAGATTTCCGCATCATCGGCCGGGCGATCGGCGGGGTCGACAGCCCCAAGATCGTGCGCGGAGAACCGATTTTCGGTGTCGATACGCAGCTGGACGGAATGGTCTATGCCGCGTTCGAACGCTCTCCGGTATTCGGCGCGAAGCTGGTTTCGGCGAACCTCGAAGCCGCGAAATCCCAACCCGGCGTGATCGATGCCTTCACTATCGAGGGCAACGGCAATGCCGCCGAACTGGTCGACGGCATTGCCGTGATCGCCGACAACTGGTGGCTCGCCAACAAGGCGCGCGCCTCGCTGGCACCCCAGTGGGACAACGGCGAATGGGAAACGCATTCCTCGGCCGGATATGCCCAGGCCGCGCAGGAAGCGTGGGCCGCAGGCACTTCCGACGAAGTGTTCGCCGAGAAGGGCGATGTCGATGCGGCATTCGCCGACGCGGACCAGGTACTGGAAGCCGAATACAGCTATCCGTTCCTGGCGCACGTAGCGATGGAGCCGATGAACTGCACCGCGCTGATGCACGAGGACGGCACCATGGAGATGTGGGCCCCCTCGCAGACGCCGCAGGGTGGGCAGCAGGCGGTGGCCAATTACCTGGGCCTCGAACAGAACCAGGTCGTCGTGCACATCACGCGTATGGGCGGCGGCTTCGGTCGCCGGCTTAACAACGATTACATGGTTCAGGTCGCCGCCATCGCCAAGGAAATGCCCGGCACGCCGGTGCAGATGATCTGGAGCCGCGAGGATGACGTGCGCTCCGACTTCTATCGCCCCGCCGGCTGGCACAAGCTGCGCGCGGCGGTGAACGCCGAGGGCAGGATCACCGGCTGGGCCGATCACTTCGTCACCTTCGACCTGGGCGGCGGACAGTTCAATCCGGCAGCCATGTCGCCCGACGAATTCCCGGCCAAGTACGTCGAGAACCTCAAGTTCGAACAGACCAAGATGGCTTCCGCCGTGCCGATGGGCGCGCTGCGGGCACCGACCTCGAACGCCATGGCCTTCGTGATGCAGAGCTTCCTCGACGAGGTGGCCCATGCAACCGGCAAGGATCTGCCCACGCTGATGCTGGAAATCACCGACGGCGTGGAGCCCGAACCTGAAACGCAGGGTTTCGTCGGGCCGCAGCCGGGCTTCTCCGCGCCGCGACTGCAGGCAGTCACGCGCAAGGTCATGCAGATGTCGAACTGGGGCCAGCCCGTCGCCAGCGGTCACGCGCTGGGCTTCGGATTCTATTACAGCCACATGGGCTATTTCGCCGAGGTGGTGGAAGCCAGCCTGGACGATCGCAACAACCCGGTGGTGCACAACGTCTGGGCGGCGGGTGACGTCGGCAGCCAGATCATCAACCCCTACGGCGCGCTGAACCAGGTGGAAGGCTCCATCATCGATGGCATCGGCCAGGCGATTCAGCTGGCCGTGGAGATCGAAGGCGGCGCGGCCAAGCAGTCGAACTTCCACGACTACCCCATACCGCGCATGCCGATGACCCCGCAGCTGCACGTGGAGTGGGTCCTGTCGGACAACAATCCCACGGGTCTTGGCGAACCTGCCCTACCCCCGGTCATCCCCGCACTAACCAATGCGCTTTTCGCGCTGACCGGCAAGCGGGTGCGTTCGCTGCCGATCGACAAGTCGATCTTCGCCTAGGATCAGGCCGGGCCGGGACTGGTTCCCGGTCCGGTCATTTCGATCACCCGGCCCGCAAGCCGCTCCACCTCGGCGCCCGAATGGCTGACCAGCAGCATCGGCAGGTCGAGCTCGTCGCGCAGGCGTTCGATCAGCCTCAAGAGCGTTTCTGCTCGCCGTTCGTCCAGCGATGCCATCGGCTCGTCCAGCAGCAGGAATCGCGGCGCGGACAGCAGGGCACGCCCGATGGCGACCCGCCGCGCCTCGCCGCCCGAAAGCGTTGCAGGCAACCGGTCCAGCAAGTGGCCAATCTCGAGCAGGTCCACCACCTCATCCTGCGAAACGATACCCGCGTTCCCGGGGGCAAATCTCTTGCCGTAGGCGAGGTTTGCTTTCACCCGCTTGTGCGGAAACAGCCGCGCGTCCTGGAAAACATAGCCGGCGCGCCGCTTCTCCGGCGGCAGGTTCACGCCGGAAGCGGCGTCGAACAATGTCTCGCCCGAAACCGTGATATGCCCGGCCTTCGGGCGGATAAGCCCCGCAATGGCGTTCAGTGTGCTCGTCTTGCCCACGCCTGAGGGACCGACCAGCGCCGTCAGCTTGGCATCGGAAGCGAACGCCAGCGCGAAGGCGTGATCGTCGACCTCCATGTCGATGGCGATATCAAAGGACATGGGCACGCGCCCCCTGCGATCGCCGGACCAGCCATTCGGACACCAGCAACGCGCCCAGTGACAGGATTATGGCAATCACGGCCAGCCGCGCCACCGCGCTTTCCGAGCCCGGTATCTGCAGGCCCGTGTAGATCGCGAGCGGAAGGGTGCGGGTCTCGCCCGCGATGTTGGCTGCAAAGGTGATCGTGGCGCCGAATTCGCCCAGGGATCGGGCAAAGCCCAGCATCGCGCCAGCGGCAATGCCCGGCAGGCTGAGTGGCAAGGTAATGGTGAGGAAGGCCTGCAGGGGAGATGCACCCAAGGTGCGCGCCGCGCCGACCAGGCGACGGTCGACGGCCTCGATGGAAAGGCGCATGGCGCGCACCATCAGGGGCAGCGCCATGACGCCTGCCGCAACGGCAGCCCCGGTCCAGTTGAAGACCAGGGTGATGCCCAGCGTGTCGTACAGCCAGCTGCCGATCACTCCCCCACGCCCCAGCACGATCAGGAGCAGCCAGCCGGTGACCACAGGCGGCAGCACCAGCGGAAGATGTACCAGCGCATCCAGCAGCATCCGCCCGGGAAAGCGGCGGCGGGCTATGACCCAGGCCAGCCCGTAGGCGATGGGCATGGTGACGAGGACGGCGATCACGCTGACTTTCAGGGACAGCAGGACAATGGCCCATTCGGCTTGTGTCATGGTGCCGCTAAACCCTTCGTCACCAGCACCCGGCGTCCCTGCGGCGACGCCAGGTAGTCGAGGAACGCCGCGGTGTCCTCGTGACCGGCACCGGCGACCTGCGCGGCGTAGTAGACTATTGGCGGGTGCGCCTGGGTATCGATCCGCTCCACCACCCGAACGCGCCGGCTGGCTGCGGCATCGCTGGCATAGACGATGCCCAGCGCAGCTTCCCCCCGCTCGACCAGTGCCAGCGAGGCGCGCACGTTCTCGCCCGGCGCGATGCGAGGTGACAGTTCATCCCACAGGCCCATGCTCTGCAGCGCGTCCCGCGCGAATTCGCCTGCCGGCACGCTCTCGGGCTCTCCCATCGCAAGCCGGCCTCCATCCGGATCCGCCGCGAGTTCGGCAAGGCTTCCAGGCCCGTCCCCGTCAACCGGCGCGACCACGACCAGGGCGTTGCGAACGAGCGGCACCGGCGATCCGGACAGCGCATTTCGATCTTCGAGCCAGCGCATCCAGCGGTCGTCCGAGGTAACGACGAGGTCGGCAGGCGCGCCCTCGCTCACCTGTCTCGCCACGGCGGAGCTGGAGGCAAACGAAAGGACGGGTCGCGGATGTCCGTGCGCGGCCCAGTCGTCCGCAGCGGCGCCGAGTGCCTCCTGCATGCTGGAAGCCGCCAGAACCACCGGCCCCCTTTCCTCGGCAGGGGCGCAGGACTGAAGGACGGCACATGCCAGTGTCGCCAGCGCGAGAAGAAAGGACCTGCCCGTCATGCAGCGCACCCTAGGGCCGCCCGATTCCGCCGTCCACATCGGTTGCTGTGGTCAAGTCTCTTGCGGCTTCGGCTGGTTGCGATTGGCGCGGATCATGAATTCGCTGGGCCGGCGAACCGGTATCAGCAACACGCAGCGCACGCCCTCGGGATCGAAATCCAGTTCCACCGGGTGGCGCAGTTCGTGGGCCACGATGCGCTCGATCAGGTCGGTACCGAATCCGCGCGATCGCTCCTGCGCGACCGGCGGGCCACCCCGCTCAAGCCATTCCACCCTGACGAGTTCTTCCGACACCAGTCGCCAGTGCACGCTCACCTTGCCGCCGGGCTGGCTGAGCGCGCCGTACTTGGCGGCGTTGGTTGCCAGTTCGTGCACCGCCAGGCCCAGCGATAGGGCATCGTTGGGCGCCAGCTCCACTTCGGGGCCCAGCAGTTCGACCGCATGATCGTCGTTGTGGGCATAGGGCAGCAGTTCAGCGTCGATTACCGAGCGAACAGGCGTCGAGCCCCAGTCGGACTGGGTAAGCAGATCGTGCGTCGCCGAAAGCGCACGGATGCGGCCATCGAGCCCGGTGGCGAAATCCTGCACGTTATCGGCGCGGCGCCGCGTCAGCGCGATGATGGAAAGCACGTTCGCAAGCGTGTTCTTCACGCGGTGGTTCAGCTCGCGCGTCAGCGAATTGCGGATCGAAGCCTGCTCCTCGAACCAGGCAAGGGCGCTTTCATCCTCCTGCGCCTGCTGCGTCAGCATGCGCACGAGCAGCATCAGCAGGCTGGCCACCATCAGGCCGAAGATCAGCGTTGCCATGGACAGGCCCGACAGCCCCGGCTCCTCGACAATGCTTACCGCCAGCCGCCAGGGATTGTTGGCGATCGTCACCGCCCTGCTCGCCGTTTCACGGTTGGCAACGTCGCCATCGAACGTCGATGCCAGCAATTCGCCTTCGCCGCTTTCGTCATCGTAGAGGCGGACGCCGTAGGAACCGGCGTCTTCCAGTTCCAGGGCGCTTTGCAGGAAGTCCTCCGCATTGAAGGGCGAATAGATGAACCCTTTCAGGGTACGTCCGCCCGCGCCCGCCTCGAACACCGGCATGTAGATGAGGAATCCGGGTGCCTCTCCATCCCCCTCCTGGCGAAGAACGATGCTGTCGGTCGCCGTCGGGCGAGACGTGCGCTCGGCCTCCACCATCGCCGCGCGCCGAGCGGGGTCGGAATACATGTCGTAGCCCAGGGCCCGGCGATTACGCTCCGTGTCGGGCTGGAGATAGGTGACGGCCACGGCAAAGGGCTGCCCCCCGCCGAGGGGCGGATAGAGCTGCGCCTCTATCGGGCTGCCTTCTGCGAGCAGCTCCTCGAATTCCGCGACTTCCGACGGCCTGACGACCTGCGCCCAGCCGATGCCTTCGGCGCCGCGGTAGTCTGCATCGAGGCGCAGCTCGGAAACGAAGCGGCGGAAATCGTCCGCCGGAATGTCGTTCATCGTGGAAAGCAGCGCGGCACCGGCGCGCAGGTATGCGCTGCTGGCGTTGGCGCGCCGTTCGAGTGCGGACGCGATGGCCGTGGCGCGCGCATTGATCTGCGCGGCCCGGCGTTCGTTCTCGCCGCGCTCGATCGCGAAGATCGAAAGGATGGTGATGGCCGCGATCAGGACGAAAATGCCAAGCGGCATCGCCCGCGGAAAACGCATCAGCCAGCGCTTCGTCCTGCTCCTTCGGCCGCCCTGCTGCTGCAATTCCACTCCTCGAACCCAGAAAGGGATGATCGACCCGCCAGCCCGGCAGCGTCACCGCGGTCTATGCCGGGGATCGACTGAAAGGCAAAGGGTTCTACAGACTCATTTCCTATGCGGGGAACCGGAAGCGACCCGTTTCGTTCCGCAACCACACGTAACGTACACACACCGGGATCACCTGCTTCGGCAAATCAAGAGGATCGCAGGAGCGGAGATCTGCAATGGCGACGGGAAATTTTGAGTTTATGTCATCGTCCAAAGGCGAAAACGGGCCGCCCAAAGGTCTGAAAGACGGGGAAAAAGCCGATCCCAAGGGTCCGGAATGGGCCGGGGGGCTGAAAAAGCTGTATAACTCTGTTGTAGAAGAGCCACTGCCCGATTCTTTCAAGGATCTGCTCTCGAAGCTCGACCAAGACGAGGGCAAATGAGCAAGGACAAGAGCAAGCGAGAGCTGCCCGAGCGCAGCGCCGAAGACAAGCGTGCCTTCAAGCGTGAACTGACCGAGGTCGTTCCGCACCTGCGCGCGTTTGCGCGCGGCCTGTGCGGTCGCCCCGACATGGCCGACGACCTGGTGCAGGAAGCCCTGCTGAAGGCATGGGCGGCGCAGGAGCGCTTCGAACCCGGCACATCCATGCGGGCCTGGACCTTCGTGATCCTTCGCAACGCCTATCTCACCGACATGCGTCGCAACCGCTTCCGCGGCGAATACGACGAGACCGTTGCCGAACGCATCCTGACGGCACCCGCCGGACAGGAAGAGCCACTGCACCTTTCCGATCTCCACCGTGCGCTGCTGACGCTGCCGCCCGAACGGCGCGAGGCGCTGTTGCTGGTCGGTGCCGGCGGTTTCTCGTACGAGGAAGCGGCGAATATCTGCGGCTGTGCTGTGGGAACGATCAAGAGCCGTGTCGGCCGTGCCCGCGCCGCGCTTACCAGCATGATGGAGGACGGCGACATCCCGGATCGCGATCTGCACGATCCCTCCGCTCATCGCGCCATTCTGGAAGAGCTGGACGAAGTGGCCGCGGGTCGCGGCGAGGCCGCGGCGAGCAGCAAGTAGCGCGCCGCTTGATCGCATCCGCGCGAGGCGACATGCTGCGCGCTTTGCCATTGCAGAAAGACGCACCAAGCGATGAGCGGCGAGGGGGACAGGGAAAGGACACGCGACGGCCGGCGGCGGTCCATGACTTTCGCCGCGCAGGAACTGCGCCTGATTTCCTCGCTGGTCGTACTGCTGGCGATTGGCCTGTTCCTGGCCCTGCCCTTCGTGCTCTCCATCGGCTCGGTCGTATTCCTGCCGCTGGTGGCCGCCCTGATCCTGACGATCATCCTCTCCCCGCTGGCCGATAAGCTGGCCACCTGGCTGCCTAATTTCCTCGCGTCGATCCTGGCGCTGCTCGTCTTCTTTGCCGTCCTCGCCCTCGCCTTCTCGGCCGTGCTCGGCCCGGCCGTATCGCTATACGACCAGGTGCCGGCGATGGCCGAACAGGTCGGAAAACACTTCTCCGACATGCAAATGACCTTCGCCTGGATCGAGGATCTCAACAAGCAGATGGCGGCCCTGACGGGGGGCGACCAGAACCAGCAGGTCGTTCTGGCTGGGCCCACGGTGCTGGAACAGCTGGCCTTCGCCACGCCCACCGTGCTGCTGGAGGTGCTGCTGACGTTCCTGCTGGCCTTCTTCATGATCGAGGCGCGCATCCGCCTGCGTCGCCGACTGCTGCTGGAACGCCAGCAGGTGGGCGCCAGCCTGAAGGCCGCGCGCGCCATTCGCGAGGTGCAGGACCGGGTGGCGGCCTACATCCTCACTGTCGGCCTGATCAACACCGGCGTCGGCGTGGTAGTGGCCCTGGGCGCATGGGTGATGGGACTGGAAGCCCCGATCATGTGGGGTGGTCTCGCCGCGCTGCTCAACTTCATTCCCTATATCGGTCCGCTCATCATGGTGGTGGCCCTGGGCCTGTTCGGGATAGGATCTGCGGACACCTTGCTGGTGGGGCTGATCCCTGCCGCGGCATATCTCGCGCTGCACACTGTCGAGGCCAATGTCATCACCCCGACCGTGCTCGGAGCGCGGTTCACGATGAACCCCGTGCTCATCCTGCTGGCGCTTTCCTATTTCGGCTGGATCTGGGGCGTTACGGGGGCGCTGCTTTCGGTTCCCATCCTGCTCACCCTCACCGCCCTGGTGGATCACCTCGGCAGACCCAACTTTGTCGGCTTCCTCTTTGGCGAACCCCTGTTCGAGACAAGCGTGCTCGAATTGAGCCAAGAGGATTAGTCCGCGATTTGCGCGCGTTGCGTGTTTGTCTTATCCTCCATGCGGATTTGTTCAGAATGGGAGGGGACAGATGCGAATTGGACTTGTGACGGCGACCGCAGTTGTTGCCGTTGCCGGGGCGGCACAGGCGCAGAGCGGTTCTGCGTGGGGGTATTTCGAAACCGACGGAGCGCCGCTGCAGGCGGGGCTCACCTCGCCGGAAGGCGGTCAGCTTATCCTCAAATGCGACGAGACCGGAGACAACAGCGTCTTCGCCGTGATTGTTTCGCCCCAGGAGCTTCGTCCATCCACTACCCGCCCTCAGGTGCGCTCGCTGTGGCTCGAGTTCGACGGCGGCAACCGCGAGGAAGTGCGCTGGCGGTACTACGAGAGCTCGGTGATGGCGCTGAACACGCGGCGCGACCGGAACCTGATGCCCTTCCTCGAACAGATGGTGGACGCGGAGAACCTGGAAATCCGCTTCGACCCCGAAGACACGCAACCATTCAACATCACGTTCAACGTGAGCGGTGCGCGAGAGGCGATCGAACGCGTTTTCGAAAGCTGCGAGGACACCAGCGGCCTGAGCTGACGCTGCGCGTGCAGGACAGCGAAAAGGGCGCCCTCCAGATGCGGAAGGCGCCCTTTTTCTTGCTTAGATCGGCGATCGATCAGCCGGGGTAGGACCAGGTGCTGCCGCGCGACAGGTTGTCTGCGGCGAAATCCCAGTTGAGGTGCCCGTCAACCACCGCGTCGAGATAGCTCGGGCGCGCGTTCTGGTGGTCGAGGTAGTAGGCGTGCTCCCACAGGTCGATCACCAGCAGCGGGTTGAAGTCGCTGTCGGCGAGCGTGTCGGCATCGTGGCTGTCCTCGACGGAGAGCTTTCCGCCCTTCTCGGCCAGCCATACCCAGCCGCTGGCGAAGTGGCCCGCGCCCTTGGACTTCAGTTCATCCTTCAGCTTGTCGAGCGAGCCGAAGGCTTCGTCGATCTTGCTGGCAAGATCGCCCGAGGGGCCGCTGGTCGAAGGGGTGAGCGAATGCCAGTAGAAACCGTGGTTCCACGTCTGGGCGGCGTTGTTGAACAGGCCCTGGTCGCTTCCGCGAGCGGCGGAGATCACCTCGATCAGCGACTTGCCGTCGTGAGCGGTGCCCTCGATGGCCTTGTTGGTCTTGTCGACATAGGCCTGGTGGTGCTTGCCGTGGTGATAGTCGAACGTCTCGGCGGTGATCGCCGGCGCAATCGCTTCCTTGTCAAAGGGCAGCGGAGTGAGGGAAAATGCCATTCTTTCGTTCTCCTGTTGATCGGCTTGTCGTGTCCCCAACGCGCGAGACGGGCGGTCGTTGCATGTCCCGCACGAGAAATCCGGGGCCTATCTGCCCATGCGCTCCCCCCGTGACAAGAGGGACGAATGACGGCATGGCGAAGTGAAAGACCTCCAAGTTCACGAAGGGCACCATGGGACGATCCTATTTCGGCACCGACGGCATTCGCGGCCGGGCCAACGGCAAGAAACTGAACGCCGCCACCGCCATGAAGGTGGGGCAGGCCGCCGGGCAGCACTTCCTGCGCGGCGATCACCGGCACCGCGTGGTGATCGGCAAGGACACGCGCCTGTCGGGCTACATGATGGAAAATGCCCTGGTGGCGGGCTTCACCAGCGTGGGGATGGACGTGATCATGACCGGCCCTCTCCCCACCCCCGCCGTAGCCCTGCTGACGCGCGAGATGCGCGCCGACATCGGCGTGATGATCTCCGCCAGCCACAATCCCTACGACGACAACGGCATCAAGCTGTTCGGCCCCGACGGCTTCAAGCTGTCCGACGAGGACGAGGAAGCGATCGAGGCGGGCATGGCCAGCGAGCAGACGCTTGCCGAGGGCGATGCCATCGGCCGCGCCCGGCGGATCGACGACGCACGCGGGCGCTACATCCACGCGGTGAAGCAGTCTTTCCCGGAAGACTGCCGCCTCGACGGCCTGAAGATCGTGATCGATTGCGCCCACGGTGCCGCCTACGACGTGACGCCAACGGCCATCTGGGAACTGGGCGCGGAAGTGGTGGCCATGGGCGTGCAGCCCAACGGCCTCAACATCAACGACGGCGTCGGCTCCACCCACCTCGACGCGATCCAGCGGCGCGTGGTGGAGGAAGGCGCGGACCTGGGCATCGCGCTGGATGGCGATGCCGACCGCCTGATCGTGATCGACGAGAAGGGCCACAAGGTCGACGGCGACCAGATCATGGCCCTGATCGGCAGCCGCTGGGCGAACGACGGTCGCCTGAAGGGCGGCGGCGTGGTGGCCACCGTCATGTCCAACCTCGGCCTCGAGCGTTTCCTTGCCGGCAAGGGGCTGGACCTGGTGCGCACGAAGGTGGGCGACCGCTACGTGCTGGGAGCGATGAAATCGGGGGGCTACAATGTCGGCGGAGAGCAGTCGGGCCACGTGATCCTGCTCGACCATGCCACCACCGGCGATGGCACCGTGGCCGCGCTGCAGGTGCTGGCCGAACTGGTCCGCTCCGGCAGGCCCGCCAGCGAGATGCTGCACCTGTTCGATCCCGTGCCGCAGCTGCTGAAGAACGTGCGCTACGACGGCGGGGATCCGCTGGAACAGCAGGGCGTGAAGGATGCCATCGAGGCGGCCAAGTCCGATCTCGACGGCAAGGGCCGTCTGGTTATCCGCAAGTCCGGCACCGAGCCGCTGATCCGCGTGATGGCGGAGGGCGACGACGAGGCCCATGTGGAACGCGTGGTCGATTCGGTGTGCGACGCGGTGCGCGAGGCGGTCTGACACCTTGACTGGCCGCCCGCCCCGCATCCTCGTCATCGCAGGGTCCGACAGCTCGGGCGGCGCGGGGATACAGGCGGACATCAAGACCGTCACCATGCTGGGCGGCTATGCCATGACCGCGATCACCGCCATCACGGCACAGAACACCCGCGGGGTGCGCGCGGTGGAGGCGCTTTCGCCCGACATGGTGGCCGCGCAGATCGACGCCTGCCTGGAGGATATCGGTGCCGACGCGGTGAAGATCGGCATGCTGGGCAGCCCCGACATCGCCGAGGTGGTGGCGGACCGGCTGGAAGACCTGGGAAAGCCCATCGTCTTCGATCCCGTGATGGTCGCCACCAGCGGCAGCGTGCTGGCGGACGAGGCGACGGTGGAAGTGTTCGAGTGGCTGATGGAGATCGCCACGCTGACGACGCCCAACGTCCCCGAACTCGAAGCGCTCGGCGGTGCTTCCGGCATGGCGGATCGCGGCGTGGCATACCTCGCCAAGGGCGGCGACGCAGACGGGCCGATGGTGGAGGATCGCCTGGTGCGCCCCGGCATGGAGGACACCGTGTGGAGCGACGCGCGCATCGTCACCAAGCACACCCACGGCACGGGCTGCACCCTGTCCAGCGCGATTGCCACCAACCTCGGCCACGGACTCGACCTTCAGCAGGCGATCGCCGATGCCCGCCTGTTCGTGCGCGAGGCGCTGAAAAGCGCACCCGGCTTCGGCTTCGGCAACGGACCGCTGGGGCACCAGGCGGTGCGGTGAGCGCGAGGTCTCGGCATGTGCCGAGGGTGAGGGGCTAGCGAGGTTTAATAAACGCAGCTTCTACTTGTGGCTGGAAGCCGATGTGACGCGGACCGACAGTCATTCGACGGTCAACCTGTACGCGGCCCCCTGACCGGCGCGTGGGCCCACAGCGCCAAGTTTTCCATTGTAGAAAGTCGTGCCGTAAAATGCGCCATCTGAGCCCTGGACGACTCCACCTGCCGGGTATGACGGCTCCTCGCTCAGCAAGCCAAACCTGTACAACACAGTCAGATCCCCGCCGGTGGTCATCCTGAAAATCACCCCGGTCCGCTCAGTTGCAAGGAGGCCCCCGGACTCGGTGGTTCCGTATAGATTGCCATCGGAACCAACCGTCAGATATGGCATGGGGTGGTAGCCTTCGTCTTGCGTCCCGGTGCCATCTTCACCAGGAACTGCAAAAGCATGAATTATTTCCAGATCGCCTTCCCCGTCCAATCTGAATACCGTCCCGCAACTGGCCCAAGCGAGGCAAACGCCCCCTCCACCGAAGTAGGTGGTGCCATACATTGCTCCATCCGGCCCGATCGAAACCGGTCCGTATGGAACAGCGCCATCGTCCGGTTCACCGGAGAACGTATGGAGTGTCGAAATCTGTCCTGACTTGGTCAGCCTGAAAAGTGTTCCGCAGCCGGCAATTTGCTCGAAAGCGCTGCAAGCGTCGTTTCCTGCAACCCTCGTTGTACCATACAGGCTGCCATCGCTTCCTTCCGTCAGGGAACCGTTGGGTACTACTCCGTTTGCCGGATCAACCCCGAATTCATAAATCACAGAATGCTGACCTGCTGGGGTCAGCTTGAATATCGTTCCGCAATCCTCCCCATACTGCCCGCAATCGCTGGTTCCGCCCCCGATAGTCGCGCCATAGAAATTGCCGTCGCTGGCTTCGAGCAAACGCCCGTGGGGGCGATTGCCTTGTGAACCTGGTTCGCCAAACGAGTGCAGCACGGTGAATGTACCTGACAGCGTGACCCGATAAATCGTCCCGCGATTATAGGTGCCTCCGCTGATGGTCGCTCCGTACAGGGCGCCGTCGCTGGCCTGGATCAGAGCACCATGGGGCCACCAGCCATCATGGGGTGCCTGCGAAAAGTGATGAAGGATGGTTACGTCGCCGCCGGGCGTCATTCGGTAAAGAGTGCCGCAGGATTGCTTCCCATCATTGCAACGGTTGGCGCCGCCCGAAGGCGTCACACCGTAGAAGTTACCGTCCGACGCCTGAACAAGAGGATCGGACGGCTCGGCACCGTCGGTTTCCTCAATCCCGAAGACATGCAGGAACGTGATCTCGGCGCTGGGCGGCGAAGGTGTGGGGGAAGGAGTTGGTGTCGGTGATGGTGTTGGCGCCGGAGCCGGAGAACCGACAACAGGTGGAGGCGACGAATTCCCTTCACCCCCGCAACCTGCAAGGGCCGCAGTTAGTGCGGTTGCCAAGATCGCCCGCGACAACTTCATCGATATACCCCCCGAGACCGGCCTGCCCATCGCTTCTAAGCAGAATTATGCGTCTGTAAAGAAAGCATAAGGTATCAAAGGGGCATAAGAGATCTTGTGCTTGAGGGGGCGGCACTGGTTGACCTACGCCAAGCGTGCGCGGAGCAAGGCGTGGGGTTTCCAGGGCAAAGAACGGTTTCTGCGGCTGGTCTCTAACGCAAGCCCGCTTGCAGGCGACGTCAGGCAACTTCCATATGGCACACCGTAAGAAAATTGCAGGAAGGGAGGATGCGACGGAACGTCCACATCGGGTCGCAAGCCGGTCTTCGCTCCCGCCCTCTCAATCCTCGCAGTTCATCCCCGCCGCGCCATTGTCCTTTAGGCAGTAGAATCTGCGGATCGCGTCCCAGCCTTCCTCGGCGGTTTCGCACCAGGTGATGAGGTCGAGATCCTTTTTCGAGATCGTGCCTTCCTCGGCAATCGCCTCGAAATTCACCACGCGGTTCCAGAACTCCTTGCCGAACAGCAGCACCGGAACCGGCTTCATCTTGCCGGTCTGGATCAGGGTGAGCAGCTCGAACATCTCGTCCATCGTGCCGAAGCCGCCGGGAAATACCGCCACGGCCCGTGCGCGGATCAGGAAGTGCATCTTGCGCAGCGCGAAGTAGTGGAAGTTCAGCGACAGGTAGGGAGTGACGTAGGGATTGGGCGCCTGTTCATGGGGCAGCACGATGTTGAGGCCGATGCTCTCCGCGCCCGCATCGCTCGCCCCGCGATTGGCGGCCTCCATGATCGAGGGGCCACCGCCCGAGCACACGACGAACTGCCGCTTGCCGTCCTCGACGATCGCCTTCTCGCTCACCATGCGCGCCAGGCGATAGGCCTCGGCGTAATATTTCGCCTTTTTCGCCAGGTTGCGTACGATCAGCGCCTCGTCCTCGGGCAGGTTGTTTGCCTCTTCCAGCGCCAGCTCCGTCGATTCCGGCGGAGGTATGCGGGCCGAGCCGTACATCACCAGCGTGGAGCCGACGCGCGCCTCGTCTAGCACCATGGTGGGCTTGAGCAATTCCAGCTGGAAGCGCACCGGGCGCAGTTCCTCGCGCAGCAGGAAATCCTCGTCGCGGAAGGCCAGGCGATAGGCCGGGTGGCGGGTCTGCGGGGTCTCGTTGTCGATGGAGTCGGCGAAGCCTGCCTCCATGTCGGCGTGGTAGAACTTGTGGTCCTTCAGGTCGTGATCCGGATTGTCGGGCTGGTCGGCCACGCTGCTCTCCCTCTTGCGCAGGACTGGGCCACCGCACCTAGTGCGTCACCATGACGATTGAAAGGCGCGAAATGTCAGGGCGCGATCCACAGCCGCAGCACCCAGGCGACCGCGCCCAGCACGGCCACGCTGGCCACCCAGATCGCCGCCATCCAAGCCAGTCGCTTCCACAGGGGGCCGGGTTCTTCGGACATGTATCCTCTTCTCGCGCTGCCGCTTCGCCGGCTGAGCGCCCTAGTGGTATCCTTCATCGTCCACCTTCCCGCGGAACACCCAGTAGGCCCAGGCGGTGTAGGCGATGATCAGCGGCATGGTTATCGCCACGCCCACCAGCATGAACACCTGGCTGCGCTCGGGCGCGGCCGCATCCCAGATGGTGACATCGGGCGGAACGACATTGGGCCAGATGGTGAAGCCCAGCCCTGCCATGCCGAAGAAGAACAGCAGCAGCGCCAGCCAGAACGGCTTCGAATTGCGTTCCTTCGCCACGGCCCGCAGCATGGAGACGGCGACGATCGCCGTGACGATGGGCACCGGCGCGGCAAGGTAGATTTCCGGCGCGCTCAGCCAGCGCTCGGCATATTCGGGCCGCAGCGCGAGGTTGTAGAGGCTGACGGCGCCCATCAGCGCCAGCGTCGCCAGCGCGGCGCGCTTGGCCAGCCTGCGGGCATGGGCCTGCCCCTCGCCGTCCAGCTTCCAGATCAGCCAGGTGCTCCCCAGCAGGGCGTAGCCGGCCACCGTGCCGAGGCCCGTCAGCAGCGTGTACGGCGTCAGCCAGTCCCACCAGCTGCCGGCATAGGCGCGGCCGTCCACCTCTATCCCCTGCAGCAGGGCGCCCAGGATCATGCCCTGCGCCATGGCCGAGACCAGCGAACCGCCGGTGAAGGCGCCGTCCCAGAACGCGCGGTGCGAGGGATCGCGCCAGCGGTATTCGAAGGCCACGCCGCGAAACACCAGGCCCAGCAGCATGGCGATGATCAGCGGATAGGTGGCGGGCAAGATCACCGCGTAGGCCAGCGGGAAAGCGGCGAACAGGCCGCCGCCGCCCAGCACCAGCCAGGTCTCGTTGCCGTCCCACACCGGCGCGATGGAATTCATCGCCCGGTCCCGCTCGCGCCCCGGCGCGAAAGTGGGAAAGAGGATGCCGATGCCGAGATCGAACCCGTCCATCACCACGTAGGCGAACACGGCGAAGGCGATGATGAAGGCCCAGATGGTGGTGAGGTCCACGTTGATATCCGGTGTCATGGCGCTTCCTCCGGTTCATGCTTGGTGCCGGAGAGATCGCGGGTCGTGGCGTCGGTGGGATCCTGCGTCGGACCCGGCGTGATGCCGGCCGTGCGGATCGGCCCCTTGTCGCCGCGCTTCGCGCCCAGCTCGCCGGTATGCGGGGCCTTTCGCATCAGGTGCAGGATGTACCACACGCCCGCCCCGAAGACGGCGAAGTAGACCACCACGAAGGCCAGCAGCGATGCCCCCACGGCGGGCGCGTCGAGCGGGCTGGCGGCATCGGCGGTGCGCAGCAGGCCGTAGATGACATAGGGCTGGCGGCCGACTTCGGTGGTGATCCAGCCGCACAGCACGGCGAGGAAACCCGACGGCCCCATCACCAGCGCGGCGCGGTGCAGCCATGTCCAGTCGTACAGCTTGCCGCGCCAGCGCGCGAACAGGCTCCAGACCCCCACGGCCATCATGCCAAGGCCGATCGCGATCATGATGCGGAAGGCCCAGAAGACGAGGAAGACCGGCGGCTGATCTTCATCGGGCACGGTATCCAGCCCTTCGATGGGGGCATCCCATTCGTGCTTCAGGATCATGCTGGAAAGCTTGGGGATGCCCACGGCGTAGTCCAGCCGCTGCTCCTCGTCATTGGGAATGCCGAAGACGTAGAGCGGCGCGCCGTCGGGATAGCTCTGGTAATGCCCTTCCATGGCCATCACCTTCTGCGGCTGGTGCTCCATGGTGTTGAGGCCGTGCATGTCGCCCGCCACGATCTGGATCGGCGCGACGATGGCGGCCATCCACATGGCCATGGAGAACATCTTGCGCGCGTGCACGTTCGCGCGGTCTTTCAGCAGGTGCCAGGCGCCGACACCGCCCACCACGAACGCGGTGGTGAGATAGGCCGCCAGCACCGTGTGGACCAGCCGGTAGGGAAAGCTGGGATTGAAGACGATCGCCATCCAGCTCTCGCCCGGAAGGTATTGTCCGTTCGCGCCCATCTCGAAACCGACGGGGGTCTGCATCCAGCTGTTCACCGAGAGAATCCAGAAGGCCGAGACGAAGGTGCCCAGGGCCACCATCAGCGTGGCGGCGAAGTGCAGCTTCTTGCCCACCTTGTTCATGCCGAACAGCATCACGCCGAGGAAGCCAGCCTCGAGGAAGAAGGCCGTCAGCACCTCGTAGGCCATCAGCGGCCCGATCACCGGACCTGCCAGGTCGGAAAAGACCGACCAGTTGGTGCCGAACTGGTAGCTCATCACGATGCCCGAGACGACGCCCATGGCAAAGGTGATGGCAAAGATCTTTATCCAGTACTTGAACAGGTCGAGATAGACGTGGTTCTCGGTCTTCAGCCACAGGCCTTCCAGCACGGCCAGATAGCTTGCCAGTCCGATGCTGAAGGCGGGAAAGAAGAAGTGAAAGCTTACCGTGAAGGCAAACTGGATCCGGGCGAGAAGCAGTGCGTCTAGGCCGTCGAACATGTAGATCCCTTACCCGGTTGCGCGTTGTGCAACCATTGGAAGTTACGCATCACGTGGTGCGATAGTTTCAACTCAGATCATGCCGCGCGCCCAATCGTCGGGCCGGCCATCGTCGGAACCGTCGTCGCGCAGCGCCTCGTCGAAGGCGCGCGACTGCGACAGGTAGACCTCGCCGGTCAGCTCCTCGAGGAAGTGCGTGCGCTGCAACTTGTCCATCACCGGGCCCTTCACTTCGGAAAGGTGCAGCTTGATCCCGGCATCGGACAGGCGGTGGTTGATCGCCTCCAGGCTTTCGAGGCCCGATGCGTCGATCTCGTTCACCGCGCTCGCCATCAGGATCACGTGGCGCACCCTTGGGCGGTCGGCGACCTGCTCCAGCACGTATTCCTCCAGCCAGCGGGCGTTGAGGAAGGTCAGCGCCTCGTCGATGCGGATGGACAGCACGTGGTCGGCGGTGAAGACCCGGTGGCGTTCGATGTTGCGGAAATGCTCGGTATTCGGAACGCGGCCGACGATGGCGGCGTGCGGGCGGCTGGCGCGCCACAGGTAGAGCAGCAGGCCGACGGACACGCCCGCGATCACGCCCATCTCCACCCCTGCAAGCAGGGTGATGGCGATGGTGGCCACGTGCGCGGCGAAATCGGCGCGGGAATAGGTCCACAGTTGCTGCGGGGTCTTCAGGTCCACCAGGCTCAGCACGGCGACGATGATGGTGGCCGCCAGCACGGCGATCGGCAGGGCGAACAGCAGCGGCGTGAGGAACAGCGAAGCGAGCGCGATGCCGACGGCGGTAAATGCCCCGGCGGCAGGCGTCTGCGCACCGGCATCGAAGTTCACCACCGAACGTGCGAAGCCGCCGGTGACGGGATAGCCGCCGGAAAACGCGCTGGCGACGTTGGACGCACCAAGGCCGATCAGTTCCTGGTCGGGCGAGATGCGCTGGCGACGCTTGGCGGCCAGCGTCTGCGCGACAGAGACGCTCTCGACGAAGCCGATGATGGAAATGAGCAGGGCGGGCACGATAAGTTGCTGGATCAGCGACAGGTCGGTGCTGGGCACGGCGAATGGCGGCAGGCCGGAGGGGATCTCGCCGGTGATGTTCACGCCCTTGCCTGCAAGGTCGAACGCGATCACCGCCAGGATGCTGACCGCGACAGCCGCCACGGGGCCGGCCTTGGCGGCGATATCCGCCGCGCGGGGCTTGAGCCCAAGTCGCACGAGCAGAGGCTTCAGCCCCTTGCGCACCCAGAACAGGAAAACGATGGCGGGCACGCCAACCGCCAGCGTCCAGGGGTTCGTCCCCGGCAGTCCTTGTGCCAGCGACCCCAGCATGTGCGGCCAGGTATCGCCGCCCGCCTGGACACCCAGGATATGCCGCAGCTGGCTGGTGGCGATCAGGATGCCGCTTGCGGTGATGAACCCGCTGATGACCGGGTGGGACAGCAGGTTTGCAAGGAAGCCCATGCGCAGCACGCCGAGCACGAACAGCATCACGCCCGACAGCGCCGCCAGCGTGATCGCCGCTTCGAGATACTCGGTCGTTCCCTGCGCCGCCACGGCGCCCGCAGCGCTGGCCGTCATCAGGCTGACCACGGCCACCGGCCCCACGGCCAGCGTGCGGCTGGTGCCGAACACGGCATAGGCCACCAGCGGCAGGATCGAGGCATAGAGGCCCACTACCGGCGGCAGACCCGCCAGCAGGGCATAGGCCAGGCTCTGCGGGATCAGCATGATGGTGACGATCACCGCCGCCACCAGGTCGCTGCTCAAGGCATGGCCGTCATAGGCCCTTCCCCATTCGAGGATCGGGAAATAGCGGGCTAGCATGTCGCGGTGTCAGGCTCCGCCGATCGGCCGGGCCATCCATTCGCGCCCCTTCAGCATGGCGTTCCAGTAGATGCCGGGCAGGATGTCGACCTTCAGCGTCCAGGCCGCGCGGCTGGGCCGGGTTCCGTCGATCATCCACAGGGGGAACGTGGGCAGCAATTTTCCGCCATAGCCGAATTCGGCGAGCACGATCTTGCCTCGCTCCACCGTGAGCGGACAGCTGCCGTATCCGTCGTACTGGCCCGGCAGCGGCTTGCCTTCCAGATGTGCCAGCAGGTTCACCGCGGCCACCGGCGCCTGCTTGCGGGCGGCGGCCATCGTCTTGGCGTTGGGCATGTTGCCGCAATCGCCCGCGGCGAAGACGTTGTCGTGGCGGACGTGCTGCAGGGTATACTGGTCCACCTCGGCATAGCCCGCCTCGTCGGCGAGCGGACTGGCGGCGACAACGGCATTGCACTTCTGCGGCGGGCAGACGTGGAGCATGTCGAACTCGCGCTCCACCTCGCCGTCTTCGGTTGCGAAATACGCCTTCCCTGCCGGGCCATCGACGCGGGTCAGGGTGGAGCCGAGCTTCAGATCGATACCGTAACGCTCGACGTATTCCATCAGCGCTGGGACATAGTCCGATACGCCGAACAGCACGCCGCCGTTGTTGTGGAACTCGACCTCGATATCGTCCAGCACACCGCGCTTCTCCCACTCGGAGCAGGAGAGATACATCGCCTTTTGCGGCGCGCCCGCGCACTTGATCGGCATGGCGGGCTGGGTGAAGAGCGCCCGGCCTTTGCGGGTCTGCTGCACGAGTTCCCAGGTATAGGGGGCGAGGTCGAAACGGTAGTTGGAGGTCACGCCGTTCCTGCCCAGCGTTTCGGGAAGCCCTTCGATCTCCTCGAACGCCAGGCGATTGCCCATGGCCACGACCAGCGCATCGTAGGTGACGCGCCCGCCTTCGCCGTATTCCACCGCGTTGGCGGCCGGATCGAAGCCGGTCACCGCCGCTTTCAGCCAGGTCACGCCCTTGGGCATGACGGAGGCTTCGGACCGCACCGTCTCGTCCTTTTCGAACACGCCGCCGCCCACCATGGTCCAGCCGGGCTGGTAATAGTGCTCATCAGCGGGCTCGATCACCGCGATGTCGAGGCCGGGGTGGCGGTGCAGCAGCGATGCGGCAGTGGCAATGCCTGCCGATCCGCCGCCCGCGATCACCACGGTATGATGGGTTGATTGGGCGCTCATGGGAAATTCCTCTCTCGCTATGTCTATCCGCTCACCGCTTCATGCAGCTTGGTGCAGCGATTGCCGGTGCGGCAGTAGGCCAGCACCGGCTTCGGAAGCTCGTCCAGGGCGCGGGCGAACGCGGCGCTCTGCATCTCCACCGTGTGTTCGGCATCGACCGGGATGTGCCGCGCTTCCATGCCCTGCTCCCGCGCCGCGGCGGCGATCTGCGCGAAGTCGGGCTGGCCCGGCTCCTCGTCGTCCGGCCTGTTGCAGATGACGGACCTGAACCCGGCCCTGGCCAGTTGCGCCACCTCGTCGGGGCGGACCTGACCGGTCACAGACAGGGTGTCGGACAGCTTCGTCGTCTCCATCAGGCCTTTCCTTGTGTCATGCGGTGAACGGCCATGCCCGCCAGCATGGCGACTACGAAAATAGCTGCCCCTGCGGGTTTGATGGCAAGCGCGGCGACACCCGGGCCCGGGCACAGGCCGGCGATGCCCCATCCCACGCCGAACAGCACGGCCCCTCCGATCAATTGCGGAGTAAGTTCGCTCTTGGTGGGAACGTGGAAGTCGTCATCCAGGATCGGGCGAGCCATGCCGGGCACGATCCGCCAGGCGATGAACATCACGACCAGCGCGGCGCCCATCACGAAGGCGAGAGTCGGATCCCAGTCGCCGAACAGGTCCAGGAACCCGCGCACGCGGGCGGGATCGGTCATGCCGCCGATGGTTAGGCCTGCGCCGAACACTCCTCCGGCGATCAGTGAAGCGATGGCCCTCACGTGCCGCGCTTTCCGCAGGTGTTGATGCCCAGCGGCAGATAGGCCGGGCAGAACCTGACCAAGCTGGTCAGCACGAACACCGCGGCCACGACATAGGCGATGATGGCGAGCGTGCCGGAAATCGTGCCGGTTGCCGCCAGCGCCACGAGAACGATCGCGGCGATGATGCGCAAGGTACGGTCGAGAGAACCCATGTTCGTCTTCATTTCAACACCTCCATTCCAAGGGAATTCATCACTGCGACCGTGGCGATGCCCGCGGCCATGAAAGTCAGCGTGGCGACGATCGAGCGGCCCGACAGGCGACTCATGCCGCAGACGCCGTGGCCGCTGGTACAGCCGCTGCCCATTCGCGTACCGAACCCCACCAGCAGGCCGGCAGCGACCAGCGGCAATGGCCCTGCGAAACTCGGATCGAGCCCGCCGCGCGCCAGCATCACGACCAGCGCGCCCAGGGGCAGGCCGACCACGAAGGCCCAGGCAGAGAGGCGGTCCATGCCGCTGCCGCCGAGGCCCGCCGCCTTGGCGGCGATGCCGGACACGCCGGCGATGCGGCCCAGGGCCAGCAGCATGATCGCCGCCGCCACGCCGATCAGCGCGCCGCCGATCAGGCCGTCGACGGGGGCTGCATCGGGAAAGCCGGGCAGCGTCATACCGCGTTCACCGGTATCTTGATGTAGGCGACGCCGTTATCCTCCGGCTCGGGCAGGCGCCCGCCGCGGATGTTCACCTGCACGCTGGGCATGATGAGGGTGGGCATGTCGAGGGTCTTGTCGCGGCTCGTGCGCATCTCGACGAACTCTTCCTCGGTCACCGAGTCCTTCACGTGCACGTTTTCCTCGCGCTGCTGCTTCACCGTGGTTTCCCAGGCGTATTCGTCGCGGCCCGGAGCCTTGTAGTCGTGGCACATGAACAGCCGGGTTTCCTCCGGCAGCGCCAGCAGACGGCGGATCGAGTGATACAGCTGCTTCGCGTCGCCGCCGGGGAAATCCGCGCGCGCCGTGCCGAAGTCGGGCATGAAGATGGTGTCGCCCACGAAGGCCGCATCGCCGATGATGAAGGCCATGTCGGCGGGGGTATGGCCGGGCACGTGCAGGGCAATGCCCTCCAGCTCGCCCACCTTGAAGGTCTCACCGTCGGCGAACAGGTGATCGAACTGCGAGCCGTCGCGCTGGAAATCGGTGCCGGCATTGAACAGCTTGCCGAACACGTCCTGCACCCGGATGATTTCCTTGCCGATGGCCAGCTTGCCGCCCAGCTTTTCCTGCAGGTAGGGCGCAGCGGAGATGTGATCGGCATGCGCGTGCGTCTCGATCAGCCAGGTGACCTTCAGGTCGTTCTTCTCGACGTATTCGATCACGAGGTCGGCAGACCCGTAGGACGTGCGGCCGGAATTGGGCGCGTAGTCGAGGACGGAATCGATGATCGCCGCCTCGTTCGTGGCGGGATCGTGCACGACATAGGTAATTGTGTAAGTGGCTTCGTCGAAAAAACCCGCGATCGTGGGGCGCTTGCTCTCGTCGGCACGAGCGCGTTCGACCTGGGCGGATGCGACGGCAAGGGCTTCATCGGTGCTCATTATCAAACGTCCTATAATCAATTTCGTAAATTGAAGATATGTATTGCGTCGATTCGCGTCAAGAGCTATGTCACTTGCATGTATTCTGAAAACGAGAACTCCGGTAATTCCCCAAGGCCCTCGCCGCCCCGCATCGGGGACAGGGCGCCCGTGTTCACGGCGCGAGCGACGACAGGGCCTGTAAACCTCGCCGATTTTCGCGGGCGCTGGCTCGTGCTGTTCTCGCACCCGGCGGACTTCACGCCTGTCTGCACGTCCGAATTCGTCGCCCTCGCCAGAGAGGCCGAGCAATTCGAAAAGCGCGATTGCGCGCTGATGGCGCTATCCATCGATACGCTGTTCTCGCACTTCGCCTGGCTGCGGCTGATCCGCGACCACTTCGGCGTCGAGGTCCGCTTTCCGGTCATCGAGGATCCGACGATGGTCATCGCCGGGGCCTATGGCATGGCCGCTCCGGGCGACCCCGACAGCTGGGGCGTGCGCAGCACCTATTTCATCGATCCGTCCGGCGTGATCCGCGCCATGACCTGCTACCCGCCCAACATCGGACGCTCAGTTCCCGAGATGCTGCGCGTGCTCGATGCGTTGCAGGCGGCAGACGATACCGCCGCGCTGGCGCCTGCGAACTGGACGAAGGGCGATCCGTTGCTCAGCCCGCCCGGAGATGCGCTGGACGATGTCTTTGCCGCAGAAAAGCCCGGCGACTGGTTCTGGCAGGAGCGCAAGCGATGACAGACGAAACGCTGCTCGACTCGCTCAAGGCCATAGCCCACGCCTCGCGCCTGCTTATCCTGCAGACGCTGGCGAAGGGGGAGCGGAATGTCGGCGAGATCGAGGAGGAGACGGGCATCGGCCAGCCCACGCTCTCGCAGCAGCTTGCCATCCTGCGCAAGGCCGACCTGGTGCAGACGCGGCGGCAGGCGAAGCTGGTCTACTATTCGCTTGATGAGGATGCGTTTGCCCGCGTTGGTGCGGCCCTCGGGAATCTGGTGCCC
Source organism: Aurantiacibacter hainanensis (assembly GCF_036321025.1). Taxonomy (NCBI): domain Bacteria; kingdom Pseudomonadati; phylum Pseudomonadota; class Alphaproteobacteria; order Sphingomonadales; family Erythrobacteraceae; genus Aurantiacibacter; species Aurantiacibacter hainanensis. The sequence continues at coordinate 880,080 of NZ_JAZAPB010000001.1, forward strand.
GCCACCACCCGCAGGCCGGCCGACCCGATCACGCGCGGGCCTGCGCCGGGCGTGGCGAATTTCGCCCGCCTGCAGATCTAGTTCGCAACGCTTCACCTCGCCGTCCTTTTTTGCCAAAGGGGAGCGCAAGCAGCGCACCTTTCGCGCCCGAACAGGACACAACACCCGATGATCCGCACCGACTGGACCCGCGAAGAGATTGCCGCGCTCTTCGACCTGCCATTCACCGAACTGCTGTTCCGCGCCGCGTCGGTCCACCGCGAACACCACAGCGCGGACGAGGTGCAGCTGTGCACCCTGCTTTCCATCAAGACTGGCGGCTGTCCCGAGGATTGCGGCTACTGCTCGCAGAGCGCCCATGCCGACAGCGGCGTGGAAGCGACCAAGCTGATGGACGTGCGCCAGGTGCTGCAATCGGCGGCGCAGGCCAAGGATGCGGGAAGTCAGCGCTTCTGCATGGGCGCCGCGTGGCGCAACCCGAAGGACCGCGACATGCCCAGGATCGTGGAGATCGTGAAGGGCGTGCGCGAAATGGGCATGGAAACCTGCATGACGCTGGGCATGCTGACGCCGAAGCAGGCGGAGCAGCTCGCCGAGGCGGGCCTCGACTACTACAACCACAACGTCGACACCGGCCCCGAATATTACGAGCGCGTGATCACCACCCGCAAGTACGAGGACCGGCTCACCACGCTGGAAAACGTGCGGCAGGCGGGCATCAACGTATGCAGCGGCGGCATCGTGGGCATGGGCGAGACGCGCGAGGATCGCGTCGGCTTCGTCCACACACTGGCGACGCTCGAACGCCACCCGGAAAGCGTGCCGGTGAACGCTCTGGTGCCGGTCAAGGGCACCCCGCTGGGCGACATGCTGGCCGATACGCCCCTGGCGAAGATCGACGATATCGAGTTCGTGCGCACCGTGGCGGTGGCGCGCATTGCCATGCCGATGAGCATGGTGCGCCTTTCCGCCGGTCGCGAGAGCATGAGCGACGCCACGCAGGCGCTGTGCTTCCTGGCGGGGGCAAATTCGATCTTCACCGGCGACAGGCTGCTGACCGCGCCCAATGCCGGCGACGACAGCGATGCCGCCCTGTTCGAACGCCTGGGCCTGAAGGCGATGGAAAGCGAAGAGCCGATGCGCGCCGGGTGCCGGAAGGCCGAAGCCGAACTGACCTGAAGGCCACCAGCTTCAATGCTAGACCATATCCGCCATTCGCTCGAGACGATCGCGGCGAAGGATCGCACGCGCGTGCTGCGCGCGGTCGAGATGCGCGGTGACGGGCGACTGGTGCGTGACGGGCGCGAACTGCTCGACTTTTCCAGCAACGACTATCTCGGCCTTTCGCGGCATCCGTTGCTGATCGAGCGGTCGGGCGAATACCTGCGCCGGTCAGGCGCTGGTGCGGGCGCCTCGCGGCTGATCACCGGCACGACCGCCGATCACCTCGCGGTCGAAGGCAAGGTCGCCGCGTTCAAGGGCAGCGAGGCGGCGCTGCTGTTCGCCACCGGCTGGCAGGCCAACGCCGCCGCAATCCCGGCGCTGGCCAAGGCCACGAAGGGCACGGTGATCTTCGCCGACCGGCTGGTGCACAACTCGATCCACGCCGGCTGCCGCGCCGCGCAGGCGGAGGTGCATTTCTACGACCACGACGATTGCGACCACCTGCACGCCCTCTTGCAGGAGCATCGCGAGGCCCCGGCGCGCATGATCGTGACAGAGAGCGTCTTCAGCATGGACGGCGACCGCGCCGACCTGCCGCGCCTGAATGACCTCGCGCGCAATCACGATGCCCTGCTCTACGTGGACGAGGCGCACGCCACCGGGCTGTTCGGCCCGCGCGGCGCGGGCCTCACCGCGCAGCATCCCGGCGCGCAGGTGGTGATGGGCACTTTCAGCAAGGCGCTGGGCGGCTTCGGCGCCTACATCGCCTGCTCGCCGATGGTGCGCGACTACCTCGTCAACATGTGCGCCGGACTGATCTTCACCACCGCCCCGCCGCCCGCCGTTCTGGGCGCGATGGACGCCGCGCTGGAGCTGGTGCCCGGCATGGACGCCGAGCGGGAACATCTCTCCCGGCTGGGAGAGCAGCTGCGCACGGGGCTGCATGACATGGGCCATCACACGCAGGGCTCCACCACGCAGATCGTGCCGCTCGTCGTCGGCAGCGAGGCCGACGCGCTGTCCCTTGGCCAACACCTGCTGGACGCCGGGATAGCCGCCCTGCCCATCCGTCCGCCCACCGTGCCGCGCGGGACCAGCCGCATCCGCTTTGCCCTGCGTTCCACGCTGAACGCGCAGGACGTGGACCGCGTACTGTCGGCCATTTCGGACTGGAAGCGCCCATGACCGGCTTCATCGTCACCGGCACCGATACCGACGTCGGCAAGACCGTGTTCGCCGCCGGTCTGGCGCAGGCGCTGAGGGCGTCCTACTGGAAACCCGCGCAGGCGGGGCTGGAGGGCGAGACGGACAGCCAGGCCGTGGCGCGGCTCGCTCCCGATGCGCTGGTCCTGCCAGAGGCCTATCGCCTTGCCACGCCCTGTTCCCCGCACGAAGCGGCGCGGGTGGACGGCGTCACGATCTCCGACGCGGCTCTGGAACTGCCCGAAACCGACCGCCCGCTCGTGGTGGAAGGCGCGGGCGGCGTGCTGGTGCCCTATCGCGAGGACCTGCTGGCGGCAGACCTGTTCGCCCGCTGGAACCTGCCCGCCATCCTGGTCGCGCGCACGCAGCTTGGCACGATCAGCCACTCGCTGCTCTCGATAGAGGCGCTGCGCGCGCGGGGCATCGCGGTGGCGGGCGTCGCTTTCATCGGCGCGGAGGAGCCCGTGGCGGAGGGCGCGATCACCCGCATCGGCAATGTGGCGCACCTCGGCCGCCTTCCCCGCCTCGACCCGCTGGACGCCGAAACGCTGGCGAAGGCTTTCGCCGCCAATATCCGCACGGACCTGCTGGCATGAGCCGCTCGCCCGTGTGGCATCCCTTCCACCAGCACGGGCTGGGCGAGGACATTGCGCTGGTGACGCGGGGCGAAGGTGCCGTGCTGCATACCGCCGACGGGCGGCGGGTGATCGACGCCATATCCAGCTGGTGGGTGACCACCCACGGCCACAACCACCCGCGCATCATGGCGGCGATCCGCGAGCAGACGGAAAAGCTGGACCAGGTCATCTTCGCGGGCTGGACCCACGAACCTGCCGAAACGCTCGCGCGCGGGCTGGTGGAGATGATGCCCGCCGGGCTGGATCACGTGTTCTATTCCGACAGCGGCTCCACCGCCGTGGAAGTCGCGCTGAAGATGGCGCTGGGATACTGGCACAACAGCGGCGAGCCGCGGCACCGGATCATGGTGCTCGAACACTCCTATCACGGCGATACCATCGGGGCGATGAGCGTGGGCGCGCGCGGCGTGTTCAACCGCCCCTATGCCCCCCTACTGTTCGACGTGGGCACCGTGCCCTTCCCCGGCGAGGACCCGCAGCCGAGCCTCGACGCGCTGGACGCCTCCTGCGCCGCGGGAGACGTCGCCGCCTTCATCGTCGAACCGCTGCTGCTGGGGGCGGGCGGCATGCTCACCTACCCGCCGCAGGTGCTGGCCGAGATGCGCGCGACCTGTGCCCGGCACGGCGTGCTATTCATCGCCGACGAGGTTATGACAGGCTGGGGCCGCACCGGCACGCTGCTCGCCTGCGAACAGGCCGGGGTCGCGCCCGACATCCTGTGCCTTGCCAAGGGGCTGACGGGCGGCGCGATGCCGCTGGCCGTCACCATGGCCACCGCGCCGATTTACGACGCGCATTATTCCACCGATCGTTCCAAGCTGTTCTACCACTCGTCCAGCTTCACCGCGAACCCGGTGGCCTGCGCCGCGGCAGTCGCCAACCTTGCCATATGGCGGGAGGAGCCGGTGCTCGATCGCGTCGCGACCTTGTCGCAGCGCCTGGGCGAGAAGCTGCAAGACCTGTCGCGGCGTGGCGACGTGGTCAGCCCGCGCCAGTGCGGCACGATGATCGCCTTCGATGTCGATGCAGGGGAGGACGCCGGATACCTCGCCGAGATAGGCCCGCGCCTGCGCGCCCATTTCTTCGCGAACGACGTGCTGATCCGCCCGCTGGGCAACACGGTCTACACCATGCCGCCCTATTGCATCACGCAGGACGATATCGACCGCGTGGCCGATGCCATGGCAGGCGCGCTGGACGCGTGCGTGCGCTAGGCTAGGCCATGCGCCCGTTCAGCTAGCGTCGTATTCGGACTGGAGCTGCGCCCGCGCCCTTTCCAGTGCATCGCGGTCGGCACTCTGTTCGATCGCTGCCTCCTGCAACTTCTCGAACATCACGCGATAGCGCTCCTCGTTCCTGCGCAGAGCCAGTTCGGCATGCCGCCTCTCGGTAATGTCGATGAAGCTCAACACCACGCCCTCTATGCGATCCAGGGACGGATTGCCGGGGTGCACGGGACAATGCGGAGAAATATGGGTCATCAGAGTAATATAGGTTAGTGAGAATTCTCAACTTTCGGGGACATGGTTCAGCAACGGATCAGCGCCGAATGCTAGATGGGTTGCCATGGCATTGTACTTTTTTCATTTCTTCGACGGCGAGAGCCTGGAGCTCGACGAGATCGGTCTGGACCTTTCCAGCGCCGAAGCCGCCTACGTGGAGGCGACAAAGGGCGCCCGTGCCATGTGGGCGGAACTGCTTGCCCAGCGGCGTGATCCGCTGCTCTGCCGGTTCTCGATCGAGGACGAGTGCGGGATCGAGTTGTTTGAGCTGCCGTTTTCCGAACTCCTCGATGATTGCAGGCGGACCGACAAGCGGCCGTTGCGCTCGCACGAAGAACTATCTCGTGAACTCGGCGACTCGCACCGCAGGACAAATGTGGAGAGGCAGGGGATCAAACAGAGGGTTTACGAGGCTCGCCAGTCGCTGGACGAATCCTCTAGACTTCTCGCGGAATTGAGCGAAATGCCCCCCTTCCCCGTTCGGAAATAGCTGCGGGAGGTATCCGGCCCGGTCTGGCCGGCACAGGGTAGAGGACTGGTCCGGCTAACCATGGAGATAGGCCGGATCGAACATCGCAATCTCCCACAATTTCTCCCGATCACGCACCGTTACATGCTTGTGGCGCAATTCGATGGTGCCGGCTTTGCGCAAGTTCTGCAGCGTGCGATTCACGTGCACCGCCGTGAGACCCGTCGCCTCGCCCAGGTCGGCCTGGGTAAGGGGAAAGTCGAAGCTGTCGTCGTCCGCAAGCCCGATGCCCTGCAGGCGGGTGTGCATCTCGCAAAAGAGATGGGCTATGCGTGCATTCGCCTGCCGCTGCCCGATATTGGCGGTCCATTCGCGCTGGATCGAAGCGGTCACCATCTCGCTCCACCACAAGGCCTTCAGCAGCTTCGGGTCCTCGTCGACGAGCGTCTCGAAATCGCCCCGCGCAATCTCCGCGTATCGAACGTGCGTCAGCGCGCCGAGCGAATGATCCATCTGTTCGAGCACGAATGCATTCGCATCGCAAATGTCGCCGGGAATCATCAGGGAGAGGATTTGCCGGTGGCCGTCCGGCAATTGCTTGTATCGCGCCACCCATCCCTCGAGGACGACCTTGATCGACTTCGGGCTCTCTCCTTCGCGCACCAAATCCTTGCGCGGGCCGATCGAACGAATCGATTTCGTGGCGGCTATCGTCAGCACCTGCCGCCGCGCCGCGCACAGCGCGTCGCACCTCAAGAGGTTTCTAGCCAGCGGGGAGTCTGCGCGTTCCATTAGTCTGTCGCCCATCATTTCTCGATGGACAGTCGCACCACCTCTCGGTGTTTGGCAAGCGAGTGGACGATAACAAAAGTTTGTTTTGAGGAGAATGCGGCGACGGCGGAGGGCGGGCATTTCCATGGGGCCGGACGCACATGGCGGCCGCAGCAAGGCCCCTTGCCTCTCCGAGGCCGGGTTCGAGATTTCAGCTTGAGCAAGCCTTCTGGTGCTGTTTGTCGAACAGTGTCCGCAGGATGCGCTTATCTACGAAAACCGCGACAGCGAGCGCAGCAAGCAACGACGCCAAGACGGCGGCGACCTGATTACCTCCGCCCAATTCCACGAGGCGGATTACCGGCAAGTGGATGGCGTAGAGCGGGAACGACAGCGCGCCCATAATCACAGCAGTCCTGGTGAACACCGATAGCTGCGCCGCCCCGACGATGAACAATGGGCACAACAGCGGGAAAACAAGGTCGAGTGTCATGGGAACACCCAGCCCGTAAACGAGGATCGCTATAGGCAGGGCGATGATCGCAGCTGATGGACTGATGCGCCATGCGGGAAAGTGGCGGGCTAGGATAATACCCAGCGTGTAGCAGGCGAAGATGCGGCACAACGCTTTCGGAAACATGGTTTCGACTTTTAGATCGAGACCGGGGCCGAAATATTGTGATCCGACAAGGGATGCAGCCGCGATCGCAACCAGCGCCTTCGTGGGCAATCTCCACAAGAGCGCCGCATGGGCGAAGTTGGCAATCAGTTCGACAAAGATGGACCATGCGGGATTGTTGACGGGGAACGGGCCGAAGGTCGTTTCATGGGTGGCCGGGTTAGGCAGAAGGAACAGCAGGGGCGCGAGCAATACTACGACCTCGAAGGCCGCGACGCCCGAAGCCACGAAGAAGATTGCGGCAACACCCGCCGCCGCGGCCATTGGTGGCCAGAGACGGACGTATCGTAGCTTGAAGAACCTGCCAGCAGACATGCGGAAGTCACGCTCGCCATAGGTTCGAGCGAGAATGAAACCGGAGAGGACGAAGAAGAAGTCGACCGCCAGATAGGCGCGGGAGAATATGCCAACGTCCGTTCCGTAGACGATGCGAACGTGAAGCAGCACGACGAGGATGGCGGCAATTCCCCGCTGCGCATCCAGTCCCGAAAGCCTCGCACTTCGATCCATACCATCCCCGTGAGGACAAACAGGCTTGGTCGATTCAGCCGGTTCACCCGCCCCCTATGAGCAAGAGTGCACCCGGCGTCTCAATGAAGCAAGATTCAGGACAAGACGGCCATGAGAGTCCGTTCGCAGCCCGGAAATGCATGGCTTGAGGGTCACACCGACAAAATTGGATCTTCGCGGCGGCGAACTCGATTTGGCGTCAAGATGATGGCCAGCATTTGTCTCGCGTCCATCTCAGAACGGAGCGGATCGTGACGCTTCTGAACGAAGCGCCAACTCCTGGCGCGTTGCTGAATAGCAAAGGTATGGATGCCCCGTGAGGATTCGAACCTCAATTGACGGAGTCAGAGTCCGTAGTCTTACCATTAGACGACGGGGCAGTGAGGAGCGCGCCACTAGCGCTGCTCCGGGATTCGGTCAACCCTTGCGAAGCGGCGGTATCAGTTTGCCGACGGCCAGATGCGCGTGCGGCAGAACAGCGTGACGCAGCCCTTCACTTCCAGCGCGCCGCCTGCTGCGGGACGAACTTCGGTGCGGTAGGTGTTCCCGTCTTCCGGATTGTAGACATCCCCCCGCCAGGCGCCGTCGTCCCAGGTCAAGTTCTTGAGGATGCGGATGCCCAGGATCGGGCGGTCGCGCAGGTCGGGATTGTCATTGTGCACGTCGCGGTTCGGTTCGCCGGGCTTGCGCTTGATGATGCGGGTGATTTCCCCGCAGCGCGCGTTGCCGCACGGCCCCACCGTAATCTCCGTATAGCCGCCGGAATCGACATAGGTGCCGTCGATGCTGCTCTGCGCGGCGGCGGGCGCGGCGATGGCCAAGGTGCCGGCAGCGGCCAGAATGGTCAGGGTTTTCAGGTTCATGCCTCTTCTACGCACGAAGGGGCTGAATGGCGCCTGAGGCAACGCGATCATGCCGAGCAACTGGCCCCGCCCAGCACGCAGAAGCGCGCGCAATGCGGGTGGTTCAGCGGCACCTCGCGGTCTGCCTGGGCCACGGTATCGCCAAGGTCGAAGCCCGGATCGAAGGGCAGCAGCGTGCAGGCGACGACGCGCGGGCGCGGCTCTCCCTTGCGGTGCACCACCATGCGCTGGCTGGCGCACATGACATCGCCGGGAGACTTGCCGAGGATGCTCCAGCAATCGGTGGTGATCTCCGCGATGTCGGCACGGGCGTCCATTTCGGGGAACAGCACCAGCCGGGCGGGGTCTGCCGTGTCGATGGCAATTCCTTCGCCCTCGAACAGCAGGCGGTAGGCGTTGCGCGCCTGCAGCTGCGTTTCGCCCGCCATGCTGCGACCGGCCGCGGCCAGTGAAAAGCCGTTGGACGACAGCCACCGCATTCCGTCCAGCATGGGCGTCCAGCTGCCCGGCCCGCGCTCGTCCTCGTGCACGGATTGCGTGTGATGATCGATGGAGACGCGGATCGTCAGCCGTTCCCCGTAAGTCTCGCGCAGGCGCAGCAAGGCGGCCTCGTGGCGGCGCATCGGCTTCATCGCGTTGGAGAGCACCAGCACCTCGTATCCGCGGGACAGGGCGTCCTCGATCATCGTCATGATCTCGGGATTCATGAAGGGCTCGCCGCCGGTGAACCCGATCTCGCGCGCCGTCAGCCGCGCCGGGCCATCGGCCATCTCGTCCAGAAAGCGCGCCACGTCCGCTGCCGAGATATAGACCAGCGCGTCGTTGGTGGGGCTGCTTTCGATATAGCAATTGGCACAGGCAAGGTTGCACAGTGTGCCGGTGGCGAACCACAGGGTCTCCAGCTTGTGCAGGCCCACGGACGCGCGGCGTTCTCCTTTCGCGGTGACCGCTGGATTGCTGAACTTCTCCGCCGGCAGCCGCTCTCCTCCGACGACGAAGGGAGACTCGCCCTGCGTTGCAGTGCGGCTTTTGGCGCGGCTCGCCATCAGAAGGTGCGCCGGATGCGGGCGAGCAGGCTCGCCCATTTTTTCGGCCATTTGCCGAACACGGTCGGCTCCCACGCGCTGAAGGCGGCGGCTTTCACGATCTCCGCGCGGGTGGGATAGGACACGATCGCCCCGCCAAGGTCGAAGGTGCCGCTCTTGCCGGTGATCAGCTGGGTGAAAGGCAGCAGCAACTCGCCCGCGTTGATTCCGCAAATGCTGGCGCCGACGACCTTCTTTCCCTTCAGCATCACCTTGAGGTGGCCCCTGTCCCGTCCTTCCGCAATGGCCCGTTCGTTGTCGTCGAAACCCTCGGTCACCACCCGCAGCCTGTCGCCATAGGCCTTGCGCGCTTCGCCTTCGGTCATGCCGATCTGCGCCACTTCGGGCTCCGTATAGGTGCACCACGGCAGGGCTCGCCAATCGACCTTGGCCGGCAGGCCCAGCGCGATTTCCAGCACCACGTTCGACCCTTCGTAGCCCGAGACGTGGGTGAGGCGCGGCCCCTGGCGGCAATCGCCGATGGCGTAGATATGCCTGAGGCTGGTGCGGCGCCGCGCGTCCACCTCGATGCCGTTGAGGCCCATCGCGATGCCCAGTTCCTCAAGCCCGTAGCCCTCGGTTCGCGCCTTGCGTCCCACGGCCACCAGCAGGTGCGTGCCTCGGATCTCCTCGCCGTCCTCGGTCGTGACGGTGACCGCCCCCGCCTCGCCGGACACCTTGGCCGCCGTGCCGGTAACGAAGCGCACCCCCTCGTGCTTCATCACGTCCAGGACCACGGCCACGGAATCGCGGTCGTCCCGCGCCATCGGCTCGCCCGGCTCGATCACCGTCACGTCGCTGCCCAGGCGGCGGAAGCTCTGCGCCATTTCCATGCCGATCACCCCGCCACCGATTATGACGAGATGCCCCGGCTGTTCTTCCAGGTCGAACAGGTTCTCGTTGGTGAGATAGGGCACGTCGGAAAGCCCCTCCACCGGCGGCACGAACGGCACGCTGCCGGTGGCGATGACGATGCGCGGCGCCGTCAGCGTGCGTCCCGCGACCTCGACCGATTTCGGCCCGGCAAACCTCGCCCAGTCCTGGATGACCTCGCAGCCCATTTCCTCGAACCGCTCCACGGAATCGTGCGGCGCGATACCGGCGATGGCCCGGTGCACGTGCGCGTGGACGCCGCTCCATTCCACGCGCGGAGCGGCCAGGTGCACGCCGGCGCGCTTTTCCTCGCGCGCTTCGGCGGCGCGGCGGGCTGCAGCGATCAGCGCCTTGGACGGCACGCAGCCGTTGTTCAGGCATTCCCCGCCCATCCTGTGCCCTTCGATCAGGGCAGTCCTAAGGCCGAATAGCGCGCAGCCGCCCGCCGCGGTAAGACCGGCCGCGCCGCCGCCGATCACGATCACGTCATGGGTGTATTTCAACAAATGCTCCTGCCCGTGACCCGATCAGGCCCGTAACCAAATCAGGATGGCCTACGAAGGCCAACTCGTCCATGCATGCTTTCGGCACTCGAGGAAGAACGGTTTCATGAATCTCGAAAACTCCCGCAACTATTACGGCAAGATGCTGGAAGGCTCCGCCGACCTGCGCACCGATGCCTGCTGCACGTTCGACATGCCTTCCGCCTCGGTGCGCGAAGCGTTGCGAAACGTGCATGAGGAGGTGAAGGCGCGCTACTACGGCTGCGGCCTCGTCGTGCCGCAGTCGCTGCAGGGCTGCCGCGTGCTCGACCTGGGTTCGGGCAGCGGTCAGGATGCCTACCTGCTGGCGCAGATGGTCGGACCCGATGGCCATGTGACCGGCGTCGACGCCACGCCCGAACAGCTGGCCGTGGCGAATGCGCACAGGGACTGGCACGCGGAGCGCTTCGGCTTTGCCAATGTCGACTTCGTCGAAGGCGATATCGAGCAGCTGGACCGGCTGGGACTGGAGCCGGAGAGCTTCGACGTGATCGTGTCCAACTGCGTCATCAACCTCGTCGCCGACAAGGAAGCGGTGTTCCGCGCCGCGCACCGCCTGCTGAAGCCGGGCGGGGAATTGTACTTCTCCGACGTCTACGCCGACCGCCGCGTGCCGGGGCACCTGCTGGACGATCCTGTACTGCACGGGGAGTGCCTTTCTGGCGCGCTCTACTGGGGCGATTTCGAGCGCATCGCCAAGGCCGCAGGTTTTGGCGATCCGCGCCTCGTCACCGACCGTCCGCTGGCGATCAACGATGCCGAGGCGGCCGAGAAGCTGGCTGGCATCGCCTTCGTCTCCGCCACCTATCGCCTGTTCAAGCTGGCCGGGCTGGAACCGCAGTGCGAGGATTACGGGCAGGCGGTGATCTACAAGGGCACCGTGCCCGAACAGCAAACGGCATTCGAACTCGATGCGCACCACCGGATCGAGACTGGCAAGGTCTTCCCCGTGTGCGGCAATTCCTGGCTGATGCTGGCCGAGACGCGGTTTGCCCCGCATTTCGAATTCATCGGCGATTTCAGCCGCCATTTCGGCGTCTTCCCCGGATGCGGAACGGCCGTCCCCTTCGGCCAGTCCGACGCCAATCCCGCAGGGACGGACGCGCCCTGTTGCTGAACGTGCTCGTCACCGGAGCCGCCGGGCTGATCGGCGGCGAAGTCTGCGCGCGGCTTGCGGCACGCGGCCATGGAGTGACGGCCATGGTCCGCAAGGTGCGCGAGGTGCGCGGCAACGACGGTGCACAGGTGGCGGGGGCGACTGTCGTGGACGGTGATGTCACCCGCCCGCTGATGGGGCTGGACCCGGCCGCGTTCGACATCGACCTCGTCATCCACTGCGCCGCCAGCCTCGAGTTCGATGCACCTCGCGATGTCCTCGCCGCCGTGAACGTGGAAGGCACGCGCAACGCCGTTGAGTTTGCCGGGGCTGCCGGCGCGGGCTTCGTGCATGTCAGCACGGCCTATGTCTGCGGCACGCGCGAAGGGGTGATTGCGGAAGGGCCGGTGCTGGCGGGAACGCGCTTCACCAACAACTACGAAGCGAGCAAGGCGCAGGCCGAGGCCGCGGTGGCCGAGAGCGGTCTGCCGTTCGTGGTCGCGCGCCCGTCCATCGTCCTGGGCGATCATGCGACCGGCGAAATCCGCGACTTCCCCTCGCTGTGCAACGTCTTTCGCCTGATGGCGCGGGGCAAGGTGGGCACATTCCCGGCACGGAGCAATTCGACCCTGGACCTCGTACCGGTCTGCCATGTGGCCGAAGGCATCGTGCGGCTGGCCGAGCGGTTCGGGAATGCAAGCGGAGGCTACTACCACCTCGTCGCCGACACGCCGCTTCCCGCGGCCGAACTGGCGCGCGGCGTTGCGCGGGTGGCGCATTTCCCCGATCCGCAGGTGGTCGATCCCGACAGCTTCGACGCGGACAGCCTGCGCCCGGCGGAACGCATGTTGCTGGGGCGGATGATGGCCACCTTCGGGGCCTATTTCACGCGCAGCCCGCGTTTCGACGACAGCAGGTTCGGCAATGTGACCGGCCTTGCGTGTCCGCCGACCGATGCCGCCTGGCTCGACCGGCTGATCGCTTACGGCATTGAGCGTGGCTACCTGCCGCAGGCACCCGTCAGCGAACGTCGGGATAATGCCTGTCCAGCCGCTGCCGCGCGCCCATAGCCCACATCAGGCCCACCTTCAGATATATCCAGTTGGCCTTGAGAGGCCCCCATTCGGCGATCCGCCTGTCGGAGGTCTGGATGGTTCGCGGCACCAGCCGCACACGGCCCATGTTCCCCAGTCGGATGCACAGGTCCGCTTCCTCCATCACCTTCGCCTCCGGGTCGCACCCGCCCACCGCCAGGAACTGCGCCTTGCGGAAGAACATGGCGTGGTCGCCGAATAGCAGGCGGACGCCGCGGAAAAAGAGGTGCGGCCGGAAAAGCAGCGGCGCGTACCAGGTCTTCGCCCAGTTGTGGGCGGTCGTGCCCCAGCGCAGCTTCTCGCCGCGGATCACGGGGGTGAAACCCGCCAGGGCGATCCTGGGATCGGCCAGCGTCTGGCAGATCACCGCCACCATGTCGCGCGGGGGCACGCTGTCGGCGTGGAGGACAACAACGTAGTCGCCCTGTGCGACGGCCACGCCGGCATTAATCTGCCGTCCCCGCCCCCGCTCGGTGGACACGGCGCGCCAGCCCGCCTCTTGCGCGAGTGAAACAGATGCATCCCCGCTTCCTCCGTCCACCGCCACCACTTCCAATGGGGCAGGGTCGAGGGCCTCTATGTGCCGGGCAAGGTCCGCCAGCACGGCTTCCTCGTTCAGCATGGGGATGACGATCGAGACGGTGGTCACGGCATCAGTTCCGGCCAGCGCGCCAGGTCCTCGGGCCTGTCGCAGTCGTCGAGCTCGCCCAGCAGGCTGAAGGCAATGCCCTCGGCCCGAAGGCGGCGCTGCGTTTCCGCCAGCACCGTTTCCGTGCCCCAGGGCATGTCACGCCAGAGCATCGGCACAGGCGCCGAGAAACCCAGGAGGTAATAGCCGCCGTCGGTGGCAGGGCCGATGACGACGGGGTCGTGTCGAAGCGCCCGTGCAGCCTCGCGCAGGTGATCGGCGGTCAGGCCGGGAATGTCCGCCCCCAGCACGATGGCAGGGGCCTCCACCCGCGCCAGGCGTGCGCCCAGGTCGCCATCGCCCTGCTCCACAAGGGGCACGTCCGCTCCCAGCCAGTCGGCAAATTCGGCAAGGGGCGCGCCCGTCGCATGGACCGCGAACGGCAATCCGCTCTCCCGCACCGTTGCAAGGGTGCGCTCCACCATGCGCCGGTGGACTTCGGCTGCGCCCGCCTCTCCCAGCATCGGGGCGAGCCGGGTCTTCGCCTCGCCAGCGAGGGGGAATTTCGCGAACAGCGCAACCGTGGGTGCCAGTGTCATGACCCGACCTCTATCCGCTGGACGGCGCGGAAGCGAATGGTCAGTGTCCCGGGGTGAGTATTCGACTCGCCAAGATCGCCGGACTGGCCGTGGCCGGAGCTGCCGTGGGCGCCCTGCTGCTGGCAGAGCGCGCCCGCCCGCTGCGCCGCCGCACTCGCGAACAGTTGCCCCGAATGGTGCGCAACGGCGCGATGGGCGCGGCATGCCAGGCGGTGATCATGGCCAGCGAGGCTCCCATCACCGAGGCGATCGCGCGGGAAAACGGCAGGTCGAGGCGCGGATTGCAGCACATGATCGGCGGCTTTCCCGGCCGTATCGCGGCCTTCCTGCTGATGGATTACACCTACTACCTGTGGCACGTCGCCACGCACAAGGTTCCGTTCCTCTGGCGCTTCCACAGGGTCCACCACGTCGATCCCGATCTCGACATGTCCACCGCCGTCCGCTTTCACGCTGCGGACATGCTGATTTCGGTGCCCATGCGCATTCTGCAGGTGCGCCTTTCGGGCGCCGACCCGCAGACGCACGATGCATGGCGCGGGTTCTTCCTCGGCTCCATCCTGTTCCACCATTCGAACCTGCGCCTGCCCGAAGGCGTCGACGAGGCGCTCTCGCTGGTCGTCACGACACCGAGGATGCACGGGATTCATCACAGTCAGCGACTGGACGAGATGGATTCCAACTGGACCAGCGGCATCAGTTTCTGGGACCGGCTGCATGGCACGTTCCGCGCCGACGTGTCCCAGCGGCACATCGCCATCGGCGTGGACGATCCTTCCGCCGAACGCGACATCCGGCTGCTGCCCGCGCTCGAGGCGCCGTTCCGCACGACCGGCCAGCGCGACGAGCTTGCCGCGCCCTGAGGGGGCGCGACTTGTGCAACATAGCCGCTTGAGCTAGCTTGCATGCAGGTTCCGCCCCGCTGGGCGGGTGATAGAATAGTGAAAGAATACGAGTATGGCGGATATCAATCCGCCGGATCGACGCGAAAAGGCCAAGAACAAGGCGCCCGACGGGCAATCACGGCGCCACAACCCAAGAAGCGGCCAAAAGAGCAGTTCCGGCGACTACAATGGCAGCTCACAGCGGAACTCCCGCACATGGCGCCGTCCCCCTCACAAATCGTTCAAGCAGGCCTATGCCGCGATCGATCTCGGCACCAACAACTGCCGCCTGCTGATCGCCCGCCCGTCGGACGAGAATTTCGTCGTGATCGACGCCTTCTCCCGGGTCGTGCGCCTTGGTGAAGGCCTGGCGCAGGCGGGCCGCCTGTCGGATCAGGCGATGGACCGCGCTCTCGGCGCGCTCAAGGTGTGCTCGGACAAGCTGCGCCGCCGCAACGTTCACCTTGCCCGCTCGGTTGCCACCGAAGCCTGCCGCCGCGCGGTCAACGGCGAGGATTTCATCGAGCGCGTGCGCCAGGAAACGGGCATCGTGCTGGACATCATCAGCGCGCAGGAAGAAGCGCGGCTGGCCGTGCTGGGATGCCACATCCTGCTGGAAGACGGCATCGGCCCGGCGATCATCTTCGATATCGGCGGCGGATCCACCGAACTCGTGCTGATCGAACCGGGCGCCCCCGTGCCCCGCATTCTCGACTGGCAAAGCGTTCCCTGGGGCGTGGTCTCGCTTTCGGAAACGGTAGGCAACGAACCCGACGATGCCGAAGGTCGGCTTGCGCGCTATTCCCGCATGAAGCAGATCGTGCGCGACAGTTTCGCCGAGTTCGCCGAGCGGATCGCCAGGCACCAGGTTCCCGAACAGCGCCTGCTGGGCACCAGCGGCACCGTCACCACCCTTGCCAGCGTTCACCTTGGGCTTCCGCAGTATGACCGCAAGGCGGTGGACGGACTGATCGTGCCATCCGATTCCATGCGCGGTATCTCGCAGCAGCTTTCCAGCATGTCGCCGGCCGAGCGTAGCGAACTCGATTGCATCGGATCGGACAGAGCGGACCTGGTGGTGGCGGGATGCGCCATCCTCGAAGCCATTCTCGACATCTGGCCTGCCGAGCGGCTGGGCGTGGCGGATCGCGGCATTCGCGAGGGCATCCTGCGCAGCCTGATGGCCGCCGATGCCGAGGGGCACGAGGCCCAGGCCGCCCTGCGCCGGCTGAAGCAGACCGGGGCCGCAAACTGATGGCCCGTGCCGGAGGCGATTCGCAGCGCCGCCTGAAAAGCGCGAAGAAGCGCAAGGCGAGCTCGCAGCGCTGGCTGGAGCGTCAGTTGAACGACCCCTACGTCAAGCGGGCGAAGGAGGAGGACTTTCGCAGTCGCGCCGCCTTCAAGCTTATCGAACTGGACGAGCGTTTCGGCCTGGTGAAAGGCGCGCGGCGGGTGGTGGACCTGGGCATTGCGCCGGGCGGCTGGGCACAGGTGGTGCGCCGCCGCGCTCCGAAAGCGGCCATCGTGGGCATCGACATCCTGGAAACGGAGCCGATCGAGGGCGTCGAAATCCTGCTGATGGACTTCATGGACGATGCCGCGCCCGAGGCGCTGACCGCCGCGCTGGACGGTCCGCCTGATCTCGTGATGTCGGACATGGCCGCCAACACGGTAGGCCACAAGCAGACCGATCACCTGCGGACGATGGCTCTGGTCGAGGCCGCCGCCTGGTTCGCGGTGGAAGTGCTGGAAAAGGGCGGCTCGTTCGTGGCGAAGGGATTTGCCGGGGGCACCGACAAGGACCTGCTCGACCTGCTCAAGAAGCATTTCAAGACGGTGAAGCATGCCAAGCCCCCCGCCAGCCGCAAGGGCTCCAGCGAGTGGTATGTCGTAGCGCAGGGATTCAAGGGACGCGGCGAATAGCCGCCGCGCCGCCCGCGGGCGGTTATTCGCCCGAGCTGACTTCCGGCAGGGATTCGGGCACCGGCTGCTCGTCGCCCATCGCGCCGGTGGCTTCCATCGGATCCACGGCGGCACCTTCGGTCTGGCCGGGGCCTTCGCCCGGACCGTCGATCTCGCCTTCACCCGGAACTTCTGCAGGAACTTCCGGCAGCGGCGGGCCACCGCCGTATTCACGCATGTAGAGCACCACGTTGGCGCGGTCTTCCGCGCTGGAAAGGCCGGCGAAGCTCATCTTGGTGCCGTTGGCGAAACCGCGCGGGCTGGCCAACCAGGCATCCATGTTCGCGTAATCCCATTCGCCACCCTTCTCGGCGAGCGCCGAGGAATAGGCGAAGCCCGGAGCGTGCTCGCCGATGCCGGTACCCAGGACACCGTAAAGGTTGGGTCCGATGCCGGCGGCCCCGCCCTGCTCGATCGTGTGGCAGGCCGTGCACTTGGCGAAAACGGCTTCACCGGCAGCAGCGGTGCCGCTCGCCAGCAGGGCCGCGAACGAAGGACCACTGTCGGCAACGGCGCCTTCCTCCGGCGCATCGATCACGTAACCGAAGGCACCCTCTTCGACTTCGGGGTTGTCGGCCTCGAAGACTTTTGAGCTGATCGAGCTCAGGCCCAGAGCGACGATGCCGCTGGCCAGAACCCAGCCGAAAATGGTGTTGGTGTTGCTCATGACGAAAATCTCTGCCGGTTGGAACTGTCTGCGTGGCGCGCTCTAATGTGCGCTGGCCCGGTTCGCAAGGGCGTATGCGTGCTTGTCGGGGGCGCGCGGCCTCGCTACCGGCCTTTACCCGATGGAATCCTATCCCGCCCCTGCCCTCGTCCTGGTCGAATCCATGCGCACTGCCGCCGCGCAGGAACCCGCGCGCGCCATCGCATTCCAGGGCGCACCGGGAGCCAATTCGCACCGCGCCGTATCCGAATGGGATCCGCATGCGCTGCCGCTGCCCTGCTTCAGCTTCGCCGGCGCGATCGACGCGGTGAAGGACGGACTGGCCTCGTGCGCGATGATTCCCATCGAGAATTCGCAGGCCGGCCGCGTCGCTGACATCCATTTCCTGCTGCCGGAAAGCGGGCTTTCCATCGTCGGCGAACATTTCCTGCCGATCCACCATGCATTGATGGCGCTCGACAGCGAGGGGCCGTTCGATGCCGCCTACAGCCATCCCCACGCGCTCACCCAGTCGCGCCACTACCTGCGCGACAGGGGAATCGTGCCGCTCAGCCATGCCGATACGGCCGGGGCCGCAGCGCACGTCGCCGCCCTGGGCGACCCCAGCATCGCCGCCATTGCGCCGAAACTGGCCGCCGACCTCTACGGGCTCACCATCGTCGACGAAAACGTGGAAGACGCCGAGGACAACACCACGCGCTTCGTGATCCTGGCGCGCGAGCCGTTGTATCCTGCCTCTTTGCGCGGACAGGACGCGATGACGACGTTCGTCTTCGAAGTAAAGAACATCCCCGCCGCGCTGTACAAGGCGCTGGGCGGCTTCGCCACCAACGGCGTGAACATGACGAAGCTGGAGAGCTACCAGAAGGGGGCGAGCTTCGCGGCCACGATGTTCTATGCCGATATCATCGGCGCGCCCGGCGATCCTGCGGTGGACCGCGCGCTGGACGAGCTTTCGTTCTACTGCGAGGGGGTGCGCATGTTCGGCACCTACCCCCAGGCCCGGCCGCGGGGATAGCCATGACGACGGCGTCCGATGCCTTTGTCATCGCGCCCGATCCGGTGGAGGCGCCCGAGGTTCTTGCCCTGCTGGAGCGTCACCTCGAGGAAATGCATCGCTGTTCTCCCGCCTGCAAGGTCCATGCCCTGGACGCGCAGCGGCTTAAGGAGCCCGGCGTCACCTTCTATGCCGCGCGGCGAAACGGCGAGCTGGCCGCGGTAGGAGCGCTGAAGCGGCTGGGCGAGGGCATGGGCGAGATCAAGTCCATGCGCGCGGCCGACGCCTTTCGCGGCACCGGAGCGGGGGAAGCGATCCTTCTTCACCTGATCGCGACGGCGCGAGCCGAGGGGCTTCGCTGGCTGGGCCTGGAAACGGGCCGCCACCCGGTTTTCGAACCGGCCCAGCGCCTTTACGCCAAGCATGGCTTTGCCCCCTGCGATGCCTATGCCGATTACGTTCTCGACGATTTCAGCATGTGCATGGGTATGGACCTCTAGGCCATTTCCCTCGCGGCACAGTTGCGTGCGATGAACTCCTCGTGCGGCGGCAGGCGGTCGGCGGCCTGCGCGCATTCCTCCGCAATCCGGCGAACCTGACCCGCAATCTCGACTGGGTCGGCTCTGTCGGCCAGCGCGTGGACGCCTTTGGGCAGGAAGCGCTGCCCGATCATCATGGATGCCCAGCTGCCGATCTTGAACAGGTGCCCGCCGTTTACCGCCAGGTGCCCCCGCGCGCGCCAGACCTCCAGCGTCTCCGCCAGCGTTTCGGGCACATCCATGCTGCGCGTGTAGCGCCAGAATTCGGAATCGTCCCGCTCGGTCAGCTTGTAGTGGCCGATGATGAAGTCGCGGACCTGCTCCCACTCCAGCTGCGTTCGGGCGTTGAACTGATCGCGCAGCACCGGATCCATCGCGCGTGTGGGGAACAGCTCCACCAGCCGTTCCAGCGCGGTCTGGACGAAGTGGATCGAGGTCGATTCCAGCGGCTCGAGGAAGCCCGAAGACAGGCCCACGGCCACCACGTTGCCCACCCATGCGCGCTCGCGCCGCCCGGTGGCAAACTTGATCAGGCGCGGTTCGGCCAGCGGGTCTGCGTCGAGGTTGCCCAGCAACCGCTCCTCCGCCTCGCTCTCGCTGGAAAAGGCGCTGGCGAAGACGTGACCGTTGCCGGTGCGATGCTGCAGGGGAATGCGCCACTGCCAGCCGACGCTGTGCGCGATCCCCTGCGTATAGGGTTTCAGGCCACCCTCCGCCCGCCTGGTCGGCACGGCAAGCGCCCGGTCGGAAGGAATCCACTTCGACCAGTCCGTCCACTTCTCCCCCAGTTCGCTGCCCAACAACAGCGAACGAAAGCCGGAGCAGTCGATGAACAGGTCGGCTTCCAGCGTCCGCCCGTCCTGCAGGGTGACGCCGGTGACGAAGCCGCTTTCCCCGTCGCGCTCGACACCCGTGACCATGCCTTCCACGCGGTCAACCCGGCGGCTTTCCGCCACGCGGCGCAGCAGAGCGGCATAAAGGTGGGCGTCGAAGTGATAGGCATGGGTGTAGCGGTTGGGCAGTTGCTGCTTGTCCGGCCCGGAGGGGGCGAAGCGATTTTTGCGCGCTGCGTGATAGGCGACATGGCAATCCTGCCATTCGGGATAGTCCTCGCGCGTGTCTGCCCTGCGCCCCAGCAGCCACCAGTGATGCAGAGCGACCAGCGCATCCAGTTCCCGCCCCACGGTGCCGAACTGGTGCAGGTAGCGATCCCCCACCCGGCCCCAGTTGTGAAATTCGATCCCCAACTTGAAGGTGCCGTTGGTCTCGGCAACGAATTGCCGTTCGTCCAGCCGCAGGAAGCGGTTGAACTTCTGCATCGGCGGAATTGTCGCCTCGCCCACGCCGACGATGCCGATTGCATCGCTTTCGACCAGCTGCACCTGGATGTCGCGCGAAAGCGCCGTCGCCAGCACCGCCGCCGCCATCCATCCCGACGATCCTCCACCCACGATCAGCACCTTGCGAACGCGTTGTTCGCGCGGGGACTGTAGCGGGTATTCTCCACCTGCAATCTGCGTCATGCGCGTCCTTTTGCGGATTTGTTTGCCGCGATGCAATGCGGACCGTTGCTTCGCCTGCGTCCCCATGCAACCAGTACGCGGTGACGACGGGTCAGGGGAATGCCGCGCCGCCTGCAAGGGCAGAGGACTTCGCTTCGGCGTGGCGGGAGCTGCGGGCCGATGGCGAAACCCAGTTCGCGCCTGTCGAAATCCCGGAAGAAGAGCCGCCGCCCGACTGGCTGACGCAGTTCCTCGACTGGCTGGGAGACGTTCTTTCGCCGGTGACCGAGACGCTGGTGGCAGGCTGGCCCGTCATCGCCTGGATCCTGATCGGCGCGGCCGTGCTGGCAGCGGCGTACTTCCTGTATCGCACCTTCGGGCCCGACCACAACAAGCGCCGGGGCGAGCGCAGTGGCGATGAGGGATGGGTTCCGCCGGAGGACGAGGCGCTGGCCTTGCTGGAAGAGGCTGACCGGCTGGCGGCGGCAGGCGATTACGACGAGGCCACCCACCTGCTGCTGAAGCGGTCGGTGAGTCAGATCGCCGAGGCGCGCCCCGACCTGGTGGAACCGTCCAGCACCGCCCGCGAACTGGCATCCGAACCGCGCCTGCCGGAAGCCGCGCGCACGGCATTCGGCCTGATCGCCGCGCCGGTGGAGCGCAGCCTGTTCGCCCTTGCGCGGCTGGAGGAAAGCGACTGGAAGGCCGCCCGCGCCGCCTATGCCGATTTCGCCCTGGCGCACAAATCGATGTCCAGGGGGGCGCTTGCCGCATGAGCCGCCGGGCCAATCCCTTCAGTCCCGGCACCGTGCTCGCCATGCTGCTGGTTGGCAGCCTCGCCTTCCTGCTGCTGCTCTATTCGCTGGGCCAGGGCTGGACTGGCGGGGAGAACCGCGACGGTGGCAGCCATGCCGCCTCCAACGGGTTGAACGGCTACTCCGGCCTTGCCGCGCTGCTGGAAAGCGCAGGCAGCAAGGTCACGCTGACGCGCAGCCAGGCCGAACTGCAGGACTATGGCCTGCAGATCCTCACGCCCCCGCTGTTCAGCGACGTCGAGGAGATCGACGCCATCATCGAACGGCGCATGAACTATGCCGCAGGGCCAACCGTGCTGATTCTGCCCAAGTGGATGGCCATGCCGGTGCCCGATGGAGCGGGGATCGAGAGCCCGGACGGCTGGGTGATGCTGCTGGGCGCCGTTTCGCCCGGATGGTTCGGCGATCTGGAGATCACCGACGGCACCAGCCTCGCCGTCGGCGAGACCGGGGGATGGCAGGGCTTCGGGCTCGAGGGCGACCTTCCGGACGAGAGCCAGGTGCAGGCGCTGGTTGGCGACAGGGCCGGAGTCATGCGACCGCTGGTGGTGGACGATGAAGGCGATTTGCTGGCCGCCGAACTGGTGCAGCAAGGCGGCTACGACGATTACGACCCGTGGCCGGTGATCGTCGTGTTCGAACCGGACCTGCTCAACAACTACGGCATGGCGGACCGCGATAGGGCGCAGGCCGCGATGCGGCTGGTCGAAAGCGCGACCTTGGGCGAAACCATGCCGGTTCGCTTCGATCTCACGCTGAACGGCCTCGGCGCTGCGGAAAACCTGCTCACGCTCGCCTTCCGCCCGCCCTTCCTCGCCGCCACCCTGTGCATGCTGCTGGCCGCGCTGGTGATCGGCTGGCGCGCGTTCCGGCGGTTCGGCCCTCCCGTGGCGGAGGCTCCCGCCATGGCGCAGGGCAAGCGCCAGCTTGCCCGCAACGGCGCGGCCCTGCTGGAGCGCGTGAAGCGCTGGCACCTGCTGACCGGACCCTATGAAGACATGACGGGGCGGCGCCTTGCCAGGGCGCTGGGCCTGCGCGACACCGACGGCGAACATCGCGAAGCCGCCATCGACATGGCCCTGCAACGCCGCGGCCACGATGGGCCGACCTTTTCCCGCCTCGCCGCCGATCTGCGCGAGGCCCATAACCCGAAAGACATCGTTCGCGCGGCACGCGCCCTGCGATCATTCGAAAGGACGCTGACACCATGAGCGAAACGCCCGCCACCATGACGCTGGAAAAGACCGCCGATCTCGCCCGATCGATCCGGGCCGAGGTCGGCAAGGCGATCGTCGGGATGGACGAAATCGTCGATCACCTGCTGATCGCGCTCGTGGCGCAGGGGCATGTCCTGCTGGAAGGACCGCCGGGAACCGCCAAGACCTTCCTCGCGCAGTGTTTCGCCCACGCCACGGGAATGGAATTCGGCCGCATCCAGTTCACGCCCGACCTGCTGCCGGGCGACATCCTCGGATCCAACCTGTTCAACTTCCAGACCAGCCAGTTCACCCTGACGCGCGGCCCCATCTTCCGCGAACTGCTGCTGGCCGACGAGATCAACCGTACTCCGCCCAAGACGCAGGCTGCACTGCTGGAGGCGATGCAGGAACGCCGCGTGACGCTGGACGGCGAGACGCACTCGCTGAGCGAGAGCTTCATGGTGGTGGCGACGCAAAACCCCATCGAGAACCAGGGCGTCTATCCCCTGCCCGAGGCGCAGCTCGATCGCTTCGCCTTCAAGCTGCTGGTGCCCTATCCCAGCATCGAGGAAGAAAAGCAGATCGTGCACCGTTTCGGCGAACGGGGCGGTCCGCAGGGGCCGCTCGACTTCGACATCGCGCAGGTTGCCAATGCCGGGTCCATTTCGGCAGCGCAGGCAGCAGTGAAGCAGGTCACGCTATCGGACGAGGTGATCGGCTATACCGTCTCGCTGGTGCGCGCGACGCGCGACAATCCCGATATCGCCAGCGGGGCCTCTCCGCGCGCCGCCGTGCTGCTGGCCAACGCCGCGCGCGCCCGCGCCGCGCTGGAGGGCCGAGCCTATGTCGTGCCCGACGACGTGAAGGCGCTCGCCATCGCCTGCCTGCGCCATCGCCTGCTCCTTTCCCCCGCTGCCGAGATCGAAGGCAAGCAGGTGGAAGACCTCGTGGCGGGCCTTGTCGAGCAGACGGAGGCGCCGCGGTAAGGCAGATCGTGAAAGCCCTGCGCGCCTTTCTTGCCCGGCTTCCCGCCGTGCCCATCGTGCCCACGCCGCGCACGCTGGTGCTGCTGGCGCTGCTGGTGCCCGTGGCCGTGGTTATCGCGGCCACGGCACCGGGCGCATGGATCGTCGCGCCTGCCGCCGCCCTCGCCCTGTTGATGGTTGCCATCATCGACGGCTGGCTGGCGGGCAGGCTGGTGTCCTTCGCGTGCCACGTTCCCGCCGATGCCGAGGTGGGGCAGGATACGGTGTTGCGGGTGGAGGCGGAAATCGAGCGCGACGGCGATGCCGCGCTGCCCGAGGCCGCGATCGGTTTCGAGCCCCGGCTGGGCAAGGACGGCAATACCGAGTTCGCGCTTCGGCCAACGGGCGATCCGGGCAAGTTTGCGGGCGAAGGCAGGATCATGCCGGTGAGGCGCGGCACGGGCAGTCTGCATGACCTGTGGCTTCGCTGGCCCGGCCCCCTTGGCCTGGCGGTCAGGCAGACGCGCGAAACGCTCGACGACCGCATCCGCGTCTGGCCGGATCTTTCCCCGGTCCGATCCCCCGTCCTGCACAGCTTCCTGCGCGACAGCCAGTTCGGCCTCGTCGCCCGCCGCGTCCGGGGCGAAGGCACCCAGTTCGAGGCGCTTTCGGAATACGAACCCGGCATGGATCGCCGCCGCATCGACTGGAAGGCCAGCGCGCGGCACACCTCGCTCTACGCGCGCGAGAACGAGGCGGAGCGCGACAACCAGATCGTCTTCGCCTTCGACTGCGGCCAGTCGATGTGCGAGCCGGTGGACGGCCTGCCGCGCATCGACCGCGCCGTTTCCGCCGCGCTGATGGCCGCCTACGTGGCGCTGAAAGGCGGTGACAAGGTAAGCCTGTTCGGATTTGCCGACCATCCGCAGCTGATGACACCGTTCGTCACCGACACCCGCGCCTTTCACCGCCTGCAAAGCGCCGCGGCGGAGCTCGACTACACCGCGCGCGAGCCGAATTTCACCCTGGCGCTGGCGACCCTGACTGCGCGCCTCAAACGGCGCTCGCTGATCGTCCTCTTCTCAGATTTCGCGGACCCCACCTCGGCGCAACTGATGGTCGAAAGCGTCGAGAGGCTGGTGCGCCATCACCTGGTGATCTTCGTGACGATGGTCGATACCGAGCTCGAGGAGCTTTCCGCTACCGAGCCCGAGACAATCGGCGATATTGCCGTGGCCGTCGGGGCGGATGCCCTTGCCCTTCAGCGCCGCCTGGTCCTCCAGCGCCTTCGCCGGCTGGGCGTCAACGTGATCGAGGCCCGTCACGAGGATATCGGTTATCGCCTGATCGACCTCTACCTCGAAACCAAGCGGGCGGAGGCGATCGGCTGATGGTCCTCCCCTTCTTCAACCGCTCCAACGAGATAACGCCGCCGGCCGATATCGAGGCCGCATCGCTGCGATCCGACCGCTTCCGGCTGGAGCGCGAGGTGGACTGGCAGCGGCTTGAGGCGATCGTCGTCGCACTGGAGAAGAACAGTCCTCGCCGGATCAGCGACGAGGACCTGCTTGAACTCCCCGTGCTCTACCGAAAGACGGCATCCAGCCTGGCCGTCGCGCGCGAGACGTCGCTGGATGCTGCGACGCTGGACTACCTGGAGTCGCTCGTCCGCCGTGCCTGGTTCCAGGTCTACGGACCGCGCATCGGCCTGTTCGGCTGGCTGCGCCGGTTCCTCGGCGGAGGCTGGAGCGCTGCGGTGCGCGCGATCTGGCTGGACATCTGCATCGCGCTGGCAGTCATGGTCGCGGGCACGATCGTCGGCTGGCTGCTCGTCGAGCAGGACGACCGGTGGTATTACGCGCTCGTGCCCGGAGCTATGGCCGGGGGCCGCGCGCCGGGAGCCGATCCCGCGCTCCTGCGCGAAAGCCTGGGCACAGCGCAGAACGCCGACGGACTCGGCGTCTTCGCCGCCTACCTGTTCTCCAACAACACCGGAGTCTGCATCCTCGCCTTCGCACTGGGATTTGCCTTCGGCGTGCCCACCCTGCTGCTGCTGGTCTACAACCTCTCGCTGCTGGGGGCGATGTACTGGGTATTCGCAGAGGCCGGACTGGGCCTCGATTTCGCCGCCTGGATCAGCGTGCACGGCACCACCGAACTCGGTGCCATCCTGCTGTCGGGCGCGGCAGGCCTGCATGTCGGGCGCACCATGGTCTTTCCCGGAGACCGGTCGATCCTGGCAGCCATGCAGGGCGCCGGCGTGCGTGCGGCCCAGGTGATGGCTGGCAGCACGATCATGCTGATCGTGGCCGGACTGCTGGAAGGCTACGTCCGCCAGCTCGTTGGCGACACGCCATCGCGGCTGGGCATCGGTCTTTGTATGCTGGCGCTGTGGATCATCTACTTTACGATGATGCCCGCCCCGCAGGAGCGCGAGACGTGAGTGCCGTAAGCCCCCGTCAGATCCTGCAGGCGGACCAGGCCAAGCGCGCGCGCACCCTGGTGACGCCCGAAGGGCTGGCCCTGCCGCTGACGGTAGGCAGCCGCGGCGGACGGGCGGGTGCCCTCCTCCTCGACCTCGTCATCCTTTTCACGGGCACGATCGCCGTACTGCTGTTCTTCTCGGCAATCGGCCTCGGGCTCTACGATATCGGGCTCAGCAGCGAGACCAACCCGCTGATGCAGATGCTGATGATCGTCATCACCATGCTGCTGTTCCTGATGCGCTACGGCTATTTCCTGTGGTTCGAACTCGGCCCGCGGGGGGCGACGCCGGGCAAGCGGATCGTCGGATTGCGGGTTGCCGCCCGCAATGGAGGGCGACTGGCGGCCGAGATGGTGATTGCCCGCAACCTGATGCGGGACGTGGAGGTGTTCGTGCCCGCCTTCTTCGTGCTGGGAGGGGGACAGAACGCCGGGATCAGCGGCCTCGCCGCATTCATCTGGCTGGCCATCTTCGTGCTCTTCCCGCTGTTCAATCGCGATGCCCTGCGCGCCGGCGACATCGTGGCGGGCACCTGGGTCGTGGAAGCGAAACAGGCGCGGCTGAAGGAGGCGATGTCGCTCGCTCCCGACCGGCGCAACGACTACCAGTTCGGAGAGGCCGAGCTTTCCGTCTACGGAGAGCACGAGCTGCAGGTGCTGGAAAACGTGCTGCGGCAGGATCGGCCCGAATCCCTGCGCGAGGTGGCGGAGGCGATTACGGGCAAGATCGGCTGGGAACTTGGCCGGGGAGACGAGCGCGAATTCCTCGAAGCGTTCTACGCCGCGCTGCGCGGTCACCTGGAAAGCAACATGCGCTTCGGCAAGCGCAAGCGGGACAAGTACTCGTGATCCTGCTGCGCGATGCCGTGCCCGAGGATGCCGAAAGCCTTGCTCGCCTCGGCCGCGACAGCTTCTGCCATGCGTTCGAGCACCTCTATCGCCCGCAGGACCTGCAGCCGTTCCTGGAGGAGGTCTATTCGGTAGAGGCCGTGGCGCGGGAAATTGCCGATCCCGGCATCCGCCACCAGCTGACGCAGGATGCGCCGGGCGCCGGGCCGAGCGCCTTCATCAAGGTGAAGTACGAAAGCCCTTACGCGGAGCATTCCAGCGCGAAAAATCCGCTTTGCCTCGGCCAGCTCTACACCGACCCCGCACGGACTGGAGAGGGACTGGGCGCGGCGCTGATGGACTGGTGCCTCGATCTGGCGAAGCAGCGCGGGTGCGACGCCGTGCAGCTGTCCGTCTACAGCGACAATCACGGCGCGCAGCGATTCTACCAGCGATACGGCTTTGGGAAGATCGCCGATATCGGCTTCTGGGTGGGAGAGCAGCGCGACCATGAATTCCTGTACGAATTGCGTCTTCAGGGCACCTAAAAAGGCATTGGGTTAAGAGGCCCTTAGGGCTTTTCGTCCATGCCTCGCGGAGATGGGAAACCTTGCACTCCAACTGCCCGATTTCGACGACACTCCGGCAGGTCCGCTTGCCGACGAACTGGTCAGCGATCCCGGCATCGACCGCATCCTTGAGACCGTGCGCGGGCACCTCGGGCTCGAGATCGCCTTCGTCTCGCGCTACGTCGAGGGCGAGCAGAGGGAACTGACGCATGTCAGCTCCGACCTCGACCTGCCGATGGGCGTGGGTTTCCGCGAGGACCGGGCCGACAGTTACTGCTGGCATATCCTGCATGGCCGCCTGCCCGAACTGATCCAGGATCCCTCCGACCATCCCCTGACGAAGACGCTCGGGATCACCGACTTCCTGCCCGTGGGATGCCACGTGAACACGCCCCTGAGGCTGGCGGACGGCACGGTCTGGGGCAGTTTCTGCGCCCTCGGCCGCGAACCGCGTCGTGACATGAACCCGCGCGACCTCGAGATCCTGAAAAGCTTCGCCGGGCTCGTCGGCGAACGTATCGAGACGGCGCTGCAGGAAGACGTACTGCTGCGCCAGGCCCGCCAGCGGGTGGAGGCCATGCTGGACGGCCATGCCATCACCATGTTCCAGCAACCGATTCACGAGCTGTCGAGCGGCCGCCCGGTCGGCGTGGAATGCCTCGCGCGTTTCCCCGATCTCAACAAGCGCGGCCCCGAAGCCTGGTTCGAGGATGCGGAGAGAGCGGGCCTGGGCAACGACCTGGAGATGACGGCCGTGCGCTGTGCCCTGGAGACCGTGGACCAGGTGCCCGACGGCATCTACGCCGCCATCAATGCCTCGCCCGCGACGATCCTGTCGGGCCGCCTGCGCGAGACGTTGCGGGAGGCGGGGGCCCGCAACCTGGTGATCGAGATCACCGAGCACCAGGAGGTCGAGGATTTCGACGCACTGGGGCGCGAGATTTCGGCGCTGAAGGAGTTCGCGAAGATCGCGATAGACGATGTGGGGACAGGTTATGCCGGCCTGCGCCACCTGATCGAGCTTCAGCCCGACATCCTGAAGATGGACATGGTGCTGACCCGCAACATCAACGACGATCCCGCCCGCCGCGCAATCTGCGCCGCCATGGTGCAATTCGCCCGGGATATCGGCGCGAAACTTGTCGCCGAAGGGATCGAGACCGAGGACGAGAAATCCGCCATGACGGACCTTGGCGTCGACTACGGCCAGGGTTTCCTGTTCGCGCGCCCGTTGCCGGTGGTGGCGGCGCAGCAGCATCTGCTGGGGGTCACGATGGAAGAGTAAGCCCCGGCATCACTTTTCGCGGCGCAGTTCGCGCTGCTGCTCGCGCGTCATTTCCTTGGCCGCGTAGATATCGCCACCCTCGATCTGCACGTTCATCCGCTTGCGATCGTTTTCGCGATATGTCGTTTCGGCCTGATCGATCTCGCGCTCGTTCAGGCCGACGTCCTCCAGCGCCATCCGCGCCAGCGTGATGGCGCTTTCGTACACCTCGCGCATCACGTAGGCCGCCTTGCTGTTGGCCAGATTGATCACGCTCGTCCGGTCGAAACCGCGGACATAGATCGTCGCCTTGGGAAAGGCGTCGGCCACCGAATTGATGAATTCGGCATCGGGCACCTCGTCGATGCAGAACATGATCAGTTCGGCATCCTGCGCCCCGGCCTGGCGAAGCATGTCGAGCCGCGTGCCGTCGCCGTAATAGACCTTGCTGCCGAACTCTTCGGCGATGTCGATCTGCGAAGTCTTCTTGTCGATCAGCGTAACCGTCAGGCCCCCGGCAAGCAGCGTTTGCGCAACGGTCTGCCCAAAGCGGCCGAACCCTACCACCAGCGCCCCCGCGCTCTCGTCGTGCGGCTCCTCGCGCCCGCCATCATCGGACTTGGGTTCCTGCCGGATCCTGCGGGTGGCGATCATCAGGAACGGCGTCGTCGCCATCGACAGCGTCACGATCGCGCCGAACAGGCTCGACTGTTCGAGCGAGATCAGCTGCCCCTGAACGGCCTGGGTATAGAGCACGAAGGCGAACTCGCCGCCCTGGCTGAGCAGCAGGCCAAGCGCCAGTGCGGCGCGCCAGGTCATCTTCAGGGCGAGGCCCAGAGCCATGATGATCGCCGTCTTCACGACGATGAGAAGCGCGGCGAACCCGATCACGAACAGCGGGTTCTCGGCGATCACGCCAAGGTCCAGCATCATGCCTACGGCGACAAAGAAAAGCCCCAGCAGGATGGCGCGGAACGGCTCGATATCGGCCTCCAGCTCGTGCCGGTACGGCGTATCGGCCAGCATTACGCCGGCGATGAAGGCCCCCAGCGCCGCCGACAGGCCCAGGAACTCCATCGTCACCGCGCTCGCCAGCACGGTGAACAGCGCCGCGACGATGAACAGCTCGCGCTCGCCAAGGCCGCCGATCAGGCTGAACAGCGGCCTGATGAGAAGGCGTCCCGCCGCGATGAGGCCCACGACGGCCACCACCGTGAGCAGACCCAGCATCCATCCCGAAGGCCCTTCCTCCGCGCCTGCGCCCAGCGCGGCGACGATGGTGATGAGCGGGATGATCGACAGGTCCTGGAACAGCAGGATGGCAAAGGCGCGCTCCCCGAAGGGTGTGCGCAGGCGGCCGCCGGCCTGCAGCATGGGCAGCACCTGCGCGGTGGAGGACAGGCCTAGCGGCAGGCCGATGGCCAGCGCCGCCGCCAGCGGATAGCCCGCCAGCGCCAGTACCGTCGCGCTTATCGCCAGCCCGCAGGCCGTCACCTGCGCCAGGCCGAGGCCGAAGATCGCGCCTTTCAGTCGCCATAGCCGGGCGGGGCTGAGCTCGAGGCCGACGACGAAGAGCAGCATGACGATGCCCAGTTCGGCGACCTCGGCCATCTCCTCTGCCCCGTCGACGAGGCCAAGTACTGACGGCCCCAGCAGCGCGCCGGCGACGAGGTAGCCAAGCGTGGCGCCCAGCCCCGCGCGGCGGAAGGCCAGGACAGCCACCAGGGCGAAGCCCAGCATCAGCAGCGCATCGCGCAGCAGCAGGCCGGTTGCATGTTCTTCCATCAGGCGCGCCCCCCAGACCCAGCCGGAACTAGAGCCATTTCCATTTCCAGAACAGCATGAGTTGCACCAGCAGGATCGCGCCGCACATGCCCACGACGATCCAGAAGGCATCGGCATCGTTCACCCCGGGCACCCCGCCCACGTTGATGCCCAGCAAGCCGGTGATGAACCCCAGCGGCAGGAAGATCGCGGCAACGATGGTGAGGAGGTAATTGGTGCGTTCGGAGCGTGCGACGGACCGGGCGCGGATGTCGTCCTGCAGCACAAGCGCGCTTTCCTTGGAGATATTGATATCCTCTAGGAAACGGCGAAGCCGGTCGATGCTCTCGGCGATCTCGCGACGGTCTTCCGCCTCGAACCAGTCGGGCGCGGTGCGGGCGATGGTCTCCAGCGCTTCGTGCTGCGGAGCCATGTGGCGCTGGAGGCCCAGGCAATTGCGCCGGATCGCCGCGATGCGCTCCAGCATCTCGTCGGTCTCGGCCTCGGTGCCCTCCTCCTCCATCGCGTCGATCGTGTCGTTCATGTCGACGATGGAGGAGTTCATGCGATTGATCAGCCCTTCCACCAGGTCTGTGATCACCCTGCCCGCATCGCGCGGTCCGCGCCCGGCATCCACCATCGCGCAGACGTCGCGTGGGGATTGCAGGCGGCGGCGGCGCAGGGTGAACACGCGGTCGCCGTCGCTCCAGACCTGCAGGGCGACCATGTCCTCCGGCTCCGCGCCGGGGTTGAAATTGATCCCGCGCAGCGTGGCGACCAGCGCGTCGCCCTCGCGAAAGGCACGCGGCCGGGTTTCGTCGCTGATGAGCAGTTCCACCGTGGGCTCGGGGATGCCGAGGCTCTCCAGCCATTCCTGCACGCCGGGACGGTTGCGACAGACGTGCAGCCACAAGACCTCTCCCGGCCCGCCGGGTGTCCAGGCCTGCGCATCGGCCCAGCTGATCGGTCGACCGGATCCCTTGCCGTCGAGCACGCGCCCGAACAGCATGGGTCCGTCGAGAATTTCCTTGGGATCTGTTTCGTCGGTGGCCATGTGCATCCGATCAAAGACCATTGTGGGCCTGCGGGCAATACGCGCATGACGGCGAGGCGCGAAACCATGCCTTTAACCTGTCACCGCAAGGCCCTATAGTAGTGGCCATGTCTTCCGTACGCCCATGGCGCGATATAGAGCGCCGCCAGTCCCGCCAGATCATGGTCGGCAACGTCCCCGTCGGCGGCGATGCCCCGATCACCGTGCAGACCATGACGAACACGCCGACAGAGGACGTGGGCGCCACCATCGACCAGATTCGCCGGTGCGAGGAGGTGGGGGCCGACATCATCCGCGTGTCCTGCCCCACGGCGGAATCGACCCGGAACTTCGACCAGATCACGAAAGCGGCGAACATCCCCATCGTCGCCGACATCCATTTCCACTACAAGCGGGCGCTGGAAGCTGCCGACAAGGGCGCCGCCTGCCTGCGCATCAATCCGGGCAATATCGGCGACGACAAGCGCGTTGCCGAAGTGGTCCGCGCGGCCAAGGCCAACGGCTGCGCCATCCGCATCGGCGTGAACGCGGGCAGTCTGGAAAAGGACCTGCTGGAGAAATACGGCGAGCCCTGCCCGGAGGCGCTGATCGAGAGCGCGCTCGACCACATCAAGTTGCTGCAGGATCACGATTTCCACGAATTCAAGGTGGCGGTGAAGGCGAGCGACGTCTTCCTGGCGGTCGCGGCCTATCACGGACTGGCGGAAACGGTGGACTGCCCGCTGCACCTCGGCATTACAGAGGCCGGCGGACTGATCGGCGGCACGGTGAAGAGCTCCATCGGTATCGGCAGCCTGCTGTGGGCGGGCATTGGCGACACCATCCGCGTCTCGCTTTCGGCGGAGCCGGAACAGGAAGTGCGCGTCGGCTTCGAGATGCTGAAGGCGCTGGGCCTGCGTACGCGCGGCGTGCGCGTCGTTTCCTGCCCCTCCTGCTCGCGCCAGGGTTTCGACGTGATCCGCACCGTGGAGGCGCTGGAGGCCCGGCTGGAGCACATCAAGACGCCGATGAGCCTTTCCGTGCTCGGCTGCGTGGTGAACGGCCCCGGCGAAGCGCGCGAGACCGACATCGGCATCACCGGCGGCGGCGCTGGCAAGCACATGGTCTATCTTTCCGGCGTGACCGACCACCACGTGGAAAGCGATGCCATGCTCGATCACATCGTCGAACTGGTGGAAAAGAAGGCCGCCGAGATCGAGGCAGGCACGGCGACCGCTTTCGATCCCCACGCCGAGGCGGCGGAATGAAGCCGCTGGCGGCGCTGGCTGCCCTCGCCGCCGCTTTCTCCCTTGCCGCATGTGCCACATCAGGCGAGCCGCGGGCCGAAGGCGCTGCTGCCATCGTGCATCCCGAGGGCGCCATCTTCGATCCGTCCCTCGATGCGCACGAGGCGGTCGATACCGCGCTGGCGCGCGCGGCGGGAAGCGATCGCCTGGTGCTCCTGGTAATGGGCGCCAACTGGTGCCACGACAGCCGCGCCCTGACGAGCTACCTGATGGAACCGGAACACGCCGCCCTGCTCGAAGAGCATTACGAAACGGTCTACATCGACGTCGGCCTCCCTCAGACCGGCGACGGCTTCAACCTCGACGTGGCGGAGCGGTTCGGCGTCACGCCCGAAGGCACGCCTAGCGTGCTGGCGCTGACGCCTACAGGTGAACTGGTGAACACGCCCGAGGACGCGATTTCCTGGCGCAACTCTGCCAGCCGCTCTCCGGCTGCCGTTCTTGCGACGCTCGAAGACTGGGTCGCACAAGGAAGCCGGTAGTTCGGATCGTGCAGGAGATCTGGGCCATCCTGAACTATCCCGGCGACTTCACTCTGGCCGGAATCTGGATTGCCGCCGTTTTCGGTCTCGCGGCGACGGCCATCGTCTGCGCCTGGTGCGACCGCATGCCCCGGCTCGTCTATCGCTGCATCTTCCAACCGCTGGAAATCTGTGTCGCACTTGGACCGGCGGGACTCATCGCCGCGCTTGCGTTCAATCACAGGGGCGAAACCGGCGAGGCGGTAGTGTTCATCTTCGCCGTCCTGACCTTCTTTGCCACCATCCTGGCGATCGAGCGCTGGAGCCGAAGCTTCTTTCACTACGCCGCCGACCTCAGGGCCGGCAGTAACGCGGACCGCTGACGCCTTGCTCCACGTCGTCCACCACGCAGACTACATGGCCCCGCGGCCCGAACGCGGTTCCTTCAGGTTCGACAAGTACTACCTCGTGATGGAGGAACTGCGCGCGAGCGGCGAACCTGTCACCGAGCACGCCCCGGATCCCATGCCGCGCGAATGGCTGGAGGCGGTGCACTGTCCAGACTATGTCGAACAGGTGTTCGCCGCCCAGGTCCCGCGCGAGAAGGAGCGGCGGATCGGCTTTCCGGTCACCCCGCACATCGCCAGCCGCGTGCGACATACCAACGGCGGCACCTGGCTCGCCGCGCAGCTGGCCATGGAGCATGGCTATGCCGCCAACTCGGCGGCAGGCAGCCACCATGCCCTGCACGATACCGGCGCGGGTTACTGCGTCTTCAATGATCTTGCCGTCGCGGCCAATCGCCTGATCGCGCAGGGCGATGCCGAGCGGATCCTGATCGTCGATCTGGACGTCCACCAGGGCGATGGAACCGCCAGCCTGACGGCGCTGCGCGACGACGTCTTCACCCTGTCGATCCATGCCGAGAAGAATTTCCCGGCGCGCAAGGCACGGTCCAGCCGCGATATCGGTCTGCCGGACGGAACCGACGACGATGGCTATATGGCTGTCCTGGAACGCGAAATTCCCGCCCTTATGGCCGACTTCGCACCAGACCTGGTGCTTTACCAGGCGGGCGTCGACCCGCACGAGAACGACAAGCTGGGAAGGCTTGCCCTGACCGACGACGGCCTTGCCCGGCGCGACCGGTTCGTCGTGGCGCAGGCACGCAGGCGCGGCCTGCCGATCGCCAGCGCGCTGGGCGGCGGATACGGGCCGGATCAACGCGCCGTCGCCCGGCGTCATGCCGCCTCCATGCTGGCCATGGCCGACGAGAACCGCCTTTACCCCTCGGCAATGCTTGCCCGCTAGAATGGGGCGTGATGGACACGCGTCTTCCCATAGCCTGTGTGCTGATCGTCGGCGGTGCGATCGGCATTGCCATGCCCATTTCCGAGGCAGGCCGGCAATTCTCGCCGGAGCAGGTGCAAGGGGGCGACGAGGTCGTCACGCTCGCCGCGACGCAGGAAATCCAGAGCTCCGGCTGGGGCAACGAGTTCTCGCTCAATCGCGAGCCTGACGGACATTTCTATGCCGATGTCCATGTCGACGGCGTGCCCTCGCGCATGCTGGTGGATACCGGTGCCAGCGTCATCGCCCTGACCGGAGACGATGCGCAGGCCATGGGGATTTACTGGGATGACAGCGAAGTCGCTCCGGTCGCGCAGGGGGCGAGCGGCACGGTCTATGGCGTCAACACCCAGCTCTCGCGCGTCCGCCTGGGCGATTTCGAGGCGCGCGACGTCAGGGCCATCATCGTGCCGGAGGGGCTCAGCATCTCGCTGCTCGGGCAGTCGTTCCTGGAAACCGTGAATTCCGTCCGCATCGCGAACGATCGCATGGTGCTGGAGAACTGACTGCCATGAACATGAGCAGCCTTCTCCCCCGGCGCTGGCGCTCGCGCAAGGAAGCCACGCGCCACGCGGAGGCCATCACCGAAATTCTCGAGACGCCGCCAATCGCGCCGAGGCAGGACGGCGTCGTCCTGTTCTCCATGATCGGAACCGAAGTGCTGCTGCCCTACCTGGTGGCGGTCAAGTCGCTCTGGCACCACCTGCGGCGCGGACGCGTCGCCATCCTCGACGATGGAACGCTGACCGCACCCGACCGCGCGATCCTGGCGCATCATTGCGGCGACCCGCAGATCATCCGCATCGGCGATGTGAGGCTGGGTGACTTCCCTTCGGGCGGAACCTGGGAACGGCTGCTCACGATCCTGGACAATCGCGCAGGCGAGTACTGGATACAGCTGGACAGCGATACCGTGACCATCGGTGACCTGCCCGAAATCGCGGAGGCCATTGCCCGCAACCGCAGCTTCCTGTTCCTTGGCGACAAGGACGCCGAAATCGGCCCCTTGCCGCTGCATGAATTTCGCGAGCGGTTCTATCCTGACGGCGCGGCAGACGGGCATGTGCAGGTGCGCATCGAGTCACGTCTCGACAGCATCGATGTGCGCAGGGACTGGAAATACGTTCGCGGCTGCTCCGGCTTTGCCGGATTCGCCGCGACGGGCAGCGGCCGCCCGCTTGCGGCGGCCTTCCTTGCCGAGATGAAGCGGATGATCGGAAACGAGGACGTGACCATCTGGGGCACGGAGCAGGTCACTTCGAATTTTCATCTCGCCAACGAGGCACAGCCGGTCGTGCTGCCCTACGCCCGCTATCTCAACTACTGGAACGAGCCCTGGGGAGAGGATGCCCGCTTCGTCCACTTCGTCGGCACGCACCGGCACGACAACGGGGCCTATATCGATGCCAGTCTCCAGGCCATCGGCCAGCTGAAGAGCTAACGGGCGCAGCTTCGTATGGACAAGGTTCACCTTCGTCCTGCAATATATGCCACCATGAACAGGCGCCAGATTCTGAAAGGAACGCTTGCCGCCGGCGTAACGCTGGCTGCGGCACCCTCTCGCGTGTTCGCGCAGGCCGCACCGGACCTGCAGGCGCGCAGGCTGCTCGACATTGCCCGGCGCGAGGTCGAGCGGGCGGGTGCGCAGCTGTGGCGACGCGATCTGGTGGGCATCGCCGATTTCGGCCTGCACTCCAGCGTTCCGCGGTTCCACTTCGTCGATCTGGAGGCGGGCGCAGTGAACAGCGTGCTCGTCACCCACGGCAGCGGCTCCGATCCCGAGCACGACGGCTGGCTCAACGACTATTCCAACATGCACGACAGCTGGGCGACCAGCCGCGGGGCCTACATCACCTGGGAGTGGTACGAGGGGCGTTTCGGCACGTCGGTTCGCCTGGGCGGGCTCGACCGGAGCAATTCCAACGCCTTTCCGCGCGCCATCGTGATGCACAAGGCCGACTATGCGACGCCCGAACACGTCGCACGCTGGGGTCGCCTCGGCCGCTCCAACGGCTGCTTTGCCTACGGGCCCGATGTCTTCCCGCAGGCCATGTCGCGCCTCATGGGCGGACGCCTGCTCTATGCAGAGACGCTGGGTATCGGTCCCGATGGACGCGATGTCGCCCGTCCCTCGCAGCAGCCTGTCGATTTCGAAGCCGCGGTGGCCCGACGCAATGGCGGCGCGGGAGAGCAGGATCCGGGCGAACTGGAACGCGTCTATACCTCAGCCAATCCCGGCCTCGACCTGACGAGCGGCAACTAGCCGCGCATCAGGTGGTCGAGCGCGGGTCGTTCACCACTTCGATCACTTCCTCGGCGCTGAACGTCTGGCGGTTGCCCACCCGCGCGGCGTCCAGCGAGGCAAGCACCGGCGCGTCGCGGCCGTAGATATCCTCGAACTCGCGCAGCTTGCCGTCCACATCCACGCCGTAGGTGAAGTAGGTAATGTAGACCGGGATCGTGCGCTCCACCGGAACGCGGGTGTATTCCCCGCTGTCGGAGACGGAAACCGCCTCGTCACGCGTGGCGCCGCCGCCCAGGATGGCAACGGTCATGGCCAGTTCCAGCGCCCGTTCCACACGGATGCAGCCGTGGCTGCGCGCCCGGTCTTCGCTGTCGAACAGGCCCCGCGCGGGGGTATCGTGGAGGAAGATCGCATGCGGATTGGGCATGTCGAGCTTCATCTTGCCGAGCGAATTGCCGGGGCCAGGCTGCTGAATGACGGTGATGAAGCCATCGGCACCGCGAGTGGCGGTGTAGCCGTTGTTTCGCGCCCAGGTGGGGTTGTTCAGGACACGCCGACCAAGCCCTTCGCCCACGACGATGCTCTGCGGCACCGTCCAGTTGGGGTTGAAGATCACGCCCTCCACCGTTTCCGCAAGTTGCGGCGTCGCCGTGCGACCGGGTGCGCCCACGATGGTGCGATAGGTGCGGATGATCTGGTCGTTCACCATCAGCCGCAACTGGTATTCGGGCACGTTGGTGATGAGATACTGGCTGCCCAGATCGCGGGGCAGCCAGCGCCAGCGATCCATGTTGGCGCGGATGATCCGGCGCTTTGCCGTGTCGCCCGGTGCGGTTTGCGCCAGCGCATCGCGCAGCATGGCATAGTCCTCATGCCTCGGAGCGAGCATGTCGACGATTCCGGCCAGGTCGCCGCTCTCCAGCGCCTGGGCCATCAGGTCGCCGGTCGGCAGCAGGTCGCCATCGGGATCGACCACGAACCACTGGCGCCGCGAATCCATCGGCGTGCGTCCGTCGCGCAGGTCCTCCACCAGCCAGGTGAAGGCGCCGCTGGCGCGCACATCGAGCTCGCGGCTTTCCCCGCGGGCGATTTCCTCGCGCAGCTTGTCGGGGCGATAGTCGGCGGGATCCAGCCCTTCCGAGCCGATCGCTTCGAGCACCGCGACCAGCGCCCTCGCATTCTCGACGCTCCAGTGCTGGACGGCAGCCTCTCGCGGGTCCTCCTGCACGATTTCGCGCGTTTCGAAGGTGGGCGTGGCGGAAACGGTCACCGCATCGTCGTCCTGCAGCGGATCCTGCGCAGAAAGCGTCTGCGCAGCCGCAGGAAAGGCCAGCGCCGCAGCAGCCAGCAAACCAATGCCGCAGGTGCGCGACGATGCCATACGAATCGTTTCCTTGTTTACCATGTCAGTCCTGTAATTTTGCCGTCAGGCGAGCCGACGATCAAGCAAGCGTGCTTTCGTGAGTCTGAATATCGCCAGCCGGCGAACCGCGAATGGAGGTGACGCGCCCTCGTCCCGACTCTAGGACCGTCGCATGGACCGCCAGCATCATCACCTGCTGCCCCTGCTGGTGGCCTTCGCCGGAGTCGGTTTCCTGGCGCTGATGGATGCCTTGATGAAGGGGGCATCGCTTGCCAGCGGCGTCTATACTGCTTCGCTGCTGCGCTCGCTTCTTGCCGCCCTTCTGATTGCGCCCGTGTGGCTTACCACGAAAAAGGCCTGGCCAACCAGTGCCGTAATGCGATTGCATGTCGAACGCGGCGTCATTTCAGCCTTCATGGCGCTCACCTTCTTTTACGCGCTCACCAAGCTGCCGATCGCTGAAGCCATCGCCCTCAGCTTCATTGCGCCGCTCGTGGCCCTCTATTTCGCGCACCTGCTGCTGGGTGAGCAGATCAGGCGCAGCGCGATCTGGGCGTCGCTATTGGGCATCGTGGGGACGCTCGTCATCGTCAGCGGCAGGCTGGGGCGGACGCAAATGGAAGACGACGTGCTGCTGGGGCTGGCCTCGCTCTTCGTTTCGGCCCTGCTCTATGCCTACAATTTCGTGGTGATCCGCAAGCAGTCGCAGCTTGCCGGGCCCGTGGAAGTC
This sequence comes from Aurantiacibacter hainanensis, assembly GCF_036321025.1. Classification (NCBI taxonomy): domain Bacteria; kingdom Pseudomonadati; phylum Pseudomonadota; class Alphaproteobacteria; order Sphingomonadales; family Erythrobacteraceae; genus Aurantiacibacter; species Aurantiacibacter hainanensis. The sequence continues at coordinate 918,724 of NZ_JAZAPB010000001.1, forward strand.
GCCACTTTCCATGCCGGTGTCAGCGGTCTCGTCCAGTTGACGGCGGTCCCGTTCCTGTTCGTCATGCCCGGTATGGGGGCGATGAATTCGATCGTAGCCGCGGCGGGGCTGACAGTCGCTGGATCGATGGCGATCGCATGGGCCTATGCCCGGGCGGAAGCGCAGGTGCTGGTGCCGATGGAATATACCGGCTTCCTGTGGGCCGCGCTGTTCGGCTGGCTATTGTTCGAAGAGGCGGTGACCGTGCCCACGCTGATCGGCGCGGTGCTGATCATCGTGGGATGCTGGCTTGCCGCTCCCCGAGCCAGGCGCGCCGCAAGTACCGAGGCGGCCAACGTCTGACCGTCCTCCCGGTCAGCCGCCCGGCGCCTCCACGGTCACCAGCTCGTCCTGCGTTTCTTCTTCGAACCAGCCCGACTGCTGCCAGACCAGCCCCAGAGCCGCTCCCAGAAAGGCCGCTACCACGAGGCCGAACAGCATCAGGCCCACACGCAGCGACGCCGATCTCTTTCGCGGTCTGCCAATGGCCATCCTTGCTCTCTTCCCGGTTTCGGCACGGCGGAACATCCGCATCCCGTGCCGCGTTGCACCATCGTATCCATGACCTGCACACTTGACCAAACGAACGCAAACGCGCAGGTCGCCCTCGAACAGGCTCCTCCCTCGCAAGTACGGAGCCGATCCGCAACACTCTAGAGGACCAATCGCCCATGACACAGGTCGGCTCCAACTCGCTCGGCACCCGCAAGTCTCTCGACGTGAACGGCAAGACATATGCCTATTACTCGCTCGCCGCGGCGGCGGAGAAGGTCGGCGATGTCAGCCGCCTGCCCTTCAGCCTGAAGGTGCTGCTGGAAAACATGCTGCGTTTCGAGGACGAGGGTTTCACCGTCGGCGAGGAGCATGTCCGCGCGATCGTGGACTGGCAGAACAACCCCGTCACGGGCGACGAGATCCAGTACCGCCCGGCGCGCGTGCTGCTGCAGGATTTCACCGGCGTTCCCTGCGTGGTTGACCTGGCCGCCATGCGCGATGCCATCGGCAAGCTGGGCGGCGATACCGCCAAGATCAATCCGCAGGTGCCCGTGAACCTGGTGATCGACCACTCCGTGATGGTGGACGAGTTCGGCACTCCCAAGGCTTTCGAGGCGAACAAGGCGCTCGAGTACCAGCGCAATGCCGAGCGGTACGACTTCCTCAAGTGGGGCGCCAAGAGCCTCGAGAACTTCTACGCCGTGCCCCCGGGCACCGGCATCTGCCACCAGGTGAACCTGGAGCACATCGCCAAGGGCGTGTGGTCCAGCGAGGATCAGAACGGCGAACTCGTCGCCTATCCCGACACCTGCGTCGGCACCGACAGCCACACCACCATGATCAACGGCCTGGGCGTGCTGGGCTGGGGCGTCGGCGGGATCGAGGCCGAGGCGGCCATGCTTGGCCAGCCGATTTCCATGCTGATCCCGGAAGTCGTCGGCTTCAAGCTGGAAGGCAGGATGGCCGAAGGCGTCACCGCCACCGACCTGGTGCTCACCTGCGTGCAGATGCTGCGCGAGCACGGCGTCGTCGGCCGCTTCGTGGAATTCTACGGCCCCGGCGTTTCCAACCTGTCGCTGGCCGACCGTGCCACCATCGCCAACATGGCGCCCGAATACGGTGCAACCTGCGGCATCTTCGGCATCGACGAGAAGACCATGGAATACCTAGAGCTGACGGGCCGCAGCAAGGAGGATATCGCGCTGGTCGAAGCCTACATGCGCGAGCAGGGCATGTGGTTCGATCCGGATGCCGAGCCGGTCTTCTCCAGCACTCTTCAGCTCGACATGGAAAAGGTCGTGCCGAGCCTCGCCGGGCCCAAGCGCCCGCAAGACAAGATCGCCCTGCCGCTGGTGGACGAGAACTTCAACGACGACCTGAAGAAGGTCTACGGCAAGGACGCACCCGTGCGCGTCGATGTCGAAGGCTCCGGCCATGACGTGGGCGATGGCGACGTTGTGATCGCCGCAATCACCAGCTGCACGAACACCTCCAACCCCGACGTGATGATCGCTGCCGGCCTCGTCGCCAAGAAGGCGCGCGAAAAGGGCCTGCTGCCCAAGCCGTGGGTCAAGACCAGCCTCGCGCCGGGTTCGCAGGTCGTTACCGACTACCTCGTGAAGTCGGGCCTGCAGGACGATCTCGACGCCATCGGCTTCGACCTTGTCGGCTACGGCTGCACCACCTGTATCGGCAACTCCGGCCCGCTGGCCCCGCCGATCAGCAAGGCCGTGAACGAGAACGACCTCGTCGCCGCCTCCGTGCTGTCGGGCAATCGCAACTTCGAGGGGCGCATCTCGCCCGACGTTCGCGCCAACTTCCTTGCCAGCCCGCCGCTGGTGGTGGCCTATGCGCTGAAGGGCACCGTCACCGAGGACATCACCGATACCCCGATCGGCCAGGATCAGGCGGGCAACGACGTGATGCTGGCCGACATCTGGCCCACGAACGAGGAAATCCACAAGCACCGCGCCGCCAACATCGACCGGCAGATGTTCGAGACCCGCTACGCCGACGTCTACAAGGGCGATGCCGACTGGCAGGCGATCGAGGTGGAAGCCTCCGATACCTACAACTGGAACCCGTCCAGCACCTATGTCGCCAACCCGCCCTATTTCGACGGCATGGGCATGGAGCCGGCACCGGTGGAGGATATCGTCGGTGCGAAGCCGCTGGCCGTTCTGGGCGATTCCGTGACGACCGATCACATCTCGCCCGCCGGTTCGATCAAGGAAGACAGCCCCGCCGGCGAATACCTGATCAACCACCAGGTCGCGAAGAAGGACTTCAACTCCTACGGCTCGCGCCGCGGCAACCACGACGTGATGATGCGCGGCACCTTCGCCAATATCCGCATCCGCAACGAAATGGTCCCCGGCGTCGAAGGTGGCTACACCACCTACAAGGGCGAGCAGATGCCGATCTACGACGCCGCCATGAAGCACCAGGCCGACGGCACGCCGCTGGTGGTGGTCGCCGGCAAGGAATACGGCACCGGCTCCAGCCGCGACTGGGCGGCCAAGGGCACCATCCTGCTGGGCGTGCGCGCCGTGATCGTGGAAAGCTACGAGCGTATCCACCGCTCCAACCTGATCGGCATGGGCGTGCTGCCGCTGCAGTTCAAGGAAGGCGAAGGACGCCAGAGCCTGAACCTGACGGGCGAGGACAGCTTCACGATCAAGGGGCTGGCGAACCTCTCGCCGCGCCAGGACGTGGAAGTCGAAGTCACCCGTGCGGACGGCTCGACCCAGACGTTCACCGCACTCTGCCGCATCGATACCGCCAACGAAATGGAATACTACAGGAACGGCGGCATCCTGCATTACGTGCTGCGCAAGCTGGCGGCAGCCTGACGGGACGCGCTGCAACGAACGGGAGCACCGAATAGGACGACGAGCCGGGGCATGTTTGCGACGACATTGCTCCGGACGTCGTGCCAAGGACCTGCCGCCGCCGTTATTACTCCCGGATGCAACAGTTCCGTCCGCAGACTCCGTCTCTGGGCCCCGATCCAATGGCCGATCCCGCCAGGCTGGCCGCGTTCACGCAGCAGGTGCGTGCGCGGCTGGACGCCCACGATGCGGCCCGCCCGCTCGGAGGCGACAAGGCCGACCTCTATCTGCTGCCCGATTTCCTGACCCGCGCCGAATGCAAGCGCCTGCTGCGCACGGTCGATTCGCGGATCGGTCCGTCAGAACTGTTCGACGGTACGAGGATCGATGGCTTTCGCACCAGCGCGACGCACTATTTCGACCGCGACGACCAGGCCACGCGCGAACTCGAGCAGCGCATGGACGGCGTGCTGGGAATCGATCATCAGCATGCCGAGGTGCCGCAGGGTCAGCGTTATCGCACCGGGCAGCAGTTCCGCCATCACTACGACTACTTCACCACTGACCAGCCCTACTGGCAGCAGGAGCGGCAGCGCGGCGGACAACGCACCTGGACGGCCATGGTCTTCCTGAACGTGCCGGAGAAGGGTGGCGAAACCGATTTTCCCGAACTCGGCCTTAGCGTGCGGCCGCAACGCGGCGCGTTGCTGACCTGGAGCAACATGGACCGCGACGGTCGGCCCAATCCAGCCACGCTGCATGCCGGCCTGCCGGTGCTGGAAGGTGACAAGCATATCGTCACCCAGTGGTATCGCCAGGAAGCCTGGAGCCTCGAGCTTCGCTAAGGGCCTCCTGGCGAACCGCGTTAATCACCTTTTCGAACCTGGACGGTATTCCGGCGTATCATGCCGATGCCACTCTCAGGCGAAGCCGTGGACACCGCGTCCGCATCCAATGACCCGGCCGTACTCGCGCGGATCGGGCGGGACGTGCGCGCCCGGCTGGACAGGATCCCGGCCTTCGAAAGGGTCGCGACCGATCTCGCTGACTTGTACGTGGTCGAGAAATTCCTGACCGGGCCGGATTGCAGGCGGATCATGCAGGCGATCAACCGGCATGCCGTTCCCTCGACCCTGTACAGCGGTACGCAGACGGCAGGATTTCGCACCAGCCACACCCATCATTTCGAGCGCGACGATCCGCTGACGCGCGACCTCGAACATTACATCTGCGAGGTCAGCGGACTGGACATTCTTCATGCCGAACCGCTTCAGGGCCAGCGCTATCAGAAGGGCCAGGAATTCCGTCACCACCACGATTTCTTTCACGTCGGCGAGCGGTACTGGGAGGGCGAGGCCCGCCGCGGGGGCCAGCGCACCTGGACCGTCATGCTGGCCCTAAACGAGCCGAGGGAGGGCGGCGAAACCGACTTCCCGCAGCTGGGCTTTCGCTTCCGCCCCAGGACCGGGCGCCTGCTCGTGTGGAACAACATGGACCGCGACGGACGGCCGAACATGAGGACGCTCCATGCCGGGTTGCCCGTTACCAGGGGCATCAAGCATATCGTCACGCTATGGTTTCGCCAGGAGCCCTGGCGACTGCTGAACCCCGCGCACTAGCCGGACACGAAAAAGGCGGCCCCTAAGGACCGCCTTCCCCCCGTTTGATACGCGAAGTTCGCGATCTATTTCGCTTTTGCCTTCCGGCGGCGTCGCCAGCCTGCCGCGGCGCCCGCTCCCGCGCCGAAGAGCAGCAATGCGCCCGGCTCCGGCACCTGCGTACCCGAACTCGAAGGAGGCGGCGGCGGTGGTGGCGGCGGCGGTGGCGGAGGGGGCTTGCCCCCGCTGCTTGTGCTGGTGCTGGTGCTCGTACTGGTGCTGGTGCTGGTGCTCGAAGAAGTCGACGAACTCGTGCTGGAGGACGAAGACGAACTTGTCGTGCTCGACACGTTGCCCGATGTCGTGGTGGTGCTCGAGACATTCCCCGAGGTGGTCGTGCTCGACACGTTGCCGGAGGTCGAAGACGTGCTCGACACGTTGCCAGAGGTCGAGGATGTGCTGGAGACATTGCCGGAGGTCGAGGACGTGCTCGAGACATTGCCGGAGGTGGAGGACGTACTCGAGACGTTGCCCGACGTCGAACTGGTGCTCGATACATTGCCCGACGTGGTGCTGGTCACGTTTCCGGAAGTCGTGGTGGTCGTGGTGGTCGTCGATCCCGAAGCCGTTGGCGGTGGCGGAGGAGGAGGAGACGGGTCCCCGCTCGACGAGCTGGTGCTGGTGCTCCCTCCCGACGTGCTGGTGCTGCCTCCCGACGTGCTCGTGCTTCCTCCAGACGTGCTTGTGCTGGTGCCGCCCGAGGTCGTGGTGGTGGTGCTCAGGTCGACGACGGCGCTGCCGCCACCACCGCTGCCACCGAAGAAGCCGCCGAAGAAGCCGCCACCGAAACCGCCACCGAAGCCGCCGCTGCCACCGATGATGACCGGCGGACCGCCGCTGCCGCCGCTGATCGGCGCAGAGGGAAGCGGGGGAAGCGGAAGCGGCGGCTGCGCAAGAGCCAAGTGCGGCGTTTCCTCGCAGCATTCGGTTTCCACCACGCGGCGCAGGCGGGCCTGTTCGCGCGGACGCGGCGGGATCGTGCGGCGGGCTGTCGTCTCGTCCTTGACGTATAGGAGTTCGGTTTCCTCGCCCTTGTCCGACTTGTAAGCGACTTGCGCTGCCTGCGGTTCGGCAACGTGCACCGCGCCCCCGGCGACGACTGCCCCGCCCGCGGCGGCGGCAGTGAGTTTCGCAATGGCCATACGTACCGACATGCAAGGTCTCTCTCAGCTTCGCCGGAAGGCTGGCCGGGGACCATGTCGGCACCCCAAATCCTTTTCCGGTTGCTGGCAGTGAGACGTTCATTGCGCCTGTGTGCAATTGGCTTAACCATGTTTTCGGCCCTCGACGGCCAAAAAAAATGCCCCTTTTCCGGGCTTCGCGCCGCTCTGTCCCACTATGGAACCGAAACGCCCGCCCGGCTGCGCGGCATCGCGTCAATCCTGGCGCTCAGCCGTCGTCCTCGAACAGCCCGCCTTGTGCCCCGCGACCCGATTCGGCAGGCGCAGGCAGGCCAAGGTGCTGCCACCCGCCATCGTTGAGGCACCGCCCGCGCGCGGTGCGGGCGATCAGGCCGAGCTGGATGAGGTAGGGCTCGATCACTTCCTCCACCGTGTCGCGCGGTTCGGATAGGCCGGCCGCCAGCGTTTCCACCCCCACCGGTCCGCCCTTGTAGGTGGTGGCGATCATGGTGAGGTAACGCCGATCCATCGCATCGAGGCCAAGGTTGTCGATCTCCAGCCGGGTCAGCGCCTCGTCCGCGATGGAGGCGGTGACGGTGCCCGACGCCTTCACCTGCGCGAAATCGCGCACCCGCCGCAGCAGGCGACCGGCCACGCGCGGCGTGCCGCGAGAACGCCGCGCGATCTCGCGCGCGCCTTCCTCGGCAATGTCCATGCCCAGCAGCCTCGCCCCGCGCGTGACGACCCGCATCAGCTCGCCCTCTGTGTAGAACACCAGCCGCACGGGTATGCCGAAGCGGTCGCGCAAGGGGGTGGTGAGCAGGCCCTGGCGCGTGGTCGCGCCCACCAGGGTGAACGGCGGCAGGTCGATCCGCACGCTGCGCGCCGACGGCCCTTCCCCGATGATGATGTCGAGCGCGCGGTCCTCCATCGCCGGGTAGAGCACTTCCTCCACCACCGGATTGAGGCGGTGGATCTCGTCGATGAACAGCACGTCGTTGGGCTCGAGGTTGGTGAGCAGTGCGGCGAGGTCGCCCGCCTTGGCGATCACCGGGCCGCTGGTGGCGCGAAAGCCCACGCCCAGTTCGCGCGCGACGATCTGCGCCAGCGTAGTCTTGCCCAGCCCCGGAGGGCCGAAGAACAGCACGTGGTCCATCGCCTCGGCGCGGCCTTTCGCCGCCTCAATGAAGATGCGCAGGTTATCGCGCGCGGCTTCCTGCCCGACGAACTCGGTGAGCGACTTCGGTCGCAGCGCCGCGTCCGGGTCGTCCGGCTGACGGTCTGGGGAGTGGATGGGTTGATCGGTCAAAACGGGTTCACCGTGTAGCCCTGCCGTTGCAGCAGCGCATGGGCGGTCATGGCGGAGAGGGCCACTTCCACGCCGGGGATCAGGTCGTCGTTCGACACGCCCTGCCCCGCCGCGCTCTGGCCGCAGACGACGAAGCGCACGCCGGCGTCCAGCATTTCGCGAACGTTGGCGCCGCCCGGATTGGTCTCGCCCTCGAGATCGCGCGCGGCCCAGGCCTCGTCGGTCAGCAGGTCGAGCACCGCGCGGCCGTGGACCACCACCGCCACCTCGATCCTCTCCGGGTCCACGCCGTTCGCGGCGTGCATGTTGACGAAGCGCGCAGCGCTTTCGAAGCCGCGGTTGAAGCGGCCTTCCTCTGCCGCCGCGGCGACATCGAAGCTATGGCGCAGGCTGGTATCGGCGGGCAGCGGATCGGTCAGCTCGACGCTGGCATGCGGGCCGAAGTCCTCGAAAACCGGGCCGGTGGTGAAGGACGACATGTCCGCCTGCTGCGCGGCGGCGGGAGTTGCCAACGACAGAGTGATGAGCAGCAGCGGACGCATCATGTATCTTCCTTTGGACTAAACTTGCGGATCAGCGCCACCAAAGCGAGCCAAAGGAGTGCGAACGCTAGCTGGTAGATCGGCAGAAATATGAAAATCAGTCCGTCCTGCGCGTCCGAAGGCGGAATCCATGCTGTGTCGATATAGACGAGCGCACCCACAGCAGCGCTGATGGCCGCTCCGATACCATTGGAAGTTTGCGCGAATGGCAAAAGGCAAAGCAGAGCGACCGGTGCCAGCGCCCATAGTAGGAAAGGGACGAACAACACAAACCAATCCCAGTGATCGGGTCGACCCATATAGAGCATCGCGGCTGCCGTTAGAGCGAGATAGCATGACAGGATAAGACGACGCCAGTGATCAGCCATCATCCAGCCGCCTTCTTCAGCGCCACGCGGATGAGGTCGCCTTCCGCAGCGCCTTCGCCCAGTTCCTCGTGCGCGCGCGCAACGGCCTGGGCGGCGACCGCGGGTTTGAAGCCGAGGTTCTGCAGGGCGCTGACCGCGTCGGCGCTGGCGCCTCCTCGCGGCATCACCGGCGCTCCGCCCGAACCTGCGCCACCGCCCGGCAGCGCGCCGGCCTTGTCCATCAGTTCGTTGACGATGCGTCCGGCCAGTTTCGGCCCCACCCCGTTCGCCCGCGCCACGCTGGCGGCGTCGCCGCCCGCGCAGGCATCTCGCAGTTCGCCGGTCGAGAGGGCGGAGAGGATGGCCAGCGCCACCTTGCTGCCCACGCCCTGAACGCCGGTAAGCAGGCGGAACCAGTCGCGCTCTCCCGCTTCCGCAAAGCCCAGCAGGCGCATGTCGTTCTCGCTCACCTGCAGGTCCGTATAGAGCGTGCACGCCTCGCCCTTGCTGCCCAGCGCGGTGAGCGTGCGGTTCGAGCAATGGACGAGGTAGCCCACCCCGCCCACGTCGATCACGGCCCAGTCCTCGCCGGTTTCGTCGAGCGTTCCTGTCAGCTTTGCGATCATGATCTGTTCCTGCCCGCACAAGCGCGCGAAAGCCAGCGCAAAGGCGCGTTTGTCCGCAGGTGAACGGCTAATGTGGAACACCTGGAACACTGTCCTGATGGCAAAAAGTGCGGGCCGCATTCGGCCTCGCGAGATCGGACGGAGGGTGGCGGTGCAGGTCATGCCCCAATCGGTGCGCGCGCAGGTGAAGGTAGGAAAGTTTCCGAATACTCGACAGCCGCGCAACTTTCGCCCAAAGCGTGCCGCATGAGCTGGAACACATTCGGACGCGTCTTTCGCTTTACAACCTGGGGGGAAAGCCACGGCCCCGCGCTGGGCGTCGTGGTGGACGGGTGCCCGCCGGGCATCGCCCTGTCCGAAGAGGACATCCAGCCGTTCATGGATGCGCGCAAGCCCGGCCAGTCGAAATACACCACCCAGCGGCGGGAGGCGGACGAGGTGCGCATCCTGTCTGGCGTGTTCGAAGGCAGGACCACCGGCACCCCGATCAGCCTGATGATCGAGAACACCGATCAAAGGTCGAAGGACTATTCCGAAGTCGCCAAGGCCTATCGCCCCGGCCACGCCGACTACACCTACGACGCCAAGTACGGCTTCCGCGACTATCGCGGCGGCGGGCGTTCAAGCGCGCGAGAGACAGCGGCGCGGGTGGCGGCGGGCGCGATCGCCCGCAAGGTGATTCCCGAGGTCGAGATAACGGCATGGGCAGAGCAGATTGGCGAGCTGGCGATGGATTACGACCGCTTCGATGCAGGGCAGATCCGCGCCAACCCGTTTTTCTGCCCCGATCCCGACACGGCTGCCCGGTGGGCGGAGCTGGTCGATACGGCGCGCAAGGAGGGATCCTCGCTTGGCGCGCTGGTGGCCTGTTCGGCCAGGGGCGTGCCCGCCGGCTGGGGCGCGCCGGTCTATGCCAAGTTAGACAGCGAGCTGGCCGCCGCGATGATGACGATCAATGCCACCAAGGGCGTCGAGATCGGCGACGGTTTTGCCGCCGTGACCAACACCGGCGAAACCAATGCCGATGCCATGCGGCCCGACGGCGATGGCGGCGTGGCGTTCGAGGCCAACCATTCGGGCGGCATCGCGGGCGGCATCTCCACCGGCCAGCCGGTCACCTGCCGGGTGGCCTTCAAGCCAACGAGTTCGATCCTGACCCCGGTCGACACCATCACCAGCGAGGGCGAGGCCACCCAGATCCGCACAAAGGGTCGCCACGATCCATGCGTGGGCATTCGCGGCGTGCCGGTGGTGGAAGCGATGATGGCGCTGGTGCTGGCGGACCAGAAACTGCTCCACCGCGCGCAATGCGGCTGATTGCATGACGAAACGCAGTTCGCGATCCGTGCAGGTCGATACAACCGCTTAGGCGCGTGCGTGCCCGCAATCCCGGGTCGTCAGAGGGGCTATTCTGGCAGGCGAGATGAGGTCAGCGCAGCGCCTCGAAACCGAACACGGCATCCTGCGTGATGATCGTCAGGGATCCGACACCCGGAGTGATGCGGTAACCTGTCGCGCCCGGCAGGGCCGAAGCCAGCCGCTCTCCGTACGAGGGGTCGGGGCACAGGGCACGGGTCGCCGCCACCGGTCCGATGGAAAGGTCCCCGCTTCCGGCAGAGCCGGGATAGGCCCGCCAGTCGGCATTACCGCGATTGCAGTCCAGCTGCATCATCAGCGAGCCATCGGCGTCGAAGTTCAGCGTGTGGCGGTTGCTGAACTGCGGGCGCAGGCGCACGTCCTCGTTGTCGTCCATGATGGAAACGAGCGCCCATTCGTTCGCGACGAGCGCCTGTTCGTCGGGCGAGAGTTGCGGCGTCGTCGCACAAGCGGCAAGCGAACCGGCGCCCAGCGCCAGACAGCACAGTTTACCGAATTGCATGATGTTTCAACTCCTTGTCTTTCGCCCTCTAAGCAATAAGGCGAACGATACTCTGGCTTCGGGACTTTGCAACAGACAAGCAACTTGCGAATATTGATACTAGGCCTTTAGTCCATGGGTATTGACCGCCGAAAGACCTTGGATGACGATGCGACTCGGTGAAGGGGTGACCCACTTCTCGTCACCCTGCTTCGCGGGACGGGAGGTCGATATGGCTATTTCACGTATTACTGTCTTTGTTCTTGCAGCCGGCTCCATGGCTGCGCTGCCGATTGTCGCAGCTGCGGAGGAGGCACGGCAGTTGGTGGACATCAACGGCATGTATGCCTCCGAAGCGGAAAGCGCTTTGCGAAGCAGGGGTTTCTCGCACGAATCCAGTCATGACAGTCACTCCAACGGATACACCTACAGCTACTGGTGGGATCGTCAGGACGACAACTGCGTCCGGGTGGAGGAATACGTCGGCCGGGTGGAAAGCATAATAGATGCCGAGGACGGGGATTGCGGCCACGGCGGCAACGGTGTGGGCACGGCGCTGGCCATCGGCGCGGGCGCTGCCATCCTGGGGGCGATCCTTTCCAGCAAGTCTCACCACCGCGACAACGACGAAGACGACAGCGGCGACAACCGCCGGGAGTTCGACGCCGGATACCGCGACGGCCTTTACAACTATGCCTATCACAACAACAGTCGCAGCGATTCCTACTCGCGCGGATATGCGGCCGGCGTGGACGAGCGGCAGGGCAACGCAAGGCACCACACCAATCGCGGCGGATATCATCCGGCGGTGAGCTTCGGCGACCTGCAGGGCGCGCGTGCAGCCGGGGCAATGGACGAAATCGAACGGCGCGGCTTCGAACAGGTCGACAACTTCACCTCGGGCAACACGCGCTATTCCATCCAGTGGAACGACGAGACGCGCCAGTGCGTGCAGATGACCATCGCGGACGGACATATCTACGACATCCGCGATATCCAGACCCACCCGCAGTGCCGCTAGGGAGATTGCCATGCGTAGACTGATACTGGCGGGGGCGCTGTGCGCGCTCCCCCTGGCCGCCTGCAACGGCGAAGCCGCCGAAGGCGAAGCGGACGAGTTTGCCTGGCCGGATAGCGTCGCGGCATTCGGAGATGGCTACCCCGAAGCCGGCGACCCGTGCCGTCGCCTGGGCGAAAGCGCTGCGACCTCCAACTGGCTGAACGCCAGCGCCATCCTCGTCGGGTGCCCGACCCCCGCGCAGGCGGACCAGCTCGGCGGCGAGATCGTCGATACCGTCGATGGCGTCACCATGGTCTCGATCCCCATGGGCGACGAAAATGCCGGGATGGCGGAAATGCAGTCGCCGGTGGACAGCGAGGATGCCCTCGTGCCGGGCACGCAGTACAATGCCACGGCTTCGGTCCAGTGCGGCTTCGACGATGCCGAGCCGACGCAAAGCTGCGAGGCCGGGGTGATCCGCAACTGGGGCGAGGATGGCACGACGCTGGTCGAGGTGTCCAAGCCGGACGGGCGAACGCGGGCGATCTTCTTCCGCGGCACCGAGGCCTACGGCGCGGACAGCGCGCAGTCCGACGGCTCCGCCGGCTGGGACTTCGAATCCTCGATCGAAGGGGACCGGATCATCATCGACTACGGACCCGAATCCTACGTGATCGTCGATGCCCTGATCACGGGCGGCTGATGAGTGCCGGGGCCGGGGCCGGTGCCGCGCGCGTCATCGGCCCTTCGGCATCGCTCCCGCAGCCCCGGTTCGGGGCGCGCGAAGCGCCCTGAGGAAAAGCGCTTCCATATCGCGTAGAGTATTGCCGCATTCACCAGTGGTGCCAGAATGGCGACAGCCGCATTGCTCTGCCCGATGCGGTCGGCAAGCAGGTTCCAGGGCAGGCCCAGCGGCACCAGGAAGACGCCGGAAAGCGGATCCTGCTCCTGCCCGAACCAGCCGAACGTGCCGATCGCCAGCAGCAACAGGGCGATCGCATAGAGACCCACGAAAACGAAGAAGACCCACTTCATGGCAATCCGTAACCCCCGAAAAACCGCGCGGCCCGCAACGCTAGTGTTGTCCTTTGCGGCCCTGTTGTCCAGCGCTGGTGCATCAGCCCAGGAATCGTCCGCTGCCGAGGCCGCGTCCGCCCACGACTGGGACATGATCGCGTTCGAGGTGAAGAGCTGGGGAGCGCCGATGTGGCAGTGGCAGTTCAGCCCGGAATATGGCGGCGTCTGGGTAGAGGCCGTGAGCGAGGACGGCGCGCCGATGAGCGACCGCACCCTGAAATTTCACACGCTGGAGACCGATCCGCAGCGCTACGTCGCGCTGCAGGATATCTTTCGGCAACTGCCGGACCCCGCACCTGACAGCGCGGACTGCGAGCAGATGATGACCGACATGGCCTATGGCACCGTGCGCCTGACACGCGGAGCCACCACCACCGAGATCGCCTGGAACTCCGGCTGCATGGACGAGGATTATGCCGAATTCCTCGCCCTGCTGCGCGAAGCCGACCAGATGGTTTCGCAATGGGGCCGGGAAGCGCCGGTGTCGAGAACCGAGCCTTCGCGGCAGTAAATCCTCCGGGGGAGTTGCGTAAATCGCAACACCTCTTGCACTTTTCGAAACTTGCGCGTGGCTGATCGATTATTCCGATCTTCGCAATCGCACAAAATCGCTTTTTCGCATCGCAACAATCCCTACCTGAGGCGTTGAGTTCACAAACGCAACGCAACCAAAAAGGGATTTTCCAATGGGTATCATCGGCAGCCAGATCAAACCGTTCAAGGCCACCGCGTTCCAGGCCGGCAAGGACTTCTTCGAAGTCACCGACGAGGACGTGAAGGGCAAGTGGGCGGTGTTCTTCTTCTACCCCGCCGACTTCACCTTTGTCTGCCCCACCGAGCTGGAAGACATGGGCGAACGCTACGACATGCTCCAGCAGATGGGCGTCGAAGTCTATGCCGTCTCCACCGACACGCATTTCAGCCACAAGGCCTGGCACGACACCTCGGAGCGTATCGGCAAGCTGAAGTTCCCGTTCCTGGGCGACCAGTTGCACACGCTGTCGAAGAACTTCGACGTGCTGCGCGAGGAAATGGGCCTGGCCGATCGTGCCACCTTCGTGGTCGACCCCGACGGCGTGATCCAGATCATGGAGCAGACCTGCGAAGGCGTGGGCCGCAATGCCAACGAACTGACCCGCAAGATCAAGGCCGCCCAGTACGTCCGCAACAACCCCGGCCAGGTGTGCCCGGCCGCATGGGAAGAGGACAGCGAGACGCTGACCCCGTCGCTGGACCTCGTCGGCAAGATCTAAGTCAACCGAACGTGGGCGGTCCTTACCGGCCGCCCGCTTTCCTTCCCGCTGCCACCAACCCGGCTCGGGTCGCGAAGAGGCCCGGAGCATCCCCCCCTCCCCCCGCTCCGGGCCTCCACGTTTTTCCATCCCCTTTCGAAGGAGACCGAAATGCTCGATGCGAACATGACGCAGCAGCTCGAGAGCTATCTTGGGAACTTGCGCGAACCGATCGAACTCGTCGCCTCGCTGGGCGATGACGACAAGAGCGCGCAGACGCGCGAACTGCTGGAAGAGATTGCCGCGCTGAGCGACAAGGTTTCCGCCTCGTTCGACGGCGACGACGCGCGCAAGCCCAGCTTCATCATCCGTCGCGGCTCCGATGCCACCAAGTGGGTCCGCTTTGCGGGCCTGCCGATGGGGCACGAGTTCACCAGCTTGGTGCTGGCCCTGCTGTGGGCCGGTGGCCATCCGCCCAAGGTGGAGCAGGAGGTGCTGGACCAGATCGCCGCGCTGGAGGAAGACCTCGAGTTCGAGATGTATTTCTCGCTCTCGTGCCACAACTGCCCGGACGTGGTGCAGGCGCTGACCCTGATGGCGCTCGTCAACCCGCGCATCACCGCCACGCTGATCGAAGGCGGCACCTTCAAGGACGAGGTCGACAGCCGCGACGTGATGGCCGTGCCCGCCACCTTCCTCAACGGCGAGAGCTTCTTCAACGGCAAGATGAGCCTGGAGGAAGTGCTGGCCAAGGTCGACACCGGCGCCAGCGACAAGGCGGCCGAAAGGCTTTCCGCCAAGGACCCGTTCGAGGTGCTGGTGGTGGGCGGCGGCCCCGGCGGCGTTGCCGCGTCCATCTATACCGCGCGCAAGGGCTTTCGCACCGGCATCGCTGCCGAACGCTTCGGCGGTCAGCTGAACGATACGCTGGGTATCGAGAACCTGCCCGGCACCGAATACACCGAAGGCCCCAGGCTGACGGCCGACCTGGAACGCCAGGTGAAGGCGCAGGACGCCATCGACCTGATGAACCTTGCCACGGCGAAGAGACTGGTGCCGGCCGGGAAACCCGGCGGCATGCACGAACTGCACCTGGAAAACGGTGCCGTGCTCAAGGCGCGCAGCCTGATCCTTTCCACCGGCGCTCGCTGGCGTGCACTGGGCGTGCCGGGAGAGCAGGACTATCGCAACAAGGGCGTGGCCTATTGCCCGCACTGCGACGGACCGCTGTTCAAGGGCAAGCGCGTGGCCGTGATCGGCGGCGGCAATTCCGGCGTCGAGGCCGCGATCGACCTTGCCGGCATCGTCGGCCATGTCACCGTGATCGAATTCGACGCGAAGCTGCGCGCCGACGAGGTGCTGCAGAAGAAGCTGCGCTCGATGTCGAACGTCGAAGTGCTGCTGAACGCCCAGACCACCGAGATTACCGGAGACGGCAACAGGGTGGGCGGCCTGACCTACAAGGATCGCGCCTCTGGCGATGAGCACCACGTCGAGCTCGAAGGCGTCTTCGTGCAGATCGGCCTGGTGCCCAACACCGAATGGCTGAAGGACAGCGGTATCGAGTTGAGCGAGCACGGCGAAGTGGTGATCGACAGCCACGGCGCGACCAACCTGCCTGGCGTCTTTGCCGCGGGCGATTGCACCACCGTGCCCTACAAGCAGATCGTGGTGGCCATGGGCGCAGGCTCCAAGGCGGCCCTGTCCGCCTTCGACTACCTGATCCGCAACGAGGCAACGGACGATATCGCAAAGGCGGCCTGACCCGCCTGCCAGGACATCGGCCGGACATTCGAAGGACCCGGCGCTGCCCGATGCAGCGCCGGGTCTTTTCGTGTCGGCGCACATTTCCAACGGCCAATCGTCAAAGCGATCAAAGCGATCAATAAGTGCCAACTTATCGATTGGACGAATTACAGGATGAGCGCCATCCTCTCTCCTGCAAGCGAGTCGAAATTTCACAAGAGGAGAGAACAATGGATGTAGAAACTGGTTCGATTTCCGGAGGCTGTCCGTTCAGCGGCGATGGCGGCACCCGCAGCCTGCACGGCCGCACCAACAAGGATTGGTGGCCCGATGCGCTGGACCTCGGCATCCTGAAGGAGGACGGTCGCCGCGCCGATCCGCACGATCCCGATTTCGACTACGCCGAGGCATTCAACACCGTCGACTACAAGGCGCTGAAGGAAGACATCAAGGCGCTGATGACCGACAGCCAGGAGTGGTGGCCGGCGGACTACGGGCACTACGGCCCGTTCTTCATCCGCATGGCCTGGCATGCCGCGGGCACCTATCGCACCGGCGACGGTCGCGGCGGTGCCTCCAGCGGGCAGCAGCGCTTCGCGCCGCTCAATTCCTGGCCCGACAACGGCAACCTCGACAAGGCGCGTCGCCTGCTGTGGCCGATCAAGCAGAAGTACGGCAAGAACGTGAGCTGGGCGGACCTGTTCGTTCTCACCGGCAATGTCGCCATCGAGAGCATGGGCGGCCCGGTCTTCGGCTTCGGCGGCGGACGCAAGGACGTGTTCGAGCCGGAAACCGTCTACTGGGGCACCGAAGACCAGTGGGTGGACGAAGGCGTGGAAACCCGCATCATCCCCGATGAGGGCAAGGCGCTGGAAAACCCGCTGGCGGCGATCCAGATGGGCCTCATCTACGTCAATCCCGAAGGCCCCGGCGGCAATCCGCACGATGCCGAGGGCATGGCCCGCGACATGCGCGAAACCTTCTCCCGCATGGCCATGAACGACGAGGAAACCGTAGCCCTTACCGCCGGCGGCCACGCCTTCGGCAAGTGCCACGGCGCAGTTCCGGCAGACCAGCTGTCCGGTTCGCCCGAAAGCGAGTCCCTGCAGCACCTGGGTTTCGGCTGGGCGACCGATGCCGAGCAGATCGAGAAGGGTCACATCACTACGTCCGGCATCGAGGGTCCGTGGACACCGAACCCGACGCAGTGGGGCGGCGACTATTTCCGCCTGCTGTTCAAGTACGAGTACGAGCTGACCGAAAGCCCTGCCGGGGCCAAGATGTGGACGCCGATCGATCCCGATCCGGAAGACATGGCGCCCGACGCGCGCGATCCTTCCAAGAAGGTGCCCACCATCATGACCACGGCCGACATGGCGCTGAAGCGTGACCCGGAATATCGCAAGATTTCCGAGCGTTTCCGCGACGACCAGGCCGCGTTGGACGATGCCTTCGCCCGCGCGTGGTTCAAGCTGACCCACCGCGACATGGGACCCAAGGCGCGCTACATCGGTGGCGAGGTTCCCGACGAGGACCTGATCTGGCAGGACCCCGTTCCGGCCGGCACCACGCCGTCCGACAGCGACGTCTCGGCCTTCAAGTCGAAGGTGCTCGACAGCGGTCTTTCGGTTTCCGAACTGGTGAAGGCGGCCTGGGCCTCGGCCTCGACCTACCGCAATTCGGACCATCGCGGCGGTGCCAACGGTGCGCGCATTCGCCTCGCCCCGCAGAAGGACTGGGCGGTCAACGATCCGGAAGAACTGTCGAAGGTCCTGTCCAAGCTGGACGAGATCCGCGGCAACCTGTCGATGGCCGACGCCATCGTGCTGGCAGGCGCCGCGGCGATCGAGAAGGCGGCCAAGGCCGGCGGCCATTCGGTGAGTGTCGATGTGACCACGGGTCGCGGCGACGCGGGCGACGAGCATACCGATGCCGATAGCTTTGAGCCGCTCGAGCCGTTTGCCGACGGTTTCCGCAACTACCTGAAGACCAAGGCTTCGGTGAAGACCGAGGACATGCTGGTCGACCGGGCGCACCTGCTGGGCCTGTCCATTCCCGAGATGACCGCGCTGGTCGGCGGGATGCGGGCGCTGGGTGCGGTTACCAAGCACACCGTGCACGGCAATTCCATCGGTGTTCTCACCGATCGTCCCGGCGTCCTGTCCAACGATTTCTTCGTGAATCTGCTGGGCATGGATACCAAGTGGGAAGTGATCGACGAGAGCGGCGACGAGGAATTCGTCGGCAGGGATCGCAAGTCGGGCGAGGACAAGTGGCATGCCACGCGCACCGACTTGGTCTTCGGCTCCAACTCGCAGCTGCGCGCCGTGGCTGAAGTGTTCGCCGAAAACGGCGGAGAGGAGAAGTTCGTCAGGACCTTCGTGTCCGCCTGGACCAAGGTGATGGACGCCGACCGCTTCGACATTCGTTGCGCGAAGTACCACAAGTAAGGCGGCCATCCCGCCGAAACGCGAAAGGCCCCCGGCAGCGATGCCGGGGGCCTTTTGTCTGCCCGCGGTGCAGCCGGACGCCTAGTCCGCCGCAGGACCTCGCTGATAACGAGCCCGCGCCGGGGCATCCACGGTGCCGAGCTCGAAGCCCGTCACTTCCTCGCCTTCCACCACGAATGTCAGCAGACGCGAGGGATCGCTGCGCCAGGTGAAGCGGTCGCCGCCAAGCGGCACCAGCGGTTCCTCAACCCGGCCTTCCCGCATGTAGGCGAGCGTTTCGCCCGCCAGGCGCACGCCGCGCGTGCCGTAGGTGCCGGCATAGCGATCGAGAGAGCGCGCGCTCGGGCGGCTTTGCGAAAGGGCCGCGACGTTGTCGGCCAGCGCGGCAAGACGGTCTCGGTCAGGTCCTTCCCCGTCCTGCGCAAGCCGCGCCAGGGCCGTGTGCCAGGCGACGTTCATTGCCGCGTCCGCACTTGTGGGGATGGTCGGTGCATGGCCCGTGCCTTCCCAGTCGCGCCCGGTCGATGCGAGCACGGCACGCCCGATGGAAACGCTCAGCGCGAAACCGTCGCCCACGGGCTCGTAGGTGTTGCGAAAGCCCGCCCCGGCGGTGTTTTCGCCAACGAGCTCACCGATTCCGAAACCCGACACGTGTCCGGCGAACTCCTCCGCCGCGCTGCCCGTGCCGCCGGAAATCAGGACGTAGAGCGGCATTCCCACCATGCGCGGCGCAGCAAGATTGTCCAGCGTGTGCGGCACGCCGGGCTCTGCCTCGCCTTCCATGTAGAACGTGACCAGCGGCTGCCCCGCTTTCAGGAAATGGCTCACCATGTGCTGCACCGCTTCGGGGCTGCCGCCGCCGTTCCGGCGCAGGTCTATGATCGCCGCATCGCCTCCAGCCAGGAACCGCATCGCGGTATCGATGGCCTCGGCGCTCTCTTCGCCGATCCAGTCGAAGCCGGTGTACTCGAGGTAGCGCACGTTGCCCGGCAGGTTCAGCAGGCGGGTGACGCCGTGATTGCCCGAGCGCACTTCCGTCTCGTAGGCCGCCAGGTCGAATTCGCCGCCTTCTTCGCCCGAGCGCAGGGCGGCAAAGGTGCGCGGATCGTAGGAGAGGGTGAGATGCTTGTCCTGTCCCACGCGCGAGAGATCGGCGTTGATCCGGGCGGCGAGTTCCACCGGGTCCGTCACGTCATAGCGGCCCGCCGCCAGCCCCTCCGCCAGCACGGCGTCGAGCGCCGGCCGTTTCTCGGGCAGCACGTAGCGCCGCGCGATGACGCGGCGGACATCCTCCACCACCGCTGCGGGTCGCACGACGGGGGCCTCCTGCGCCGCGACCGGCGCCGGCGTCGGCGCAAGCAGCGCGAACAGCGTGCTTCCCAGGCTGAGGAGCACGGCCCAGCCCAGGCGTACGAACAGGGTGCGATACGTCATCGTCATGTGCGCCGACTAGTCCCGGCGGCGCGACAGTTGCTGGCAAAGGCAGCTTGGTGCTTGCCAGAATCTGGCAAATGCCTATCCATCGTTCGATGACCCTCGACGGTATCGACCGCGCCATTCTCGCCTGGTTGCAGCGCGACGCCCTGATGACGGGCGATGCACTGGCGGAGAAGATCGGGCGTTCGCCCTCGGTCATCGCCCGGCGCATCCGCCGACTGCGCGCCGAGGGGGTGATAGAGCGCGACACGGCGATCCTGCGCCCCGACCTGACCGGCTATCCCTTCACCACCCTGGTGAAGATCTACCTGCAGCGGCACGAAACCGAGGAAAGCGGCAAGCTGCGGCGCCGATTGCAGGCAGAGCCGCGCGTGCAGCTGATGCTGGATATCGCGGGGGAGCTGGACATGGTCCTGCTGGTCGTCTCGCGCGACATGGCCGATTACGATGCCTTTGCCGACGCCACGCTGGAAGCCTCGCCCGCCGTGCGCCGGTTCGAAAGCCACGTCGTCAAGAAACGGCACAAGGCAGACTACACCATACCGCTGTAACCTTCCGGGGGACCACCATGCGCCGATTGTCGCTCGCCACCATTGCCGCCGCGCTGGCCGCCGGCCCCGCCTATGCCCAGCAGCCGGTGATCGACATGCATGTCCATGCAGAGACGGTGGCGGACTACCCTCCCGGAATGCAGTACTGCATTCCCCTGATGGCGAACGAGCCGGTGCTCGATCACTCGCGTCCCTATGTCGATCAGTATGGAGAGGCGTGGTTCGATGCCGCCTGCGACGATCCGCTGGTGGCCGTGGAGACGGACGAGGAACTGCTCGCCCGCACCATCGCGCGGCTGGAGGCGAACAACGCCATCGCGCTCCTGCAAGGCCCGCCGGACCGCGTGCGCCAATGGGTCGCCGCCGCGCCGGACCGCTTCATTCCCAGCCTGGGCTTCCGCATCGGACGCGGCGACGCATACGAGGATGTGGAGGCCATGCGCGAACTGTTCGCCAACGGCGGTTTCGTGATGCTGGGCGAAGTGACCAACCAGTATCACGGCATCGAACCCGACGATGCGCGCATGCGGCCCTTCTGGGCGCTGATGGAGGAGCTGGATGTGCCGGTAGGCTATCACATGGGCCTCGGCCTGCCCGGCGTGATCGCCTTCTACCCCGATTTCCGCGTCAGCGCGGGCAATCCGCTGCTGCTGGAACCCGTCCTGCACCGTCATCCGGACCTTCGGATATCCATTCAGCACATGGCCTCGGGCTTCCATGACGAACTGAAGATGATGCTGTGGTCATACCCGCAGCTCTATGTCGAGATCAGCGGCCCGATCACCTGGTCGGACGACTTCCATGTCTATCTGCGCGACCTCGTCGACGCCGGGCTGGCGGGCCGCATCATGTTCGGCACCGATTCCCTCGTCTGGCCGGAAATGCTCGACCGGTCGATCGCGATCATCGAGGAAGCGGATTACCTCACCGATCAGCAGAAGCACGATATCCTGTTCGGCAATGCCGTACGGTTCCTGGAGCTGGACGAGGCGGCCATGCGCGCCCGCGCGATGGGCGAATAGGGCGCGGCTAGATCCAGCCGCGATCCTTCAGCAGCGAGACGTTGGCGCGGCTGACCGGAGCCTCCAGGCCGTTGTCGAGCACCAGGCGCACGTTGCGCCCGTCGCGTTTCACCTCGGCCACGGCGCCGCGGGCGACCCACCAGCTGCGATGCACCTGCTCGCCTTCCAACCCGGACAGTTCGGCAACCGCATCGCGCATCCGCATCAGCACAAGGTCGCTGCCCAGCGCGGTATGCGCGCGCACGTAGTGGTCTTCCATCTCCAGCGCGATCAGGTCCGTCCCGATTTGCGCGGGCAGGCGATCGAGGAAGGCGGGAGCGCTTGCTTCCGTGTTCTGCACGGGCCCGGGTGCTTGCGCCGGCCCCGGGGCGGGACGCGGCGCGGGATGACGATTCAGCAAGTGAAACAGCACGGTGATGCCTGCGCCGATCACCAGCACGTTGAGATAGGTGCCGAAAGCCTCGCCCAGCTGCGGCCATCGGAAGTCGCGACCGACGAAACCCAGCGTCCAGATGGCCAGTGACATCGGAACGGTGGCGATCAGCACCGAAGCCATCCAGAGCGCCCATTCGGGGAAATCGAGTCGCCTGCCCCAGGGCACCACCAGGCCGTTGATGGGGAAATAGCAGGCATAGCCCGCAACCGCGAGGCCGACCCAGTAGACCAGCCGTTCCTCGATCGGATCGGCAAAGCTGCCGAACGGGCCGAGCAGCGCCAGTACCACGCCGATGACCAGCATGATCGACAGATCGATGATGAAGCGGCGCAGCTGCGGCGAACGCGAAGGGCCGGTATCGGTCATGGTGCGGGCGAGACTAGCGCCAGTTCGCGCTTCGTAAAGTGGCGTGTCCCCGGAAATCCGCGCTTTTCGCGAAGGATCGCGCCATCCGCCGCAGGCGCCGTTGCCGGCAAACCGGCAACGGGCATCACGGCGGGGCAAGCAACGAACCACACGGAGTTTCCGCAATGAATGCGCTGACCTATGCCAACCCGTTCCACCGGCCTTTCGGCACCCTCGATCTGGGACCGCTTACCCGCGGCCTGGTGATCGTGTCCGGCACCGTGATGAGCGTCCTGTGCGTGCTCGCCCTCGGCCGTGCGGTGCTGGGCCTCTCGCCCGACCTGCCGCATCTGCAGAACCTGGCCATCGCTTTCCACGTGACCACGGTCGTCCCCTGTGTTCCGCTGGGGCTCTACCTGCTGCTGGCCCCCAAGGGCACCGCCATGCACAAGCAGCTGGGCAAGCTGTGGGTGGCGCTGATGGTGATAACCGCCACCAGCACGCTGTTCATCCACGGCCTCGGCACCTTCAGCTGGATCCATATCTTCGTGCCGATCACCTACCGCGCGGCATGGATGACCGTCGCCAAGGCGCGCCGGGGAGACATCAAGGGACACCGCAACGAGATCGTCACCCTGTTCCTCGGCGCGCTGATGATCCCCGCCGTCTGGGCCTTCGCCATCGAGGGCCGCCTGATGCACGACATGCTGCTGGGCTGATGCCTAGCGCGGCCTTCGCAGCACCAGGTAGAGCGCACCCTCGCCCCCGTGGCGGCGGTGCGCGTTCCTGACGGCGGCGATGTCGGAGGCGTGCTGCCCCACGGCAAGCCAGTCGAGGATCTTGGCGCGGATGGCCCCGCGCTTCTCGCCCCGGTCGGCGGCCTGGACGGGACGCGGCTTGCCGGTCACCACCAGCACCAGCCGCGCGCCCATGGCCTTGGCCTGCACCAACCCGCTGTCGAGCCGGCGATAGGCCTGCTCGAGCGTGTGGCCATGCAGGTCGAGCGTGAAATCGGGCTGGGCACCGGCGCGCGACAGACGCCGCTCCCAGTGGGAATCGAGGCCCGGTCCGGGACCGGGCGCGGGTTTGGGCTGCTGGAGAGGGACGACAGGTTTCCTGGCCGACAGCTTCGTGGGCTGCGGAACTACCGGGCGCGCGTCTCCTGCCTGCTTCGCCTGGCCTTGCTTGCTCGCAGCGGGAGGATCGGGGCGCAGCGGCTTCACCGTTGCCGCCAGCTTGTTCCACAGCGCGGTTTCCTCCGGCGACAGGCCGCGCGGGGCGCGTCCGCTCACAGCCCCAGCCTTCGGGCGGAGGCACGCGGCAACAGCACGACGGCGCGTCCCCGCCCGCTCATGCTGCCAGCAACCTCGCGTGCGCGTTCGCCTGCGCCCCAGAAGGTATCGAAGCGGTTCGCCCCGGTAATCGCCCCGCCGGTATCCTGCGCTACCCACAGGCCGTCGGCCTCGTTCCTGTCGAGGTCGAGGAACACCGGCGCGCCGTAGGGCACGAAGTCGGGATCGACGGCGACGCTGTTTTCCGCGGTCACCGGCACCCCGATGGAGCCGAGCGGACCGATCTGCGCTGCCGGCCCGTCGAGCACGCGGAAGAAGACCCAGCTTTCGTTCTCGCGCATCAGCGCAGTGCCCGCTGGGGGGTTCTCGCGGATGTAGTCCATGATGCCCTGCATCGATCCGGGATACTGGCCCGGCCCGTCTCCCAGCAGCCCACGTTCGCGCATCAGCGCGCCGATGCTGGTGTAGGCGTGGCCGTTCTGCCCGGCATAGCCGATGCGAAGCACGTCGCCTTCGGGGCTGATCAGCTGGCCGCTGCCCTGGATCTGCAGGAAGAAGAATTCCAACGGGTCTGCCGCCCAGCCGATTTCCAGGCCGCGCCCTTGCAGCGCGCCGTCCTCTATTTCCGCGCGGGTATGGTATTCGACGCAGCGCCCGTCTGGCATGCGGCGAGAGAGGGGAGCGCGGCCTTCGCGCTCGCTTGCGGGAATCTCGTCGCGCCAGCAGCGCTCCAGATCGTCCGGCACGGCGTAGACCGGCACATCGTATCCCGGACGGCGCGTGCGGCTGCCGGCGATCTGCGGTTCGAAGTATCCGGTGGCAAAGCCCTGCCCATCACCAACGACGACCGGGGTGAAGTGCCGTGCGAAGAAAGCTGCGGCATCGGTGCGGGGCCAGTTGGCTGCGGCATCGCAGGGCGTAGTCCAGTCCTCCAGCCGGGTTAGGCCCGACAGGTCCTCCCGGCTGCGCGGCACGTGGCAACTGGCGACGAAGGCGCCCAGCGCGTTGCCGGCATCGACGGCCCGGATCGGCAGGCTTGCGAGCGAAGGCCCGGCGGCCACGCCGAGGCTGGCCGCGTTGTAAGCGATCGGACCTGGCTGCTGCGGCCCGCTCTCGGGCACGATGCGCGAACAGGCCACGACCAGCGCGAAGAGGGCAAGGCAGGAAAGAAGGCGCGCCGTGTTCACGCGCCGGGCCGCTATCAGCCCTGATCGGTCTCGTCGAGCAGCCACTGCGGATCGTTGCTGCGCACGTCGCGGCTGAACGTCCAGATGTCGCGGCTTTCCACGGCATCGTCCAGCGATCCCGCCACGATGTTGCCATCCCTGTCGCGGCTGAGGCTGGCGATGTCGGAGATGAACAGCACCGCGATGCGCGCGGTTCGTCCGTCGAGCTGCGCCGAATGGATCGTCGTGTCCTCGATGCGGATCAGGCGATTGTCCATGGTGATGCCCGCTTCCTCACGCTCGTCGATGACGGCAGCGAAGCTTTCGTACACGTCCTCGTCGCACAGCTCGCGCAGTTCGTCCTTGTCGCCGCGCCAGAACGCATCCAGCACCACTTCGTAGGCGCCCTTGGCACCTTCCATGAAGCCGAGCAGTTCGAAATTGCGATCCGCCGCGGAGATTTCGCGCAGGCCGCGTTCGATGGCGGGCGGGAAACCGGCGATGGCGCGTTCGTTCTGCGCGCTTTCGGCGTTGGGCTGCGTCAGGGTGTGCGGCGCGGACTGCTCGTCCGGCCGGTCGAACCGCTTGGTGGGAATGACCTCTTCCTCATGCTCGGCCCGACGGCCCAGCACCGAATAGAGGCGCATGCCGAGGAAGGCGGCAATCATGGCGAGGATGACGATTTCGATCATAATCACGCGGTAATCCCATTCTGTCCGCATCGAATTACGGCGGCGGACGCGCCCGACCACTATTGTGAACCAGATAGTGGCCAATATCAAATGAACAACCGTCCCTTAAGTATCCCTGAAGCGCGCAGGCCACACTTCGCCGCGCCATTGCGGCGCCGGGCAAGGGGTGATAGGCGCGCGCCAGCATTTATCCGCGCGATTCCAATGCGCACATCCAGCAGTGAAAGACGATCGATCATGGCCGACGAAGGCGACGTTCTCAAGAATCTCGACGATGCAGCGACTGCCGCCAGCAATGGCAACGACACGGCGCCCGTGGCCGGCATCATCTCGCAGTACGTGAAAGATCTCTCGATCGAGAATCCGCACGCCCCGCAGTCCTATCGCTGGCAGGACCAGCCGCAGATGGACGTGCAGTTCAACATCGGCGCCAAGCAGGCCAGCGACGACGTGACCGAGGTGGAACTGAAGATCACCGTCACCGCCAAGATGGAACAGGGCACTGCCTACATCGTCGACCTGGCCTATTGCGGGCTGGTGGGGATGCGCAACATGAACGAGGCGCAGAGCCACGCCTTCACCTATGCGGAAGCGCCGCGGATCCTGTTTCCGTTCGCCCGCCGCGTGGTGTCCGATGCGATCCGCGACGCCGGCTTTGCCCCGCTGATGCTCGATCCGATCGACTTCAACGGCCTCTATGTCCAGCGCATGCAGCAGCAGCGCACGGCCGAACAGGGCCAGGGCGGCACGGCTCCGGCGACGACGGGCGATACACCCGCCGGCGGCGAAGGCTGATTTCACCGATCAAGGCGGGCACTGACCGATGAGCCTGCTCAAGAACGTCGGCACGATCGGCTCGCTCACCATGGTGAGCCGCGTGGCGGGCATGGCGCGCGAGATGATCTTCGCGCGCGTGCTCGGCGCGAACGACGTGACGGATGCCTGGTTTCAGGCACTGATCATCCCCAACGTGTTCCGCCGCCTGTTCGCCGAAGGGGCCTTCTCGGCCGCCTTCGTGCCGATGTTCTCCAAGCGGCTGCACAGCAAGGATGGCGAGGACGGCCTGGACGAAGCGCGCAGCTTCTCGCAGGACGTCATATCGGTCTTCGTTCCGGTGCTGATCGCGCTGACGGCGATTTTCGAGATCGCCATGCCGGGCGTGATCTGGCTGCTGTCGGACAAGCCGATCAATCCCGACGAATTCGACTACGCGGTCGATTTCGCGCGGATCATGTTCCCCTACATATTCCTGGTCAGCGTGGTGACGCTGCTGACGGGCATGCTCAATTCCGTCTCCCGCTTCGGACCCGGCGCGAGCTTCCCGATCATTCTCAACGCGGTGCTGATCGCCACCCTTCTCTGGGTGGAAGCAACCGGCGGCGTGGAACAAAGCGTGGAGGCGATGGGCTATGTCGTCGCCTGGGCGATCCCGGTGGCGGGCGTGCTGCAGCTCGCCTGGCTGGTCTACTGGGCGCATGTCGAGGGGTTTCGCCCCCGCTGGATAAGCCGGCCCAGGCTGACGCCCGAGGTTAAGCGACTGGGCATCATCGCCCTGCCCGCGGCGATCGGCGGCGGCGCCTACCAGATCAACACGCTGCTGCAGGTCTACTTCCTCAACCAGCTGGAAGGCAGCGCGGTGAGCTGGATGAACTATGCCGACCGGCTGAACCAGCTGCCGCTGGGCATCATCGGCATTGCCCTTTCCACCGCCATCCTGCCCACGCTTTCCAAGTTCGTGGGCGCGAACGACAAGCAGGGCGCGGCCCGCGTGCAGTCCAACGCCATCGAGCTTGGCATGCTTCTCACCCTGCCCGCGGCCGTTGCACTGGCGATCTGCGCCGTGCCGTTCATCACCATGATTTTTCAGGGCGGCCGCTTCGATGCCGCCGATGCCGCGATAACCGGCAACGTGCTGGCGGTGCTGGTGGCGGGGCTGCCTGCCTACGTGCTGGTAAAGGTCCTGGTGCCCAGCTTCTACGCCCGCAGCGATACGCGCACGCCGGTCTATGCCGCCTTTGCCGCGCTGGTGGTGTTCGTCGGTTTCAACGTGGCCTTCCTGCAGCGTTTCGGCGTGGAAGGCGTGGCGGCTGCCAGCGCCATCGGCGCATGGCTCAACTGCGGCATCCTTTACGCGGTGCTGCAGGCGCGCGGGCATTACCGGCTCGACTGGCCGCTGCTGGGGCGGCTTGCCCGGCAACTGATCGCCGCCGCCGCAATGGGCGCGGCCTTGTTCTATGCCCGCGACTTGCTAACGGAGTTCTATGCCGCCGGGCTGTTCGCACGGCTGCTGGCGCTGGGCGCGCTCGTCGCCTGCGCCGTCGTCGTCTATTTCGGCGTTGCCTTCGCCATCGGCGCGGTCAGCCGGGAACGCATCGCCATATTCATGAAGAAGAGAGAGCCGAAAGTCTCATGATCGTCGTATCGGGAATCCAGCCCACCGGGAACCTGCACCTTGGCAATTACCTCGGCGCGATCCGCAACTGGGTAAAGATGCAGGACGAGATGGATGCCCGCGCTCAGGCAGCCGAAGGCGGCAGCGCACAGGAATCGAGGTGCCTGTTCTTCCTGGCCGACCTGCACGCCCTCTCGCAGCCGCACGTTCCCGCCGAACTGCACGCGAACTCGCTGGAGATGACCGCCGCGCTGGTCGCCTGCGGCCTCGACCCGTCGCGATGCGTGCTGTTCAACCAGGCGCAGGTGCCCGCCCATGCCGAGCTGCAATGGCTGCTGATGGGCACCGCGCGCATGGGATGGCTCAACCGCATGACCCAGTGGAAGGACAAGGCCGGCAAGAACCGCGAGGGCCAGTCCGTCGCACTGTTCAGCTACCCGGTGCTGCAGGCAGCCGACGTGCTGCTTTACCAGGCCACCCACGTGCCGGTGGGCGAAGACCAGAAGCAGCACCTGGAACTGGCCCGCGACATCGCGCAGAAGTTCAACAACGACTTCGCTTCCGAGGGCGATCCGGTCTTCACCCTGCCCGAACCCTTCATCCCGCCCGCCGCCGCGCGCATCATGAGCCTGCGCGACGGAACGAAGAAGATGAGCAAGTCGGACCCGTCCGAGATGAGCCGCATCGCCCTTGCCGACGATGCCGACACCATGGCGCAGAAGGTGAAGAAGGCGAAGACCGATCCCGAACCCCTGCCCAGCGAGGTCGAAGGGCTGGAGGGCAGGCCTGAGGCGCTGAACCTGGTGACGATCTACGCCGCCCTGACCGAAACCACGCCCGAGGCGGTGCTGGCCGAGCATGGCGGACAGGGCTTCGGCCAGTTCAAGCCCGCGCTGGCGGAGCGGATGGTCGAGACGCTCGGCCCCATTCGCGATCGATTCGTGGCGCTGAAGCAGGATCGGGAGGAACTCGATGCGATTCTTGCACGCGGCGCGTCGCGCGCACGCGAACTGTCGGCGCCTACGCTCGACAGGGCCTACAAGTCGCTGGGCCTCGTGAGAGGCTGATTTCCGGTCAATCTCACTGAAATCGCTGAACTTTTGGCCTAAACCAGTTCAACTTCGGTTCACTCTGCCCTTGCTATTGCACCAGTCATCGCAGAATCATGCGCGCTGGAGCTGAGGAGCCTCGCGCGCTGCCGCAGCAAGTGAGAGAGTTTGAAATGCTGAAATCCCTGTTTAACCCGAAAGGTGCGAAGCTGGCCGCCGTGCCCGCCCTGGCGCTTGGCCTTGCCGCCTGTGCCACGCCGTTCCGAGCGGACGTGTCTCGCTTCGAAAGCCAGCTGCCTGCACCGCAGGGACAGAGCTTCTTCGTCGTGGCCGACGATCCTGCCCTGGCCGGCGGTCTCGAGTTCGCGCTCTATGCCGACGAGGTGGAGGAAGAGATGGCGCAGCTGGGCTATGTCCAGGCCGCCTCGCCCGAAGACGCCACCCTGCTTGTCCGCTTCGACTACGGCGTCGACGACGGGCGCGAGCGAATCCGTTCGACCGGCTTCGGCTACGGCTATCGCGATCCGTTCTACAGCCCGTGGCGCAGCTATGCCCGCCCTGTCGTCTTCCGCGACCGTGATGGCAACCGCCGCGTGGCCTATGTCCACGACCGGGCATGGGGCTTCGGCTGGCATGACCCGTTCTTCAACCGCGGGCCGGACATCACCAGCTACACCGTCTACACCAGCGGCATCGACCTGAAGATCGACGACGCGGCGACGGGCGAGCGACTGTTCGAGGGCAAGGCCCAGGCCGCATCCACC
Organism: Aurantiacibacter hainanensis; assembly: GCF_036321025.1. Lineage (NCBI taxonomy): Bacteria > Pseudomonadati > Pseudomonadota > Alphaproteobacteria > Sphingomonadales > Erythrobacteraceae > Aurantiacibacter > Aurantiacibacter hainanensis. Next base: position 948,201 of record NZ_JAZAPB010000001.1, read on the forward strand.
TCGGATCGCCTGCAGTACCTGGTGCCCAACCTGGTGGAAGCCATGTTCACCGATTTCCCGGGCAACTCCGGCGAAACCGTGCGCATCTCCATCGCCCCGGAAGACCAGCCGGTGCGCCGCAACGAGCGGTAAGGCGCAGCCAGACCGGAACATGCGAAAGGGCGGCCCTCCGATCCGGTGGGCCGCCCTTTTCTTATGCGATTCAGCAAGCTATTCTCCGCGCAAGGGGGGATGTCGCATGATCGCACCGAAATGGATGGCGGCCGTAATCGGCGCAGCCATGCTGTTCGCCACGGGGCCTGATGCACAGGCACAGGAGCGCGTGCTAGAGCCGCTGGACGAGTGGAACTGGGGCAAGACCGACGAATACTGCGGCCTCGTCCGCAACTTCGGCGATGCCGACAGCCCGGTTCGGATGGTGATCTACAGCTACGGCCCGACGGGCAGCTATCGCATCATGATCAGCGGGGATGACCTGCCGCGCAACGACGAGGCCGCCGAACAGGGCAGCGCTGCCTTCGGCGATGTCGAGGACATGCAGAACATCCACATGATCGTGGGGAAGCGCGGCGATGGCGGGGAGATCAACTTCGTCGTCCATCGCGCGTCCGGCCTGCACTTCGTCTATGCCTGGTCGGGAGAGAGCGACACGCGCGGAAGCATCCCGCTCGATCCCGACGCGACGCGGGTCAGTTTCGATACGCCCGAGATGGAGCCGGTCACGCTGATGCTCGGCTCGCTGGAAAGCCCCCTGGCAGACCTGCGTGCCTGCGAGCAGGAATTGATGGCGGGCTGGCAGGTCGATGTCGTCACGCCGGAAGCCGTCGCCACGCCGGCTACGATCGACAACATCTCTGTCGTTGCCCAGGCGATCCGCAGGCCCCCCGCCATGCTGGTGAACAGGGCCAGCCAGCTCATGCAGCTCCGCCTTGTCATCGACGCGGAAGGAAACGCGACCGATTGCGTTTTGCAATCGCCCAACTGGCGCGATCGCGATGTGCGCGGCGTATGCACCGCATTTACCGGCCCTGGCGAGTATACGGCTGCCCGCAACGCCGCGGGAGAGGCTGTGCCCAGCCTCCTGCGCGCTTCATACCTGATGCTGATCTACGACTAGGACGCGCGGGCCCAAGGCTATCGCGTGCGCTGCAAGGCCAGCGCCACGCAGGTAACGAACACCGCCGCTTCCAGCGCCGAACTTGTGGTCAGGCTCGCCTGGCCGAACTGCGGTTCTCCCAGCAACGCGCCCAGGCCGTCGATCCGCAGCCGCGAATCGGCCACCGTGTGATCCAGCAGCAGCAGACTGCCTGCCATCAGCCTGCCGCCGGCCAAGGCCAGCAGCGCGCCTCCGGACGCGCCCAGCAGCGCCGCCAATGCAGCGCCCTTCCATCCGCGGTATCGCAGGGTGAGCGCGCAGGCTCCGCCCGCCAGCATGCCGACCACGCCGCCTTCGAGGAGCCCCGTCACCGGACCGACCCCAACCCCTGCCAGCACCTCGAACAGGTCCACCCCCACGAGGCGTCCCAGCGCGCCGACGACAATGCCGCCGATGCCGCCGCCAAGCGTCAGCGTCGCCGTGCTCGTCCCGCGCAGGGCGGTGGCAAGCGCCATGCCAATTCCCACGCCGGCGCCGCCCAGTACGCCCACTGCTAGGCACAATGCCACCATGGCGAGAAACAACGCGCTGCCCGCCCCCTCGTCCTGCGAGGAAAGCAGAAGACCATAAAGCAATCCGCCGAACACGCCTGCCAGCGCGCCGCCGATGGTGGATGCCGCGGCGATGCGGCCCGCGGATCGGTGCGCCGGCATGGCCGGGGGTGCGTCGGGCTCGGCTTGCCCCTCGAGCGATCCGACGAAGCGGTAGCCGTGCTTGGGAACGGTGGCGATGAAGCGCGGGCTCGCGGCATCGTCGTCCAGCGCGCGGCGCAGGGTGCGGATGCACTGGGTCAGCGCCTCGTCCGTCACCGGCACGCCGCGCCATACCTCGTCCATGAAGCGATCCTTGGAAACCAGCGCGCCGCGCGCTTCCACCAGCAGCGTCAGCGCGTCGAAATAGCGACTGCCGATCTCCACCTCGTGCCCGCCCCGCGTGAGCCGGCGATTCGCGCGGTCGAGCGCGAAACGGTCGAAATGGAGAATGGCGGCCTCGTCCTGCATCCAGTGCCGATTCCTATGCCAGCAAAAAGGATAGCGGAAGGTTTTCAGCGATTGCTCACGATTTCCTCATGCCGCTCACCCGCGCTGCGCGGCAGTTTGGCGAGGTCAATCGAAAGGATTTTGCCATGACAGTCGAGACCCGATCTTCCCGCTCCCTGCTCAATGGCTGGCGCATCGCCGGCTGGGGCAGCGCGCTGGCGCTGCTGCTGCTTCCCGCGGTCGCCATGCAATTCACCGCCGAAGTGAACTGGACGCCGTTCGACTTCCTCGCGGCGGCGCTGATGCTGCTGTTCCTTGGCGGCGCAATCGAGCTGGCGGTGCGCACCGCCCGCACCCTGCCAGCCAGGGCCGGCCTGATGATCGCCGGCCTTGCCGCCTTCCTCACGTTCTGGATCAACGGTGCCGTGGGCTTCATCGGCTCGGAGGATGAAGCGCTCAACCTCGGTTTCTACTGGCTGGTGCTGGCCGCGCTGCTGGCCACGCTCTTGGCCTGGCTCCGTCCATCGAGGATGCGCTGGATCATGGGCGCGATGGGCCTGGCCCAGCCGCTGATGGGAGTGCTGGCTCAGCGAATGATGCCAGGACACGCCGTGGAATGGGGCGTCCTGCTGTTCTTCGCCGCGATCTGGCTGGCATCGGCGGCATGCTTCCACCGCGCGACGATTCAGGAGCGGTCCTAGAGCGCGCCGTGTCCGCCGGTGGAACCGAAGCCGCCCGCCCCGCGCGCGGTTTCGTCCAGGCTGTCCACTTCGTCCCACGCTGCCAGGGTGACCGGGGCCAGCACCAGCTGCGCGATCCGGTCGCCACGCTCTATGGCGAAATCGTTAGCCGAGTGGTTGATCATGATGACCTTCACCTCGCCCCGATAGTCGCTGTCGATGGTGCCCGGCGTATTGGGCACGGATATTCCGTGCTTCAGCGCCAGACCGGAGCGCGGACGCACCTGGATTTCGTATCCCGGCGGAATGGCGACGGCGAACCCGGTGGCCACCGCGTGGCGCGAGCCTGGCCCCAGGATGATGGCCTCGGCCGCCACCACGTCCATGCCCGCCGCGCCGTCGGTGGCGTAGGCGGGCAGGTCCAGTCCCTCGCCATGCGGCAGGCGCTTGATCTTCACGGGCACGCGGCCGGGGACAGGCTCAGTCATCCTTGTTCAGTTTCTCCGCAATTTCCTCGATCAGCTTGGTGGCGACGTCCTGCTTGGTCATCGGATCCCAGTGCTCCACCTTGCCTTCGCGCACCAGGTGCACCTGGTTGCTGTCGCCGCCCATCACTTCGCCCGAGACATCGTTGGCGACGATCCAGTCGACGCCCTTGCTCTTGCGCTTCTTGCGGGCGTTTTCGACCACGTCGTTGGTTTCGGCGGCAAAGCCGATCAGCAGGTCGGGCCGCTTGGGATTGGCGGCCACGCTGGCAAGGATGTCGGGGTTTTCGGTCAGCACCAGCGCGGGCGGCGCGGAACCGCGCTTCTTGATCTTGACGGCATTGTAATCCTTCGTGCGCCAGTCGGCGACGGCGGCCACCATGACCGCGGCATCCACCGGCAGCGCGTCGCGCACGGCCTTGGCCATGTCTTCCGCGCTTTCCACGTCGATGCGCTCCACGCCCAGCGGCGTGCGCAGGTGCACCGGCCCCGCGACCAGCGTGACCTTCGCTCCGGCTGCTGCTGCTGCGGCGGCGATGGCAAAGCCCTGCTTGCCGCTGGACCTGTTGGCCAGGTAGCGCACGGGGTCGATCGCTTCGTGCGTGGGGCCGGCGGTGACGAGCACGTGTTTGCCGTAGAGCGGACGGTGCTCGATATCCTGCTCGAACCCCGGCTGGCCCGCCAGCGGATCGAAAGTGTCGATCGGGTCGAGTTCGGGCGACTGCACGTGGCCCGGCTCCAGCGGATTGACCGGGGCCGCGGCTTCCTCGCCCTCGAACGGCTGCGGTGCTTCCTGCCTCGCGTTGACCTCGTGGTTGATCGCCTCGCGGTCGGTCGGCGGGGCGGCCTTGGCCTTGCCCTTGGTCGCCATCAGGTGTTCGGAGCCGGTGTAGTCCGGTTCGGGCAGGTCCGGCCCGGTATTAAGGGCGTTTTCGCCTTCCAGCTCGCCGTCTTCCAGTTCCTCGCCTTCGAAGGTGACGTCGTCCTCGTCAACCTTGCGCGGGGTGGAGCGCGGGATGATGCTGGCAAGCATTCCGGCCAGGCCGCCGGGATGGTCCTTGCCCAGGTCCGCGTCGTCCTCGTAATCTTCCTCCTCCGCACCCGCTTCGAAGGCGCGCAGGTATTCCTCGATGTCGGCCCCCGCGACGCCGGGATCGAGACCCAGCATGTCGGCGATTTCCAGCCAGACCATTTCCGGCTCGGGCAGGCGTCCGGGGCCGAATTCACCGCAGGCCATCGCGCCCTCGTCGGGCGTCATCACCCGCACTCCCGCTTCGCGCAGCGATTCGATGTTGCGCTGCGTCGCCTCGTGCTCCCACATCTTCACGTTCATGGCGGGCACGGCGAGCACTGGCTTGTCGGTGGCGAGGATCAGCGTGGTGGCCAGATCGTCGGCGATGCCGGCGTTCATCTTGGCCATCAGGTCTGCCGTGGCAGGACAGACGACCACCAGATCGGCATCGCGCGAAAGCTGGATATGGCCGATCTCGGCCTCGTTCTTCAGGTCCCACAGGGATGTGTGGACCTGGTTGCCGGAAAGGGCGGCCAGCGCCATCGGCGTGACGAACTGCGCACCGCCCTGCGTCAGCACGCAGGAGGTCTCACCCCCACCCTTGGCGATCAGGCGGACGAGCTCGCACGACTTGTAGGCGGCGATGCCGCCGCCCACCACAAGCAGGATTCGAGGACTGGTCGACTGTCCCTCCTGTTCCATCACGTCAATCCGCTGCTCAAGCATCGGTTCATAGGCCCGCTAATAGTCCAAGCAGTCCTCATGGCAAATCTTGGTTAAGGTTGCCTTTCCCTTTTCGCGCCGGTCTTTGGAGAAAGTTTTCCGCTGGATAGGCCTCGGCCCGTCTGCCCGGCGTGGCGATCAGCCGATCAGCCCGGCGAGGCCTGCCGCCCAGACGGCCGCCCCGCCCAGCACGGCGGCGATGCCATAGCCCACCCAGGCCCTGCCTTCGCGGCGGCGTTCCCAGACCAGCTCGACCTCGGGCAGCGGCGGGGGTTCCGGCGCGCCGCCCTTGGGCGGAAAACGGTCTTCTATCCGGCGCAACAGGTCGGGAAGGCGCAGCAGGGTGTCGATATCGGTGCGGATACGGTTGGCGATCGCCGCTTCCGGACCCAGTTCGTCGCGAATCCAGCTGCGCACGTAGGGGGCGGATACGTCCCACATGTTGATCTTCGGATCGAGCTGCGTTGCGATGCCCTCGACCATCACCATGGTCTTTTGCAGCAGCAGCAGGTGCGGCTGGGTCTGCATGTCGAAATCGCGGGTGATGGCGAACAGGCCGTCCAGCATCTGGCCCACCGAGAGCTCGCTTACCGGCTTGCCGCGCATGGGTTCGCCCACGGCGCGCAGCGCGGTCGCGAATTCCTCTACCGAGTGATAGCTGGGGACGTATTGCGCCTCGAAATGGATTTCGGCCACGCGGCGGTAGTCGCCCGTGATCAGGCCGTAGAGAATTTCGGCCAGCCATTGCCGCGCGCGGCGATTGATCCGGCCCATGATGCCGAAGTCGATGGCCGCGATGGTGCCGTCCGCCTTCACGAACAGGTTGCCCTGATGCATGTCGGCGTGAAAGAATCCGCCGCTGATCGCCTGGGTGAGGAAGGCCAGCACCAGCCGCCGCGCCAGGTCCGGAAGGTCGTGCCCGGCCTCTCGCAGTTCGTCGGTCTTGCTGATCTTCACGCCGTCGATCCACTCGATCGTCAGCACGCGGCCGTTGGTACGGTCCCAGTCGATCTCCGGAATGCAGTAGCCGTCCACCCCGCGCATGGTTTCCGTCAGTTCGGACGCGCTGGCGGCCTCGCGGCGGAAATCCAGTTCGGAATTGGTCCAGCGCTTGAAGTTGGCGATGGTCAGGCGCGGGCGCAGGCGGCGCGCCTCGCCGCCCATGGCTTCCAGGTGCGCGGCGGCCCATTCGTAGGTGGCAATGTCGCGCTCGAACTTTTCGCGGATGCCGGGGCGCAGCACCTTGATCGCGACGACCTTGCCGTCGGTCGTGATGCCCTTGTGAACCTGCGCGATGGAGGCCGCGCCTACCGGATCGGGATCGACTTCGCTGAATATGTCCTCAAGCGGACGCTCGAAGCTGTCCTCGATCTGCTTGCGGATCGCCGCGAAGGGCACCGGCGGCAGGCTGTCCTGCAGGCTCAGCAGGTTCCTGGCCGCCTCGTCTCCCACCAGGTCTGGCCGGGTGGCCAGGGTCTGCCCCAGCTTGATGGCGGCGGGGCCGATCTCGCGGAAGGCGCCGGCATAGTCGGGCTCGCGCGATTTGAGCGTGCCGATGCTGAAGACGGCGATCAGCCGCTTGACCGGTGCAGGCGTGTTCGGATCGTTCTGGATACCGCGCAGGGCGCCGTGCCGCGCAAGGATGCGCGCCCACTTGCCAAGCCGCCAGACATGAGTGGCAGGTCTTGCCACCCCTTCAGACTTTCCAGCCCGAATGGATGCACACCGCGCCGCCGAGGATCTTCTCGACCCTCGTCCGCGCGAAACCCGCATCCCTGATCATCGCCTCGAACTCGGCGGGCCTGGGAAAGCGGCGGATCGATTCGGCGAGGTAGCGATAGCTGTCCTCGTCCCCGGCGATGGCCTTGCCGATCTTGGGCATCAGCTTGTGGGAATAGGCGTCGTAGACCTCCTTGAATCCCGGCCACTCGGTGGTGCTGAATTCCATGCAGTAGAACCGCCCGCCGTATCTCAGCACGCGGTGCGCCTCGCGCAGGGCCTTGTCGATGTGGGTCACGTTGCGGATGCCGAAGACGATCGTGTAGGCATCGAACTGCCGGTCGGGATAGGTCAGCGTCTCGGCATTCTGGCACGACCACGAAAGGCCATCCAGCCCCCGTTCCATCGCGCGCTCTATGCCTACGTCCAGCATGTCCTGGTTGATGTCGGCCACCACCACCTCTGCCCCGCGCGCAGCCATGCGGAAGGCGATGTCTCCCGTGCCGCCTGCCATGTCGAGGATGGCCTCGCCCGGTTGCGGCTTCACGCGGCGGACGAACTGGTCTTTCCACAACCGGTGCATGCCGCCCGACATGGCATCGTTCATGATGTCGTACTTGCGGGCGACGTTGGAAAAGACGGCGCCCACGCGGACGGTCTTCTCTTCCGGGGCGACGTCTTCGTAGCCGAAGGAGACTGTGTCGGTCATGGCAGCCCACTTAGGGGCAATTGCCCGCAGCGCAAAGGGTGATAAAGGGCTGCCCCATGCCGGAGCTTCCCGAAGTCGAAACCACCGTGCGGGGCCTCGCGCGTTTCCTCGAAGGGGAGCGGATCGAGCGCGTGGTGCTGGGCCGGCCGGACATGCGCTTTCCCTTCCCCGAAGGATTGGGCCAGGCCCTGACAGGAGCGCGCGTGACGACGCTGGGACGCCGCGCCAAGTATGGCCTTATACATACGGACCGTGCGCACACGATGATCTTCCACCTCGGCATGAGCGGGCGGTGGCGGATCGACCCGGAGGCCGCGGACCGGCACGACCACCTGCTGCTGGAGACCGCCGATCACCGCTTCGCGCTGAACGATCCGCGCCGCTTCGGTTACGTCGACCTCGTCGAGACACAGGCGCTGGAGAGCTGGCCCGCCTTCGCCGCCATGGGGCCGGAGCCGCTGGGAGACGGGCTGACGGTGGATCACCTGCGCGCCGCGATCAGGGGGCGGAAACAGGCGATCAAGCTGCTGCTGCTGGACCAGCACGTGGTGGCGGGCCTTGGCAACATATACGTGTGCGAGGCGCTGCACCGCGCCGGCATCCACCCGCGCAAGGCCGGCGGCCGCGTCTTTCGTCCCGCGCTGGAGCGGCTGGTTCCGGCCATCCGCGACGTGCTGCAGCAATCCATTCTCGATGGCGGATCGACCCTGCGCGACTATGCCCGTCCCGACGGCGAGCTTGGCTACTTCGCCACCCGCTTCAAGATCTATGGGCGCGAGGGCGAGGCATGCGTGACTTGCGCCCAGGGCACCGTGCGGCGCATAGCGCAGGGCGGGCGCAGCACCTGGTTCTGCCCGGCCTGCCAGAAATAGCGGGTTTGGCGCGCCCGGTGCCTGCAGAGGCGGCCGCGCAAACAAACCTTGCATTTTCGCCCCTGACGCACTAATTGCGCCGCTTTCCGGCGGTTCGCTGCCGATTCAGCTAAACACATAAACGAAGATGCAAGGGCGGTGCCGCTGCCCGAAACAAGGACAGACATGGCCAATACGCTGCAATCCAAGAAGCGCATCCGTCGCAACAACCGCCGCTCCGAAATCAACGGTGCGCGCAAGAGCCGCATCCGCGGCTTCATCAAGAAGGTCGAAACGGCCTGCACCGAAGGCAAGAAGGACGAGGCCCAGGCCGCGCTGAAGCAGGCGCAGCCCGAGATCGCCAAGGGCGTTGCCAAGGGCGTGCTGCACAAGAACACGGCGGCCCGCAAGATGAGCCGTCTGAGCAAGCGAGTCTCCGCTCTCTGATTCGGATTTGGCCGACATGATTCGGCCTTGCTGAAGTCGCTTCGGCAGAACGAAATCGGAACACGATATCGAAGGGGCCGGTGGTTTTTCCACCGGCCCTTTTCGCATGTGCAAAAGGGATGCTGACCCCTTGAGCTTAAGTCTAGGAAATCTCGCGATTCGCCAGACTGTCACACGGAAATCGCTGTTTTTCAGTGGCTTGCACGCAAGTCTGCGGCACTGCGGGGTGTCAATGGCCATTTTTTAAATATTTTTGACAGCCGCTACTTGAGCTTCCTTCGGTAAGGTTCATAACAGTCTTCCGGCCGCGAGATTACCATCGCGGCCATCAACAGACGGGCGGTCGACAAGTGGTTCGGTGAGGGGAAAATGCCTTCGCCGGATGGGGAAGTTTTGTCGCAGGTCGACGCCTTTGACGGGGCATATCGGGCAGGCCGAATTAACGAGCATTGGGGTAATAATAAGATGATTCGGATGGGGCCGCATGGCGGGCGCAATCAATCGGCGAAACGTGAGGATGTTGAAGCAAAGATGGAAGAGCAGGAAGCGATCGATCTCGCAGCCGACTGGGCGGACATCAGCCAGGGCCTGCGAAAGGATCTCGGTCACCAGCTCTTCACCCAGTGGATCAAGCCGATCCAGCTGGGCAAGCTGAACCACGAGACGGGCACGCTCGACCTTTTCCTGCCGACGGAATTTTCCGCCAGCTGGGTGGAGGATCGCTATCACGATCGCCTGTCGCTGGCATGGAAGATCGCCAGCAGCGAAGTGCGTCACATCTCCATCAAGGTGCACCCCGGTCGCCGCAAGATCGCCGACCTCGATCTTCGCGGGCAGGACGGCTTCGGCCACCGCGCCGCGAACGACGCCAGCCTGGCGATGGAATCGATCGGCGATGACGGCTTCACCGCCAGCGTCGGCCTCGACCCGACGCAGACCTTCGCCGCCTTCGTCACCGGCAGCACCAACGTGCTGGCCAAGAACGCAGCCGAGCGCATGTCGCGCGCCGAGAAGCCGCAGTTCAGCCCGCTCTACCTCAAGGCCGCCACCGGCCAGGGCAAGACGCACCTGCTGCACGCCATCGGCCATGCCTACCTGCAGACGCACCCGCGTGCGCGCATCTTCTACTGCTCTGCCGAGCGGTTCATGGTGGAATTCGTGCAGGCCCTGAAATCGAACGAGATGATCGAGTTCAAGGCCCGCCTGCGCGGTTTCGACCTGCTGCTGGTGGACGACATCCAGTTCATCATCGGCAAGGCCTCGGCGCAGGAGGAACTGCTCTACACGATCGACGCGCTGCTGGCCGAGGGCAAGCGGCTGGTCTTCGCCGCCGACCGTGCCCCGCAGGCACTGGACGGCGTCGAGCCGCGCCTGCTCTCCCGCCTGTCGATGGGCCTGGTGGCCGACATCCAGCCCGCCGATATCGAGCTTCGCCGCGCGATCCTCGAATCCAAGCTGACCAAGTTCGCGCCGTTGGAAGTGCCCGGCGACGTGATCGACTTCCTCGCCCGCACCGTATCGCGCAACGTGCGCGAACTGGTGGGCGGCCTGAACAAGCTGATCGCCTATGCCCAGCTGACCGGGCAGGAAGTCTCGCTGCAGCTGGCCGAGGAACAGCTGACCGACATCCTGTCGGCCAACCGTCGCCGGATCACCATCGACGAGATCCAGCGGACCGTCTGCCAGTTCTATCGCATCGACCGCGCGGAAATGAGCAGCAAGCGCCGCGCCCGCGCGGTGGTGCGTCCGCGCCAGGTGGCGATGTATCTTGCCAAGGTGCTCACTCCGCGCAGCTACCCGGAAATCGGGCGCAAGTTCGGCGGCCGCGATCACTCGACCGTGATCCACGCCGTGCGCCTGATCGAGGACCTACGCCAGCGCGACGCCGACATGGACGGCGACGTGCGCAGCCTGCTGCGGCAGCTGGAAAGCTGATCGAACGCCTTCCCGCGGGCCCTGGCCCCGGGAAGGTTTTCCACCTGATATCGACAGTCGCTCCACGGCGTGCCAACAGCGCTGTCCCATGTCAGACGCACCGCACCCCCTCACCGAAGAACGGCTCGACCGCTTCGCCCGCCACATCGTGCTGCCCGAAATCGGCGGCGCGGGACAGGCGGCGCTCGCACGTTCGCACGTCGTGCTGGTGGGCCTCGGCGGGATCGGTGCCCCGGCGTTGCAATACCTCGCCGGAGCGGGCGTCGGGCAACTTACCCTGATCGACGACGACAAGGTCTCTGCCAGCAACCTGCAGCGCCAGACGATCTACACGACGCGCGACATCGGCCACGGCAAGGCGGTGTCCGCGCGCCGCTGGCTGGCGAACTTCGACGAGAAACTTAGCGTCTCGATCCACGACCGGCGCATCGGCGCAGAAAATGTCGGGACCATGATAGAGGGTGCCGACCTGGTGCTCGACGGTACGGACAATTTCGCCACGCGTCTGACCGTTTCCGACGCCTGCGTGGCCGCCGGAATCCCTCTGCTTTCCGCCGCCGTGGGCCGTTTCCAGGGCCAGGTCGGTGCCTTTGCCGGGCACAGGCCCGATCAGAGCTGCTACCGCTGCTTCGTGGGCGATGCCTTCGATGCCGAGGACTGCGATACCTGCGCCGAGGACGGGGTGCTGGGCGCCATGGTCGGCTGGGTCGGCACCTTCGCCTCCATGCAGGCGATCCGCCTGCTGGTGAGCGGGAGCGGCGCGATGGGCGATCCCCAATACGGCATGCTGCACCTGATGGACGGACTGAAGCCCGGCATGCGCACGCTTTCCATTGCGAAGGACCCGGGCTGTTCGGGCTGCTCCGCCACCTGAACGCGTCACCGCCGATTGACACGGCGGCATGTAAGGCCGACACTTCAATGCGTCAGGGGGGCGGCCAGTGCTAGGGGTCGCATGGGTCGCCCGTCCCTTTGGCCGGCACGCCGTGGTGGCGTGCGTCTTACCAAAGGGGAATATTATGAAAAAGCTTGCACTTGGCACATTGGCGGCAGCAATCGCGCTTACGACCGTGTCCACACCGGCTGCGGCGCAACTTCGTGAATACGAAGACTACGAATATTCCGATTCGGTGGTGGAATTGACCACCGTGCGCGTCGATCCTGGCCAGATGGACACATATCTGGAGGGTCTGCGGCAAACATGGGTTGCCGCCAACGAGGTCGCCAAGGGCCTCGGACATATCGAAGATTACGGCATCTACGCCAACATGGCGCCGGCCGGCGATTCCTTTCACCTGCTGCTGGTGATCGAGTTCCCGGGCGAGAACCTGCAACCCTCGCGCGCACGCTATGACGCGTTCATGACCGCCTGGGGCAATGCCAACATGGAAAGTTCCAACGAAACGGTCACCAATCTCTACAACGAGATTCGCGAGATCGGCGGAGTCTACCTGACCCGTGAAATCGAGATGATGCCGAACTGAATGAACTGACGAACACGCCGCCGGGCCACTCGGTCCGGCGGCAGCGTCGGTTGGCCTGCTCTTCCTCGACACATAGACCGGGCCGGTGTCAGTCCATCATTGCCCGGCCATTTCCGCGCGAACCAACTCCGCGAGTTCCACGGCAGAGCGTTCCTGCTGCATGGAATCGTCTCGTAGCCTTTGCTGCAAGGCACCCATGGCGTGGAGTGACTCGGCAATCTCCGGTCGCGCGATGACCCGGCGCAGGAATTCGTCGCGATCGAATTCGATCCCGGCGGGGAGAACGGGATCGCTCGCCATTGCGTTTGCACGCGCCCAGCTGGCCTGGTCACGGGTCAGCACGCCTCTGATGGCATCGTTGTATGCCATCTGCTCGGCACGCAGCAGGTCGTTCCACTGCCTGCCCGCCTCCATCAGCTCATAGTAACCCGCCAACCGGCGCTTGAAATCGGCATCGTCGATGGATCCGAGAGCGCCGGTGCTGATCATCTCGTCATAGGTCGTGGAAGTGGCGTCGGGGATGTAGGCATACCCGGCGAGCAGCAAGGCAGTAAGCAACCTGCCGTCACTGATCGCCGACGCCCCGGCATCGCCGGCGATACTCATGAGGACGACATCGGCCGCCTCGTCGATGGCATCCGCGTTGCGGACCCCTCGACGGCCAGTCTCGGCATCGGCCTCGAGGTCGATCAACAATTGCTCGTTGTAGGCCTGGCTGCGTTCAAGCTGGAGGCGATGGTCATTCCAGTTGGCGACCTGGATGGCGATGAAGACGCCGCTCACGACGATAAGGAAATCGAGGACGACCGCGGTCCAGTTCTGCTCCCTGAGATTCTCTGCCAGGCGCCGCAACCGCATCAGACTTCCCCCTTGCCCGTCCAGACTCGCGTCAGGCCGATATTACCCCAGTATCTCGTCGACCCAAACAGGCACCAGTTCGCTGGCAGCGCCCAGCCGCGTCTCGTCGAAATGGCGGCTGCCCAGGCTCTCTTCCAGGTTCAGCTCCAGCGTGCGCGCGCCGTTCGCGCCCGCCTTTTGCACGAATCCTGCGGCGGGGTAGACCGCGCCGCTGGTGCCGATGGAGACGAACAGGTCTGCCCGCGCCAGTGCGTCGAAGATCCGGTCCATCTGGTAGGGCATCTCGCCGAACCAAACGATGTCGGGGCGCATCGCCACTTCGCCGCAGGCGGGGCATGAAGGGCCGTCGCCCAGCGATCCTTCCCAGGCGTGGCGCGCGTCGCAGGCCCGGCACCACGCGCTCAACGCCTCACCGTGCATGTGCAGCACGCGCGATGCCCCGCCGCGTTCGTGCAGGTCGTCGATGTTCTGCGTGACGATCAGCAGTTCGCCAGAAAACTCGCGGTCCAGTCGGCCCAGCGCCTCGTGCGCGGGATTGGGCCTGGCGGCGCGGATCTGCGTGCGGCGTTCGTCGTAGAAGCGCTGGACCAGCGCCGGGTCGCGGGCGAACCCCTCGGGCGTGGCGACTTCCTCGACCGGATGGTTTTCCCACAGGCCGTCCTCGGCGCGGAAGGTCTTCAGCCCGCTCTCGGCGGAAATCCCCGCCCCTGTCAGGATCACGATGTTGCGGATATCGGTCATGACGCGCATGAAGCACGGGAACGACAGGAGTATCAATGGCGCGCATCGGGATCATCGGCAGCGAAGGACGCATGGGACAGGCCATCGCCGAGGTCCTGGAGAGAGGCGACCACGCCTGCGCAGGCGGGGTGGACAGGGATCACGATCCCGCAGACCTTGCGGGCCATGCCGATGCCCTGGTGGATTTCTCCGCCCCCGGCGCGCTGGCCGAAAACCTGGCCGCGGCGAAGAAGGCCGGCGTGCCAATCCTGATCGGCACGACCGGGCTCGACGATACCCATCACGCCGCGATCGACGATGCCGCCCACGCCATTCCCGTCCTGCAGACCGGCAACACCTCGCTGGGCGTCACCCTGCTGGCGCACCTGGTGCACGAGGCCGCCGCCCGGCTTGGGCCGGACTGGGACATAGAAGTGCTGGAAATGCACCACCGGATGAAGGTGGACGCGCCCTCGGGCACGGCCCTGCTGCTGGGCGAGGCGGCGGCCGATGCGCGCGGCATCGCCCTGCAAGGCAACAGCGAAAGCGGGCGTGACGGGCATACCGGCAGGCGGACCGAGGGAGCGATCGGTTTTGCCGCGCTGCGCGGCGGCACCGTGGCGGGAGAGCATTCGGTGATCTTCGCGGGAGAGCAGGAGCGCATTACCCTTTCCCATTCGGCGGAAAGCCGCGCGATCTTCGCCCGCGGCGCAGTGAAGGGCGCCGCCTGGCTGATCGGCAAGCCGCCGGGCCGCTATACGATGCGGGACGTGCTGGGCCTCGACTAGGCCCGACGACAAGGGGGGGTAAGATATGACGGCAAGCCGGGTCGAACTCGAGACGCAGGCGTGGATGGATACGCTTAGCACGCAGGAACTAGCGCTGGCGCGCGACTACACCACGGGCAACCACTGGCTGATCCTTGGCGGACTGCTGGTTTCCGCGCTGGTCGCCTGGCTCATCGTACGCAGCGGCGTGCTCGACAAGGTGGCGGATCGCCTCGGCAATCGCGGCTGGGCACTGCGCACCTTCCTTGTCGCGGCGGTGTTCATCGTGGTGGATACCCTGATCAGCCTGCCGTGGTCGATCTACAGAGGATGGTGGCGAGAAAGTGCCTACGGTCGCACCAGCCAGCCGCTGGGCGACTACCTGGCGCAAGGCGCGATATCGCTGCTGCTCACCGCCCTGATCGGCGGCCTGTTCCTGCTCGGCGTCTACTGGCTGATCCGCAAGACGGGGCGCTGGTGGTGGGCATGGGGCGGCGCGCTGGTGGCGGCGGGCGTTTCCTTCATGCTGCTGCTCTCGCCCGTGCTGATAGAGCCGCTGTTCAACCAGTACGAACCCATCCCCGAAGGCGAGGTGCGCGAGGCCGTGCTGGCGCTGGCGCAGGATGCCGGCGTGCCGGAGGACCGTGTTTTCATGTTCGACGGGTCGCGTCAGTCGAACAATTTCACCGCCAACGTCTCGGGCGTCGGCGGCTACGCGCGCATCGCCATATCGGACGTTGCCATGGACGAGGCCTCGCTGGACGAGGTGGTTGCCGTGACGGGGCACGAGATCGGTCACTACGTTCTCGGCCACGTCTGGCGCAGCATCGCCGTCATCAGCTTGCTGGCCGTGGCTATCTTCTGGCTGACGGCGCGGCTCTACCCGTGGTTCGCCCGCAAGTTCGGCACCGACGCACCCCTGGCGGACCCGCGCGGCCTGCCGGTTTTCGTCTTCGTCCTGAGCCTGCTTTTAATCCTCGCCCAGCCGATCACCAACACCATGACCCGCATCGGCGAGCGCGAGGCGGACGCCTATTCTCTGGCCACCGCGGGGCTGCCCGATGCGCTGTCGGGCGCGCTGATCAAGACGGCGGAATACCGCTATCCGCTGGCCGGCCCGGTGGAAGAGGCGCTGCTCTACACACACCCGACCGTCGAAAACCGCATCCGCGCGGCAATGGAATGGAAGGTGCGGAACGAAAACAGCGCCGGCGGCGGCCCATGACCGGGACACTGCGCCGCCGCGTCTTTTGCCAGCTGTTCGCCTCCGCCAACCCCGATGGCAAGCTGACGCTCACCAACCAGATACTCATCGCCGTCATCCTCGCCTCCGTGGTGATGGCGGTGCTGGGCACCGAGGCCGCGATAGCCAGCGAGCGCCGGCAGTTCTTCATCGGTGCGGAAATGCTGTTCGGCGTGGTGTTTCTGGTCGAATACGTCGCCCGCGTGTGGTCCGCTGCCGAAAGGCAGGGCGATGAATCCAAGTGGCGCAAGCGGCTTGGATTCATCATCTCGCCCTTCGGCCTGCTGGACCTCGCCGTGGTGCTGGCCTCGCTGTTCCCGCTGCTCGTCACCGGTGCGCCGCTATTCCGCCTGCTTCGCGTGCTGCGACTGGCGGCGCTGATGAAATTCGGCCGCTTCAGCATGGCGCTGCGTGAACTGGGCGGAGCCATTTCGGAGCGGCGGTACGACCTGTTCGTCACGCTGGCGCTGGCAGGTGCCCTGCTGCTGTTCGGCGCGGCGGCGCTGCACTGGGCGGAAGGGCGCGTGCAACCCGAGGCCTTCGGTTCCATCCCGCGCGCGATGTGGTGGGCGATCATCACCCTGACGACGGTCGGCTACGGAGACGTCTCGCCCATCACGCCGCTGGGCAAGGTGCTGGCGGCGATGGTGGCGCTGGGCGGCATCGGGCTGGTAGCAATGCCCACCGGCATCATCGCAGCCGCCTTCTCGGATGCGATGCAGCGCCACCGCGAAAAGACAGAAGCCGTCCGCCACGCGCAGAACCATCACGATTGAGGCCATGACCAAGGACCAGCTTTTCGAGTTCTTCCGCCGCCTGGCGGAGAACAACCCCGAACCCGAGACCGAGCTTGAATACGGCAATGCCTACCAGCTGGTGGTGGCCGTGGCCCTTTCCGCCCAGGCGACCGACGTCGGCGTGAACAAGGCCACGCGTTCGCTGTTCGCCAAGGTGGAGACGCCCCAGCAGATGCTGGACCTTGGCGAGGAAGGCCTGATCGAGCACATCAAGACCATCGGCCTGTTCAACTCCAAGGCAAAGAACGTCATCGCGCTCAGCCAGCTGCTTGTCGACGAATACGGCGGCGAGGTGCCCGGCACCCGCGAAGACCTCGTCCGCCTGCCGGGCGTGGGCCGCAAGACGGCGAACGTGGTGCTCAACTGCTGGTTCAGGCAGGAAACCTTCGCGGTCGACACCCACATCCTGCGCGTAGGCAACCGCACGGGTCTCGCCAAGGGCAAGACGCCCGAGCAGGTGGAGGCCAAGCTTGAAAAGCGCGTGCCCCAGCCTTTCCGCCTGCACGCCCATCACTGGCTGATCCTGCACGGCAGATACATCTGCAAGGCGCGCACGCCCGAATGCTGGCGGTGCCCGGTGGTGGACCTGTGCAGCTATCGCAAGAAGGTGCTGGAGAAGCCCAAGGGGCGATAGGCGCGCAAATTTGATCTGGCGCATGGTCGCCGCCCCTCCCCCGCGCCATGACAAGGCCGGGGAGGATTACCGTGGCAACACATCCGGCAAGTGCGGCGCCGATCGTGGCTGACAACCTGACCGCCGCAGACCTGCGCGCGGCATTGGGCGCTGGCTTTCGAGATTTCCTGGCCTGTCCGCTTTACGGCCTGTTCTTCGGCGCCATCTACGTGGTGACGGGTCTGGCCGTCGCCTACGCCCTGTTCTGGCGCGGAGAGGCCGGGTGGCTGGTGCCGGTGACTGCCGGTTTCCCGCTGATCGCGCCCTTTGCTGCCGTCGGTCTCTACGAGGTCAGCCGCCGCCGCGAACTGGGCGAGCCGATCGGCTGGGGTTCGGTGCTGGGCGCGCTGCGGGGGCGCGGGGACGAGCAACTGCTGATGATGGGCGGCTTCGTATTCGTGGGCTTCAGCTTCTGGGTGATCATCGCACACGCCATCTTCTCGATCTTCATGGCCGAGAGCGGCCTCGGCGGGGAATCGCTGGCCGTCTTGCGGACGCAGGCGGGCCTGTGGATGCTGCTGGTGGGAACAGCAGTCGGCGCGCTGCTGGCCTGGGGGTTCTACTGCATCACCGTGGTTAGCCTGCCCATGCTGGTGGACCGCGACGTGGATTTCATCAGCGCCATCATCGCCAGCATCCGCGCGGTGCGCGCCAATCTGGGCGTGATGCTGGCTTGGGCGATAATCGTCGCCGCCAGCCTTTTCGTCGCGATGATACCGCTGTTCCTCGGGCTGCTGGGCGTATTGCCGGTGCTGGGCCATGCGACGTGGCACCTTTACCGGAGGGCGATTACTTCTGCGCCCTGACGCAGGGCCAGAGCACCTACCGGGCGGCTCCCGGAACAATGCCGGGACCTGCACGTTATCAAGCCGTTAGCCGAAAACCGAAATGACGGCTCCGCCGTCGGAAGGTACCACCATGACCGAGACCGGCCTCGTATCGTCACTCAATATCGTCACCCTTGTTGCAATCCTCGTTATTGCCGCGGGCCTGTTCTTCTATTTCATGCGCAAGCGATCCAATCGCCATCCCATGGATACGCCAGAGGGCAAGAAAGCCGAGGAGATGCGCCGTCAGGAAGCAGAGGAAGAGCGAACGGAAGAAGGGCGTCCGAAGATCTGACGGACGCGGTGCGCGCTAGAGCGTCTCCGTCTCGCGCACATATCCGAATTCGCCCGCGCCCGCCCAGTTGCGGCCATCGGGATAGCGTAGCTCAACTCCGGCAAGATCCGCAGGAACGGCCAGCAGCATGTTCACGCCCATCATGGTGTTGCCAGGCGCGGCGACCGCGCTTTCGGTCAGCACGAAATGGGTGGTCGCCCCGCAGCGAGCGCAGGAATGCACTTCCGCCGCGGGCTGGTCCTTGTCCGCGCGGCGATAGCCTTTCGTGGAGCCCGAGACCGTCACCTGGTCGGGGTGGAAGTAACTCCACCGCGCACCCATTTTGGCGCACAGCGTGCAATTGCACGCGTGGACGAAGTCGGGCTTTTCCGACACGGTGATGCAAACGTCGCCGCAAAGGCAATCGAGAGTCATCGCTCGCTCCTAGACGTCGTCCGCGCTGATCATTTCCTCGCGGTCGATATCGCCCGTCATGCTGGCAACGGTGGTAGCCACCGCCGCGTCGCCGCTGACGTTGGTTGTGGTGCGCATCATGTCCATGATCCGGTCCACGCCCGCCACGAAGGCGATCGTTTCCAGCGGCACGCCGACCGCGCCGAACACCAGCGCCATCATGATCAGGCCCGCGCCGGGAATGCCCGCCGCGCCCACGGCACCAAGCGTGCCGAGCAACGAGATCATGAAGTAATCGCCCCATGAAAGATCGACGCCGAAGATCTGCGCGCCGAACAGCGTCGCCAGGCCCAGGTACATGGCGGTGCCGTTCATGTTGATCGTCGCGCCGAGGCTGATCACGAAGCTGGCCACCGAGTTGCTGATGCCCAGGTTCCGCTCCGCGCAGCGCAGGGTAACCGGCAGCGTGGCGTTTGAACTGGCGGTGGAATAGCTGACGGCAATGGCGTCGACGATGCCGCGGAAGAAATCCACGACCGGCAGCCGGGCGATGAACTTGATCATCCCGCCGTAGACCAGCCCGATGATCAGCAGGCAGCCGAGATAGTTGAGGAACACCAGCTTGCCGAGCGCGGCCAGCGCCTCCAGCCCCAGTGTGCCCGCCACCCAGGCCATCAGCGCGAAAACGCCGAAGGGGGTGAGTTCCATCACCACCATCGTCACCTTCTGCATCACCACGGAACCGCTATCGAAGATCTTCAGCACGGGCTGGCCGTCTTCCTTCGCCATCAGGATGCCTATGCCCAGCAGCAGCGAGAAGATGATCAGCGGCAGCACGTTGACGTCGGCCATCACCTGCACCGGGCTTTGCGGCACCATGCCCAGCAGCATCTCGCGCCAGGTGGTCTCGTTCGGCTCGGGCACGGCGCCCATCTCGATCGACGACGTATCGACGCCCGATCCGGGGGCGACCACGGTGCCCAGGAACAGGCCCAGCCATACCGCGATCTGCCCCGTCACCACGAAGAGCAGCAGCGCGCGCCAGCCGATCCGGCCCAGTTTGCGGATATCGCCGATGGAAGCGACGCCAGCGACCAGGCTGAAGAAGATCAGCGGTACCACCAGCATCTTGATGAAGGCGACGAAGATGTCGCCGATGATCTTGATGCTCTCCGCACCCGGCCCCCACATGCGCCCGGCGATGACGCCCAGCACAAGGGCAACGATGACCCGCTGCCAGAGCGGGGTGGCGAACCAGCGTTTCATGAAATCGTAGTCTCCTGGGCCGAGAGCGCGGCCGTTGCGATCCGGCGGTAGATTGCCGTCAGCGTGGCAAGGTCGTCAACCGCTACGGCTTCGTCTGTCTTGTGCATGGTGGCGTTGACAAGGCCGAACTCGATCACCGGGCACAGGTCCTTGAGGAACCGCGCGTCGGACGTGCCGCCCGTGGTGGACGGCTCCGGATCGATGCCGGTCTCGGCCTTCACCGCGTCGGCGATGATCTGCGAAAATGTGCCCGGCGGGGTGAGGAAAGGCTCGCCGCTGATGACGGGCCGCGCGGTTCCGCCGTGCTTCTCGGCGATGGCGATCACCTTTTCCGATAGCGATGCGCCCGAATGCAGATCGTTGAAGCGGATCGAAATGCGCGCCTTCGCCTTGCCGGGAATGACGTTGTGCGCGCGGTTGGGCACGTCGAATTCGGTGATTTCGAGATTGCTGGGCTGGAACCACTCGGTCCCCTCGTCCAGTTCCAGCGCGTGCAGTTCTGCCAGGATGGCGACCATGCGCGGCATCGGGTTGTCGGCCAGGTGCGGATAGGCGACATGGCCTTGCGTGCCCTTCACCTCCAGCCAGATGTTCACCGAACCCCGGCGCCCGATCTTCATCATATCGCCCAGCCGGTTCACGCTGGTGGGTTCGCCCACCAGGCACAGGTCGGGAATGTCGCCGCGCGCGCGCATCCGGTCGATCAGCGCGCGCGTGCCGTGCAGTGCCGGGCCTTCCTCGTCGCCCGTGATGACGAAGCTGAGGGTGCCCGCCTCCCGCGGAATGTCGGCCACCGCGGCCACCATGCAGGCGATCGCGCCCTTCATGTCCACCGCGCCCCGGCCGTAGAGGAGGTCACCGCGAATGTCGGGTCCGAAAGGTTCGCTCGACCAGCCCTCCCCCGGCGGCACGACATCGACGTGGCCGGCAAAGGCGAAATGCGGCATGCCCGCAGGTCCGCGGCGAATGGCAAAGAGGTTCTCGACCGGCTCCTCGTCGGTTCCCTCGGCTCCCTCGCCGCGGGAAAAACGATCCACCTCGAACCCCAGCGGCGCGAGCATTTCCTCCAGCATGTCAAAAACCGGGCCGCGCGCGGGCGTCACGCTTTCGCACGATATCAGGTGCCGGGCATTGGCGAGGGGGTCGGCACTCACGCAGGGTCGCCGATCTCGAACTGCGAGATGGTCCACTGTTCGGCCATCGCCGCCTCGATCCACTGCTGCATCCAGTCATGCTCCCACAGCGCCTGCATGTAGGCTTGGGCAAAGCCGGGTACGCCGATACCGTAGGTGAGAAAGCGGCTGACCACGGGTGCGTAGAAGATGTCGGCCGCGCTGAAGGTGCCGAACAGGAACGGTCCGCCCTTGCCGAAACGCGCGCGCGCTTCCGCCCACAGGCCCAGGATACGCACGATATCGGCCGTGGTGTCGCCGGCCAGGTCCACCGATGCGCGAGCGCGGATGTTCATCGGGCAATTGCGCCGCAGCGACAGGTAGGACGAATGCATCTCGGCCACCATGGCGCGCGCCATGCCGCGGGCGGCATCGTCCTTCGGCCAGAACCGGTCGCGACCGACCTTGTCGGCAAGGTATTCGAGAATGGCCAGGCTGTCCCACACCACGACTTCGCCGTCCCACAGCACCGGCACCTTGCCCGCCGAGGGCTGGAATTCGCCGTCCTGCCGCTTCATCGCCTGCCAGTCGTCGCCGTCGATGTGGACCGTCAGTTCCTCGAAAGAGAGGCCGCTCTGCTTGGCCGCCAGCCAGCCGCGAAGCGACCAGCTGGAGTAGTTCTTGTTACCGATGATGAGTTTCATGGATGCGCCTGTCCCCGTTTGTGGCGGGCGTAACGGTTAAGGCAGAACGTGTCGAGCATGAACAATGAATTGCTCCGCGGGCATCACCGACAATGCTTAACCGGCATATTGCCGCTTTATTAACCATCACATGGCAAGACGGACGCTGCCCAGCGATCCGCGGGCGCGAAGAAAGGTGAAGAGTGGTCGAACAGACCTCCACAACCGGAAAAAGGGCCAGCCGGCTCGAGCGCGTCCGCCACGTCGCTTGGGCGGCGCTGATTGCTCTCGTCTTTCACGCAATTACCGTACTGGGTCCCGTGGACCAGGTGCTCTGGATCGCGCAATCCCGCCTTCATTCGGAGCCAGCCTCGGGCGACATCGTGTTCATCGGATCGGACATCGACCTGGCCGCAGCCAATTCCCCGACAGGGCGTGAAGACCTGGCCGAGCTGATCAATCGACTGGATGAAGCGGGTGTGGGCGCGGTCTACATCGATTTCGTGTTCGAGAACACGAGCGATGCCGAAGCCGATCGCGCGCTCAACAGTTCCTTGCGCAATTTCACGGGCGAGAGTTACCTCGTCCGCGACGTCGAGACCGGTTTGAACGGGCAGGAAGTGCTGCGCGACAGCGTGCCGCAGGTGGCGGGCGGTGTGGACCATGTCGCGTCCGAGGAGTGGGTCAGCTACCTCGGCTACACCTGGGACATGCGTTACGAAGTGCCCGTCAATGGCGAGACGCTTCCGAACTTTGCCACCCAGTTGGCCGGTGAGGAGAGCCGCAGCGACGCGATCTACCCGGTGAACTACGTTTTCGACCTCGCCTCGATACCTGCCTATCGCTTTGCCGATCTTGCCGGAGGCGAAACGGTCATGCCCGATCTTCGCGGCAAGTCCGTCGTGATCGGGCAGAGCGCCATCTCGGAAGTGCGGGGCCGCAACATCCCCGGACATCGCGCCGTGCCCCCGTCCATGGTGGCTATCTACGGCGCGGAAACCCTGAAGGCCGGCCATACCCGCTACATCGGCGGTCTCCTGATGATCCTGGCGGCAGTTGCCGCCTTGCTGCTGGTCGGCGCCGTCCATCGCCAGCGTTGGCGTTATGCTGCTTATGCGGGCGTTGTAGTGGCCTTTCCCGCGGTGATGGTGGCTGGCGCTTCCGTAGCCGTCCGCACGAGCGTGGCCGACGCGCTGCTTCTGCTGATGATCTACGGTCTCTATCGCATGCGCGCGGCCATGGGTCGCAAGATGCTGCTGGTCGATGCCGAAACCAATCTGCCGACGTTCGCCGCCCTGGAGACGGACAAGGACGTTTCCGAAGACGTGCCCGCCATCATCGTCGCCAAGATCCACCGGTTCGAGGAAGTGCGCCGCACCCTGTCTGAAGACCTGCACTCGGCCTACCTGCTGGCCATAACCGCGCGCCTGAAGGCCGCCACCCAGGATGCGACGATCTATCTTGGCCAGGGCCACCTGATCGCCTGGACCATGGCGGAGAAGGATCCCGCCCTGCTGCGCGAACACCTGGAAGGCCTGCGCGCGCTGTTCGCCTCGCCGCTGATGGTCGGACAGGAGCAGGTGGACGTCGGCATCACCTTCGGCATCGACATCACGCCGAGCCCCAATGTCGTGCGTCGCCTGGCCTCGGCGATTGCCGTGGCGGAAAAGACCAACGAGACCTTCGAGCCGATCGCCATTGCCGATTCCGCCTCGCAGGAAGACCTGATCTGGAACATCTCGCTGCAGGCGCGCATCGATGCCGCGCTCAGCAACGGCGAGATCTACCTCGCCTTCCAGCCCAAGATCATGGTGCAGTCCGGCGAGATCATCGGGGCAGAGGCGCTGGTGCGCTGGAAGGATCCCGTGAAGGGGCACATTCCCCCCGACCACTTCATCCGCCAGTGCGAAACCGCCGGGCGCATGAGCCAGCTGACCCGCTTCGTTCTCGAGGAGGCCTGCAGGGCCGGCATTGCGTTCGAGGAAGAGGGGCTGCACCTGCCCATCGCGGTCAACATCTCGGCCACGCTGCTGCACGAGCGCTCTATCGTCAGAATGGTCTCCGACATCCTCGACCGGAGCGGCTTCGAGCCTCACCGTCTGACGCTGGAAATCACCGAGACCTACCGCATTTCCAATCTCGACCTGGCGGCCGAAATCCTGGGCGAGCTGAAGGCGCTGGGCACGAAGATCTCGATGGACGATTTCGGCGTTGGCGCGGCCAGCCTCGAGGCGCTTCTGCGCCTGCCCTTCTCCGAACTGAAGATCGACCGGATGTTCATCGCCCCGATGACCAGCGATCCAAAGGCACTGGGGATCGTGAAGAACGTACTCCAGATGGGCCGCGATCTGCGAATCATCGTGGTTGCGGAAGGGGTTGAAGATGCGGGAACGTTAACCCTCTTGCGGGATTCGGGGTGCGTAGTGGCACAGGGTTTTGCGATTTCTCGACCCCTCAAATTCGATAAAATCCTTGGAAATCATAGGGCTAGCAAAACCGAAGGCTTAAAGAACATAGTTTAAACTTTACAAACATCTTTGGTTAATGCACGAAACTCCTGACGCAACAGGAGATTCGCTATGGGTCGAGGTATCTGGGACTGGCTGCTGGGCGGAAAGCACGGCTAAGTCAGCTGACAATCGAATAGAAAAAAGGCGCCCTTCGGCGCCTTTTTTGTGCCTGCAATCGACTTAAGGGCTGCCCCCGGGGCCGCCCCGTTATGGGCTCAGTCGCTGAGATCGCGCAGGATCGCGGCCCGCAGCTCGGCTATGCCCATGCCCTTCTCTGCGCTCGTCACGTGCATCTGCGGATAGGCCGCCGGGTGCTTGCGTGCTTCGTCGGCCACCTTCTGCGCCACCTGCTCCAGCGCGCTGGCCTTGATCTTGTCGGCCTTGGTCAGCACCAGCCGATAGCCCACGGCGGCCTCGTCCAGCATCGTCATCATGTCGCGGTCTGAATCCTTCAGGCCGTGGCGGCTGTCCACCAGTACCAGCGTGCGCCGCAGCGGAACGCGCCCGCGCAGGTATGTGCGCACCAGCTTGCGCCACTGTTCCACGACCTTCAGCGGCGCCTTTGCGAAGCCATAGCCCGGCATGTCCACCAGGCGGAACTGCGTGGGGTCGCCCACTTCGAAGAAATTCAGCTCCTGCGTGCGTCCGGGCGTAACCGACGCGCGCGCGATGGCCTTGCGGTTCACCAGCGCGTTGATCAGCGAGCTCTTGCCGACGTTGGATCGGCCGCAGAAGGCGATCTCCGGATAGTCGGGATCGGGCAGGTGCTTCAGCTGCGGAGCCGACAGCAGGAATTCCACCCGGCCCGAAAACAGGCGGCTCGCCTCCTTGGCAAGGTACTCGTCCTCGGGCGTCACTCCGCGGCCTTCTCACGCTCGGCAGCGCGCGCCTTTTCCTCGCGCTCCTTCGCCATCTGCGCCTTCAGTTCGGGATTGCGGGAATAGAGATACCACTGCTGCGCCAGCGTCAGGATGTTGTTGCTGATCCAGTAGAGCAGCAGGCCTGCGGCGAACGGTGCCATGACGAACATCAGCACCCACGGCATGATCATGAAGATCTGCTGCTGCATCGGGTCCATCGCCGCCGGGTTCAGCTTGAACTGCAGCCACATCGTGAAGCCTAGCAGCACGGCAAGCACGCCGATCGCCAGGAAGCCGGGCGGATCGAACGGCAGGAGGCCGAACAGGTTGAGGATGGTGGCGGGATCGGGCGCGGAAAGGTCGCGCAGCCAGCCGAAGAACGGCTCGTGCCGCATCTCGATGGCCAGCAGCAGCACCTTGTAGAGCGCGAAGAAGATCGGGATCTGGATGAAGATGGGCAGGCAGCCTGCCAGCGGGTTCACCTTCTCCTCGCGGTACAGCTTGGCCATTTCCTGCTGCAGCTGTTGCTTGTCGTCCTTGTAGCGTTCCTGCAGCGCCTTCATCTTCGGCTGCACCGCGCGCATCTGCGCCATGGAGTGGAACTGCTTCTGCGCCACGGGAAACAGGATCAGGCGGATGATCAGCGTCAGCGCGATGATGGCGACGCCGAAGTTGCCGAACAGGCCGAACAGGAAGATCAGCACCTGCCACATCGGCCAGGCGATGAAGCGGAACCAGCCCCAGTCGATGGCCAGTCCGAAGCGCTCGACGCCCTGCGCCTCGTACTCGTCCAGCACGGCGCTTTCCTTGGCCCCCGCGAACAGGCGGGTCGTGCGCGAGACGGTTTCGCCCGCAGGCACGGTCACCGCGTCGTAGATCAGGTCGGCGCGAAAGATGTCATTGCCGGTATGGCGGAACGTGCCGTCGGCGGCACCGGCCTCGTCGGCGATCAGCGCGCTCATCCAGTAGATGTCGGTGAAGCCGAGCCACTGCGTGGTGCCGGCGAGGTCCACCGGGCCTTCCTCGGCCACCTCGTCGTAATCCCAGTCGAAGTTCACTTCGCCCGAACCTTCGGCAATCGGGCCGGAGTGCACGTTCCAGGTGGAGGCGCTGGCGGTTTCGCTGGTGCGGTTCACGAAGGCATAGGGACGCAGCGCGATCGAGTCATCGCCCGTATTGCGCACGGCCTGGCGCACCGTGAACATGTAGTGCTCGTCGATCGCGAAGGTCAGCGTGAACTGCTGTCCCGCGCCATTGTCCCAGCCCAGCGTGACCGGGGTTTCCTGCGTCAACGTATCGCCGCCGATCACGCGCCACGGCGTCTGCGCGTCCGGCACCGAAACGCCCTCGCCCACCCAGCCGAACTGGGCGAACTGCTGGGCGCCGGTTCCGGCGGGCGCGAACATGCGGATGGGGCCGCTGTCCTGCTCCACCGTCTGACGGTGCGTCTTCAGCACGATGTCGTCGATCCGCGCACCGACGGGGTTGATGGAACCGGCGATTTCCGGCGCGTCCACGGTGATGCGTCCGGTCGCGCCCAGCTCGGTATCGAGGTCGCGCGCCTGCATTCCCTCGCCGACATCAATGCCGGTGGCCGCCACTTCCGGACCCGCACGATCCGTCGGCGCGTCCTCGCGGCTGGCCATGTTGGCGGGCACTTCCTCGGGCTCGGGGAAATAGGTTCGCATGGCGAAATCCCACCCGAACAGCAGGATCGCGCTCAGCACGACGGCGATGATGAGGTTACGCTGGTTGTCCAAGGTCGAAAATTCCGTCGCGTCTAGTCGTTGTGCGGTGCATCGGGCACAGGATCATGGCCGTGGCCCCCCCAGGGATGGCAGCGCATTATACGCTTGGCGGCCAACCATCCACCCCTGATTGCACCGTGCTTTTCCAGCGCCTCTACCGCGTAGGCACTGCACGAGGGCTGGTATCGGCAGGTTGGCGGCAGGATGCGGCTGGGTCCAAGCTGCCAGCCGCGCGCGAGAAGGATCAGCGCGCGCTTCACCGCTGGCCCTTCTTGTTGCCACGACGAGGGCGGCGGGCCGGATCGCCCTTCCCTTCCGCGGCATGCTCCAGGCAGATCGCCAGTTCCTTGCCCATCTGCGCAAAATCGCGGCCGATCCCGCCCTCGCGTCCGATCAGCACGTGGTCGTGATCGGGCAGGCCGTGCTCTGGCAAGGCCGCGCGCAGCAGTTCGCGAAAGCGCCGCTTCATGCGGTTGCGCACCACGGCGTTGCCGATCTTCTTGGTCACCGTGATCCCGTAGCGCACGCCCTGCCCATCGTTGGGCCGGGTCAGCAGCACAAAGCCGGGCCGCGCATTGCGAAGCCCGCGATTCGCGGCGAGAAAATCCGCGCGCCGGGTGAGGACCGTGGGGGTCATGGTGTGTTAGATAGGAAAGACACTTGCGCAGCGGAAGGTGGCACGCGCAAAAACGGGCTCCCAGAGGAGCCCGCGAGACCTGACGGCCGCCCGGAGCGGGCGCAGGTTGTCCCGGTCTTGGCGGTTAGGCTTGGCTTTGCCTGCGCGCCTGGCGATGACGCTCGCCCGAAGGGACGAGCGACAAACGAATCAGGCGCTCAGCTTCTTGCGACCGCGACGACGGCGGGCGCGCAGCACCTTGCGGCCACCCGGAGTGGCCTTGCGGGCGAAGAAGCCGTGGCGGCGGGCACGCACGAGATTGCTCGGCTGGAAAGTGCGCTTCATGGTCGAATACCTCGAGTATCAAAAAGAAAAGGGCCGCCAATCGAGGGGCGGCCTCACATGCAGCGCGCGATTACTGGAGGTCAGCCCCGAAGTCAAGATGGGCGAGCGCTTCCACGGCGCCGATTTCGCGGCTGCCGCCTGCGCCCTCGCCCACCCATTCGCGCATCTCGCGGCCCGTGAGCCAGCGCGCCTGTTCGAACGGCACCGAATTGGTCATGGCATAGAATTCGCGCGCCTGCACATCGTCCATGCCCATTTCCACGTAGTAGTCTATATAGCGGCGATGCTCGGGCGCGCCGGCGGGATAGTCTTCCGCGCCCCGGCCCCAGTCGTCCAGCCAGCCGTGCACGGCAAATTCGCTGCCCGGCGCAATCTCGCGCTTCGTGCCCGCCAGGAACAGCTCCACCGCGCCGGAGCGGACCGATCCGCCCTCGGCAGCGCGCGTGGCGATGCCGCGAGCGCGGATCGTGCGGCCCAGCGCCAGGTTGGCGCGGTCGTCGTGCGTGCCGGGCGCTTCCACGAATTCCAGCGTGTCCACCTGCGGAAAGGCTCGCAGCAGGGCCTCGAATTGCGCGGGCGAGGCGGCATCGGTGATGTCCACCAGCGCCGCCGTCTGGCGGTCGATCACGCGGAACGGACCGAAGGCGGCAATGGCGGCCTGCTCGGTACGGGCCTGCAGGGGCGAGACGTAGCGGGAGGCCGTGGTCTCCACCTCGACCCATTCCTCTACCACGGTCACGCCCTGCGCCGCGGCGGGCGCAGCAAGCGTGGCGGAGAGGACGGCAAGACATGACAGGACGCGCTTCATGCCGCCCAATCTGGCGTATCCGGCCTACGTCGTTCCCAACGAAAGAGGTTGCCACCGGGTTAACGACAACCGCGCCGCGCTTCCCCCTCGACAGCGGCCAGCTACGCGCTATCACGTTGCAAAAACGGGGATTTAAACTTGGTCGCATTGGTTCAGACGGTCGCCTATCTCGGCCTGGAAGCGCGCAGCGTGGAGGTGCAGTGCCAGCTGGCCGCGGGCATGCCGCGCTTTTCCGTGGTCGGCCTGCCGGACAAGGCTGTGGGGGAAAGCCGGGAGCGCGTGCAGTCCGCGCTGGCGGCGATGGGCCTTTCCCTGCCGCCCAAGCGCATCACAATCAATCTCTCCCCCGCAGACCTGCCCAAGGAAGGCAGCCACTACGACCTGCCGATCGCGCTGGCCCTGCTTGGCGCTATGGGAGTGGTCGATGCGGAGGAGCTGAGCGAGTGGGTGGCCGTGGGCGAACTCTCGCTCGACGGCAGGATCGTCGCATCGCCGGGGGTGCTGCTGGCCGCGCTCCACGCCAGCGAAAGCGACCTCGGCCTGATCTGCCCTGCCAAACAGGGACCGGAAGCGCGCTGGGCGAGCGGCGTGCGCGTGTGCGCCGCGCCCAACCTGGTGGACCTGCTGGCGCACCTTTCCGGCAAGCAGCAATTGCCCGAGCCCCAGCCGGGCGACGTGGAGGAGAACCACCACGGGCCTGACCTGAAACAGGTGAAGGGGCAGGAAACCGCCAAGCGGGCACTGGAAATCGCCGCGGCGGGCGGACACAACCTGCTGATGAACGGCCCGCCCGGCGCGGGCAAGAGCCTGCTCGCCAGCTGCCTTCCCGGCATCCTGCCTCCACTTTCCCCGGCTGAAGCGCTGGAGGTGAGCATGGTGCAATCGGTGGCTGGCCTGCTGGAAGGCGGGAAGATCAGCCGCAGCCGCCCGTTCCGCGCCCCGCACCACTCGGCCAGCATGGCGGCGCTGACGGGCGGCGGGCTGCGCGTGCGCCCCGGCGAAGTGAGCCTGGCGCACCTAGGCGTCCTCTTCCTCGACGAATTGCCTGAATTCCACGGCATTATGTAGCAAGCGCACCAATGCGTAGATGGTTATCCATCTGCGCGATGGCGGCTGTCATCATTTGCGGGGCTATCGTCTGCAAAGAGGTCGCCGGTCGTATCCAAGGGCTCACGTCTCGACAGGTAGAACAAGCCGCCGTTGCGGAGGCTACCAATGTCGGCCCAACGGTATTCGCGGACGGTTTTGTTCTTCCGAAATCGCGTGTCGAAGACGATCTTAATGCCCAACAAGAATTGCGTTTTGAACGACTCGAATTCATCCACTTGGGCGCGCGTGAGGATCAAACGCTCGAACACCTTGCGCGTTACGCCCTGTGGGCAGGCGGAAATCTCAATGGCCTTTTCGGTAAATTCGGCGTTGACCGGTTCCCAGCGGTCAAGAACGGCCGAGTATGTCCAAATTCGCAGATTTGTCGCCGGCAGAACGCCGAGATTTTTGATGAAGAACGTGAAGCCATAGCCCACTCCCTGTTCGTCAAAATCGAATCTCTCGTGCTCAACTTTGTCCAGATACAGGAATGGGCGCGTCTGGATTTCCAGCGAACGCTCGGACGTATCGGCAGCGCGCTTAGTGTCGCGCCAGGTCGCCAGCACCAAGTAAGCAACAATGGCACTGAGAGCGATGCCCAATACCGCCATCCCGCCCATTACACCCGTCCAGAGCGCCATCGTGCGCTGGGCGGCCAGATCATATTCGTTGCGTTGATGTTCGCGTGCGGAGTCGTTTATTTCATCCGCGCAAACATCGCGCTGCTGTCCGGCAAGACCCGAACATTCGAGCGCGATCTTGTCATTGGCATTTTCGGAATAGTCGGCGGCGTTGCGGGTAGCCTCAGTGTAGGCTTCGCGTTGCTCTAGATAAATCGGCCAAGCTACCAGCACTGCTAACAGCGCCGAGCCCGTTATGATGGCGACTAGTCCCCATCCAATCTTACTGAATTTACCCCTATTGCCGTCAAACATTGGACGAGAAACACCGCCGTGAATTTACCCCGGCTGATCTTGTTCCTGATATTCGGCTCCGAGTCCATCACCCCAATGTCAGCCAGCTTCCCGGCAAGCTCCGAATAAGTCACGCCTTTGCGTTTCAACTCGACTTTCAGGAGGGTCTTCACGTGATCCTCCCATTCCTTTTCTTGCACCGGCATATGTCGCTCCGTGTAGTGTGAATGTCACTATAGGCGATGCATTTGCACTTTACAAGGTGCGCTAATGTCGCTATATACGATGCATAAGCAACGGATATAATGACAATGGCACAACATTTCCTCCTCTCGGCCAAGGCCCGCACTCTCTCATTGGCGAAGGTATTTCGCATGGGCGAGGACGCGGCTTACGGGCTGTTCTGCGAAATGCGTTGGCCGGAAACCGATGGCGAACCCATCTGCCCGCGCTGCGGCTGTGCCGAGTCTTATCACATTTCCACCCGTCGCAAGTTCAAGTGCGTTGGCTGTCACCACCAGTTCAGCGTGACCAGCGGCACGATATTTGCCTCGCGCAAACTGTCCTTCACAAACCTGCTGGCGGCAATCGTGATCTTCGTGAACGGCGCCAAGGGCATCAGCGCCCTCCAGGCATCGCGCGATCTGGACGTGCAATACAAGACTGCCTTCGTGCTATTTCACAAGCTGCGCGAAGCGATGGCTCGCGAGTTCAAGAATACCAAGCTGAACGGCACCGTGGAAGTCGATGGCGGTTACTTCGGCGGCTATGTGAAGCCGGAGAACCGGAAGGCTGATCGCAAGGACCGTCGCCTTGTCGCCAACCGCAACAATAAGCGCCAGTGCGTTGTCATTATGCGCGAGCGCGAGGGCCGTTCGCTGCCCTTCGTTGTCGCCAATGAGGGCGATGCGGTGCCGTTCGTTCGCGATCACGTTGGCACTCTCGCCACGATCTACGCCGATGAAGGTTCAGGCTGGGATGCGCTTCACGCTGGTTGGGACACTAAGCGCGTCAATCACTCCGTTGCGTTCATGGACGAAGGAGTTTGCACCAACCAAGCCGAAAGCTATTTCAGCCGCCTCCGCCGCATGGAAGTTGGCACCCATCACCATATCGCGGGCCGCTATCTCTACGCCTACGCTGGCGAAGCTGCGTGGCGCGAGGATATGCGCCGCGAAAGCAATGGCGATCAGGCTATGATGCTGACTGGTGCTGCGATGACTTCGCGCCAGAGCCGTAGCTGGACGGGCTACTGGCAACGCGGCGCTTAATGCTCGTTATTTTCCGGTGGAATGGGGATTATTTCCGAACCAAGAACAGCCGCGTCATTTATGTCCTCCACCACGACGAACGGATCGTCCTTGTCGACAATCACGTCCTCGCCATAGTGCCGATAAATCTTGTAGGCCTCGCCCTCTTCAATGAGGACGAAGCCTGCAAGCAAGAGCGTCCCATCATCGACGCCATCTAGGCTAACGTAGAAACCCACTTAGACGGCGTGCGCGTATTCCTTAAAGGGAACGGCTCTCTTGTTTTTCCAATTGTTGACCGTTGCAGTGGCCCGCTTTTGCATAGCGGGCTTTTCGCCGCATACGCTGTAGTAATAGGTCAGCGCGGCATCCACCTTCGCCAACACATCATCTTCCGACTGAGCACGGAAGCAGAAGTATGGTGACGAATTGGACGCAGCAACGAATTTGCCATCTGGCAACTCGCCGACAAAAAAATGTCCCTTTTCAATCAGTTCCGTCACTTCTCGTCCTTTCGTTTCAAGCCCATCTCGGACTTGCGTCAACGCTAGCATAGCCAACGTTAACAGTGCATTTGTGGGGGATAACGACCCAAAAGGCAACAAAGTTTCATTTGGGTCTAGAACGCTGAATCTAAATGTTGCAATTTTGATTCATTGATTCAAGCACGGAGAATAGACCACAGCAGCAGTCCGCCCTTACCTTGCTCACTGGTGGCAAGCTGCCTCTCCCGCAAATTCCGCAACGCCGCCCCAATTCGCTTGTGCATCGCCTTCACCAGCGTCTTGTCAGCGGTATTCAACTCCCGCTCCCCCATCAGCCGTATCGTGATGGCCTTTGCGTCCATCGGCCCTTCCTTGCGTAGCATGGCGAGGATGGAGCGCGTTACCTGCCCCTTGAAGGCGTGATGCCGTGGCGGGAGCGGCTTCGGCTTAATCTCGTCCAGTTCGATGTCGGGATCGAACAGCCGCAAGGTGCAATCTACATGGTCCAGGTCGATCATCGCTTGGCGAAGCTGGTCCTGTAGCCCGTCGATCTGTCCGGCGAGTTCGCCCCGCTTGTCGCGTAGGGCGGTGATAACGTGCGGTGTAGCCATATGCGATACATAGTGGATTACAGGCGATTATGTCTGTAATTCATTTGGTGCGCTTGCTACATAATGCCGGAATTCCAGCGCGCCGTACTCGATTCGCTGCGCCAGCCGCTTGAGACCGGCAAGGTGGACGTGGCCCGCGCCAATGCCCACGTCGCCTACCCCGCCCGCGTGCAGCTGGTGGCGGCGATGAACCCGTGCCGTTGCGGGCACCTGGGCGACCCGGCGCTGGCCTGCAGCCGCGCGCCGAAGTGCGCCGTCGACTACCAGTCCAAGGTATCGGGCCCCATGCTCGACCGGATCGACCTGCATGTGGAAGTCGACCCCGTCAGCGCCGCCGATCTCTCCCTCCCCCCGCCTGCAGAGGGGAGCGCGGAAGTCGCCGCGAGGGTTGCCGCCGCGCGCAGGGTGCAGACCGCGCGCGGCATCCGTTCCAACGCCGAGCTGGAGGGCGAGGCGCTGGAGCAATTCGCCACGCCCGACGAGCAGGGCCGCGACCTGCTGATGCAGGCGGCGGAAAAGATGCGCCTGTCGGCCCGCGCCTATACCCGCATGCTCCGCGTCGCGCGTACCGTGGCCGATCTTGCAGGTGCGCAGCAGGTGGGCCGCATCCACGTGGCCGAAGCGCTCAGCTACCGCAGGCAGGCACCGAGGGCCTGAAGCGGGGCCTTGCGCCGCGCGGCTTAGCTGGCCAAGGCGCGTCGCATGATCGCCGTCCTCATCCTTGCGCTTGCCCTTGCGATGGATGCCTTTGCCGTCGCCCTCGTGCGCGGAGCGGCAGGCCCGCATTCGCTGGCGCGGGCGGCGGAGACCGGCCTTGCCTTCGGTGTCGCCCAGGGGGTGATGCCCTTGTTCGGCTGGGCGCTCGGCGCGCTGTTCGTAGGCTGGCTGGAGGCCATCGACCACTGGATCGCTTTCGCCCTGCTGTCCTTCCTGGGATTCAGGATGCTGAGCGAGGGGCTGGAAGCCGACGAGACCGAAACTGCGACTGCGCCCGAAGGCCGTTCCCGGTTCGGCGCCCTGCTGATTGCTGCCATTGCAACTTCGATAGACGCGGCCGCCGCGGGCCTCACGCTCGAGCTGTTCGGGCTCCCCGTGCTGCTGTCCTGCCTGATCATCGGCGCGGTCACGCTGGTCCTGTGCACCCCGGCATACTGGTTCGCCGCCCGGATCGGCCCGGCGCTGGGGAAGAAGGCGGAGGTTGCTGGCGGCGTCGTGCTGATCGGGCTGGGCGTGAAGATCCTGGCGGAGCACACCGGCTGGCTGTGATGGGCAGCGTGGCGCGAAACCATCGCCAGCGCCGCTCATTGTCATTTCATGGAAGAACTGGCCGGACCCGATACCGTGACGTGGACGCAGGTCGTCGTGCGACTGGGCGCGGCGGCGCTGCTGCCGTTCCTGATCGGGCTGGAGCGCTTCCTGCGCAAGAAGCCGATCGACTTTCGGCCCTTCGTCATCATCGCCGTGGGCGCTGCGGGCCTGATCATGGCCTCGATCGAATTGCTGCATTCCACCGCCGATCCGCAATCGCGCATCGATCCCACGCGCGTGGTGGAAGGCGTGATCACCGGCATCGGCTTCCTTGGCGCTGGTGCCATGTTCCGCGAGGGCAATTTCGTGCAGGGAGCAGGCTCCGCCGCAGCGATCTGGACGGCAGGTGCCATCGGCCTTGCCTGCGGCATGGGCGAGGTGTGGCTGGGCGCGATCATGGCCGGGCTGGTGCTGGTGCTGCTCATGGCCAGCGGACCTTTCACCGCGAAGTGGGATTCCACCTCTCTCGATGACAATGCCGAGCCGGCCGGCAAGAACGAGTGAAGGCGGGTTCGATGGTCTGACACAGGGCCTGACTACGGGCCGGACGCACCGCCGACATCCTTCCACCATTGGGCATAGGGCGTGTTCCTTGCCATGTGGCGATTGTAGTCGGGCGCGCCGTCATCCCACCAGACCGGCCCGCGCTCGCCCAGCGCGACCTTGGCCGCATCCACGCGCTTGCGGGCGGACTTCAGCGCCTCCTCGTCCCCCTTCGCATCGCGCACGGCGCGGCGCGCATCCATCAGGTCGCTGACAAGGCGCTGGCGCTGGTCTTCAGAGAGGGCCGGGTCGCTGGCACGCCAAAGGCGACCGCGTACCACAATATAGCGGCCGTCAGGTGTTGTCGGCGGATCGCTCAGCAGCAGTCCGTGGCGGACTTGGCGGTCTTCTCGGTCTTGGACCAGGCCAGGTCGTGCCAGCCGATCTCGCGCCCGTCGTGCGCATGTAGCGCCACGGGCGCAATGGGTTTGCCGTCGCGCTTGTCCACCAGCACCAGGTCGGGAGAGATGCCGGTTCCGTAGCGTTCGCCCCACTGGCGCAGCGCCAGCATGGCGGGCAGCAGGTCCAGCCCCTTTTCCGTGAGCCGGTATTCCACCTTGCGCCGATCGCTTTCGCACGGATGGCGCTCCATCACTCCGTGATCGACAAGCTTGGCCAGTCGGTTGGAGAGAATGTTGCGGGCGATGCCCAGCTCGCTGGAGAATTCTTCGAAGTGTTTCAGGTCGTTGAAGGCGGCGCGCAATATCAGGAACGACCAGCGTTCCCCAATCACTTCCAGAGCATGCGGCAGGCCGCAACCAAGTTCACGCAGCGGTTCTCTAATACCCATTCAAATTCCTGTGTCCCGCGTATGTCCTACAGGCAAACGAGGGAAAGCCAAAAAAAATCGCAATGAAGGGTTGCGTTTTGAAACGTGGTGGGTAGGTCTGCGATTGCAACCGGTTTTGTGTTGCAACTTACAATGCTGTCAAAGGAGCCCCGCCGTGACCCGTCTTCCCGCTCTCGCCATTTCCGCCGCGCTTGCCCTGTCGGCTGCGCTGGCTCCCGCAGCGCTGCAGGCCCGCAGCGCCGCACCGTGGTTCACCGTCGAACTGGCCCAGCCCGCCAGCGAAGGCCGGGCCATCGCCGGCGGCGTGGTGTTCCGCTGTGAAGGCACGACCTGCACCGCCCCGCGCAGCGGCGACCGGCCCTTGCGCGTGTGCAGCGAACTGCGCCGCGAAATGGGCACCATCGCCAGCTTCAATGCCAATGGATCGCCGCTTTCCGAAGATCAGCTGGCGCGCTGCAACGGCTGACGAACCCCTCCGCCCGCCTCTCTCCACTCCGGGCGGACACTTCACGAAGGGCCTCGGCACCCACGTGCCGGGGCCTTCTTTTTTGCGGATCAGTCCAGCAGGCCCCTGGCGAGAAGATCCGCCTCGAGCGCGTCTGCATCGGTAAACACGTGGCCATGCCAGCCCCTTGCCCGGGCAGCGGCGATGTTTTCCGCCTTGTCGTCGATGAAGAACAGGGCGCCCGGCGGCATCGCGAACCGCTCTTCCGCCAAGGCATAGATCCGGGGATCGGGCTTGGCGCACTTCTCGTGGCCCGAGACGACGATGTCGCGAAAGCCCTCGAACACCGGCTGGCGGGCGAGGAATTCGTCCCAGAAGTCGGCGCCGAAGTTGGACAGGCCGAACAGCGGCACGCCGCGCGCCTTCAGCCGCGCGATCAGGTCCAGCGTACCGGGAATATTCTCGGGATAGGTTTCCGCGAACCGCGTGGCATAGGCATTTATCAGCGGCGCATGGTCGGGAAAGCGGGCGATGCGTTCGGGCACCATCTCGGCCAGCGGGCGGCCCTCGTCCTGCTGGTGGTGCCATTCCTCGGTCACGACGTTGGCCAGGAACCAGTCCAGTTCCGCCGGCTCGTCGATCAGCTTTTCGAACAGGAACCGCAGGTCCCAGCGGATGATGACGCGACCGATGTCGAACACCACCGCGGAGGGGTTTGCGCGGATGTCAGACATGCAAAAAGCCCCCGTGGTGGCGGGGGCTTTGCAAAAGACCGGTGCCGCGTTGCAGCGGCACGGCGTTCATCAGCCCTGGCGGGCCTTGAAGCGACGGTTGGTCTTGTTGATCACGTAGGTGCGACCGCGACGACGAATCACGCGGCAATCGCGATGGCGGTTCTTCAGCGACTTGAGGCTGTTGCGGATCTTCATTGGTCTGTTCCCGAAAAATAATCGGCACCGGAGATGGCCTCCGATGCCGTAATTTCAAGGCGCGCGGATAGTGCGACACCCGCGGCAAGTCAAGCTTCGCCGCGAATTGCATCCAGCTTGCGCTCCCACGCAAGGGCATGGGCGACGATGGAATCGAGCTCAGCATGTTTCGGCTGCCACGGCAGGGTCGCCCGGATTCGCGCGGGATCGGAAACCAGCGAATCGGGATCGCCTGCGCGGCGCGGGGAGAGCACGCGTTCGATTGTCACGCCGGCCACCCGGTCGACCGCGTCGAGCACCTCCAGCACCGAAAAGCCGCGACCGTAGCCGCAGTTCATAGTCAGGTTGCGCTCCGGCTGCTCCAGCAGCGCCTCCAGCGCCAGCACATGGGCATGGGCCAGGTCGCTGACGTGGATATAGTCGCGCACGCCCGTTCCGTCGGGCGTATCGTAATCGGTGCCGAACACGCTCACGCTGTCGCGCTTGCCCAGAGCGGCCTCCACTGCGACCTTGATCAGGTGCGTCGCTCCGCTCGTCGACTGGCCGCTGCGGCCCTGCGGATCGGCCCCCGCGACATTGAAATAGCGCAGCGCGCAATAGTTGAACGCGTGCGCGGCGGACGCGTCGGCCAGCATCTGCTCCGTCATCAGCTTCGACCAGCCATAGGGATTGATCGGCTGGCGCGGCGCGTCTTCCGTGACCGGCGAGGTCTCGGGAATGCCGTAGGTCGCCGCGGTCGAGGAAAAGATCACGTGCGGCACGCCCGCGCGCACCATCGCCTCGATCAGCGCGCGGCTCTTGGCGGTGTTGTTGTGATAGTACTTGAGCGGGTTCTCGACGCTCTCCGGCACCACGATGGACCCGGCGAAATGCATCACCGCGCCGATGTCCTGCTCGGCCAGGATGCGGGCCACGAGGCCCGCGTCGGCAATGTCGCCCTCGTAGAAGGGGACCCCGTCCGGCACGGCGAAGCGGAAGCCCGTCGAGAGGTCGTCGATCACCGCCACCGGCCAGCCGGCATCGCGCAGCGCCAGCACGGCGTGGCTACCGATATAGCCGGCACCCCCGGTTACCAGGACGGGACATTGGTTCGCCATGGGGCGGCGGTTAGCATGTCTGCGTTAAACGGCAATTGATGCGAATATCGCGCGGGCACTTTTCGCCCTTTTGCTGCGTTACCGTTGCATGAAAAAGAAAGCCGCTTCCGCCCCCATCCTTGCCGCCCTGGCCGGTGCCGCGCTACTTGGTGGCTGCGCCACGCCCGCCTACGTCTCGCCGGTAGACGTCACCCGCTTCGTTGGCGATCAGCCCGCGTTTCTTGGCCAGGGGACGATACAGATCGTGCCCGCCACGGGCCTGTCGGCGGAAAGCCTCGAGTACGGCCTCTATCGCGATGCGCTGCGGCTAGAGCTGGAGGAGCTTGGCTACAGGGTCGTGATGGTGAACGGCTCACAGGTCGCCCGGCTGGCCATCGATCAATACGTTCTCGGCGAAGGCGAGCGTCGCAGCCCCGTGGACGTGGGCGTGGGCGGATCGACCGGCACCTACGGCTCCGGCGTAGGCGTGGGCATCGGCTTCAATCTCGGCGGTCGGCCTTCTGAGCGGATCGCGCGCGAGGTTTCGGTGAGCATCCGAGAAGCCGGTGGAGACCAGAACCTGTGGGAAGGCCGCGCCGGAATGACGGCTACCGCGAACAGCGATTACGCCGCCGATGCGGTCGCCGCGCCGCACATCATCGATGCGCTGTTTTCGGACTTTCCCGGAACGAGCGGGGAGACTATCGCGGTCGAATGAGTACATCTGATATCAATATCGACGCCGCTTTCGACAGCGGCAATATCGAGGTCGTGTCCATCGACGGGGCAACCGCACACCTGCGCATCCCCCGCGATCGCAACAGCGAATTCGCGCAGTGGTTTCATTTCCGCGTGTCCGGCGCGGCGGGCCGCGAACTTGTGCTGACCATCGACCAGCTCGCCGACAGCGCCTATCCGGAAGGCTGGCCCGGCTACAACGCCTGCGTCACCGAAGACCGCGCATGGTGGGGCCGCGCGGAGAGCTCGTACGACAAGACAAAGGGCAACGGCACGCTCACCATCCGCTACACGCCCGCCTCCGACATGGCATGGTTCGCCTACTTCGCGCCCTATTCGATGGAACGGCACAACGATCTTGTCTCGGAAGCGGCAAGCACCCCCGGCGTTACCTACCGGCGGCTGGGCGAGACGCTGGACGGCCGTCCGCTCGATTGCCTGGAAATGGGCGAAGGCGATACGCAGGTGTGGTTCTACGCCCGCCAGCATCCGGGCGAATCCATGGCCGAATGGTGGATGGAAGGCGCGCTGGAAGTTCTCACCGATCCCGCCGACGCGGTGGGCCGCGTGCTGCGCGAGAAGTGCCGCCTGCACGTCGTGCCCAACTGCAATCCCGACGGCTCCTTCCGCGGCCACCTGCGCACCAATGCCGACGGCGTGAACCTGAACCGCGAATGGGCCGAGCCAAGCGCGGAGAAATCGCCCGAAGTGCTCGCCATCCGCAACGCCATGGACGAAAGCGGCGTGGATTTCGCCATGGACGTGCACGGCGACGAGGCGATTGCCGCGGTGTTCCTGGCCGGGTTCGAGGGCATCCCCTCGTGGACCGACGAGCAGGGCGAGCGGATGTACCGCTACCAGCGTATCCTCGAACGGCGCACGCCCGAATTCCAGAGCGCCAAGGGCTATCCCAAGTCCGCAGCGGGCAAGGCCAACCTGTCCATCAGCACGAACCAGGTGGCCGAGCGCTATGGCGCCACGGCGATGACGCTGGAAATGCCGTTCAAGGACAATGACGACTGGCCCGATCCCGAACAGGGGTGGAGCCCGGAACGGTGCAAGCTGCTGGCGCGCGAATGCCTCGGCGCGTTGGTGGAATGGCTGGAAACCAGGGATAGCTGATCCAGCCAAACCGGTGTTTATCGGAACACCCGCCCGGTTCGTCGGTCAATTGACTGGCACAAACCGGGGGAACAACCATGCGCCGATTCTTTACTGTCACGCTGATCGCCATTGCCGCGCTGGCCCTTATCGCCACGCTTATCTCGCTGGTCCCGAGCAACTACT
The DNA here is from genome assembly GCF_036321025.1 of Aurantiacibacter hainanensis. Lineage (NCBI taxonomy): Bacteria > Pseudomonadati > Pseudomonadota > Alphaproteobacteria > Sphingomonadales > Erythrobacteraceae > Aurantiacibacter > Aurantiacibacter hainanensis. The sequence continues at coordinate 988,368 of NZ_JAZAPB010000001.1, forward strand.
GGCTGGTTCGGACGGTGGATCTCGTAAGAGAGCCGCTGACCTACGCGGCCGTGCTGCTGGGCGTTGTCGCCCTGGTGCTGAACGGCAAGGGCCGCTGGGTGGCGGTGGCCCTTTTCGGTTTCACTGCCCTGATCAACACCTGGCGAATCTGGCCCTATTCCGGGCTGGCCGGCGAGGAGATCGAGCGGATCGCGGCGAACGAGGCTGAGATGGCGCAGTGCTTCACCGTGCTTTCGGTCAACGTGAAGGTCAAGAACACCGGCTATGCCGAGGTCGCCGCGCAGATCGAGGATGTCTCGCCGGACCTGCTGCTGCTGATGGAGACGGACCAGACCTGGCTCGACGAATTGCAGGGAACGCTGGCCGACTATCCTTTCACCATTACGGAGCCGCAGCCGCACGCTTTCGGCATGGCCTTTGCCAGCCGCCTGCCGGTCGCCGACGCGCGCATGGTGGAAAACACCTACCGCGATACGCCCACGCTCTACGCCACGATCGATCTTCCCAACGGCGAGACCTTCGAATTCATCGGCCTGCACCCCAAGCCGCCGCTGCCCGACTGGAACACCGAGGAGCGTGACGAGAGCATCGTGCGTGCGGGCACGCGCACGCCCGCCAACGACCCCGACGGGTTGACGATGGGCGATTTCAACGACGTGCCCTGGTCCAGCACGACCACGCGCTTTCGCGAGGAAGGCAACTGGCGCGATCCGCGGATCGGGCGTGGCACCTATCCCACCTTCCCTGCGAACCTGACGCTGCTGGGCTGGCCGCTGGATCAGATCATGCTGCGAGGGAACCTGGACCTGCGCGAATTCACCATCATGCCCGATAGCGGTTCGGATCACCGCGCCGTTCGCGCCACGCTTTGCCAGGGCGAAAGACTGGCTTCCTGACGCGCCCTCAGGGCTGCACCACCACCCAGCGCAGCGGACCGTCGCTGGCCTCGCCCCGCAGGTACGATGTGGCGGTCCACAGGGTCCACGGACGACCGGCATAGTCGGGCTGCAGGAAGTCGCGCTCCAGCCAGAGGTTGCGCTCCACCCGCGCGGCGATGGCATGCTCCGCCTCGAACGCCGGGCTGATCTTCAGCACCACCGGTTGCCCGGCGTGGCCTTCCACCTGGTTGATGAAGGTCGTCAGCTCGCTTTCCAGCCCGGCCTCGACGATCGGGTCGGCACATTCGCTGGCCAGCTTGTCCAGCGCGATGGCGGGCGGCAGCAGCTGCGGATCGCGCGGCACTATGGTGACGAAGTTGGCAGCCTGCCGCTGGGCGGGCACGCAGGGATCGTAGGCGTGGACCGCGCCGTGCGGCAGCGGCGCATCGGTGGCGGCGGCAAGGTTGCGCGGAAACTGCGGGTCGCGCCCTTCCGCGCCGTGGCTGGCCTCCAGGTAGACGAAGTCCGCCCCCGTCGCGCGCAGGGCGTTGAAGTCCACCGCTCCGTCGTCCGCGCCTACGAGCGCCCCTTGCATCGGATATTCGGCGCGCGGCGGCTGCCAGCCGATGGCGCGCCACCAGCCGTATGTGCCCGCCACGATGGCGGCCAGCAGCAAAAGCGCGGCGATACGCCAGCGCCAGACCGATTTGCGCTTTCGACCCATTGCAATCCCGATGTTCGAATCAGGCCTTGATATGCAGCACGCAGATCAAGGTGAAAAGGCGCCTGGCGGTTTCGAAGTCGGTTTCCACCTTGCCCTCCAGCGCATCCAGCAGGTGGCGCGTGCCGCGGTCGTGGATGCCGCGGCGGGCCATGTCGATGGTTTCGATCTCCTGCGCGCTGGCGCGGCGCAAGGCCTTGTAATAGCTGTCGCATATGGCGAAGTAGTCGCGGATCGCCCGGCGCATGCGCGCCATGCCGAGGCCGATGGTGCCCGCCGCCTCGCCCGCGTTGTCGGTCAGGTGCCAGGCCAGCATGCCTTCCACCACTTCCAGGTGCACGCTCCAGGGGCCCTCGTGCCCGTTGTCGGTGGCGCGCATGGGGCGGAAGAAGTTTTCCTCCACCAGGTCGCGCAGGGCAACCTCGCGCTCTTTCTCGATGTCGTCGCTGCGCGCGAGAACGGTCGCCTCGTCCAGCGTGATCGTCTCGATACGGTTGGCGGTTTCCTGGTTCATGGCCGGTGCCCTCCTGCCCGAGCACGGCCCCGCGTTCAATTGCCAAAAGCGCTGGCCGGGTTTCTCCCCGCTATCCACAGGCACAATAGTCACACCCGGAAAGGTTTCGTGCTGTCAATCTTGCCGTTGGCGTTCGTCCGGAGCATCAGAGCCGGATGCCCGATCACGACCTGCTCACCCGCACCGACCGCAACGCCAGCGACGCCGCCCCGCAAGGCCGCTCCCTCCCCGCCAACCTGGAGGCGGAGGCGGCGTTCCTGGGTGCCGTGCTGATCGACAATTCCGTGCTGGAAGAGCTGCCGGTGGAGATCCGCGCGGGGCATTTCTTCGCCCCCATCCACGGGCGCATCTTCGATCGCATCCTGACGCTGGTGGACCGGCAGATGGTGGTGACCCCGGTCACTCTGAAGCCCTATTTCGAAAGCGACGAGACGCTGAGCGAACTGGGCGGCACGGCCTACCTGGCGCAGCTGACCGCCGACGGGCAGGGCCTGCTCGCCCCGCGCGAGCTGGCCAAGCAGATCTACGACCTCGCCCTGCTGCGCGAACTGGTGGGCGTAGGCCGCGAACTGGTGGAAAGCGCGCTCGACACCTCGGAAGAGGTGGAACCGCAGCGGCAGATCGAACATGCCGAGGCGCGGCTGTTCGAGGTTGCCGAGGGCGCCACCAGCGAGAAGGCGGGCATCTCATTCCGCAGCGCCTCGATGGATGCGATCCGCCTGGTCGAAGCGGCGATGAATTCGGGCGGCAAGCTGTCGGGCAAGACCACCGGCCTTGTCACCATCGACAACAAGACCGCCGGCCTGCACAATTCCGACCTCGTGATCCTCGCCGGTCGCCCGGGCATGGGCAAGTCGTCGCTGGCCATGAACATCGCCTTCAACTGCGCCGAGGAGCACCTGAAATTCCTGCGCGACGGCGGTCCGCACAACTACGGCGCGCCCGCCGCCTTCTTCAGCCTGGAAATGAGCGCCGACCAGCTGGCCACGCGTATTCTGGCGGAGCAGGCGGAAATCTCGTCCGAGGCGCTGCGCTCGGGCTCGCTGAAGCGCGAGGAGTTCCAGAAACTGTCCTATGCGGCGCAGAAGCTGGCCGAACTGCCGCTCTACATCGACGATACCCCGGCGCTTTCCATCTCCGCGCTGCGCACCCGCGCGCGCCGGCTGAAGCGGCGCCACGATATCGGCCTGATCGTGGTCGACTACCTGCAACTGCTGCAAGGGTCGAACCGCAGCCAGGACAACCGCGTGAACGAGATTTCGGAGATCAGCCGCGGCCTGAAGACGCTGGCCAAGGAACTGCAGGTGCCGGTGATCGCGCTCTCGCAGCTGTCGCGCGCGGTGGAACAGCGCGAGGACAAGCGCCCGATGCTTTCCGACCTGCGCGAATCCGGCTCCATCGAGCAGGACGCCGACATGGTGTGGTTCATCTACCGCGCCGACTATTATCACGAGGCCCTGCGCCCCGACATGCCGACTGAGACGAGCTCCGAAGCCGACAAGGAAAAGTACCGCACCTGGGAAGACCGCTACCTGGAGCTGCGCAACAAGGCGACGCTGATCGTCGCCAAGCAGCGCCACGGCTCGACCGGCAACGTGCCCCTGCTGTTCCAGAGCGAGTTCACCAAGTTCACCTCGCCCAACATGAAGGACTATTCGGACTACGGTTTCGAGTAGGGGCCGATTGACCGCTCTTGCCGCAACGCTAAGACCCCGGGGGTAACGTTTCACGGGGAACCACATGCAATACGGTCTTTTCGCCGCCGCCAGCGCCTTTGCTCTCATCCTGGTGCCGATCGCAGCGCAGTCGCAATCCTCCATTCCACAGGACCAGCAGCCGGTCCCGATGTCGGCCTCGGCGCAAGGATCCGATCGTACCGGCCCCAACCGCACCTTTACCGGCGAGGACCTGTTCGATCTCGCCATAGCCGCCGATCCGCAGATCAGCCCCGATGGCGACCACATCGTCTACGTGCGCCAACAGAACGACATCATGTCGGACCGGGCGGTCAATTCCATCTGGATGATCGATGTTGCAAGTGGCGCGGAAATGCCTTTCGCTGGCCAGAACGGCGATGCCTACTCTCCGCACTGGTCACCCGATGGAACCCGCGTTGCCTACGTTTCCACCGAAGGCGGCAATTCGCAGTTGTGGGTGAAATGGCTGGCAAACGGGGAGGCCGTTCGGCTGACCGGGCTGCCCAACAGCCCTTCGAGCATTGCCTGGTCTCCCGACGGCCGGTCCATCGCCTATACCATGCTGGTGGAGGACGACGCGCCATCGCTCGGGTCCGCCCCTGCGAACAAGCCCGAAGGAGCCGAATGGGCCGAGAGCTTGGAAATCACGGATCTCGTCAATTTCCGGGCCGACGGAGCGGGAGAGATCACGCCCGGCTATGAGAAGATCTTCGTCATTCCCGCCACGGGAGGCGCACCGCGGCAGCTGACCTTCGGGGAATACCACGACGGAGGTCCGCTCAGCTGGTCTCCCGACGGCGATACCATCTACTTTTCCGCCAACCGCAATGCCAACTGGCAGACCGATCCGGTGGAGGGAGATGTATGGGCGCTCGATGTCGCGACGCTCGGTCTCACGAAATTGACGAACCGCGATGGCCCTGATGGGGGCGCACAGGTTTCGCCCGATGGGCGCCTGATCGCCTACGTCGGTTTCGACGATGTCGGCCGCGCATACGAGGCAAGCGAACTCTACGTGATGGATGCCGATGGCTCCGACCGCCGCCTGCTGACGCAGGACTGGGACCATGACGTGGGCGCTTTCGAATGGGACGCCGATTCGCGCGGTATCTACGTGCAATATGACGAGCGCGGCGAGACCAAGGTGGCGCGGATCGAACTCGATGGCGATGTCAGCACGGTCGCCACCGGCCTTTCCGGCGGCGGGCTGGATCGCCCCTACACCGGCGGCAGCTTCTCGGTCTCCGACGACGACACGATCGCACTTACAGGCGGCACGCCTACGCGCCCGGCGGACGTGCAGGTCATCCGCGCTGGCGGCGAAGCTCGCTATCTCACCAATCTCAATGCCGGACTGTTATCGACGAAGGCATTTGGCGAAGTGCGCGAAATCACCGTTGCCTCGAGTTACGACGGGCAGGAAATCCAGGGCTGGCTGACTCTTCCGCCCGGCTATGTGGAAGGCACGCGGGTCCCGCTGATTCTGGAAATCCATGGCGGCCCCTTCGCTGCCTACGGCCCGCATTTCGCAACCGACAACCAGCTATACGCTGCCGCCGGGTACGCCGTGCTTTCCGCCAATCCGCGTGGTTCCACCAGCTATGGCGAAGCGTTCGCGCAGGAAATCGACAAGGCCTATCCCGGTAACGACTACGACGATCTGATGAGCATCGTGGACCGGGCGATCGAACTGGGGATCGCCGATCCGGATCGACTTTTCGTCACCGGCGGGTCTGGCGGCGGTGTGCTGACATCCTGGATCATTGGCAATACCAACCGTTTTCGCGCGGCGGCCACGCAGAAGCCCGTCATCAACTGGACTACACAGGCGCTGACAGCGGATGGCACGGGCTACTTCGGCCTCTACTGGCTCGGTTCGCGCCCGTGGGAAGATCCGCAGACGTTCTGGAACAAGTCGCCGCTGTCCCTGGTGGGCAACGTGGAAACGCCTACTCTGGTGGTGGTCGGCGCGCAGGACTATCGCACTCCGGTGAGCGAGGCCGTCCAGTATTACTCGGCCCTGCAACTCGTAGGTGTGCCTACCGCACTGGTCCGCGTACCTGGCGCAAGCCACGGCGGGATCGCCGCGCGCCCTTCCCAAAGCGCGGCGAAAGCTTCTGCCATCCTGGCGTGGTTCGAACGCTACGCAGAGGGTTGGACACCGGACGCAGCGGAATAGGGGTTATGACAGCCCCAGATTCAGCTTCCGGCTGACGGTGTAGTCCACCACCGAGACGAGGAACCAGCACGCCCACCACTTCGTCCGCGTCCACATGGTGGCGCGCCGCGCGTGCAGTTCGGGCGTGACTTCTTCGCTGGCGGGAAGATGATCGTGAATGAAGCCGCGCATGCGTTCGGCAAGGTCAGCGTCCTCTATGCGCAGCACGATTTCCAGGTTCACGTAGAGGCTGCGCATGTCGAAATTGGCGCTGCCCATGTAGACGGCATCGTCGAGCACGATCAGCTTGGTGTGCAGCTTGCACGGCTGGAATTCGTAAACCGCGGCGCCCGCCTCCAGCAGGCGGCGGTAAAGCGCGCGCGCCGCGCCGATGGTGGCGGCATTGTCGCTCTTGCCAGCCAGCAGCAGGGTGGTCTTTCCCTTGCGGGCAATCGTGCGGATGCATCGGCGAAGCCGTTTGTTGGGGGAGAAATAGGCCATCATCATGTCCAGACGCTCGCCCTCGTCCATGTCCTCCGTCACGCAGCGGGCCCAGTTGGACAGACCCCTCGTCGGTCCGCCGATCAGCAGCTGCACCGGGCCGGTGCCGCCGTTCCAGCCCCGCACCCGGTGACGGATGTCGTGAAACTGCGCCTTTTCGTCGCTGGCCCATTCCACCAGCTCGCCAAACCATTCGGAGACGCGCGCGACCACCGGGCCTTCCAGCCGGAAGCCCAGGTCGTTCCAGCCGTTGGTCTGCGGCGAAGCGAAGTAGTCGTCCTCTATGTTGAAGCCGCCCATCATGGCCACGGCATCGTCGGCCACCATCATCTTCTGGTGGTTGCGGATCAGCGCACGTCGGCTCCACTTGGCCATGAACACCAGGAAGGTTCCGCCCGCCTGAGTCAGCTCGGCGAAGAATTCCTCGTCCGCCTGCGCGCCGAAGCCATCGACGATGAGGGTCACTTCCACCCCGCGCCGGGCGGCAGCGACCAGGGCATCGCGCACTTCCTTGCCCACCTCGTCGCAGGCGAAGATGTAGAACGCCACCTTCAGTGTGCTGCGCGCGCCTTCGATGATGTCCAGCACGGCGCGGCGACGGTCCTTGCCGTCGGGGTAGAAAGTGAAGCTGTGACCCTGCGCCTCGGCGGAGAAGGGTTCAGGGTCCCGATAGCCTTGAGCGATGTCCATCATCGCCTGTTACCACGCCGCGCACGGAGGGAAACCTTGACGAGAGCGTTCTCCGCGCCTAACTGCATCGCTTTCCGAAACACCAGATTATCCGGAGTGCCCATGGCGCGCGTTACAGTCGAAGATTGCGTCGACAAAGTTCCCAACCGTTTCGATCTCGTCCTGCTGGCTGCCCAGCGGGCACGCGAGATTTCCGGCGGCGCGGAAATGACCGTCGATCGCGACCGTGACAAGAACCCGGTCGTCGCCCTGCGCGAGATCGCGGAGCAGACCGTGAAGCCCAAGCACCTGCAGGAATCGCTGGTGCAGTCGCTGCAGCGCGTTCTCCCCGATGAAGAGGACGAGGCGGATGAAGTCGGTTCGCTGAGCCAGTCGGCAGAGGCCATGCGCCTGTCCGCCGCCGCGCCGACCCGCTCCACTTCGATCGGAGCCGACTACGACGGCTAAGGCCGCCGGCTGATCACAGAATTTGCAAGGGGCCGTGCCGCGAGGCGCGGCCCTTTTGATTTTCAGCTTTCCTGCGCCTGCCCCAGCCCGGCACGCCTTGTCGCCCGTCGGTTGAAATGCCGCCCTCCCCGCGCAATACCCCGCGCGCGGAAAGGGCTCGTGCATGGCAGTCATCGCGATCTACAGTGCCAAGGGCGGCGTGGGCAAAACCACCATCGCGGCCAACCTCGCCTGGTGCTCCGCCACGACCTCCTGCCGCAAGACCCTGCTGTGGGATCTCGACGTGGCCGGCGGGGCCGGCTTCCTCTACGGTGTGGAGCCCGAACAGGGGCGGGCGCGATCGGTCTTCGCCCGTGACCTGAAAGCGCGCCACGCGATCCTCAAGACCAGCTACGACCGGCTCTCCATCCTTCCGGCCGACGACAGCATGCGCGAACTCGATCACCTCTTCACGCTGGTCGGCAAGCGCAAGCAACTGGCCAAGCTGGCGAAGGACCTGTCAAAGACCTACGAGCGCATCATTCTGGACTGTCCGCCCGCCCTGGGAGAGATCAGCGCGCAGATCATGCGGGCGGCGGACCTGGTGATCGTGCCCTTGCCGCCCTCCCCGCTCTCGACACGCGCATTCGATACCGTCGTCAGCGAGATCAAACGGCACGCGAAGCGACACCCGCCGATCCTGCCGGTGCTCTCGATGATCGACATGCGCCGCAACCTGCACCGCCAGGCGCGCGAGGCGAATCCGACCTGGCCGGTCATCCCGCAATCGAGCGCCGTCGAGCAGTGCGCCGTGCGGCGGGAGCCGGTTGGCGTATTCGCGCCCGGCAGCCCGTCGGCGCGCGGGTTCAACCAGCTATGGGCCGCGATCGAGCGGAAACTGGCCCGGGGCTAAGCGTCGGGCCTACTGGCCACGTCCGGTAACGGCCTGCATCTCGTCGATCCGCTTGGAGGCATCGGCCTTGCTGAGTTCGGGATCGTAGGCTTCGGGCTGCCCGGCTTCCTCGCACAGCGTCTTGAGGTAGCTGGCCTGGGCTCCGGTCATCCGTTCGTCGCCGGTCGTCCAGTTGTCGGGCTGCTTCTCAGCGTTGGAGACCGGTTCGGCCTTGGGATGCATGTCGGGCTTGTCGGCTGCCATGATGAGTTTCTCCTTTGCCCAGTCAACGGGCTTCGATCTTGTTTTGTTCCGTCTCGACCTTGTTGCCATGCCGGGTTAGGTTGCACTGCGATAGGAAGGGGGCCCTGCGCCATGAGCGACATTTTCGGCGGACTTGGTACGGCCGCGGAAGGGGGGCTGTTCGCCCGCGCCATCGAGCCTGACTCCGGCGCCAAGCCGCCGCACCCCGACCAGCCGGAAACGTGCCTGAACTGCGGCACGCCGCTGACGGGGGCATATTGTCATGCCTGCGGGCAGCAGGGCCATATCCACCGCACGATCGGGGCCTTCCTGCACGAACTGATGCACGGCGCGCTGCATTTCGAGGGGAAGCTGTGGCGCACGCTGCCCATGCTCGCTTTCCGGCCCGGCAGTCTGACGCGGCGCTATATCGACGGGGAGCGCGCACGCTTCGTCTCGCCCATGGCGCTGTTCCTTTTCACCGTGTTCCTGATGTTCGCCATCTTCCAGATGGTGGGCTTCACCGCGCCAAGCGACCTGCCGAGGCAGGAAGCCGTGGAGGGCGCGGCGGCAGACATTCGCGAGGGTGCCGCAACCGAACTCGCCAACCTGCGGGAGCAGCTGGAAACCGGCGAACTCGATGCGGTCGAGCGCGGCGAGGTCATCGCGGAAATCCGGGTGCTGGAAAGCCTGGTCGACCGTCCCGATGCCGAGACCGCAGGCAGTCCCGACACAGCGGCAGACAGCGCCGCCGAACCGGCGGTCGAACCCAGTGTGGTGGCCACCAGTTCGCCCGAAGTGCGGGCGACCCTCGAGCAACTGGCCCCCGATGGGACGGGAGTTCAGTGGCTCGACGCCGTAGTCGAGAAGTGGCGCGATAACCCCAGCCTCATGCTCTACAAACTGCAGGCCAACGCCTACAAGTTTTCCTGGCTGCTCATCCCGATTTCCATCCCCTTCGTATGGCTGCTGTTCGCATGGAGGCGGCGTTTCAAGGGATACGACCACGCGATCTTCGTCACCTATTCGCTCAGCTTCATGACCCTGCTGTTCATCCTGCTATCGGTTCTCGGCATTGCCGGTACGCCCGGCAGCATCATCACCCTTGCAGTGCTCATCATACCGCCCGTCCACCTCTACAAGCAGTTGCGCGGAGCCTACGAGTTGAGCCGCTTCTCCGCGTTCTGGCGCCTGCTGGCCCTGAGCGCGTTCATATGGATTGTCGTGGGCCTGTTCGTCCAAGTACTGCTCTGGCTCGGGTCATTCTGAACCGGCAAGGGCGGCACATCGCTGTACCGCCCCAGTTCGAATTGCAGGCTGTAGGGAAGCCGCCTCGCGACTAGTCCGTGCCGTCGAGTTCGCCGTCGCCGACGTCGGTATCGGCGGCGTCCTCCTCGGCAAGCTCGTCGCTCAGTTCTGCCGCGCCTTCGCTCAGTTCGTCGGCTGCGACGATCGCGCCCTCGCGCAGTTCATTGCCCACGACCTCGGCGTTTTCCTCGGCATCGGCAGCGGCGCGCTCTGCCATTTCCTCGGCATTGCGTTCGGTCTGGTCGGAGCAGGCTCCGGCGAGGGCAAGCGTCGATACGGCAGCGAGGGTAGCGAAAAGCGGGCGTTTCATGACGAGACTCCTTTGTTCAGTCTCCTCAACGCCTCAACGCCCGCCAGGCTCCCGCCCTATGCGCCCTGGGGCGCTTCGCCGCCACCAAACCGCTTGCCGGCCTTGGGGATCGAGGACCCCTGCGAAGGCTGCACGGGAACCGGGCCAGAGGGGCCATCCGGACGGTCGATCTTGCCGGTATCGAGCAACACCTTGATCTCTTCGCCGGTCAGCGTCTCGTATTCCAGCATGGCCTGGGCCAGCAGGTGCAGCTGGTCCTCGTGCTTGGTCAGCAGTTCGGTAGCCCGCTTGTGCGCGCCTTCCACAAGATCCTTGATCTCCTGGTCGATCAGCTTGTTGGTCTCGGCCCCGGCCATGGTGCGCGTGGTCTGACCCATGCCGAGATAGCCTTCCTGGCTCTGCTCGTACATCAGCGGACCTAGCTTGTCGCTCATGCCCCACTTGGTGACCATGTTCTTGGCCAGATCGGTGGCGTACTGGATGTCGGACGAGGCACCGCTCGATACCTTGTCGTGACCGAAGATGATTTCCTCGGCCACGCGGCCGCCCATCGAGACCGACAGGTTCGCGTGCATCTTGTCGCGGTGGTAGGAGTAGTTGTCCCGCTCCGGCAGGCGCATCACCATGCCCAGCGCACGGCCGCGCGGGATGATGGTGGCCTTGTGGATCGGGTCGGACGCCTCTTCGTGAACCGCGACGATGGCATGGCCGGCCTCGTGATAGGCGGTCATCTTCTTCTCGTCGTCGGTCATCACCATGGACTTCCTCTCGGAGCCCATCATGACCTTGTCCTTGGCGTCCTCGAATTCCTGCATGGCGACCAGGCGCTTGTTGCGGCGCGCGGCCAGCAGGGCGGCCTCGTTCACGAGGTTGGCGAGGTCCGCGCCGGAGAAGCCCGGCGTGCCGCGCGCAATGGTGCGCGGGTTCACGTCGGGCGCCAGCGGCACCTTCTTCATGTGCACGGCAAGGATCTTCTCGCGTCCGTCGATGTCGGGGATCGGCACGACAACCTGGCGGTCGAAACGGCCCGGACGCAGCAGCGCCGGGTCGAGCACGTCGGGACGGTTGGTGGCGGCAATGATGATGATGCCTTCGTTGGCCTCAAAGCCGTCCATCTCCACCAGCAGCTGGTTCAGCGTCTGCTCGCGTTCGTCGTTGGAATTGCCGATACCGTTGCCGCGATGGCGGCCCACGGCGTCGATCTCGTCGATGAAGACGATGCACGGCGCGTTCTTCTTGGCCTGCTCGAACATGTCGCGCACGCGGCTGGCGCCGACGCCCACGAACATCTCGACGAAGTCGGAACCCGAAATGGTGAAGAACGGCACGCGCGCCTCACCCGCGATGGCGCGGGCCAGCAGCGTCTTGCCGGTACCCGGCGAGCCGACCAGCAGCGCGCCCTTGGGAATCTGTCCGCCCAGCTTGGAGAAGCGCTGCGGATCCTTCAGGAACTCGACGATCTCCTGCAGTTCCTCGCGCGCCTCGTCGATGCCGGCCACGTCCTCGAACGTGACGCGGCCCTGCTTTTCGGTGAGCAGCTTGGCCTTGGACTTGCCGAAGCCCATGGCGCCGGACCCGCCACCCTTCTGCACCTGTCGCAAGGCGAAGAAGGCGATGCCGAGGATCAGCAGGAAGGGAAGCGCCTGAATCAGCACGACCAGGAGCACATTCATCTGCTCGGGCTGGGTGCCGGTATACTGGACGCCGGCCGCTTCCAGCTGCTGCGTCAGCTGGGTATCGCCGGGTACGGGCGTGGTGGTGAAGCGTTCCTCGTTCTTGAGGACGCCGGAAATGCGGTCGGCCGCGATGGTGACTTCGGCAACGGAGCCTTCGGCAACCTTGTCCTTGAAATCGGAATAGAGGATCGCCGTGCCCGGCGCCTCTCGCGGGCCGCCGAACATGGATACCGCCAGCAGCAGGGCCAGGAAGATACCGCCCCATACCATCAGGCTCTTCATCCAGGGATTGCCCCCGCCGCCGCCATTTTCCGGCTCTTGATTGTCACTCATCGGAGAACACGTCCTTTCAGGTTCTCAATGTAGGACTGTGCGGGTGAATGACAAGATAATGGCGACCATGGGCTTTGGGCCAGAGACGAAGCGCAATTCAGAGTCCGGGCTAAATTTACGAAGTCGACATCGTCACGCTGGCTACATGAGGCAAAAACGCCGGATTTGCGCGGATTCTTCACCTCCTGCGAAGTTGGCTCCCTGCACGCAGGAACAGTCAGCGATGGACAGCTGGATTTGCGTGCGAGTGGCCCACGGCCACGAACGCAGGAAAGGTCAGCGCCTTTCTCGCGCAAGAATCACGCGGTCGTCGAGGTCGGCGCCCTGCTGGCCGGTAACCTGGACCAGGGCATCGAACGGGGGCGAAGCGGCCACCTCGGCGATCTCGTCGGGCAGGCTGTCGGACATGGCCAGCGGGCTGATGCCGCGCAGCCCCGTCTCGCGCTGGCTGGCGATCACCACGACGTGCGCGCCGGTGGATGCGGTGAACGCGGCCAGGTAGGCATAGTCGCGGTAGAACGCGGGCGATGCCAGGCTGCGCGCCTCGTCGCTGGTCCAGATCTGTCCGCTCTCCCTGTCGACCAGCTCGTCATAGCTTTCGCCGACGCGCAAGGTGCTGTCCGCGAAAACCTGGTCTTCGAGCAGGCCCATACCTGACAACAGGCCGACATAGACCACGTCGAAGCGGTTGAGCATGTCGGGTTCCAGTTCGCTGGCGGCGATCACCTCCACGTCCTTCCCCGCGTCGGCCAGCACCGGCATCACTGCCTGCAAGCCGTAGGCGGCCGAAAACGGCAGGTAGGTGAGGCCGACATCCTCGGCAAAGCCGTAGCGGTCTGGCTCCGCTTCCTGCAGCGCGGCGAGGTCCTGTTCGGAATCGACGCGGAAATCGCGGATCAGGCGGCTCTGCTCGGGCCGGACGGGATCGATTTCGCCGTAGATGTAGTAATCGCCCAGCACGAGCAGCACCGGTCGGTCCGACGCGACAATGGTTTGCCACAGGGCATTGGGCGCGGAGTCCCGGTTGAGCAGGTAGAGCGAGGTGCCCGCCAGCAGCGCGAGCAGCAGGATGCCAAGCAGAACGATACTGCTAGGTCGGCGGCTGGCTTGAGCGCTTGCAGCGGCAATCGGGCCCGGCGCGGTGGATGCGGCATGCACGCCCGCGAGGCGCAGGGCATAGGTCCCGCTCGGCAACTCCACCCGCGCGCCGGCCTCTCCCGGCTCGTTGGCGGCGTAGAAGTCTTCCAGCTTCTTGCGCAGGCGGTGGATGTAGACCCGCACGGTCGCATCGTCTGAATCCGACTGCTGCTGGCCGAAGACCCGGCGCGCGAGTTCGTCCTGCGTGGCGCTCTCGGCATGGGGGCCGCGCGCCGCGAGCCAGTCGAACAGTTCGCGCACGCGGCCGCTCTCACCCGCCACTCCAGCGGCGCGCAGGCGGTCGATTTCCGCTTCGAAGAGGCGTGTAACGTCCATGTAACGTGCCGATTACCGTAATTTACGTAGAGGAGCCAGCAGGGCCGGGCCATCTGGTGATTGACTTTGACCAACCAGAAAACGGACCTGATGAAAATCCCCATCCGCCTTGCCCTACTTGCGTCCACCTGCACAGTCCTGATTGCCCCCTCGGTCGCCGCGCAGGAGGACCAGGACGCCCCGGCGGAGCGCGAGGCGACGGCCGCCGACATCGCCGCGGCGCAGGCCAGTCCCGACGACACCAGTGTCGTGCGCGACACCGACACCGGGGAGATCATCTACGTCTACGGTCGGGGCGAGCGGCGCATCGGCATGGCAGGCGCTGCCAACGAAGGCGGGGTGGCCGGTGCCGACATCGAGATCCGCCCGCTGCTGCGCCCCGGCGAGCTGCTGGAGGCGACGCCCGGCCTGATCGCGACCCAGCATTCGGGCGGGGGCAAGGCCAACCAGTTCTTCCTGCGCGGCTTCAATCTCGACCACGGTACCGATTACTCGGTCTACATCGACGATATGCCGCTGAATTTCCGGACCCACGGACACGGCCAGGGCTATCTCGACGTGAACGGCCTGATCCCCGAGACCGTGGCCCGCGTCGATTACCGCAAGGGTCCGTATCGCGCCGATGCAGGCGACTTCTCGTTCGTCGGGTCCTCGCAGGTCACGACCCACGACCGCCTGCAGCCCTTCGTCAGTGGCGAGGCAGGCAGCTACGACTACTTTCGGCTGGTCGCCGGTGGCTCGACGCCCCTCGGCGCGGGTGACCTGCTGGTGGTGGGGCAGGCCAAGTTCAACAACGGGCCGTGGGAGCTGGCCGAGGATTTCGACGGCTACTCGGCGTTCGTGAAATTCTCGCAGCCATTGGGCGATGGCGACCTGTCGCTCTCCTACAACTATTACAACGCAAGCTGGGCGCCGACCGAGCAGCTGCCCGAACGCGTGATCGGCACGCCGCTGTGCGAGGACCGCTTCTGCGCGCTCGACACGACGCTGCGCGGCACATCCGAACGCGGCATCTTCACGGCGGGCTACCGTTCGGACAGCTGGCGGGTGACAGCCTATGCCCAGCACTACGACTGGGAGCTGCTCTCGAACTTCACCTACTTTCTCGAAGACCCGGTCAACGGCGACCAGATCAACCAGTACGACGAACTCTGGACCTTCGGCGGACGGATCGAACACACGGCGCGTGTATCCGACAGCCTTTCGCTGCGGTTCGGAGCGGAGGGACGCTACGACGACATTGCCGAAGTCGGATTGGACGAGACGATCGACGGCGTGAAGGAATTCACCGTCGGAGCCTTCGCCGTCGACGAGGCCTCGCTGGGCCTTTACGCCGAAGCCATCTGGCGACCGACCGAGCGACTGATGGTCATCGGCGGTGTGCGCGGCGACTGGTACGATTTCGAGACCCGCGCCCTGGGCGGCGCGCTCAGCTGGTCGGGTGACGTTTCGGACGACACCTTCGCGCCCAAGATCGGCGTCAACTACGAGGTCGCCGATGGCTTCGCGCTCTATGCCAACTATGGCGAGGGCTTCCATTCCAACGATGCGCGCGGCGTGACCGCGCCCGTCGATCCCGCGCCGGGCCTGGTCGAGGGCGATTTCGAGGAAATCGGCGCCCGCTTCGAGCGCCCCGGCCTGATCGTCACGGGCGTCTACTGGTGGTCCCGCATCGACAGCGAACTGATCTACGTCGGCGACGCAGGCGCGGTGGAGCCCAGCGATCCGGGCCGTCGCAACGGCTACGAATTCACGGCCTTCTGGCGACCGACAGGCTGGCTGGCGGTGGATGCCGTCTGGACCGGCACGAACTCGCGCTTCGTCGGCCTGCCCGATGGCGAGGACTACGTGCCCGGCGCGCTGGAGAACTCGGGGGAACTGGGCCTGTCCGCCATCTTCGCCAACTGGAATGCCGCCGCGCGGCTGCGCTATCTCGGCCCGCATCCGCTGGTGGAAGACAACTCGGTCCGCGGCGACGCCACCACCCTGCTGAACGCGCGTATCGCCTGGACGCCGCAGGATATGTCGGTGCTGCGCGGATGGGAGTTCCACGCCGAACTGCTGAACGTGCTCAATTCCGACGACGACGATATCGACTACTTCTACGCCACGCGCTTTCCCGGCGAACCCGCAGCCGGGGTGGAGGGCCTCAACAGCCGCATCGTGGAACCTCGGCAAGTGCGAGTCGGCGTGACCCGGCGCTTCTGAGTGAAGGTTTATAGTGGGAGAGCGCATTGCGGGCGCTCCTCTGCTTCGGAAGCCCCGCCTGATTGCCCCGACTGCATGGGGGGTGACGGCGGGGCTTCTTCGTTTGCTTTCAGGTAGTTGCCATTCTCGCAATCAACCGTCCTTGTCGATTTGACAAGGTTCCTTGACATTTTCAGCGGAGAAGTCTAGTTTCCTTTACATGGTTTCAAGGGAGCTTGACATGAACACTATCGCAAAAGGGCTTGCCTGGGCCCTGGTCATCATTCTCACCGCCCTTGCGGGCCAGGCGGGGCTGATCGGCGGCGACGCCGCGAGGACGATGCTCATCGTTCTGCCCATCCTTGCCGTCGTCACCCTCAACCGGTCACGCACCTGCCGCCTCGCCCGGAACGATCAGGCATGAGCGCGCAGGCCGCCCAGTCGCGCCCCCGGCCGTGGCTATGGGCGGGGCTCTTCGTCGCCAACATGGCGCTGATCGCCGCCCTCTACGAACTGGGCGCGATAGAGCCGCCGACCCCCGCCATCCTGATCGCCGCCAACTTCATCCTGCTCGTGCCGATGGTGCGGGCGGGCAAGCAACACCAGGAAAACAAGGGTGCGATGAGCCCGGCGCTGCGCACCTACAACCGCCGGGTGCTGGCCTGCATGGCGGTCTACATGGTTGCCATGCTGGGCGGCGGCACGCTGCACGACCGGCTGGAGCCGGAAGGCCCGCTGCTGTGGTTGCTGGCGCTGCTTCCCCTTCCGCCCCTGCTGGCCTTCATCTGGACGATGGTGCGCTACTATTTCGAGGAGAGCGACGAATTCCTGCGCCACCGCGCAGTCACCGGCGCGCTCGTGGGACTGGTGCTTGTCCTCGTCGTGGGCACGGTCTGGGGCTTCCTGGAAATGTACGGCCTCCTCCCGCACATGTGGAACTGGTGGGTCTTTCCCATCTGGGCCATCGGTCTTGGCATCGGCACGTGGTGGCCGGCCCTCAGCGCACGGTTCGAGAAAGGAGATGCCCGATGATCGGCGATCTGAAGAGAAGGCCCGAAGTGCGGCGTTACCTGCTGCGGATCGCCGTCGCTATGGTGATCTATCTCGGCTCGCTTTACGCGGCTGAGGTGCTGATCGAGGATGGCGGCCTCTCGGGCGTCCCGGCCTTCGCCCTGGCAGCCCTTCCCGGCCTTGCCTTTGCCGCGGTGTTCTGGATCCTCGCCCGGCTGGTGGTGGAGGAGCGCGACGAGTTTCAGCGGCTGCTCTATGTGCGGCAGATGATCCTCGCCACAGGTATCACGCTGACTGCCGCTGCGGTCTGGGGGTTTCTCGAAACCTACCTGCCCGTTCCGCACATTGCCGCCTTCTGGTGGCCCACGATCTGGTGCTTCGGCATCGGCGTGGGTGCGATCTACAACAAGCTGACTCTCGGCGCTTCGGGGAACTGCCTGTGAAGAACCGCTTGCGCGTGCTGCGCGCCGAACGCGAGTGGAGCCAGCAGGACCTTGCCGAACGGCTGGACGTGAGCCGCCAGAGCGTGAACGCCATCGAGACCGGCAAGTACGATCCCTCGCTTCCCCTCGCCTTCCGCATCGCCGACCTGTTCGGCCTGGCGATCGAGGAGATTTTCCTCCGCGACGAAGGGTAGGAAAGCGCCCTGTCCTAGAACAGGGTCTGCCCCAGTGGCACCGCGAGCCCTGCCTGCTGCGCGATCATGCCTGTCCACTGCTGCATCTGCTCGATCTCTTCGGTGACGATGGCGGGCGTGCCGTCGCCGTCGGCGAACTCTCCGCCAAGCTTGGAATGGCTGCGGAAGCGGGGGCCGTCGACCACCTGCTCGATCCGCTCGGGCGATACGGCCATGCCCGCATGGTCGAAGACCGCTTCCAGTGTGGCGGCCCGCTCGATGTCGAACCGGTCGCCGTCGAGCAATTTAAGCCGCGCACCCTGCGGACCCGCACGCAATCCGGCGAAGTAGCGCTGCGACAGGAACCAGCCGAGGCTGGCGGCCTGAAGATCGCTCATGCTGAACTGCTCGCGAGGGTCCATGCCGAAATCCATCCCGGCATAGCCCATCATCTCGAGATAGAGCTGCCGCCCCCAGCGCCGCCCCATCAGCCCGCGCCTTGCGACGCTGCGCAGGAACGACGGCAGATCGTTGGTCATCAGCACCGCCTTCGCATCGGGCCGCGCGGCCAGCAGTGAAGCGATCAGCCTGTTGGCATGGTTGGTTGGCTTGACGAACACCCCTTCGCCCTTGCCCCACGGACGTGAGAGCAGGTCGCACACCGGCTTGACCAGCGACTGCGCCGCGTCGCCTGCTTCCGCCAGCCGGGCGATGATGCCCGGCTCCGCCAGTCCCGCCGAAACGCCTTCAATCTCCAGCGCGCGCACCAGCAGGGTGGAGCGACAGAACGCGGTGTGGAAGATGAAATGCAAGGGGCCGGTTTCGGGCTTCAGCCCCTGCACTTCGTCGAAGGTCAGCCAGGCCTCGTCCTGCGGGCCGGCCGGCTTGCAGTCCGCTAGAAAGGTGGGCGCGGCCAGCACCTCGCGCTCGACCCGCACGAACTGCATGCGCCGGCCGGCAAGGTCCAGCGCATGCGGCAGCCAGCGCGGGTCGCGCCCTATCTCGGTCAGGTTGGTCACGCGAAGAAGCGTTAGTCGGTCATGCCCGTCATGACAAAGCGTTGGACGCGGCGACCGGTGCTGACCTCGGTGGTATAGACGTTACCGTGGCTGTCGACATCGACGCTGTGCAGCCAGATGAACTGCCCGGGATAGCGCCCGTTGCGCCCGAAGTGGCCGATGATCTCGTGCGTTTCGCGCAGCAGGATCCACACCCGGCCGTTCATCATATCGGCCACGTAGACGTACTTGCCGTCCGGGCTGAACGCGACGTCCGACGCGGTGCGGGTGCCGCCGGTTTCCTCGGCGATCACCACGTCTTCGAGGAATTCCACCCCGTCGGCGGTCTCGCGGAAGACCTGGAGACGATTGTTGCGGCGGTCGCATACGTAGATGGTGTCGTCCGGCCCGCGGGTCACGCAGTGGACGATATCGCCGAAGCTTTCGCTTTCCGGATTGGCGCCGCCATCACCGGTGCTCGATGCCTGCGACTGGTCGAATTCGCCTTCGCGCGTGCCCCCGTCGGGATCGGTGCCATAGGCGCCCCACAGGTGTTCGAAGGCGAGGTCGTCGGCTCCGAACTCGATGATGCGCTTGTTGATGTAGCCGTCGGCCACCAGCACGCTCTCGCCGTCGAAATTGATATCGGCGGGGTTGCCCAGGTACTGCTGCGACATGTTGCCATCGGTCTGCTGGCGCGTGCCGATCTGGCGGATGTATTCGCCGTCCGTGGTGAAGTTCAGCACCACGTGGTCGCCGCCGCCGTTGCCGCCGATCCACACGTTGAGATCGTCATCGACGTAGAGCCCGTGGACGTTGGCAGGCCACTGCTCGTCACCGATCTCGGTGCGGTCGCGGCCCTCGCCTTCATAGGTGCTTTCGCCCGGCGCCAGATCGGTGCCGCCCCAGCTGCGCAGGATATTGCCGTCCTGATCGAACTGGATGACATGCGGCGGGGCGTTGCAGCAGGCAACGCTCATCCCGCTGTCCGCGCCGGTATCGGTGAAGTCCAGCGAATTGGGGCGATTGAGGATCCAGATGTTGTCGTTCCGGTCGACCGCGAGACCCGGCGTCTGGCCCAGGGTGATGTTCTCGGGCAGCTGCGGCCAGCTGGCATCGACCGCGAAGGTGGGCATGGGAACGGCCTCGTTCAGATGCTCGCTTTCCACCTCGACCAGGGTGTCGGCCAGGGCGGGCGAACTTGCCAGAAGCGCGGCACCCATGGCCGCCGAACTCAGAAACTTGGGCATCAATTCTGTCTCCCTTTCATGCGGCCCCGAGGCCATCGATCACTTCCGGCAATGCGGCGGTGTAGCGCGCGACGTCTTCGAGCCTGCCGGTACTCACACGCGAATATTGCGTCCACGGGCCGTAGGCGCCGCGAATGATGATGCCGCGATCGCGCATCGCCGTCTGCACGGCGTCGGCGTCGGGCACTTCGATGTAGACGAAGTTGGTCTGGCTGGGCAGCGCCGTCAATCCGCTTCGCGCGGCGGCGTCGAGGATCATTTCCCGCCCTTCGAGGATGGCCGCCCGGCTCTGGTCGAGAAAGCGGGTGTCGTCGTAGCTGGCGATGGCGGCGGCAAGGCCACAGGTGTTGCCGCCAAAGCTCATCATGTGGCTGCGGATGCGCTCGGCGTTCTCCTCCGAGGCGATGGCATAGCCCACGCGCATGCCCGCCATGCCGTAGATCTTGGAGAAGGTGCGGCACACGATCACGTCGCGCCCCTCGCGCACCAGATCCACAACCGAATTGCCCGGGGGATCGTCGGTCAGCTCGTTGTAGGCTTCGTCCACCAGCAGCGTTGCCGTGGGCGTCACCGTATCCGCCAGCGCACGCACTGCCGCAGGGGCGATCAGCATGCCGGTGGGATTGTTGGGATTGCAGATCTGGACCAGCGACACGCTTTCGTCGCAGGCGGAAGCGATGGCCGGCATGTCCACGTTCATGTCGCCCGCCAGCGGCACGCGGATGGCTTTCACGCCCTGCCGCTCTCCGTATTGCACGGTCGTATCCCAGAACAGGCCCGGACAAAGGATCGCTCCCTGGCGCCCCCATGCCAGCGCGATGGCGGAAAGGATCTCGGTCGAGCCCTCGCCGACGACCACGTTCTGGGGACTTACCGAATGCCGTTCGGCAATCATCTCGTGCAGCTTGCGAAGGCCACGGTCGGAGTAATAGCAGCCCTTGGCGGCCGCCTCGCTCGCTGCTCTCAGGGCGCTGGGGGCCGGGCCGTAGGGGTTCTCGTTGCGCGCCAGCATCGCGATGCCGTCTCCGGGTCCGAAGTGGTCTGGGGCGGATCCGGCCGCCGCGCCATGCGCGCGAAGCGGCGGACTTGCCGCCAGGGTTGCCAGCGCGGCTGAACCGCCGAGAAAATTCCGTCGTGCCATGGTCATGGTTTGGGCCCCTTGCATGCGTTACGAATTGAAGATCATCGTCACTCCGACAAAGACGAGGTAAATTCCGAACACCCGCCGCAGCAGCTTGGCAGACAGGCGGTGCGCCAGCGCGACGCCCAGCGGTGCGAACAGCACGCTGGTGACGATCACCGTCAGCGCGGCGGGCAGATTGACATATCCCAGCGATCCCCACGGGAGACCGCTTTCGTCGAGCCCGATCAGCACGAAGCCGATGCTGGCGGGCACGGCGATTATCGCGCCCATGCCGCTGGCCGTGCCGATGGCGCGGTGGATGCTGGTGCCGCACAGCGTCATGGTCATGGTGGTGATGGTGCCGCCGCCGATACCCAGCAGCGAGGACACGAGGCCAAGGCCGCCGGCCAGCCCCGCACGGGTGACGCCGCCGGGCATGGCCTCGGCCAGTTGCCGCTCGTGCACGCGCGGGCTGAGGAAATGCACGGCGAAGGCCAGCACGCCGACGCCGAAAATCAACGCCAGGGTGGAGGAGGTGACGAGGTCCGCCACCCACGCACCCACCACCGTGCCGCCGACCACCCAAGGCGCCCAGCTTTTCAGCACCGATGTATCCACCGCATCGCGGCGCGCATGGCTGAACACCGAACGCAGCGAGGTGAAGATGATCGTGGCAAGACTGGTGCCGACGGCGACATGGGTCAGCTGATCGGGAGCGGTGCCCAGCAAAGGCAGGATCAGAACGAGCGCCGGCACGACCACGAAACCGCCGCCGATGCCGAAAAGTCCGCCCGCAAAGCCCGCCGCCGCGCCTGCCGCCAGCAGGGCGAGAAATGGCATCAGCAAGGCGGTGTCCCCGGTCACGATCCGGCACCCTACGCTGCACCGCAGCATCGGGCGAGACAATTTTTGGTCCGTACTGGTTTTGGCAATGGTTGCCGCCTAGACAGGCTGACGATGCTGCTGCCGATCCGAACCGTGGAGAAAGTCTGGGGCCGCGACGCGCTGCCCGCGCCGTTCGTCGCTCCCCAGGGCAAGCGCATCGGCGAGATCTGGTTCGAACCGCCCGAACGGATGTCCGACCTGCTGGTGAAGTACCTGTTCACCAGCGACAAGCTTTCGATCCAGTGCCACCCGAACAGCCAGCAGGCGCAGGCAGCCGGACACGGCTCCGGGGGCAAGGACGAATGCTGGATCGTGGTCGCCGCCGATCCGGGCGCGACGCTCGGCATAGGGTTCGACCGAGCCCTCGATGCCGACGCCCTGCGCGCCGCCGCGCACGACGGCTCGATAGAGGACCTGATGACCTGGTTCGAGGTGCAGGCGGGCGACGTTTTCTACATTCCGGCGAACACAGTGCATGCCATCGGGCCGGGATGTTCGATCATCGAGATTCAGCAGAACTCGGACATCACCTATCGCCTGTACGATTACGGCCGCCCGCGCGAATTGCACCTCGATGCGGGCATGGAAGTGGCCGATGGCTCTCCGTACGATCGCGACCTGATGCAACGCCTGCCTGGCCACGGCAGCGCGTCGCTGGTGGACGGCCCGTTCTTCCGCATCGACTGGGTCGACGGCGTGCCTGCCGAAGACCTGCTCTACAGCTATGCCGCGCCGCTGCTTGTGCTGCCGCTCGCGGGCGAGGTGCTGGCCGACGGCGAGGTGGTGAAGCCCGGCGAGTGCGCGCTGGCACCCGACCTTGCCAGCGTAACCTTCGCGCCGCAGGGCAAGGCGCTGGTGACCGCGCCTGTCGATTGACGACTATCGCTGCGGGACGCCTAGCGCCCCGTCCACTTCGCCTCGCGCTTCTCGACGAAGGCCTTCATGCCTTCCGCCTTGTCTTCCGTCGCGGCCAGTACCTGGAACAGGCGGCGTTCGTATTTCAGGCCCTGGTCCAGCGTGGTCTCGAAGGCCGCGTCCACCGCTTCCTTGTTGGCCACGGCGGCGAGCGGAGCCATTCCGGCAATTGCCTCGGCAGCCTTCATCGCCTCGTCCAGCAGGTCGTCGTGAGGGACGAGGCGCGCGACGAGGCCGCTTCGCTCCGCTTCCTCGGCGTCCATCATCCGGCCCGTGAGGCACAGGTCCATCGCCTTGGCCTTGCCCACGGCGCGGGTCAGGCGCTGGCTGCCGCCCATGCCCGGCAGCACGCCCAGCTTGATCTCCGGCTGGCCGAACTTCGCATTCTCCGAAGCGATGATGAAATCGGCCATCATGGCCACTTCGCAGCCGCCACCCAGCGCGAAACCGTTGACCGCGGCGATCCACGGCTTGCGGGTACGGCGGGCAAAATCCTCGGTCCACCCGGAGAAGAAATCCTCGGCGTACATCTCGGCAGAAGGTTTGTCGGCCATCTCCTTGATGTCGGCACCGGCGGCAAAGGCCTTGTCGCCGCTGCCGGTCAGCACCAGGCAGCGCTGGCCCTTGTCGGCATCGAAGGCGGCGAAGGCCGCGATCAGTTCGGCCAGCACGCCGGAATTGAGCGCATTGAGCGCCTGGGGACGATTGAGCGTGACGAGAGTAACCGCGCCGCGCTGTTCCACGAGAATGTTCTGATAGTCTGCCATGTGCCTCCTGATAGGCCCGCCGCCGCGCGACATAAAGGGCCAAGCTCGATTGCCTACACCACGCCGAATGCCAGCATGGCATCGGCCACTTTCTTGAAACCGGCGATGTTCGCGCCCCTGGCATAGTCGACGTAACCGTCGTCTTCGCCGTACTCCACGCACTTGCCGTGGATGTCGCGCATCAGGTCGGCGAGCATGTCTTCCAGCCTGTTTCGCTCCCAGCTCACCCGCTCGGCGTTCTGGCTCATCTCCAGCCCGGATACGGCAACGCCGCCAGCGTTCGCCGCCTTGCCCGGCGCAAAGAGCACCCTGGCATCGCGCAGGATATCCACTGCGTTCGACGTGGTGGGCATGTTCGCCCCTTCCACCAGGGCACAGATGCCGTTCTCCACCAGCGCCTTCGCCTCCTCGTCACCGATCTCGTTCTGGGTCGCGCAGGGCATGGCGATATCGGCATCGACGCTCCACGGGTCGCCGCCTTCCTTGAACGAGGCGGAGGAGAACTTCTCGGCATATTCGCTGATCCGTCCGCGCCGCTCCAGCTTCAGGTCCTTCACCCATTGCAGCTTGTCCGCATCTAGGCCCTCGGGATCGTGGATGCATCCGTCGCTATCGGAGAGGGTGAGCACTTTCGCGCCCAGCGCGACCAGCTTTTCAGCTGCGTGCAGGGCGACGTTGCCCGAACCGGAAATGACGACTTTCTGCCCTTCGATGTCGCGGTCGATGCCCTCCAGCATGTTCCGCAGGAAATGCACCGCGCCATAGCCCGTCGCCTCCACCCTGACGGCCGAGCCGCCATATTCGCTGGCCTTGCCCGTCAGCACGCCTTCCCAGCGTCCGGTGATCCGCTTGTACTGGCCGAACAGGTAGCCGATCTCGCGGCCGCCGACGCCGATGTCGCCGGCAGGCACGTCCACCTCTGTGCCGATGTGGCGATAGAGTTCGGTCATGAAGCTCTGGCAGAAGCGCATGACCTCTGCCTCGCTCTTGCCCTTGGGGTTGAAATTGGCCCCGCCCTTGCCCCCGCCCATGGGCAGGCCGGTAAGCGAATTCTTGAAGGTCTGCTCGAAGGCGAGGAACTTCAGCACGCTTTCGGTCACCGAGGGATGGAAACGCAGGCCGCCCTTGTACGGCCCGATGGCGTTGTTGTTCTGCACCCGCCAGCCGCGCTCCACGCGGATGTTGTGATCGTCGTCCTCCCAGCAGACGCGGAACGAGACGATCCGGTCCGGCTCCGCCATGCGCCGCAGGATTTCCGCCTCGTGATATTCGTGCTTGTCCTCGATCCAGCCGAAGATGTCCTTCGACACCTCGTGCACGGCCTGGACGAACTCGTCCTGGCCCGGATTGCGCTTCTTCACGCCCTCCATGAACGTATCGAGATCGGGACACTGGGCAGACATCGGCGCTCCTCGTGCAATCGCGGACGCGCGGCCTTGCGCGCCTCTGGATCAGGCGCTTGAAGGACCCGTCGGTTCCTGACCTAGTCGTATTCGGTGATGATCGCCGAGAAGTCGCGGCTGCCGTTGCCCGCTCCGTCGAACGCCTCGTAAAGCTCCTTCGCCAGCGAGCCGATGCGCGGATTGACGTGCGCGGTGGCCGCGGCGTCCATCGCCAGTTTCAGGTCTTTCAGCATCAGCGCGGTGGCAAAGCCGCCTTGGTAATCGTTGTCCGCTGGCGACTTCGGCCCCACGCCGGGCACGGGGCAATAGCTGGTCATGCTCCAGCACTGGCCCGAACTGACAGAGGAGATGTCGTAGAAGGTCTGCGGATCGAGGCCGAGCTTCTCGGCCATCTTGAACGCTTCCGCCGTGCCGATCATCTGCACCGCCAGCAGCATGTTGTTGCAGATCTTGGCGGCCTGCCCGTTGCCGGCGTCGCCCGCATGGATCACGGCCTTGCCCATGTCCTTCAGCACCGCCTCGGCGCGCTTGAAGGCCTTGTCCGTGCCGCCGACCATGAAGGTGAGCGTGCCGCCTTCCGCCGCGGCAATGCCGCCCGATACCGGCGAATCCACCATGTCGTGTCCGGCCTCTTCCGCCGCCGCGATCACCTCGCGCGCGGTGGCGACGTCGATGGTGGAGCAATCGATCAGCACGGCATCGCCGGGAGCGTGACCGATCACCTCGCTTGTGTAGACCGTCTTCACGATCTGGCCGTTGGGCAGCATGGATACCACGGCCTCGACGCCTTCACAGGCCTCGGCCGCGGTGGCGAAGGTCTCGCAACCGTTTTCGCGCGCGGCCTCCAGCGCCTTTTCCGAGAGGTCGAAGGCGCGCACCTCGTGCCCCGCCTTTGCCAGGTTCGCGGCCATTCCGCCGCCCATGTTGCCAAGGCCGATGAATGCGATTTTCATGCTGTCCGCTCCTTCAGAGAGTGGGAATCAGGAATGCGTTCGAACCATTGCCGCCGCCGTCCGGCCAGCGCTGGGTCACGGTCTTCACCTTGGTCCAGAACTTCAGCCCCTCGGTGCCGTACTGGTTGGTGTCGCCAAAGGCGCTGCGCTTCCAGCCGCCGAAGGTGTGATAGCTGACCGGAACCGGGATCGGCACGTTCACGCCCACCATGCCGACCTCGACCCGGCTGGCGAACTCGCGCGCCGCGTGGCCGTTGCGGGTGAAGATGGCCACGCCGTTGCCGTACTGGTGCTCGCTCGGCAGGCGAACGGCGTCCTCGAAATCCTTGGCCCGCACGATCTGCAGCACCGGGCCGAAGATCTCTTCCTTGTAGCTTTCCATGTCGGTGGTGACATGGTCGATCAGGGTCGGGCCGACGAAGAAGCCGTCCTCGTGCCCCTGCAGGCTGAAGCCGCGCCCGTCGATCACGATCTCCGCGCCTTCCTTCTCGGCGGTGTCGATCCAGTTCTCGATGCGGGTGCGATGCTCGGGCGTGACGACCGGGCCGTAATGCGCCTCGGGATCGTTGGACACGCCCACGCGCAGCCCCTCGATCGCGGGGATCAGCTTTGCCTTCAGCCGTTCCGCCGTATCCTCGCCCACGGGCACCACCACCGGCAGCGCCATGCAGCGCTCTCCGGCAGAGCCGAAGGCCGCACCGGCAAGGTCGTTCACCACCATGTCGAGGTCGGCGTCGGGCATCACGATGCCGTGGTTCTTGGCCCCGCCCATCGCCTGCACGCGCTTGCCGTTGTCCGCGCCGCGCCGGTAGACGTAGTGCGCGATATCGCTCGAGCCCACGAAGCTGATGCCAGCGATGTCGGGATGGTCGAGAATGGCGTCGACCATTTCCTTGTCGCCGTGCACCACTTGCAGCAGGCCCTTGGGCGCGCCCGCTTCCACGAACAGCTCCGCCAGCCGCACCGGCACGCTGGGATCACGCTCGCTGGGCTTGAGGATGAAGGCGTTGCCCGCCGCCGTCGCCATGCCGAACATCCACATCGGGATCATGGCCGGAAAGTTGAACGGAGTGATACCCGCGCCGATGCCGATCGGCTGGCGCATGGAGTAGACATCGATGCCGGTGCCCGCACCCAGGGTATGCTCGCCCTTGGCGACCTGCGGGATGCCGCAGGCGTATTCGATCACTTCCAGGCCGCGCTGCACGTCGCCCTTGGCATCGTCCACCACCTTGCCGTGCTCGCTGGAAAGCAGCTCGGCCAGTTCCTGCATGTTGGCCTCGATCAGCTCCTTGAAGGCGAACATGACGCGCGCCCGCTTCTGCGGGTTCATCGCCGCCCACTCGGGCTGCACCTTCCTGGCGCCTGCCACCGCGCGCTCCAGCAGCTGCGCGTCGCCCAGCGCAACCTGCGCCTGGACTTCGCCGGTCGAGGGGTTCCAGATATCGTGAACACGCCCGCCTTCGCTGGCGTAGTGTTCTCCATCGATGAAATGCCGGACCTGGCGCATGGCTGTGGGTTCCTCTCTCGCGATTGGTCTTGCCGCCCCGCCTGTCAGGCGAGATAGTTTCACGCAAGACTATTTTTCCGGGGCGTGCCGCAACTGCGCCCGTTCGTGCTCCAGCCCCGAAACGCAGGCGCGGCGGCATTGGTGCCCGGAAAGACAGAACGACGACCTCGCAGGGGCCCGACGGTCCGGACTATGCGCACAAAAATCAGCGCGATGTAAGAATGGCTTCACAAGCGCGGGGCACGGGGCACGCGTCGTCCACTCTCAAGAAAGCGCGAATCGCATGTCGGACCTGCTCGGCAAACGACTGGAACTTTCCCGCCGGCACCTGCTTCAACGCTTCGGCGGCGGCGCGGTAGCCGCAATGGCGCTCGTGCAGGCAGGCCCGCTGCTCGCCTCGCCGGTGTTCCGCACCTATCCCTTTCAACTGGGCGTCGCATCGGGAGATCCGGCCCCGGACGGGTTCGTCATCTGGACGCGTCTGGCGCCGGACCCCCTCGACATCGATTACGGCATGCCC
This sequence comes from Aurantiacibacter hainanensis, assembly GCF_036321025.1. Classification (NCBI taxonomy): domain Bacteria; kingdom Pseudomonadati; phylum Pseudomonadota; class Alphaproteobacteria; order Sphingomonadales; family Erythrobacteraceae; genus Aurantiacibacter; species Aurantiacibacter hainanensis. Next base: position 1,016,326 of record NZ_JAZAPB010000001.1, read on the forward strand.
GCAGCCGCCGTGGAAGTGGGCTGGGAAGTCGCCGCGGACGAAGTCTTCCGCGAAATCGTGCAGACCGGCACGGCTCTCGCCCGGCCCGAACTTGGCCACGCGGTCCACGTGGAAGTCGCGGGCCTGCAACCGGGTCGCCCCTACTGGTATCGTTTCACGGCCGGGCGCGAGCGCAGCCTGTGGGGACAGGCCCGCACGCTGCCCACCGCAGGCGCGCCCGTCGAAAGGTTGCGCTTCGGCGTCGCCGGGTGCCAGCACTTCGAGCAGGGCTATTACACCGCCTATCGACACCTCGCGGCAGAGAACCCCGAATTCGTCTTCTGTTACGGCGACTACATCTACGAAGGGCGGTCGAACCGCGTCTGGAACGGCGGGGAGATGGGCCCGATCGAGAACGTACGGCAATACGCCGGGGACGAGCTCTATTCGCTAGGCGACTATCGCCGCCGCTACGCCCAGACGCGCATGGATACCGATCTCCAGGCGGCGCATGCCGCAGCCCCCTGGTTCATGACCTGGGACGACCACGAGATCGACAACAACTGGACGGCCGAGATCGACCAGGACGGAACGCCTGCGGCCATATTCGCACTGCGCAAGCAGGCGGCGATGCAGGCCTACTACGAGCATATGCCGCTGCGCGCATCGTCCATGCCCGTGGGGCCTGCCATGCGGCTCTATCGCCAGGCCAGCTATGGCGACCTGCTCGACCTGAACCTCCTCGACACGCGGCAATACCGGAGCGACCAGCCGTGCGAAGACCGGTGGGGCCAGCCCTGCGACACGATAGGCCGCCGCGATGCAGAGGTGCTGGGCCGCGCGCAGGAGAGCTGGCTTTTCGAGAGGCTGCGGCAGTCGCAGTCGCGCTGGCAGGTGCTGGCGCAACAGGTGATGATGATGGACCTCGACCGGACGCCGGGAGAGGTGCGCACCGAGAACCTCGACAGCTGGGCCGGCTACCGCGAACCGCGCCGCCGCCTGCTGGAAACCGTGCGCGAACAGGGCCGCGGCAACGTGGTCGTGCTGACGGGCGACGAGCACCAGAACTACGCGGGCGAACTGCACCTCGACGGCCAGCGGCCCGACGCACGCCCGATCGCGACCGAATTCGTCACCACGTCGATCTCGTCAGGCGGGAACGGCGTGGACCAGCGCGCGGACACCGCCGCCATCCAGCAGGAAAACCCGCAACTCAAATGGCATAACGCCCGGCGCGGCTACGTGATCTGCGACGTGACGCCCGATGTCTGGACTACCGAATACAGGACGCTGGACAGCGTGACCGAACGCGGGGCGGAGATCCGCACCCGCATGCGCATGGCGGTGGACCACGGCAGGCCGGGCTCGCTGGCCGAAGCGTGATCAGCCGCTGGTCAGAGTGAAGGCGGAGGGCAGCAGCGCACCGATGGTCGTCGTCACGCGTTGCCTGCCGCTGTGATCGCAGCAGACGACCGCGATGTCCCGGCCCGATAGGGTGGCGGCCTCCATGATTGCCTGTCGACATCCGCCGCAGGGCATCACCGGCTCTCCCTCGTCGCTGGCGGCGAAGCGCGGACCACCGACCACGGCCAGCCGCGCGACGTTCTCCAGCCCGAAGGCGATCTGCGCCGCCGCCAGCGCCGATTGCTCGGCACACACGCCCAGCCGGTAGCAGGCGTTTTCCATGTTCGCGCCCAGGGCGATGACACCCTGCGTGCTTTCCACGGCGCACCCGACGAGGAAATCGGAATAGGGCGCATGGGCCTTCCCGCGCGCATCCAGTGCGGCCTTCACCAGTTCGTCCGTGTCACTCATTGCGCGATCCATCCTTGCCGTGCGTCGAGCCGTCGCGCCACTGCAATCGCGCCGACGATGAGGAAAGGCACCAGCACGAAGGACAGGACGACCTTGGTCACGGCCTGCCCCACCAGCAGGCCGCCGATCGGAAACTCGCCATAGAATGCCAGCGTGATGAAGATCAGCGTGTCCACCGCCTGGCTGATGGCCGATGCGATGGCACCGCGCGCCATCAGACGGAACCCGCTTCCCTCTCCGGCCCGGCCGCGCAGCCTGTCGAAAATCCACACGTTGAGCAGCAGCGAGATGCCGTAGGCCACCGGTCCCGCCGCCATGATGCGCGGGGTCTGCGCATGCACCCGCTCGAAGGCGGCCAGATTTTCCGTGGGCATGTCGGGCGAAGGCGGAAGGACCAGAACCAGCCCGATCAGGGCGATCGAGGCCGCCAGCGGAAGGAACCCCCACAGCACCATCCGGTCCGCCGTGGCCTTGCCATGCAATTGCGACACGGCGCTGGAAATGACGACCAGCAGCAGGAAGGCGAGAATTCCGCTCTCGACGATCAGCGGACCAATGGCGAACTGCTTGTAGGCCAGCACGCCCGCGATCACCGTCATCCCGCCGTAAAGCATGGCGAATACGAAGAGAGATCGTGGCGGCGATTCGACGGGCAGCGTACGGTCCATTCCGGTTCGCTATTCAAGCCGGATGGCAATTGAAAGACTGCTGCCGAGAATTCGTTTGAACCGCGTCTTGCCATGGGCAAGATGACGGCCCGCACAGCCACAGGAGTATGCGTGCCTCCCCAGTTTGTTTCGCTTGCGGGGATCGCCGTGATCCTGCTGATCGCGGTTGTGCTGTCCAGTGCCAGGCGAAGCATCAGGCTGCGCGTCGTGGCCTCGGCCTTCGCCCTGCAGGCCGGGATCGCGGCCCTTGTCCTGCGGACCGAATGGGGCGCGGCGATGATCCAGGCGATGGCCAACGGCGTGGCCGCGCTGCTTTCCTATGCCGATGCCGGCACGCAGTTCCTGTTCGGCAGCAACGATGCCAATCCGCTGTCCGACACCTTCGCGCTGGGCGCGCTGCCGGTGATCGTGTTCTTCGCCTCGCTGGTGTCGATCCTCTATCACTTGGGCGTGATGCAGCGGCTGGTCCGCTGGCTTGGCGGAGCGATCGGCTGGATCACCGGCATATCAAAGGTGGAATCGCTCGGCTCTGCTGCGAACATCTTTGTCGGACAGTCCGAAAGTCCGCTGGTCGTGCGCCCGTATCTCGCTGCGCTCTCGCCCTCGCGACTGTTCACCCTGATGACCGTGGGCATGGCGGGCGTGGCCGGCACGATCCTGGCCGCCTACGCCGGGCTGCTGGGCGCGAGCTACCTTCCCGTGCTGCTGGCCGCAGCCTTCATGTCCGCGCCCGGCGGCATCCTGATGGCCAAGATCATCATGCCCGATACAGAGGAGGCTTCGCCCGAGGCGGAGGGCGAGCTGACTCTGCCGCGCAGCCGGATCAGCGCCGAAGGCCCAGCCGCGATAACCGAGGGCGGCGAACTGCCGCACGAGGTCGAGGTGGCCGCGCATTTCGATGCCGATGGCCGCGCCGCCAACATCATCGAAGCCGCGGCGCAGGGCGCGCAGACCGGCCTGCGGCTGGCCGTGGCGGTCGGAGCCATGGTGCTGACGTTCGTTGCCCTGATCGCGCTTGCCAACGGCATCCTCGGCGGCGTGGGCGGATGGTTCGGCGTGCCCGACCTGTCCTTCCAGCAGATCCTCGGCTGGGTGTTCGCTCCGATCATGTATCTCATCGGCGTGCCCTGGGCGGAGGCGGGAACGGCGGGAGGCCTGTTCGGCACCAAGATCGTGCTCAACGAATTCGTCGCCTTCATAGACCTTGGCGCGCTGGAAGACGGGACGCTGGGCCCGCGCTCAGCCGCCATTGTCACCTTCGCCCTGTGCGGCTTTGCCAATTTCAGTTCCATCGCCATCCAGATGGCCGTCACCGGAGGTCTCGCTCCCAACCAGCGGCCCGTGATCGCCCGGCTGGGGCTGAAGGCGCTCGCCGCCGGTTCACTCGCCAACCTGATGAGCGCGGCCCTCGCCGGGCTGCTGCTGCCGCTGTAAGGATTTCGCCCATGGATTCGATCGCCACCATTTCGCTCGCCCGCCCGCTGCCGGAAATCGCAGACGAGCTGGGGCGAAGCTTCGCCGAGTACGGCTTTGCCATCGTGCGCGATCACACGATCCCGCAGGACCTGATCGACCGAGCCGAGACAATGGCGCGCGAATTCTTCGCCCTGCCCGCTGACGTGAAGCATGGCTATCATGTCGAGGGCGGCGGCGGTGCGCGCGGCTATACGCCGTTCGGGACGGAGATCGCCAATGATGCCGAGGTTCACGACCTCAAGGAATTCTGGCACATCGGCCGCAGCCTGCCCGCCGATCACCCGCTTTCCCGCTACATGCAGCCGAACATCTGGCCTGCCGAGGTGCCGGGCTTCCGCGACACCTTCGAACGCCTCTTTCATGCCTTCGAGGACACCGGATCGCTGATCCTGGGCGCGATCGCCCTCCACCGGGGCCTGGATGCCGACTGGTTCGAGGACAGCGTGAAGGATGGCAACTCGGTGATGCGGCTGCTGCATTACCCGCCCCTGCCCGCCGATGCGGCGCCGGGGGCGATCCGTGCGGCGGCGCATGGTGACATCAACACCATCACCCTGCTGCTTGGCGCGGAGGAAGCGGGGCTGGAATTGCTGGACAGGCGGGGCAACTGGATACCCGTGTCGCCGCCGCCCGGCGCTCTGGCCGTGAACGTTGGCGACATGCTGGATCGCCTCACCAACGGCAGGCTCCGGTCCACCACTCACCGCGTGGTCAACCCCACTGGCGAGGCGGCCAGGCGCTCGCGCTATTCCATGCCGTTCTTCCTGCATTTCCGGCCCGACTTCCTGATCGAGCCGCTGGAGAGCTGCGTCGAGCCCGGAGAGGAACCGCAGCCCCCGATCCTTGCGCACGATTACCTGCTGCAAAGGCTGCGCGAGATCGGGCTGGCCTGAGCCACCCGAAAGCCGGGAAAGCAGCCCGGCCCCTTTCCGAATCCGCCCCATTCCTGTTGCAATGCAGCAACAGGCTGCATGCCGAATGCTGCAATGCACCAAATGTGTCCGCGACGGGTTCGCCAGCGGGCCGGATGACACGCGGGTGCAAAAAAACTGTTGGGATCGAAAGCTAGGGGGAACGCGGCAAGCCAGACGGCTCCGATTCACACCTTTCTTGGGACATTCCTGACATGAAACTCCGCTATCTCCTCGCGGCGAGCGGCATCAGCCTTGTTGCTGTCGCCCTGGCCAGCCCCGCAGCCGCCCAGTCGACGGGCTCCACCGATTTCGAAGAGAGCACGATCATCGTCACCGGCGCGGTGAACCGCGATGTCGGCGGCGTACAGATCCCCGAAACACCCCGCGCAAAGCAGGTGCTGGACGAGGAAATCATCCGCCGCCAGCGTCCAGGCCAGTCACTCAACGACATCGTCAACCTCGTGCCCGGCGTCAGTTTCCAGAACAACGACCCCTGGGGTTCGTCCGGCGGCGGCTTCACGATCCGCGGCTTCGGGGCGGACCGCGTCTCGCAAACGCTCGACGGCATTCCGCTGAACGACAGCGGCAACTACGCGCTCTACACCAACCAGCAGGTCGACACCGAGGTCCTGTCCTCGATCAACGTCAACCTCGGCACCACCGACGTCGACAGCCCGACTGCTTCTGCCGCCGGTGGCACGATCAACATCCGCACGCGTGAGCCTTCGGACTTCGCCGCCGTCACCGCGACGGCCACCTACGGCCAGGTGCTGGCCAGCAATTCCGAGAACACCGATTACTATCGCGGTTTCGCGATGATCGACACCGGCGACATTACCGGCAACGGCCTAAAGATGTTCGGCGCGATCAGCTACACGAACTATGGCGTGCCCTACAATCCGTACGGCGAGATCGACAAGACGCAGGTCAACGCCCGCATCTGGCAGGACCTTGGCAGCAACGGCGACTTCATCTCGCTGACCGGCCACTTCAACGAGAACGTCAACAACTTCGCCGGCTCGGAAAGCTTGGGCGCACTCGTCGCGCTTTCGGACGGTGACGTTCAGGAAGCTCTGGAGGAAGAGACCGGCCTCTCCGTTGGCGAAGCACGCTTCGAACTCTACCGTTTCAGCGGCGAATTCCCCTGCACCGTCCCCTCCAACGTCCTTCTCGGCGGCGGCGGCACGAACGGCGAATCCGAACGCTACGACGATCGCAACGGTTGCGGCGCGGCGTTCTATCGCCGCTACAACCCCTCGCGCACCGGCAACCTTCGCGCGAACTCGCTGTTCACCCTCACCGACCAGCTCACCTTCGCGCTCGATGCGAGCTACCAGTACGTGAAGGCCAACGGCGGCGGTCCCGACGACCTGCGCGAGGCATTTTTCGTGCCGGACGGAACGACCTCGGAACTCACCGGGGCGTTCAACGGCGGTTATTACTTCGGGCGCGACCTCAACGGCGACGGCGACATGCTCGACCGCATCGCTGGCAACGACCCCAGCCAGACCCGCACCGACCGCTTCGGCGTGGTGGCCAACCTGATCTACGAGATCAACGCGGACCATAGCGTGCGCGCGGCCTATACGCTGGATCACGCCCGGCACCGCCAGACCGGCGAGATCACCACCATGCTGGAGAACGGCGAACCCCTCGACGTCTACGCGATCGACAGCCCGCTGCTCGACGTCAACGGCATTGAGGTGAACAAGCGCGATCGCCTGTCCTACGCAATCCTGAACCAGCTCTCGGCGGAATATGCCGGCCACTTCGGCGACCTCAACGTGGTCGCCGGCCTGCGCCTGCCGTTCTTCACCCGCGAGCTGAACCAGTATTGCTACACCACGTCGGACAACGGCTTCGTCGATTGCCCGAACCCGGGTCAGGATCTAGCCGCATACGAAGCGGCCAATCCCGACTATGTGCCGCCGATCTCGCGCGAATACGACTATGACAAGCTGCTGCCCTCGGTCGGCTTCGTCTACGAGATCACCGACGCGGTATCGGCCTTCGGCAACTATAACATGGGCATCTCGGTGCCGGGCACCGACCCGCTCTACGATTCGCTCTACATTCCCGAAGACCAGCGTGCCCGCCCGGTTCCGGAAACCACCGACAGCTTCGATGCGGGCTTTCGCTACACCAGCGGCCGCATGCAGGCGCAGATCGCCGGCTGGTACACCCGTTATTCGAACCGCCTTGCTTCGGCCTTCGACCCGACGGCGCGCAACGGCGAAGGGGCCGTGGTGTTCCGCAATCTGGGCCGCGTCGACAAGTACGGTCTCGACGCCTCGGTATCCTACGCGCCTACCGACGACACGCTGCTGTACGTCTTCGGCTCGCTGAACGAATCCGAGATCAAGGACGACGTCCAGACAGGCGTGAACGATGCCGGCAATCCCGTCTTCCTGCCGACCGGTGGGAACGAGGAATCGGGCACGCCGAGCTACAGCTTCGGCGGCCGCGCCCAGGCGTTCATCGGCGACCTGGAAGTGGGCCTGCAGGCCAAGCACACCGGCCCACGCTGGATCAACGACCTCAACACCGACAAGGCACCCTCGTACACGCTGGTCGACATCGACCTGCGCTACAACATCGCCGAGTTCGGCAACGGCACCACCGCCGCATTGCAGCTCAACGTCACCAACATCTTCGATGAATACTACATCGGCTTCTTCGGCGGCTCGCTGGACGGCTTCGGCTTCGCCCAGATCGGCGCTCCGCGAGCGGCCAGCGTTTCACTGATCCTGGGCTACTAGAGGGAGAAACCTGGGGCCCTGGGCGGCGGCACCCTAACGGGTTGCCGCCGCCAACTTTTTGGCGCCTCGACGTTTGTTGCACGGGGAAGCGAAGACTGCATCGCGCAAGGCGGGATTTGGGCGAGAAGGTCGGAATTTGCTGAAATGGTGCCAGAAGAGGACCCACACCCTGAAGTTCAAAACAAACGGATTTCCGCCGTTTCTCGTAAGCTTCACTTTGGCGTATGTGCTCTGCATTTGCACCTTCTTCAAGTGCGGAAAGCAGGAGCAGCAGCCAACTAAGGGTGACTTACAGGAATGACGACTGCTTGCTGGCGCCAGCGGCCTTTTTGTAAATCACGGTTGGATCGACATAGGGCAACCTGGGCCTTTCGCCTTCCAGAATTTCCTCAACTGTCAGGATTTGAAGAGCGTCATATTTTACGCCGTGGACCTCGATTTTACCGGCCTTGCGAGCGAATTCTTTCATCTTCGCAGTTGGCTTGTTCAGGCACACGAATACCCCAAATCCCATGCTTTTGTTATCGTCGCGGGTAACACCGTGAAGATCGCGAAGGTCTGAAAGCTGAGACTTGCCGGATTTTACCGAGACCACAGCCCACTTCGCTGCTTTTTTGTAGCCATTCGGTTTGAACGGTATGCGACCATCTACGCCTCCGTCAGCGCCTTTTTTCTCATTCGGCTTGCCGTCGACCGTAGTTACTGCCCATATCTCAAAGGCCTTCCGATCTCGCAGGGCGAGCAATTCAGCTCCTTTGATATCTTGTGGTAGCCCATTGACTTCGTAGTCCTTTCCAATGCCTTCTTGAAGGTCTGGAAACGAGCCTCCCAACCTTGTTCGTTTGATCAATTGAATAGCAAACGACGAAATGTCGATTCCTACCCATTGGCGCCCCAGACGCTCGGCGGCTTCGATTGTGGTGCCGCAACCACAGAAAGGGTCGAAAACCACGTCATTGGGATTTGAGCTTGCCTCGATAATTCGCGTCAGCAGGGAGAGGGGCTTCTGAGTTGGATATCCCAACCGTTCAGCTGCGCGAGTGGAAAGCCACCTAACATCTTCGTCTATTCCATCGGTAGTGCCGAACACCGTGCCAGATGTGTAAGGCTGGAATGCCCAAATATCAGAAGCAGCGACGCCTCTAGTGGGGTCAACTTCCATATTGGGCAACGGCCAAGCTTCGCCGGGAGTGATGGTGATCAACCCCTCTTTGTAAAGTAGCTCCAATTTCTCGGGGGTCGACAGATCTGAGATGTCAGGCTTTTCAGCGAACCCTTCCCAGATAGATTTGGGAATTGCCCAATGGCGACCCTTTGCTGTCGGATTGAAGCCCCGCCAACTATCACCGGATGAGCCGGTCCGCGTGCCGCTTCCCGTCAGCACATTGCCGTAGTAGTCGGTGCGATACTTTCCGTCTGCACCACGAACCAAGTGTTCCTTCACGTGACCAAGCATGTATGGCCGTCGAGGTGGGTTCCAAACGAATTCATCAGACTTTGTGTAGTAAAAAATTATGTCGTGTATGGGAGCCCATCTCTTGGCCTTCCCATGGCTCCCCGTGCGTCTCCAAACGATTTCGCTGCGGAAGCGGCTGGGTCCAAATATCGCGTCGAGGACCAATTTGAGATAGTGGGACGCGGTGGGATCGCAATGAAGATAGAGCGATCCTGTTGCCTTCATGATCCGGTGAATTTCGATCAGGCGAGCAGCCATGTTCACCAAATATGCCATCATTGGAGAACGACCCAAGCTTTCCCTGAGCGCATCTACCAGAGTGACAAGCCTTACCGCGCCGCGTTCACGAACGCGCTCTAGCGCCTCGTCCGCCGCCTCATCCCATATCCAAGTATCTTTAAAGGCGGTCCACTGGGCCTCATCAACATCGAGCTCTTCATTCTCAAAGAAGACGTTGTAATCTTCATCCGACTTGAAGGGCGGATCAAGATAAACAAGGCCGACTAACCCATCGGGCAGCCGCCCCATCACCTCAAGGTTATCGCCGAAATATAGTCGCCGGAGCGGTTTGGTCGCCTCAGAGCTCACCTGCAATCCCTTCAAACATCTCGAAACAACCACACCACGTCGCATCGCCGAGAACAACAACAGAGCGTTGGCTTTACCGGAATTTTTGAGGTCAGCTCATAGCGCCGCTCATGGGACCTTATGCGCCGAGATATGGGACCCTATTCCAAAAGCGAGCGTCAACGGTTCCATTTTTTGGACCCCCGACAATCCCGCGCCCGCCGTGGTCCAAAGCGGTTGCGGGAATGAGGTTTTTCTGTATGATTTCTGACAACGTCCGTTGACTGAAAGCATACACAATGACCACATTCGTCGCCTACGCCCGTGTATCGACAGCAAAGCAAGGCCGCTCAGGATTGGGGCTGGATGCTCAAGAGCAGGCAATTAGAGCCTTCGTCGGGCCAGGGGATAACCTTCTCGCACCAACATACGTCGAAGTGGAGAGCGGCAAGCGTAACAATAGGCCGGAGCTCGCGAAGGCGCTCGCCCACGCAAAACTTACTGGGGCCACACTCTTGGTAGCCAAACTCGACCGGCTCGCGAGGAACGTTCGGTTTCTCCACACTGTTTTGGAGAGCGGCGTAGAGGTGGCGTTCTGCGACTTGCCGCAGGTTAAAGGGGCGATGGGTCGCTTTATCATCAACCAGATGGCTGGAGTGGCCGAGCTCGAGGCTGGACTGATCTCAGAACGGACGAAGGCTGCCCTCAGTGCGGCAAAGGCGCGAGGCGTCCAGCTTGGGGGCTATCGCGGAGGTCGCAAAGTCGACCCAGCTCATGGCCTCGCTGAGCGCCAGCGCAGAGCTGCAGAGTTCGTCGAACGCGTTTCGCCCGCTATCACAGAGGCTAGGCAAGAGGGGGCGAAAAGCCTGCGGGAAATCGCCTCCTATCTGACAGAGCAAGGTGTTAAGACCCGCCGCGGAGGGCCTTGGGATGCGGCGAAGGTCCGTCAGGTCATACTAGCGACCTAACTGGTTGTTCTCCAAAGCTTCTGGCTCTTGCGGAAACTTGGCCCAAAGCGTATCAGCGCGTGTGCCTATGCACACTGCATAGGTCTTTTTCATAGACTGGACCTGACCTTGAATGGTGTCGACGCCCCCAATCGGATGGCGTGGAAGCATGAAGCTGACACGCTTGTCACACTTGATCGCATGACGACCGAACTACTCGAAGCCGAGCCGTCCGAACTCCAGCTCGACGAGATCAACCAAGCCCCGGCTGTCTTTCAGGTTCGTTATGACAGCTTGGCCTTTTCTCCCGGGCAGAGCGCCAAACACGTCGAGAACCTATCGAAGGCAATACGGAGTGATGGAGCTCTCGACCCAGTCAGCGTCGCAGCTTTTGGCAATAAGTGGTATCTCCTTGATGGCCACCATCGTATCGAAGCCTACCAGCGGACCGGCTGGCACGCCGCTATTCCGGTGAGGCCGTTCACCTCTCCTGAGAGAGGGCTTCCCCGCGTCCTTTGGGCTCAAAGTTTAAGCCTCGCGGAAAACAAGAAAGACCGGCTCAACATTAGTGGAGCCGACCGGCAAGATGCCGCTTGGAGGGCCGTGCTCCAAGACTTCGGCTCAATCAGCGAAATTGCCAGCATGGGCGGTGTGTCGCGGAGACAAGTTTCTAACATGCGGCAAGCAAAAACTGCGCTGCTGGAGGCCGGTCATAAGTTACCACGCTTGATGAGCTGGGGCTGGCGACAGGCCATGTTCGAGAGAAGAAGGCTAGACGACGACGGCCCGTCTAATTTTGACTTTCAGGAAAAGCTGAGGCGCGATCTGGCCAAACGCGTTAAGGCCGCGTTGGACCTTCGCCCACCGGCTGCAACTCTGCTCGAAATGCTCGAGGCCATGAGACCCGGGATTTCGCTCGAGCTAGAGACCGTAATACATGCAGCCAAGAAGGAGAGCCGAAATAGCGAGCCGAAAATCTAGTTCCTGTTTGGCGTAAAAGGACAAGCCCAGAGCGAGGGAGAATAACCTAGACGATTGGCTGGATAGGCAGCTTCCCATCATCCTTCTTCAAGACGAACAGGGCGCTTTCCACCGCCTGACTGAAGCAAGGTCGACCCCGAAGTTGGAGATTTTTGCGATCTCCGCACCAAGGGGCGACAAGTCGCCGTATCTCCCAGTCGTCCCAATGGTTTTGTGCCCCATCAGGTAAGCAAGAGCCTCGAAGGATACACCACTGCTCCTAGCTACCGTAGGGAAATTATGACGCAGTTCTCTGAGTTGGCGCTTGCCTTCGCCGATCACGCCATGTGCGCGAATATACTCGCCCCACCATCGCGCCCAGCCGTCATAGAGGCCCTTCGTCGTTTGGGTCAGTTTCGGAAAAAGAGCCAGCTCTGCCTGATCTTCTAGCCAGCGGAGATAATCTGGAAACCCAAGATCAAGGAGAGCCTGAGGGATTGGGAAGGTCCTTTGACCAGAACCATGCTCGGAAGTCTTGAGGCGTCTCGGTCCCATTACTGGGTGGTCGCCTTCGTCGGTGTATCTCATCATCCATTGGCCGCGGCTGTCCTGCCAGAAATCTTCGCAGACCAACTGCGCGATTTCTCCCGGCCTCGCGCCGGTGCACAACGCGAGTAGCGGTATCCAATACGCAGCCTCTCCTCTACCCCGGCTGGGGCGTTCGTGCTGAGTGAAGACCGGCAGTGCAAACATAGCTCGCAATTCGTCTCTGCTCAGTGCGTTACCGCCACTTCTTTTTTCTACGTTGATGGCGTAATCTCGGAAGGGATTGTCATCGCGCTCAATTAGGCCTCTGCGACGAGCTTTGCCCCAGATTGAAGAGAGCACTCCCAAGTGCTGCTGCAAAGTTTTGCCGGTCAAACGCCGCACATCTTTGCGACCGGAATAAAGCTCGACGAGTTTGGGAAGCGGCATTGACGACTGACGCCGATCTAATTTGGCCGGCCTTTCTGCTACCAGATCAAGCCATCGAGTGACGTCTGCTCGAGTGATTTCCTTCCATCCAATGTCGCCATGAACTTCTCGCCACAAGCGCAGCCCTGTTTGCCAGATTTGACGGGTGGAACGGCTGACCGGATTGACCTTCTGCGCTAACAGGTCTTCCGCAAGCGCGTCCATCGAGAGGGAAGCGGTAGGTCTTTGGGGGGTCGACCTCGCAACGGCGACTTCGTTACGCTCCGGCTGGGCCTCCACCTCGACGTCTGCGCCCTCGTCGAGCAGCAGGGCCAATTTTGTGGCGGAGGCCATGTCTTGAGCCAGCAAAGCACGGCAGAGCTGAAAAAACTCATCCGAACGTGTGTCGAAGGTCAGACCATACTCGCAAAGAAGATTTTCGACTGTGTTTCCTTCTGCCTCAATCACCCCGCGTCTATCGCCGTCCGCGACCAGTCGCCTCCAGTGTTCGCGAAGTCCGGGTAATGCCTCGCGCAACCTTTCGGCGTTCGACCACGGTCCTTCTCGACCGGCTAGCGCCGCCCCAGCCGTGTCCATGAAACCAAGAGGTGCGTAGCGCCACGCGGAGGCAGCCAACCACCCTCGCCGTGCGTCATTCTCGTCAAAATGCGTGTCGACAAGGCTAGCCTGGAGCCTATGAGCATGGGTCTTCGCCAAGAATGGTATGTCCGCTTCCGCTAGCGCGGGAAGCTTACCTTCGACCTTTATTCGCGCAGATCGCTCCAGCCGTTCATACTCTGCCTCCGCCTCGCTGAAGCGGCGCTGCGCTTCTGGGTCGGACAAAGTCTTGGCCTTGAGCGACCGTTTCACCTCCCGGGAGGGCACGAATGGCCGCAGCTCGGCTGGGAACACGCGACGATAAGACAAGCGACCAGTCCGCTTATCCCGCTCGATATGCTTGGTCATGATACCCACGAATAACGCCTCCGACGCGAGGCGTTTTGCACCGCCTCTTTGTGCTGCGAAGCGTCCGAAAGCAATGGATTTCAGGGATTTCCGCAGATTTCCGCCATCTGCGAGATTGTTGGTGCCCAGAAGAGGACTCGAACCTCCACGGGGTTGCCCCCACCGCCACCTGAAGACGGCGCGTCTACCAATTCCGCCATCTGGGCACCCTTGGCGTCGTGCGGTCGTGCCGCTGTCGCCGGGTAGGGGCGGGCCGATAGGACAGGTGAGGCGGGCTGTCAACGAGTCGTATCGCGCTGTGCTGTAAAAAGTTCTCCGCCGGGGACGAGCACCGGCGCCGGCATCGTCCATCCCCCAGGCGCGGCGCGACGATGGCCCGACAATCGACCTAGGGAGGCATTGAAGGCCGCGCGCGTTTCGGGCTAAGGGCACCGCGTTCGAAACATCCCTTTCGCTAAGGATCATGGCGCACATGGCACGCACTTCCCCGCTCGACGGCAAGCTGGTTACCCTGATCGGCGGCAACGGCTTCATCGGCAGTCACGTGGCGCAGGACCTGCTGGAGCGCGGCGCGCGCGTGCGTATCGCCGCGCGCGAGCCCGAGAAGGCATTCAAGCTGAAGCCGCTGGCCAACCTGGGGCAGCTGCAGTTCGCCCGCTGCAACGCCATGGACGAGCGCAGCATAGAGGCCTGCGTCGAAGGGTCGGACGCGGTGGTCTACCTGATCGGCACGTTCGAGGGGAACCAGCAGAAATTGCAGGCCGACGCCGCCGGCCACGCCGCGCGCGCCGCCGCGAAGACAGGGGCGACGGGCTTCGTCTACATCTCCGCCATCGGCGCCGATCCCGAAGCCAGCACCGGATACTACCGGACCAAGGGCGATGGCGAACGACAGGTGCTGGACGCCTTTCCGAAGGCCACGGTGATCCGCCCCTCGGTCGTGTTCGGGGAGGAGGACGGTCTCGTCCCCATGTTCGCCGACATGGTGCAGATGATGCCGATCATGCCGGTGTTCGGGGCCGACAGCGAATTCCAGGTCGTGTGGGTGGACGATGTCGCCGCCGGCGTCGCCGCCGCGCTGGAAGACCCGGCTTCTCATGGCGGCAAGACCTACGAGGCGGCAGGCCCGGAGAAGCTCACCATGATGCAGATCCACCATATGATCGCGGACGGTCAGGGCCGCGAACGCAGGTTCTTCGCCATGCCCGATTCCATCGCGAGCATCTTTGCCAGCATGCCGCTGACGCCGATCAATTCGGATCAGCTGGCCATGCTCAAGGAAGGCAGCGTGGCGAGCAAGGGCACGCCCGGCCTGGCCAAGCTGGGCATCAGTCCGAAGCCACTGTCGCTATTCCTCGACAGGTGGATGGTTCGCTACCGCAAGCACGGTCGGTTCAGCGAAAAGCGGGCCTGACACAGGGCCCGTCGCTCGCCCCCGGCTAGTCGTTCTCCGCCACTTCGACGCCGCGAAGGCGGGTGGATGCGGGCAGGTTCGGAATGCCTTCGTACAGGCGACTTAGCCAGGCCGCGTCGAAGTCGCTCAGCTCTTCCGGCTGCTGGTCCTGCGCCGCGAAGAGGTTGAGCATCGTCCCCTCGCGCTCGTTCGCCTCGTCCGGGTATTCGGTCGCCAGCGCGCGCAGCGTGGCGAAGTCGGCGATCTGACGCAGGGTGAGGCCCTGCACGCTTTCCTTGTCCATAAGCACCAGCGCATAGGTAATGTCGTGGCGGACGGGTCGGTAGATGCGCGAATGGGCCTGCCACATGCCGGCCTCGGGCGGAGTGACCAGGTTCTCGTTCCGCCCCACGCGAATGCCGTCGCGGGTACGCGGCGCAACCTGATGCCAGACGCCGAAGGGCCCTGCCTCGGCCAGCATGTCCGCCCGGTCGGCCGGATCCATGTCGCGGAACAGGTAGCCGCGCCGCTGAACAAGGTCCGCAAGATAGGCCTGGCTGTCATCGACGATGGCCACCACGAGGTTGGGATCGCAGTCCCCTTCTTCCGCAAGGCGCAGGCCGAAGCGCTCCGCATTCATGCGCAGGCGCGTGACCACCAGTTCGGCATATTCCTGTTCGAGGCCAAGGATGCCGGGGCATAGCCGGTCCTCGAACCGCGGAAGCGGTTCCTCGATGATGCCGTCCGCCTGGGCGGGCATAGCCACAGCGAGGGCCGACACAGCGGCGGCGATCAGGGTCTTGCGAGCGATGTCGAACATGCAAAGCGACTCCTTCGGTCCTTGCTTATAGCATCTATTCGCCCGCCGCGCGCGCAGCGGCTTCGGCGTCCTCCTCTGCCATCAGGCGCAGCTGGCGCGCGGTGCCGCTGATCTTGCGGTAGGCCGGCAGGTTGGGAATGCCGTCGTAGAGCGAACGCAGGTAGGCTTCGTCGAATTCGGTCATTCCCACCGGGGGCGTGTCGCTGTCGAACAGCGAGAGGATCGAATCCATTACCGTGTCGCGCGGTGCGCGCGTCTGCGCCAGGCCGCGCATGGTGGCATAGTCCGCCAGCTGGCGCAGCGACATGCCGGCAACGGCAGCGCGATCGAAAGTGATCATCACGCTCGAGATGTCGTTGCGGATGGTGGTGTAGATGCGGGTATGCGCGCCGAAGGACCCGGTGCTGGGCGGCGCGGCCAGGTTGCGCACCTGGGCGATCGGCATGCCGGTCAGCGTGCGCGGCTCCACGTTGGTCCACACGTGCACCGGTCCGGGCTCCAGGATGTCGTTCTTCTGCCCGCTGTCGAGAAAGCGGAAGTATTCCGGGCTTTCCTCCATCAGCTGGCGGAACACCGCCTCGCCATCCTCGGCGAACATGATCACGAAATTGGGGCGGCAATCGTCATCCAGCAGGCGGATGCCCAGCCTGTCCGCGTTGGCGCGGATACGCGCGTTGAGGGCGAAGGCGAAATCCTCCTCCAGCCCTACCACGCCGGGGCACAGCCGATCCTCGAAACGGGCGAGCGGCGCTTCCAGAACTCCGCCGTTGCCGACCGAAATATCACGTGCCTGGCGTTGCACCTGACCGACCGAGACCGATTCCTGCGTGCCGGTCACGACGATCTCGCCGCTTTCGCCCTCGCCGCTTTCGTTCGGCGGCGAATCGCGCTCGTCCTGCGCTGCTGCGGCGGCGGGCAAAGACAACGCCGCGAAGGTGGCGAGCCAGGCGAGTCGGGCGGACAAAGTCATCTTGCAGGCACGATAGAAGCCATGGTTTGCGCTGCAAGACGGCAAAAGGTCACAAAACGTCGCACAATGGGTGCCAGTATTTGACTAGCCCCGCCCGGCAGTGCGAAGGCGCACTGCAAACAGATCGGAGAACCGTCCCATGTCCAAGCACGTCCTCGAAAATCTAGCCGATACTAATCCCGATGCGGAAATCTGGTGGGACAGTTCACCGCTGGTCTATCCCAGCTGGAAAGAGGAAACGCTGGCCGCCGCGCCCGACGGCAAGAAGGAAGAGTGGGAAGCTCAGCTTACCCGGTTCTACAAGCCGGATGCCCCCGCAGACATGGGCTTTCGCGGCGTCACCACCAATCCGCCGCTGTCGCTGCAGGCCGTGCAGCTCGACCCCGAAGGCTGGCGCAAGCTGGTGAAGGATATCGCCGCGTCCGATCCCTCGCTCGACGTCGAAGGGGTATACTGGAAGATGTACCTGCACCTGGTGAAGCTGGGCGCCGACGCGATCCGCCCGAAGTTCGAGGCATCGGGCTACAAGTACGGCATGCTTTCGGGCCAGGTCGATCCGCGCTTCGTTACCGATGGCGAGGCCATGCTGGAGCAGGGCCTGTCGATCGCCGCGCAGGGCGACAACGTGATGGTCAAGCTGCCCGGCTCCAAGGAAGGGTACGAAGTGCTGGAGGAACTGACCGCGCGCGGCATTTCCACCAACAACACCACCAGCTTTGCCGTGGCGCAGTACAGCGTGTGCCGCGCGGCGGTGACGGCGGGCCTGCAGCGCGCGAAGGCGGCGGGCGTCGACCTGTCGAAGTGGCGCAGCGTCATCACCCACATGTCCAGCCGCCTTGGCGAAAAGGGCGACTGGAAGACGCAGGCCAAGCAGCGCGGGATCGAACTGTCACTGGACGAAATCCGTGATGGCGAGGAAGCCGTGCTGAAGCGCGCCTACTGGCACGGCAAGGACATCGACCATCCCAGCAAGATGCTGCAATGCTCGATGCGCGTGGAGAAGGACAAGGACGGCAACACCGTCTCGCGTCATATCGAGGACTTTGCCGGCAGCGACATGGTCTACACCTGCCCGCCCAGCTACATCAAACAGCTGATGGACGTGGAGGATGAACTCGCTCCGCTCGATCCCAAGGCAATCGAGCGCGAGGCGAACCCGGCCAGCGTGGAGAAGCTGATGAAGCTCCCCTCCTTCCGCCAGGCCTACGAATTCGAAGGCATGAAGCCGCACGAATTCGCGCAGTTCGGCAGCTTCCAGGCGACCGCGGCCGAGTTCGCCGCCGCCACGCGGCAGACGGTCGACTTCGTGCGGATGGTGATGGAGGGGTAAGCCGCGCGGCTTACAGATCGGCGATCCACTTGCGCGTGCCGAGGTGGCGACAGCTTCGTGCAGCCACCTCGGCGGCGCGGGTCAATGCTGTCGGCACATCTTCGCCCGCCGCCAGGAAGTGGCAATAGGCACCGTGGAATATGTCGCCTGCGCCCAGCGTGTCGATGGCATCGACGCTGGGCGCGGCCACCTCTCCCTTCGCCCCGCCCGCACTCCATGAAATCGGCCCCGGCCCGCGCGTGATTGCCGCGACCGACGGGCCGAGCGCGTGGACCGCCTCGAGAATGTCCGCGTCGCCGTGTCCGGGCGGATGGAACCGCTCCGACACGATGGCGTGATCGACATGGGCGATCAGGTCGCCGGTCCACGGTTTCCACGATCCGCCGTCCAGCACCACGGGGATGCCGCGCTCACGCGCTGCCTGCGCCAGCGGAACGGCGATCTCGGGCAGGAAGCCATCGCAGTAGAGCACATCCACACCTTCGAGGCAGGATGGACCGGGCACCGCGCGGGCTACCGCCTGCGGGGGCTGCTGATCGACGATCGTGCGCGTGCCGCCATCGGGCACGACGATGATGCTGGAAACGGGAAGCACCTGGGCCTCCGGATCGGCAAAATCCTCAACAGGCACGCGGTAATGATCGAGCTCGCCGCGCACGGCGTCGGCGAATGGGCCCGCGCCCAGCAGGGCGAACAGCCGCACTGCGCTGCCGAGCGCCTGCGCAGTTACCGCTCCGTTCAGGGCGGACCCGCCCGCCCCGGCCCAGAACTGCGTTGCCGAAAGCTTGCCGTCTTCCACGGGGAATGTGGGACAGGAATAGCCGAGATCGAAAGTGGCGCGGCCGACGCAAAGTATGCTCATGCAGTTCCCTTAGCCGATCTGCGACGGCCGGGGGAACCGGCCCGCCCGCCAGCCGCTTCTGGCAGGTGCGCTCTGTTGTTGAATTCTTTGTCCACTTCGTGATGGCGATCACCGGCGCGCTGGGCGTGGCGATTGCCTGGGTCGGTGCGCTGTCGCTGCTCGGAGCATTCGGCCTTGTGGGCGGCGGCTGGTTCTGGCGCAGCAGGAAGCGCCGCGACAAGCACCGGCGCTAGACGGCGCCTGCCTTACCTGCCCGCTCCTCCACCCACTGGTCGCGCAGCTTGAACTTGCGAATCTTGCCCGAGCCGGTCAGCGGCCATTCGCTCACCTGCTGCCAGTGCGCGGGGCATTTCTGCGGGCTGATCTGCGAGCGGCAATGGGCGCGCAGGGAATCGGGATCGAACGTCGCGCCCTCATCCACCCGCACGAACGCGGCCACCGCTTCGCCCAGCACGTCGTCGGGCACGCCGACGACGGCACATTCGGCGACGTCGGGGTGTTCCAGCAACACGTTCTCGATCTCCGCCGGGAACAGGTTCTCGCCGCCGCGGATGATCATCTCCTTCACCCGGCCGGTGATCTTCACATAGCCCTGATCGTCCATCGCCCCGAGGTCGCCGGTGTGCAGCCAGCCCTCGCCGTCAACGGCGGCGGCAGTCGCTTCGGGATCGTCGTTGTAGCCGAGCATGGTGGAGGCCGAACGGCAGCGTATTTCGCCCACCTCGCCGCAGGCCACGACCTCGTTCGTCTCGGGGTTGAAGATGCCGACCTCGCAGCCGAGAGCCGGCTGGCCGATGGTGGTGATGATCTTTTCGAAATCGTCGTCCGGGCGGCCGCTGGTGATAAGCGGGCTGCTCTCGGTCTGGCCATAGGCGACCAGCGTATCGGCGCCCAGCACGTCGCGCACGTTGCGCGCCAGTTCGGGGGCGACCATGGCCCCGCCCATGCCGATGCGCTGGAGCGAGGATAGGTCGCGCGGCTTCGCCTTCTGTGCCGCCACCATCGCCACTGCCATGGTTGGCACGCAGATCGTCCAGCTGATCTTCTCCGCCTCGATGATATCAAGCGCGGCACCGGGATCGAAGGCCAGCAGCGGACAGTAGGCTCCCGCCGATTGCAGTGCACCCAGCACGCCCATCGAACAGCCCATGGTGTGGAACAGCGGGGTGAGGCCGATGGTGCCGAGGCCGCGCGGCAGGTCGCCCACCTCGATGAACAGGCGCGCGTTGTTGGTCAGGTTGCGGTGCGACAGGACCACGCCCTTGGGAAAGCCCGTGGTGCCGCTGGTGTACTGGATCTGGGCCGGATCGTGTGTATCGACATCGGGCAGCGAGCCCGAGGGGTCGGTGAACAGCGCCGCCTCGTCGTGCAGGTCCACGATCTCGCGCAGCGCGGGCAGGTCGTCCGCGACCTCCGCCGCGATGGTCGCCATCGGGTTGCCGCGGAATTCCCGCACGAGGAAAAGCGCGGCCGAGGTGCTCTGCTCCAGCACGTAGGCAAGTTCGCGTTTCTGGTAGGAAGGATTGACCGTGACCAGCGTCAGCCCGGCCAGCGCCGCGGCATATTCCACAAGCACCCATTCGGGCACGTTGGGCGCCCATACCGCCACCCGTTCTCCCGGCTGGAATCGAGTGGCAAGGCCCTTCGCCAACCGTTCCGCGTCCGCCAGCAATTCCGCATAGGTCCAGCGCCTGCCGACCGTTCCGTCGGGCAGGCCTTCGAGCAAGGCATCCTTTTCGCCGTTGTCGGCCGCCTGCTGGCGCAGCAGACCGCCGATCGTGGTGTCGTGGATTTCGTCGTCGGCGAACCAGTCGCACAGCGCGCGGTCCAGCCTGCGCTCTTCACCAGCCATGTCTCTCTCCATGCCGTGCCCGCCTGCGGGAAATCTGCAGCGAGACTGTTTTCTGCCCCGGTTATAACCACTTCGCCGCCATGACCAAGAGATGGCCGTTGCAACGTCGAGAATTCTATGGAACGCATGGGTCTCTGCAGGGTCATAACTGTAACGGACCGTCCGTTTCGGACCCACTGCGCACGCCCGGATCGGGGATGGACCCGCCATGGCCCGCCAGCAGCGTGCATTTAGCATCGAGAGGGGATCAACCGATGGCAGAACGCGATTCCAGCGCACGGAGCGCGCCCAGCGTATTCGCTCCGCACGACAAGCAGGATTACGGCGAAGATCCGAACGCCGTTCGCGATACGGATACCTATACCTCGGAATACATCCGCGGTTTCGTGGACAAGTGGGACGAGCTGATAGACTGGGACTCGCGCGCGAAGAGCGAGGGCCAGTTCTTCATCGACATGCTGCGCGCGAGGGGAAAGACCTCCGTCCTCGACGTCGCCACCGGCACCGGCTTCCATTCCGTGCAGCTGTTGAAAGCCGGGTTCGACGTGTCGTCCGCCGACGGTTCGGCTGAGATGCTGGCCAAGGCATTCGACAACGGCGTGAAGAACGATGTCGTGATCAAGACCATCCACGCCGACTGGCGCTGGCTGAACAAGGACGTTCACGGCAAGTACGATGCGATCATCTGCCTCGGCAACAGCTTCACCCATATCCACGATGAAGACGACCGACGCCGAGCGCTTGCCGAATTCTATGCCGCGCTGAAGCACGATGGCATCCTGATCCTGGACCAGCGCAACTACGACACGATCCTGGACGACGGCTTCTCCACCAAGCACAAGTACTATTACTGCGGTGACCAGGTGACGGCGGAACCCGAATACGTCGACGAGGGGCTGGCCCGGTTCAAGTACACCTTCCCCGACGGGTCCACGCACAACCTGAACATGTTTCCCCTGCGCAAGAAGTACGTGCGCGACCTGCTGCACGAGGCTGGCTTCCGCAAGATCACCACCTACGGCGACTTCCAGGAGGAAGGCGACGAGACCCACCCCGACTTCTTCATCCACATCGCGGAGAAGAGCTATGACGGATGATGTGGCGCAGGGCGTCGCCACCGCACGCGACTACTACGATTCGGACGAGGCCGTCGGCTTCTACAGCCAGGTATGGGGCGGGGAGGACATTCACGTCGGCCTCTATCACGATACCGACGATATCCGCGAGGCGAGCCAGCGCACGGTTCACGCCATGGCAGGGAAGTTGGCCCCGCTGGCAGGCAAGCGCGTGCTCGATCTGGGGTCCGGATACGGTGGCGCGGCGCGCGTGCTGGCCGGCGAATACGATGCGCGCGTGACCTGCCTCAACGTCGCCCAGGTGGAGAACGAGCGCAATCGCAAGCTGACCGCCGAAGCTGGCCTTGCCGACGCCATCGAGGTGATCGATGCCAGCTTCGACGACATGCCTCTAGGCGATGCGCAGTTCGATGTCGCCTGGAGCCAGGACGCCATCCTGCACGCGCCGGATCGCGGCGCAGTGCTGGACGAGGTAGCCCGCGTGCTGAAGCCTGGCGCGCTGTTCGTCTTCACCGATCCCATGCAGGCCGACGACCTGCAGGACAGGCAGGCCATGCAGCCCATCTACGACCGCATCCACCTGCCCGACCTCGCCTCCATCGGCTTCTACAGGTCACAGCTGGAGCAGCGCGGGTTCGAGACGGTCGAGATCGACGAGATGACCGACCAACTGGGCACACACTATCGCCGCGTGCGCGAGGACATGCTGGCCCGGCAGGACGAACTGGGTCTCTCCGACGAATTCGTGGAACGCATGTCCGAAGGGCTCGGCCACTGGGTGAACGGCGCTGCAGAGGGTCGCCTGAGCTGGGCGATCATGGTGTTCCGCAAGAAGGGCTGACCCCCCCGGCGGCTTGCTAGTCTGCCCAGTAGAGCCGCATGGGGTTGTCCACCAGCAGCTTGCGCTGCAGTTCGGCGGAGGGGGCGATGCGCGGGATCATGTCCACCAGGTGCCCGTCATCGGGCACTTCGTCCTGCATGTTGGGATGCGGCCAGTCCGTTCCCCAGATGCAGCGATCGGGATAGTCCGCCACCAGCGGCGCCACGGCAGTCGCGAAATTGTCCCACGGATCGCCCTGTCCGCCTTCCTTGATCGCATCCAGCCGGTCCGGGCAGGTGGGTTTGAACCAGATGTCCTCCCGACTGTCGAGCAGGTCGCGGAAGGCGCGCATGTCCGGCCCGTCGGGCCCCTGCGTCACGTCGGGGCGCCCCATGTGGTCGATCACCACCGGCACCGGAATTTCCTGCACGAAGGATTCCATCTGCTCGAGGATGTCGGCCTCGAAATAGATTACCACGTGCCAGTCGCGCGGCAGGCGGTTGGCGACGGCCAGGAACTTGTCCTTGGGGGCGTTGTCCACCAGCCGCTTCAGGAAATTGAACCGCACGGCACGGATGCCGCCATCGTGGAGGGCGTCCAGCTCCTCGCGCGAAATGTCGGGATCGACCACGGCCACCCCGCGCGCCTTGCCCTCGGCCTTGGCGATGGCGTTCAGCGTGGCGGCGTTGTCGGTGCCGTGACAGCTGGCCTGGACGATCACGTTTCGCGAAAAGCCCAGGTGATCGCGCAGAGCGAAGAGCATTTCCGGCCCCGCGTCCTCGGGAATGTACTTCGCCTTCGCACTGAAGGGGAACTGCGCCATCGGCCCGAACACGTGGCAGTGCGCGTCAACCGCGCCGGGCGGCGGGGTATAGGCAGGCTTCGACGGGCTGGGATGCCACGAGGTAATGCGATCAGACATAGACTGTCCCGTCCATCAGTTTTCTTGCGGTGCGCAGCAACGCGGCGCTGGTGACGTCGCCATTCTCGTCGACCTTCATGACGCAGGTCGTCTCGCCGCTTGGATGTTCGATGCTCAGCGTCTTTTTCCGTCCATCGGGGATGTCGGCCACTTCGGCAGCGGGCGATCCTTCCACGAGGCAGGCTGTCGCCGCCGTGACAGCGCCCAGCACGCCGATGCTGGCGTGGGCGCGGTGGGGTATGAAGACGCGGGTGGTGACGGCGCCGCCATGCTTCGGCGGGGCGACCAGTGTCATCTTGGGCACAGACTTCTCTTTCACGTCGCCTAGGTTCATCATCTTGCCGGCCGCCAGCCGGATCGCCTCGATCTTTTCGCGGATCGGCTTGAAGGCATCGGCCTCCAGCTCCTCGCGCGTCTCGTAGCCGGTTGCGCCGACGTCCTCCGCCTTGAAGACGATGCAGGGCATGCCGTTGTCGATCAGCGTGCAGCGCACGCCCTCGATCTCGTCCACCGCGTTGCCGGTGGGCAGGAGAGCGCCGCAGCTAGAGCCCGCCGTATCGCGGAATTCGACCGGGATCGGCGCATGGCTGCCGGGCACGCCGTCGATCTTCGCATCGCCGTAGTAATTGACGTGCCGGCGGCCGATCTCGTCCGCAGGCGTCTGCACGCTGGCGACGGCGGTCTGTCCGGTGTTCTCCATGAAGATGGTGACGTCGGTCACGTCCGTGGTCGCTTCGACCAGCCCGCGCTCGATGGCGAAGGGGCCGACGCCTGCAAGGATATTGCCGCAGTTCTGCGCGTCGGAGACGATGGCCTGGTCCACGAAGACCTGCAGGAACAGGTAATCGACGTCGCAGCCATCGCGCTCCGACTTCTTCACGACCGCCACCTTGCTGGTAAGCGGGTCCGCCCCGCCCATGCCGTCGATCTGGCGCGGATCGGGACTGCCCATCACGCCCAGCAGGAACTGGGCGCGCTCGTTCTCTTCGGCGGGGAGATCGGAGGCGAGGAAATAGCCGCCTTTCGACGTGCCCCCGCGCATCCACATGACCGGTGCCTGGTTCATTGCATGAGGTCCTTCCTCAGTCTCGGTCGATCAATTCAGCAGTTCCGCCGCGATCCATATCAGGAACAGCGCCAGTGCCATGCCCACCACATAGGTGGTGCATGCAGTGGAAAGGACGGTCGGCAGATGGAGTTTCGGCCTGCTCATCGAGCACGTGTCGATCTCAGACCCACTTCAGCCCCATGTCCTTCAGCTTGTCGCGGAAGCCGTACATGTCGAGACCAAGCTCACCGCTTTCCAGCCGCTTGCGCTTCTCTTCCTCGTTGGCCTCGCGCGCCTGCGCCTTCTTCAGCACTTCCTCTGCATCCTCGCGCTTCGTCACGCACACGCCGTCGTCGTCGGCCACGATGATGTCGCCGGGGCGGATGAAGGCGCCCGCGCACACCACGTCGACGTTCACGCTGCCAAGGCTCGCCTTGATGGTGCCCTGCGCAAAAACGCGCTTCGACCACACGGGGAAATCCATTTCCTTCAGGTCGCGCACGTCGCGGATACCGGCGTCGATGATGAGGCCCTTAACGCCGCGCGCCTGGGCGCTGGTCGCCAGCAGGTCGCCGAAATAGCCGTCCTCGCACGGGCTCGTCGGCGCGATTACCAGCACGTCGCCCTCGCGGCACTGCTCGATCGCGGCATGGACCATGTAGTTGTCGCCCGGCGGCACCGAAATCGTCACGGCCGAGCCGCCGATGCGCGCTCCCGGATAGATCGGGCGCATGTAGCTGGCGAGCAGGCCGGTGCGGCCCTGCGCCTCGTGCACTGTGGCGACGCCGCAGGCCCCCAGCGCGCTTACAGTCTGCGGATCGGCACGATCAATATTCTGGACGACGACACCCATAGCTGGCGATTCTCCTCTCGGTATGCTTTTGCCCCGCGTGAACCCGCGACCCGTCCCTCGTCAAGGAGGGGTCGCGACATCAGGCAAACTTGTAAGTAACACTTACAATTGATAGGAGGCCGCGTCGAGAGCGATGTCCGGACAAGATTCGAAAACGAAACCGCCCAAATTGGCAATTATTGGCTTCGGGGAGGCCGGGGAGACCTTTGCGCGCGCCGCGGAATGGGATGGCGCGAAAGGTTGGGACATGCTCCCCGCCCGGCGGGAGGCGATGGCCGAAGCCGGAGTCGGCTCGGCCGAGCATTTCGACGACGTCCTGTCGAGCTGCGAGGCGGTGCTCTCGCTCGTCACCGCGGACCGCGCTCTGGACGCCGCGCGCGAATATGCGCCCTACCTGCCGCAAGAAGCCTTCTGGTTCGACATGAACTCGGTCGCGCCCAAGACCAAGAAACTGGCCGCCGAGGCGATCGAGGCCGTCAACGTGCGCTATGTCGACGTCGCCATCATGGCGCCGGTCGACGTCGGGCTGTCGGTGCCACTGCTGGTATCCGGGCCGATGGTGGACCAGGCCGTGGACATGCTGCGCGCCCTAGGCTTCACCGACGTGCGCGGCGTGGGCCGCGAGGTGGGCAAGGCCAGCGCGATCAAGCTGTGCCGCTCGATCATGGTGAAAGGCGTCGAGGCGCTGACCGCAGAGATGGTGCTGGCCGCGACCGAGGCGGGCGTGCTGGACGAGGTGCTCGACTCGCTCGATGCCAGCATGAAGCCGCAGAGCTGGGCCGACCGCGCCAACTATAACCTCGACCGGATGCTGCTGCACGGCGGCCGCCGCGCGGCAGAAATGATCGAGGCGGCGGAAATGTTGCGCGATCTGGGCGTTTCAGCAGCGATGAGCGACCAGACCGTGGCCTGGCATGCGCAGCTGGGCGGTCTGGAACTCAGGCCGGTGCCGAGCGGCCTCGCCGACAAACTGCAGGCCCTTCGCGCGACGGAGCCTTTCAAGGGAGAGAACTGACAATGACGCTGATCATCGATTGTCACGGCCATTACACCACTGCCCCGCCGCAGCACGACGAGTGGCGTTCGCAGCAGGTGCAGGCCTGGAAGGACGGCGGCACGCCGCCACCCTATCCGGAGATCACGGACGACGAGATCCGCGAGACGATCGAGAGCAATCAGCTCAAGCTGATCAAGGAGCGCGGGGCGGACCTGACCATCTTTTCCCCCCGCGCCAGCCGCATGGCCCACCACGTGGGTGACCAGGGCGTGAGCGAGACCTGGTCGCAGCACTGCAACAACCTGATCTACCGCGTCACCCAGCTGTTTCCCGGCACCTTTGCCGGCGTGTGCATGCTGCCGCAGAGCCCGAAGGCGGACCTTGCCGCAAGCGTGAATGAACTGCGCCGCTGCGTGAACGAGCTGGACATGGTGGGCTGCAACCTCAACCCCGATCCGGGCGGCGGCCACTTCGAGCACCCGCCGCTGACCGACGAGTACTGGTTCCCGCTCTACGAGGAAATGTGCGAGCTGGACGTGCCCGGCATGATCCACGTCTCGGGCAGCTGCAACCCGGCCATGCACGCGACCGGCGGGTTCTACCTCGCCGCCGACACGGTGGCCTTCATGCAGCTGATGGAAGGCGACCTGTTCGCCCGTTTCCCCAAGCTGCGCCTGATCATCCCGCACGGCGGCGGCGCGGTGCCGTTCCACTGGGGCCGCTACCGGGGCCTGGCGGACATGCTGAAGAAGCCGGCGCTCAGCGAATACATCATGAACAACGTGTTCTTCGACACCTGCGTCTACCACCAGCCGGGCATCGACCTGCTGGCCGACGTGATCGAGAACAAGAATATCCTCTTCGGCAGCGAGATGGTGGGGGCGGTGCGCGGCATCGATCCGCAGACCGGCCATTATTTCGACGATACCAAGCGCTATGTTGATGCGCTGGATATCCCCGACGAGGAAAAACACATGATTTTCGAGGGCAATGCGCGAAAGGTCTATCCCCGACTCGACGCCCAGCTGAAGGAGCGCGGGCTGTGAGCGAACAGGCCTTCGTCGCGCAGGGTTTCGCAAAGTGCGAGAATCCCGAGAGGTATATCCAGCAGCTGGTGAAGCACTGGAGCCACAAGATGGCGGCCACCTACGACGAGGGCGACGGCATGGGCGCCTTTCCCTTCTCCGACGTGGAAAGCGCCGTGATGACGGCCAAGCCTGCGGGCATCGCCATCACCCTCACCACCGCGGAGCAGGAGCGCAACGAACACATGCGCGGGGTGATCGAGCGTCACCTCGATCGCTTCGCCTTTCGCGAGGCCCCGCTGGAATACGAATGGAAAGATGCTGAGGAGGCCTGACATGACCGAGAAAAAGAAGGAACGGATCAACATCCACGAATACCTTGCCGAGATGGAGGACATCCCCGGCACGCGCGTGTTCACCGCCCAGCGGGCGCGCAAGGGCTATCACCTCAACCAGTTCGCCATGAGCCTGATGAAGGCGGAAAACCGCGAACGCTTCCTGGCCGACGAGAAGGCCTATCTGGATGAGTGGAACATTTCCGAGGAAGCCAAGCAGGCGGTGATGGATCGCGACTACAACGCGATGATCGATCACGGCGGCAACATCTACTACCTCGCCAAGCTGTTCTCCACCGACAAGAAGAGCTTCCAGTTCGCCGCCGGTTCGATGACCGGGATGAGCCAGGAAGACTATGCCAAGATGATGCTGGAAGGCGGTCGCTCGCCCGAAGGCCAACGTTCGAAGAAGGGAGGCTACTGAGATGGCCCGCGTAACCACAGGAATCACCTCCAGCCACATTCCCGCACTCGGCGCGGCGATCGAGACCGGCAAGGCGAACGACGATTACTGGGGCCCGGTGTTCAAGGGCTACCAGCCGATCAAGGATTGGATCGCCAAGCCGGAAAACATGCCCGACGTCATCGTGCTGGTGTACAACGATCACGCCTCGGCGTTCGATCAGAACATCATTCCCACCTTCGCCATCGGCTGTGCGGAAAAGTTCACGCCGGCCGACGAAGGCTGGGGCCCGCGCCCGGTGCCCGACGTGATCGGTCACCCCGACCTCGCCTGGCATATCGCGCAGAGCCTGATCCTCGACGATTTCGACATGTGCATCATGAACGACATGGACGTCGACCACGGCTGCACCATTCCGCTCACCATGATGTTCGGCGAACCGAAGGAATGGCCGTGCAAGGTCATCCCCTTCCCGGTGAACGTCGTCACCTATCCGCCTCCCTCGGGCGCGCGCTGCTATGCCCTTGGCGACAGCATCAGGGCCGCCGTTGAAAGCTTCCCGGAAGACCTCAACGTGCACGTGTGGGGCACGGGCGGCATGAGCCACCAGCTGCAGGGACCGCGGGCCGGCCTCATCAACAAGGAATTCGATCTCGACTTCATCGATCAGCTGATCAACGACCCCGAGGCGCTGAGCAAGAAGCCGCATATCGAATACCTGCGCGAAGCAGGCAGCGAAGGTATCGAGCTGGTGATGTGGCTCATCATGCGCGGCGCCCTGCCGGACAAGGTGAGGGATCTCTACAACTTCTACCACATCCCCGCCTCCAACACCGCGCTCGGCGCGCTGATCCTGCAGCCGGAAGAGACGGCGGGCGAACCGCTGGAACCCCGGCGCGTCCTGAGCGGCGGCAGCCTGGCCAATGTCGCCTGACCGCCGAACCTGACACTGACGGCGCCAGCGGAACAATCGCCGCTGGCGCCCTTTGATTAGGCAAGCACGCAAGACCCATTCTCGACAGGAGAACCCCCCATGAAAATCGCACTCGCCGGTGGCGGCGCATTCGGAGAAAAGCATCTCGACGGCCTCAAGAACATCGATGGTGTCGAGGTCGTCAGCCTGGTCGGCCGCACTCAGGACAAGACGCAGGCCCTCGCCGACAAATACGGCATCGGCCACGCGACCACCAATTACGAGGAAATGCTGGAAAACGACGACATCGACGCCGTGATCCTGTGCACTCCCACGCAGATGCACGCCGACCAGGCGATCAAGGCGATGGACGCAGGCAAGCACGTCGAGGTGGAAATCCCGCTGTGCGACGATCTTGCCGATGGCGAGGCGGTGCTGAAGAAGCAGCAGGAAACCGGCCTCGTCTGCATGGTGGGCCATACCCGCCGCTTCAATCCTTCGCACCAGTACGTGAAGAACAAGATCGACGCGGGCGAGTTCACGATCCAGTCGATGGACGTGGAGACCTTCTTCTTCCGCCGCGAGAACAAGAACGCCAAGGGCGAGCCGCGCAGCTGGACCGACCACCTGCTGTGGCACCACTCCGCCCACACCATCGACATCTTCCAGTACATGACCGGCAACAAGATCGTGGCCGCCAACATCCTTCAGGGGCCAAAGCACCCTGACCTCGGCATCGCCATGGATCAGTCGATCCAGATGAAGACCGACAAGGGCCAGATCCTGACCCTGGCGCTGTCGTTCAACAACGATGGCCCGCTGGGCACGTTCTTCCGCTATATCGGCGACACCGCGACCTACATCGCCCGCTACGACGACCTGGTGAACGGCCGCGAAGAGCCGATCGACCTTTCCGTCGTCGACGTACCGAGCGACAACGGTATCGAACTGCAGGACCGCGAGTTCATCTCCGCGATCCGTGAAGGGCGAGAGCCGAACAGCTCGGTGGCCGACACCATCGAATGCTACCGCACCATCGGCAAGCTGCAGAAGAGCCTCGAAGAGCAGGACGGCTGGTCGTAATGGCAGGACTTGCGAAGCGTGAAATAGCCGGCCGCGCCGTCCACCCCGTGGGGCTGGGCTGCATGAACCTGTCGTGGGCCTATGGCTCCCCGCCCCCGCACGAGGAGAAGGTGAAGCTCCTCAACCGGGCACTGGACATCGGCTACGACCACTTCGACACCGCCAACATCTACGGCGGCGGCGACAACGAGGAACTGCTGGCCGAAGCAGTGATGCACCGCCGCAAGGACTTCTTCCTCGCCAGCAAGTGCGGCATCATAGTGGACGGCGCCAAGCGCGGCGTCTCCTGCGCGCCGGAAAGCATCGCCGAGCATCTCGACAAGAGCCTGGCCCGGCTGAAGACCGACCATATCGATCTGTTCTACATGCACCGCTTCGATCCGAAGGTGCCGGTAGCTGACAGCGTGGGCGCCATGGTGCGCGCGATGGAAGCGGGCAAGATCGGCGCCTATGGCGTGTCGGAATGGAATGCCGCGCACATCCGCGAGGCGCATGCCGTCCATCCCGTTGCCGCCGTGCAGCCCGAATATTCGCTGTGGACCCGCAACGTGGAACTCGGCGTGCTCGATACCTGCAAGGAATTGGGCATTGCGCTCGTGGCGTTCAGCCCGACCGGGCGCGGCGCCTTCGGCGGCGTTCTGCGCGACCCCTCCACCCTGGAGGACAAGGACCTGCGCACGAAGATGCCCCGGTTCAATTCCGACAACTGGCCGAAGAACCTGAAGGTAATCGAGCAGTTCGAGGCGCTGGCGAAAGAGGTGGGCGTGACGCCCGCACAGCTCGCCAACCGCTGGGTGCTGGAGCAGGGCGACAACTGCCATGTCATTCCCGGCACCACCAGCATCGCGCACATGGAAGAGAACTTCCAGGCCGCCAATGTCGACGTGCCCTCAGATGCCATCGCCAGGGCGGGCGAGATCGTCAATCACGCGACGGTGCACGGCCATCGCTACCACGACGCGATCCGGCCGACGATCGATACCGAGGAATTCGAGGACGCCTGACAATGGCCACGGTGCGTGCTCCGATCGGCTATTGCGAGCGCACCGAGAAGCGGCCCTATTTCTACGCCAACGCGCATGAGAAGGACTTCGTGCCGGTGCAGGCGGTCGACGTGGAGATCACCGATGCCCGTGGACTGGACTGTTCGCTCGATGTCGAGGGTTTCACGCTGGTCGAACATGCCAGCGCGCTCGACGACCTGACCGATCTCGACGCGGTGAAGCGGGATCATTCGGGCGAGATCGCCGAACTGTTGACAGCCGTGACCGGCTGCGACCACGTGGCGATGACGCCCATGGGCATCCTGCGGTTTTCCGAGCGGGCGGGCGCGAATGCCGTGCACGACAATTCGCACCCCGCCCGCTTCGTCCACGTGGACATGTCGACGGAGGCCGCCGCCGTCGCACGCGCGAAGTTGGCGCCTGAAGGACGCGAAATCGTCCGCAGCGCGCAATACAACGTGTGGCGCGTGCTCAGCCCGCCTCCGCAGGACGTGCCGCTGGGGCTGTGTGCCTGGAGCTCTCTGAGCCGGGACGACCTGATCGATTGCGACGCGATCTTCGACCCGCTCGACGGATCGCCCGAATGGGGCTTTCCCAATTACCTGCTGGAATACAATCCCGCCCACCGCTGGTTCTACTACAGCGCCATGCACGTGGGCGAGGCGCTGATCTTCAAGACCAGCGAAAGCGATCCGGACCGCGCGCAGTTGATGCCGCACGGCGCATTCGACAACCCGCTCGCCCCGAAAGATGCGGCTCCACGCATCAGTCTGGAAATGCGCGGCACCGCCTTCTGGTTCGCATGAAAGCGCTTAACCTATTCGCCTGACAGGTTAAGATCGTCCCCGAATTAGATGGGGAGAGACCACATGAACAAGACGATCCCGGCCATACTTGCCTCCTGCGCCATCGGCCTGGCCATGCCCGCTGCCGCACAGGTCGACGCGCCTGAAGAAAGTTTCGAGGAGATGATGGCGCGGGTGAACCTGTTGCCCGATACCCAGGGCGATGGTCCGTTTCCCTCGTTGATTGAGACAGTCGATGCCCTGCCCCAGCACGTGGTCTACCGCCCGCAGGACCTTTCCGCCGTCGGACCGGACGGCCTCGGCGTCTTCGTGTGGGGCAACGGCGGCTGCGCGGCCGACGGCACCAGCAGCCGCTTTCACCTCTCGCAGATCGCCTCCTACGGCTATGTCGTCATTGCGCCGGGCCTGTGGCGCAGCGGACCTGGTGCTCAGGCGGAGCCGGAAGCGCCGCGCGGGCCGCCGCGCGAAGGCGAGATGCGACCCTCGCCCACCACTGCCGAACAACTGATCGAAGCGCTGGACTGGGTCCTGGCGCAGAACGCAAACCCCGAGAGCCCCTATTACGGCCTCGTCGACGAGGACGCGCTGGCCGCCGGAGGTTTCTCCTGCGGTGGAGTGCAGGCGCTCAGCGTCGCAGGAGACACACGGCTCGATACGGTGGTGGTGCAGAACAGCGGTCTTCTGCCGGACGATGCGCCGCGCATGGGGGGAATGGAAGCGGGCAAGGATGCCCTGCAGGCCTTGCACACGCCCGTCATCTATCTCGACGGCGGGCCGACCGATATCGCCTATGAAAACGGCCTGGACGATTACAACCGGATCGACCACGTGCCCGCGTTCTGGGTCAACACCCCCACCGGCCACGGCGGCACCTATCACGAGCCCATGGGTGGACGGAACGCGATGATCGTGGTCGACTGGCTCGAATGGCAGCTCCGCGACGATGCAGCTGCCGCGCGCACGTTTACCGGCGCGAACTGCCGCCTGTGCACCGATCCGGAAGCGACCATCGAGTACAAGAACTGGCCGTAAGGCCTTCAGTCAGAGCCTGGGAGCCGGACGCAATCGGGGCTCCGCGGCCCGTCCGCCGCGGAGCCCCCGCCGGAGACCCTGGTCACTCGTCTCCGGCCTGTTCCTTGCGTGGTCAGCCGTCGGCTTCGGTCGGCGCCTGAGGCATGGCATCACGCACGCGCTGGGCTACGACCGGGTCGCTCTGCGCCGCCTGGCCGATGGCGGCATAGGTCTGGTAGTCCAGCCCCTCGCTCGCGAGAATGGCCCGGGCCTGTTCGCGCCTCTCGTCGGCAGCGAGCGTATCGTCGAGGTCGTTGATGGCCATGGCCGCCGACACGAAGCTGGCGATCTGGGCATCGGTGAAATCGTCCGCGGCGGTGTCCTGCGACGATGCTGCGGGAGGTGTGCCTTCGGGCGGCAGTGCCTCGGCCTCTGCCTGGGCATCGTTCTCCATGTGCGCCGGGTCGAGCGGGTCGTGCCCGTCCTGCGCGGCGGCTGCGGTCGCCACCAGGGCAAGGGGTCCTGCGGCGAGAAACAATACAGTCTTCATTATCAATCCTTCCAGCGTGCTGGTCACGCCCCCGCCAACTCGCTGCGCCGGGCGAGGCGGCGCGGCAATCGGCAAGTGGCTGAAATGGCCGGGGCAAAAGCCGGAAGGAAGGTTCTGTGCCGTAGCTGCGACGAACGGTGTGCGCCGGGCACCTCCCAAGTGCTCGGCGCGTTTCGGCCCGTCCTCGACCAGCGGCGCTTCGCCGCCAGTCAGGAGCGAATCACTCGGCTGCCGCCAGGTCCGGCTGCGTCGCGGGGACCTGGGTATCGTCCTGCGCGACGTTGTAGGCGGAACGGATCATCCAGGTGCCGCCGGGGGCCTTGGTCCAGACCGTCTGGCTCGTCATGGGCAGCGTGGTCGGCTCTCCGGTCTCGGGGTCGCTGGTGGTGAATTCGACCAGGCTGGTGAGCACCGCGAGGTCGTCCCCCGATGAGGCCCAGCCGTGGGTCGGTTCGATCGTCAGCGCGAAGTTCGGGTCCTCCACCAGCGCGGCATATTCCGCGCCGATCTCCGCGCCGCCCTGCAGCACCGTGCCATCGGGCCGGACCAGCCGGGCATCGTCGGCATAGAGACGGGCGATACCCACCACGTCGTCGCTTGCTATCGCCTGCAGCTGCGACTGCTCGGTCTGCCGCACGGTATCGACGACATCGTCCGGTTCGGCTCCGCCCGTGCATGCACCCAGCAGAATGGCCGCAACCATGGTTGCAATCGGTCCCCTTGCCATTGATCACCCTCTCTCTTTCGCCCCTCGAACGGGGCACCGGGTATCTGGCTAGGGTTGCGGGCCGCCCCGCACATTGATCTGGCGCAATCTAGATTTGCGCGAACAGGCCTTTCCAGAATGCCTTGGCCTCGGCCACGGCATCGGCGTCGGCCAGCTTCTCGTGATTGACGCCGATGGTCGCCTTGCCTCCCGCCTTGTCGGAGAAATGAACGGTGACCTTCGAGCCGTCGTCGAGGTCGACGCGCCAGTAGCGCCAGTTGTCGCTTTGCGTCACGCGCGGCTCCTCGCCAGCAACCGCGCCTGCATAGTCGGTGCGCTCACCCACCAGCTCGCGCCAGGCGGCAAGCGCCTCGTCCTTGTCGCCCGGAAAGGTCTTGCTGACGTTGGCGGCGAAGGTGCCCGCGCAGGTCTGCCCAACTTCGCGGCGACCGATCATTCGCTCGTATCCGACGGCCACCATCTGCGACCACCAGGCGGGCACGCCCTCGCTTTTCAATAGCCTCGCGATCTCGGCATGGCTCATGTCGGCAGCGCCGGCGCCGTCGAGGTGCGCCTTCCACGCAGCCCAGTCGCGGCCCGTGGCCTCTGCCACGGGCGCGTCCGCCATGCCGGCGCTGGGCATCACAGGGTCTTGGAATACATCTCGAGCAATTCGCTCCACGCCCGCTCGGCTTCCGCCTCGGCGTAGACCGGACTGTCGAGAACGGTCCAGCCGTGGTCGCCGTCGTACACCTCCACCTCGATATCGGCGGCGGCTTCCTCTGCCGCTTCGCGCAGCTGGGCCTTAGCATCGGGATTCTCGGCGTCGTCATCGCGGGCGATGGCGATCAGCGCCGCGGCGTCGGCGGCCAGGTCGTCCAGCAGGTTGACCGGAGCCATCGCCCCCTCGCCCACCAGGCCCCCGCCGTGAAAGCTGGCGGCGGCCTTCACCCGGCTGGGCACGGCGGCGGCGGCGTAGATGGTCCAGCTGCCCGTCATGCAATAGCCCTGGTTGCCGATCCCGCGCGAGGAATCGACCGCGTCCTGCGCATCCAGCCAGGCCACCACGGCGCGCGCGGTTTCCTGCACCGCCTGGGGCGTATTGGCCTCGCGCCACGGGGTGACCTTGTTCCAGCCGTCGTTGCTGCGCCAGTCGTCGAAATCCTCGAACTGCTGGCCGGCAACGCTCCTGTAATAGGGATTGGCGACCAGGACGGCGTAGCCGCTCTCGGCAAGGCGCCTGCCCATCTGCACCTTGGCGGGGCGAAGGCCGGCGATGTCGGGCCACAGGATCACGGCCGGATGCGAGCCCTCGGCCGGATGGATGAACACGCCATCGAAGGTGCCGCCGGGCGCATCAAAGGTTACCGCGTTCTCGACCAGCCCGCCGACTGCCTGGGCATTTCCGTCCATCGGCGCGCAGGCGGCGACCGCCCCTGCTCCGGCCAGGGCGCCGAACTGGCGCCGGTTGATCGTCGGCATCGCACGAAGCTGATTCTGGTCACACATCGGTCTGTCTCCCATGGATCTTGAACGTGATCGGGCCAAAGCTAGCTGATCGAAGCGGGCCCTCCAAGCAGCCCTTTTC
Source organism: Aurantiacibacter hainanensis (assembly GCF_036321025.1). Classification (NCBI taxonomy): domain Bacteria; kingdom Pseudomonadati; phylum Pseudomonadota; class Alphaproteobacteria; order Sphingomonadales; family Erythrobacteraceae; genus Aurantiacibacter; species Aurantiacibacter hainanensis. The sequence goes on from NZ_JAZAPB010000001.1 coordinate 1,052,154, forward strand.
GCAAATTCGCTACGTGAACTATTCGTTCGCGCGCCTGAAATTTGTAGAAAGACGACAAAATGGTTGTCCGCCGTGTCTCGCGCGGGACCGAGCCGGCTTTGCGCGGCGATCCCGCAGGTCCGCAGAAACCGGCGATTCGCGCAATTTCACAGGGTCGTTGAGGCGACGAATCTGGCCGGACATTGCCCATCCGTCCCGGCTTGAGACATGCGCCAGGTAGCGTTTGGGCTGACCGGAAATTCGTCCAGATAGGGGGGTGCGAATCGAACTAATTGCTGTTAACCAATTGGAAAGATTCGGCTCAGCCAGGGGCAATGAATGGCTCGCCGAAGGCTTAACATGGGGGAATGTCGAATGGTTTCGCGACGTAGAACTTGCGTCCACCTGGCAATAATATCGCTTTCCGTCGGGATCGGGATGCAAGCCGTACCGGCCCTGGCGCAGGACATGGTCTACGAACCAATCGACCCTTCTTTTGGCGGCAACCCCTTCAACTCCGCGCACCTGCTCGGCGTTGCCAATGCGCAGAACGATTACAAGGATCCGAACGCGCGCAATTCCAACAGCCAGGCGGATATCTTCGCCCGCCAGTTGCAGTCGCGCCTGCTCTCGGCCCTGTCGTCGCAGATCGTCGATGCGATCTTCGGCGACAATCCGCAGGAGCGCGGCACGATCAGCTTCGGCGGGCAGACGATCGATTTCGTTCGCGGCCTGACCGAGATCACCCTCACCATTACCGACGATGAAACCGGTGAAGTCACCGAGATCGTCATCCCGACGTTTCTCGAGATCGACTAATGGCGCCAGGTCGAATTGCACGGGCCGTGGGCCTGATTTGCGCAGCCATGGCGATGGCCGGCTGCGCCACGGTGACGGAAGACGGCCGCACCATGTGGCCGGAAACGCGTTCCAAGGCCTACATTCCCGACCGTACGCAGACCCAGGTCCTGCTGGGCCAGCTGCCCGCGCCCACGCGTCCGATTTCCGTGGCGGTGTACAATTTCGTGGACCAGACCGGCCAGTACAAACCGGTTTCGGCGGGGCAGACGCTTTCACGCGCGGTCACCCAGGGCGGCGGCTCGATCCTGGTCAAGGCGCTGCAGGACGCCGGCAATCGCCAGTGGTTCTCGATCGTCGAGCGTGAATCGCTGCGCAACCTGCTGAACGAACGCCAGATCATTCGCGAGATGCGCGAGCGCTATCTCGGCGAGGAAACCGTCAATCCCGATGCGCTGCAGGCCCTGCTGTTTGCCGGCGTACTGCTGGAAGGCGGCATCATCGGATACGATTCCAACACCGTCACCGGCGGAGCGGGCGCGGCCTTCCTGGGCATCGGCGGCCGCAGCGAATACCGGCAGGACACGGTGACGGTTTACCTGCGCGCGGTTTCCGTGCGCACGGGCGAGGTGCTGACCACGGTCACCGCCTCGAAGACCATCGCCAGCCGATCGATCGGAGCGAATGCCTTCCGCTATGTCGCGTTCCGCGAACTGCTGCAGGCGGAAGCGGGCTACACAACGAACGAGCCCGATCTCATCGCTCTCCAGCAAGCCGTGGAAAAGGCGGTCTACGCGCTGGTGCTGGAAGGCGTGGAACTGAACCTGTGGCAGTTTGCCGATCCGGACGCAGGCATGCCGTTGCTGCTGTCCTATCAGCAGGAACGCGATGGACATGTCGACGAGGCCGAATTGGCGCAGGCGCTGCGGTCCCTGCCCGAGATGGAGCCTCAACAAATCGTTCGCCGGACAGCCGGCGGAGAATTGGACGAATAGCAGATGAGCGAAGGAGACGTGGTCCGCTGAAGGGACCGGCTTGAAGGGAAGCGGTAGTCGGAGCCGTTTCCAGTTCCAGATGATCCGACGGCTTTCCGTGGATGTTGCAGCATCCAGGGGCAGTCCAGAAAAGAGGCGCGCCGGAGTTGCAGCCCCGACGCGCCCGGTTTGACCAAGTTGCGGTGACAACCAAGTCGTACCGTATGCGAGCATACGGCGCTGGCGTGGTATTGGAATCCTGCGGGTGTTTCAACCGATTGCATGGCGGGCTCCCCCGTTTCATGCAGGTGTCAGGGCCTTAGCCAGGCTCTCGCGGAAGAAAACTCCAGGTCTGGATAAGAGCGATCGGCCGCGAGACGGCCGCCTCCGTTCCTTCGATCCAAATGGTCATGGCAACTCCTGCAGGGGCACCCCGCACCGCGGTGCGATCCCCGGCAGACCCAGGTTGCAGTGCGAATGACCATTTTGGAAATTGAAGGAAAATATCATGAAAAACCTTATACTTGCATCGGCATCGGTGGCGGCCCTCGCCATCGCTGCGCCTGCCATGGCGCAGAATAATCAGAGCAATGTCACCCAGGGCGGCCAGTTCAACGACGCCGAGGTGAACCAGGTAGGCTCGAACGCCACGGCCACCGTCACCCAGACGGGCACGGGCGCCGCGGGCGAGCGGATGAACGAGGTCCTGATTGACCAGAGCGGCGACGGAGCCGAGGCGTTCGTGTCGCAGGCCGGTTCGGACCGGAACGAAGCGCAGGTCGACCAGAACGGCGACAGCTATGCGTCGATCGTGCAGGACGGCACCGCGCAGGGCGGCGAGATCTGGCAGACCGGCGACGACAACGAGGCCTACATCGACTAGGCCGGCAATTCCAACCAAGTCGGCAATGCGCTGAACGATGGCCCCAACATGATTTCGGGCATCGTCCAAACGGGCGATGGGAACCTGGCCGATGTCGACCAGAACCCTTCCGCCTTCTCGTCCGCGCTCATCGGCCAGGCCGGCAACCTGAACACGGCCACCGTGCAGCAGGAGCAGAACGGCGGCCCGGGCACCAACCGTACGCGCGCGAACATTGCCCAGACGGGAGACGAGAACGCGGCGACGGTTCTGCAGAACACCGATTTCAACAACGCCAGCAACGATGCGTTCGTGGTGCAGACCGGGAACAACAACGATGCGACAATTGACCAGTCGGGACCGTCCAACACGGCAACCGTGAACCAGCTGGCCAACGGCAACCTCGCCACCGTGTCGCAGGAAGCCGACGCCGGGGGTGTCGTGCTGATCAACCAGACGAACGACGACAACGAGGCCAATGTCTCGCAGACCTCCGCCAATGCCGATGCCGAGGTCCAGCAGTCCGGTACGGGCAACCTCGTGAACCTGTCGCAGGGCCGGGATGCCGCGACCCTGTATCAGAGCAACAGCCAGCAGGCCCTGATCTTGCAGAGCGGAGACGACAACGAAGTCGATGCCAGCCAGGCGGGCACCGGGGGCGATCTCAACGTCAACCAGTCGGGCAACATGAACTTCGCCAGCGTCGACCAGTCCGGCTTCTCCAACGACACGGGCAATGTCGCCAGCAGCGCCGGGATCGATCAGCAGGGCTTCGACAACGATGCCTACGTGACGCAGTCGGGCCAGCTGTCGAGTGCATTCATTCAGCAGATCGGCGATTTCAACACCGGCACGATCAACCAGTCGGTGAACAATGCGCCGAACCCTCCCGGCGGCCCGGATCCGGCAGTGGTCACGGCCTCGCTGACGCAGGGCGGTAACGGCAACACCGCCACCATCAACCAGCTCGGCGGCAATTCGACCCAGAGCGCACGCCTGATGGACGCGTCGACCGACCAGTCGGGTGACGGCAACACCAGCACCATCAACCAGACGAACAATCTGGTGGACTCCGACTACTCGGCGAATGTGGCTTCGGTCTTCCAGTCGGGCAACGGCAACGAGTCCCTGCTTTCGCAGAACGGCGTCGACAACTCGGCCACCGTCAACCAGTCGGGCGACGACAACGACAGCTTCATCACCCAGATGGGCACCGGGAACATGGCCGATGTGAGCCAGTCCGGCATCGGCGACACCTCGACCGTCAACCAGTCGGGCATGACCAACAGCGCCGTGGTGAGCCAGGGAATATGAAATTGAGGGGGCCGGAGCGATCCGGCCCCCTTTCTTATCGCCCGTCTCGACGGGTCAATAGCCCCACTTCGATCGCCGGGAGGGCGACATGAGGGCCGCAAACAGTGCCGGGCCGATCACGTGAAAGGCCTTTCAGAACGCAACAGGAGTAGAACATGAAGAAGCTTATTCTCTCTTCCGTCTCGGTGGCAGCCCTTGCCATCGCCGCGCCCGCGATGGCGCAGAACGTTTCCAGCCTCGACCAGAACGGAAGCGGCAACGGTGCCGCCGTCACCCAGTCCGGCTCGAACACCTCGGACATCGATCAGGATGGCGACGACAACAGCGCCAGCAACGATCAGACCGGTTCGGGCAACAGCTCGACCATCGATCAGGACGCCTTCACGGCATTCGCCGACGTCACCCAGAACGGCGCGGACAACACGTCGAACGTCATCCAGGACGATGCAAACGCAAGCGGTGGGACGACCGGAGTGGCCGGTTTCGATCCCGATGCCACTGTCAGCCAGGATGGCGAACGCAACCTGTCGAACGTCAACCAGACGATCGTGGCCGGCGGCGGCTTCAACCAGACCGTCAACGTCGCTCAGACCGGTGACGACAACACCTCCAACATCGATCAGAACTCGAACGGTCCGGGCTACACCGGCGGCCTCGGCGCCAAGGTCATGCAGACCGGCGGATCGCTGTCGGACATTCTGCAGACGGGCACCAACGGCGGCAACAACATGCGCGCCAACGTGACGCAGGACCAGTCGATCTCCAACATCGTTCAGACGGCATCGGATACCAGCGGCTTCAACCCCTCGGCGAACGCCACGGTAAACCAGGCCGGCAACTCCACCTCGGATATCTTCCAGACGCTGACGGGCGACATGACCGGTGGTCTGAATGCGCGGGTGACGCAGGACAATGGCGCCACCTCGGTGATCACGCAGAATGCTTTCGGCGCGGAATCGCTGACGCAGGATGCCATCGTGAACCAGGACGGCCTGAGTTCGTCGGACATCACCCAGACCTTCAACAACGACGGTTCGAACACCTTCCTCGCCACCGTCGATCAGACCGGTGACGATCACACCTCCGTGATTACCCAGGAAGATCAGGGTGGCGCACCTCCGGGAAGCCCCGACAACGGCCTCACCGCCAACGTCACGCAGTCCGGCTATGGCAACGACTCGGTCGTCAACCAGTTCAATCGCGGCCAGCTTGCCGTGGTGAACCAGTCGGGCACGGACGAGACCTCTCTCGTGGTGCAGAACGGCCTGAACAACGAGGCCAATGTCGACCAGTCCGGCACGGACAACAATTCCGACGTGAACCAGGGCGGCTTCGGTCAGCTGGCCAACGTCATCCAATCCGGCACCAACAACGATGCCGATGTCGACCAGTTCGGCGATGGCAACAACGAAGCCAACGTGACGCAGGGAGGCACGAACAGCTTCGCGACGGTCAACCAGAGCGGCAATGCGCGCGGCGAAACCGCGAACATCACGCAGCTGGCATCGGCGGACAACAACACCGCCACGATCAACCAGACGGGCGATGCCTTCTCGGGTGCGCCGACCAACGACAGTGTCGGCTCGATCACGCAGGGCGGCGGCGCGGGCAATACCTCGCTGATCACCCAGTCTGGCATCAACCAGACGGCTGACTCGCTGCAGGATGGCAACAACAACGGTTCCGTCATCACGCAGAGCGGGGCGTTCAACAACGCCGACGTCGATCAGATCGGTGACGGCAACTCGTCGCTGGTGGTCCAGACCGGCGACAAGGGCTTCATTGCAGGCGTATCCGACGTGTTCGTGACGCAGATCGGCAACCTGAACCAGTCTACTGTCAACGCGCAGAACGGCGATGGCCCGAATCTCGTCGACGTCGATCAGACGGGTGACGAGAACGTCAGCACGATCGCGCAGGGTTCCGAACTTGCCACGGGCAATTCGATCACCCTGGCTCAGAGTGGCAATCGCAACCAGAGCACGATCAATCAGGCGCTGGGCATCTTCAACGACGGCAACGACATCGACGCTCTCCAGTCGGGGGATGACAACGTGTCCCTGATCACCCAGGCCGGATCTAGCAACAGCATCGATCTTGCTCAGACCGGTAACAACAACAACAGCACGATCAGCCAGTCGGGCAATAACCATAGCGCCATGGTCACCCAGTCGAGCGACTTCAACACCTCGACCATCACCCAGACCGGCTCCAACAACAGCGCCGTGGTCAATCAGGGTATCTAAGCGAGGCGGGGCCGGCCGCCTCCGGGTCGGCCCCGTCACCGGATCCGTCCGCCTCGCCAGAGGCGGGCGGTTCTGGTCATTTTCTGGTACAAACGGTAAAGGACAGGATCGATGACAAGAGCACCAATCGCGATGGCCTCGATCCTCGCTGCGGCCATATCGGCCCCTGCGGCAGCACAGCAGGATGCGTCCGTCTCCTGCGAAGGACACTTGGCGATGAACGACCACGCAGGGCGCACCACGATCATCCGCAGCGGCAGCGGCCACACGGCCCACGTATCCCGCGAAGGCGACGGCACGGTCCGCATCGAACAGGACGGCAAGGACCACGCGGGCCTGGTCGTCCAGTCGGGTGACGGCAGCCGGCTCGATATCGTCCAGCGCGGCGATGCGGCGCAGGCCGATGTTACGCAGGACGGCGCCTGCAACATCGCGGACCTCGCGCAATCGGGGTCGGGCAACTCGGCATCCGTCACGCAATCGGGCTCCGGCAACCGCGTCACGGTGCGCCAGGGCGGAGGCAGCGAGCAGTGAACAGGATCGGCCTTCTTTCGACCATCGCGGCCCTTTCGCTGGGCTGCGCTGCCGTGCCTGCCATGGCTGGTAACGACCAGACGCCGCCGGGCGATCCCTGCGGACTAGGTCCGGGCCAGGGCACCGGCAACCCGTGCAACGGAAACGACGGCAACCAGGGCGCCAACGGCAATGCGAACAAGGAAGAGGTTCGCATCGACGACGACCCGGCTTCTTTCGCGATCGAGCGGCCAGGCAGCGATCGCGGGGCCTACATCACCCAGATCGGTTCCGGCGCCACCGCCACGATCGGCCAGCGATCATCGAGCCAGTACGCCGGGGTGGTGCAGGAAGGCGATGGCAACAGGGCGCAGGTCGCGCAGGACGGACCGGGCGCGCACTTCGCATTGCTCACGCAGACAGGCGACGGCAACGAAGCCGACCTGCTGCAAGGCGGCACGTCCGAGCAGGTCGCGATCCTGTCGCAGCAGGGCGACGGCAACCTCCTGATGATCTCACAGGAAGGGCTGCTCGCATCGAACGGCGTGCTGGCGACGCAGCTGGGCAGCGACAACGAATTGAATCTGACCCAGCGCGGCGACGGCAACCAGGCGATGCTGGTGCAGGAGGGATCGGGCAACCTGATGACCGCGGCGCAGCTTGGCAACGACAACCAGCTTGCCTGGACGCAGAGCGGCGATAACCTGTCCGATCTCCAGATTACCCAGGGTGGCGGGCAGGCCATGCAGATCACGCAATCACGATGACTTGGCGGCCGCTTCCTCTGCTTGTCCTTGCCGCACTGGCGTTGCCGGCTGCGGCTCTGGCGCAGGACCGCGCGGACGCTACCCATGTCGACGAATTTACCATCGAACCCGGCTCCCGGTCGGCACAACAATCCGGAGTGGAACAGCTCGGCGAACGCGAGACGCTCGTGCCCACGCAGCAGGAACCGGGTCCGCCCGAAATCGATCCGCGCGAGGTCGGCAACTCGACGCGCGGCGCGATCGACCAGCTCTCCCCCGTCACCGCCGACACCGGCAGCCCGCAGCTGAGCGAACGCGACGCATCGCGAAACCTCGAAACCGCCGCCGTTTCCAGCTCTGCCGACAGCCGTCCGGAAACCGCGCAGGACATCGAGGGCGTCGACCGCCGCGACCCGGGACAGGAAACGACGGGCGCGGCGAGCTGCGAGGCCATTCTCGAAAGGCGGGCACAGGAATTCGCGGCGGCGGAGGCTCCGCGCATGAGCGCCGAGCAGGCCCTGCTTGCGGGACAAGGCGAGAGCGCGGAAATCCTGGCGCCCTTCTCCAGCGACCTGCGCACTCGCCTGGCGCAGGACAATCCCGATGCAAACGCCAGGTCCAATCAGGAACTGGCTTCAGTGGTCTTCCAGCAGAACGCTGCGCTGGCCGAAGCGCCGGATAATCTCGAGGAGGTTTCCGAATTGCTGCAAGCCCTCGATTTCGTTATACCACAGTCAGGACCATGATCGATGTCGGGGGGCACGATGGACAGATTCGAAGGCCTGAATGGCGATCGAATGCTTTCATTAAAGCGTGTTACGTCGCGGCAGAGCCGAGCCCGAATCGATAATACCGACAAGCGAGCGACTTACGCGGCAGGCGCCTTCCTGCTGACATCGGCAAGCCTCGTGGCCGTTGCCGGAGCCGTGCAGACCAACGGGCCTGTCGAGCCTGTGGTCGCCCAGCCCGCTCCCCCAACCATACGCGAGATGACCGCTGCCATACTGGCCGAGAGCCGCGGGAGCGCCGCGACCGAGGACCGGGAGAGCGCGCCCACGGCGCCAGCGGAAGAGCTTCCCCAGGTGCACTTCGCCTCGGTGTTCGAAATGCCTTTCGAAGCCGATCTGGAAGAAGGCGATTACCTCGCCCCGCAGATCACGCCGGAACTCGATCCCGAGCCCGCCGCACTGGTATCGTTTGCGGCACCGACTCCGGTCCGAGAGGCAAGGCCGTCCGGACTGAGCATCGGCGACTCGGCCGGTTTCAGCGCATCGGCAGAACCGCCGACGGACGACATCGTCGCGGTCAATTCCCGCACGGCGCGGCCCACCCCCAGGGGAGAAGGCCCCTCGGTCGCGCGGCCTCCCGCGGGCGGCGGGGTCAACCCGGCCCTGGCCTCTGCTCGCGATATGCGCGGCGAGTTCGGCGGAGAAGACCCGGCGAGCACAGATGATCTCAGCCTGGCAGAACTCGCCCGCGCGACGAGCGCGGAGGTCGAACCCGCGCCGCAGGCCCGCAGCGTCCCCTTGCCCGGGACCGTGGCACCAACCCGGCTCGCCACCGAAGTTTCGCTGACCGTTCCGGACGTCATTCCCGTGGCGCAGCCGGTCGCCGTGAGCCTCGGCGAGACGGTCGCACCGGCCTCGCAGCGCAAGCTGTTGACCGCCGGCGACATCGAGTTCGATGGCCAGCCAGCGCAGTCCTCATCCTCCAGCGACGAGGCCTTCCTGAGCAGAGCGGCAAAGATGCTGGGCGAAGCGAGCGAGGAGCCCGCGTCTCTCGCCGCCGCGTCAGACTTCGGCAGCGCGGTCGGCAGCAGTGCAGCCGCGTCGTCGATGCGACCGGTCGATATCGAGCAATTGCACGTTGCCACAGGCTCGCCCGCGCAGGTTGCACAGCTCTCGCCCGATCCGTCCAGCCTTGCCCGCATCGACCAGATCGGTGCGGGAGCCGCGAACTCGGTGCAGCTTGCCGATGCCGCTTTCCTGCCGCAGCTGAGCGACAGCGAACTGCAGCTCTACCGCGCGGAAATGCCGCAGCAGCTGGCCGTTCGCATCAGCGAGCGTGCCGTGGGCGAAGTGGGCTTCCGGGTGAACGACAACCGCGCGATCGAAATACAGGTCGGTGGCCTGCTCGCGCTGTTCCAGGGCGACATGGACGCGGAGACCTTCGAACGGCTGAGCAATTCGCTCGCGGCGCAGGAATTCATCACTCTCGACGATCTCGCCATGCGCGGCCTGCCGATGCGCTACAACGCCGCCTACGACGAACTGCGCTTCATCGGCTGATATCTCCGCGCCGCCGATGCGAAGCGCGGGACGCTACGTCAGGTCGTCCATTGCCACGTTCAGTCCCGCTTCTGCGTCGCGCATCGCCTTGCGGCGCAGGTTCTCGATATGCGCGCGGCCTTCCGGCACGGCCTCGACGGGAAGCGCGGCGATCTGCTTGGCGAATTCCTCGGTGAGGTCGACTGCATGCTCGGGATGGGTGAGGATCAGCCCGTCCTGCTGGCTCATCCCGCGCAGTATCTTGGCGCCGACCTCGTAGGGATCCATTCCGAACTGCTCGAAGGCGGTGCCGAACTGCTCGAGCTCGCCTTCTTTCGGCGGGGCAAATCCGGCGTCGGAGAATTTCTCGGGCCGCTTCTGCGCGCTGGCCCAGGCATTGGTGCGGGTCAGCGCCGGGCAGCACAGCGAGGTGCCGATGCCGTGCGGCGCGAGGTTGTAGCGCAGGCTGTCGGTCAGCCCGCGCACGGCGAACTTGCTGGCGGTGTAGATGCCCGCCTGCGGCCCCGGCAGGAAGGCGGCCATGCTGGCCACGTTCACCACGTGGCGACGCCCCTCGCTCGCCTTGATGCGGGGCAGGAAGCTTTGCAGCCCGTTCACCACGCCGCCGAAATTGACACCCATGATCCAGTCGTAATCGTCGTAGCTGGCCTCGTCCGTCGGGCCGAACACGCTGACCCCTGCGTTGTTAACCAGCACTTGGACTTCGCCGAAATGGTCGACCACTTCCTCCGCTACCTGGGCGAAGCGCTGGCGGTCGGTCACGTCCAGCTTGCAGAACAGCGGGATTTCATGGCCCTTGTCGACGAACCATGCCTCGGTCGCCGCGCGGTCGTCCTCGTTACGATAGCTCAGGGCCAGGCGCATGCCTGCGTCGGCGAAGGCCTGCGCGGTGCCAAGGCCGATGCCGGTGACCGCGCCGGTGATGAAGGCCACGCGGCCCTGCCATTCCTCGCTGTACTTCGCCGGATCGATCGTCATCGTTTGCCTCTCCCACCCTCGTTGGGGCTTCCATTGATTGTATCGTTCGTTAGTGTTGCACACAAAGAACGACATGGGGAGAGTCGATATGAGTGATGTGGAATCGCGCCTGGACGCACTGGAAAAGTCCGTTCACCGGCTGGAGGACGAAGCCGCCATCCAGCGCCTGCAGATGGCCTACGGCTATTACATCGATTACAACCGGCCCGAGGAAGTCGCGGGCCTTTTCGCCGAGGATGGCGTGGTCGTGTTCCTGTCCGGCGAGTATCTCGGACCCGAAGGCGTGATGCGCCTCTACGGCACGTGGTTCCAGAACCTGTTCACCCGCGGCCGTCGCGGCCCCGTGCACGGCCTGCTGCTCGACCATTTCCAGCTCCAGCCGGTGATTACCGTTGCCGAGGACCGCAAGACCGCCAAGGGACGCTTTCGCGGCATGCTGGCGGGCGGCTGGCATGACGAGGCGATGGACTGGAAGCCCGAAGGCCCACCGCAGCAGTTCTGGGAAGCCGGCATCTACGAGAACGACTACGTGCGCGAGAACGGCGTGTGGAAGATCAAGCGCCTCAATTACCTGATGCAGTGGCAGGGCGATTACGAGACCGGCTGGGCGCACACCACGGCGCACCTGCAGCCCGCGACGCAGACCTATCCGGAAAACCCGCTCGGCCCCGACCGCATCCTGCCCAAGGAAGAATGGCGCACCACCTGGCCCAATCGCCACCCGGTGGAAATGAGTTTCGCGCACCCGGTTCTGGGCGAAGCTTTCAAGGTTGGCCACTTCACCGACATGATGGTGAAGGACGAGTACGGAAATTGAGGTCGCGTCTTGCACTTGCGCTGGCGGCGGGACTCGTGCTCGCCGCCTGCGAGCAGGCGGGTACCGGGCCGCCGGACATGGAGCCTGCCGAGGAAGCGGCGGCGACCGCCGATCCTATGGATACGTCGGATCGCGAAAGTCTGTCCGACCACGAGGTGGCGGATCGCTTCATCGAGGTGTTCTACAACGAGAACCGCCTGACCGACGGGTTCGAGGCCTGGGTGCATCCCGATTACATCCAGCACGATCCCAATTCGCCCACCGGCCGCGACCCTACCATCGCGGTGCTGGCCGATCACATGCAGGCCAACCCGGAAATGACGCACGACGTGAAGCGGGTGATCTACGGTGACGATGGCGCTGCCGAGGGCGGCGGAACGCTGGTGGCGGTGCACTACCACTTCAAGCGGGCACCCGACGATCGCGGCAGCGCCGTGGTCGACATCTTCCGCGTGCAGGACGGCTATCTTGTCGAGCACTGGGACGTGATCCAGCCGGTGCCCGAAGAGGCGCTGAACGACAACACGATGTTCTGAAAGGAGAACGGGGCATGGTGACGGGCAAGCTGGAGGACGGCAGCGAGAAAGGCCTGAAGGGTCACTTCAAGGAGGACTTTTCGCACCGCACCCGCATCGGTCTTGCCCCCCGCGCCGGTCACATTGATCGAGACGCGCCCTACAAGCGCATCGCCACCGAGGAGGCCTGGACCTTTCCGGAGTTGGTGAAGGCGCAGGTCGATTACCTCCAAAGCGGGGATGCACCGGACGACGACAGCCTGAAGATGGCGGGCATGTTCTCGAAGATGCCCAGCCTGCAGGAGATGTTGCAGGACCTTGGGGCCTTGCGTCTCTCGCACATGGACGAGCTGGGCATCGACAGGCAGCTTCTGCTCCTGACAGCGCCCGGCGTACAGGTGGTACGGCCCGGCGACGGAACGCCGCTGGCGCGCGAGGCAAACGACATCGCCGCCGAGGCCTGTCGTAATCACCCGGATCGCTTCTCCGCCTGCGCCGCCTTCGATCCGCGCGACGTTGCGGGCAGCGTCAAGGAAATCGAGCGGGCCATGGGAGAGTTGAAGCTTAACGGCGCGGTGCTCAATTCGCATTTCCAGGGCCATTACCTCGACGAACAGGACTACTGGCCTATCCTCGAGGCGCTGGAGGCGATGGATGCCGCGCTCTACATCCATCCCACCGCGCCCTACAACGCGCCGCACTACGAGGATCGCGGCTTCCTCGGCGCGCTGGCAGGCTTTCCGCACGACGTGTGGCTGCACACGATGGGACTCATCTTCTCGGGCGCCTTCGACCGCTTCCCGAAGCTGCGGCTCGTCATCGGCCACATGGGCGAATGCCTGCCGCTGCATCTCTACCGGTTCGACTGGATGCAGGGGAACGCCGACGGGCGTAGTCACCTGCGCGGCGGCAACCAGCCAAAGCTGAAGCATCCGGTCAGCTACTATTTCCAGAACAACATCTGGATCACCACCAGCGGCGTCGGCTGGGAACCGGCGATCAAGTTCTGCCAGCAGGTGATGGGCGTAGACCGCGTGCTCTACGCCATGGATTACCCCTACCAGCAAAGCTACGACGAGGTCGCCGCCTACGACCGGATGGACATGGACGCGAAGACCAAGCGGATGCTCATGGAAGACAACGCACGCACCGTGTTTCGCATCACCGGGTGATACGAAAAGGGCGATCCCGCCAAGGACCGCCCTTCCCTTTTCCTCGCAGTCGCCTGACCGATCAGTCGACTTCGGCGGGCACCTTGCCCCAGACCTCCTCGGCCACCTCGACGCACAGGCGGATCTTGTCGGCCTGCTGCTCGGTGGTGATGTCGTTGCCGTGCACGGTGCTGGCAAAGCCGCACTGCGGGCTGATGGCCAGCTGTTCGATCGGTGCGAACTGCGCGGCTTCGTCGATACGGCGCTTGATCGCGTCCTTGTCTTCCTTTTCGCCCAGCTTGGTGGAGACCAGGCCCAGCACGACGGTCTTGCCCTTTGGCAGGAAGCGCAGCGGGCTGAAATCGCCCGAGCGGGCATCGTCGTATTCGAGGAAGAAGGCGTCGATGTCGCATTCGTTGAACATCACTTCGGCCACGGGGTCGTACCCGCCTTCGGCCGCCCAGCTCGAGCGGAAGTTGCCGCGGCACAGGTGCATGGTACGCACCAGGTCATCGGGCGCGCCGGCAAAGCTTGCGTTGATCAGCTTGGCGTAGTCGTGGGTGATGGAATCCGGGTCCATCCCGCGGTTCTTCGCGTCCTCGCGGTGACCGGTGTCGCACAGGTAGGCGAGGTTGGTATCGTCGAACTGGATGTAGCGGCAACCGGCATCTACGAGGTCGGCGACCTCTTCGGAATAGGCCTTGGCGACATCGTCGTAGAAGCCCTGCATGTCGGGATAGGCTTCTTCGGGAATGCCTGCCCGGCCGGCACGGAAATGCAGCATCGTCGGGCTGGGAATGGCGACCTTCGCCTTTGCACCCGGCTTCGTCACCTGCGCGGAGAGGAACTCGTAATCGGCGCGCTGGATCGGTTTGACGTGCTCCACCTTGCCGGTGATGACCATCTTGGGCGGCGCGAACTTCACGTCCACGCCCTTGTCGTTCTTGAAGGCCTTCTGGATGCCGCCGGTTTCCTCCACGCCCGAAAGCTGGAGCAGGAAGTCGGTGTGGAAGAACTTGCGCCGGTATTCGCCGTCGGTGATGGCCATGAGGCCGAGGTCCTGCTGCCATTCGGCCAGCTCGGCAATGGCGGCGTTCTCGACCTCGCGCAGGGCATCGCGGTCGATATCGCCTGCGGCGAAGCGCTCGCGCGCCTCGATCACGGATCGCGGACGGAGGAAGGAGCCGACGTGATCGGCCCGTGAGGGTAGCTTGAATGTCATCGGATTAATCCTGTCGTGGCTAATAGCATGAATGCAAAGCCAGGGTCATGACGCGGGCTCGCGCTCGACTGACGAGGGCAAGAATACTCCCATTCCACCCCGCAACGCAACAGCCCGTTCGACCGGAAGGCGACCAAAGGCACGCTTGACCTTGTCCGCGACAATTCTAACGATGGTTACGATTGCGCGGGTCCCTGGCCATGGAGAGTCGCGCGCCGCGCTTTGGGAGAGGCGAGAATGCATCTGGGAAAGTGGGCGGCAGGTGCCGCCATGGGTATAGCGCTGGCAAGTTGCCAGACCGCCGGGGAGACTCCCGCGGCAGTGGCCTCCGCATCTGTCGGCACGGTGGACGGGGAGGACCTGCTTTCGGCTGCTGCCAACAACGCAAACTGGCTGACCTACGGGCGCGACTATGCCGAACAGCGCTATAGCCCGCTTGCCCTGATCAATGCCGGCAACGTCGGAAGCCTGGGGCTGGCCTGGTACGCCGACATGGATACCGCGCGCGGGCAGGAGGCGACGCCGCTGGTGATCGATGGGCAGCTGTTCGTCACCACCGCCTGGAGCAAGGTGAAGGCCTACGACGCCACCACCGGCGCCCCGCTGTGGGAATACGATCCTCAGGTCCCCGGCGAGACGGCGGTGAATGCCTGCTGCGACGTGGTGAACCGCGGCGTGGCGGCCTGGGGCGACATGCTGTTCCTGGGGACGCTCGACGGGCGGCTCGTCGCCCTCGACCGCGCCACGGGTAACGAGGTCTGGTCCGAAGTCACCGTCGACCAGTCCATGCCCTACACCATCACCGGCGCGCCCCGCGTGATCGACGGCAAGGTGATCATCGGCAACGGCGGCGCGGAATATTCCACCCGCGGCTACGTCTCCGCCTACGATGCCGAAACAGGCGAAATGCTCTGGCGCTTCTACACCGTGCCCGGCAGCCCGCAGGAAGCGGGCAGCGAGCCCGCACACCTTGCCGCCGCGCGGGAGACCTGGACCGGCGAGTGGTGGGAGCTGGGCGGCGGCGGCACCGTGTGGGATGCCATGGCCTACGATCCCGATCTCGACCTGCTGTATATCGGCGTGGGCAACGGATCGCCCTGGAACCAGGCCTATCGCTCGCCCGAGGGCGGCGACAACCTTTACCTCTCCAGCATCGTGGCGCTGCGGCCCGATACCGGCGAGTACGTGTGGCATTACCAGACGACGCCCGGCGATACGTGGGATTTCACCGCCACTCAGCACATCATGCTGGCCGATCTCGAGATCGACGGCGAGGTGCGCGAGGTGCTGATGCAGGCGCCCAAGAACGGCTTCTTCTACGTGATCGACCGCGCCACCGGCGAACTGATCAGCGCCAACAACTACGTGCCGCAGAACTGGACCACCGGCATCGACATGGCGACCGGTCGCCCGATCGAAGTGCCGGAGGCGCGTTATGGAGATACCGGCGTGCCCTTCGTCTCCAGCCCCGGCGCGGGCGGCGGACACAACTGGCACCCGATGGCCTACCACCCGGGCGAGGGGCTGGTGTTCATTCCCGCCATCGAAGCGGCCTTCCCCTACGTGCCGGAAGCCGACTGGGAGCCCGATCCGCATCGCGGCTTCAACGTGGGTATCGACCAGTCCGCCGGCTTCCTGCCTGCCGATCCGGAAATTCGCGCCGCCTCTGCCGCCGCCACGAAGGGCGCCCTGATTGCGTGGGACCCTGTCGCGCAGCAGGAACGCTGGCGTGTGCAGTATCCCGGCCCGTGGAACGGCGGCGCGCTGGCGACCGGCGGGGGGCTGGTTTTCCAGGGCACGGCAGCGGGCAACATGGCCGCCTACAGCGTGGCCGACGGCAGCGAGCTGTGGCGCTTCCGCGCGCAGACCGGCGTGGTCGCCCCGCCCATCACCTACATGATCGACGGCGAGCAGTACGTCGCCGTGCTGGCCGGCTGGGGCGGCATCTGGGCGCTGGCGCCCGGCGGCTTCCTGAACGAGACCAGCGGCCCGGTGCAGAACATCTCGCGCCTGCTGGTGTTCAAGCTGGGCGCAAGCGGCGAACTGCCGCCCGAGCCCGAGCTGGTGCGCCTGCCGCTCGATCCGCCGCCTTTCCGCGGCACCCAGGAACAGGTGGCCGGAGGGACCTACGACTACGGCCGCTATTGCGGCACCTGCCATGGCGACAATGCCGTGGGATCGACCGTCCTGCCCGACCTGCGCCGCAGCGCCGTGCTGCAAAGCGAGCAGGTGTGGCAGACGATCGTCCACGACGGCGCGCTGGCCGAGCGCGGCATGGTCGGCTTTTCCGAAAGCCTCTCGCCTGCGGAGATCGAGGCCATTCGCCAGTTCGTGATATTCCGCGCCAATCAGGACAAGGAGCTTGACGCGCGCGGCGGATAGAGTCGCCACCGATCGCAATGATTGCTATAACATACAACAATTCTTCTGATTCTCCCGGGAAAGGAGCCCCACGATGAACGAACAGACCACGATCGACCGCACGCAGCGCGAATATTCGGATGCCGCCAAGAAGGCGCTTGGCCGCAGCCCGCAGCTCTTCATCAATGGCGAATGGGTGGATTCCAGCCACGGCGAGACGCTGGACGTGGAAGACCCCTCCTCCGGCAAGGTCGTCTCCAGCATCGTGGAAGCCAGCGACAAGGACGTGGACCGCGCCGTTGCCGCCGCACGCACCGCCTTCGACGATGGCCGCTGGCGGGGCATGCCGCCGGTCGCCCGCCAGAAGATCATGAATCGCCTGGCCGACCTGATCGAGGAACATGCCGACGAGCTGGCCGAACTGGAAGCCATCGACGTGGGCAAGCCCAAGGGCATGGCCGGCGCGATCGACGTGCCGGGCGCCGCCGCCCACATCCGCTTCTGCGCGGGCTGGGCCGGCAAGATCAACGGCGAGACGATCAGCCCCTACACCATGCCGGGCGACATGATGTTCGCCTACACGCTGAAGGAGCCGGTGGGCGTCTGCGCGCAGATCGTGCCGTGGAACTTCCCGCTGCTGATGGCCTGCCTCAAGATCGCCCCGGCGCTGGCCGCGGGCTGCACCACGGTGCTCAAGCCTGCCGAGCAGACCAGCCTCACCGCGCTGCGCCTGGCCGATCTGGTTGCGGAGGCCGGCATTCCGGCGGGCGTGGTCAACATCATCACCGGCAACGGCCATACCGCCGGCGACCGGCTGGTGAGGCACCCCGATGTCGACAAGGTGGCCTTCACCGGCTCCACCGAGATCGGCAAGCTGATCAACCGCAACGTCACCGACACGCTGAAGCACATCACGCTGGAACTGGGCGGCAAGAGCCCGGTGGTGGTGATGCCCGATGTCGACATCCAGGAAACCGCCCCCGGCGTCAGCCAGGCGATCTTCTTCAACTCCGGCCAGGTCTGCGTTGCGGGCAGCCGCCTCTACGCGCACAAGAGCGTGTTCGACGAAGTGGTGGAAGGCATGGCCAACACCGCCGAGTTCTGGGCACCGCGCGCCAGCCTCGATCCCGATGCCCACATGGGGCCGCTGGTGTCGAAGGAGCAGCACGAGCGCGTGATGGGCTACATCGATGCCGGCAAGCGCGACGGTGCATCCGTCCTGATGGGCGGCGACGGTCCGGGTGGTGACGGCTACTACGTGAACCCCACCATCCTCACCGACGTGAATCCGCAGATGAGCGTCGTGCGCGAGGAGATCTTCGGCCCCGTGGTCGTCGCCCAGCGGTTCGAGGACCTCGACGAAGTGGTGAAGGATGCCAACGACACGCAGTACGGCCTCGCCGCCGGTGTCTGGACCAAGGACGCCAGCGCCGCGCACCGCATCGCCAGCAAGCTGCAGGCGGGCACGGTGTGGGTGAACTGCCACGCCATGATCGACACCGCGATCCCGTTCGGCGGCTACAAGGAAAGCGGCGTGGGCCGCGAACAGGGCCGCGAGGGTATCGAGGCCTATCTCGAAACCAAGTCGGTGATCATGAAGCTGTGATCGACTGACACCAGACGAGGCCCGCCTTCGGCATTGCCGGGGCGGGCCTTGTCGTGTTTACCTTTGGCCCCACTGGAACACGCGAGGGAAAGCCGTTGCCCGTAGATCCCGACAAAGTCCGCGCCATCGACGTGCACGTTCACGCCGAGGTTTCCTGCCATGACCCGGAAGACCCGGTGATGGGCAAGTTCTTCGATGCCGCCAGCACCTATTTCAAGGCGCCGCGCGAGCGGCCGAAGATGCCCGAGATCATCGAGCTTTACCGCGAGACCAACATCGCCTTCTGCATGTTCACCGTCGATTGCGAGAGCGGCATGGGGGCCAAGCGCGTCTCCAACTACGAGGTCGCGGAGATCGCCAACAAGAACGACGATATCTGCATCCCCTTCGCCAGCATCGATCCGCACAAGGGCAAGTACGGCGCGCGCGAGGCGCTGGACCTGATCGAGAACCACGGCGTGAAGGGCTTCAAGTTCCACGGGATCGCGCAGAACGCGCACCCGGCGGACCGCATGGGCTACCCGATCTACGAGGTGATCAACGAGTACAAGCTGCCCGTCATCTTCCACACCGGCCACTCCGGAATGGGCACCGGGATGCGCGGTGGCGGCGGGATGCGCCTGAAGTACGGCGAGCCCATGCTGATCGACGACGTCGCCGTGGACTTCCCCGACATGAAGATCATCCTTGCCCACCCCAGCTGGCCGTGGGTGGACCAGAGCCTGTCGATGGCGCTGCACAAGGACAACGTGTTCATCGACCTGTCGGGATGGAGCCCGAAGTACTTCCCCAAGCAGGTGATCACCTACGCAAATACGCAGCTGAAGCACAAGATGATGTTCGGCAGCGACTTTCCGCTGATCCACCCGGACAAGTGGATCAAGGCGGCCAAGGACGTTGGCTTCCGCGACGAGGTGATGCCCGGCATCATGAAGGACAACGCTGCACGGGTGCTGGGACTGGTCTAGGCCCGTGGGCGGCGGTGACATCGGCGACCCGGTCGATATCCGTGGCTGGCTGCGCCTGTCGCCTCGCTTCACGACATCGGGACGGCTGCACGCCGAGGACCTGCCGCGCCTGGCCGCGCTGGGCGTGCGCCATGTCGTCAACCTCGCCCTCGACAACCATCCGGAGGCGCTGGCCGGCGAAGCTGAGAAGCTGCGTGCGTCAGGCATCGCCTACACCCACATCCCGGTGCCGTTCGATGCGCCGACGGACGAACACTACCGGCAGTTCGTGACTGCCATCGAGGACATGGAGTGCCCCGCGCACGTCCATTGCATCATGAACTACCGGGTGTCGGCGTTCTTCTATCGCTGGCACCGCTCTTGCGGCATGCCGGAGCCTGAGGCACGAAGGCTGATGGAGAAAATATGGTCGCCGCATGATAGCGACCGCCCGGACGTGAAACCATGGCGGGCATTCGTGGAGAGGGCAGGACAGGAATGAATTTCGAAGGGCAGCACATCGCCATCACCGGCGCATCTTCCGGCATCGGGCTGGAGACCGCGCGCCTGCTGGCACAGCGCGGCGGGAAGGTGACGCTGATAGCGCGGCGGGCGGACAAGCTGGAGGAGGCCGCGCGCGAGATCGGCGCAAGCGCCGCCTTCGCCGCCGCCGACGTGGGCGATCGCGAACAGCTGGAAAAGGCGCTGGAAGATGCCGAGCGCCAGAACGGCGCGATCACCGGCCTTTTCGCCAATGCCGGGCTGACCGGCGGCTTCACACCGCTGCTGGACTATCCGGGGGACCTTTGGGACGACACGTTGCGCGTGAACCTCTCCAGCGTGTTCTGGGCCATCCAGAAAGTACTGCCGGCCATGGTGGAGGCGAAGCGGGGCAGCATCCTCGTCACCGGCTCGATGGCCTCCAAACGGGGCATGGCCATGAACCCTGCCTATGTCGCATCGAAGCACGGCCTCCTGGGACTGTCGCGCGCGGTGGCCATGGAAATGGCGCCCCACGGCGTACGCTGCAATTGCGTGATCCCGGGCTTCATCGAGACAGAGGCGCTGGCGCGCATTCCTGAGGAACAGCGCGGCATGATAGAAAAGCGCATACCCCAGCGCCGCATGGGACACGTCGCGGAACTGGCCGAAGTCGCCGCGTTTCTCTTGTCGGATGCGGCAAGTCATGTGACAGGGCAGGACTGGGCCGTCGACGGCGGCACGCTGGAAACGCTGGAAGTATAGGACTGCGGGGAGAGAACGATGCGCGCATGGCTGATGCCGGAAGGCTCCGACGGCTTCGACAAGCTGTACATGGACGAGTTGCCCGATCCCGAGCCGGGTCCGGGCGAGATCCTGATCGCGCCCAAGGCATGGTCGCTCAACTACCGCGATTTCGCGGTTGCCGCCGGGAAGTATTTCGGCGGCCCGATCACCGAGCCTTCGATCCCGCTGTCGGATGGCGCGGGCAAGGTCGTGGCGATTGGCGAAGGCGTGAAGTCGGTGCGCGTCGGGGACGAGGTTCAATCCACCTTCTTCCAGGGATGGTACGACGGTCCGCCCAAGTTCGTGCCTGCGCTGGGTGACGGCAAGGCGCCCGGCATGCTGGCGGAAAAGGTCGTGCTGGATCAGCACGGCGTGATCCCCATCGCGCGCAGCCTGGATGTGCAGCAGGCCTCCTGTCTGCCCTGCGCGGGCGTGACCGCGTGGAACGCCCTGTTCGAGGGCGGTCGTCCGCTGGAAGCGGGTGAGAAGGTGCTGGTGCTGGGCACTGGCGGCGTGTCGCTTATCGCCATGACACTGGCCAAGGCGGCAGGCGCGGAGGTGATCGTCACCAGTTCCTCCGACGAGAAGTTGGAGCAAGTGAAGGCTCTCGGCGCCGATCACACGATCAATTACAAGACTACGCCCGAGTGGGGTAACCACGTGAAGGAACAGTTCGGCGGCGCGGACAAGATCGTCGAGGTTGGCGGCACCGGCACGCTGGAGCAGAGCATGAACGCCTGCGCGCCGCTGGCCGAGATCGCGCTGATCGGCGTGCTGGCCGATGGCACTCCCCCCGAGCCGCGCGGCCTGATGTTCACCGGCTCTTCCATCCGCGGCATCTTCGTCGGCTCCGCGCGGATGGCCGAGGATCTCAACGCCTTCGTGGATGCGCACCACCTGAAGATCCCGGTGGGCAAGACCTTCGCCTTCGAAGAAGCGGACAAGGCCTATCAACACGGCTGGGGTCCGGACAGTTTCGGAAAGACGGTCATCGCGCTGGGATAAGTCGCTCCCCACCCGCGCGCAGAGAGGAGAGACCCGATGTGGCAGGTCCGCGTGAGCCCTTGCGGCGATTTCGACAACCATCCGTTCAAGTCGAACCATTTCGGCGTGGAGCCGCTCGGCGCCGCCATGGGCGCGGAGATCACCGGGGTGCGCTTGCCCGAACTGTCCGACGAAGGCATCGAGAGCCTCAAGCAGGCGCTGTGGAAGCACAAGATGGTCTACCTGAAGGACCAGCACCTCAGCCACGCCGAGCACGAGGAATTCGCAAGCCGCCTGGGGCCCTTTGCCGTCGACGCCTACACGCAAGGGGTGGAGGGGCACCGCGAGGTGCATCCCATCATCAAGGAGGCCGACGAGGTGACGCCCAGCCTGTTCGGCGGCGGCTGGCACACCGACAGCCCCTTCCTGCCCGAACCGCCCAGCATCACCACCCTGCGGCAGGTGGAAGGACCGCCCTACGGCGGCGACACCACCTGGGCCAACAGTGCGCTGGCCTTTCGCCACCTGTCCGAAACCTACCGCATCATGCTGCGGCCGCTGCGCGTGCACATGAGCGCGCGCAACAATATCGCCACCCAGAACCTGCTGCGCGATGGCGGCGCGATCCAGTTCGGCGATCCGGCCAAGCAGGAACAGGGCATCAAGGGCAGCTACCACCCTCTGGTCCGCACGCACCCGCACACCGGAGAGGAAGCGCTGTACATCTGCGATACCTATGCGGTCGGGATCGAAGGCATGACCACGCACGAGGCCAGGCCGATCATCGAATACCTGGTGTGGCACACCACCCAGCACGCCTTTACCTGCCGCCTGCGCTGGAAGCCGGGCATGGTCTGCATGTGGGACAACGCCGCCACCATGCACCTGGGCCCCAACGACTACGACGGCTTCCGGCGTGAAATGTATCGCACGACCACGGCGGGCGGCGCGCCGCATTAGGTCGCAAGCGAGGCAGAGCCTGCGTCAGGTCTCCAGGCGTTCATCGTCGGCGAGAGGCGGCGGCTCCGCCGAATTCCGGGTCACGAGCACGCGACGTTGGAGGGATCGAAACTGGTTCGGTCCATAAACTCGGCATCAGGCACAACGACCGCGGCTCCATTTTCCTGCAACAATTGCGCTGCCGCACGCGCCACGGCGAAATTGCCGGGCTCGCGCAGGTGGTAATCGGGATTGCCGAAAAGTTCGCTCGTCGGAATGCCCGCTTCCCGGGCCGCGTCCTCAAGCACCGGTTTCAGGTCCAGGTATGTGAAGCCGTTCTCTTCCGCAGCCTCTTGCAGCAGCCCGCGCGTGGCATTGCCATATCCCACGGCATCTTCACGCAGGGACATCCGCTTGTCCTCGAAGAATTCCGAAGCCTCGGGAAGGGAAAATACGAACAGGCGCGCGCCCTGATCCGCAACCGAGCGCGAGAGTTCCGCCAGCGATTGGGCAAGCAGTTCTTCCTCATCCTCGCTCGGAGTCGAGGAGTAGCGATAGCCGTCGAGATAGCCCTCCTTGAACCGCTGCAGTAGCTTGCCGACGTGAAGGGTGAAAAGCATTTGCTTCAACCTTTGCATCGCGGAAGGCTCACGCGAATTGGCCTCCGGATCATCCTGCCAGGCCTTGAAATCGAGGTTGTCGGCAAGGTCGTTGCCATTGAAGACGAACAGCAGGACGACTTCATGGGGGATCGTGTCCTTGAACTCCTGGTAGGTCAGTGCGTGCTGCATCGTTCCGTGGCCGCCGGTGCCCAGGTTTACGAAGTGCGTGCCCTGCGACCATTGCGACAACAGCGCAGGGATGGTCTCGGTCTCATCGGCAAGCGTTCCGCGAACGAATGAATCGCCAAGGACCAATATCCGTTCTTCGGCATCGCCTAGGTCGAACTCGCCGCGAAATCCGTATTCGTTGGTCTCGATGAGAGAAGCGCTGTCATTGAGAAACTCGAAGTAGCGCTGGTTCGGCAGTTCGCGCGAATTCACCACCGGATGCGCGACCAGCTGCTGTGGGCCTCCTTCACAGAAATAGAACGGGCTGGCTCCGAGGGGGACGTTCGCCATCTCTCGGCTTGCATGGGGCTGGAAATCGAGCGGATCGAGAACGCGCAGACCGATCTCTACGATCAACAGTGCGAAGACGGTGCTCAGACCGGCTATGACGATGCTTTTCACGAACAATCCCCCCCAGGTAGTTCGACATCAAGCATACACCCGGGGCGTCGCAATCGCTACCTGCAAGCGGACACGGAGCCGCAGTATCAAGGCATTACTGGCGTGGCGACGCCTTCTTGTCCCAAACCGGGACGCTTCACTCCCCGAAGAAGTTCAGTTCCAGCAGGACATTGTTGGGATCGGCCGTGAAGATCTGCCGCAGGCCGATCGCTTCCACCAGGTTTTCCTGGTAGTCCGCCCCGCGCGCGTCCAGCCGCGCCTTCATTTCCTCGTAGCCTTCCAGCCGCAGGGCGACGTGGTGCAGCGCGCCGGTCAGTTCGCCGGGCTGCACCTCGCGGTCGTAGGCGCGGGTGCAGTCGACCGAGTTGATGTGGATTATGGCGCGCCCGTCCGCATCGAACATCCACTGCGCGGTCGCGGGCGTCAGCGGCGGCGGGGCATCGCGGCGTTCCAGGTCGAGAAGGTCGGCATACCACCGCGCCGTTTCGTCCAGCCTGTCGGTGATGATGTTCACGTGATCGAGTGCCTCGACCTTCATGGGGAACCTCCTGCCGATTGGTGCGCCTTATCCCTTGCACCTCTAGCCGAATATTGTATGCACCGCATACTAATTTCGCATACGTGATTCATTCACAACCATGGAGAGGAGCCATAATGGCCGACAACCTGCAGCAAATCGTAGAGGGCACTGACGATATCGTCGGCATGCTCCGCAACAACCAGATCGGTGCCTACGTGTATCCTGTCGTCGCCCCGGAATTTTCCAACTGGCGTGACGAGCAGTGGGCCTGGCAGCACGGCGCGGTGCTGTTCGACCAGTCGCACCACATGTTCGATCTCTACATCAACGGTCCGGACGCGCTCAAGCTGCTGTCCGACACGATGATCAACTCGCCCAACGGCTTTGCAGTCGACAAGGCCAAGCAGTACGTGCCCACGACGCCCTATGGCCACGTGATCGGCGACGGCATCATCTTCCGCCTGGCCGAAGAAGAGTTCGTCTACGTGGGCCGCGCGCCCGCCGCGAACTGGCTGATGTTCCACGCCGAGACCGGCGGCTACAACGTCGATGTCATCAACGATCCGCGTTCCCCCAGCCGCCCGATGGGCAAGACGGTGAAGCGCATCAGCTGGCGCTTCCAGATCCAGGGCCCGCGCGCCTGGGACGTGATCGAGAAGCTCAACGGCGAGCCGCTCGACAAGCTCAAGTTCTTCAACATGAGCACCATGAAGATCGGCGACAAGACGATCCGCACGCTGCGTCACGGCATGGCCGGTTCGCCGGGCCTGGAGATCTGGGGTCCGTATGAAGAGCAGGAATATGTCCGCGACAAGATCCTGGAAGCGGGCGAGGAATTCGGCCTGATCCCGGTCGGCAGCCGCGCCTATCCGTCGAACACCCTGGAATCGGGCTGGATCCCCTCCCCGCTGCCCGCGATCTACACCGGCGACAAGCTGGAAGACTATCGCAAGTGGCTGGGTGCCGACAGCTACGAGGCCACCGGCTCGATCGGCGGTTCGTTCGTCGGCGACACCATCAACGACTACTACCTCAACCCCTACGAGCTGGGCTACGGCCCGTTCGTCAAGTTCGACCACGATTTCCACGGCGCCGATGCGCTGAAGGAAGTGGCCGAGAACAAGGACGAGCAGCGCAAGAAGGTGACGCTCGAATGGAACGCCGACGACATGAAGAAGATCGTCAGCTCCATGTTCGATCCGGAAGGTGAGCAGTACAAGTTCTTCGACCTGCCGCTCGCCAACTATGCCAACTCGAACTACGACAAGGTGGTGGATGCCGGCGGCAACACCGTGGGTCTGTCGATGTTCACCGGCTACAGCTGGAACGAGAAGAAGGCGCTTTCGCTCGCCACCGTGGATCCGGAAATCCCGCTGGGCACCGAGCTCGAGGTCGTCTGGGGCGAGGAAAACGGCGGTACCGAGAAGACCACCGTGGAGCCGCACAAGCAGATCAACGTGAAGGCCATCGTTTCGCCGGTTCCCTATTCGGAAATGAGCCGCGAAACCTACGCCACCGGCTGGCGCACCTCGCGCAAGTAAGCGCGCGCCGAAAGGCAGCTTGATGGAAGGCCCGCGCACCGTCAGGGTGTGCGGGCCTTTCGCATTTCATGGAGTTTCGGCATGGCCACTTTCGTCCTCGTCCACGGCGCCTGGGGCGGCAATCACACCTGGGGCGATGTCCCCGCGCGGCTCGAGGCAGAAGGCCATGAGGTGCTCAACTGCACCCTTCCGGGTCTCGGCTCGCGCCAGGGCGAATTGCATCCCGGCATCACGCTCAGCGATCATGTGGACGATGTCTGCCGCCAGATCGCGGAGGCGAAGATCGGCCGCTTCATCCTTGCTGGCCATTCCTACGGCGGCATGGTGATCTCCGCCGTTGCCAGTCGCCTTGGCAAGCATATCGAAGCGATCTGCTACATCGATGCCTTCCTGCCCGAAAGCGACCAGTCGCTGTGGGACATTACCGGCGAATTCGAGCACAACTGGTACGTCGACAGCCAGCGTCACCAGCCCGGATATGTCACGCCCATCGGCTCGCTGGATTTCGAGCACGTGCCCGGCGTCGTGGGCTTCCACCCGCTCCTGACCCTGCTCGAGGCGATGCCCTTCACCGGCGACGAGAAGGGCATCGCGAAGAAGAGCTACATCTTCGCCACCGGCTACGAGCCCACGCCGTTTGGCGGGTTCGCCGCCAAGGCCAAGGCCGCCGGGTGGGACTATCACGAGACCGATACCGATCACTTCGTCATGCAGAACGATCCCGACACGACGGTGAAAGTCCTGCTGGGTCTTGCCGACTGAACTGCGCCGGCAAGGCTCAGATCGTGGCCGGATCCCAGAACGTCGCCAGCGCGACCGCGGCGACCATCATCGCCCGCCGCTTTCCGATTTCCGTTCCTTGCGGCAGGATCAGCACCGGCTTGCCGTTAAGCTCCAGCGCGCCGATCGCGCGACCGTCCTGCTCGAAGACGTAGCCGATCGAGTCTTCCACCGGCCAGGACGAACCGGCGAGAGAGTGAACCAGCCGGAAGGACACGATCTCGCCAGCCAGCCCGATCTCCCCGCGGCGTGCGTTGCGCGTCAGCGCGTTCTCCAGGCCGCGGCGGTCTTCCTGAACTTCGAGACGCGCCGGGATCGCGCGCCCGTCGGCTTCCAGGTCGCACCGGTATGCCATCGGACGGGGGCGGAATTCGATGTCGTCGAACGCCAGCGCCCGCTTGCGCACGCTGCAGTACCCCTCGATGGTGGTCGAGATTCCCGGTCCGGCGATGGTGAACTCGGCATGGCCATCGGTGCGCTGGAACAGGTCGCCCACCGTGAGCCTGTCCAGCCCCCTCTCATAGCCGCCCACGTACTCGCCGGCGGAAAACCGGCCGTGGGTCCAGCCGCTCATGTTATCGAAGGGAATCCGCTCCGAGGTGTCGGTCAGCGGGGCGGGGAGAGCCATTCTGGCAGGCTGGATGGCAGAGCAGGCAGAGAGCAACGCTAGCGTTGCGACAAGGGCAGGAAGGCGCATTGCCAAGACTTTCTAAAGAGGTCCCGCCGCGCAATTGACCCAGCCATCCTGAACGGCGCAGAAACGAACATTCGCGACATCGCCGGATGGCGAAGCCCGTCCGTCGAACGACCTGCTACCTATTCGCCCAGAACGGACGGATCGAGCGGAGTGCCCTGCGCCTCCATGCCTGCCACGAGGTCCGTGACGATCTGGTCCATGTCATGCTGCGAAGCGCGGGCACGCAGCGCGGCGATATCCTCTTCTCCGTGCCATCGACCGTTTCGCACAACGCCGACGACCTGCCGGATGCAGGCGATATCGGCGCGCGGATTGCAGGCTGTGAAGACAAAGTCGGCGGCGCAATCCTGCTCGAGGCAGCCAAGACGACCCTCCTCGCCCAGAGCCCGCGCGGCGTTGGTCGTGGCCGTCTCGATCGCCTCGCCGGGAGTAAGGCCCGCCTCCACCAGCAGCTCCAGTTCATCGTGCAGGGCATCGCCCGGCAGGTTCACGAAGATGCCCGCGTCGCTGCCGGCCACCAGCGGCACACCGGCGGCATGCATGCGTCCGGTCAACCAGCTGTAGAATTCCGCCCGCTCGCTTTCGTAGGCCGGATCGCGCGCGGCCCAGGCGGCGATATTCTCCGCCTCGGTCGACTGGATAACCGGGTTGAGCCACTCCATTCCCTCGCGGCTGGCGTAGACTCCATCGCTTTCCGCGACGCGGACGAGATTGCGATGCGCCACCAGCGTCGGCGTCACGGTCGCACCGCTGGCCGCGATCTCTGCAACGAGCGTCTCGCCCGCGTCACGGTCCACCCCGGCGCGAAGACCGTGGAAGGCGATGCTCTCTGTGTGCTCGATCGTCTCGAAGGCGGCAGTCAGCGTATCCGCGAACGGAACGAGGAAGTCGCGCTCAAGCGGAATGCCCTCTTCCCGCGCGCCTTCTACCGGATGCCCCGTCAGCTTCATTCCCAGCGCGCGTGCCTCGTCCAAAGCGGCGACAAAGGCCTCGCCGGTCAGGTTGGAATAGACCTTCACCCGGTCGAAGCCCGCCGCGTGCTGCGCGCGCACCGCTTCGCGGGCCTCGTCGATTGTCGAGACCATGACGTGATTGATCTGCGCATTCGGCCCCGGCGAATTGAGGATCGGACCGCTGGTGAAGAGCCGTGGCCCTTCGAGCTCGCCGTTCTCGATCCGCTCCGCCATGCGCAGATGGAAGGGCATGCCCGACAGGTTGCGAACCGTGGTGACGCCGTGGGCGAGATAGGCCGCCAGTTCGGCCTCTCCCCACAGGTGGACATGCATGTCGATCAGGCCGGGCGTGGCAAATGCCCCTTCGGCATCGACCGTGCGGCCCTGCTCTGGCGGAAGGATCGACGGGCCCTGGTCGACGACGACGCCGTTCTCGACGAAGATGGAATCCCCGTCCGGTCCGACGTTGACGACCAGCAGCGCGTCCTGCGCGCTCGCGGGCGCGGCGGCTGCAAGCAGGGTGGCCGTGAATATCCCGATTGCCAACCTGCCCATGTTCGCCCCCTTCGTCAGACCCTGTTGCGCAGCGTCAGAGCCGCTTCGCTTTCCTGCATAAGCTGCGCGATGATGTCGGCCACCGGCTCTTCCGCCTTGACCATGCCGACCGACTGGCCCGCCATCAGCGAACCGTTCTCCACGTCGCCGTCGATGACCGCGCGCCGCAGGGCTCCGGCCCAGTAATGCTCGATCTGCAACTGCGCCTCGGCCATGGCGATTTCCTCCCGGTCGAGAACGGCCGCCACCTCGCGCTGCTTGGCGGTGAATTCTTCCGTCCCCTTGTTCTTCAACGCCCGCACGGGGATGACCGGCAGGCGCGGGTCCACCTGCACGCTGGCCACGGCATCGCGGGCGCTGGCGCGGAAGAAGGCCTTCTTGAAGTCGGGATGGGCAATGCTCTCGGTCGCGCAGGCAAAGCGGGTGCCGAGCTGCACGCCTGCCGCGCCCATTTCCAGGTAGCCCGCGATCATGTCGCCCCGGCCGATCCCGCCGGCCACGAAAACCAGGTTATCGGCGGCCAGCTCGGGAAGGATTTCCTGTGCCAGCACACTGGTGGAGACGGGGCCGATATGGCCGCCCGCTTCCATCCCCTCGATCACCAGCGCATCGGCGCCAGAGCGCAGCAGCTTCTTTCCCAGAGCCAGCATCGGCGCGAAGGCAATCAGCTTCGCGCCCTTCTGCTTGATCGCGTCGACGCTGCCCTTGGGCGGCAGGCCGCCTGCCAGGACCACGTGCGTAACCTCGTGCTTCGCACACACGTCGATCAGGTCGAACAGGTCGGGGTGCATGGTGATCAGGTTCACCCCGAAAGGCCTGTCCGTCAGCGCCTTCGTGGCGGCGATCTCCGCATCCAGCAGGTCGGGCGTCATCGCTCCGCAAGCGATCACGCCGAAGCCGCCGGCATTGCTGATGGCCGAAACGAGGTTGCGTTCGGAAACCCAGCTCATTGCGCCGCACATGATGGCGTAGTCGGAACCGAGGAATTCGTTACCGCGCGCCATCAGCGTCGAGGTCTTGGGAAAACTGCTCATGGCTGCGGGCCTTATTGCCCCCCTCGCCCGCGAGCAAGGGGAACCCTCGCGCGTTCCACGCCGTTCCGGTCACATGACAACGCCCTACGACAAGCTCGATCGAATTTTCATTGCCGGCGAATGGCGCGACGGAACCGGCAAGGAAATGACCAACATCTGCCCGTGGGACGAATCCACGATCTTCACGATGAAGGGCGCGACGGCCGAAGATGTCGACGAAGCCTGCCGCGCCGCTGCCGAGGCCCAGAAGGAATGGGGCGCGATGCCCCCCGCGGCGCGCGCCGCGGTGTTCGGCCGGATTGCCGAGATCATGGAGGCGCGCAAGGACGAGATCGCCGAGTGGATCGTGCGTGAAGTCGGCGGCACGCAGGTCAAGGCCGCGCTCGAACTGATGCTCTGTACCGATTTCGCCCGCAAGGGCGGCGTTTGGCCGTTCATGAAGGAAGGCCTGATCATCGACGAGGACATTCCCGGCAAGGAAAGCCGCGTCTATCGGCAGCCCGCCGGTGTCGTCGCTCTGATATCGCCGTGGAACTTCCCGCTGCAGCTTACCGCCCGCACGCTGTTCCCCGCGCTGAGCCTGGGCAACGCGGTGGTAGTGAAGCCGTCCAGCGATTCCATCGTTACCGGGGGCACCATCTTCGCCGCGATCTGCGAGGAGGCGGAAGTGCCCAAGGGCCTGGTGTCGGTGCTGCCGGGCGGCGGTTCCGATATCGGCGACCCGCTGATTGCCCACGACATCCCCTCGGTCGTGTCCTTCACCGGGTCCACCGGCGTCGGACGAGGCGTCGGCAAGGCCGCGCTGGACGCCAATCTCATCAAGCCGGTCGAACTCGAACTGGGCGGCAATTCGCCCATCGTCGTGCTCGACGACGCGGACCTCGATTACGCGGTCGAAGCCAGCGTCTGGGGCAAGTTCATGCACCAGGGCCAGATCTGCATGATCGCCAACCGCATCATCGTCGAAGACGGACTTTACGATCGCTTCGTCGAGGCTTTCGTGGAGCGGGTGAAGAAGCTGCCGGTGGGCCAGCGCGATGCGGCGGATTGCTTCATCGGGCCGATCGTCAACCGCGACCAGTTCGATTCCATCACCGACCTGATCGCCAAGGCGAAGGACCAGGGCGCCAATTGCGCGCTGGGCGGCGATCCGGACGGCCTGGTCATTCCACCGCACGTCTTCACCGACGTATCGGAAGACAATTGCCTGTTCGAGAACGAGATCTTCGGGCCGGTATGCCCCATCTCCCGCGCCAGCGACGAAGAGGATGCGATACGGCTCGCCAACGCCACGACCTACGGCCTCTCAGCGTCGGTCTTCTCGCAGGACGAGGGGCGCGCCCTTCGCGTGGCGAAGCGGATCCAGTCGGGCGTGTGTCACATCAACGATTCGCCCGTGAACGACAGCCCCTTCTCGCCGTTCGGAGGCGTGAAGAACTCTGGCATCGGCAGGTTCAACGGCCGCTGGGCGGTGGAAGCCTTCACCACGACACGCTGGATCAGCGTGCAGCACGAGAAGCGCCAGCTGCCTTTCAGCGCGGACGACCTCTAGCCGCACGCTGCCAGTCGACGTTCACGCCGCCGCTTCGTCCGGCGCATCGAGGCCATAGGCGGTGTGCAGCACGCGCACGGCGAGTTCGGTCTCGTCCTCGTCGATCAGCACCGAGACCTTGATTTCCGAGGTGGAGATCGCCTGCACGTTGATGCCGCGATCGGCCAGGGCCTTGAACATCGTGGCGGCGACGCCGGTGTGGCTTTTCATGCCCATGCCGACGACGGAGATCTTGGCCACCTTGCTGTCGGTGATGATGCGGTTGAAGCCGAGCGCTTGCTGCTTTTCCTCCAGCAGCGCCTGCGCGCGGGCAAGCTCGGCCTGCGGCACGGTGAAGGTCACGTCGGTCTCGCCCTTGTCGCGGCCCACGTTCTGGATGATCATGTCGACGTTGATGCCCGCCTCGCCCAGCGGGGTGAAAATCTCGGCCACCGCGCCCGGCTTGTCGGGCACGCGGGTGAGGACCACGCGGGCCTCGTTCTTGTCGTGAGCGATGCCGGTCACGGTCTGGCGTTCCATATTCGAATCCTCCAGGATATTCTGCATTTCCTCTTCCGAGACGATCATCGTGCCGGGCAGCGTGTCTGCGGGCGGGGCACCGTCATCGACGAACGAGGACAGGACCTGCACCCGCACGTTGTGCTTCATCGCCAGGCTGACCGAGCGGGTCTGCAGCACCTTGGCGCCGACCGAGGCGAGTTCGAGCATCTCTTCGTAGGACACATACTTGATCTTGCGGGCGCGGGCGACGATGCGCGGATCGGTGGTGTAGACCCCGTCCACGTCGGTGTAGATGTCGCAACGATCCGCCTTCACCGCGGCGGCGATGGCGACGGCCGAGGTATCCGATCCGCCGCGTCCCATCGTGGTGATGCGCTGGAGGTCGGATACGCCCTGGAAGCCGGGGATGATCGCGATCTCGCCGTTCGCCATGCTTTCGGCCAGGCGCTCCGCATGGATTTCGCCGACGCGGGCATTGGCATGGGCGGAGAACGTCTTGACCGGCAGCTGCCAGCCAAGCCAGCTGCGCGCCTTGCAGCCCATCGCCTGCAAGGTCAGCGCCAGCAGCCCGGCCGTCACCTGCTCTCCGCTGGAGACGACCACGTCGTATTCGGCGGGGTCGTAGAGCGGGTTGGCTTCGCGGCAGAAGTTCACCAGGCGATCGGTCTCGCCGGCCATGGCGGAAACCACCACGGCCACCTCGTTACCGCCCGCGGCCTGCGCGCGCACGATATTGGCGACGCGGCGAATGCGCTCTGTCCCCGCGACCGAGGTGCCGCCGAATTTCATCACGATGCGGGCCAAGAATCCCCCTTCATGCATTCACTGGTTGAAACCCACGCGCGCTGTTAGGGAGCATGCATGGCCAAGGCAACTGTCACATCTGCAACCAGTCCTGCAACCATCCGTCCGGAGGAAGCCGCCCACTTCGGCGCGCTGGCCGCCGAATGGTGGGATCCGCACGGCAGTTCCGCCATGCTGCACAGGCTCAACCCCGTGCGGCTGGGCTTCATTCGCGACGCGGTGGACATGCACTGGGGCGGCGATATCGAGAGTGCCCGCCCCCTGGCGGGCAAGCGCGCGCTGGACGTGGGCTGCGGCGCCGGGCTGCTGTGCGAACCGCTGGCGCGGCTGGGCGCGGAAGTGACCGGCGTGGACGCCTCGCCCGAGAACACCCAGGCGGCTGCCGCCCACGCCGACGGCGCGGGGCTGGATATCCGGTACATCCCCGGAGAGCTGGGATCGGCCAACCTGGGACACTTCGATCTCGTCACCGCGATGGAAGTGATCGAGCACGTGGCCGACAAGGCCGCCTTCGCCGCCCAGCTTTCCGCGCACCTGGCACCCGAAGGGCTGATGGTGCTTTCCACCCCCAATCGCACGCTGAAAAGCCGCACCCTGCTGGTCGGCGCGGCGGAAGCCATCGGCGCGGTGCCCAAAGGCACGCACCACTGGGAGGATTTCGTCACGCCCGAAGAACTCGAGTCGCTGCTGTCCGACGCGGGGCTGACCATGGGCGAGCCGAAGGGGATCGGCTTTTCGGTAGGCAAGGGCCTGCATCTGTCGGACGACTTGTCGCTCAACTACGTGGTTACGGCGCGGAGAGCCTAGGCGGAATGTCTACGGATCCTATCCGGCGTCGATGGCAATCTGTCAGGCGGCATGGATGATCGGTAAAGATGCCGTCGAGGCCAGCATCGCGTAACGCTCTAATGACCGACATGATAATACTGTCAGCTAGCCTTCCATAAGTGGGGAGATCATCGCCATAGGGAGGCGGCAGAAACTCTGGTTCCAGCCGCAGAGTCCAGCCGTGAACCG
Source organism: Aurantiacibacter hainanensis (assembly GCF_036321025.1). Lineage (NCBI taxonomy): Bacteria > Pseudomonadati > Pseudomonadota > Alphaproteobacteria > Sphingomonadales > Erythrobacteraceae > Aurantiacibacter > Aurantiacibacter hainanensis. The sequence goes on from NZ_JAZAPB010000001.1 coordinate 1,085,846, forward strand.
CCAGTTCCGCTTTATGTGCTCGATCAATCATATCAGTCGGCACGCCGTCGGCATTTGACAACAGACGCAGGTCCGCCCCAATCCCGTCGGCATATTCGGCAATTTCGGCGAGTCCCGCAGACGAAACCATATCCGCATAGCTCAAAGAAGGATCGTCAACCGGACCGCCTTCAACCGCGATCAGTTGCACGAGACGCAAGTCGGTCATTCCATTGAGCCGCCGCAGCGGCTCTATCTCGAAGCTCTGGATGAACACCGGCGCATCCGCGCCCCGATATCCGGCGTCGTGCAGTTCCTTCACCAGCATGGTGGCCAGGTCGTGGCCGATCCCGGCGAAGTAGGTGGGGTGCTTGATCTCGGGATAGAGCCCGATGGTGCGCCCCGTCTCCGCCTCCTTGGCGCGCACCAGCGCGATGATCTCGCCCAGCGTCGGCACCTGATAGAGTCCGTCGAAGCGGGTATTCGCCGGACGGATCGCCGGCAGACGTTCACGGGCGCGCAGGGTGCGCAGTTCGGCCAGGGTGAAATCCTCGGTGAACCATCCGCGCACTTCCTGTCCGTCGATCACCCTTGTGGTGAGGCGCGCGGCGAACTCGGGGCGCTGGTCGATGTCGGTCGTGCCCGAAATCTCGTTCTCGTGGCGGGCCACGAGCACGCCGTCCTGCGTGGCGACAAGATCGGGCTCGATGTAGTCCGCGCCCTGGTCGATGGCACGTTCGTAGGCCGCCAGCGTGTGCTCGGGCCGTTCGGCGCTGGCGCCGCGATGGGCGATGATCAGCATGTCGTCCTCTCCCTGCGCCGTGGCGGGCATGGCCAGCCCGAAGGCGATCAGGGCCAGCAGCCACTTCATGCCAATGCCGCCTCCCAAGCAGCCTCATCGAAGCCGACCAGCAGACCGCCGTCATGCTCCACCACCGGGCGCTTGATCATGCTGGGATTCTCGACCAGCAACTGCGCCGCACCGATGGCGTCGTCGGCGCGCGCTTTCTCTTCGTCGGGAAGCTTGCGCCACGTCGTCCCGCGCCGGTTCAGCACGGTGTCGATGCCTTCGGCACCCAGCCAGCGCTCCACCTTCACCGGGTCCGCGCCTTCCTTCTTGTAGTCGTGAAAGGCGTAGTCGATCCCCTTCGCGTCCAGCCACTTGCGCGCCTTCTTCACGGTGTCGCAGTTGGGGATGCCGTACAGGTGGATCGTCATTCGATTGAGCCTCTCGCCGCTAATGTGGAACACATGGAACACTGTCCTAGGCCGAAAAACCCGGCCCTGTCAGCATCCTGACGGGCGCATCCCCGACTAGCCGGGTTTTCGGGCAGTTTCGCGACAGTCGAAGCCATTGCCTGCTGATGCGGGCCCCGGCCGGTGTAGGACAGTCAGCTGGCGCGGAAGCGGTGCGTGCGCGGGTTATCGCAGGCGAACATGGTGTATTCGGCATACCAGCGCTCCCGCCCGTCGTTCTTCGCGATCCGGTGTTCGGCCACCTTGCCCCACGCACGCGCCGCGCCCTCGTCTTCCCACTCCGACAGGGCGATCACTTCGCCGTCTTCGGCGACATAGCTCTTGAACGACAGGAAACCCGGCTGCCGGGCGGCAAGCTCCTCCATCGCGTCGGCCTGCGCATCGTACCCTGCCCGGTCGATATCGGGCCGCTTTCGATTGCGGAAAACGACGAGATACATGGCACCGGATTACGCCCGGCGCGGCCCTTGTCAAACCGAACGTGCGGCTGACGCCTTAGAGGACGCGGAAATCGGCGATGCGGCCATTGCTGGCGAAGGTGCAGGTGAACTGGTCGCGGCTGCGGTCGCGCGTCTCGATCCGCCCGTCGACGCGCACGGCATCGCGGCTGATCTGGTCGACCCGGTCGATACCGATGCGGTCGCGGGTGTAGCGCTCCGCCTCCTGCCCGCAGGCATTCACCGCGGCGCGCTCGAATTCGCTGAGGCCGCGGTCGTTGTAGCCGCTCCCTCCGCCGAGAATTCCGCCAAAGATATTGCCCAGCGGACTGCCGCCGTAGCCACCGGCGCAGCCGCCGAGAACGAGCGTGGCGGCGATAGCGGCGGGAAAAAGGGTCTTGCGCATCAATAAGGCTCCGGGATGGTGTTTGCGCCGGCCTCCCACCGGTCGATTACGCAAACTACGAAGCCCGCAAGGCCTTGTTCCAAAACAGTTTGGCGCGGGAGCGGGGCGATCAGCCCAGATTGGCGTCCGCTATCGCCACGGCGAGGGCGTCCGCCGCGTCGGCCCCGGCAAGCTGCACGCCGGGCAGCAGCACCTTCAGCATGGCCTGGACCTGCGCCTTTTCCGCACCGCCCGTCCCCACGACGGCCTTCTTCACCAGCCGCGCCGCGTGTTCGCGAACCTCCAGCCCGGCCAGCCCACAGGCCGCCAGCACCGCGCCGCGCGCCTGCGCCAGCTTCAGCGCGGACTGCGGGTTCTTGTTGGCGAAGACCTCTTCCGCCGCCACGCGATCGGGGCGGTGCGTCACGATCACCTCGGCGAGGCTCTGCTGCAACACGGCCAGCCGCCGCGCCATCGGCATCTTTGCGCCGGTGGGGATCTGGCCGTTGGCGACGTGCGCCATGCGATTGCCCTCGACCCGGATCACGCCCCAGCCGGTGCAGCTGAGCGAGGGATCGAGGCCGAGGATCAGCATGAAGGTATCGGCAGGAGGGCCGTCAGCCCTCGACCTTCTCCATCACGTCGTCCGAGATGTCGTAGTTGCCCCAGACGGTCTGCACGTCGTCGTCGTCGTCCAGCACGTCGATCAGCTTCAGCAGGGTGGTGGCGTTCTTCTCGTCCATGTCGACGGTGAGGTTGGGCTTCCACGCCAGCTTGACCGTTTCCGCCTCACCCAGCGACTTTTCGAGGTCGGAGGCGACCTGGTGGAGGTCGTCCGCCGCGGTCCAGATCTCGTGGCCGTCTGCGGTGGAGGTGATATCCTCCGCGCCCGCTTCCAGAGCGGCCTCCAGCACCGTTTCCTCGTCGCCCGCGTCGGCGGGGTAGATGATGAGGCCAAGCCGCTCGAACCCGTGGACCACGCTGCCTTCGGTGCCGAGGTTGCCGCCGTGCTTGGAAAAGGCCGTGCGGATCGAGGTGGCCGTGCGGTTGCGGTTGTCGGTCAGCGCCTCCACGATGATCGCGCTGCCGCCGGGGCCGTATCCCTCGTAACGCACTTCCTCGTAATTCTCGCCATCGCTGGCAGAGGCCTTGTCGATAGCGCGCTGGATATTGTCCTTCGGCATCGACTGCGCCTTGGCCGCATTCACCGCCAGGCGCAGGCGCGGGTTCATGTCGGGATCGGGCATGCCCATTTTCGCCGCGACGGTGATTTCGCGCGACAGCTTGGAAAAGAGGTTCGAACGCTTCTTATCCTGCGCACCCTTGCGGTGCATGATGTTCTTGAATTTGGAATGGCCTGCCATGGTTTTTCTTCTAACGGAGTGCTGATGTGCTGGGCTGAAAATGAAAACGGGGCCTAGCCCAGCCCCGCTTCCGCTTCAACAATTCACATGGCCCTAAAGCTTCACGGCCGTACCGCTGGCCGAGACCATCAGCATGGAGCCCTTGTCGCCGATCACCTCGTAGTCGAGGTCGACCCCGACCACGGCATCGCCGCCCAGCTTGCCGCATTCGGCCTGGATTTCCATGATCGCCTGCTCGCGCGCCTCGCGCAGGATGCGTTCGTAGCTGCTGGAGCGTCCGCCCACGATATCGCGAATGTTGGCGAAGAAATCGCGGAACAGGTTCGCGCCGATGATCACCTCGCCGGTAACGATGCCGAGATAGGCCTGGATCGGCCGCCCCTCGATCATGTGGGTGGTGGTGACGGGGATACCCCGCGCGTCTCGCCATTCACCGGGCATGTTCGCACTCCTTCAGCCTCTCCGGAACAGGTGTATTGCTAGCACAATACAGTAGCGCGGGCAACGTCGGTTCAGCCGTTCACCACCGTGCCGCCATTGGGATGCAGCACCTGGCCGGACATGTAGGAACTGTCTTCGCAGGCGAGGAACAGGAAGGCCGGGGCGACCTCGTTTGGTTCGCCGGCGCGGCCCATCGGGGTGTCGGTGCCCCAGTCGTCCATCTCCTCCTCCGGCATGCCTCCGCACGGGTTCAGCGGCGTCCAGATCGGACCCGGCGCGACCGCGTTCACGCGGATGCCGTCGTCGATCAGGTTCTCGCTCAGCGAGCGGGTGAAGGCCGTGATCGCGCCCTTGGTGGCGGAATAGTCCAGCAGGATCGGCGCGCCCTTGTACATCGTGATGCTGGTGCAGTTGACGATGGTGGCTCCGCGCTTCAGGTGCGGGCGGGCCGCCTGCGCCAGGTAGAACATCGAGAAGATGTTGGACTGGAAGGTGCGCTGGAGCTGCTCGGGCGTGATGTCGGTCACGTCGTAGTCGGGGTGCTGCTCGCCCGCGATCTGGATCAGGCTGTCGATCCGCCCGAACCGGTCGATGACGGCTTCGATGAACCCCTGCGCGTGCTTCTGATCGCCCAGATCACCTGCCGAAAGCAGCACCTTGGCGCCTTCGGCCTCGCACAGTTCGCGGGTCTTCTTGGCGTCGTCGTGTTCCTCGAGATAGGAAATGGCCACGTCCGCGCCCTCGCGTGCGAAGAGCACGGCCGTTGCGCGGCCGATGCCGCTGTCGCCGCCGGTGATGACGGCCACCTTGCCCTTCATCCGTCCCGAACCGGGGTATCGCGGTTGCCACTGGGGCTTGCGATCGAGCGCGCTCTCGTGGCCCGGAATGCCCGGCTCCTCGGCGATCGGCTTGATGAAATCGGCGTCGGCGGTCTTTTCTCGCGTGTCGGTCATGATCGTTGTCCTGCAAATTGGGTCTATGCAGAATCAACGGGCGGCGATGTCGCGCCGTTCCGCGCGCCATCGCCGCAAAGCCTCACGCCATCCCGAGTGCGGTCTTGTAGGTGTCGAGTATCATTTCCTGTTCGCTGCGGTCGTTGGCGTCCATCTTCCGCAGGCGCACGACCTGGCGCATGATCTTGGGATCGTATCCCACAGCCTTCGCCTCGGCGTAGACGTCGCGAATATCGTCGGCGATGCCTTTCTTCTCCTCTTCGAGGCGTTCGATGCGCTCGATCAGAAGGCGCAGGCGGTCGTCGGTGGCTTCGGCCATGGAATAGGTGCTCCGGTATGCAAGAGAATCGGTCGGAGCGCTGACTAGCGCAGCACCGCGCGGGCGCAAACCGGGCTGTGGACCAGTCTGTGAAAAAGGCCGTCTAGCGCAGGTCCGCCTTGTTCTTCTCGAGGCTCGCGGCCATCCGGTCGAGCTGTTCCTGGCTCGCCTCGCTCTGCCGGGAAGCCTTCCACTCGTCCATCGGCATGCCGTGGATCAGTTCGCGCGCCTGTTCCTTGCTGCCGTCGTATCCGGCGTCGCGAATCCAGTCGGCCAGGCAATTCCGGCAGAAGCCGGAAAGACCCATCAGGTCGATGTTCTGCGCATCGTGGCGATGGCGCAGGTGCCGCACCAGCCTGCGGAAGGCCGCCGCCGCCACGTCGTCGGGCAGCATGTCGAGGGGGTCTTGCGTATCGCTCATCGTAATATCCTTGTGTTGTTATCGTCGCCTGTCATAGGCGGTGGCCATGCCGAAACGCGATGCTTCCAGACTCGATCCGCGTGGCCGCAAGGTCAAGATCCTCGCCACCACCGGGCCCGCCTGCAACGATATCGACATGCTGAGACGCCTGTTCCAGGCCGGGGCCGACGCCTTCCGCGTGAACATGAGCCACGGAGAGCACGAGCGGCACGCCCAGACAATTGCCCATATCCGCGCGCTGGAAAAGGAATTCTACCGCCCGATCGCCATCCTGGCGGACCTGCAGGGTCCGAAGCTTAGGGTCGGAACCTTCGTCGATGGCCGCGCCACGATCCCGCACGGCAGCACCTTCACCTTCGACCGCGTGGGCGAGCCGGGCGATGCCAGCCGCGTGGAGCTGCCGCACCCGGAAATCTTCCACGTGGTGGAGGAGGGCCAGCGTCTGCTGGTGAACGACGGCAAGATCCGTCTGCGGGTGCAGTCTGTCAGCAACGGCGCGATCACCTGCAAGGCGGAAGTCGGCGGGGTCATATCCGATCGCAAGGGCGTGAACGTGCCCGATGCGGAAATCCCCATCCCCGCCCTGACCGACAAGGACCGCCGCGACCTGGCCTTTGCGATGGAGCACGGGGTCGACTGGATCGGCCTGTCGTTCGTCCAGCGCCCGGACGACCTGGCAGAGGCGCGCAAGCTGATGGGCGGCAAGGGCGCGCTGTGCGCCAAGATCGAGAAACCGCAGGCGGTGCGGCGATTGAACGAGATCATCGAACTGGCCGACGGCATCATGGTGGCGCGCGGCGACCTGGGCGTGGAGCTTGAGCCGCAGGAAGTCCCGCCGCTGCAGAAGAAGATCGTCAACGCCACGCGCCTTACCGGCAAGCCGGTGATCGTGGCGACGCAGATGCTGGAAAGCATGATCGAAAGCCCCGCCCCCACGCGTGCCGAGGTGTCCGACGTTGCCAACGCCGTCTACGACGGCGCGGACTGCGTGATGCTGAGCGCCGAGACCGCTGCGGGCGACTGGCCGGAGGAAGCGGTGCTGATGATGGATTCCATCGCCCGCCAGGTGGAGAAGGACGAGGGCTACAAGCAGCGGGTTCGCATGCTGGATACACCGCCCGACCCCACCCTTGCCGATGCCCTGTCCCATGCCTGCATGACCATTGCCGACACGGTGAACATCAATGCGATCGCTGTCTTCACCTTCTCCGGCAGTTCCGCACGCCGCGTCGCGCGCGAAAGGCCCGCGGTGCCGCTGATGGTGCTGACACCGTCCATGTCCGTGGCCCGGCGCGTGGCCCTGCTGTGGGGCGGACACCCCGTCGCCACCAAGGATATCGGCAGTTTCGAGGAGATGATCGCCAAGGGCAAGCGCATGGCCCTGCGCCACGGCTTCGCGCGCGAGGGCGCGCGCATCGCCATGCTGGCGGGCGTTCCCTTCGGCCAGGCCGGTGCGACGAACCTCATCCACGTCGTCACCCTGCAGGGCGACGAACTGGAAAAGTACGAAGGCTGAATCGCCCCGCACGTGGGTTGCGTCGCATGACGCAGATATGTCCCGGAGTTGACCGGACCGCTCATTCCGGTATCGCCCGTCGCGGAAATGTAGCCTCCGAAAGACCTTGAATATGCAAAATGAATGGTGGTTCGATCACGCGGGTCAGACAGAGCTGCGCGATCGATTGCGGGCCAATCGCAGGCACTGGCTGGTCACCGGCGCGGCGGGATTCATCGGTTCGAACCTCGTCGAAACCCTTTTGCAGCTCGATCAGACCGTTACCGGTCTCGACAACTTCTCCACCGGTCATCGCTTCAATCTCGGCCACGTGGCATCGCGGGTCGGCACGAAGTGGCAGAATTTCACCCTGATCGAGGGCGACATCCGCGATCGCGACACCTGCGCATCGGCGGTCGACGGCGTCGATGTCGTGCTGCACCAGGCTGCTCTCGGTTCGGTCCCGCGCTCGATCGAGGATCCGAAAACCAGCCACGACGTGAACGTCACCGGTTTCCTCAACATGCTCGACGCATCGCGGCAGGCCGGCTTGCAGAGCTTCGTCTACGCGGCATCGAGTTCCACCTACGGCGACGAGCCGCAGCTGCCCAAGATCGAGGAGCGCATCGGCAAGCCGCTGTCTCCCTATGCCGCCACCAAGCTGTTCGACGAGATCTACGCCGACATCTATCGCCGCACCTACGACTTCTCGTCGATCGGCCTGCGCTACTTCAACGTCTTCGGACCCCGGCAGGACCCGCAGGGCGCCTACGCGGCGGTCATCCCCAAGTGGACCGACCTGATGATCGACGGACAGCCGATCACCATCAACGGCGATGGCGAGACCAGTCGCGATTTCTGTTTCGTGGACAATGCCGTGCAGGCCAACCTGCGCGCGGGCCTCGCCCAGCTACGCGGCAACAACGAGGTGGTGAACGTGGCGGTGGGCCAGCGCACCACGCTCAACGAGCTGTTCACGCGCATCCGCAGCGAACTGGCGAAGTTCGGCATCGAATACGACCTCGACCCGGTTCACGCGGATTTCCGGCCCGGGGACGTGCGGCATTCGCTGGCGTCGATCGACAAGGGGCGCGCTCTGCTGGGATATTCGCCCACGCACACGATCACGTCCGGACTGGAAACCGCCATGCCGTGGTACGTGCAGGAACGCCGCGAGGTCATCGCCAAGGCCGAGGCCTAGCGCAAACACGGTCTGGCGACGGCCTACTCCTGCCACGCCGGGCGGCGGTCGCGCAGGCCATAGTCCTCGACGGGCACCTGTTCGACATTGCCTTCCCGAACATCCAGCCGCGGCCCGATATCGTCGCCGATCGACCGGGTGGCGCCCTCGCCCGCGCAGTATCCCCGGCCCTGCGGCTCCTGCGCCACCACGCCGCGAAGACTGCGGCCTGCGGCCAGCGAACGGTAGCGATTGTTTTCCGAAAGGAGCCGCCCGCCATCCCGCGCCAGCGCGCCATAGGAACCGCTCATCTCTCCGGACCCCCGCGGCCTCGGCGCGAAGGCAATCTCGTTTCCGTAGACGTGGACGAAGCTGCTGCCTGAAACGCGCGGAATGCGCTGCGCCACCCGGGTAAAGCGATTGCGCAGCAGGCTGAGCTGTATCTGCGCGTCGCGCACCGGCCCGGCAAAGCATGCGCCGCTCTCGGCCTCGGACGCCGACACCAGCATGACCTTGTCATGGTCTGAGAACAGGCTGTCGGAAATCGTCACCCGACTCTGGCGGTCATCTTCCTTGGCGGTGATGTCGATCATGCCGTCGCGGCAGGCCGAGAGAGTAACGGCGGAAACCCACAGCCGGTCGGTACCATCGCGCACCGTGATGCAGTCGCCGCCTTCTTCCCGGCCCGCAAAGCCCGTCTGGGTGAGCGAAATGCGCCTGAGCACCACGTTGTCGATACCATCCAGGTAGAAGGCCGAGCCCGCGCCTTCGTCGACGATGCGCGGCGGCGTGCAACCGCCGTCCAGCGTCGTGTTCGAACCCAGCCGCAGCGGAGCCGCGAGCGTAATCGGTGCAGCTCCGGCGGGAAGATCGAACAGGATGTATCCGCCACCCTCGCGGCGCGCCGTTTCGATGGCATGGCGCAGCGTGCCCGCACGCGGCGAACTGCGATCATCCCCTGTCGCCGTGACCCTCAGCAGTTGCCTGCCGAGGCCGCCCGTGGTGTCGACCTCGTCCGCAAACCCGTCGCGCCGCGTCATGTAGTCGGCCGCCGCGGCCATGCCATCGCGTACGGTGACACCGGCCAGGCAGGACCGCGCCTCGGCGCTGCCACCCTGGGGGCTACGCGCGGAAAGGGAAGCTGCGAGCGCGGCGATGGCGAGCACCCCCGCCAGGACCGCCGCCAATGTCACCGGCCTCGGCAAATTCGCCGGCCAGGCACTGGCTGCCATCAGGATCCTTGCGGCACGATATGCCGCCAGATGCCGCCCGCCAGTCGAAGGTTTTCCGGTTCCGCGGAAAGCACGATACGCAACTGGGCGAGATAGGCTTCACGCCACCGGGCGGTGAACTCTTCCAGCGGCTCGCCCTCGCGCGGGTAGGGCAGCTTGGCGAGGTGGAAGTGGATCGTGCCGTCGCGCCACTGCGGCACGGCGAAGACCGACGGCGCCTTCTGCTTGTAGGCAAGGCGAGCGGCAAAGGCGGAATAGGTGATTTCCTGCCCCTCGAACGCGATGCGCGGCGCACCGGTGCTCATTCTGCCATCGACGGCGATGGTCAGGGTCGCGCCGCTTGCCAGCGCCCTCACGGCCTGGCGTGCCACCTGCGCTTCGGTCTGGTCGCTCGTGCTGATCAGCTGGCGATTGAAAGTGACCGAAGGCAGTCCCGGCGTCGATGCCATCCAGCGGTTCTCGAAACCCAGCAGTTCCAGCGCCAGAGGCCCCGTGAACATGGCGCCGATATGGGCGGAGGCGAAGATCACGCCCCTGCCCTGGTCGACCAGCGGCTGCACCAGCTGCTGCAGCGGATCGAGCTCGCAGACCTTTTCCAGCACCTGGCCGGCCTCTTCCATCCGGCATTCCAGCCAGTCGTAGATCAGCCGGTCGGCCAGCAGGCCCCACTTCCCGCGGCGTTCCCACTCCTCGCGGTCGGGAAAGCGTTCGGCATCGCGAAACTGCCAGGCCCAGTCGAACCGCGCCTTCGAAATGTCGAGGTCGTCGACTTTCTGCCACAGAGCCTGCAGCCCACTGGCGAAATCGCTGGGCAGACCGGCATCGCGCGTCTTGAGCAGGTGATCGTAAAGCCGCATGGCGGCTTCCTGCCGGCCCGCCTGGTTCAGCGCAGACGCGGCATCCCGGCGCAGCGTCTCGCTCTCCGGCTCGTTCAGGCATGCCTCTACCATCAGGTCGGCGGCCCGGTCGTATTCCCCGGCACCCTTCAGCGCCCGCCCCAGCCACACCCGCAGGTGGTTGAGATGCGGAGCCAGTTCCAGCGCGCGGGCCAGGTCTATCCGCGCGGCGCGGTAATCGTTCATGGTCAGCAGCGTCTCCCCGCGCCGCGTCAGCGCGCGCGCGGAATCGGCGTCGATTTCCAGCGCCCGCCCGTAGCGTTCGACGGCCTCTTCGCGCCGCGCGAGCGAAAGCAGCGCATCGCCCACCTCGATGTGAACGCCCGCGCTATCCGCCTCGGGATCGTCCAGCGCGGGGGCCATCTCGACGACCTTGTCGAACATCTCGCGCCTGTTGAGCAGCCGCAGCCACTGTTCCAGCTGCGCCATGTCGTTCTTGTCGCCGCGCGCTTCCAGCAGGGCGAATGCGCTTTCGGTCCGGTTGTCCCGTATCAGCGCCTTCAGCGCCTGGGTCGTCAGTCGTCCGTCCTCGGGCCAGTCGCGATAACCCTCGGCATAGTCTGCGGCGGCGGTGAATTCCTTGGCCTTGAGCAGCCGCACCAGGGCCATCGAGATACCGGCCGGATCGTCCTCGTGGTTACGGATGAGATCGTCGAGCAGCGGGCGCGCGGCGTCCCTGTCGAACTCCCATACCAGCCGCGCATGGACGATCCTGTCCTTGCGATTGGTGGCCGGGCTTTCGACCAGCAGTGCCAGCACCTCGGCGGCGTCGCGGTCCCGCCCCTCCTCCATCAGCGGGCGGACGATTGAGGTCCTCACCCGCCGGTAGATTTCCGGATCGGACAGGTCCAGCGCCGCGATCGCGGTCTTGTCCACCCGGCCCGTCTGCGCGAACTGGTCGGCAAGGGTGCGGACCTCCTGCGTGGGATCCGTGGTTTCGGTTTCCGTCTCGGTCATTCGCTGTCCTGCATCGGTCGCTTGAGCATGATGAAGCCTGCAATCAAGATGATGACGATTGCACCGAGCAGCAAGAGCAGCAGGTCGAGCAGGCGGCTTTCTTCCCTTTCCAGAGGCTGGATCGGGCTGGCGATCAGCACCAGGTACTTGCGCTGTTCAAGGCCGCGCAGCCTCGCCTGCTGCAAGGTTTCGCGCGCGGCGGCCAGGGTCGTGGCGGCCGCATCGCGTTCGGCCACGGCGGCTTCGAAAAGCGCCAGCGATCGTCCCAGCGAACCGTTCTCCTGCGAACTGGTCAGCCGTCCCTGCTGCTCCGCGATCTGTCGCTGAAGGGCCTGAATTCGGGCATCCAGCCGTGGCAGGAACGGGCTTTCGGAGAGTCCGTTGGAAAGCAGCGCCTGGCGGCGGGCCTCGGCCTCGGCCAGTTCCACTTCCAGGTTGTTGATGATCCCGTAGATCCCCTGGGCGGACAGCCGCGGATCGAGCTCCGCCTGCCGGGTCTGGATTTCCTGAACGCGGCCCTGCGCCTGCGTCAGTTCGTCCTGCGCCTGCTGCTCGACTTCAACCAGGTCTTCCAGCTGGTCATCGTCGATCGACTGCGAGATGTTGCGCACCTTCGACCGGGCCAGTTCCAGCAGGATATTGGCGTAGCGAACGGCATCTTCGGGAGTTGCCCCGTCCACGTTCAGCGTGAGAAGCCCCTCCTGCTGGTCGACGAGGATGGAAACCCGGTCCTGGTAGAACCCGTAATCGAGCGAGCCGGCCGCCGGTCCGCTGTCGAAATGGCTGAGGTACCCGTGTTCCTGTTCCATGATCTGCATCACCTCGCGCGAGCGCAGGTATTCGCGCACACGGTAACCGTCGGTCATGCCGGCACCGCCGCCGCCCAGCCCCATCAGGTTCATGGCAGGCGATTGCGGTGACGAGTTGACCGTAGTGATCGCGAACGATGCCTCGGTCTGGAAATAGTGTTCCTTGATCAGGGTGATATAGGCCAGCGCGAGCAGGACCGGCAGCAGGCCGAACAGCGCGATGTTCCGCAGGCGACCGATCTGGCGGCGACGTTCGCGCCGGTTCAGCTCGTCGAGCCGCGCGGAAACGTCGGCGTCGGATGGTAGCAGCGCCTCGATCTCGCGCCGGCGCTCTTCTTCCTGCTGCCGCAGTTCTTCCTTGCGCTCCCTGCGAATGCGGGCCTTGCGGGCGGCATCGTCGGGAGTGGACGTGCTGTCCCCGCCGGAGGTCTCCAGCAGGTCGGAGACATCCTCCTCCGAAGCCTGATCGCGCGAGGACGCGGCAGAACTGCCGCCGTCCGCCGGCTCGCTTCCGCGCGGCGCCGGACGGCCGCCCTTCTGCGAGAGTTTCCAGGCTTCAAGTCGCGCCTTGTTATCCATTTTCGTTGCGCATCCCTGCTGTAATCGGTTCACTCACTTGCAAAACCCTCCACCAGCAATTGCAGGTGGTCCTGCTCTGCAAGATCCTCTTCGTAGGCCGATTGCGCGGCATCGAAGCTATCGTAAAGGACGAAATCCCGGTTCCGCAGAACCGCGAAACGCCGACCAAATCGCTCTGCAAGGCGCGGCGAGTGCGTCAGAAAGAACATGCCGGCATCCTCCAGTTTCTGTTCCAGCGCCACTTCGCACTTCGCCCGGTAGGCCGGGCTTCCCGAGCCGATCGAACCGTCGATAACATAGGTATCGGCGGGAATGGCCATGCTGAGGGCAAATCCCAGCCGGTTGCGCATGCTGGAGGAATAGGTTTCCAAGGGACGATAGTAATCGTCGCCCAGCTCGGAAAATTCCGCGACATAGGCGCTCACCCAGTTCCGCGGGGCCTCGGCAAGGTCGGCGATGATCTCGATATTGCGCACGCCCGTCATCGCCGGATGAAACGCTCCGGAAAAGCCAAGCGGCCAGGAAATGCGGCCGTGGCGGTGGACCTGGCCCGCGCTCGGCCTGCCGAAACCGGACAGGAGGTGGGCGATGGTGGTCTTGCCCGAGCCCGGAGCCGCCAGAACGCAGATCCGGTCCTTCGGATCGAACAGCAGGTTGGCCTCGTCCAGGATGACGCGGTCCTCGTTGTCGAGGCGGAACCGCTTCGTGCAGTCCTCGAAACCGATCATCAAATCGCCCACGAGGTATCCCCTTCGGCGGGTTCGCTGGCCAGGCGACGGCGCTGCACGAGGAAACCGATGGCCACGCACACGATGATGAAGGCGACCGGAACCGAGCTCGTCCCCAGCAGCGACGTGTAGCCCTCGAAAAGGCCGTTACGCAGCACCTCGATGCCGTGGAACAGCGGGTTCCACGACAGCCAGTCGCGCACGGCGGGCGGCAGCTCGTTGGCAGTGTAGAAGACGCCCGAGATGTAGAAGAACGGGCGCAGGAAGATCGGCGTCGCCCGCGTCAGGGCCGGAACGATGGTGGACAGCGATGCCATCATATAGCCGAAGGCGCCGCCGCTGCTTACCGCGAGGAAGAAGCCCCACATCGCCAGCACCGGGTCGTGCATCTCGAAGAAGCCGAAGATGACGAAATTGAGCAGCAGCAGGATCAGGAACACCAGCACTGAGTTGCCCAGTTCCAGCAGGAAGACCGAGCCCCCCACCAGATTGGGGCTGACGCTGGGAAAGGAAAGGATGTGGCGATAGGCGGTGCGCGCCCTGAGGATCGCGTTCACGGCATATCGCGCGCAAAGGTAGGGCACGACGCCCGAGCAGATGAAGCTGCCGATATCGGTGTCGATCGGGATGCGACGCCCAAGCACGATGAAGAGGATGTAGATCACGCCGATCCAGGTGAGCGGCACGATATAGGCCCACAGGTATCCCAGCGCATCGCCCGTATAGCGCGAGCCGACCTCGCGCATGATGATCGCCTTCATCTTGCGCACCCATCGCGCGATCGCGGTCAGCGGATGCGTCGTGGCGGGGCGTGTCATCTTACCCGCGTGGCGGAACTGGCAAGGCTCGACACCCCGCTGATCGCCCGCAACACCTTGTCGGTCTGCGTGAAGGAGGCATAGCTGACATAGACCACGTCACCCGGACGCAGCGGGAAATCGGTGGCGGCGAAGATATTGACGGGATCGCTCATGTCCATGCGATAGACCACGTCGCGCGGCTCGCCGTCGGACAGTCGGGCGTCCCTGCGGAACACGAAGACGCCGGTGGGGTCCGCCGTCCGCTCCTCCAGCCCGCGAGCGCTGCCAAGCGCATCCATCAGCATGTAGTCCTGCCGCGGCAGGGGAACGCGCGCGGCGTCGCCCACCGAACCCATGATGATGTAGAAACGGCTGTCGCGGCGCAGAGAGATCACGTCGCCGGGCTGCAGCGGGATATCGTAGGTCGGATCGGAAAACAGCGTGTCGAGGCCAATCTCCGCGGTCGCCCCGTCGCGGTGGACCTGCACCACGTATTCCGCCCCCTCCTCGCGCGCGATGCCCGCGGCACCGATCACGGCGGCAAGAGAGGACGTCTGCGGCGTCAGCTCCACGGCGCCGCCCTGGGTCACGTCGCCCATCACCGTCACGCTTCTGCCGGTCGATCCGATCCGCGTGACGTAGACCTGCGGACGGAACAGCTGCCGGTCGATGCGCTGACGGATGGCGGTGGTCAGTTCGGCCGTGGTCAGGCCGCTCGCGTCGACGCGTCCGGCGAAGGGCAGCGTTACGGCCCCGTCCGATGCGACCGAGATGCCCTCGATCGTGACCGGCCCAGCCAGAGTGACAGGAAAGGTTCCGTCCCCGCCTGCCTCGCTGATGGTGACGTTCAGGATGTCGCCCGAGCGCAGTTCCTCGAAGTCGGTGGACCCGGCAAGCGAGAATTCGTCGGGAACGATGCCGGCAGGCGGTGCCAGCGCCTCGTCGGCCCGCCACTGCGTGATCGGAACGACCGGGATGTTCGTCTCTTCCTGATCGACGATCTCCGTGATGGACGGCCCCCCGCGCGGAATCGCGCAACCGGCAAGCAGGGTTGCTCCCAATGCGAGAACCAGGACGTGTCTTGCGATGGTCATGCAATGCTTCTCAAAAAGGTGCGAACCCGGAGTTCCGGCCCGGCTCAAGCCTGGCAGAGCCGGAGAAAGGTTCGCAAGGATTGTTCGTCGGAAAACCTCTGCCCGACGAAATCGCGTGCCGCCTGGCTGGCGTTCGGATCGTTGCGGAATCGCGTGGCGAGTTCGTACGTCTTCTCGACCGCGACCGTGAGGTCGGGCTCGAGGATATCGTCGAGGATGTATCCCGTGTTGCCCTCGATGAAGCATTCCGACGACCCGCCCGTGGGCGTGGCGACGACGGGCAGCCCGGCAGCCTGCGCTTCGATCAGCACGTTGGGCAGACCCTCAAACCGCGACAGCAACAGCTTCACGTCCATCTTCTCGTACCAGAAGCCTACGCTGCGCGTGCGGCCCACCAGCAGGAACCTGTCCTTCAGGCCGAGTGCGGCGATCTGCTCTTCCAGCCGGTCGCGCATACGGCCATCGCCCAGGAGGATGTAGCGGGAATTGGGGTAGCGCGCATGGTACCGCGCCGCGAGCTTGATCCACAGGCCGGGCTGCTTCAGCGGTTCCAGCCGGAACACGCCGCCAAGCGTCGTGTCGGCCCCGATCGTCCTTTCCTCGAACTCCAGCCACTTCTTCTCGTCACACTCTTCGGTGTTCGTGTGATAGGCGGTTACCGCGTTGTAGAGGATTTCGACGCTGTCTTCCGGCAGGCCCAGCCACCCGGCATATTCGTCCGCCACGAGCTTGCTGTTGCACACGAGCGTGACGCCGGGAATCTTCGCCATGCCCTTGAACAGCACTTCGTATTCCGGCTGCGCGCGTTCCTTGCGCACGCTGGGCGGAAGTCCGCGGAAGACGAGCTGGATCTTCGGCACGCCTGCAAACAGGGCCGCCAGTCCGCCATACAGCGTCGCGCCGTCCTGCCATACGCTGGCGACATCGAAGTTCTTGTTGCGATAGTAGGGCGCCAGCCGCGTCACACCGTAGTGGATCTGCGGGGGCAGCATCGCGAACAGCAGCTTGGAATCCTCGTCGAGATCGACCTGGCGGGCTGCCGCAACCGGCATCATCGCTTCGATCTCGACAACCTCGATCTCGTCGGCCTGCAGTTCTGGCAGGAAGAAGTCGTTCGGCTTCACCTCGTTGAGGAGCAGGGTCTTCACGATGACGCTGACCGTGTGCAGGTCGCCATGTTCGGACTTCAGCAGGCGCGCCAGGCGCGACAGCTGCCGCTCCGCCCCGCCGGCTCCCAGGCCCCCGGTCACGAGGGCGACTTTGTAGGCATCCCCGATCTCGCGCGGTTCGCGGTTCTCGTACTTGCGCAGCAGGCATTCCAGCGAGAGGATGCGGCAATCCAGCCCGGCAAGATCGCGATCGGGCGCCAGCCTGCGCAGGCAATCGACCTTGCGCTGCCAGTCCTTTATCGCCTTGGCGTGGCGTTCGTCCTCGCAGACCGCTTCAAGCACGGGTTCCACCGTATCGAGCGCGTCGGCGAGCCTGCCGACCTTGGCCAGCCGGATGGCATACTGGATGCGGGCCCGGTCGTCTTCGGGCTCGGCTTCGATCAGGTCCGCGAAAAGCGCGTGGGATTCATCGGTGAAGCCGATCGCTTCGAGGATTCCCGCCCGCTTCATCAGTATCGGGCGTTCCTCGGAATCCGCCGGGTAATGGCGGTCGGTCACGGCCAGCGCGTCCTCCTTGCGCCCGTGCTTGGCGTAGGAGTTGATGAGGTTGCGAACGACAATGTCGTTGCCCGGATCATCGTCATACAGCGATTGCCAGGCGTCCGCCGTTTCGCGGATCAGCTTGGCCTTGTCCTTGATCTGCAGGAGCAGGATCAGCGCCTCGTTGTCGTACTTCGCGACTTCCTCGAAGCGGCGCGCTTCCTCGGCGGCGATCTGCGATTTTCGCAGACTCGTGCAATCGGCCAGCAGGCTGGCCAGGATCTCCACGGTATCACCGTCGAGATCCGGCGTTTCTTGGGCTTCAAGCGCGAGATTTTTCATGAACTTCGCTCCGCTTCAATTCGGCGCATGGATCAGGCCGCCTTGCGAGCAAGCTTGGCCTGGCACTTGGCAATGTTGCGATCGACCTGAGACTTCCTCGCAGTCAGCGGTCGCATCGCCTCGAAATAGTGGATTGCCGTCTCGAACCGGCCAGCCTTCATCGCGCCCATGGCAGCGTGCTTGGCCCCGAATTCGTTTTCCGGGTCGATCTCGAACAGGCGCCTGCCCAGCTCGAGCTGCTTTTCGTATTGCGAGGCGTCGAGAACCCTGATCTGCTTCTTGAGCGCGGACGCGAGCTTGTACAACTCCTGATCGGCGCGCTCCCTTGCGCCGTCGATCTTCGCCATTTTCTCAAGCAGGTCGCGGGCGTCGTCGAAACGCCCCTCGGCCGTCAGTTCGCGCGCCTGGCGCACGGCCTTGCCGACGAGGCTGTTGAGCTTGCCGCGGGCGTCTTCACGTTCCTTGTCGGAGCTCTCCTCGTCCGCCGCGATCAGCAGCAACTGGTCTATCGCGACACCGTACCGTTCGGCGTAGATGGCGGCACGCGCGACGTTCCACGCCAGGCGGCTGTCGAAGTCCTGCTGGGCGATCTCCTGCAGCAGATGATCGACGGCGGCGTCGTGATTTTCGAGTGCGTAGTGCGTGCGTCCGACAAGAAGGTGCATCTGCCGGAATTCGACCAGCGCGCTGCGCGCGATCCGGTATGTCTCCAGCAGCGCCTCGTAGTCGCTTTCCTTGTAGGCCTCGCGCGCCTGGTGAAGCAGGATCCTGTCCAGCTCGCGCCGCGGCTGGCGGGCCCGTCGGTCCTCGACCAGGAACGCCGCGTTGAGCCGCTGGGCCGCATTGAACAGATCGCCGGCGTCCAGCGATTCCTGTCCTTCCTTGAGCCAGCGCGAACGCCTGTTGTCGATCCACTGGCGTACTGCCGCGGCCTCTTCCTCCACGAAGTTCTCCGGCGCGGGCTCCTCGCGGAAAACCAGCAGCTGCGCACCGATCGCGTGGAGATCCGCCGCGCAGCACTTGGCCGCAAGGTCGAGAGCCAGTTCGTCGGACATGTGCCGCGACTGGCGCAGCAGATAGAGCAGGCGGTCGGCCGAACGCTTTTCGATGGCCGCCTTCCAGAGCACCGCCAGCGCGTCCTCGTGCTGGGGATAGCGCTCGAGCACGAGGGCGACCCATTCGTCCTTCTTCTCGGCAGCCTTGGGTCCGCGATCGAGCAGATCGAGAACTTCGCTGGCCGCTTCCAGAGCCGCCTCGCCGCGGAAAAACAGGTGCTTCCACCGGGTGATGGCCGTTTCGGTCTGCCCTACGTCGGCGGCGGCGCGCGCCACGGTAGCGTAGATGAGCGGCGATTCGATCTCGTCGGCCAGCAGCGTTTCCCCGAATTCGAGGGCTTCCTGCGGATCGCCGACCTCGTAGAGCGAGACCAGCCAGGCTTCCTGGTCGCCGTCGGAGAGATTGCACTCCTTGCCGCGCTCCTCGAAGAAGGCCAGCGCCAGTTCGTAGCTGCCGAGGCGATAGTCGAGACGAGCCCGCTCGAGCTGCAATCCCAGGTTCTGCGGGTAATGGCGCGCGGCGTTGCGCAGGCTCCGCGATGCCCTGAACACGCGCCCTTCTTCCAGGTCGCGGTTGTAGCGCGACTGGCTGAAGCCGGCGATATCCTCGTCGTCGTTGTCCGCACGCGGGGAAATGCCGTAATAGTGCGCGTTCCAGTCGCGGAAAAGCGCGTCCGAGAACGTGTCCGTGAAGTGGGTAAGGTCGCGGCCCTCGCTCTTCAGCGCATCTTCCTGCTCGATACGCTGCATAAGGCCGGTCGGGTTGTAGCAGACGATGTCCAGCTCTTCGCATGCTGTCTCGACATCGGTGATATTGCGATGGCGCTTGGGCAGGCGCTTGCCGTTCTCGTCGAGCGCATCGACGTGCGTGGTGACAACCAGCTTCTCGCGGCCGACCAGATCGACGATATCGGACAGGGCCGACTTGATGTCGTCCTTCGTATCCATGACGATACGAACGTCCTTCACCAGCTCCTGCTCGGCTTCCGGCAGACGGGTGAACTGGGGCTGGGCCTCCAGCCATTCGTGCAGGGCTTTCGGCGACGACCTTTCCGCCAGTTCGGAAAACCGGTTTCTGCGCTCGACTTCGGAGAACAGATCCTCGAAACGGCGATAGAGGTAGTTGATCTGCACCGCCGTTCCATCGACGGTGATGCGCTTCGCTGAGGAAACCTCGACCAGGTAGTGATCGGGCTGCGAGGCGAGCGCGGACTTCAGCTGCGTTTCGATACCGTGGCGAAAGACCAGCGACCTGACCCGCTCGGGAATGTCGATCTTCCCATGCATGAAGCGCAACTGCTGCAGCGCTTCGTTGGCCGTGTGGGTAAAACCGTAATTCCGCGACTTTTCCAGAGCCACCATGTGGGTATTGCGCGCCCGCTTCAACGGAGTGTGGATACGGCAGGTACCGATGGGGCAGATAGTTGTCATAATGTCTTCTAGCGGATCACAACGACCAGTAATTGTAATTTTGTTCATAGTCCTGCGGAGACAGGATCGACTTCAGATCGACAAGCGCGCCGCCGTTCTTCAGGTTCTGTTCGATGAACGAACCGAGGTCGTTCATGAACACATCGTGCTGAACCGCAACGACAAGTGCATCGAGATCGCTCAGACCGTCTCGCGGCGAAAGGTCGAAGCCATATTCATGCTTTACCTCATCTGAATTCGCCAGGGGGTCGTAGGCGATTACTTCCAGACCGAAACTTTTCAGCAACTCGACCAGTTCCAGAACCTTGCTGTTGCGCACGTCCGGCACGTTTTCCTTGAACGTGACCCCCAGCACGCCGACGCGCGAGCCGCGGATGGGGAAGCCGCTGGACGCCAGCATCTGCAACATCTCGGTAGCGACGTAGCGCGGCATGGAATCGTTGATGCGGCGACCGGAGAGGATCACCTCGGGGTGATAGCCGAGCTCTTCCGCCTTCGACGTGAGGTAGTAGGGATCGACGCCGATACAGTGACCGCCGACCAGGCCCGGCCTGAAAGGAAGGAAATTCCACTTGGTGCCGGCCGCATCCAGCACTTCGGAAGTGCGAATGCCGGCCTTCCGGCAGATCCGGGCCAGTTCGTTCATCAGGGCGATGTTGATGTCGCGCTGGGTGTTCTCGAGGACCTTGGCGGCCTCGGCGACCTTGATCGACGTCGCCTTGTGGGTGCCCGCCTCGATGATGGTGCCGTAGAGTTCGGCCATCGCCTCGGTCGTCTCGGCATCCTCGCCGGAAACCACCTTCACGATCTTCTCGACCGGGTGCTGCTTGTCGCCCGGATTGATCCGCTCGGGGCTGTAGGCGATCTTGAAATCCTTGCCGGGTGCAAGGCCCGATTCCGCGGCCAGGATCGGCGCACAGATGTCTTCCGTGGCACCGGGAAACACGGTGGATTCAAATACCACCGTGGTGCCGCGCTTCATGTTGGCGCCCACGGTGCGGCAGGCGCTTTCCAGGATCGAAAGGTCGGGCCGGCGCTGCTTGTCGACCGGGGTCGGCACGGCAACGATTACCACGTCGCACTCCCCGATGACCGCCGGATCAGACGACAGGCGCAGCGTGCTTGCCTGCAGTTGCTCGCTCGTGAGTTCGCCCGTCCTGTCGAAACCGTCGCGCAGTTCGGCGATGCGCGCTTCGGATACGTCGAAACCGACGACATTTTCGATCTTCCGGGAGAAGGAATGGGCCAGCGGCAAACCCACGTAGCCCAGGCCAACCACGCATAGATGCGCCTGATTGAAAGACAAAATCGATCCTTTGAATTGCTGCAAGATGGCTCAAGCGACTGGCTTGTCGCATCTAACGGTGCCCTCCTTGCCATCGGGCACCGGGTGCGCGCCTATAACACACTGGGAATTACCGTCAATTCAGGGGTGATCCGGACCTTTTTCGTTCATCAGGCGCAATTCCTTCTCCACCACAATGTCCATCGCCAGCGTCTCGCGAATACGCTGAGCCGCGGCGCGCGATTTCGACAGGAACAGTTGCGGGTCTTCCGCCATCGCGATCAGCCCGCGCGCCAGGTCCTCGTGATCCTCTGCCGGGGCCAACCAGGCGCAGGTCTGGTCGGCGAATTCGGGCACCGCGCCAACCGAATTCGTCACCGGAACCAGTCCCGAGGACATGGCCTCGTCGCGGGCGACGCCCTGCGCGTCGTTGCGCGTTGGACACAGGAAGATGCCCGCCGTCCGGTGCAGTTCGGCAATGCGCTGCTGGGTGATGAAGGTCTTCTCTAGATGGACGTTGGGAAAGTGGGCGATCGGCCCCGTCATCTCCTCGAACAGATGCCCGTCGCCGATGAAGCGGAAGCGAAACCGGTCGAACAGTTCATGGGATGCGATAAGCCGAATGGCCTTCGCCGACAGGTCGTTGGCATAGCGCCAGTCGCTGAACGGTCTGACGGTGAGAACCTCGAACCGGTCGCTTTCGACCTTGGGCTGGTGCCGGAACAGCTCGGTATCGACCGGACTGGGAAGCACGGTCCAGCGCGGGAGTTCGCGGCCGACGGCGCGAAAGGCCTCGTCGGCGGCAAACTGCGAAACGAAGACCAGGCGAAAATTGCCCGGCCAGCGAGTCGTCAGGTCCTGCCAGTAGGCGATGCGCCGATTGAACGTGTCACGCGCCTTGATCCAGCGTTCGCGGTTGTGCTCCTCGCGCTCGGTTACCTCGTAGAAGGGCATGATTTCCGCACCGTAGATCCAGCCGTGGACCGGGATTTCGGGCGGGACGCCTTCGATGACCTCGGCGAAATCGTCGCCTGGAGCGTGCAGCGCGACCGTATCGGGCCGCTCATGCCGAATCAGATCTGCTGCCTTCGCCGGTGTGAGCACCTGCACCCTCACCCCGTCGTATTCGTACGAATCGACGGGCGGGCGGTGGTGCCGCCAGATCACCGTCACCCGGTGGCCGAGCGCGCGATAGGCCAGCGCGCGGCGATGAACGAAGCCGTGGTTGTAAAGGCGTTCGGTCGATGGATAGCCGCGCGAGACGATGACGATGTGCATGCGCGCGTCGCTATCCGGCAAACGCCGGGGCATCAATGCCGTATGCCGGCATGAAAGACCGAGAATGTCGGGAAAATGGAGCGGGCGAGGCGATTCGAACGCCCGACCCCAACCTTGGCAAGGTTGTGCTCTACCCCTGAGCTACGCCCGCTCACTGACGTACCCGGAAACAGCCGTCCGGGTGGGGAGCGGGGCGGTTAGCACCAGTCCCCTGACCCCGCAAGGGCAAAATTGCCCTCGTCGCACAAAGCGTGGCGAAGGGCCGGATGCCCCTTCACATCGGGCACACAAACGCCACATTGTGCGGCAAGACATTACGCAAAAATCACAGGAGCAGAGACTTGGCGAGCATGGGCCTTAGCATGGAAGAACAAAAGGCAGTCGAACAGTTCCGCAAGGAAGTGGTCGACCCAAGCCAGACCAAGCTGGTCATTCTGGATTTCTGGGCCGAGTGGTGCGGACCGTGCAAGGCCCTGACCCCGGTGCTGGAAAAGGTTGCCGCCGAATACGCCGACAAGGGCGTGATCCTGGCAAAGATCAACGTGGACGAGCAGAAGTTCATCGCCAGCCAGTTCCAGGTGCAGTCGATCCCCACCGTCTACGCCATGTTCCAGGGCCAGCCCGTGGCCGACCTGACCCCCGCGCGCACCGAATCGCAACTTAAGCAGGCGCTGGACGAGATCCTAAAGCAGGTGCCCGTGCAGGCAGGCGCGTCTGACGGCCAGGGCGGCGAGGGACAGCAGGCGCCCGATATCGATCAGCTTGTGGCCATGGGCGAGAAGGTGCTGGCGGACGGCGACGCCGAGCGCGCAGCCTCTGTCTTCATGCAGCTGGCGCAGATGGCGCCTGACAAGGCCGAAGTGCATTCGGGACTGATCCGCGCGCTGGTGGCTGCCGGACAGGCGGACGCGGCGCAGCAGGCCTACGATGCCCTGCCCCAGGAGATGAAGGACGATCCGCTGGTTCAGCAGGCGCACAGCGCGCTGGAGCTTGCCGGCACGCAGGTGGATACGGGCGAACTCGACAGGCTGCGCAAGGCCGCCGCGGAGCGGCCCGCCGATACCGAGGCGCAGATCGCATTTGCCGAAGCCGCCTTCGCCGCCGGCGAGCGGGACGAGGCCGCCGAGGTGCTGCTCCGCTCCATCGAAGGCGGAGGGGAGGAAGGCAACGCCGAGGCGAAGGAAAAGCTTCTCAAGATGTTCGAGGCCGTGGGCATGGAAGACCCGTGGGTTTCCACCCAGCGCCGCAAGCTATCGCTGTTGCTGTTCGGATGAGCAGGAAGCTCTCGATCTTCCCGCTCACCGGAGCGATCCTGTTTCCCGGTCTGCAACTGCCGCTGCACATCTTCGAGCCGCGCTACCGTGCCATGATTGGTGATGCCCTGGCGCGCGATCGGCGCATCGGCATGATCCAGCCCGCAGACAGCGTCGAGAACGCGCCGCTCTACGATATCGGCTGCGTGGGCAAGATCGACGATGTCGAAACCAGCGAGGACGGACGCTACAACATCGTGCTGACCGGCGAGGCGCGCTTTCGCGTGCTGCGTGAACTGGAAGTCACCACGCCGTTCCGCCAGGTGGAGGCGGAGCTGATCGACGAGCCGAAGGAGGAATTCCTCACCCTGGGCGAACGCGCCAGCTTCGAACACGAATCGCGCAAGTTCGCCGACAGCCAGGGCTATGCCATCGACTGGGACTCGGTCGCCCGGCTGGACGATGTTTCGCTGATCAACGGCGTCTCCCAGATCGCACCGTTCGACGCCGCGGCCAAGCAGGCACTGCTGGAAGCGCCTAACCTTCGCGAGCGCTGCGACCTGCTGGTGCAGCTGATGGAATTCTTCGGCCGCGGCGATCCCGACGACGAGCACGTGACACTTCAGTAGTTTGTTTTCCGAAGCCGCCTCCGCGGCTTCGTCCTCGCTAGATGCGCAGCAAGCTGCGCCCGCTGCGGGCGGGCGGTCGCCCTTGCGGCCCGCTAGATGCGGACCGTTCCCAGTCCTTGTCCATGAATTTCGCACGGGACACGGGCGCGAAGCGACCGCAAGCGCGAATGCGCGCCCGAGCTAATGCGAGGAAAGCCAAGCAGCGCGGACGCGCTGCGCCCGGCGCTTGAGGGGCTAAAGCAAAAAGGCGCCCCGCAGCCCGTCGATCACGTACTGGGCCGCCAGCGCGGCCAGCAGCACGCCGAGCAAGCGAGTGATCACCGCTTCCACGCGGTCGCCGAGCAGCTTTATCAGCGGGCCTGCGGCAATCAGCGCGATCATCGTGAGCAGCAGCACGGAAACGAGCGCGCCCAGCACCACCAGCGAAGCCTCGAGGCCCTGCGCCTCGTTCATCAGCAGCATGATGGCGGCAATCGCTCCGGGTCCGGCCAGCATCGGCATGGCCATCGGAAACACCGAGACATCCTCGACATGTTCGCGCGTGGCGCGCTCGGCGCGTTCCTCGCGGCGCTGGGTGCGCTTCTCGAACACCATTTCCCAGGCGATCCAGAACAGCATCAGGCCGCCCGCGATGCGGAAGGAATCCAGCTCGATGTGCAGCGCGCTCAGCAGGTCCTGCCCGAACAGGGCGAAGACCAGCAGGATGATCAGCGCGATCAGGCTGGCGCGGATCGCCATGATGCGCCGTTCTGCCGGGGTCGCCCCCTTGGTCAGCCCGGCATAGATCGGCGCGCAGCCAGGCGGGTCGATCACCACGAACAGGGTGATGAAAGCGGAGATGAACAGCTGTTCCATCGTCTATTCGCCTGCCGGAATGGCGAGATCGACCACCTGCTGCCAGCCGCCGTCGCGCAGATACCAGGCGCGCACGGTGCGCGAGCCATCGGCTTGGAGGATGGACTGCCAGGTCAGGCTGGAATCCTCCGCCGTCGAGGCACTTGTGGCGACACCGGTGACCGCCAGCGGAAGCGCCGACTGGCCCGCATCGGGCTGGCATTCGGCGACGCGCCCGGTGATCGAGGACATGCCTTCCACGACGATCGCGTCTTCGGGCAAGTCCGCGTCCGGTTCGGGCACGGGCTGGGGATCGTCGGGCGTGCCGGTGTCGTAGATCCACTTGTAGCTGTTGTCGCGCTGCAGTTCCCACACCGTGACATAGTCGCCGACCACTCCGTTGGGGCGGACGAACCTGCCCAGGGTCACAGCCAGCGAGCCATCGCAGCTGGACCATACGTCGGTAGGTGCCCAGCGGATCGGTTCGGGCGGGTCTTCCAGCCCGGAAAGCAGTTCGCTCGCCGGAGCGAAGCCATCGGGCGCGTCCATCATGGCATCGTCGGCGGCATAGGCGCGAAAGGCCGTCCAATTGCCTTCCTCGCGCGCCATCTTGGCGAAGGCGAAGTCGGCGGCGGCCACGCGGCCCGGATCGCCGATGCTGCCCTGCCGTTCCAGGAACTGCGTCGCCGAACGGGATTCGCGCGATTGGCGGCGTTGTTCGGGGGTGGAACAGGCGGCCAGCGCGGCAACGGCGGCAAGGGCGATGGCGATGCGTGAGATCATGATCGCGCCCCTGCTCCCGCGCCTGCGCTTTGTCAAAGGTTGCGGCCCCGCCCGCCTAGATGGCGATATCGGTGAGAATGTAGATCACCGCGTTCAGCGCCAGAATCAGCACCAGCGGCGAGAAATCGATCGCGCCGGTGGCGGGCAGCAGGCGGCGGATCGGCTTCAGCAGCGGATCGAGCAGCGAGTTGATCGAGTTGTAGACCTGCACCAGGAATTCGTTGCGGCCGCTCACCACGTTGAAAGCGAACAGCAATCCGATGATGAACTGGATGATGACGAGGAAGATGATCGCTTGGGCAATCATCGAAAGGATCTGGATGAGGGCGACCACGCCTTTCTCCCGCTAAACTGTTATGGTCAGAAACTG
This sequence comes from Aurantiacibacter hainanensis, assembly GCF_036321025.1. Lineage (NCBI taxonomy): Bacteria > Pseudomonadati > Pseudomonadota > Alphaproteobacteria > Sphingomonadales > Erythrobacteraceae > Aurantiacibacter > Aurantiacibacter hainanensis. The sequence goes on from NZ_JAZAPB010000001.1 coordinate 1,112,081, forward strand.
TATCGCCTAGGTAATACAGGTCAAGAAATCCGCAAGCCTTCGCCGCCTATGCGCTCACCAGCGTGCCGGCGCCGCGGCTGGTGAAGAATTCCAGCAGCATCGCGTGCGGAACGCGCCCGTCGAGCACCACTGCGGCCTCGCATCCCGATTCCACCGCCTCCACGCAGGTCTGCAGCTTGGGTATCATGCCGCCGCTGATCGTGCCTTCCTCGCGCAAGCGGGCGATATCGGCGGGCTTGAGGTCGGTCAGCAACTTGCCATCCGCATCCAGCACGCCCGCCACGTCCGTCAGCAGGAACAGCCGCGCCGCGCCCAGGGCGGCGGCGATTGCGCCGGCCATGGTATCGGCATTGATGTTGTAGGTATGGCCCTCGATATCGGTGGCGATGGGGGCGATGATGGGGATCATGCCCGCACCGCTGGCGGTTTCCAGGATGGTGGTGTCCACTTCCTTGGGCTCTCCCACGAAGCCCAGGTCCACCACCTGCTCTATCTGGCTGTCCGGATCCTTCACGGTGCGCTTCACCTTCTCGGCCAGCACCATGCGCCCGTCCTTGCCGGAGATGCCGATGGCCTTGCCCCCCGCCTGCGTGATCCAGCCGACCAGTTCCTTGTTGATCGCGCCCGACAGCACCATTTCCGCGATCCGCGCGGTTTCCCTGTCGGTGACGCGCAGCCCGTCGACGAACTGGCTTTCCACGCCCAGCTTCTTCAGCATCGCGCCGATCTGCGGGCCGCCGCCGTGCACCACCACCGGGTTGATGCCGACCGCCTTCAGCAGCACGATATCCTCGGCAAAGTCTCGCGCGGCCTCAGGGTCGCCCATGGCGTGGCCCCCGTATTTCACCACGAAACTGCGTCCCGCGTAGCGCTGGAAATAGGGCAACGCCTCGATCAGCGTCTCGGCCTTGGCCAGCATCCTGTCGTTCGATTGGGTCATGTCGGGCGGTGACTTAGCCCGCGCGGGCCCTCGCGCCAATAGCCGCTTGCGAGGGCGACGCGCTGGTGGGACATATGCGAGCCATGAAACGCAAGCATTACGAGGAACTGCTCGAGCCGCTGGAGCACGAGCTGGTGGCCATGGCCCGCTGGGCACGCGCACAGGGCGAACGCATCTGCGTGCTGTTCGAAGGCCGCGACACGGCGGGCAAGGGCGGCACGATCAAGGCCATCAGCCAGCGCATCAATCCGCGCCAGTGCCGCGTCGTGGCCCTGCCCAAGCCGAGCGACGTCGAACGCACGCAGTGGTATTTCCAGCGCTACGTCCCGCACCTGCCCGCAGCCGGAGAAATCGTGCTGTTCGACCGCAGCTGGTACAACCGCGCCGGGGTCGAAAAGGTGATGGGTTTCGCCTCGCAGGAGCAAGTGGACACCTTCCTTCGCGAGGTGCCGACGTTCGAGAAGCTGCTGGTGGACGACGGCATACGCCTGTTCAAGTACTGGCTTTCGGCGAGCCAGGAGAAGCAGGAGGAACGTTTCGCAGAGCGGCTGGAAGACCCGCTGAAGCGCTGGAAGCTGTCACCCATCGATATCAAGGCGCGCACGCTCTATGCCGAATACAGCGCCGCGCGCGAGACCATGTTCGCCGCCACCCACACCGAACACGCCCCGTGGACGGTGGTGGATTTCAACGACCAGAAGCACGGTCGCCTCACCCTGATCCGCGACCTGCTGGACCGGTTGCCCGATACCCACGTTCCGCATGAGGAACTGGACTGGCCCGCGCTCGACCACGAGCCGCTGGACGAGGATTTCGAGCTTCTGAAGCCGATACCGCCTTACCCGATCGAGGATTAGTCGCCGCGATGGCTCGCCGCCGGGATAACGTGATCCGCTTTCGCAAGCCCCTTCGCGCGGCACCGCTCCGGCGCGTTCGGAACAGGCCGCGAAGCGGGTTGCGGCGAGGTCTATCGAGGCTGCCGGGACGCTTGCGGGTTGTCTTGCTGGGCGCAGGACTGCTGGTACTGGTGGCTTACGACATGTGGCGCGGGGGCGCCGCGGCGCACTGGACGTTTCTGCCCTGGGCCCCGCAGGCGAACGCGACGGACCGCGATGCCGCGTGGTTCGAGCTCTGCAACGGGCCTATCCGCTATACCTGTGTCGTGGACGGCGACACGATCTGGTATCGCGGCGAGAACATCCGCGTACTGGGCATCGATGCCCCCGAAGTCTCCGATCCCGAGTGTCCGCAGGAAGAGGAACTGGGCGAGCGGGCGACCCTTGCCCTGCGCGACCTGCTGAACGAAGGGCCGTTCTCGCTGGAAGACAGCTGGATGGAACCCGACGAGGACGCCTACGGACGCTCACTGCTGCGCATCACGCGGCAGGGAGAGGACCTGGGCGAACGATTGGTGCACCTCGGCCTCGCCGTGCGTTACCGCTCGGCCGGGCCGGGCTGGTGCTCGGCCAGCTACGGGCAAGGCTGACCCCTACTGCGGGGCGTCCTGCAACTGCTCCTCGCCCAGCGCGCCGGTTTCCTCGCTCTGGGGAACGTCCAGCACGACATCGCCTTCTTCGGCGGTCTCGTCCATCGGCTCGGCTTCAACCGGGTAATCGCTCAACGTGTCGTCACGGTCGATCGCGGCTTCCTGGGCCACGGCCTCGAGTGCCGCCTCGTCCTCTCCGCGCGTGGGGTTGAGGATGAAGATCACGGCGACCACCGCCAGCAGGGCGATCACGACCAGCCACAGCGTCTTGTTGTTCGAACTCTTGTTGGGCATCGAAAATTTTCTCCGTTCGCTACGTCAGACCAACAAGGCCGCAGGGCGCGGGTTCCGCAATCGGGCGCGAGAGGCGCCGGTTTAAGCGAATTCTAATCTTTCGCTGCCAGACACATGCGCAATTGTCCGGGCGGGATCCCGGTCGCAGACGGGAGGCGGACATGACCGCCAAGGGTACCGAAGCCGAAGCCTGGGACCGCCGCAAGGGCGAGGATCGCCGCAAGCAGCAGGTCGCGATCGACTTCCCCGATCGCCGTACTGGCGATCGCCGCAGCGGTGAAGACCGCCGCGCCTCGCCGCGCAGCTAGGCCATCGCCGCTTTCGCTTCCCCGGCCGCCGGCAGGGTCGCGCGCAGCAGCATATAGCCTGCCAGAGCAGCCACCAGCGAGCCGGAAAGCACGCCGATCTTTACCGCGTCCACCTGCGCCGGATCGGCGAAGGCCAGGTTGCCGATGAACAGGCTCATCGTGAAACCGATCGCGGCGAGCAGCGACAGGGCGTGAATCTGGCGCCAGCTCACACCTTCGGGCAGGCTGGCGAAGCCGGCTTTCACCGCCATCCAGGCAAACCCGACGATACCCAGCTGCTTGCCGATTAGCAGGCCCGCGGCGATTCCCAGCGGAAGCGGGGCTAGGAGTGTTTCCAGCCCCACGCCAGAAAGCGAGACTCCCGCATTGGCAAAGCCGAAGACGGGGATCACCAGGAAGGCGACGTAGGGGTGCAGGCCATGCTCCATCTTCTCGAGCGGAGTTTCGCCGTTGCGCCCGGCAATGGGCACGCACATGGCCGCCGCGACGCCCGCGAGCGTTGCATGCACGCCCGATTTCAGCACGAACACCCACAGCACCACGCCCAGCAGCACGTAGGGAATGCTTGAGGCGACCCTGGCCCGTCCGAACACGGCGAGCAGCACCAGGGTAACAGCCGCGCCAAGCAGCATGCCGAGGTCGGTTTCGGCAGTGTAGAACAGCGCGATGATGGTGATCGCGCCGATATCGTCGATCACCGCGATAGCCAGCAGCAGCGCCTTCAGCGCCACCGGCACGCGCGGGCCGAGCAGCGCGAGGATGCCTAATGCGAAGGCGATATCGGTGGCGGCGGGAATGGCCCAGCCGCCAAGGTTTTCCGGAGAGCCGAGGTTGAATGCGATGTAGATCAGGGCGGGCAGCGCCATGCCGCCGATCGCCGCCATCAGTGGCAGCGACGCCTTGTTCCAGCTGTTCAGCTGGCCGACCAGCGCCTCCCGCTTCACTTCCAGGCCAACCAGGAAGAAGAACACCGCCATCAGCCCGTCGTTGATCCACAGCAGCAGCGGCTTGTCGATCATGGCGGAACCGACGCCCGCCACCACCGGCACATCCAGCGCGGCGAAGTAGCCGGAAGCCAGCGGCGAGTTGGCGATGGCGAGTGCCAGAGCGGCGGCGGCGATCAGCACGATGCCGCCCGCGCTTTCCTTCTGCAGGAAGTCCCGCAGGGCCGGACCGAGCGCGTCGATCACGGGTTTCATGGGGTTGGCGGCGATCATGATGGCGTCTCCGGTGACTGGCCTGAGAAGTTGCGGGGGGCGTACCGGACGAAGGGGGAAGAGGAAAGACCTGCGTTCCCGGCCCGCCCCCCGCATGCCAGCCTGGGCGTCAGCTCCGCGCGGGAGCGGGCAATAGGCGGGCGAGCAGGTCCTTCACGCGCAGCTTGCGGCGCTTCAGCGCCATGACCTTGAACTGGTCGGGCGCGCGCCGGTTGACCTCGCGCCGCAGCGCGGTGTCGAGCTTCGCGTGAAGTTCGGTGAGCTTGTAGAAACGGGCCGTCATCCTTTGTCTCCTGTAAGAGAGGTTGCAAGGATCGGACGGCCGGTATCGTCTTTGCCGGGAGGGGTTTGTGGGGAGGGAGTGAAGGCCCCGTCAAACACGCACCGGCTGTCCGATGCGGTCCGACATCACGAGGGCAAATGAGCCATCGCCAGAGGGGCCCGGTCCGCACAGGAAATCTAGTGCGAACGGTTCGCGTTTCAAGCAGAATCGAACACGGGCTGGGCGAAAGCCGGTATGCCCCGCCCGCAGCCCGCCCGGACCCGCCTCGCTACTCGGCCCAGCCGCCGTCGTGGCCCTGCGGACCCCAGCCCTCGTCCGCCCCGGTCATCGACTCGCCAATCGGCGGGCCGGCCGGAGCGAGTTCGCTCGTCACCTGGCGGAATTCGTCGTTGCCCGCGCCGGGTGCCTTGTCGGGGTTGCACGCGGCTTCCATCAGCCCGTCGTGCATGCGGTGGCGACAGGCCATGCGTAAGCCCAGGCAGGCGGCGCGCGGGCACCAAAGCCCTTGCGCGCCGCCGGTGCCCTGGCCGGGGTGCCCCCTAGTCGATGGGGTCGGTCACGCCGTCGCCATCGACCTCGTCTCCCTCGACCTCCGCCTCGGCGATTTCCTCGTCGCTGGCCATGGTCATCTCGGTTTCGGGAATGTCGACCGGCACGCCTTTCTCCTCGGGATCGCGAGTGATCAGCTCGCCGCCCGACAGGTCTTCCGCGCCGACTTCGTACTCGACGTCCTCTTCCTCCGCGCCGCCGCAGGCCGCCAGGGCCAGCGCCGCGCCCAGCGGCAGGATGGATCTTGCAAGAGTGGTGATACGCATGAGTTCGGGTCTCCTTATCCCATTTCCCGTGGTCGATTGTGCAACCGCATGCGCCACCGTGGCAAGGGCGACGTTGGCGCGGATGCGAAAGGCGCAAGAATTAGGTGGCGGAGCCGGGCGGGCTTGGGCAGGGTCCGCGGATGCCGATCCCCTTCCGCCGCGCCGCCCCGGCCATCCTCGCCGCCGCCCTGCTTTCCGCCTGCGCCAGCATGGACAGACCGCCCACCCTGCCCGCTTCGCAGGAGGCATTCTGGGACAACCTGACGAGCCATTGCGGCAATGCGTATGAGGGCGGGCTGGCCAGCTCCGACGAGCGCGACGAGGATTTTGAAGGCCGCAGGATGCTGGCTCACTGGGCCGAATGCAGCGAGCGCCGCATCGCCATCGCCTTCCATGTCGAGGACGATAACGCCCCTGGCGGCTGGGACCGTAGCCGCACCTGGGTTGTGACGCGCAACGCGCCAAACGATTCAGGGGGCGGCCTGCGCCTGAAGCACGACCACCGCCACGCAGACGGCAGCGAGGACGCGGTGACGCAGTACGGCGGCGATACCCTGTCTGCCGGAACCGCGCGGGTGCAGGATTTCCCCGTGGATGCCTATTCCATCGCCATGTTCGAGCGCGAGGGGCTGGACGCATCGCTCACCAACGTATGGCGGATGGAAGTCGACCCGGCAGAACAGCCCGGCGCGCGCTTCGCCTACCAGCTGACCCGCCGCAACGATCCGACGCGGCTGTTCAGGGTGGAGTTCGACGCGGAGCACGCGGTGCCAGCGCCGCCCACGGCCTGGGGCTGGTGACACGCCGCTAGGCCGCCGCCGCGCGCGCCTTTTCCACGATGGCGGTGATCTCGTCGAGCAGGGCGAGGCGCCGCTTTTTCAGCTCTTCGGCATGGTCGTCGCTCACCACCTCGGCCTCGCTCTCGTGCCGATGCACAGCGCGGTTCACGTCGTGATACTCCTCCGCCAGCCGCGCATAGTGCGCATCCTGCGTCTTCAGCCGCGTGAGCAGGTCTGCATCGCGTTTGAAGATGGCGGTGAGTTCGTTCGGGGTATGCTGCGACATTGCCGGGTCCTTCCAAGGGGTGGTGTTGGAAGGAGGTTAGCGCGGGTTCGGAGGCGGGGCTTTGAGATGGGTCAAGTTAGAGCCCGCGGTTATCGCTCAAATGCCGCTGGCTGATATGCGCTACTTTTCGCTGCCACTACCTATATTGGCCTCCTAAAGCGGCTAGCAATATTGAGTGGAGGATGATCGAAATGAGCGCAAAGCCGAGTAGTCCTTCACGGACATTCGGCATGCGCCCACTCAGAAACTGCGAGCGAAAATAGCCGAACAGAGCTCCGGAAGCCGCGTAAAGAAGCAGCTTTAACGCCTCTGCCCCGGTGGCCTGTCCGGCAATCAACTACTCCGCAGCAACGCTCCCGGCAGCACCACCCTTGGGCGTAGTCTCACCGAACATGTCCGGACCTTCGTCCACCGCGTCTTCCTCGTTCGCGGCCTTGGCTTTCTGGCGCTTGTCGAAGCTGGACCACACGTCCTGCCAGTTGCCCTTGGTCGCGCCCTTGGAATATTCGGTCGCGCGGGTTTCGAAGAAGTTGGCGTGCTCCACGCCGTTCAGCAGCGGGGCCAGCCAGGGCAGCGGGTGGTCGTCCACCATGTAGATGGCGGGCAGGCCAAGCTGCGACAGGCGCCAGTCGGCGATGTAGCGGATGTACTTCTTGATCTCCTTCGCCGTCATGCCGGGCACGGGGCCCATCTCGAAGGCGAGATCGATGAAGGCGTCTTCCAGCCGCACCGTCTTCTGGCACATGTCCATGATGTCTTCCTTCACCGGCTTGGTGAGGCAGTCGCGCTCCTTGCAGAAGGCGTGGAACAGGCGGGTGATGCCCTCGCAGTGCAGCGATTCGTCGCGCACCGACCAGCTGACGATCTGGCCCATGCCCTTCATCTTGTTGAAGCGCGGGAAGTTCATCAGCATGGCGAAGCTGGCGAACAGCTGCAGCCCTTCGGTAAAGCCGCCGAACATGGCCAGCGTGCGGGCAATGTCCTCGTCGTTGTCGACGCCGAATTCCTGCAGGTAGTCGTGCTTGGCCGCCATCTCCTCGTATTCCAGGAACATGCCGTACTCGCTCTCGGGCATGCCGATGGTGTCGAGCAGGTGGGAATAGGCGGCGATGTGGATCGTCTCCATGTTGGAGAACGCGGCCAGCATCATCTTCACCTCGGTCGGCTTGAACACGCGGCCGTATTTCTCGTGGTAGCAATCCTGCACTTCCACGTCGGCCTGGGTGAAGAAGCGGAAGATCTGCGTGAGCAGGTTGCGCTCGTGATCGGTCAGGTTCTGCGCCCAGTCGCGGCAGTCCTCGCCCAGCGGCACTTCCTCGGGCATCCAGTGCACCTGCTGCTGCCGTTTCCAGAACTCGTAGGCCCACGGATATTCGAAGGGCTTGTAGGTCTTGCGGGCTTCGAGCAACGACATCTGGTATCTCCGGCTTTGCGTGCGAATGACCTACATAGGGAATCATTAACCCGATTCGATAGCAAGCCCGGACTTTGTGTCGTGGATAAATCGGGATTTGCCGCGCCATCCGGGCGACGAACGGCGGAACGGGCGCGCCCGCTCGCCCGTTGATACCTGTGAACGACATATTCCGTCACAGGAGGCCCCGATGGGCGAATACGAACCCCGCGATTCCCGCAACGTCACCCTGAAGCCGGGGAATGAGCCCGGCAACATCAAGCGCACCGGTCCGCAGGAGGATGAGGCACGCGACGAGGCCCGCAAGCGCGAGGCCGAAAAGGCGAAGGACGATGAAGACCAGCGCTCCGACGCCTCGCGCCGCTCGCAATACGACCCCGCCGAGCGGACCAGCGGCTGACCTGAACGACAGACACGAAAGAGAGTTCGAGACACATCATGACCCAGCAGACCGGAAACGACCGCTACGCGGGCACGACCCCAGCGCGCGAGACACAGGGCGTGCAGCGCCTCTATGACGGCGCGATCATGGAAGAGCCGAAGCAGACCGGCGCGCAGATGGACGACCAGACCCCGCGCGACGAGGATGACAGGCGCCGCGAACAGGCCGGCGCGCAGTCGGACCGCGGCTTCGGCTACGGCGCGGAAGGCGGCGAGGAAATGGCCGACGCGCCCGACGCCAGCGAACGCGGATACGGCGGCGCTACCGAAAAGCGCGAGGAAAAGATCGAGAAGGAGAAGCGCGGGAAGGACGACTGACGCGCGTCCTCTGGCGAGGCCTGTGGCCTAGTCCTTGCCCTGTCCGAAGTGGCGCGAGATTTCCAGCGCCACGAGAATGGGCGTAGCCCACAGCCAGGTGAGCAGGGCCGCCTCGCGCCAGCCGCCATTTTCCGGCAGCCGCATCGAGCAGCCGTAGATTTCCAGCAGGTTGGCGGGAGTACAGGTGCTGGGCCAGTAGGCCCCGGCATAGAGGTAGAACCCCAGTGCCAGCCACGCCACCTGCGACATGTACAGCACGAAGTACCGCGAGACATTGATCTCGCCGTATCCGTAGTGGATCGGGAAACGGTTCTGGCCACGCCCTTTCATGGTTTCGGCCTATATCGCGTGACTGGTTAACATTGTCTCACCAGCGGGCGGGAAGCCTCTTGCAGGGCCTCGTCTAAGTGCGCGTTTCCAATCGTTTGGCTCCGATTACGGCGATAAAGGCATGGCCGGTCGCCGCCGGCGCTTGCGCTGCCCCCGCCTTCGGGCGCATGGGATGGGGATGCACGGACCTGCCAGACTGAACGCTTACCTTTCGCGCATCGGCCTCGACCGGCCGCCCGGCGTGGATGCGGGCGGGCTGCAGGCAGTGCAGGCCGCGCACCGCCGCGCGATCCCGTTCGAAAACCTCGATATCCCGCTCGGCCGCGCGATCGCCTGCGACAGCGAGGCCGTGTTCGCCAAGCTGGTGACGTGGCGGCGCGGCGGATATTGCTTCGAGCAGAACCGCCTGCTGGCCGACATGCTGGGCGCGACAGGCTTTGCCGTCCGCATGCTGCTGGCGCGCGTGATGCTGGGCGACCCGCCCGACCACACGCCGCGCACCCATTGCCTGGTGCTGGTGGGCCTGGATGGAGAGCCGTGGATCGCGGACGCCGGTTTCGGCGGCTCCTACGCCCCGCCCATGCGGCTGGTCGACGGGGAGGAGGCCGTGTCCGGCGACGGCGCGCGCCACCGGCTGACCCGTATCGGTGCGCAGGGCGATCTTCCCGGCAGCTGGCTGTTGGAACGGATGGGGCCGATGCTTTCCACCGACGGGCGCGTGAAGAGCGACGATGGGTGGGAAGCGCAGTTCGCCTTCGACCTGGCGCAGGTTGCCGATGCCGACCTGGCGCTGGGCAACCACTGGACGAGCACTCATCCCACGGCGCGCTTCACCAACGTGACGGTAGCCAGCCTGTGCCTGCCCGATGGCTTTGCCAGCCTGGTGGATGGCCAGCTGACCGTCTGGCGCAAGGGGCACGAGACCCAGCGCCGCACGATCGAGACCGCCGAGGACTATCGCACCGTGCTGCAAGAGGTCTTCACCATCGCACTGGACGATAGCGAAGCCGCCGCCCTGCTGGGCCGCTAGCCGTGCCGGGCGAACACCTCGCCCATTCAGGCAGCGGCCAGGACAGCGTTGACCACGTATGCGGTCTCGATCACCTGCGGCGCATCGTCGTCCCTCGCCCAGACCCACACGGCGATGCTGGCGATCCAGCCGATGTTGAACAGGAAGAAGGCAGTCCAGACGGCCCCTCGTGAAGGGCCGCGCGGACCGGGGCCCGGCTCCAGGTCTGCTGTGCCGCGAAAGGTGCGGGCAACGGCGCGCAAGTTCAGCAGTAGCCAGACGCCGCTCAAAAGCGACATGACGGCGGAAAAGGCGATGATCGCTTGCGCGCTCCATAGCGGCATATCGGGCCTCCTCGGCGGTTCTCCCGCCCGGTCTCGCTTGTCAGTGGGTCAACAGGAAAGGCCCCCGCAAGGTTCCGAAACGAGCCGGACGTTCAGCCGCGCTTCTTCGATCCGAACACGCTGCCTCCGCCAAGCACGGTGATGCCGAGGAAGAAGCCGAAATCGTACCAGCCGCCCGAATTGGGCACGGCGTAGACCGCGATGTCGTCCGAAAACAGCGAGCCGATCCAGGCGAAGGGGAAGACGAACCCGTGCCAAAGGCCCCACCAGAAACCGGGCGCCGCGCCGTCGCGCACAACGCCCGCGTCGATCTGGCTCGCGCAGGCGGAGAGGGTGAGAAGCAGTGCAACGGCAATTATACGCTTCACGCTTCAGTCTCCTCGATTTTCCTCAGATCCACGGATTTCCCAATAGCCCGGCCTTCACGCAGCTATAGACCAAGAGACGGCCAGCGCCCAGCAAGGTGAACCACGCGCATCCGATGACCATGAGACCCTGCACGAAACGCCAGCCGGATTGCCACCACGAGGTCTCCGACCAGCCGCTATTCATCCATTTGACCGCTGGCATCATTACCGAGAGCAAAGCTGGAAATAGCAAAAGGCCCGCAAGCAAGAGGAAGACCCTCATCAACAATTGCTGACGGGGGCCTTCTTCAAGGAAAAGCGAAATCATCGGCTGGTCACTGACAGGCGAGACACTCGTCGTAGTCGGTCGTCGGCAGTTCGTACTTCGCCGGCTCGCCGGTGTTGTCCGCTTCCACGCCGCCGGCGAAACCGGCGCGCTGCACGGACTTGGAGCGCAGGTAGTAGAGCGACTTGATGCCCTTCTCCCATGCCTGGAAGTGCAGCATGGCAAGGTCCCACTTGTCGACATCGGCGGGGATGAACAGGTTCAGCGACTGCGCCTGGTCGATGAACGGCGCGCGGTCGGCTGCGAATTCGAGCAGCCAGCGCTGGTCGATCTCGAAGCTGGTCTTGAACGTGGCCTTTTCCTCCGGCGTCAGGAAGTCGAGGTGCTGGACGCTGCCGCCCTTCTCGAGGATCGAGTTCCATATCGTGGTCGAGTTCTTCGATTTCTTGTCGAGCAGCTTTTCCAGGTACGGGTTCTTCACCACGAAGCTGCCCGAGAGCGTCTTGTGGGTGTAGATGTTGGCCGGGATCGGCTCGATGCAGGCGCTGGTGCCGCCGCAGATGATGCTGATCGAGGCGGTCGGCGCGATCGCCATCTTGCAGCTGAACCGCTCCATCGCGCCCATTTCCTCGGCATCGGGGCACGGTCCGCGTTCCTTGGCCAGCATCATGCTTGCCTCGTTCGCCTTGGCGTTGATGTGCTTGAACATCTTCAGGTTCCACACCTTCGCCATCGGGCTTTCGAAGCCGATGTTCTTCGACTGCAGGAACGAGTGGAAACCCATCACGCCCATGCCGACGCTGCGTTCGCGCATGGCCGAGTACTTGGCGCGGGCCATCTCTTCGGGCGCGCGGTCGATATAGTCCTGCAGCACGTTGTCGAGGAAGCGCATCACGTCCTCGATGAAGGTCTTGTCGCCGTTCCACTCGTCCCACTTTTCCAGATTGAGCGAGGACAGGCAGCACACCGCCGTGCGATCGTTGCCGAGGTGGTCGACACCCGTGGGCAGGGTGATCTCGCTGCACAGGTTGGAGGTGGAGACCTTCAGGCCCAGGTCGCGGTGATGCTTGGGCATCATGCGGTTCACCGTGTCGGAGAACACGATGTAGGGCTCGCCCGTGGCGAGGCGGGTCTCGACCAGCTTCTGGAACAGGCTGCGCGCGTTCACCTTGCCGCGCACGCTGCCGTCCTTCGGCGATTTCAGCTCGAAGTCCTCGCCCGCGCGCACCGCTTCCATGAATTCGTCGGTCAGCAGCACGCCGTGGTGCAGGTTCAGCGCCTTGCGGTTGAAGTCGCCGCTGGGTTTGCGGATCTCGAGGAATTCCTCGATCTCCGGGTGGTGGATGTCGATGTAGCAGGCGGCAGAGCCGCGGCGCAGCGAGCCCTGGCTGATCGCCAGCGTCAGGCTGTCCATCACGCGCACGAAGGGAATGATGCCGCTGGTCTTGCCGTTCAGGCCCACCGGCTCCCCGATGCCGCGCACGTTGCCCCAGTAGGTGCCGATGCCGCCGCCCTTGGAAGCGAGCCACACGTTCTCGTTCCAGGTGCCGACGATGCCGTCGAGGCTGTCCGACACCGAGTTGAGATAGCACGAGATCGGCAGGCCGCGCCCGGTGCCGCCGTTCGAAAGGACGGGGGTGGCGGGCATGAACCACAGGTTGGAGATGTAGTCGTAGATCCGCTGCGCATGGGCCTCGTCGTCGGCGTAGGCATCGGCCACGCGGGCGAACAGGTCCTGGTAGCTTTCGCCCGGCAGCAGGTAGCGGTCGGTCAGCGTTTCCTTGCCGAACGCGGTCAGGTTGGCATCACGCTCGGGATCGGTCTGGATCGTGAAGCGACGCGGGTTCACCGTCTTGGAATCGCTCTGCGGCTTCAGCGCGGCCTTGGTCGCCTCCGCCAGGGCTTCCGCCGCGGCTTCGCTCACCAGATCTTCGCTACCCTTGTCGCTCTTTTCCATTTTCATCGCTTTCTCGTCGGAACGCTTTGCCTTGGCAGGTGCGGTCTGTGCACCGGCTGTCTCGACATCGCCCGCATTCTGTTCGTCCAGCCCCATCGCCGCGTCGTCTCCGTTCCGAAATTCCATCTGGCCCTGATCCCCGTTTCATTGGGGTCGGCGCATCACCCTGGATGCCCCCGCGCCCCGCTTTCGATCCGCATGGTCCGATTCGAAACCGACACGCTGCCAGCACCGCCCCGGACATGCATAGACGGGTCTGAACTTATCCCCGCCTGTCCCGTCGCAAGCTTGCCGGATGCCCCTTCCAGACCGACTCGGAACCCGTGGCGCGAGGCCTGTCGCGCTCATCCGTATATCTAGGTCTAGTAGGTCGGCCCGGCAAGGCGACCACCACCCCTTGTGAATCACCCGGGACTCGCACGCAAGAGTGTTAAGGCCGATTTACCGCCGCGATGAACCTGATCGAAGGGTGTATCGCGCTACCAACACGGCGCGACGCGTGGTCGATCCTCGACTCGCGCGGTGCGCAAGAGGCAAAATCATTCTGCGGAAAAAAGCTTTCAAGGTGCGACCGCACGAATCAAAAGAATCGGAATGGGCAATATTGCGTCGCGGGGCTCGGCCCATGTGTTTGCGATGCCGCCGGGATGTGGCACTACCGGTCGCGGAATAGTGAAGAGAGACAGATCATGATGACCATGCTCAAGGCGATACCGTTCGGCATCTTCCTGACCCTTATCGTGGCGCTGTTCGTGGGCTCGGGGGGCGCGACGGGGGGCATGCTGGCCATCTTCCCGTTCGACATCGTCGTGCCCGACACCGAGATCGACTTCACCCTGTTCTGGAGCTGGTCGCTGTTCCTGGCCGGAACCGGCCTCGCCTTTGCCATCCTGCTGATGATGGACTGACAGGCCGATGCAAAAAGGCCCCCGCCATTGGCGGAGGCCTTCTGTTGCCCGGCGGATATGCCGCCAAGTCGAAAGTCGAATTATTCCATTTCGTCGGCGCGCTCGTTCATCGCGTCGGCCGCTTCGTCACCGATGTCGTCGATTTCCTCGGCGCGCTCGTTCAGCATGTCTTCCTGGGCATCGGTCGGCGCTTCGTCAGCCATTTCCTCGAGCTGGCCGGCACGGTCGTCACCGACGTTTTCGATGGCATCAGCCTGCTCTTCGAGGGCGTCGCCGCGCTCTTCGACAGCGCTGTCTTCGCCGCAAGCGGCAAGCGCGAGAGCGGGGGCAGTGGCAATAAGAATCAGCTTCTTCATAACTATCTCCATCCTTCGTACGGCAGCACTCAGCCGCCGCTTTCTTCTTTACACATTGCTCCACCAACGGAGCCCCGCCGCGAAGGTTTCGAAAAAGGCTAAAAAAAGGCAGGAACCTTCGGGCTCGCCCCGGCGGACCCGCCCGTGAGTGCGAATTCGTGGACATCGAGCCTGTCCCGACGCATGCAGCGAGAAGACACGAGGAGGACGAAATGCCGGGCTACGTAATCGCGCACTACAGGATCACCGATGGCGATGGGATCGGCCAGTATGTCGATGCGGTCATGCCGATCCTGCAGAAGTATGGCGGGCAGCCGCTGGTGGTGGACGGCGCGAGCCAGGCGATGGAAGGGGCACCGCCGCACCAGACGGTGGTCGTCCGCTTCCCCTCGGTGAAACAGGCGCGCGCCTTCTACGATTCGGAGGAGTACCGCGCCGTCAGGCACCTGCGCACCGACCACTCCGATACCGGCAGCCTGGTGATCGTCGAGGGTGTCGAGGGACCGGACTGAGCGCCCCGCACCGGCGGGATGCTGTCACTTGTAGGCGATGGCCGCGCTGCACGGCCCGGCAAGATGGATCACCTCGGTGCGGGTGAAACCTGCCTCGCTCGCCCATCCGCCAAAGTCGGCGCCCGTGTAATCGAAGGCATCGCCGCCCTCGATCAGCATGTTGAGGCTCATGAGAAGGCCGAACGCGTTCTCGCGCCGGGCATCGTCGATCAGTTGTTCGATGACGATGAATGCGCCGCCTTCGGGCAGGGCGTCATAGGCCTTTCCGATGAGCATCTGCTTGGTCGGCAGGTCCCAGTCGTGCAGGATCATGCCCATCGTGATCACGTCTGCTCGCGGCAGGTCGTCCTTGAAGAAATCGACCACCGCCGTTTCGACCCTGTCGGACAGGCCCGCCGCCGCGATCCTGTCGTGCGCGATGGGCTCCACGGGCGGAAGATCGGCCGTGATGCAACGCATGTGCGGATTGGCGCGGGCGACCGCAATCGCCAGCATCCCCTCTGCCCCGCCGACGTCGCACAGGGTCTGATAGGGGCCGAAATCGAACTTCTCGGCCAGCGCGACGAAGTTGCCGGTGGAAATGCTGCTCATGGCGGCAAGGAACTGTTCCAGCCGCTCGCGGTCGGCATAGAGGCGGTCGAAGATCCCCTCCATGCCGTGGCTCTGTTCGTTCTGCGCTTCGCCGGTTTTCAGAGCGACGTCTAGGTCGCCCCAGAACCGATACAGGCGATCGTGCGCCATCTCCACGAAACCGCCGATGTAGGCCGGGCTCGCCTTGTCCAGGAAGTGCGCGGTTTCGGGCGTGTTGGCATAGAGCGCCTCCGGCCCCTCACCCTCGCGGTCGAGAAAGCCGAGCGCCACCAGCGCGTCGGTAAAGTCGGGCACCGCGCGGGGCGCCAGGCAGAGCCCTTCGCGGATCTGCTCCGCGGTCAGGCGCTTGTCGCCCAGCAGCGTGAACAGCCCGAGCTTGGTGGCGGCTTGCAGGACCCGTGCCGGGCCGAAACCGAAGGTTGTCTGGACGATGCGTTCCGGTGTCAGTTGCGCCATGCGAGCTCCCCTCCCCTCGCGACCCGGTTGAAAGGATGTGCAGCTTTGCCGCCTCGGTCAATCTTCGCCACGGCCGAGCCGCCGCACGGCCTACTCGCCGGACCGGAACGCCTCCAGTTCCGGAGCGAAGAAGCGGGCCGCGTTATCGTGCAGGATGGCGCGCTTCTGCTCGTGCGTCAGGAACGGGGCATCGTTGATCGCGTCGATCCCCTCCCCGATCATGCCGGGCCAGTTCATCTGGTCAGACCCGAACATGATCCGGTCGACAAAACCCGCGTCGACGAGCTCTTTCAGAAAGGCATGATATTCCGCGCGCGTGGCGGCGAGCTGCAGCACGCCGGTGTCCACGTTCAGCTGCGGATAGAGGTAGAGCATCGCCTTGAGATCGTCGACGAAGGGCCAACCGGCGTGCATCAAGTAGACGCGCAGGTTCGGGCGGGTGCGCAGCACTTCCTCGATGGCGAGCGGCGACTGCACGCGAAACTCAGGATAAAGCGCGGGAGCGCCCGGAGGTCCGGGTCCCAGATGCAGCCCGACGGGAATGCCTTTTGCCGCAGCCATGTCCCAATAGGCGGCGAAGGCGGGATCGTCTGCCAGCACGCCCCCATACTGGTTCGTCACTTCGGCCAGCACCTGGAATTCGCCGCGATCGTAGGCGTCGGCAAGCTCGGCCACTGTGGGAGCATCCTCCCAGGTCAGGTTGAACGAGTGTCCGCGCAGGAAAAGCCCCGGCGCCGCCGCGGCCCATTGCGCAAAGTCGTCCTGCCGCGAGCTGAGAATGGCGATCGCGTCATGCTCCTCGAGCTGCGCGATTGTCTGCTCGCGCACCTCGGCGTCGGTGGCCGGGCCGCGGATCGGATCAGCGCATGTCGGGTTCTGCGCTATTCGGGTCATCTCTGCCGGCCAGGGCGGACTGCCCGTATAGCGCAGGTCGGCTGCCAGACCCGGGCACACCGCATTCGGGGCCGGACCGTTGTCCTGCGCCCCGGCAGCGTGCAGGTGCACGTCGATCACGGGCCCGGTATAGGAGCGAGTTCGCTCGCCGTCCTGCGCGGCCGCAGGGCAACTGAGGGAAAGGGCCACCAGGAAGGCGGCCACCGCGGACAAGGTCTTGTGCATCGAAACGCCCCTTCTTGCGGGCGAAGATTATGGCACCAGCACGGTGTCGCGCGCAACCTCGTCCATCTCGGGATAATCGAGGATGTAGTGCAGCCCACGGCTCTCGTGGCGGCGCAGCGCGCTCTGCACGATCAGGTCGGCGCACTGGTGCAGGTTGCGCAGTTCGATGAGGTCGGTCGTCACGCGGAAATGACCGTAATAGTCGTCGATCTCACTCGCCAGCAGGTCGATGCGGTGCTTGGCGCGCTCCAGCCGCTTGGTGGTGCGCACGATGCCGACGTAGTTCCACATCATGCGCCGGATCTCGGTCCAGTTCTGCTTGATGACCACTTCCTCGTCGGAATCGGTCACGCGGCTCTCGTCCCATTCGCGGATTGCGGGCGGAGCCTCGAACCCGTCCCAGTGCGCCATGATGTCGCGCGCCGCCGCCTCGCCGAAAACGAAGCATTCCAGCAGCGAGTTAGACGCCAGGCGGTTGGCCCCGTGCAGGCCGCTCTCGGTGCATTCGCCCGCGGCGTACAGGCCGGGCAGGTCGGTGCGCCCGTCAAGGTCGATCACCACGCCGCCGCAGGTATAGTGCTGCGCGGGCACCACCGGGATCGGGCCTGTCGTCATGTCGATGCCGAGGCCGAGCAGCTTCTCGTGGATCGTGGGGAAGTGCTCCTTCACGAATTCGGGCGGCAGGTGGCTGATGTCGAGGTGCACGTAGTCGAGGCCGAAACGCTTGATCTGGTCGTCGATGGCGCGGGCCACCACGTCGCGCGGGGCCAGTTCCATGCGCTCGGGGTCGTAATCCTCCATGAAGCGGTGGCCGGTCTCGGGGTGGAACAGCCGCCCGCCCTCGCCGCGCACCGCTTCCGTAACAAGGAAGTTCTTGACCTCCAGGTTGTAGAGGCAGGTGGGGTGGAACTGCATCATCTCCATGTTGGAAACCCGCGCCCCCGCGCGCCAGGCCATGGCGATGCCGTCCCCCGTCGCTCCGCGCGGGGCGGTGGAGAACTGGTAGACGCGGCCCGCCCCGCCCGCCGCCATGATCGTGGCGCGCGCGGTGTGGGCTTCCACCTTGCCGGTGGCGGTATCCAGCGCATAGGCGCCCCAGACCCGGCCCGACCCCGAATACTTCTGCTCGTGCCTGCCGGTAATCAGGTCGATGCAGGTGCGATCGGGCAGCAGGGTGATGTTGGGATTTTCCTCCGCCGCCTTCAGCAGCGCCGCCTGCACCGCCCAGCCGGTGGCGTCGTTCACGTGGACGATGCGGCGATGCGAATGGCCGCCCTCGCGGGTCAGGTGCAGGTCGCCGCTCTCGCGGTTGAACGGCACGCCCAGCTCGCTCAGCCGGTCGATCGCGGCCGGCGCGCGCTCGATCACGAATTCCACCGTCTCGCGGTCGTTCAGGCCCGCGCCCGCCACCATGGTATCGCGGACATGATCGTCGAAGGTGTCGCCGGCATCCAGCACCGCCGCGATGCCCCCTTGCGCCCAGGCTGTGGAGCCGCTGGTCAGCTTTCCCTTGGCCAGCACCAGCACGCGGTGCCGCGTTGCCAGGGTAAGCGCAGCCGTAAGTCCGGCAGCGCCCGAGCCGATGACGAGTACGTCATGATCTGTCGAATGGGCATCCATCGCCGCTTCCCTTGCCCGCTGCACGGGGCCGCCGCAAGGCAAAGCGGTGACACGGGCGTTACAGGCCTGAAATCATTGTGCTTGCCAAGGACGCGCCGGCGTGAAATGCTGCACTGCAATAACGAAAATCTCTCGCGTTGCCACCGGGGGGAGTGGACAGCAGCCTGCCAGGAAGGAGGCGGCCCGTTGCTCGATTCCCTTTTGTGTCTCGTGAACCGTCACCGGCCCGCCGACAGGCGCGCCGACTGGAACGGGGAAACCTTCGTCAGCCGTTGCGGCACCTGTCACCAGCCGATCCGCCGCGCGGGCAAGGGTCGCTGGATCGTGGGCGGGAAGCCGAAAGCGGAAAACTAGGCCGCGCTGCCGGTCAGCTGCACGAACACGTCCTCCAGGTCCGCCTCGCGCGTCGACACGTCCTCGATGGCAAAACCATGCTGCTGCACCAGGCCCAGCACCTGGCCCGCGGTCATTTCGCCGGTGTCGTAGGTGATTTCGATCACCCGGTCGCCCACCGTCTCGATCTTGCGGAAGCGCGGGTCTGCAGGAATGTCCGTCGCGTCGCGGTCGACGCTCACGGTCACGATCTTCTCGCCCATCATACCCACCAGCTCGCGCGTGGGCTTGTTGGCGATCAGCTCGCCGTGGTTGATGATGGCGATGCGCTCGCACAGTTCCTCGGCCTCTTCGAGGTAATGCGTGGTCAGCACGACGGTCACGCCCTCGGCGTTGAGCTCGTTCACCAGTTCCCACAACTGCTTGCGCAGTTCCACGTCGACGCCGGCGGTCGGCTCGTCCAGCACCAGGATGGGCGGAGAATGCACCATCGCCTTCGCAATCAGCAGCCGCCGCTTCATTCCGCCCGACAGCGTGCGGGCATAGGCGTTGCGCTTGTCTTCCAGGCGCACGGCCTTCAGCAGTTCTTCCGAACGGCGCAGCGCCTTGGCAATGCCGTAGAAGCCGCCCTGGTTCTCCAGCACCTCGAACGGGGTGAAGAACGGATCGAAGACGATTTCCTGCGGCACGATGCCGATGTTCAGCTTGGCGTTGCGGTGATCGACGTCGATATCGTGACCCCAGATCTTCACCGTGCCGCCGGTCTTGTTCACCAGGCCGGCCATGATGTTGATAAGGGTGGACTTGCCCGCGCCGTTCGGCCCCAGCAGGCCGAACACGCTGCCCTGCGGCACGTCGAAACTCACGCCCTTCAGCGCCAGCTTGGGCGGTTCGTCGCCCGCTCCGGCATATTCCTTCACGAGGTCGCGGATTTCGATTGCAGCATCGGCCATGGGGCACGCCCTTAGGGGCTTTTCCAGCCCGCCGTAAAGCGATAGGAGCATCGCCCATGGATCACGTACCCGAAACCACCATCGTCGATACCGTCCGCGTCTGGTGCGACGGCGCAGGAGACATCCGCGGCGGCGAGAACTACAAGCCCGCCAGCCTGGGCCATCCCCGCGTCTACATGCAGATCGACGAGAAGGGCTATGTCGACTGCGGCTATTGCGACCGGCGCTTCATCCTCGAAGGCGGCCCGGCCGACGACGGCAACGTGCCCGACGCGGCCCTCGATGCGGCGCCCGACGGCACCGGGGTCTGACGGCAGAACAAAAGGCGGTCATTTGCGGTTCATCGGCCTGGGTGTATTCCTGTAGGCCTAAGGAGATTCGCCATGATCAAAACGCTTGCCATTTCTACTGCGGTCGCCGCGATGGCGCTGGCCGCTCCCGCCACTGCACAGGACCGTGAGGAACGCTCGGAACGCGCGTTCGCCGAGCTGGTCGAAGGCCGCGTCGCCGGTGAGGCACGCAGCTGCATCAACACCTTCCGGACCAACCGCCTGCGCGTCGAAGAGAACGTGGGCCTCGTCTACGAGCAGGGTGACACGCTGTGGGTCGCGCGTGCGCGCAACCCGCAGAACCTCGACCACTGGGACGTGCCGATCATCGAACGTATCGGCTCGCAGCTGTGCAACACCGACGTGACCCGGACGATCGACCGCGGATCGGGGATGTTCAGCGGCGTCCTCTTCCTCGACGATTTCGTGCCCTACACGAAGGCTGATTCGGCAGAAGGCTGACCGGCATGGCCCTGGCCAGCAGGCCATGGGCCGCCGAACTGCTGCATTTCTGGTTTCACGAACTGACCCCGCCCGACTGGTGGGACGGAAACGAGAAACTCGACAGCGAACTCGAGAAGCGCTTCCGGCGAGAGCTGGAGGCGCTTTTCTCTTGCCCGCCCTCCAGCTTTCTCGAAACACCGCAGATCGCGCTGGCCGCAGTGCTGCTGTTCGACCAGGTGCCGCGCAACGTCTTTCGCGGCAGCGCCCGCGCCTACGCTACCGATCCGCTGGCTCGGGCCATCACCCACGGCGCGCTGGCCCGCGGCTACCTGCCGCTTCTCGAGCGCCGGCAACGCCAGTTCCTGGTCATGCCGCTGATGCACAGCGAGGCGATTGCCGACCATCTGCTGAGCCTGCAGCTGTTCGCCCGCATCGATGGCGGCGCGAACCTCTCCTTCGCCCGCTCCCATTACCGCATGATCGCCCGCTTCGGACGCTACCCGCACCGCAACAAGGTGCTGGGCCGCACCTCGACCCCGGCGGAAAAGCGCGCGGTGGAGTCGGGATTCGCCTGGTAGCTACTTCGGCTTCACCAGTTTCGCCGGGCGCGACCTCTGCGCGTCGGAGAACAGGCCGTAGGTGCGATTGACGTAGTTGGAGACGTCGATGATCGAATCGAGATAGCTTTCCAGCTCTTCGGTCATTTCCTGTTCCACCAGCCGCACGCGCGCGCCGGGGTTCTCGGTCTCGAAATGGACGTAGAACCACGGGTCTCCGCGCTTCAGCTTCAGCGGCTTGGACAGGTCGTACCATTCGAAGGCCCAGGCCAGCGGACGCGGCCAGATGTGGACGGGAAAGCGCCCGCCCATCTGCACGCCGGGGCGCTGCTCCGGAAACCAGTGCAGGTGCGGCGCGGTCTGCACCACCCAGCACGGCTCGTCCGCCACGAACACGTAGGGGGCGGTGAACTGGATGATCGGGCGTTCCGGGTGACGCCACTCGCTAGCCGGCTGCATCTGGAACAGGTTGGCGCGGCCCTGCGGGCGCATGCCCGATTTCTCGCCGTTGTTGTCCATCAGCGTCAGCTGTCCCTGCGGGTTCCTGCCGAACGCCAGTTCGATATCGACCGGGCAGGGAATCACGAAATGCCGCCGGTCGAAATCGATCGCCGCCGGGCACGCCTGGATGGACTTGGCACTGGTGGCCTTGGGGTCGGAGCGGCTGAAACTGGTAGGCGGCGCCCAGATCGAGCCTCCCTTGGCATCCCACTTCACGGTCCACCCGACCGTCACGGTGCGCGACTTGCCGCGCCCCTCGGCCTCGGCAGCACCGGCATCCTCGGCAAAATAATCATCCCAGCTCATGCATTCTCCTCGCCCAGGGCGGCGTAATATTCGCACAGGTCGCTGACAGGACACACCTCGCACCGGGGCGAGCGCGCCTTGCACACCTGCTTGCCGAACTGGATTAGCCAGAAGTGGCCGTCGCGCATAGCCCAGCGGGGCGATCGCTCCTCCAGTTGCTGCGCGGTCCTGTCCGCAACCTTGGCCTGCGTCAGGCCGATGCGGCTGCACACGCGGTGGACGTGGGTATCCACCGCGATCACGTCCTTCCCGAAGGTGAAGCTCATCACGATGTCGGCACACTTGCGCCCAATGCCGGGCAACGCCAGCAGCCCCTCGCGACTGTCGGGCACGACCCCGCCATGCTCGGCCAGCAGCACTTCGCAGAAACGCCGGATGTTGCGCGCCTTCATGTTGTAGAGGCCGCAGGGCCGGATCGCTTGCGCCACCTGCTCGTCGGACAGCGCCAGCATGGCCTCCGGCGTTTTCGCCAAGGCGAACAGCGCCTTCGTGGCCGCGGCCGTGTTGCGGTCCAGCGACTGGGCGGACAGCATGCAGGAAATGCAGGACCGGAAGGCATCGGGCTGCCCCTTCGGCCCTTTCGCGCCAAGTGTGCGGCCGGGCATCGCGCGCGAAAGGCGCCTGTAGACCTCCTCCACCTCGCGTTCGTCCAGCATGACGGATCAGCGCACCGGCTCTATCGCGGTTCCGGTGTCGCAGTCGGGATGGATCGGGCAGGCCGTGCAATGCGGACGCGCCGGGCGGCAGTGCACCTGCCCCAGCCGCTTCACCAGCAGGTGAAGTTCGTCGATGTCGGCGGCGCTCCATTCCTCGGGCAGCAGCGGCATCAGCGCGGTGTAGGTGCGGGCGGTATCGGCGCGCGGCGGGACGAGCCCCGTGCGCTGCATTACCCGGCGGTGGTGCCCGTCGATCACCAGCTGGCGGCGGGCGAACACGCTGGTGTTCATCACCCCTGCCGCAATCTTGCGGCCGACGCCGGGCAGCGCTTCCAGCCAGGCCATCGCCTCTTCGTCGGGCAGGTTGGAAAGGTGCCGCAGGCCCACCGCGCCGCGCTCCGCCACAATGGCGGCAAGGCAGGCCCGCACCCGCTCCGCCGCGACGGAGGGGAAGGTCTGCTCGGCCAGCACCTGCTGCACGGCGGGCAGGTCGGCCTCGGCCACGGCCTCCCACGATCCGAACCGGGCCAGCAGCGCATCGGTGGAGGCGTTGGAGATCGCCGTCTTGGTCTGCGCGCCGATCACGCCCTGCACCAGCGTCCACACCGGGTCGCGGCGCTTGTCGTCCGGCCTCTCGATCCGCCCGAACGCGGCCATCAGCGCCGCGTGGATGCGCGCCAGCTGCGCCGTGCGAGGATCGGGGCCGATGGGCAGTTCCATCGCCTTTGCCTGCCATCCCCCCGCGACGATGGCCAGCGGGCATTGCCCCGCGCTTCGGCCATGGCCGCTTGACGGAGCTGGGGACGGGCGGCAATCTTTGCCGCGGGGAGAGGACGAGGATGGGCACTACACGGGGTTACGAGCTGCGCGTCGTGCTGCTCCTGGGGCTGGCCTACGGCTTCGCCTATTTCGATCGCATGGCGCTGACCTTCGTCTCGCCCTTCGTGATCGCGGACCTGGGCCTCAGCAATTTCGAAGTCAGCGCGCTGGGCGCGGGCCTTTCGGCGACCTGGGCACTGGGCGCGCTGGTGTTCGGCCTGTTGAGCGACCGGATGGGGCGCAGGAAGCCCTTCCTGCTCGTGGCGATGGTGGTGTTCTCGCTCTGCTCGATAATGTCCGGCCTGTCACAGGGCTTCTGGCAGCTGTTCGCCTCGCGCGTCGTCATGGGCGCGGCGGAAGGGCCGTTCCTGCCGATCTGCCTTGCCATCATCATCGCCGCCAGCGCGGAGAAGCGCCGGGGCCTGAACGCGGGCATCGTGCAGAACGTGTTCGGCGCGGTCATGGGCACCGCCATCGCGCCGATCGTGCTGGTCGCCATCGCCGAGGAATGGAGCTGGCGCGCGGCCTTCCTGGTGGCGGGCGTGCCGGGCCTGATCCTGGCGGTGCTGATCTGGCGACTGATCGACGAACCCGAAGGCGTGCCCGGCAACGATGCCGCGCCCAAGACGCTGGGCCTGAAACTGCTGCGCGAGCGCAACATCTGGCTGTGTTCGCTGATCTCCTGCCTGCTGGTGGGCTGGGTCGTCGTCGGCTCGATCTTCTACCCCCTCTACCTCGTCGGTCCGCGCGCACTGGAGCCTGCGACCATGGCCACGGTGATGGCCGCGCTGGGCTTGTGCCCCGCCATTGGCGGCGTGCTGGTGACGTGGATCTCCGACCGGGTGGGACGCCGTCCGCCGCTGATCGGCTTCTCCTTGCTGATGGCGACCAGTCCCATGGTCATGCTGTGGTTCGACGGGTCGATGGCGCTGTTCACCGCCCTGCTGTTCGTCGGCTGGATCGGCATGGGCGTGTTCCCGCTGTTCATGGGCGTGATCCCGGGAGAGACACTGGGTCGCGGGCTTGCGGCCACCGCAATGGGTCTGGTGGTCTGCATCGGCGAACTGACCGGCGGCGTGTTCGCTCCGCTGGTGGCGGGCTGGCTGGCCGACACGGCGGGCCTCGACCTGCCCATGCTCATCATGATCGGCCTCGCCCTTACGGCGGCGGTGGTTTCGCTGGGTCTCAGGGAAAGCAATCCCGCCGTGCTGCGGCGACAAGGCGCGCTGGAAGGGGAGTTTGCATAGTGGCCATGCGGCTGGCGGTCTGGTGGGTGCGGCTGATCTACGCCGCGTGGATGGTGCCCGCCGGGCTCAACCATTTCATCCGCCTCTATCCGCAGCCCGGCGGCGCCAATCCGCTCAGCGATGGCGTGTTCACCGCACTGCTCGATTCCGGCCTGTTCACGCTGGTGAAGGCGGTGGAACTGCTGGCCGGGCTGATGCTGCTGTTCGGCGTGCGCGTGCCGCTGGCGCTGGTGATGGTGCTGCCGATCAGTTTCACGGTCTGGTACTGGGATACAGAGCTCCAGGGGTGGTGGAGCGTCTCCGCCGTCTATGGCTGGGCAATCCTCTCGTGCAACCTGTTCCTGCTCTACGCCTACCGCGATCGCTACGCGGCGATGTGGGACGAATCCGTCTCGCCGAACTGGCCATGGGCATCGCGGGCCGGGGCGCAGCCATGATGCGCCCGCTCGACATGCTGCGTTTGGCGCTCGGCTTCATCATGGTGCCCACCGCGCTCGCCTATTTCCTGCCCGACCTGCTGCCGTTCGTGCGGGTGGCCACGTGGGAGGCGCCGATGAGCCTGCGGCTGATGGGCCAGCTCGATGCCAGCGGGCTGCTGGCGGGGGCGAAGTTCATCCAGCTGGCCGGCGGTCTGGCATTGCTGCTCAACCGCGCCGTGCCGTTCGCGCTGGCGGCGATGCTGTGCGTGAACGTGTGCGGCGCATTCGTGGCCGTCCTGGTCGAGGGCGAGCCACTGCTGGCGACGATGGCGCTGGGCGTGCTGGCGCTGAATGTCCTGCTGATGTTCGCCTGGCTGCCCGCCTATGCCGGCGTGCTGGCCGGCGACGCTGCGGCCGACGGCGAAACGGCGCAGCCGGGAGAGCGCTACGAGAGCCTGTTCGTCAACCCGCTCTCGGGCGCCAGCCGAAGGGCGGTGCTGATCGGCGCGATACCGCTGGCGGGCGCGCTCGCGTTCTACTGGTGGGTGGTTCCATTCGCCAACGGCACTACCGGCCTCGCGGTGCTCGCCATACCGGCCCTGGTACTGGCCACGGCCTTCTGGCGAGCACCCGGCTAGAGATCGCTCACCTGGCCTGCAGCGGATCG
The DNA here is from genome assembly GCF_036321025.1 of Aurantiacibacter hainanensis. Classification (NCBI taxonomy): domain Bacteria; kingdom Pseudomonadati; phylum Pseudomonadota; class Alphaproteobacteria; order Sphingomonadales; family Erythrobacteraceae; genus Aurantiacibacter; species Aurantiacibacter hainanensis. Next base: position 1,137,728 of record NZ_JAZAPB010000001.1, read on the forward strand.
TTCGTCCGCGCCAGGCTGGGATAGTCGACGTAGCCCGCTGCTCCGCCACCGTAAAAGGTATCGCCATCGGCCTCGTTGTATGGGCCGCCGTTGGCGATACGCGTCGGCAGGTCCGGGTTGGCGATGAACAGGCGACCGAACGCCGCGGCATCGGCCCAGCCTTCCGTGATCCAGTGCGCGGCATCCTCTGGCGAGAGGTTGCCGTTCACCACGAAGGGCCCATCGAAGGTTTCGCGCATGGCGTGGATTACCTTGTCGCCTTCGGAGCGTTCGCCGGCGACGCCACCGTGGTCTGTGGCGCGCACCACGTGCAGGTAGGCAAGGCCGCGCCCGGCCAACACCCTCGCGGCGGCAGGATAGGTCTCGCCGGGTTCGGCATCGCTGCTGCCGCCGGGTCCTCCGATCGGGGTGAGACGCACGCCGATGCGGCCGGCAGGCAGCACTTCGGCAAGGGCGTCGACCACCTCGCCCAGCAGACGCGTGCGGTTTTCCAGCGATCCGCCATACCGGTCGGTGCGCTTGTTGACCGAACTGCGCAGGAACTGGTCGATCAGGTAGCCATTGGCGGCGTGCAGCTCCACGCCGTCGAAGCCGGCGCGCGCGGCCATGCGCGCGGCATTGCGATAGTCGTCCAGCAGGGCCGGGATCTCGTCCTCGCGCAGGGCGCGGGCCTTCTCGTGCGGAACCATCGGGCCGTCGGGATGATAGTCGCCGACGAAGGCCTGCCCCTCGGGCGTCCATTCGCTGGACGAAACCGGCGCGCCGCCATCGGGCTGGAACACCGGGTGGCTGATGGCGCCCACGTGCCACAACTGCACGAAGATGCGTCCGCCCGCGTCGTGCACGGCGTCCGTCACCAGCTTCCAGCTGTCGGCCTGCTCCTCCGTGTAGATGCCGGGCGTCCAGGCGTATCCCTGTCCCTGCTGGCTGATCTGCGTCGCCTCCGAAACGATGAGCCCCGCCCCTGCTCGCTGGGCGTAGTAGAGCGCGTGCAGCGGGGTCTGCAGATGCCCGTCCTTCTCCGACCTCGCGCGTGTAAGCGGGGCCATGACAATGCGATTGGGAAGAGTGATGTCGCCGAGCTCGAGGCTGTCGAAAAGCGGGGCGGTGGGGGATTGGGGATCGTGGAGAGACATAGGGAAATGCTCCGTGAGAGAGGTTTCATTCGCAACCGGCAAGTTCGGTCGCGCGTTCCCCCGTCGCCAGCTAGCTATTCTTTAGCCCGCTCCAGAAACCGTTTTCAACGCCACCGCGCCTCAATCGAGCGAGGCGAACCGCTCCACGAAGCCTTGCGCCTCCTTGCGGAGCCTCGCGTTCCCTGCTGCGAATTACGTCCTGCTTCGCGTGGTAAGCCCTGCCAGCAATGCGCCCGCGGCCCCGCCCGCCAGTTTCAGGCCATGGTTGACCCATGCCATCAACGGAAACTCCTGCTGTCCGGCAAGGACTGTCGGCAGGGACAGGGCGTAATAGAACAGCGTGCCGACGATCCCGACAGCGAGGCCGACGGCCAGGCGATTGCCCGGTGCCGGTCGTGCCGCCCAGAAACCGCCGAGGGCGAACAGGACGAAGGCCACGGCCAGCCCTTCGGGCTTGTAACCGATCAGATCCTCGGTCGCGAGGTAGAAGACGTAGACCGCGTAGAGCAGCTCCACCGCGATGCCCGCGATGACGATCCTTGCCCAGATTCTCCCCATGCTTTCCTCCCCCTGGTCTGCTGCGGCTCTCACGCCGCCGGGATCATTCCCATTCGATCGTGCCCGGCGGCTTCGACGTGTAATCGTACACCACGCGGTTGATGCCCTGCACCTCGTTCACGATCCGCGTCGCGGTGCGGGTGAGGAATTCAGCGGGGAAGGGATAGACGTCCGCCGTCATCCCGTCGGTGCTGGTCACGGCGCGCAGGCCGCACACGCTGTCGTAGGTGCGGTGGTCGCCCATCACGCCCACGGTCTTCACCGGCAGCAGGACGGCGAAGGCCTGCCAGATCGCGTCGTAGAGGCCCGCGTTGCGGATTTCCTCGAGGTAGATGGCATCGGCCTTGCGCAGGATGTCGCAGCGTTCCTTGGTCACTTCGCCGGGTATCCGGATGGCGAGACCCGGGCCGGGGAAAGGATGGCGACCGACGAAGGCATCGGGCAGTCCCAGCTCGCGGCCAAGATCGCGCACCTCGTCCTTGAACAGCTCGCGCAGCGGCTCCACCAGCTGCATGTTCATGCGCTCGGGCAGACCGCCCACGTTGTGGTGACTCTTGATTGTCACGCTCGGCCCGCCGGTGAAGGATACGCTCTCGATAACGTCGGGATAGAGCGTGCCCTGCGCGAGGAAATCGGCCCCGCCGATCTTGCGCGCCTCTTCCTCGAACACGTCGATGAAGGTCTTGCCGATGAACTTGCGCTTCTTTTCCGGGTCGGTTTCGCCCGCGAGGCCGGTCATGAACATCTCTTCGGCGTCCACGTGGACGAGCGGGATGTTGTAGTGTCCCTTGAACAGCGAGACGACCTGCTCGGCCTCGCCCTGGCGCATCAGGCCGTGGTCCACGAACACGCAGGTCATCTGTTCGCCGATCGCCTCGTGAATGAGGACGGCGGCCACGGCGGAATCGACGCCGCCGGAGAGGCCGCAGATCACCTTGCCGTCACCCACCTGCTCGCGGATCTCGGCGATCTTGGTGGCGCGGAATTCGGCCATGGTCCAGTCGCCCGCCAGCCCGCACACGTGCCGCGCGAAATTGGACAGCAGCCTGCCGCCATCGGGGGTGTGCACCACTTCCGGGTGGAACTGCGTGCCGTAGAACTTGCGCTTTTCGTCGGCAATCACCGCGAAGGGCGCGCCGTCGCTGGTGGCGACGATCTCGAACCCGTCGGCAAACTGCGTCACCTTGTCGCCGTGGCTCATCCACACCTGGTGCCGCTCGCCCACCTGCCACAGGCCGTCGAACAATGCGCAGTCGGCGGTCACGGTAAGGAAGGCACGGCCGAATTCGCCGCCCTCGCCGGTTTCGTGGCCGGGGCGCACTTCGCCGCCCAGCTGGTGCGTCATGACCTGCTGGCCGTAGCAGATGCCAAGGATCGGCACGCCCGCCTCGAACAGGAACTGCGGCGCGCGGGGGCTGCCCTCGTCAGGCACGCTGGCGGGGGAGCCCGAGAGGATGATGCCCTTGGGATTGAGCCGCTCGAAGGCCTCCTCGGCCTGCGTGAAAGGCGCGATCTCGGAATAGACGCCCGCTTCGCGCACGCGGCGTGCGATCAGCTGCGTTACCTGGCTGCCGAAATCGACGATGAGGATGGAATCGGGGAGATGGTCTGCCTGCATGAGCGCGCATTGCCCAAACGACGCGCCCAAGTCCAGCGCCGGGCGGCCTGCATCGACGTAAAGGCCCGTTCGCGATTGTGAAAATCTCGCCGATGCGAAAACCGCAACGTCTGTCGCCCTTTTCGCACTTGCACAATTAATGCTGCAGGTGCACAAAAATGGCGGAAGTCGAGGATGTCCTGAACCCGTGAACGCTAGTTCAGATCAGGAGTATAGTCGCCATGAAGACCATTCGCCTCTCCGCCTTTTGCCTGGCCCTGATGGCCGCTACCCCGGCCTTTGCCCAGTCCTCCTTCGTGATGATCCTGGGCGAAGCCCCGAGCGTCACTGAGCGGAGCGAATCCGCACCGGCCAGCCGCGAGCAGCAGATCGAAAGCGCTGTCGAGGAAGCCTGCGTGCGCCCGGTGGGCCGCGACCTGAAGGCGCACATGCTCTACCGAGAGTGCAAGGCCATCCTCGGGGCAGAGATCGCCGAGGCGGACACCACGGTTCGCGCCCCAATCCAGCTCGCCGCCCGCTAGAGGCCTTCCCCCTACCAACACCGTTTCGCGAAATGATCGGCAATGTTGCGTAAAACGCAACACTTGTCGATTATTTCGCATTTGCAAAATTATCGTTCCCCGGCCATCTGGCGCGCAACGACGCCGGGCGCGGCTTTGTTCGCCTTTCCAGACGGGCGAGGTAACCTGTCCGCCCCGCGCTGCGAAAACACGAAGACCCCTTGGGCCCGGGAACCTCCTCTCCCCCCTTCCCCGTTTCCGGGCCTTTCATGTGGCCGCCCCTCCCCAAGGGGCGGCCATTCTTGTTTCCGCGACAGCCGCAATCTCCGGACATGAGGCCCTGCCGCGCCGCCCCCTTTCGGTAAGCCGTGGAAAAGCGGGCCGCCAGGGGTCCGCAGCCTTCCGCACGGGGCGCGCAATGCCTATATGATCGATATGGACAATACCCCCGAAGAAACGCCCAAGACTCCCCCTGCAAATGCCCGCCGCAACGGCGAATACGGTGCCGAGAGCATCAAGGTGCTGAAAGGGCTCGATGCCGTGCGAAAGCGGCCCGGCATGTACATCGGCGATACCGATGACGGATCGGGACTGCACCACATGGTTTTCGAAGTGTCCGACAACGCCATCGACGAGGCGCTGGCCGGGCACTGCGACCTGGTGCTGATCGAGCTCAACCCCGATGGCAGCGTCTCGGTGGAGGATAACGGCCGCGGGATTCCGGTGGACATCCACAAGGAAGAAGGCGTGTCCGCAGCGGAGGTCATCATGACCCAGCTGCACGCCGGCGGGAAGTTCGAGAACACCAGCGACGACAATGCCTACAAGGTCTCGGGCGGTCTGCACGGCGTGGGCGTTTCCGTGGTGAACGCCCTTTCCGAATGGCTGGAGCTGCGCGTGTGGCGCAACGGGCGTGAGCACTGGATGCGCTTCGAGCTCGGCAACGCCGTGGAACCCTTGCGCGAGGTGGGCGACGCACCGCCGGTGGAAAGCAACGGCGACGAGGACGGCCTCAAGAAAGGCACCCGCGTCACCTTCAAGGCCAGCGAAGAGACGTTCAAGAACGTCACCGATTTCGATTTCGACAAACTGGAGCATCGCTATCGCGAACTCGCCTTCCTCAATTCCGGCGTGCGCATCCTGCTGCGCGACAAGCGGCACGAGGAAGTGGAGGAGCACGACCTGTTCTACGAGGGCGGCATCGCGGCCTTCGTGAAGTGGCTCGATCGCAACAAGGCGCCACTGGTGCCCGAACCCATTTCCGTCTCCGCCGAGAAGGACGGCACCGGCATCGACGTGGCGCTGGAATGGAACGATTCCTACTACGAGAACGTGCTGTGCTTCACCAACAACATCCCGCAGCGTGACGGCGGCACCCACCTCGCCGCCTTCCGCGCCGCGCTCACCCGCACGCTCAACAACTACGCCAACGCCACAGGCCTGCTAAAGAACGCCAAGGTCACGCTTTCGGGCGAGGACATGCGCGAGGGCCTGACCGCGATCGTCTCGGTGAAGCTGCCCGATCCCAAGTTCGGCTCGCAGACCAAGGACAAGCTCGTCTCCTCCGAAGTGCGTCAGCCGCTGGAAAGCCTGATGGGCGAGAAGATGACCGAGTGGCTGGAGGAAAATCCCGCCGACGCCAAGGCCATCATCGGCAAGATCATCGATGCCGCCGCCGCCCGCGAAGCCGCGCGCAAGGCGCGCGAGATGAGCCGCAAGGGCGCGATGAGCGTCGCCAGCCTGCCGGGCAAGCTGTCCGACTGCCGAGAACGCGATCCTGCCAAGAGCGAGATCTTCCTCGTCGAGGGTGACTCCGCCGGCGGCTCCGCCAAGAGCGGGCGCGATTCCAAGTACCAGGCGATCCTGCCGCTGAAGGGCAAGATCCTGAACGTGGAACGCGCGCGCTTCGACCGGATCATCAGTTCCAAGGAAGTCGGCACGCTGATCCAGGCCATGGGCACGGGTCTTCGCGACGAGTTCGACCTGGAAAAGCTGCGCTACCACAAGATCGTGATCATGACCGACGCCGACGTCGACGGCGCGCACATCCGCACGCTGCTGCTCACCTTCTTCCACCGCCAGATGCCCGAGATCATCAAGGCCGGGCACCTGTTCATCGCCCAGCCGCCGCTGTTCAAGGTCGCCAAGGGCAAGAGCGAGGTCTACCTGAAGGACCAGGGCGCGCTGGATCGCTACCTGGTGGAGAACGGCCTGCAGGGCCGCGTGCTGGAAACACACCAGGGCGCACGATCGGGCGCCGACCTGGCCGACCTGGTGGATAAGGCGCTGCAGCTCAAGAACCTGCTGGCTTTCGCCCCCCGCAAGTACGATTCCGCCGTGATCGAGGCCATGGCCATGGCCGGCGCGCTGGAGCCGGACCTCACCCCGGCCCAGCGTGACGAGCGACTCACCCATGCGGCAGGCCAGATGCAGCTGAGCGATCCGGAAGCCGACTGGTCCGCGCGCACTACCGAAAACGGCGACGTGCGTTTCGACCGCGTGTGGCGCGGCGTGACCGACGTGCACCTGATCGAGGCCAAGTTCCTCGACAGCGCGGAGGCGCGCAAGCTTAACACCCGCGGCATCGCTCAGGCCGAAACCTACGCGCAGCCCGCCCGCCTGGTGAAGAACGCCAGCGGAGAGGCCCAGCCGGTGGAGGACAACGCCGAGGAAACCGACGCAGACAGCCCGGCCTTCGATCCCGAGACCGCGATCACCCGCCCCAGCCAGCTGCTGGATGCCGTGCTGACGGCGGGTCGCAAGGGCCTCTCGGTCAGCCGCTACAAGGGTCTTGGCGAAATGAATGCCGAGCAGCTGTGGGAGACCACGCTCGACCCCGAGAACCGCGAGCTGCTGCAGGTGAAGGTGGAAGACGCCGACGTTACCGACGAGATCTTCACCCGCCTGATGGGCGACGTGGTGGAGCCGCGCCGCGAGTTCATCCAGGAAAATGCCCTCAATGTCGCCAACCTCGATGTCTGATACCGTCATCTAACCCGCCGATCGTAACCGTCGTCCATGCACCGCAGGAGCATCATCGCCGCATGACCGATCCCCAGCACAAGCAGACGCTGGAACGCGGCGGTTTCCTTGTGTTCCTGGCACTGGTCTCGCTGGCGCTGCTGGCCATTATCTGGCCATTTGCCGCGCCAATGCTGTGGGCCGCGCTGGCGGCGATCATGTTCCAGCCGCTCTATCGCCGCATCCGGGACTTGCTGGGCGGCCATGAAAGCACCGCCGCGGGGCTGACCCTGCTGGTAATCACCATTGCCGTGATCATCCCTGCCTTCATCCTGGGAACCATGGTGGTGGAGGAGGCGATCGGGCTGCTGAACGCGTTCCGCGAAGGCGAGGTGGACATCACCGAATGGCCCGCGCAGGTCATCGGCGCGCTGCCCGAGAACCTGCGCGCGCCGCTGGCGGCGGACGGCTGGACCGACTTCGCCGTGCTGCAGACCCGGGCGCAGGAGTTCGTCGAGGCGTCGCTGGGCCTGATCGCGCAGCAGGCGGTGGCCATCGGCGGCGGCGTGTTCGGCTTCGTGCTGGCGTTCGGCGTAGGCCTCTACATTACCTATTTCCTGCTGCGCGACGGCGGGCGGCTGGGGCCGCAGGTGATAGCGGCCCTGCCGATGGAGCAATCGCTGGCGCAGCGCATGGGTGACAAGTTCCTCTCCATCGTGCGCGCCACCATCAAGGGCTCCGTCGTCGTCGGACTGGTGCAGGGCGCGCTGGGGACGGTGACCTTCATGATCGTCGGCGTGCCGTCGGCCCTGCTGTTCGGCGTGCTGATGGCAATCTTCTCGCTGCTGCCCGCGCTGGGCCCGGCCATCGTCTGGGCACCGGTGGCGATCTACCTGCTGGCGACCGGTGCCATCTGGGAAGGCGTGGTGGTGATAGTTTCCGGCGTCGCCGTGATCGGCATGGCGGACAACGTGCTGCGTCCCATCCTGGTGGGGCGCGATACCGGCATCCCAGACTGGATCATCCTCATAAGCACGCTGGGCGGGATCGCCGCCATGGGCCTGTCGGGGATCGTGGTCGGCCCGCTGGTGGCAGGCCTGTTCCTTGCCGCATGGAGCGCGCTGGCCGAACAGCGCGGCGTCGCGAAGGCGGTGCGGGAATGACGGGCTGGCAAGGCGTTCGGCCCGGGAGCCAGGAAGAACAGGTAGGTCGCCTGGTCCTTGCGGGCGTGCTGGTGGTTTTTCTTCCGGCTCTCCCCTTCGGCACCTACCTGATCTGGCCTTTCGTCATCCTCACGACGTGGTTCCACGAGATGGGCCATGGGCTTACCGCCCTGCTGACGGGCAACGCGTTCGACATGCTGGTGATCAATGCCGATGGCTCGGGCTATGCCACTTCCCGCACCGCACTGGACGGCAGCGGGCTCGACCGAGCGCTGATCGCCATGGGCGGCCCGCTGGGACCAAGCATCATGGGGGCCGTGCTGATCCTGGCCAGCAGCGCGCGCAAGTACTGGCAGCCCGCGCTCTATGCCCTGGCGGGCGCGCTGGCGCTGTCGACGCTGATATGGGTGCGCAGCGTGGTGGGGCTGACGGTCCTGCCGCTGATCGCCGTGGCCCTCGCGTGGCTGGCGTGGAAAGGGCCGCGCGGGCTGCAATTGTTTGCACTGCAGTTCGTGGGCGTGCTGGCGGCCCTCTCGATGTTCAACGATCTCGATTACCTGTTTTCCGAAAGCGCGATCGTGGGCGGACGGCCGATGCTTTCCGATACCGGCGCGATCGAGGCCGAACTGCTGCTGCCGCACTGGGTCTGGGCGGTGGTGATAGTCGGGATTTCAGGGCTGATGATCGGCGCCAGCCTGAAATACGCCCTCAATCACGAGGGCCATCGCTAGGACAGCCGAGCCGACCGGGATTGGTCCCAGCCGGCCCCGCCCTTCAGTCTGTCTTTGCCCGCGTGGTTTCGGCGTGCCCGTCGCCATCGAGGTCGCGGCGCACGATATCCGCATCGCCATCGCCGTCGACGTCGGTGGTGCGGGTGGTTGCCCCGGTCGATGCAGGGGCGTCGCGCGTAGAGGCGCCGGCGTATTCGCCCTGCGAAACGGTGTCGCGTTCCCTGTTCGATGCCAGGTGATCGTACAGCGCTTCGTAGTGCTTCATCGCCTGGCGCATGTCCTCGGTGCTGGCATTGCCGGAACCGTGGCGCTCGGCAATCGCATGGCCTTCGCGGTAATGGCGGGCCACGTCGGGGTGATCGACGGTCAGGTCTTCGTAGCGATGATCGAAATCGGCCATCGGATAGCCGACGGTCTTCATCATGTTGGCCAGCATGCGATCGGCGTGCAGCACCGCTTCGGCGGGACTGTCGACGAACACGCCCTTCACATCGCGCCATTCCTCTTCGAAGCGCGAGTGTTCCTCTGCGGTAAGCGGTCGGATATCCAGCGCATCGACGCGCTTCTCGCGCTCTTCCAGCGCCCGTTCAGCCGCGGTGCGATCGCCCGAATTGTCGAGCGTGCGATCATATTCCTCGCCGAACCTGTCCCGCAGGTGATCGGTGCGGCGGCGCGAGAAGAACAGCCAGATGGCAATGGCGATGACGAGTGCGACAACGACGAGAATGGCGATAAGGGTATTCTGGTCCATGAGAAAACCTTCCTTACAGAACCCCCGTCCTGTGTGTGGGCTCTCAACGCCCGCCCCTCGCCAGCGGTTCCTGCGGCCGCCAGCGGCGCCTCAACCGCCGTGAGGATTGGCGTCGGGCTGCTCGGGGGCCAGGACCTCGGGGTCCACGGGTCTTTTCGGCGTCTCGATTTCGCCCCTGGCCTGCTGCTCCAGCACGGCAAAACGAGGACAGTCCGGCATGGCCTGACGATAGAAGGCCGCGATCCGGGCGAGGTCGGCCTGGAAATCGCCGGACGGCTCCAGCGCCTCGCTGAAACCCACCTGGCCGCTGTCCTCGTCCACCCAGGCGCACACGATGGGCACGCCAGCGCCGGTGGCGATGTGGTAGAATCCGCTGCGCCAGCGCCCGTCGCTGGAGCGGCTACCTTCAGGCGCGATCACCAGGGCGATATCGTCTGCCGCCTTCACCTGTTCCACCACCGCATTCACGTATCCGCGCGGGGACGACCGGTTTATCGGCATGCCGCCCATGTCGTACATGAACCGTGTCAGCGGCCACTTGAACAGTGTGTGCTTGCCGATGAAGCGCGGGCTGACGCCCACTTCCTGCACCACGCCCGCGAAGCAGACGAAATCCCAGTTCGAGGAATGCGGTGCGCCCACCAGGATGAACTTGGAGAGGTGCGGCGGATGGTTGAGGAGCGTGTAGCCCTTCCAGCGATAGAGGGCGCGCAGCAGCCGCCACACCACGCGCGACAGCATGCTGGGTTTGCGATCCGGCTGATCAGGCAATTGCTCCTCCCTCTGCAAGGCCTAGCAGGAGGACGAGCAATTGCCAGCGAAGTTCGCGAAGTCAGCGAGCCGAGACGATGCGGATATCGCCGCTGCCATTCACCGACTGATCGACACTGCGCACCTCGCCAGCGTCGATATCGCCCGAACCCGCAACACGGGCCACGAGCCGGTCGAGCGAGCCGAGCCGAATGTCGCCCGAGCCGTTGACCCTGGCCGTGGCCTCGCGAATGGATGCGCCGCGCAGGTCCATGTCGCCCGAGCCCATGACATGGGCATCCACCGTATCGACCGCGCCGCGCAGGCGGTTATCGCCAGAGCCCATGACGCGCAGCGCCAGGGCCTGCGCATTCCAGCCGTCCACGTCGATATCGCCGCTGCCCTTGATGGTTGCCTCATCGAGAGAAGGCACCGTCAGGACGCCGCGCAGCCCAGCGTTCGTGCGGAAGGACCCGCGCGTCCCCAGCGACAGCGTGCCACCGGAAGTCTCGGCCTCGATCAGGTCGATCAGGTTGTCTTCCGCGATCACCACCAGGCGCGGCGTGGCCCCCTGCCGGAGCTCCACATTCATCGGCCCGTTCAGTTCCAGCCGCCGGAAATCGCCCATGGCAAGTTCGCGCTGCACCACGTTGCCGGACCCTTCGATCTGCCGCTCGCCGCCCGAATACTGCGACGCGGCGAAGCTGTCCCCCTGAGAGTAGCTTTGAGAACATCCCGCAAGGGCGGCGACGGCGATGCCCGCGACGAAGACGCTGTGTATTGTTTTCATGGCCATTCCTTCGAATTACATGTGTAATCGATTAGCCTTGCCTCGCTGGCCCGGCAAGCATCGCGCAAGTTGCCGGTCGATGGACAATTGCCGTTCGGCGAACGGGTTGGCCGGACGGGGCAGGTCCGCCCCTCACTTCCAGAGCCAGCGCTTTTCCCATGACACGGTATCGGGCCACTCGGACTCATGCAGATAGTCGAGGATCAACCTCAGAGCATCGCGGCTGCTCAATGGTTCGGCCAGCCCGTCGGGCCGCCTTGCGGCAAAGTGCCGCTCGGCTCCGCCATCGCGCCATTCGACGACGTAGCCATCGTCTTCGGGCCGGCACTGGACGAAATGTTCCGTGCCCGATTCAAGGATGAGGTACTCGGCAACGCCCGCATCCATTTCTCTGAATGCACTGCGGACATTCGCCGCCGCAGGCCCTTCCACGGGACCCTTTGAACCGATTGTCAATTTCGCTTGCCTCGGGGTTCGCGAGTAATCGGGTAGCGGCTCCTCCGAAATCGGTTCCATCGTCAGCCCGCCTGCCGCGCGGCGCAGGAAGACGATGGTTCGATCTTCCCGGGTTCCGCGCGGCCAGTGGATGACGAGAGCGATCGCTCCGACCGCGAGGATGCCAAGGGGGACGGTGCCCAAGGCAAACAGCTGCCCGGCGATTGTCCGTGCGATCAGCCATCCCAGAAGGCCGATAGACAGCAGCAGGGCGAGCGCCAGGGCGATATCGTTGAGTGTCACACCGACGATCCTGGCATGCCAGCCCCGGCGCAGTATCAAGGCATAAACGGTATTGTCGTTGAGGAGGGCTGTTCGCCAAAGGCACATGAAGGGTCCGGCGACCCAACCGCGTGGCCCGTCTCTCTCGGCAAGCCATTTCGACAAGCCAGCGCGGATCGCTGCCCGTGCCTCATCGGCATTGCCGGTGCAGTCGATCGTGAACACACGCGGCAGGGCCATGGCGCTTGCTACATCCGGAACACGCCGAAGCGCGGGGTCTCGGGGATCGGCGCTTCGAGACAAGCCGCCAGCGACAATCCCAGCACGTCGCGGGTCTGGACGGGGTCGATCACGCCGTCGTCCCACAGGCGGGCGGTGGCGTAGTAGGGGTTGCCCTCGTCCTCGTATTTCTGACGGATCGGGGCCTTGAACTCCTCCGCCTCTTCCTCGCTCCAGGTGTCCGCATCGCGGTGGACGGTGGCAAGCACGCTGGCCGCTTGTTCACCGCCCATCACGGAAATGCGCGCATTGGGCCAGGTGAACATGAAACGCGGGGAATAGGCGCGGCCGCACATGCCGTAGTTGCCCGCGCCGAAGCTGCCGCCGATCACCACGGTGATCTTGGGCACCTGCGCGGTGGCGACCGCAGTCACCAGCTTCGCGCCGTGCTTGGCAATGCCCTCGGCCTCGTACTTGCCGCCGACCATGAAGCCCGAGATGTTCTGCAGGAACAGCAGCGGGATGCCCCGCTGGCAGGCCAGTTCGATGAAGTGCGCGCCCTTCTGTGCGCTATCGGAAAAGAGCACGCCGTTGTTGGCCAGGATCGCCACCGGCATGCCCCACACGTGGGCAAAGCCGCAGACCAGCGTGGAGCCGAAATCGCGCTTGAACTCGTGAAACTCGGATGCATCCACCAGCCGGGCGATCACCTCGTGCACGTCATAAGGCGCGCGCACGTCTTCCGGGATGATGGAATAGAGGTCTTCCGCGTCGAACTTCGGCGGGCGCGGCTCCTGCACCTCCAGCTTCGCCCGCTCGTTGCGGCCAAGGTGGCTGACGATATCGCGCACGATGGTAAGCGCGTGCTCGTCGTTCTCGGCGAGGTGATCGACCACGCCCGATTTCTTCGCGTGGAGCGCACCCCCGCCAAGATCCTCGGCGCTGATCTCCTCGCCCGTCGCGGCCTTCACCAGCGGCGGCCCGGCGAGGAAGATCGTGCCCTGCTCGCGCACGATCACGCTCTCGTCGCTCATGGCGGGCACGTAGGCGCCGCCGGCGGTGCATGAGCCCATCACGCAGGCGATCTGCGGGATGCCCATCGAACTCATCTGCGCCTGGTTGTAGAAGATGCGCCCGAAGTGTTCGCGATCTGGAAAGACCTCAGCCTGGTAGGGCAGGTTCGCCCCGCCGCTGTCGACCAGGTAGACGCACGGCAGGCGGTTCTGCTGCGCGATCTCCTGCGCGCGCAGGTGCTTCTTCACCGTCATCGGGTAGTAGCTGCCGCCCTTCACCGTGGGATCGTTGCAGGCGATCATCACCTGCCGCCCGGACACGCGCCCGATCCCGGCGATCATGGAGGCACCGTTTACGTCGCCGCCATACATGCCGTTCGCCGCCAGCTGACCGATCTCGAGGAAGGGCGAGCCCGGATCGAGCAACCGCTCCACCCGCTCCCGCGGCAGCAGCTTGCCGCGCGACACATGCCGCTCGCGGTGCTTCTCGCTACCGCCCAGCGCGGCCTCGGCCACCTTGTCGCGAAGCTCCTGCGCCAGCGCGCGGTTGTGCTCGGCGCGGGCTTTCGCCTCGGCGCTGTCAGTGTCGAGAGTGGAGGTGAGGACGGGGGCGGTCATGGCTGCGAGACCTAAGGCTAGTTTCGAGCGAAAGCAAACACGCTGAGAGGTTGGCACCGCTCGGCTGCCATGCAATGCAACTGCAATGACAAGATACAAGATAATTCGAGCCGTTGCCGTGTCATGGCTTGCTCTCCTGGCGTCGCCGGCGGCTGCTGATGTCACCGCACTCTACGAGATGGCAGACGACAGCATACCTTTTGAAATGACCATGACCCTCGAAGTTAGCGGAAAGGGCGACGTTCGGCTCCAGATGGCCAATCTGCCTGTCTACTATCTGCTGCTCGATGGAGAGCTTTACGTCGTGCAAAGAGGGCTTTCTGGCCCGCATGTCATCCGCATGGCCGACCAGATGCAGCTACAGGCCGAACTTGGAGAGACGATGTTTCGCGGCGAAATGCCCGAAGCAACAGATTCACCAAGTTGGCAATTCGCGCCAATGGGTAAAGAGCAAATCCACGGTCGGTCGGGCATCGCTTATGGCATCGTGAACGAGCAGAATGCCGAGCCAGTTTACGCCCTTCTCGTTATCAGCAACGAGCCCGCGCTCGCACCGATTGGCGACGCAATGCAGTCGATGAACACAGCGATCACTGGACGCTTTTCTGGCACGTTTGCCATGCTGGCCAGGGCCAATGCGGACATGCAGGAAATTATTGGCTCCGGGGCTCCCCTGCGGATTTCCAATTTGATCCTGACCGACGTATCGACCGAGACTATTCCGGGCGACCGCTTTGCACTGCCGGGCGAACCGCTCACCGTTGAACAGCTTCGCGCGCAACTGGTGCCGTTCGAACAACCGCCGACCCTACCCCCTCGCGGGGAATAGTCGCCGAGGTCAGACTCCGCCCATATCCAGGTGCTCGGCAAAGAACGGCAGCACTTCGGTGCGGATGCGTTCGCGGATGCGGTTGCCGTGGTCGCCTTCGTAGAGTTCGAAGTCGTAGTCGACGCCGAAACGGTCGAGTTCCTCGCGGAACTGGGCATTGCCTTCGAGCAGGAAGTCCTGGTCGCCGATGTCCATGGCGAAGCCGTCCAGCGCGTTCAGTTCAGGGAGGAACTGCGGCACCAGCACCACCGGTGAGTTGGCGGCAAGGCGCTGGTTCACCAGCGGGTCGATCGTGCCGTCTTCGCGAAGCCCAGTGTCGACCTTCAGGAAATTGTCGGCGGTGGGATCGGGCGACCATGTGGCCAGCGTCGAGACACCGGCAAGCCGGCCGAAATCGGCACTGGCGACATCTTCCTCGCTCATGCCCTCGATCATGCGCGCCTGCTCCGGCGTCATTTCCATCGGCGGCAGGCAGCACGCGCTCATCATGTAGATGCTGGAGAAAATGCCGGGCCGGTGCATGGCGATGCGGATGGTTCCGTATCCGCCCATCGAGTGACCTGCCAGCCCGCGCGAGGCGGGGTCGGCAATAGTGCGGTAGTTGCTGTCGACCCAACTCACCAGGTCGTCAGCCACCATGCTCTCGTAGTCGCCCACCGTGGGGCCGGAGGAATAGAACCCGCCGCGCAGCTTCGAGAAGCCGTCGGGCATCACCATGATGAAATCGTTGCCCGCCTCGGACGCGGCCTGCACTGCCTCGTCCAGCCGGAAACCGGCCTGCTGGACGTCCACCGGCATCCAGTAGCCGTGCAGGTAATAGACCACCGGGTAGCGCTTGCCGAGGTTCTCGTCGTAGCCGGGAGGGGTAACGACCACCACGCTGCGGGCGATGTCGTTGCCTTCGAGGTTGCCCGCCAGCGACGGGCTTTCGAACGTCAGCTGCTCCACCCGCGCGGTGTCCTGCGCGGCAGCGGGAACGGCGACAAGCAGCGCGGCGGCTGCGGCGGTCACGAAAGTGGCGGCGGTCTTCAGCAAGTTATCTCTCCCCTCAGCTCCCGATCAGCTCGCGGCCGATCAGCATGCGCCGTATCTCATTGGTTCCCGCGCCGATGTCCAGCAGCTTTGCATCGCGCAGGTAGCGCTCCACCGGCCAGTCGGTGGTGTAGCCCGCGCCGCCCAGCGCCTGCACCGCCTCGCCCGCCACGCGGAAGGCGTTCTCGCTGGCGAGCAGGATGGTGCCAGCCGCGTCGAAGCGGGTGGTCTTGCCGTTGTCGCAGGCCTTCGCCACCGCGTAGGTGTAGGCGCGCGCCGATTGCAGGGCGACGTACATGTCCGCCACCTTGGCCTGGATCAGCTGGAAGTCGCCGATGCGCTTGCCGAACTGGTTGCGCTCGCGAACATAGGGAATGACGGTGTCGAGGCATGCCTGCATGATGCCAAGCTGCACGCCCGAAAGCACCACGCGCTCGTAGTCCAACCCGCTCATCAGAACGGCCGCGCCCTTGCCCACTTCGCCCAGAACGTTCTCTTCCGGAACGTGGCAATCCTCGAACACCAGTTCGCTGGTGATGGAGCCCTTCATGCCCATCTTGTCGATCTTCTGACCCGGAGAGAAACCCTCCATGTCCTTCTCGATCAGGAAGGCGGTGATGCCCTTGCTGCCGGCGGCGGGATCGGTCTTGGCATAGACCACCAGCGTCTCTGCCACATGTCCGTTGGTGATCCAGAACTTGGTGCCGTTGAGCAGGTATCCGCCCTGCACCGCGTCGGCCTTCAGCTTCATGGAAACGACGTCGCTGCCCGCGCCCGGCTCGCTAATCGCCAGCGCGCCGACATGCTCGCCCGAAATCAGGCCCGGCAGGTGCTTCGCCTTCTGCGCCGCATTGCCCCAGCGGGCGATCTGGTTGACGCACAGGTTGGAGTGCGCGCCGTAGGAAAGGCCCACGGCCGCGCTGGCGCGGCTCACTTCCTCCACCGCGATGGTGTGTTCCAGGTAGCCGAGGCCGGTGCCGCCGTCCTCCTCTGAAACGGTCATGCCGTGCAGGCCCAGCTCGCCCATTTCCGGCCACAGCTCGATCGGGAACCAGTCCTCCCGGTCCGCCTTCGCGGCAAGCGGCGCGATGCGCTCGTCGGCGAACCGGGCGACGCTTTCGCGGATCATCTGGGCTTCTTCGGTCAGGCCGAAATCGAAATCGGGGGTGGCGCGCATGATCTGTAGGCTCCTTCGTCTGCCAGCCCTGTAGCAACAGCGCAGGTTCAGGCAAACAGGTTACGCTGGAAACGATCTCGTAGTTGCATTGGCTTCAATCTCCATTCCAGCTAGACAGGACACGAATGACCGTCCACGACCCCGTTTCCGCGCCAACGATGCCCGAACCAATCCGCGACTTCGACGACGAAGCGCGGCGCCTCGGCGTCGTCGAAAGCTTTGCCGCACAGGAACTCGAGGACGATCCCGAGCTCCAGGCCATCGTCGAATTCGCCGCCAAGCTGTGCGATGCGCCGCTTTCGATGGTGACGATGCTGGAGCGCGACCGCCAGCGCTTCATCGCCCGGCGCGGACTGAACGACCGTGGAACGCCGCGCGACATCGCGTTCTGCAACGAGACGCTGGGCAAGGCGGACCTCCTCGAAGTGTCCGATGCCTCGGTAGACCCGCGCTTTTCCGGAAATCCGCTGGTGACCAGTGCCCCGGAAGTGCGCTTCTACGCGGGCCAGCCGCTGGTGTCGCAGGAAGGCGCCTCGGTCGGCACCCTGTGCGTCATCGACAAGCAATCGCGTACGGAGCCGCTCAGCGCGTTTCAGAAGGAAGGCCTTGCCGTGCTGGCGCAGGCGGCCATGCGGCGGCTGGAGGCGCGGCGTTCGAACCGGGCCGCGCAGCAGATCATCGCCGAGCGCGAGGAGCGTTTGCGCCGCATGATCGAAGGCGTGCCGCAGGCGGCATGGTCTGCCGATGCAGACGGAAAATTCGACTATTTCAACAGGCGCTGGACCGAGCTTACGGGGGCCGAACCTCCGCGCACGGCCGACGACTGGCGCCCCTTCATCCATCCAGACGACGTGGCCGAAACCTTTGCCGACTGGGACGTCAGCTTCGCCAACGGCAAGGAATTCGAGGCAGAGTTCCGCCTGAAGCTGGCGGACGGTTCGTGGATGTGGGTGCTGGGCCAGGCCGTGCCGGTGGCCGAGCGCGAAGGCGATCCGCTGCGCTGGTTCGGCACGCTGACCGATATCGACGAAGTGCGCAACGCGCTGGAAGAGCGGGACCTGCTGGCCAAGGAACTGGCGCACCGCATCAAGAACATCTTCGCCGTCGTGATCGGCCTCATCTCCCTGAAGGCGCGCAAGGCGCCCGAGAGCCAGCCCTTCGTGAAGGAGCTGACCCAGGCCCTGCGCGCACTGGGGCGTGCGCACGAATTCGTGCGACCGGGCGACGGCCTGCGTCAGGACAGCCTGGCCGGGCTGCTGGAAGCGCTGTTCTCTCCCTATACCGCCGGGGACGACGAACCGCGCGTGCGCGTATCGGGCTTCGACGCCGAGATGGGTCCGCGCGCCGCCACGCCACTGGCGCTCGTCTTCCACGAACTGGCCACCAATTCCGCCAAGTACGGAGCGCTGTCCGCCGACGATGGCCATGTCGACCTGGAACTGCAGGAGCGGGGCGACGGCATTGTCCTGCGCTGGAGCGAACACGGCGGACCCGTGGTGCGCGATTCCGGCGAGACCGGGTTCGGATCGCGGCTGGTGGAAATGAGCGTGACCGGCCAGTTGCAGGGCAGCTGGGAACGACATTTCGCCGAGGACGGCCTGGTCGTGGAGATCACCTTGCCAAAGGCCGCGCTGAGCACCTGAATGGAGCGAGCGGCGCCCGCATTCCTGCGCTTCGAGGGGCTCTCCAAATCCTACGACGATACGGCTGCGGTGCGCGATGTCTCGCTGGCAATCGCGCCGGGTGAGTTCGTGGCGCTGGTCGGCGCATCGGGATCGGGCAAGTCCACCCTGCTCAAGTGCATCAACCGGCTGGTCGAGCCGACCGGCGGCCGCGTGCTGCTGGACGGCGAGGACGTGACGGCCGGACCGGCCGCGCCGCTGCGCCGCCGGATCGGCTACGTCTTCCAGGGCATCGGTCTGTTCCCGCACATGAGCGTCGCGGAAAACATCGCGCTCGGCCCCCGGCTTGAAGGAGAGCGGCTGGACGATGCGCGCGTGGCCGAACTGCTGCGCCTGGTGGAGCTTGACCCGGCCTTGGCCGATCGCCTGCCTGCGGAACTGTCCGGCGGCCAGCGGCAGCGCGTCGGCGTAGCCCGCGCGCTGGCGGGCGATTCCCACCTGCTGCTGATGGACGAGCCGTTCGGCGCGCTGGACCCGATCACGCGCGGGCAGCTGGGCGAGCGCGTGCGACGCCTGCACGACGAACTGGACCTGACCACGGTCATGGTGACGCACGACATGGCCGAGGCGCTGCTGCTGGCCACCCGCGTGCTGGTGATGGACGGCGGCCGGATCGTGGCCGACGAAACGCCCGCCGCGCTGCTGGCCGGACAGGGCGGCGACGTGGCGCAGGCGCTGGTGGAGGTTCCGCGCGAACAGGCCCGGCGGCTGGCCGGGATCGGCGAATGAACGCGCTTGTCGATGCCGTGCTCGATCTCGGCCCGCAGCTGGCCGAGCACGTGCTGCTGTGCGCCGCCGCCGTGGCGCTGGGCATCGCGGTGGCCTTGCCGCTGGCGGTGTGGGCCAGCCGCTCGCCTCCAGTGGCGCGCGTGGCGCTGGGCTTTGCCAGCCTTGTCCAGACCATCCCCGCGCTGGCCCTCCTGGCGCTGTTCTTTCCCATCCTGCTGGCGGCGCGCGCGGTATTCGGCGAAGGGCTGCCGACGCTCGGCTTCCTGCCGGCCTGGCTCGCGCTGGCGCTCTATGCGCTGCTGCCGATCCTGCGCAACGCGGTAACCGCGCTCGCCAATCTCGACGACGAACTGATCGAGGCCGCCGACGGCCTCGGCATGAGCGGGTGGCAGAAACTGCGGCTCGTCGAGGCTCCGCTCGCTGCGCCCTACGTGATGGCGGGCATCCGCACCGCCAGCGTCTGGACCATCGGCGCGGCGACGCTCGCCACCACCATCGGGCAGCGGAGCCTGGGCGATCCGATCTTTGCCGGTCTGCAGACGCAGAACTGGGTGCTGGTGCTGGCGGGCTGCATCGCCAGCGCGGGGCTGGCCCTCGTGGCCGACGGCCTGTTCGGCCTTGTCGAACGCGGTTTTGCCCGCCGCCGACCGGCCCTGGTGATTAGCGGCGCACTGCTGGCGCTGGCAGGAATTGCCGGCGCGGCCGTGTCGCTCGTCGACTGGCGTGGGGAGACGCGCGAGACAGTGGTGATCGGGGCCAAGAGCTTTTCCGAACAGTACATCCTCGCCCGCGCCATCGGCTCCATGCTGGAGGACGAGGGCTTTGCCGTCGAATACCGCGAAGGGCTGGGTTCGGCGGTAGTGCACAATGCCGTCGCCAGTTCGGCGATTGACATCGCCATCGACTATACCGGCACGCTGTGGACCAACCAGCTCGAACGCTCCGACAACCCCGGGCGCGAGGCGATGTACGAGACCATTGCGCAGTGGGAAGCCGACAACACCGGCATCCGCGTGCTGGGCCGGCTGGGGTTCGAGAACGCCTATGGCCTGGCGGTGACGCAGGAAACGGCGCTGGAATATGGCCTCGCGACCATTGCCGATCTTGCGGGCGTCGCGCCGCGGCTGACCGTGGGCGGCGATCCCGAATGGTTCGAACGGCCCGAATGGATCGGCGTGCGCGATGCCTATGGCCTGCGCTTTGCAGAGCAGCGCACCTATTCGCCAACCTTCATGTACAACGCCCTGATTTCGGGAGAGGCCGACGTGATCAGCGCCTACACGTCCGACGGGCGGATCGCGGCGGAAAACCTCGTGGTGCTGGACGACCCGCGCGAGGCGCTGCCCAGCTACGATGCCATCGTGCTGATCTCCCCGCGCATGGCCGACAACGCCGCGCTGGTGCAGGCGCTCGAACCGCTGCTTGGCACCATCGATGTGGAGACCATGAGACAGGCGAACTATGCGGTGGACCGCGAGGACGACAAGTGGTCGCCCGAAAGGGCGGCGCAGTGGCTGCTGGAGCAGGTTGCGCCCTAGCCTTGGCCGAAGCCTGCGCCGTCGGGCCAGTCCGGTCCTGTCAGCCCCATCACCTTGAACAGCTCACCCATCTGGTCGGGCGCAATCAGGCGATCGCGGGCGCGCACCAGCGTTTCGCCGTGCTGCGGGGCGGACCTTGCCAGCGCATCCGCGCGGGCATGAATGCCGAGGCTCGTCAGAAACTGGCCCTGCGTCACCGTGCCCAGCACCTTGCACCCCTGCGACCGGGCGACCTGCTCCATCTGCGCGAAATCGACATGGGCCGTCAGGTCGGCATCGCCCGGCGCATCGAACACCCCGATCCGGGTGTGATCCTTCACCGCCTGCAAGGTCGAACCGCTGCGCCCGTGGGTATAGCCGTAATCTATGAACAGTGCCGCGCCGCCCTGCCTGGCGAGGCGACCCGCCACTTCCTGCATCACGGTGGCGCTGGCGGGCGAGGTTTCGATCACGGTGCCGGGCGGATCGTCGCGGCGGTCTTCCGGCACGGCGGAATCCATCGGCTGGCGACCGGGCGTTTCGACGAACGCGCCCTCGCCATCCACGCCCACCATGATCTCGCGCCAGCCGGCCTGCGTCTTCACCAACTGGCGCACCGGCAGCGCATCGAGGAATTCGTTGGCCACCAGCAGGATCGGCCCATTCTCCGGCACGTCCGACAGGTCGGCGTGGTGGATCGCTCCTGGAACGGCAGCACGCTGCACCTCGCGCATCCGGCGCGAGGTTTCGATGAGGTGCACCTGCAGCCTCAGGCCCTGGCGCTCCATCACCCGCAGCGCGTCGCGCGCGAGAGTGCCCTTGCCCGGCCCGAGTTCGACGTAGTGGACCGGTTCTGCCCGTCCGCCGCGATGCCAGATGTCGGTCAGCCACAGGCCGATCAGTTCGCCGAACATCTGGCTGATTTCGGGCGCGGTGATGAAATCCCCGCCGCCAGCGCCCTGACCGCCGATCACGCGCTTCTCGTCGTAATAGCGCATGTTGGATTCGCCCATGAACTGCATGAGGCTGATCGGACCGGTGGTGGAAATCAGGCGGCGGAAGATGTCGCCAAGATCGCGCTTGTCGTGCTCGTCCCGCCGCTCGCTCAAGAGGCCTCCGCCGGAGAGGTCTTGCGCGCCTTGGTCCCGCTGGCCAGCGGCGGACGCCTCAGCGACCAGACGATGAGGCCAAGGCCCAGCAGGACCAGCGGGATCGTCAGCCACTGGCCCATCGACAGGCCCGTATCCTCGTATAGCCACATCAGCTGCTGGTCCGGCTCGCGATAGAATTCCACCACGAAGCGGGCGATGGAGATCAGCGTGGTGAACATGCCGACGAGGAAGGCCGGGCGATAGCGCGCGCGGGTAAGCCAGAACAGGCACAGCATCACCACCACCACCAGCAGCCCTTCTCCCAGTGCCTGGTAGATCTGGCTGGGGTGTCGCGGCATCAGGGAGGACAGGCATTCACCGCCCGGCCCGCGACCCTGGTCGCAGAACACCATCGCCCAAGGCACGTCCGGCCCCGCAGGGCGGCCCCACAGCTCGCCGTTGATGAAGTTCGCCAGCCGCCCGAACAGCATGCCGAAACCCACGTTCACGGAAATATAGTCGGCCACGCGGATGAACGGCAGCCCGCCGCGCCAGCTGACGTAGGCGATGGCCAGCACGGTGCCGATCACCCCGCCGTGGAAGCTCATCCCGCCGTCCCACAGCCGCAGCACTTTCCACGAAATCAGGCCGTCGCCCGAAAAATCGGTCCAGTGGCCGGGTTCGTAGAAGGTGACGTAGCCCAGCCTTCCGCCGATGATGATGCCCAGCGTGCAGTAGAAGAACAGGTCGTCCACGTGCACCTGCGCCATCGGCGCGCCGGGTGCCTTCACCATGCGTGAAAGGTGCCAGTAGCCGATGATGATGCCCGCCAGGTAGGCGAGCGAATAGTATTTGAGCTCGAAGAAGCCGAGGTCGATCCCGGTGCGCAGGCCGAGGTCGCTCCACCGCAGGACTTCGCTTCCCGTCGCTGCCAGAACATCCAGAATCACGCCGCGCCCCTTGAATCTGCGAAGGCGAAAAGCGCCTTCGAACGTGGTGCAGCGCTTTGGCACAGGGCGGGCGGGCAGAAAACCCCCTGCGACACCCGCGATGTGCCTTTGCAATGCATTGCGCGCACGCCTATCTCAGCCGACGTGAGCCTGCCGACCATCCCCAAGCAACGCGCCATCATCGATCGGCGCAAGCTGACCGCCGCCATTGACGACATCGTTGCCGACAAGGGCGCGGACAACGGGCGGCAGGCGATCGTCGAGCTGATGCGGAAGGCGCTGGACAAGGGCCGCGCCGAACTGACCCGTCGGCTGGATGAGAAGCCCGGCGCCGGGCACGATAGCGCCAACGGCTACGCTTTCCTGATCGACCAGCTGATCCGCGTCATCCACGATCACGTGATCGACGATGTCTATCCCGTCGCCAACCGCAGCAAGGGCGAACGCCTCGCGCTGATGGCGGTGGGCGGATACGGTCGCGGCGAGATGTCGCCGCATTCCGACGTCGACATCGCCTTCGTCACCCCGGACAAGCCCACCGCGTGGTGCGAACAGGTGATCGAGGCGATCCTCTATTACCTGTGGGACCTCAACCTGACCGTGGGCCATTCCAGCCGCTCGCTGGCCGAAGTCACGCGCATGGCGAAGGAGGACATCACCATCCGCACCGCCCTTCTGGAAGGGCGCTTCCTGTGGGGCGACCAGGAGGTGTACGACGCCGCCAGCAGCCGATTCTGGAGCGAGGTGGTGCCCGGCACCGAAGGCCGGTTCGTTTCCGAGAAGCTGGCCGAGCGCAATGCCAGGCACAAGCGCATGGGCGATTCGCGCTATGTCGTGGAACCCAACGTGAAGGATGGGAAGGGCGGCCTGCGCGACCTGCAGACGCTCTACTGGATCGGCAAGTACGTGCACCGCGTGAAGAGCGCGCGCGAACTGGTGGACAAGGGCCTCTTCACGCAGAAGGAATATCGCAGCTTCCGCCGGGCCGAGGGATTCATGCTGGCGGTGCGCGCCCACCTCCACACCATCTCCGGGCGCTGCGAGGACCGCCTGACCTTCGACCTGCAACGCGAAGTCGCGAACCGGATGAATTACGCCGACCGGCCGGGCAAGAGCGCGGTGGAGCGGTTCATGCAGTTCTACTTCCTGCAGGCCAAGCACGTCGGCCACCTGACCGGCGTGTTCCTCTCGCACCTGGAGGAAGAAACGCAGGAACGCAGCCGCATTGGCGAATTCCTCTCCTCCTTCAAGCCGAGCAAGGCGATCGACGGCTATCCGGTGGAGGGCGGCAAGATCGCCGCCCCGTCCGACGACTGGTTCCAGCAGGATCCCGTGCGCCTGATCGAGATCTTCACCATCGCCGAGCGCGAGGGGCTGGAAGTGCACCCCGCCACCATCCGCATCGCGCGGCGCGATGCGGGCCTGATCGACGGCAAGATACGCAAGGACCCGCGCGCCAACGCGCTGTTCATCGACCTGCTGTCGGGACGCCGCGATCCCGAAACCGTGCTGCGCTGGCTGAACGAGGCGGGCGTCTTCGGCCGTTTCGTGCCCGATTTCGGCAAGGTCAACGCGCAGATGCAGTTCGACATGTACCACCACTACACGGTGGACGAGCATACCATCCGGGCCATCGGGCTGCTGAGCGAGATCGAACGCGGCGCGCTGGCGGAAGAGCATCCGCTGGCCACCGACATGGTGCCCAAGATCAAGAACCGCCGCGCGCTCTACGTCTCGGTGCTGCTGCACGATATCGCCAAGGGCCGCGGCGGCGACCACTCGATCCTGGGCGCTGAGGTGGCCATGCGGCTGTGCCCGCGGCTGGGAATGGATCGCCAGGAAACCGAACTGGTCGCCTGGCTGGTGCGCTATCACCTGCTGATGAGCGCCACCGCCTTCAAGCGCGACCTTTCGGATCCCAAGACCATCACTGATTTCGTCTCGGAAGTGCAGAGCCTGGAACGGCTGCGGCTGCTCACCGTGCTGACCATCGTCGATATTCGCGCCGTCGGACCGGGCATCTGGAACAGCTGGAAGCGCCAGCTGATCGGCGACCTGCACGAGGCATCGGTCGAGCGCCTGCGGCTGGGCCACAAGGCCCACGGCCGCGAGGAACGCGTCGCCGCCAAGAAGCAGGCCGTGGCCCGGATGCTGGGCGAGCAGGGCTACCTGGTGGAGAAGCTGGACGACCGTTTCGACGATGCCTACTGGATCGCCGAACCCGACGACGTGATCGCCATCAACCTGCCGCACTACGAGGCGGCGAAGAACGCCGAACACTCGCTGTCCATTCACGCGGAGTATTACGAGGCATTGGGCGCCACGCTGGTCACCGTGATCGGAAACGACCACCCCGGCCTGTTCTTCCGCATCGCAGGCGCCATCCACCTCGCGGGCGGCAACATCATCGACGCGCGCATCCACACCAACCGGGTGGGCAAGGCAGTCGACAATTTCCTCGTCCTTGATCCGCTGGGCAAGCCCTTCCGCGAGGAACAGCAGCTGGCCCGGCTGAGAACCTCGATCGAGGATGCACTGGCCAACAAGATCGATATGGTGCCGCGCCTGGCCAAGCGTCCGCTGAAGCAGAGCCGGGCGGAAAACTTCCGCGTGGCCCCTGTCATCCTGTTCGACAACGATGCCTCGAACCGCTTCACCGTGATCGAGGTGAACGCCACCGATCGCCCGGCCCTGCTCAACCGCCTGACGCGGGCGATGTTCGAGGCAAGCCTGATCATCAATTCCGCGCACATCACCCAGTACGGGGAGCGCGCGGTGGACACCTTCTACGTGACCGACCTGCTGGGCGACAAGATCGTGAGGCAGGACCGGCTGGACAAGGTGGAGCAGGCGCTGCTCGATGCCATCGCCGCAGGCGAACCGCAAAGCGCCGAGGCGGCCTGAGGCTTACTGGATTCGGGCGACCCGCAAATAGCCGCTGCGACCCTCGAACCGGATCTCGTAGGCACCGCTCCAATGGCGGCTGATGGTCGCCACCCACCCTTCGCGCACGCGGTTGCGCATGGTGGAGCCGTCGATCTCGCGCCATAACTGGCCGTTGTCCAGCAACAGCACCTGCGACTGGCGTGCACCGCGCAGAACTTCCGCCACCGTGGCTGTCACCTCGACCTCTTCGTCGGTCCGCTCGATTGCCCTGTCCTCCTCGCGGAAGCCGAACACTTCCTCGCGCTCCTGCTCCTCGCGCTCCTCCTCCTCGGCGATCACCACCTGCTGGCTGGCGTAGGTCGAATCGAAACAGGCAAGGCGCGCGGCATCGTCCGTCGTGGCGGCGCATTCGGCGTAGGGATCGTCCTGCTGCGCATGGGCCGGGACGGTGAGGGCGATCAGGCCGAGCGGGGCAACGGCGGCAAGGCAGCGGGCGGAAAGCTTGGTCATGAAATCGGGGTCCGGGGCAAGGGATTGTCCCGCCTCTTGAAAGCGCCGCGCGCCGCCGCGTCAACCTCCGATTGCATCCGCCTGCGTTTTGCCGGGCGACCGGTCAGCCGCCGCGCTCTCCGAACAGCGCCGTGCCCACGCGCACGTGCGTGGCGCCCAGCATGATGGCAGTGGGATAGTCGCCGCTCATCCCCATGGATCGGCCTTTCAACCCGTGATCGTCGGCGATCTTTGCCATCAGCGCGAAGTAGGGCGCGGGCTCGATACCGAAGGGCGGCACGCACATCAGCCCGATAACGGGAATGTCCGCCCCGCGCGTCTGCTCCAGCAAGCCCGGCAGGTCGGCAATCGCGCAGCCGCCCTTCTGCTCCTCTTCGCCGATATCCACCTGCACGAAACACGGCACCTGTCTGCCGGCCTTGTCGAATGACTTGCCCAGCGCCTTCACCAGGCTGGGCCGGTCGAGCGAATGGATGCAGTCGAACAGCGCCGTCGCATCGTCCGCCTTGTTCGATTGCAGCTGACCCACGAGGTGCAGCTTCGTATCGGGAAATTCCTCTCTCAGGGCAGGCCACTTGTCCTGTGCTTCCTGCACCCGGTTCTCGCCGAACACGCGGTGGCCGGCTTCCAGCAAGGGAGCGATATCCTCTGCCGGATGCGTCTTGCTGACGGCGACCAGCGTCACCTCCTCCGGCTCGCGGCGGGCGATCTTGCAGGCCTTGGCGATTTCGGCCTGCACGGCGGCAAGGCGGTCTGTGGCGCTTTCACTCATGGGCGCGCTATAGCGGGCCGATGAACGGTTTCCACTCCCTGCCGAACCTCTGGCTACTTTCGGACGAACGCAACGATTCGATGGTTGAGACTGCACTCGCAGCGCTGCCTCGCGGCAATGCTTTCGTGTTTCGTCACTACCATCTCAATCCGGCGGAGCGAAAGGCACGCTTTGACAGGCTGGCCGCGATCTGCCGGCGGCACGATCACCTACTGGTGCTCTCGGGCACGTCGAAGGAGGCGCAGGATTGGGGCGCGGACGGTGCCTATGGCCCAGCGCGCAAACTGGATAGGGTCTGCGGCATCGGTCGCTTCGCCACCGTTCACGACTTGCTCGAGATGAGCCGGGCCGAAAGGTACGGAATCGACGCAATGTTCCTTTCGCCCGTTTTCCCGACGCGCTCTCATCCTGACGGCAGCTGTCTTGGAAAAGAGCACTTCCTTTTCATGGCGTCCAAGGCGAATGCTCCGGTGATCGCGCTAGGCGGAATGAATGCAGAGCGAGCAGCGGAGCTCGGGTGGAACCGCTGGGCCGCGATCGACGGCCTCTCCTGAACGGCCCGAAGGGCTGCAAGGCCACGCGGCCGCCCCGCAGCGGGCGCGGCTTGCCTGCGCATCTAGCGAGGACGCTCATGCGGAGGCATGAGCGAAAAACAAAACCCAAACATTGACCCCGGAGTCCCGCTGTGGGATTCTTCGCGCCGGGACGCAGAGACGAAGGGAACGGACCATGGCCAGCAGGGCCGCAAAGCCAAATGCGGACTGGCGTGCCGCTTTCCGGCGTTCGCTGGCTCGCAGTGCGCAGCTGACGGGCGCGGTGCTCCTGTTTGCCTTTACCCTGTTCCTGGGGCTGTCGCTGCTCAGCTACAGCCAGACCGATCCATCGCTATCCACTGCCGCCGGGGATACCATCGACAACTGGATGGGCGCGCCGGGCGCTTTCGTGGCCGACCTCGCCCTCACCGCCTTTGGCTGGGTCTCGATACTTTTCCTGCCGTTCACCTACGTCATCGCGCGCAAGCTGTGGCGCGATGCCGACGAGGACGAGAGGTGGGGCGGCGCCTGGTGGCGCACCGTGGCTGTGTTGCTGCTGGGCATGCTGCTGCTGGCGACCGCCATCTCGCTGGTCACCGATCCGCGCGAACATAGCTGGCCTGCAGGCTTCGGCGGCCTTGCCGGGCTGCTGGGCGAAGCCGGGCTGGAGGCTCTGGCAGGACTTCTGCCCGAGGGCGGACAGGTGTGGGGCATACTGGTCGGCGGCCTGGCCTGCCTTGGTGGCGGCGCCCTGCTGGCGGGCCGGGTGTTCGCAGTGGACTGGGCCAGCCTGCTGACACTGCCCGACTGGGCGGGCGCTCTGCCGCGCCTAACCGGTTCGGCACGGAAGTATAATCCTGACGAACCGATGCGAGCCAAATCGCGGCGGGCGAAGGCCCCGTCGGCCGGTGAGGACGACGAGGACGAGGACACGCCCTCGCCCTTCGCCGACCGCCGGCCCGTGGAAATTGCCGATCCGGCGGCACCGCCGCGCCGGGCGAAACCCTCGCCCAGGGCGCAGCAGAAGGACATGTTCGCCACCTTCGACCTGCCCAGCCTCGACCTGCTGGAGGAAGGCGCCATCGACCAGGCGCCCCCGCTCGACAAGCTGGCGCTGGAGCGCAACGCCCGTCTGCTGGAAACCGTGCTCGACGATTTCAACGTGAAGGGCGAGATCACCGCGGTGAAGACCGGCCCGGTCGTCACCATGTACGAGCTGGAGCCTGCGCCGGGCATCAAGGCCAGCCGCGTCATCGGCCTGGCCGAGGACATTGCCCGCAACATGAGCGCGATCAGCGCGCGCGTTGCGCCCATTCCGGGCAAGACGGTGATGGGCATCGAACTGCCCAACGCCAATCGCCAGACCGTCAGCTTCAAGGAACTGGTGGAGAGCGAGGCCTTCGTAGATGCCAAGGGCAACCTGCCGATCATCCTCGGCAAGGGCATTTCGGGCGAACCCGTGGTGGCAGACCTTGCCGCCATGCCCCACCTGCTGGTGGCGGGCACCACCGGATCGGGCAAGTCGGTGGGCCTCAACGCCATCCTTCTCAGCCTGCTCTATCGCTTCACGCCGGCCGAATGCCGCCTGATCCTGATCGATCCCAAGGTGCTGGAGCTGAAGAGCTACGACGACATTCCCCACCTCCTCGCCCCCGTGGTGACGGAGCCGCACAAGTCCGTGCGCAGCCTGAAATGGGCCGTGGAGGAAATGGAAAAGCGCTACCGCATGATGAGCGAGATCGGCGCGCGCAACCTGCACGGCTTCAACGAGCGCGTCGCCGCCGCCGCCGCCAAGGGCAAGCCGCTGAAACGCACGGTGCAGACCGGCTACGATCCCGAGACGGGCGAGGCCATCGTGGAAGAGGCGGAACTGGATTACGAAGTCCTGCCGCAGATCGTGCTGATCGTCGACGAGCTGGCCGACCTGATGGTTGTGGTCGGCAAGGAGATCGAGGTGCTGATCCAGCGCCTCAGCCAGAAATCGCGCGCGGCCGGCATCCACCTGATCATGGCGACGCAGCGCCCCTCGGTCGACGTGATCACCGGCGTCATCAAGGCGAACCTGCCCACCCGCATCAGCTTCAACGTCACCAGCCGCATCGACAGCCGCACGATCCTGGGCGAGCAGGGGGCGGAACAGCTGCTGGGCAAGGGCGACATGCTGTTCAAGCCCAACACCGGCGCGATCAAGCGCGTGCACGGTCCCTTCGTCTCCGACGAGGAGGTGGAGAAGGTGGCCGATCACTGGCGCAAGCAGGGCGAGCCGGCCTACGTCGACTCCGTCACCGAGGAACCCGAGGACGGCGGCCTGTCGTTCGACGACGACGTGACCGCCAGCGACAACCCCGAAGAACGCAAGTATCGCCAGGCCTGCCAGATCGTGATCGAGAACCAGAAGGCCAGCGGATCGTGGCTGCAGCGCCAGATGGGCGTGGGTTACAACACCGCCGCCAAGTGGATCGAACGCATGGAAAGCGAAGGACTGGTCGGCCCTGCCAACCACGTGGGCCGCCGCGAGATCTTCCGCGACCGTGACGGCAACCCGCTCTAGGTGGTTCTACGTAATCTCGAATTGTGCCAAAACGGTTAGCGTCCTGTTGCCGACCAAGGCCGTGTCGCCGCGTTTCTTCCCTGTTAGGGTTAGCAAAGCCTAAACCTTTCCCCGGGTAATTCCCCGTCCATGCAGGGGAAAACACCTATTCGCGTTCTTCAACGTGCGTGTCGCCGCGTGCTCGGCCTAGTCGTCGCAGCACTGGTTGCCGTGCCTGCCGCGGCGCAGGACGGCGAATGGGAGATCGATCCCTTCGCCCGCATCGAAGTGGGTGCCGTGTCTTCCGAGAGCAGCGACCGCGAGGACGAGCTGATCATCGTGGGAGATGGCGGCTACCTGCGCGGCCAGGCCGGCGTTGAACTGATTGGCGATGCAGTGACCTTCCGGCTGGAGGCCGACCGTATCCAGGTCGAACGCTTCGGAAACGCCACTGGCCGCGAGCGCTACGACCGCGACCGCTTCACCGCCGCGGTGGAAACGGAACTGGGCGAGGAATGGGAAGTGCGCCTCCAAGGGCGCGTCTACGACGACCTTGTGACGGTCGAGAGCCCTGATACCGACGAAGTGCAGGCCGCCGTGCGGATCGAATACGAACCGGTGCGCGCGCACCGCGTGCGGGCCGAAGTCACCTGGCGCGAACGCACCTATGCCGACAACGATGGCCCCGGCGGCACCGCCTCGGAAGGTGAAGGCCTGCGGGTCGATCTCGACTATCGCCACCGCATCGCGCGCTACCACTACGTGGGGCTGGACCTGCGCGCGGAAGAGATCGAGTCCGACAATCCCCGCCGCGGTTACGAACGCCAGTCCGCCCGCCTTTCCTACACCCGACCGATCGCCGACGACCTGCGCGTGCGGCCCGCCGTGGAAGTGCGGAAGACGCAGTTCAGCGGACGCATGACGCCGGACGACATCCCGCGCGACGATACGCAGATCGTGCCGGAGCTGGAATTCCTCTGGTGGCCGGGCAACTGGCGCATGGAAGCAGAGGCGAAGTACATCTTCAGCGACTCCAACGATCCCGTGCGCGATCGCAAGGGTTACCGTGTGAGTGTTTCCGTAGGCTATGTTTTCTAGGCACTTCGCCTACTGGAGGCGGGTGTACGAACGCGCCACGCCGCAGGTTCGCCGCCCCGCCTACCTGGGGATGGCGGTCTGCGGCACTATCGGCCTGCTGGCACTCTGGGGCCTTTCCAACACTCGCGATCCGCTTTCGATGCCGTCCGCACTGGGCGGCATTGCCGTGTCGCAGGCGATCTGGGGGCTCAAGCCGTCGAACCTGCTGATGGTGCTGCCCATCGGCAGCTTCCTCGTGGTGCTGGCGCGCAGCTTCATCGGGCTGAAGGCCTTCGGCCTTTTCACCCCCATGCTGATCGCGCTGGCCTTCCTCCAGATCGGACCGATCTTCGGCCCCATCGTGTTGGGAACCGCCGTGGGCATCGGCATGATCGTCGCCCCGTCGCTTCTGAAGCTGCGTATGACGCGCGTGGGCTTCCTGGGCGTGCTGATCTCGCTGGTGGTGTTCGTTCTGGCGGCACTTCAGGGCATCCTCGATACCGAGTTGCAGGTCGATGCCATGCCGGTGGTGGTCACCGCGCTGGTGGTGGAGCGCTGGTGGCGGCAGTGGGAGAAAGACGGCTATTTCGAAGCCGCACGCATGGCCTTCAACACCATGATGCTGGCGCTGGTCATCCAGTTCGTGATGGTGAGCCACGTGGCGCTGATGCTGATCGAGGTCTCGCCGCTGCTGCTGCCGGGCTTTGCCGCCATCGCGATCACCATCCTTGGCCGCTACCGAGGGCTGCGCATGACCGAGATCGGGCGTTTCTTCCCCATCTGGTACGAGGGCTGGCGGCGCAAGATGGGCTGGGACGAAGTGATCCCGGAAGAGGCCATCGGAGAGGTGCTGGCCGCGCGCGCCGCGATCGACCAGACGCCCGAACCCGAGATCGACGACGTCAAGCTCACCGTCTTTCCGAAGCGGGCGCCTGGAAAGGGTCGCCCGCTGATGCTTCACACGATTGCCAGCGGACCGGCGCCCGTCATCGCGCCGAAGAAGGCCGCGCCGGCCGCCGTGGAGCCGGAGCCCGAACCCGTTGCCGCGCAGGTGGAGGAGCCCGCACCCGCCGCCGCGCTGCAACCGGACCTGCCTCTCGCGCTTCCGGCCGAAGCTGAAAGCCCCGCGCAGATCGAGCCCGGTATTCCGGCGAACGACGAGCCCGACCGGAAAGTCGCTGCAACGCCGCGAGACGATGGCCGCCTGACCCAGTCCGACTGGGACCGTATCCGTGCCGAACTGTTCAAGAGGGACCAAGGAACCGCCCATGCCGCTCAGTTTGCTCAAACGCCGCTCGCAACCGCGCACGCCGCCGATGCCGGGTCCGCCGGAGAAGGACTCTCCGCCTTCTTCTCGCGGCACGCCGCGCGTGGACCCATCGTCGATCCAGCCCTCCTTGCCTTCCTACGTCCCGATCGACGACATCCTGGGGATCAATCTGCGCAACGCGATCATCGCGAAATACAACTCGCGCGCGGCGATCGAGCGGGCGCGCGACAAGGTGGCGGCAAAGGTGGCGCTGGTGGAGCACGGGGTTTCGACAACCGGCACGATCGCCGTCATCTCCGGCTATGGACAGCTTAGCAGCTTCAAACCCGCGCAGTTGCTGCCCGACAGCTGGGCGATCAAGCCCGCACGCGGATCGCAGGGCGACGGCATCCTGCTGGCGGTGGCAAGGCACGGCGATCACTGGGTCAAGGGGTCGGGCAAGCCGATCACGGTGGACGAGGTGCAGAACCATGTTCGCCGCATTGTGGACGGGCAGTTTTCCGGCGACGCCGCGTCCGACGATGCCGCGCTGATAGAGCCGCTGATCCGCGCCGATCCCACCTTCGCCTCGCTGGTCGACGACGGCCTGCCCGACGTGCGCGTGATCTGCCTCGGCAGCAACCCGATCATGGCCATGGCGCGCTTTCCCACCAACCAGTCGGACGGCAAGGCCAACCTGCACCAGGGCGGCATCGGCGCCGGCGTCGACCTGGCCAGTGGCGTGCTGTACCGCGCGAAGCAGGGCAAGAAGGTGCTGACCCATCATCCCGACACCGGCAAGCGGCTGATCGGGTTTCGCATCCCGCACTGGCAGAAGGTGATGGAAATCGCCGGCATGAGCGGCCCCGCCGTGGGGCTGGGCTATTGCGGCGTGGATATCGTCCACGACGTGAACGAGGGGCCGATGGTGATCGAGGTGAATGCCCACCCCGGTATCGAGATCCAGAACACCACGATGCAGGGCCTGCGCGGCAAGATGCTGGAACTGGGCGAGAAGTGCTGACGCCGGCCTGCCTGGCAGGCGGCGCGCGTTAACCAATTACCGCAACGCGGGTTGAACGGGTTGGTGCGATATGATCGTCGGCAATTGGCAGCAGGGGGAAATGCGCCGATGCTGGACTGGTTCAAGCCGAAGATGGCCCCGGAAGGGCCGGTGGAAGTCGAACTCGACACCGTGATCGCAAGGTCAGCGGCCGAGATCTATCCGTTGGTCGATTTCGGCGATCCGCGGCATCACAAGGCGGCGGTCGGCACGATCACCCGCACCGGGCCCAAGCGCTTCGACCTGCTGCTCGACATGATGCCTGACGTAACCTTCCCCATCGTGGAGCTGAAAGCCGATCCGGGCCGAAGCTACACTATCGAATCCGTCCTGCCGAAGGAACTTGGCGTGCGGCTGGAAAGGACGGTGGAAGCGATCGTGATCGAGCCGCTGGGCGCAGGTTCCTGCAAGGTGACAGCCAGGACGACGGCCTATTTCCACCCGATGAAGATGAAGCACTTCGAATACGAAGTCGCCGTGATCGCAATGGCCTGCAAGAATTCGCTTTCGAAGCTGAAGATTCATGCCGAGCAGGGCGTGCACGCGATCCGCGAGATCGAGGCCTGGCAGGCCGCCTGACGGGCCGCCCCGACACGCCCACGTTGACAGTGCAGGCCAGACTGGCATCCTCCGCCGCAGAACGGAGAGAATGCCCATGGCGAGCAAGTACGAACGCGAGGTCTATTCCTGCATGGATCCCTCGATCGCGGTGCACGATGCGACCGACAATTCGCTGCACAGGGCGATCCTGAAGAACTACTGCCGCCACGTGCACCTGGAAGGCGCGGCCATGTTCGAGGAGATTACCGCGCCCGACATGATGGCGGACGATCCCGTCTACCACGTCACCTGGGGCGACAACCCGTTCCAGGTGAAGGGACGCCAGGGCGTGCACGATTTCTACGCGGGGATCGGCGACATCGTGCTGTGGAACAGCGGCGACAAGGTGGCCGTGGCCGACTGGGGCATCGCCGACGAGATGTGGTTCCACCAGATGAGCACGGGAGAGGAACTCGCCAAGATCGGCGTGAAGGCGGAAAAGGCCGACGGCCTCTACCTCGTCTCCAGCCGTCAGGCCTTCATCTGGCCCTACGATGAAAACGCGCTGCTGAAGGGCGAGCACCTCTACGAGGACAAGTCGACCCTGACGGTGGAGGAGATCGACCCGGCGGACTACATGACACCCGAGCGCGTGCGCGAAATCCACCGCGAATGCCTGGCCGACCTGGAAGAACGCTGGGGCGAGAACTACTGGGTCTGGCAGCGCGAGGCGGTGGGCGCGTAACTAGCCGGAAGGAACGCCCGAGCGGCTTTGCAGCGGCCCGGGCGTCCGGTCTCCTGCGAGATTACCGATTCCCGCGACAGGTCTGGCCCGGCGTTCCCGGCGGGACACCGAAGAAGCGCATCACCCAGCCGAAGGTCTGGATGAACAGCCCGTCTTCCTCTGGGTCATCGTTCAGACCCGAAAAGCTGCAGATCGAACTTGCGATGTAGTCGCGAATTGGCGTGCTCTTGCCGTTGCCCGTCACCTCGCCCGCCTGCGCAGGAACACTCGCAAGTATGGACACTGCAATTGCGCATGAAACAATTTTACGCATGATCGGCTTCTCCCAATGAAGCGACCCCTTTTGCAGGCGCGCGACCAGACGCGTTGCCGATCTTTAATAGTCCAGTACTTGCGATTCGCCAATCTATTGTTAGCCCAGTTGCCTGAGCACATTGAGGAAGCGCTAGGCCGTCGTCATTGCATCTGCGTTGAAGATGGCAACGGGGACATAGCCATCGAGGTCGTTAGGATCTTCAGCCACGGCCAGTCCCGCCCCGGCAATCGGGCGTTAGCGGAAGGTCCGCTTATGGCGTTAGGCGTGCCAGCGGTTATGGCCCATGACTGGGTGGAAAGCGGCCATCCGAACAACGGGCTCTGCTGCCGACTGGCTTATAGTGCTGTCAGCGGAATCTGCATTCGGCAAATGAGGCCGTCCGGCGGGTATTCGAGATCAACGCTTGCCCGCAGTCCCCTGGCGACAGATTTCGTAATCAGCTTTGTCCCGAAGCCCGTGCGCGCTGGTGGCTGCACTCGGGGACCACCAAGTTCACGCCAGGTGATCTCCAGCGATTTTTCCGCTTCTTCGTCACAGATACGCCATCCGACGCGTATTTCGCCGGCGCGCGTGCGTAGAGCTCCATACTTCGCGGCGTTGGTCGCGAGTTCGTGGAACGCCAGAGAGAGGATCAACGCCGATGAGGCCTTGAGCTCGACAGTCGGACCCTCGATTTTGAGGTTCTCCCTTCCTTTGCTTCGGAACTGTGAGAGCTCCTTGCACAACAGCTCTTCCAAGCCAGCGTTTCGGCCGTCGTTCTCCCGCACCACGTCTTGGGTGCGAGCCAGAGCACCCAACCGCTCCCTCAGCAACCGAGCAAAACCGTCGACGTTCTCGGCATCCCGTGCGGTCAGCGCCACAAGAGCGTCAACCACAGCGAGGACGTTCTTCACTCTGTGAGCAAGCTCATTCGACACGAGCTCACGCTCGCGCTCAAGCCGCCTTCGTTCCGTCACGTCCCGCAGGGCAACTGTAAGGTAGATCTTTCCCTCGACGACCTCTCTGCTAACAATGGCTTCAGCCGGGAATTCCTCGCCATTCTTGCGCAAGCCGCAGACTTGTCGGCTGTGCCCCATGATCCGTCTCGCCGGCCCCTCCCCAGTAGCGAAGCTACTGACCTGTGTCCGATGATCTGATCGGTAGCGTTGCGGAAGAAGCACCTCCACCGGCTGTCCGAGCACCTCGCCGGAACTGTAGCCGAAGGTCTCTTCAGCCGCGAGATTGAAAAGCACGATTAGCCCGGCTTCGTCCGTGCAGATGAGCGGTTCGCCCACGAGCGCGAAAACATAAGGAGCGCTTTGCAGAACCGCTGACTGCCGCACCTGCTTAGGACCATCCTCTGCCAATCAGTACTCCATTGTGGCGACAAGGCTCCGCGCAAATCAAAGGAGTAGCGGGAACTTTAGGAACTGTGAACCTGCCGAGCCGAAAGCTGAGCGACAGCGATCCCCCTTCCAATGGGGAATGGCTGTCAGACAACCAGGAAAAACCCGCACCTCTTGAAGGACGCTCAGAGGACTGTGGAGAGCAGCACGTTCGCACCCGGCACGATGCGCTTCGCGAGCGCCCGCAATCGGGTCGCAGGCCGACTGTCCGCCCACTTTCGAAAACCGCTGCAAACCGGCCGTCTGCTATCCCATGGGCATCCGGCACTCGTAGCTTTCGGCAGATGACGCATCGCCGCCGGTGTAGTGCGCGTAGGACGGGTGCGGGCAGAGCGGCATCTGCGCCTCGCTGTCGCGGCGGCTTGCCGTCACCCCGCCCGGTGCCTCGCCGTTCTCCACCCAGTCCACCATCGGGCTCAGCAGATCGAAGCTGTCGTAGGCGTTGCCGCCCCCGCAGTGGCCCATGCCCGGCACCATGTAGAAACGCGCGGCGTCATTCCACGCGTCCGCGCCGTTCGCTTCCCGCGCGCGCTGGTAATAGTCCCAGGTGTCGAAGGCGGAGAACCACGGGTCGGACACGCCGTGGAAGAACATCAGCTTTGATCCACGACCCAGATAGGTGGAGAGGTTCGTCCAGTACGCAGTGTCGGTCAGCCGCCCAACGGCATCCCAGCGCACTTCATGGATGCGATCGTCGATGGAGATTTCCCGCGCGGTGCTCGGGGGGCCGAGCGGGCCGCCCTGGCCCACGGGCAGGAAACCCGGCAGGCCCGGACCGGAGAAGGTGATTCCGGTGTCCCACGGATAGGGAACGTAGATGGGCCGCCCATTGCTCTCGCGCGGAGAAGCCATGGCCAGTCGCACCGCTTCGGCACGTTCGGGCGCCAGGCAGCCTTCGGTCTCGCCAGCCTCGCACTGCAGGGCAGAGGCGTCGAAATCGCGGCATGCGGCGACGTTCGCGATGATGCCGTCGGCGCGCCCGTCCAGCGGATCGCACTGGCGAACGAGTTCGCGGTCCACCACGGCCAGTTCGGCTGGCGTAAGGCGCGCGGGCCCCTCCGCCCCTTCGGGAAGGGTGGCGTTCAGCAGCACCTGCGCTGTCTCGATCGCGAGGTTGGAATGGCCGGGACGCATGGCGGGCGCGCCGATCACGATGCCGTCGAACAGTTCGGGATAGCGCTGGCTCGCCAGCATCCCCTCGCGCCCGCCGGTGGAACAGCCGGTCATGTAGGAATGGTGCGGCGCGTTGCCGTAGAACATCTGGACGAGCCTGCGCGCGGTCTGCGTGACGGCCGGAACCGAGCTCTCGGCAAAATCCAGCGCCGCGCGCTGGTCGGCATAGAAGCTGTCGTCGAACACCGCTCCCTTGTGCCCGCTGTCGTGACTGGCCACGGCGAAACCGCGCGCCAGCGCGGGGGTGCTGCCCGATGCCGTCGAGCCCGTCGCGGGGTTCACGCTGCCGTTCAGGCCGCCGCCGCCCTGCAACAGGAACCGTCCGTTCCATTCCGCGGGCATGCGGACTTCGAAGCCGATGCCGTATTCGACCCCGCCGGCGCCCTGTCGCCGGTTGATCACGCCGCCGACCTTGCAATGCGCAGGCAGCATGACGCCGGGCTGGCCGAATTGCCCCGGCATCGTACCCGCTTCCACGAAGGTCGCGCTCGCTTCGCTCACGCCTTCGATGCCGCCGACCTGCTCGGCAAAGCCCTGGCAGCGCGCAGCCGCATCAGTCTCGACGCGGTCCTGCGAGGCGGCAGGAATGGCAGCGGCCACTGCGACAGTGCCGACGGCGGTAAAAAGCTTGAAGCGCATGAAAATCCCCTCTCCCTAGACGAAGCCTAATCGCAGGGCTTTTGCCCCGCAATCGGGTAATTGCACCCGTTTGTCGCAGCAATCATTGGAAAACCCTGCAAGCCGCCTAGGCCGAATCGCCTGCGGTCCCTACGTTCGGACGCGATGAAGGCAGGGTCGTGAATACCAGTATCGCAATCGGCACCGACCCCCACGGCACGCAGGTGCTCGTGGACGTGGAGGAACTGCTCGCCACGCGCCTGCTGGTGCAGGGCAATTCGGGCAGCGGCAAGTCGCACCTGCTGCGCCGCCTGCTGGAGCAGAGCGCGGGGCTGGTGCAACAGGTGGTGATCGACCCCGAGGGCGATTTCGTCTCGCTGGCCGATCACTTCGATCACGTGGTGGTGGAGGGCGCGAGCTATTCGGCGCGCGAAATCGAGGCGCTGGCTGGCCGTATCCGCCAGCACCGGGCCAGCGTGGTGCTGGCACTGGAGGATCTCGAGGTCGAACAGCAAATCCGCTGCGCCGCTCAGTTCCTCACCGCTCTCTTCGATGCCCCGCGCGAACACTGGTATCCCGCGCTGGTGGTGGTGGACGAGGCGCAGATGTTCGCCCCCGCCGCCGCCGGGGAAATGGCGGAAGACACGCGCCGCATGACGCTTTCCGCCATGACTAACCTGATGTGCCGGGGCCGCAAGCGCGGCCTTGCCGGGATCGTGGCGACGCAGCGCCTGGCCAAGCTCGCCAAGAACGTGGCGGCAGAGGCGTCGAACTTCCTCATGGGGCGCACCTTCCTCGATATCGACATGCAGCGCGCGGCGGACCTGCTCGGCATGGACCGCAAGCAGGCGGAGCGTATCCGCGACCTGCAACGCGGGCATTTCCTGGGGCTTGGCCCGGCGGTCAGCCGCCGTCCGGTGGCGGTGCACATCGGCGAGGTGAAGACGGGCGGGAAGAACGCCGCCAGTGCGCTCACCCCGCTGCCGCAGGCGGGCTCTGCGGAAATGGGCGAACTGCTGCACGCCGACCTGGCGGAGGAAGCGGCGGAGAAGGTGCACCAGCCGCCCCCTCCCCCGCCGCCAGCGCCACCCCCGGTGGAGGAACTGGCGCAGTCGATGGCTGCGAGGGCCGAACCCGTCAACTCGCTCTCGGGCGAGGTGGCGAGCGGCGATGTCGATTCTGTGCTGCGCGAAATGGCGGCAGAAGAGGGGTCGACCTTTCGCCCCGCCGCCACGCTTTTCCGCGATTTCGCCACCCGTTGCCGCCAGCAGGGCGTGGCATCGGCGCATGTCGACATGCCCACCTTCCGCCGCCTGTTCGCCTTCGCCAGCGCCGGGGTTCACCGGCTGGACGAAAGCCAGCGCGAGGCGGTGGAGCGCATGGCGGGCGGCGTGGCCGACGACATGCTCGCGCCATACCTTGCCATCCTCGTTTCCGCCGCGCTGGGCCAGGGCACACCGGACGAGGATCACCTCGCCCGCGTATACGGAACCGCTTCGCCCGGCCGGATCCGCCGCCTGCTCGAACACCTCGAGAAGACCGGCCTGATCGCCGTGCACGAGGACTTCGGCGGCGAGCGCACGATCACCGTGCCGGGCATAGAGGACGTTATGGCCTGACGCGGCGCGTGGCGCTAAGCTCGTTCCCAAGCGCTGTAGCGCCATGAGGAGAGAAAAGCAGTGTCACCCATCATCCGCGCCCTTGTTCCCGCCGCCACCTTGCTGCTCGCCACGCCGCTGGCCGCGCAGGACAACTGGGTCGCCAGCTGGACAGCCTCGCCCCACGCCCCGCTAGGCGCCCAAGGGCCGTTTGCCGCCGCCCAGTACGACGACGTGACGATCAGCCAGGTGCTGCGCCTGTCCGAAGGCGGCGACCGCCTGCGCGTGCGTTTCACCAATCGCTATGGCGAGGTGCCCCTTACGATCGGTCAGGCCAGGATCGTGCTGCTGGACGATGCCGGGGCCGAAGTCGCCGGAACCGGCCGCGCGCTTACGTTCGGTGGAGAGGAAGGCGCCGTCATCCCGCGCGGCGCACCGTTCGCCAGCGACGTGGTGGACCTAGACACCCGGGATTTCGACAAGGTGAAGGTGGAGTTCTACCTTCCCGAAGCGACCGGCCCGTGCACCTGCCACCTCACCGGGCTCGATACCCTCGCCGTCTCTCCCGCGGGCAATCACGTGGGCGAGGAATGGGAGCCCGCCTCTACCGCCATGCACCGTGCATTCCTGTCAGTGGTCGAGGTCGATTCCGACGATGCTCTGGGCACCATCGTCACCTACGGCGATTCCATCACTGACGGGGTCGGCTCGACACCCGGCGAGGACAACCGCTGGCCCGACGTGCTGGCCGAGCGGCTGGAAGCGGCGGGCCTCGAATATGCCGTCGCCAATGCCGGCATCAGCGGCAACCGCGTGCTCAGCCCCGGCATGGGCGAAAGCGCACTGGCGCGGCTGGACGAGGACGTGCTGAGCTTGCCGGGCGTTACCCACATGATCGTGTTCGTCGGCGTGAACGACATCGGCAACCGCTTCGGCGGCGCCTTCGACAATGCCGGGGGCGGGATCGGCGGATTGCAGCTCGACCAGCCCGATATCGATGTGCAGCAGATGATCGCGGGCTATCGCCAGATCATCGCCCGCGCTCGTGCCGAGGGGATCGAGGTGATCGGATCTCCCATCGGCCCCTACAAGGGCGCGATGTACTGGACCGAGGAAGGCGAGGCCGCGCGCCAGGTGATCAACGACTGGATCGTGAATTCGGGCGAGTTCGACGCCGTGGTGCGGCTCGACACCGCCTTTGCCGATCCCGACAACCCGCAGGCCATGCGCGAGGGCTATCACATGGGCGACTACCTGCACGGCTCCGACGCCGGCCTTCGCGCCGTGGGCGAGAGCATCGACCTTGCGCTGTTCGCGCCGGAGGGTGAATGATGCGCGGCCTCATGTCCCTTGCCGCCGCTGCGCTCGCCATATTCGCCCTGCCCGCCGCCGCGCAGGAGCAGCAGTTTGCCGAACTTGGCACCTGCGGCGAGATTAGCGATTGCCGGATCGGATATCGCACCTACGGAACGCTGAACGAGGCGCGCGACAATGCCGTCCTCGTGCCCGCCTGGTATGGCGGGAGCACCGAGCAGATGGGCTTCATGGCCACCGCTCCCTTCCTCGATCCCGAGCGCTATTTCATCATCCTGGTAGACCCAATCGGCAACGGCGTGTCGATCTCGCCCAGCAACTCGCCAAGCCAGTCCATGGGCGAATTTCCTGAACTCACCATCGGCGACATGGTGGAAAGCGAATACCGCCTGGTGACCGAGCACCTGGGCCTCGAAAGCCTCCACGCCGTGACCGGCATATCGATGGGCGGGATGCAGACCTTCGAATGGGCGGCGCGCTATCTCGATTTCGCCGACCGCTTCGTGCCCATAATCGGCAGCCCGCGCCTGCCTGCCTACGATATCGTGCGCTGGGATACCGCCAATGCCATCCGCGCATGGGAGCGGGCCTGCCGCTGCCCGGAAGCGCGCGCGATCGAGGCAGGTTTCGGCATAACGACCCGCCCGATCGGCGTCGCCAACGATGCCGTGGCGCGCGCCGAGGCTTTCGATTTCATCGAGACCCGCGCGGCACAGGACGATTTCGACGAAGGCGAAAGCTGGGATCTGCAGCGACAGGGCGAAGCCATGATCGACCTCGACATCAGCCGGCATTTCGGCGGCGACATGGCGCTCGCGGCGCGAGAACTGGGTCGGCAGGTCGACATGATGATCGTGGTCAGCCGGGAAGACCGGATCGTCTCGCCCGAGCCCGCCATGGATTTCGCCCGCCTCGCCGGCTTTCCCGTGCTGGTGACCGACGAAGGGTGCGGCCACGGCGATTTCAACTGCAATCCCGATGTCTGGACCGTGGCGGCAGGAGCTTTCCTTGCCGACGACGATTGAGTCCTTTGCCCAGCCGGGCGGGAAAGCGAGCGGGATTGCGCGAAACAGGTTTCATCTGTAACGGCCCCGGCATCCCATTGGTCACCCGCCCCCACTAGAACCGGAGTTCCATCCCATGCGCATCGGCTGCCCCCGCGAGATCAAGAACCGCGAATACCGTGTCGGTCTGACCCCCGAAAGCGCCAAGGAACTGGTCGCCAACGGACACGAGGTGTGGGTCGAGAGCGGCGCGGGCGAAGGCATCGGCGCATACGACGAACAGTATACGGCCAGCGGCGCGAAGGTGATCGCGGCGGTGGAAGACATCTTCGCCGAGTGCGAGATGATCGTGAAGGTCAAGGAGCCCCAGCCCGAGGAAATCGCCCGGCTGCGCGAAGGCCAGATTCTCTACACCTACCTCCACCTCGCCCCCGACGCAGCGCAGACCGAGGGACTGGTGAAGTCAGGTTGCACGGCCATCGCCTACGAGACCGTCACCGGCCCCAGGGGCGGCCTGCCGCTGCTCAAACCGATGAGCCAGGTCGCTGGACGCATG
Organism: Aurantiacibacter hainanensis; assembly: GCF_036321025.1. NCBI lineage: Bacteria > Pseudomonadati > Pseudomonadota > Alphaproteobacteria > Sphingomonadales > Erythrobacteraceae > Aurantiacibacter > Aurantiacibacter hainanensis. The sequence continues at coordinate 1,180,129 of NZ_JAZAPB010000001.1, forward strand.
AGCATCCAGGCAGGCGCCAATGCACTGGAGAAGGCGCACGGCGGACGCGGCGTGCTGCTGGGCGGCGTTCCCGGTGTGCTGCCGGGCAAGGTGGTCATCATCGGCGGCGGCGTTGTCGGCTTCAACGCCGCGCAGATGTCCGCCGGGCTGGGCGCGGATACCGTGATCATGGACCTCAATCCCGAAGTGCTGGAAAAGGTCGGCACCCATTTCGAAGCCCGCGCCAGCACCCGCTTCGCCAGCAAGGCCAACCTCGAGGAAGCCGTATCCGAGGCCGACATGGTCGTGGGCGCCGTGCTGGTGCCCGGCGCCGCGGCACCCAAGCTGATCGATCGCGCCATGCTGAAGACGATGAACCCCGGTGCTGTGCTGGTGGACGTCGCCATCGACCAGGGCGGCTGCTTCGAAACCAGTCGGGCCACGACGCACGACGATCCCACCTATGTCGTCGACGACATCGTGCACTACTGTGTGGCCAACATGCCGGGTGCCGTCAGCCGCACCAGCACCTATGCGCTCAACAACGTGACCCTCCCGCACGCCATCCGCATCGCCAACCTGGGCTGGAAGGAAGCCATGCGCCGCGACCCGCACCTGGCGCAGGGGCTCAACGTCCACGCCGGGCGCGTGACCTATCCCGCGGTCGCCAGCGAACTGGGCTACGACCTGCTGCCGACGGAGCAGGCCATCGCCTGATCTCCGCCGGGCGGAGAATTCCTGAGCCGCGCCTTTACCCAATATACAGCTTGCGCGCCTATTGCCGCTTGCTGAAATGCGCGGATTCGTTTTCCAGATACTGGCGGCCATGGCGTGCCTGCTGACGCTTGTCGGCGGCGATGAAGTGCGCGCGCAGGATTCCGGCAGTGCCGGCATCCGGGCCAGCTGCCATGCCTATTCGGACCATCCCCTGGATCTGCAACGCGCGCTTTCGGCCCTGGAATGGCGCTGCGACCGACAGGGCTGGCAGGATGGACGGGCCGTCACGTGGCTGCGCTTCCCCGCCGCGGACAAGGCCGAGGCACCTGTCGACTTCGCCAGCCGCACGACCGTTTTCCAGAGTTTCGCCATCGCCGCGGTTATCGACAACGAAATCGTCGCCCAGCAGCACTACACGCTGGACGAAGCCGAGGCCGTGCCGGCCGGCCCCGTCTTCACCTATCCGGTGCCTGAGACGGACGAGGTCCCTCACGAATACATCGTGCGCATCGTCGGGCCGCACAGCATAACCGCCGGCTCCGAAGCGCAACTCTGGATGCCGGAGCATGCCCGCCATGAATTGCTGGCGCCGCTGGTCATCCTCGCCGTCATCGCCGGCATGCTGGTAATGCCGCTGCTGTTCGACAGCATGTTCTACCTTGTCCTTCGCGAGCGGTTCGTCCTGCTGCACGCCGGAATGACAGTCGCGATGCTGATCTACGCCCTGTCCTCCGGCGGCGTGATCACCGCCTTCGTCGATGTGCCCGTCGACGTGCTGGCGCGGGTCGGCCCGATCGCCTGGGCCATAGGGGTCGGCCTGTCGGGCCTGTTCATCACGGCCTTTCTGGAGCGGGACGCCCTGCCGGGCTGGCAGCGCCGCGTGCTCTACGCCACCGCCGCCTGGACCATGATCGTCCCGGGATTCGCGGGGATGCAGTTCGGCTTCTCGCAGCAGTTCGACAACCTGCTCTATTTCTACGCCTTCGTTCCCGTGATCCCGATCTACCTGACCGCCATCGTGACGGCCCTGGCGCGTGGCAGCCGATCTGCACGGTTCCTTGCGGCGGCGTGGCTGCCGCTGGTGCTCGCATCGCTCGATCGCCTGCTCCGAGGCCTCGGCATCCATACCAGCACCGATTCAGCCGATCTCGTGCTGTTCGGGGCGCTGGGCGTCGAGGTCATCGTCGTGGGCCTGGGCGTGGCGGACAGGTTCCTGGCCGTGCGCCGGGAGCGCGACCGCGCCGTGACCGAGGCGCGGACGCTGGAGGAACTGAGCGAGCGCGACGCCCTGACCGGCCTGCTCAATCGGCGGGCCATCGAAGACCGGTTCCCTGCCCTTCGGGCGGAAGGTTTCACCACGCTGGCCGTGGTCGACCTCGACCGGTTCAAGGACATCAACGACCGCCACGGTCATGCCGCCGGAGACACGGTGCTGCGAAGCGTGGCGGACGCGCTGCGTTCGGACGACGTCGATTCGCTGGTCTTCCGCATGGGCGGCGAGGAATTCGTGCTGCTGCTGCGCGGCCCTCGCCCGCTGGAGCGGGCCGAACGCAAGCGCCAGGCGATTACCGAAATCGTCGCGCAGGCGGGCGTCGTTCCAGACAGGGTCTCGGCCAGCATGGGCATCGTCGAGGCACCGCATGATTCACTGGCCGAGGCCGGGTTCGAAAAGCTCTACGCCCGCGCGGACCGGCTGCTGTACGAAGCCAAGGCCAGCGGCCGCGACCGCACGATGGCGGAACGCCTAAAGGTCTTCAGGCCGCGCCGCGGTGAGGACAGGCGCGCGGCGGCCTAGCCGTCTTCGCCGGGCGGCGGCAGGAAGGGCTCGGCCACCTCCGCGGGAACGCGCATCAGGCGGGCGCTGTCCTTGTCGACCATCGCCCAGGAGGACTTGGCCCGCACCAGCGCCTTCCCCTCTCCATCGCGGAATTCGTAATGCCGGTCGAACCGGGCCCCGCGCGGCCCATCTTTGATGATCGTCTCGCCAGTCACTTGCGCACCGACTGTCACGTTGCCGCGATAGTCGATCTCGTGGCGTGTCACGACCCAGGCATAGGCGTCGCGATGCTCGGGCGCGGCATCCGCGTCCCAGTGCGCCGTCGCCAGGTCCTCCATCCACCGCACCCAGACCGTGTTGTTCACGTGGCCGTTAGCGTCAATATGTTCGGGCCGCGCGGTGAACGCGAGGGAGAAGCGGTTGCTCACCTGTCGACGCCCAGCTGCCACAGGATGAAGGCAACCTCTTCCGCCGTTTCGCGCAGGCCTTCGAAACGCCCCGAGCGTCCGCCGTGGCCCGCGCCCATGTTGGTCTTGAGCAGCAGCACGTTGTCGTCGGTCTTGTACTCGCGCAGCTTGGCGACCCACTTGGCGGGCTCCCAGTAGGTGACGCGCGGATCGTTGAGGCCAGCGGTCACCAGCATCGGCGGATAGTCCTGCCGGGTCACCTGGTCGTAGGGCGAATAGCTAAGGATGTGAGTGAAGGCCGCCTTGCTCTCGATCGGGTTGCCCCACTCGGGCCATTCCCCCGGCGTCAGCGGCAGGCTGTCGTCGAGCATGGTGTTCAGCACGTCGACGAAGGGGACGTCCGCCACCACCGCGCCGAAAAGTGCCGGGTCCTGGTTCACCACCGCGCCCATCAGTTCACCGCCGGCGGAACCGCCGCTGGCCGAAACCTGACCTTCGCTGGTGTAGCCCATCTCCACCAGGCCGCGCCCGACATCGACGAAGTCGTTGAAGGTGTTGGTGCGCTCTTCCATCTTGCCCTGAAGGTACCAGTTGCGACCCAGGTCGTCGCCGCCGCGGATGTGCGCGATGGCATAGGCCACGCCGCGGTCGATCAGGGAAAAGCGCGTGGTGGAAAAGCCCGGCGGCACGGCATAGCCGTAGGCACCGTAGGCATAGAGGTGCAGCGGGCCGCCCATCGGGCGATCCTTGCGATAGACGATGCTGACAGGCACCATCGTCCCGTCCCGCGCCCGCACCTCGCGCCGCTCCACGGTGTAGAGCGAGGGATCGAAGCCGCTGGGAATTTCCTGCACCTTCAGCGTTTCCAGCTCCTGGCTGGCAACGTGATAGTCGTAGACGGTGTCGGGCGTGATCAGGCTCTCGTAGCCGAGGCGGATGCGGTCCACGTCCCATTCGGGATTGTTCGCCGTGCCCGCATCATAGCTCGCTTCGGGAAAGGCGATGGACTCGACCCGGGACGGGTCGTCGTAATAGCGCACCTGGACCTGGTCGAGGCCGTTGAGACGCCCTTCGACGACGTAGAAATCCTTGAACAGGTCGAAACCGGTCAGGTAGAATTCGTCGGAGCCCTCGATCAGCGTCGTCCAGTTGTCCGGATCGCTCAGCGGCGCCGTGGCGAGGCGAAAGTTGACGTGCTCGTCGTTGCTCCAGATGTAGATCGTGTCGTCGCGGAAGTCGGCGGCGTACTCCACGCCCACCTTGCGCGGCTTGATTACCCTCAATTCGCCCGTGGGCTGATCGATCGGGGTGAACATCGCCTCGCTCGTCTCGTTGTCGCCCGTGCTGATGACCAGCCACTCGCGATTGGCGCTGACGGAGGGGCTGGCGGTATAGCCCAGCGTCTCCTCGTGGAAGATCTCCACGTCGCTGTCCGCCGGCTGGCCGATGGTATGCGCGAAGATGCGATCCACGCGCCAGTTCTCGTTGGCGCGGCCATAGACCAGCACGCTGTCCCCCGCCGCCCACACCAGGTCGGTGTTCACGTTGGCGATCCGGTCTTCCAGCAATTCGCCGGTCTGCAGGTCCTTGATGTAGCCGGTGTAGAACTCGCCGCCGGTCGTATCGGTGGAATAGGCGAGATAACGCCCGTCCTCGCTGACGGAAAAGGCACCGAGGCTGAAGTATTCCTGCCCTTCCGCCAGGGCAGGGGCGTCCAGAATGAGATGCCGCTCGTCACTGCCCGCGGGACGGCGGTAGTACTTGCGGTACTGCCCGCCGGTCTCGAATTCGGACCAGTATTCCCAGTCGCCGTCGCGCTGCGGAACGCTGGAGTCGTCCTCCTTTATCCGCGCGCGCATTTCGGCGAAGAGCTCGTCCACCAGTTCCTGCTGTCCGGCCATCTGCGCCTCGAAATAGGCGTTCTCCGCGCGCACGTAGTCCAGCACGTCCTCGTCGTCGATCTTGGGATAGCTGTCGTCGCGCAGCCAGGCCCAGGGGTCGGATACGGTGATGCCATGATAGGTATAGCTGTGCTCGCGCTGCTCGGCGCGCGGCGGCTGGATGCTTGTGTCGTGGTTCAAGTCGGTTTCCTGTGCTGCTGCGGGCAGCGACGTAGCGACGGCTGCGATTGCGGCAAGGGTGATCCTGCGAATAGTCTTCATGGTTGGGGCGACCCTGATTTCGCCTCGCCGCGCTGCGGGTGGAAACCCACCGGGCAAAGGCCTATGTGAAGCCTCCTAGCGAGAAACTATTTCACATGTAACCGGATATCTGACGCCATGCTTATGCAGACCCACGAAGCCCGCCTCGACGCCCTGCGCAAGGAGCTTGCACGCCGCGAACTGGACGGTTTCGTGATCCCCATCAGCGACGAGCACCTGAGCGAATACGTGGGCGCCTATGCCCAGCGGCTGGCCTGGCTGACGGGATTCGGCGGCTCGGCGGGCAGCGCGGTCGTCCTCAAGGACAAGGCGGCCATGTTCGTGGACGGGCGCTATACCCTGCAGGTCCGCGAACAGGTGAGCGGACAGCTCTACGAGTACAAGAGCGTCCCCGACGACTCGATGGCCGACTGGATCGCGAAGAACGCCGGCGAGGGCTCTCGCATCGCCTACGATCCGTGGCTGCACACGCGCGGCTGGGCAAAAGGCGTCGAGAAGAAGCTGGAAGCCGTTGGCGCGGAACTGGTGCCGGTCGACAGCAACCCGCTCGACGCCGTGTGGGACGACCAGCCCGCTCCTTCCGACGCGCAGGCCTATGTCCAGGACGACAAGCTGGCGGGGCGTTCCAGTGCCCAGAAGCGCGACGAGATCGCCGACTGGCTGAAGGAAAACAAGCTCGACGCCGTGGTGATCAGCGCGCTCGATTCGGTCGCCTGGACCTTGAACATCCGCGGGGCGGACGTCGATCACACACCCGTCGCGCTCTCCTACCTGTTCGTGCAGTCCGACGGCACGGCAGACTGGTTCATCGCGCCCGACAAGGTGCCTGCCGAAGTGGCGCAGGCGCTGGGCAATGCCGTCCGCATCCGCCCGCGCGACGAATTCTCCGCCGCCTTCGCCGAACTGGCGGGCAAGCGCGTGGCGGCCGATCCGCAGCGCTCCGTGGCGGCGATCTTCCAGCGGCTGGACGATGTCGGCGCGGAAATCGTCAGCGAGGACGATCCCACCGTCCTGCCCAAGGCGATCAAGACTCCGGAAGAACAACAGGGTCACCGCGATGCCCAGGCGCGCGACGGCGTGGCCATCACGCAGTTCCTGCACTGGCTCAGCGTCGAGGCGCCCAAGGGCGACGTCGACGAACTGTCCGCCGCTGCCAAGCTGCACGACCTGCGCAAGGCCAACAGCGACCTGCTGCGCGACCTTTCGTTCGACACCATCAGCGGTGCGGGCCCCAACGGTGCCAGCCCGCACTACCGCGTGAACGAGGACAGCAATCGCAAGCTGGAACCCAACAGCGTCTACCTGGTCGACTCGGGCGGCCAGTATCCCGATGGCACCACGGACATCACCCGCACCATCTGGGTCGGCCCCGATGCGCCGCCCGCCGAAGTGTGCGACCGCTTCACCCGCGTGCTCAAGGGCCACATCGCGCTGGACACGCAGACCTTCCCGCCCGGCACACCCGGATCGGCGCTCGACGCGCTGGCGCGCCAGCACCTGTGGATGGCGGGCCTCGACTATGCCCATGGCACCGGCCACGGCGTCGGCGCTTTCCTGGGCGTGCACGAAGGACCGCAGCGCATCGCCAAGCCGCGCGGCAGCCAGTCCGGAACCGACCAGCCGCTGATGGCGGGCATGATCCTTTCGAACGAACCCGGCTACTACAAGGCGAACGAATACGGCATCCGCATCGAGAACCTGGTGCTGGTGGAAGAACGCCAGATCGAGGGCGGCGAAGGCGAATGGCTGGGCTTCGAAACGCTCACCTTCGCGCCGATCGACCGCACCCTGGTGGACAGGAAACTACTCGGCCCTGCCGAGATCGAGTGGTGGAACAGTTATCACGCCAAGGTGCGCGAAGTCCTGGCCCCGCAGATGGAAGGCGAGGCGCTCGCCTGGCTGGAAGAGGCCTGCAAACCGCTGTAGGCTTGCGCGCATGACAGCGCGGAAACTCGCGGAGGAGTGGATCCACCTGGGCCTTGGCGCGACGGCCGAGCCGCAGCCGCCGTTCGACGGCATGGAGTGGTTCGACCGGTATTCCGAGGCTCACGCCGGGGACGCGCAGGAGGCGCGGCTCGTTTCGCAATACCGTTTCACGCAAAGCTGGGACATGTGGGAAATGCACCCGCACGGCGCGGAAGTGGTGATCTGCACCGATGGCGAGCTCACCTTGATCCAGGACGTCGACGGAAAGCACGTTCACACCCGGCTTGCGCGCGGCGAGTATGCCATCAATCCTCCCGGCACGTGGCACACCGCCGATGTGGAGGGCGAGGCGGAGGCCCTTTTCATCACCGCCGGGATAGGCACCCAGCACCGCCCGCGGGACGTCGACGCCTGATGTCCGCCAGATCGCGGTTTCCGGGCGATGAACGGTATCGCGATGGCGCGACAAAATGCGACAATACAGTCTCTCTCGGGCAAACTGCTGCGACAAGCTGTCGCTATAACCGGTTTCGAGAGTGGCGGGGTGCCGCAATCGTCCTCCCCCCTTCAAGGCGGCGCCCCGTTGCTCTACCAAATGAACTGGAGAGCATTACAATGAAAAAGACCCTCATACTGGCCCTTGCCGCAGGTGGTCTTGCCATCGGCGGAACCGCCGTGGCGCAGGAGCGTCCCGAACGCGGCGCCGACATCACCCGCGCCGATGCCGAAGCCCGCGCCGCGCGTCATTTCGAACGCATGGATGCCAACAGCGACGGCGTCATCGACGAGGCCGACCGCGAAGCACGGGCCCGCGCCCGCTTCGATCGCGCAGACGCCAATGGCGATGGCATGCTGAGCTTTGCCGAAACGCAGGCCATGCGCGGGGAACGCCGGGCCGAGCGTGGAGAACACCGCGGCATGCGCGGCCATCGCATGGGCCGCCGCGGCGAAATGCGCGGCATGATGGCCGAGCGCGCCGATACCAATAACGACGGCAAGATCAGCCAGGCCGAATTCACCTCCGCCGCCCTCGCCCGCTTCGAAAGCGCGGATGCCAATAACGATGGCACCGTCACTGCCGAGGAACGCCGAGAGCAGCGAAACGAACGCCGTGCCCAGCGCCGCGCCAATCGCGGATGAGCGAAGCACCAATAAAATTGCTGCTGGTGGATGACGAAGCCAGCCTGCGCGAACCCCTGGCCGACTACCTGTCGCGCCAGGGGTTTGCCGTGCACCAGGTGGGCGACGCGGCAAAGGCGCGTGCAGCCTTGCTCGACGAGGCGCCGGACCTTGTCCTGCTCGACATCATGATGCCGGGCGAGGACGGGACTTCCCTGTGCCGCCACCTGGTGGAGAGCCGCAACCTCCCGGTCATCTTCCTCACCGCCAGAGGCGAGGCGACCGACCGCATCGTGGGATTGGAAATCGGCGCCGACGATTACGTGGTGAAACCCTTCGAACCGCGCGAACTCGTCGCGCGCATCCGCTCCGTCCTGCGCCGCGCCAGCAAGGGCAACGGTGGAAACAACCAGAGTGTCGACGCGCACTACGAGTTCGACGGCTGGCGGCTCGACCCGCTCAAGCGCCGCCTGACCGATCCCGAAGGCAGCGTGGTGCCCATTTCCTCCGCCGAATTCCGCCTGCTGGTCGCCCTGCTCGACCATCCGCAGCAGGTGATGGACCGCGACAAGCTGCTCGACATGGTGCAGGGGCGCGAGGCCCACCTGTTCGATCGCGCGGTGGACAACCAGGTCAGCCGCCTGCGCCGCAAGATCGAGGCCGACAGCCGCGATCCCAAGCTGATCCAGACGGTTTGGGGCGGTGGATACATGCTGGCAGCGGAAGTCCGGCGTTTCGTGCCGGAAGCCGACTGAGGACAGTTCGACCGATCATGCGACGCTTCCTTCCAAAGAGCCTGCTGGGGCAGATGCTGCTTTCCGTGGCGCTGGCCCTGCTGGTGGCCCAGGTGCTGTCGGGCGTGCTGCTGTTCCGTGCCGAACAGCGCAGGCTGGAATCGGGCGTGATCAGTTCGCTGGCCTTCCAGCTCGTGCGCGACCCGAGGGTCGACGTGCGCGACGACCGGCGGAGCGGCGAAGGCCGCCGGGAACGTCGGCGCATGCGGATCGAGCGCGCACTCGAATCGCCCATCGTGCGCGGCGAACTGCGCGACCGCGAGCGGGAGGAAGCCCTGCGCACGGTTTTGCAGGACCAGGGCGTGGCTGTTGCGGAGCTCGTCGTCCTCACCCGCGAGGTGGACGAAGACCGCTACCTGATGAACCGGATCCGCAATGCGCCCGGCCTCTACCGTGACCGCTTCGATCCCGGCGGTCAGATCGTGCTCGCCGGGCTGAAACGCACCGACGCGGAGCAGTGGCTGGTAGCCCGGGCACCCCTGCCGCCGCGCAATGCGCGGGCCTTTCGCGGGGTCATCTTCCAGACCCTGATCCTCTACATCGTGATTGTCGGCGGGCTGGCCCTGCTGCTGCGCCGAATCACACGTCCGCTGGCTGCGCTCACCCGGCGCGTCGAGCAGTTCGGCGGCGTGCCCGAACGCGGCGATCCCATCGAACCTTCCGGGCCGCAGGACACCCGCCGCCTGATCGCCGCGCACAACGCGATGGAGGCGCGCATTGCCGCCCTGCTCGATGAAAAGGACGTGATGCTGGGCGCCATCGGGCATGATCTCAAGACCCCGCTCGCCGCGCTTCGCGTGCGCATCGAGAGCGTGGAGGACGATACCGAGCGCCAGCGCATGGCGAGCACGATCGAGGACATCACCACCTCGCTCGACGATATTCTCTCGCTCGCCCGGGTGGGTCGCCCCAGCGATCCGTTGGAGCGTACCGAGCTGTCGGCCCTCGTGGCCTCGGTCGTGGAGGAATACGAGGACATGGGCGAGGACGTCGCCCTGGGCGATGCCGAGCGCATTGCCCTCCCGATGCGAACGACATGGCTGCGGCGAGCGATCCGCAACCTGGTGGGCAACGCGCTGCGCTACGGCGGTCAGGCGCGCATCAGCCTTTCGCGAGACAATACCCATGCCGTCATCCGCATTGCCGATACCGGCCCCGGCATCCCCGACGACCAGATCGACGCCATGCTGGAGCCTTTCACGCGCGGCGAAACGTCGCGCAGCCGCGAAACGGGCGGGGCGGGGCTGGGCCTCACGCTGGCCCGCGCGATTGCCGAGCAGCACGGCGGCACCCTGGCCCTGGCGAATCGCCTAGACTCGCAAGGCGAGGTCGCCGGACTGGTGGCGGAGCTGCGGCTGCCCCTCGCCTGATACGACAGGGGCCTCCCGGCCCTCAGCGCATCAGCCCGCCGACGATGTTGCGGACGAAGGCGTTCAGGCCGGTGCGCACCGGATCGGCGCGGGACTTGCGGCCCAGTGCCGCTGCCACCGCCACCGAGGCCAGCGATCCGGCGGCCGCCCTCACGCCACTCTTGCCTGCACGTTCCCATAGCGAGGGAGACTTGCGCGGCTGCTTGGCAACTTCCTCGCGCCCCTTCTCCTCCACCTGCTCGGCGGTGATGGCGGCATCGCGCGCCTTCTGCAGCAGCACCTCCTCGGCGCTCTCGCGGTTCACCCGCTCGTCGTACTTGCCTGCATGCGGGCTGACCGACTGGATGGTGGCCCGCTCCTTCGCCGTCAGGGGGCCGAGGCGGCTGCGTGGCGGCTTAATCAGTGTGCGCTGGACGACGGTGGGCGCACCGTCCTCGTCCAGCGTCGAGACCAGCGCTTCGCCCACGCGCAGCTGGGTGATCGCCTCCTCAACGTCGAGATCGGGATTGATCCGGAACGTCTCGGCCGCGGCCTTGATGGCGCGCTTGTCGCGCGGGGTGAAGGCGCGCAGGGCGTGCTGCACGCGGTTGCCCAGCTGGCCCGCGACTTCCTCCGGGATGTCGATGGGGTTCTGCGTCACGAAAAATACGCCCACGCCCTTGGAACGGATCAGGCGCACCACCCGCTCGATCGTTTCCTGCAAGGCATCGGGTGCATCGTCGAACAGCAAGTGCGCCTCGTCGAAGAAGAACACCAGCTTCGGCTTCTCAGGGTCGCCGACCTCGGGAAGGCTTTCGAAGAGTTCCGCCAGCAGCCACAGCAGGAAGGTGGCGTAGAGCTTGGGGCTGCGCATCAACTGCTCGGCCGCCAGCACGTTCACGATGCCGCGCCCCTTCTCGTCCACGGTCAGGAAATCGTCGATCTCCAGCGCGGGTTCGCCGAAGAACTTGTCCGCCCCCTGCGCCTCGAAGCTGAGCAGTTGCCGCTGGATGGCCCCGACCGACTGCTTCGACACGTTGCCGTACTGGCCCGACAGCTCCTGGGCGTTGTCGTAGGCCCAGGCCAGCATGGTGCGCAGGTCCTCGAAATCCAGCAGCAGCAGTCCGTTCTCGTCGGCATGGCGGAAGACGATCTGCAGCACGCCTTCCTGCGTTTCGTTCAGGTCCAGCAGGCGCGAAAGCAGCAACGGCCCCATTTCGGATACCGTGGTGCGGATCGGGTGCCCGTTCTCTCCGTAGAGGTCCCAGAACACCACCGGATTGTCGGAATAGGCATAGTCCTCCATGCCCAGTTCCTTCGCCCGGCTCTCGAGCTTGTCGGCATGCTTGAACGTGGGCGAGCCCGGCATGGCGATGCCCGACAGGTCGCCTTTCACGTCGGCCACGAAGACCGGCACGCCGTGAGCTGAGAAACTCTCCGCCATGCCCTGCAGCGTCACCGTCTTGCCCGTGCCTGTCGCGCCTGCGACCAGGCCGTGACGGTTCGCGCGCGACAGGTCGAGCGCCTGCCGATTTCCGTCCAGATCGTTGCCAAGGAAAATGTCGGCCATTCGGACCCCTATTCGATTGTTGCCGTATTCGGGGAGTGACCCTAGAGCGGGGCGGATGGATGGCAAGGCCCCCTTCGTCCTGCTCGACGATGCGCGCACGACCGGCGCCAGCGATGCGCATTGCTTCACGAATCCCTCGCAGGTCTTCGTGGCGCGCCGCGCACAGGATGTCGTTTCCGTGCTGGAAGAGGCGGACGCCGCCCGGCGCGAGAGCGGTAAGCACCTTGCCGGTTACCTCGCCTACGAGGCCGGACTGGCCCTGGAAGGCCGGCTTGCCCCCTTGGCCGCGCAGCGTTGCGGCGGCTCCGGCCCGCTGGTCTGGCTGGGCCTGTTCGACGATCCGGAAATCATCCCCGCTGGCGAGATGGAAGGCTGGCTCGCCGCTCGCACCAGCGGCGATGCGAGCATCGGCCCCCTCGATCCGCAGGTCTCGACCGGCGCCTATCTCGATGCCTTCGACACGCTGCAGGAGGCGATCCGGGCGGGCGACATTTACCAGGCCAACCTCACCTTCCCGCTGGCAGGCCCGGCGAAGGGCGACCCGATCACGCTCTACGCGAAGATTCGCCCGACGGCCGCCGCCGGTTATGGCGGCCTGATCTTCGACGGGTCGGACTGGCTGCTCTCGTTCAGCCCCGAACTCTTCTTCGCCCTGCGCGGCCGCGATGCGAAGGTGAAGCCGATGAAGGGCACCCGCCCGCGCGGCGGCAGCGAGGCGGAAGACGCGGCGCTGAAGGACGAACTGGCCCGTTCGGTGAAGGACAAGGCCGAAAACCTGATGATCGTCGACCTGATGCGCAACGATCTCAGCCGCGTGGCCCAGGCAGGCACTGTCCGCGTGGAGCATCCCTTCGCCGTCGAAACCTATCCGACGCTGCACACCATGACCACGACGGTGCTGGCGAGGCTGATGGAAGACAAGGGCGCTGTCGACGTGCTCGACGCGATCTTCCCCTGCGGCTCCATCACGGGCGCGCCGAAAATCCGCGCCATGGAACTGATCGACGAGGTGGAGCGCGACGCGCGCGGCCCCTATTGCGGTGCGATCGGTCGCATCGATCCACCGGCCGACGGGCACGACGGTGACGCCGCCTTCAATGTCGCCATCCGCACCATCCGCCTGACGCCGGGCGAGAACCAGCGCCACAAGGCGGTGCTGGGCGTGGGCGGCGCGATCGTCGCCGACAGCGACGGGATGGAGGAATGGCGCGAATGCCTGGTGAAAGGGGCGTTCGTGCGCGGTGCGGCGGGCGGCCATGACCTGATAGAAACCATGCGGTTCGATCCGCAGGACGGCGTGCCGCTGCTGGAAATGCATCTGGAACGGATGAAGGCCAGCGCCGCCGACCTGGGTTTCGCATTCGACCGGCACGAGACGCGCAACCGCATCCAGGCGCTGTGCTTCGAGCTGGAGAGAACCGCAAAGCTTCGCCTGGTCCTGTCGCGGTCCGGCGCGGTAACGCTGGAAGCCCATCCGCTGCCCGCCCCCTTGCCCGACCCCGCCCCGTGCATCGTCCTGCCCCACCCCACCGTGGCGCACGACTGGCGCCTGCGACACAAGAGCACCGATCGCGCCTTCTATGAAGAAGCCCTGGGCGTGGCGAAGGGCACGGGCGCGGTCGAAGCCGTGCTGGTGCGAGACGGCATGGTGACCGAAGGGTGCTGGACCAACGTTTTCGTGGAGCGGAACGGTGTTCTCGTCACCCCGCAGCTTTCCGCCGGGCTGCTGCCGGGGGTGCTGCGGCGCTCGCTTGTCGAAGAAGGCAAGGCGAAGGAAGGACCCGTGAGCCTGGACGACCTCGACAACGGGTTTTTCATCGGCAACGCCCTGCGCGGCCTGATGCCGGCGACGCTGGACGTGCCATGAGCACGCAGCACCTGAGCCAGGCGCTCCAGCGCATCGAGGCTTCGCCCACCACCGCGATGACCGACCGGGCCAGCGAACTGCGCGAAGCCGGACGCGACATCATCTCTCTGTCGGTAGGCGAACCCGATTTCCCCACGCCGCCGCACGTGATCGAGGCCGCGAAGGCAGCGCTGGACGCGGGCGACACCCGCTACACCCCCGTCACCGGCACCGCGCGGCTGAAAGCCGCGGCGACGCTTCACTTCCGGCGCGATCTCGGCATCGAGACCGATCCCTCGCGCGTGATCGTCACCGCGGGGGGAAAGCAGGCGATATTCGAGGCGCTGGCCGCCACCGTCAGCGCGGGCGACGAGGTTATCGTGCCCGCCCCGTGGTGGGTCAGCTATCCGCAGATGGTGCGCTTTTGCGGCGGCACCGTCGTCCCGCTGCGCACCAGCGCCGCCAACGGTTTCCGCTTCCACCCGACCGAACTCGACGCGCTGATAACCCCGCGCACCAACTGGCTGATGCTGAATTCGCCCGGCAATCCCACAGGGGCCGTCTATCCGGCGGACATGCTGCGCGGCATTGGCGAGGTGCTGCGCCGCCATCCGCAGGTGCTGGTGCTGTCGGACGATATCTACGCGCCGCTTTCCTATACGGGCCAGCCGCACGCCACGCTGGCCGTCGAATGTCCGGACCTTGCCGATCGCATCATCACCGTCTCGGGCGTTTCCAAGAGCCACGCCATGACGGGCTTTCGCATCGGCGTTGCCACCGGGCCGGACTGGCTGATTTCGGCCATGGGCCGGTTGCAGAGCAATTCCAGCGGCAACCCCGCCAGCATCTCGCAGGCCGCGGCCGTCGCCGCTTTCGAAGGGCCGCAGAATTTCCTGTCGGACTGGCGCGAGGCTTTCCGCCGCCGCCGCGACATGGTGGTGGAGCGGGTGAACGCCATTCCCGGTCTCTCCACGCCCGTTCCCGATGGCGCCTTCTACTGCCTTGTCGATGCCGCGCCGCTGATGGATCGCTTCGGCGGGGACGATTCGAAACTGGCGCTGCAACTGCTCGACAACGGCGTGGCCACGGTCGCCGCCTCCGCCTTCGGTGGCAGAGACGGCTTCCGCATCAGCTTCGCGGCTGACGAGGCGGTGCTGGACAAGGCTCTGGACAGGGTTAAGGACGCCCTCACCTGAGTTCCGACGGTCCCCGGCTTGTCGAAGGACCGCCTCTTTTTTCTCGATAACGCCAGGCCGGAAAGCAGCCCTTCGACAGGCTCGGGGCAAACGGATAGAACATACGCCATGCACATTCCCATTCTCTACGAAGACGGCGAAGCGCTCGTCATCGACAAGCCCGCCGGCCTGCCGATCGAGACCCCGCGCAAGGGCGGGCCTGCGCTCGAGGACCAGTTCGACAGCCTCAAGCTGGGCTTCCAGCGCGCCCCCGTGCCGGTTCACCGGCTCGATACCGACACCAGCGGCTGCCTGCTGCTGGCGCGCAATCCCAAGGCGCTGAAACGGTTCAACAAGGCGTTCGAGGAGAAGCAGGTCGCCAAGACCTATCTCGGCATCGTCGCAGGGCCGGTGGAGGACGAGGAAGGGACGATCGACCTTGCCCTGTCCAAGATCAGCAGCGAAGCGCGCGGCTGGCGCATGATCGTGGCGAAGAAGGGCAAGCCTTCCGTCACTCACTGGACGAAGCGCAAGGAACTGGAGGGCGGCCTGACCCTGGTGGAATTCCGCCCCGAGACCGGGCGCACCCACCAGATCCGCGTCCATGCCGAACACGCCTTCAAGCGCTCGCTGCTGGGCGACCCCGTCTACGGTAACAAGGATGCACGGGTGAAGCGGACGATGCTGCACGCCAGCGCCCTGGTGATGCCGCGCGAAGGCAAGCCCGATATCGTTGCCGAGGCGCCCTTGCCCGCGGACTTCGTGGCCCTGGGCGCCCAATAGAGCGGACGGGCGATGGGCAGGATTCTCGACCGGGCGCACGAGATCGCGGAGGAAAGCTTCATCGCCGCATCCGGCCCCGGCGGGCAGAACGTCAACAAGGTGGCGACGGCGGTGCATTTGCGGGTGAACATCTACGCCCTCGCCCTGCCGCCGCGGATCTTTCACCGGCTGAAGGATCTCGCAGGCAACCGCCTGAACCAGGCGGGCGAGATCGTGATCGATGCGCGCAACCACCGCACGCAGGAGGCCAACCGACGCGAGGCGCGCGAGCGAATGGCCGAGATGATCACAGAGGCCTGCCGCGAGCCCAAGAAGCGAGCGAAGACGCGGGTGAACCGCCTGAACAAGAGAAAACGCCTCGCCAACAAGAAGGCGCACGGAGAGAAAAAGGCGCTGCGCGGGAAGATCGACCTGTAGCGCGAAGCTTGACTTTTCCCCGATTCTCTCGCAATGGGCGCGCCGGAGCGGCGGTGCCGATGGCATCGCCCTATTTATTTCGGGCGGCCCAAACGCATCTGGGCTCCCCTCAGAACCTTTACGAGAGAACCATGGCGAAGCCCGCAACCATCAAGATCCGCCTCAACTCCACCGCGGACACCGGCCACTTCTACGTGACCAAGAAGAACCCGCGTAACCACACGGAAAAGTTCACCTTCCGCAAGTACGATCCGATTGCGAAGAAGCACGTCGAGTACAAGGAAGGCAAGATCAAGTAAGCCGCCTTCGGGGACACTTGATCGGCGTTTTCCTGAACGCCGGGAACCTGCCGGGTTCACTGACAGTTCAACGCCTCACCTGCATATCGGGCACTCAACTGGTGAGAGTATGAACGTCTTGAAATCCATTATTCGTAAACCCGTGATCGCCGCCGTCGCCGGCGCGATGGCCCTTGGCCTGCCCGCCACCCTTTCGGTGGCCGCCACCCCGCTTGCCGCACAGGCGCAGACCGATCAGTTGCAGCGCGCCGCGAACGCCCTGCGCTCGATCAGCACCATGCGCGCCGATTTCACCCAGACCGATCGCGTCGGCAATGTCATCGCCGGCGAACTGACGCTGAAGAATCCCGGCAAGATCCGTTTCGAGTATTCGGACGACGTGAACATGCTGGTCGTTTCCAACGGCAGCGCGCTGTCCGTGATCGACTACGAAGTCTCGCAGGTAGAGCGCTATCCGATCGGCGATTCGCCGCTGGGCGCGCTGCTCAACCCCGAACGCGACATTCGCCGCTACGGCTCCGTCAACCGCGGCACGCGTGATGGCGTTGTCAGCATCGCGGTAAGCGATCCCGACCGGCCGGAATTTCCCACTCTCACGCTGATTTTCACGGAAAACGCATCTGCCCCCGGCGGACTGGAGCTGAACAGCTGGGTGGCGCTGGATGCGCAGAATCAGCGCACGACCGTGCGCCTGCGCAACCACCGTTATGGCATGAGCGTGGCGGACAGCGAATTCCGCTTCCGCGACCCGCGTCGTTCCTCCCGTCGCCCGGGATAAACAGTCTGAAGTCGAACGGTTGTATATTTACGACAAATTACAACCGTCATTCATTGCCGCGACAGGCAGTAGGCCCTACTTGTAAGGGCATAGAGACGCGGTGAGGCGGGTTTCCCCCCTGTTGCCCTGATCCTCATTAAAGCCGCGTTTCTTGCGAAGCGTGACGAACGCTCGAAAAACGAACCCCCGTCGCATTATGCCCCCGCGACGGGGGTTTTTTTATCTGCGCGCCGCGCCTAGTCATCGCGCATGGTCACGATCACCACCTGGAACATCAATTCCGTCCGCCTGCGCATGCCGACTGTCGAGCGTTTCCTTGCCGAGCATTCGCCCGACGTGCTGTGCCTGCAGGAGATCAAGTGCCAGGAACAGCAGTTCCCTTACAAGGCCTTCGCAGATCTGGGATACGAGCACATCGTCGTGCACGGGCAGAAGGGCTACCACGGCGTCGCCACCGTCAGCCGCATTCCCATGCAGGAGTTCTCCCGCCACGACTGGCAGGACAACGGCGAAGCACGCCACGTGGGGGCAGAATTTCCTTCGCTGGACGGACTGGTGCTGGAAAACGTCTACATCCCGGCGGGCGGCGATATTCCCGATCGCGAGAAGAACCTCAAATTCGGGCAGAAACTCGATTTCCTCGAACGCATGACGCGGTGGGCGGAAAAGATTGACCGCCCCACGCTGCTGGTTGGCGACTTCAACGTGGCTCCGCTGGAATGCGACGTCTACGATCACAAGGCGCTGCTGAAGGTCGTCAGCCACACCCCGATAGAGGTGGAGACGCTGGGCACCCTGCAGGGCGCGCACGAATGGGTCGATCTTGGCCGCAAGCACATCCCCGCGCCGCAGCGCAACTATTCGTGGTGGTCCTATCGGACCTACTGGCAGGGCAAGGATCGGGGCCGACGGCTGGACCACATGTGGGCCTCGCCTGATCTGGCAGCGCAAAGCCGCGCGCATACGATCGCCGAGCATACCCGCGACTGGGAAAAGCCCAGCGACCACGTGCCGCTGACGACGGAGTTCGACCTCTGAGCGAGTGGCCGTCACCCTCGCCCGAGCGGCGCGTGGCGCAGGCGGTGGACGCGTTGCGCCACGGCTGGCCCATCAGGGTTGGGGACGCGCCCGTGCTGCTGCCGGTGGAAACCGCTCCGGATCGCGCGGCAAGGTCCGATCACATGCTGATTTCTGCCGCGCGGGCCGAGACGCTGAAACTCGCGAACCAGCGGCCCGCCGCCGACGGCCATTCGCCGGTGCTGATGCGGGCGGCGGAGACCATGGATATCGCCGCCGCGCTCCCGATTGCCGATCCCGCGCTCGATCCGGTGAATCCGCTCAAGGGGCCTTTCCTGGCCGAGCCGATGGAATGGATGACGGCGGCGCGCACGGCCATGGAACTGGCGCGCATCGCGGGAATCCTGCCCGCCTTCCTGGTCGGTCCCGATCCGGCGGGCGAGCCCGTGCCGCTCAATTCGGTGGACCTTGCCGCCTGGGCCCGGCCCGCCAACCTTGCGATCGCCACGCGAGCGCACCTGCCCATAGCGGCGGAGGAGACGGCAGAGATCGTGGCCTTCCGCTCCGCCAACGACATGCGCGAACACGTCGCCCTGGTGCTGGGCGAGCGCAGCCTGGATCGCCCGCCGCTGGTGCGGCTGCATTCCGAATGCCTGACCGGCGACATCTTCGGCAGCCTGAAGTGCGATTGCGGCCCGCAGCTGGACGGCGCGCTGGCGGCCATGTCGGCAGAGGCGGCGAAAGGCGGCTGGGGCGTGCTGCTCTACATGCGGCAGGAAGGGCGCGGCATCGGCCTTGTCAACAAGCTGCGCGCCTACCGCCTGCAGGACCAAGGCTTCGACACGCTGGAAGCCAACCGGCGGCTCGGCCTGCCGGAGGAAGCCCGCGACTTCCCGCTGGCCGCGCGCATGCTGGACCTGCTGGGCATCGGCACGGTGAGGCTGATGACCAACAACCTCGAGAAGGTGGTCGCGCTGGAAGACGCGGGCGTGAGAGTGACCGAGCGCGTGCCGCACCAGCTTCCCGCCAACCCGCACAACACCCGCTACCTCGCCACCAAGCGCGACCGGGCGGGGCACCTGCTGGAATGACCTGGACCATTCGCGAGGAACGCGCGGGCGACGAAGCGGCGATCCACGCGCTGACAGAGCGGGCGTTCGACGGCCAACCCTATGCCGATGGCGACGAGGCCGACGTGATCGACCGCCTTCGCGCCGCTGGTGATCTGAAACTCTCGCTGGTGGCGGTGGAAGACGGCCACATCATCGGGCAGGCGACCTATTCCACCGCGCGGTTATCCAATGGTGACGACGGCTGGATGGTAATCGGACCGATTGCCGTGCAGCCCTCCCGTCAGGGCGAGGGTATTGGCCGCGCGCTGATCGAAGCCGGCGAAGCGGCGCTGAAGGCACGCGGCGTCAGGGGCATTACCGTCCTCGGCGACCCGGCACTCTATTCGCGCTTCGGTTTCAGGCAGCACACGCCCCTCCGCCAGGAAGGCGAACTGGGCGAATACCTGCAGGTGAAAAGCTTCGGCGCAACCATTCCCGACGCAACGATCGGTTACGCGCCCGCCTTCGGCTGATCATCGGTCCAGCGCCCCAGCGCCTGGCCCATGCGCACAGAATCGCCAGCCTTTAATTGCTCCAGCCATTCGACGCGTCCCGGCTCGAACAGCAAAACGACCGTGGAGCCGAGGAAGAAGCGCCCCATCTCGTCCCCCGCCGCGAACCTGTGTTCCCCGGCGTCGAACGCGTGGTGCACCGGCGCGGGATTGTGCGCCTCGACACGGCCCTGCCAGACCGTCTCGACCCCGGCGACGATCATCGCCCCCACCATCACGCTGGCAAAGGCGCCATGTGGACCGTCGAACAGGCAGGCCAGCCGCTCGTTGCGAGCGAAGAGCCCGTCGACGTTTTCCGCCGTCACCTGGTTCACCGAGAACAGGTCGCCCGGAATGTAATGCGTGGCGCGCAAGGTCCCGGCGGCGGGCATGTGCACGCGGTGATAGTCCTTCGGGCTGAGATAGATGGTGGCGAAGGTGCCGCCCTTGAATCGCGCCGCTGCCTCGGCATCGCCGCCCAACAGCTGCGTCGCAGTGAATTCCCGGCCCTTTGCCTGGAAGATCCTGTCGTCGCTGATGCGTCCGATCTGGCTGATCGCGCCATCGGCCGGGGACAGCACGTGTTCCCCGGCATCGGCCAGCGGGCGCGCGCCGGGTTTCAGTTCGCGGGTGAAGAAGTCGTTGAAGCTGGCATAGGCCTCCACCGGGCGGGCGGCCTCGCTCATGTCGACATCGTAGGCCGCGATGAAACGGCGGATCAGGCGGTCTTTCAGCCAGACCGCCTCGCTACCCGCGAACTTGCCAGCGAAACGCGATACCGCATGGTGCGGCAGCGCATGCTGCAACCAGATAAAGGGGCTGGCCATCAGCGCAGCTGGCTGTCCTTCGATCCGCGACGATTCATGCTGGAGTGGCGCACGGCGCTGTCCTTGCCCGACTGGCAAGCCACGCAGGTGCGCACGCCCGGCACGGCCTCGCGCCGCTTTTCGGGAATGTCCTCTCCGCACACGTCGCAGTATTCGGCGCTCTCGCCCTTTGGCAGGCGCGAGCGGGCGGCGGCGACTGCGTCGCTTACCGTATCGTCGATCTGGTCCTGCACCGCGCCATCGCGCGACCATCCGCCTGCCATGGATAATCTCCTGCTTTCAGGACCAATGGCATAGCAGGCGGGGATGTTCCCGTCAGCGTATGACTTCGTAGGGGGTCAGCCGGCGATCGAGCGCGTTTTCGCCCACGCCGCCAAGGTCGCCCGACCAGTCGGCCACGAAGATGGAATTGCGATCCACTCCGGTGGCGAACCGCGCATCGTTTTCGACGATGGAAAGCTGCGAGGAATCGCGCTGGCGGCCTTCGGCGGCCACGGCGATGAACGCGGCGTAGTTTTCCTTGTCCTGCCCCTGCACGAACCAGTTGTTGCTGATCTGGCCGCTGGCTCCGCCGGGCAGGTCGATCATGTAGTTCGTGCCGCGCCCGGCGCTGTCGTCGAAGCTGGACGCGGCGATATCCACGCGGATCGCGCGGGCCTTCACGTAGTGGCCGCCGCGGCCTTCCTCGAACCGGCTGCGAGTGATGCGCACCAGTCCGTATTCGCCGGTGTAGATCGAATGGGCGCAGCCGCCCGACCCTTCGCAGGTGCCCAGCCGCGTGAAGGTGGACCGGTCGATGACCAGCTGAGCGGCGGGATCGTTGTGCGTCAGGATGCCCTGCTGGCTGTCGCGGAACCAGCTTTCGGCCACGGTCAGGTCGCCCTGCTCCAGCCGGATTCCCGATCCGTTGTAGTCGGGCACGCGCATGTTCTGGAACACGAGGCCAGAAACCTCCGCACCCCGGCCGCGAAGCACCAATGCGGCCTTGCCTTCACAGGTCACGCCGTCGAACACGGCGGAGCCCGCCTGGCTGGCGAGGAAAGCGACATGCCCTGCGGTCTGCACGGCGCACTGCTCGTAACGGCCCGGAGCGATGGCGATGGTGCCGCGGCTATCGCCAATGGCGTCCACCGCGTCCTGCAACCGCTCGAAACCGCGGCCGGTCTCCACCACGGTGAAGGGAGCAGGCCGGGCCTGCGCCAGCAAGGCTGCCATGGGGATTGCCGCGACGGCAATCGCCGCGACAAGCCCGACCAGCCCCGGCGGAAGGCGGCGCGAATGCTGCGATACATCCTGCTTCGTCATGCCCGCGGATATAGAGGAAATCGGTTAACGCGCCGCCAAGCATTGCCGCGATCAGGCGAAGGCCGGCATGACTTCGCGCGCGAACAGCTGCGCGGAATGCCGGGCCGCCTCCAGCGGCATGTCGCCGAATGCCAGCTGGGCGACGAAGTAGGTGTAACCGGCCGTCTCCGCCTCGGCGACGATGAAATCGCGCACCCGCGCGGGCGATCCCGCACAGGCGGCGCCACTTTCCGTCAGGGCATCCCAGTCGGCGGGAAAGGATTTGACGAAGGGATTGTCCGCCCCGCGCGCTTCCCACAGGTGGACGAAGCTGGCTCGCCACCGGGCAAAGGCAGGGCGTGCTATCGCCAGGGCTTCCTCGTCCGTGTCGGCGAGGACGATATGCCGTCCCACCCCCACCAGCGGCATGGCCTCCGGATCACCGCCGCTCTCGGCGTATTCGCGCCGGTAGTCCTCGATCATGGCGCGCATTCTCTCGCCCGCCAGTAAGGTGACCATGTTCAGCCGCTGGCGCGCGCAGCGACTGGCCGAGGCGGGCGAGTTCGTGCCGTACCACAGCGGGGGATGCGGCTTCTGAACGCAGGTCTGCGTCATGGGCACGTCGTCGAAGCGGAAGAACGCGCCCGAATGCGACAGGCGTTCGCTCGTCAGCCCCTTCACAAGGATCGCGAAGGTTTCCTCCGCCAGCGCTTGCTGGTGATCCATGTCGATGCCGTAGAAACCCATCTCGATCGGAGAGATGCCGCGGCCATAGCCAAGTTCCAGCCGCCCGTTCGACAGCGCATCCAGCGTCGCCACTTCCTCGATCAGGCGCAGCGGGTGATAGAGCGGCAACAGGTAGACCAGCGGGCCGAAACGCAGGTTTCGCGTGCGCTGCGCCAGCGCGGCCAGGAATACGCTGGGGCTGGGGGAATGGCCCAGGGGCGTTCCGTGGTGTTCGGCCACGTGATAGGCATGAAAGCCCAGGCCGTCGTAGGTTTCCGCCAGTTGCAGCCGCGCTTCCAGGTGCTCTGCCAGCGGCAGGCCACTGTCGTCGACATGATCGAAAATGCCGAATTTCATCCGCGTTCCCCTCGCCCCTTACCCTAGCGGCGAGGGTTGCCGGGTCAATTCTCGCTGATGGCTTTCAGAAAGGCCTCGCCGTACGCCTCGAGCTTCTTCGCTCCGACACCGGGAACCTGAGCCATCGCCTGAAGGCTGGCAGGGCGCTGCGCAGCCATGGCCCGCAGCGCCGCGTCGTGGAAGACGACGTAGGGCGGCACGCCGGCCTCCGCCGCCAGGTCGCGGCGCAGGGCGCGCAGCGCATCGAACAGCGGATCGCCCACCGGATTGGGCGTGGTTGAAGATCGTCCGCGGCGGCCGCGCTTCATTTCTGGAGGACGGGTCATCACCAGCGGCACGTCGCCTTTCAGGATATCGGGCGCGTCGCCCGCCAGAGCCAGGCCGCCGTGTTCCGTCTGCACCAGGCTGCCGCGCACCTGCAACGCCCTCGAGACCGGCTGCAACAGCCGCGCATCCTCGCCCTCCACGATGCCGAAGACCGACAGGTTGTCGTGCCCCTTGGCCTGCACGCGTTCGTCCGCCGTGCCCGTCAGCACCTTCTGCACGTGGCCGAAGCCGAAGCTCTGCCCGGTGCGGTAGACCGCCGACAGTAGCTTGCGCGCCAGTTCGGTCACTTCGATCACCTCGGGCGGGTCGAGGCAATTGTCGCAGTTACCGCAGGTCTCGGGCGGATCCTCGCCGAAATGCCGCAGCAGCACGGCGCGGCGGCATCCCGCCGTTTCCACAAGTCCGCCCAGTGCATCGAGACGCTGGCGTTCGCCCTGCTGGCGGCCCTCGCCCACTTCGGAAAGGCGCGAGCGGGCCTGCGCGAAATCGCCCGCGCCCCACAGCATCAGCGCGATCGCCGGATCCCCGTCGCGCCCTGCGCGGCCGGTTTCCTGGTAATAGGCCTCTATCGACTTGGGCACCCCGGCGTGGGCGACGAAGCGCACGTCGGGCTTGTCGATCCCCATGCCAAAGGCGATCGTGGCCACCATCACCATGTCTTCCGAGGCGACGAAGGCGGCCTGATTCGCGCGTCGCTGCTCTGCCGGAAGACCCGCGTGATAGGCCAGCACCTCGCGCCCGGTGGCATCCTTCAGCTGCTCCGCCAGTTGCTCCACCTTGCGGCGGGTGGGGGCATAGACGATGCCCGGCCCCGGCTGCTGCGCGCACAGTTCCGCCAGTTGCCGGGACAGCGAATCGCGCGGGCGGATGGCATAGCGGATATTGGGCCGGTCGAACCCGGCCACGATCAGTCCGTCCTCGGGAATGCCGAGCTGCGTCAGCACGTCGGCGCGGGTGTGGGCGTCGGCGGTCGCCGTCAGCGCCAGCCGGGGCACATCGGGAAAGGCATCCATCAGCGGGCGAAGCTGGCGATAGTCCGGGCGGAAATCGTGGCCCCATTCGGAAACGCAGTGCGCCTCGTCCACGGCGAACAGCGCCAGTTTCGTCGATCCCAGGAGATCGCGGAAGGTGCCCTGGCTGGCACGTTCCGGCGCGACATAGAGCAGGTCCAGCTCGCCGCCGCGAAAGGCATCCAGCGTTTCGCGCCAGTCTTCGTCGGCGCTGGTCAGCGTGGCGGCACGGATGCCGTTGGCGCGTGCCGCCCGCAGCTGGTCGTGCATCAGCGCGATAAGAGGAGAGATCACCACGCAGGTGCCATCCAGCATGGTCGAGGGCAGCTGGTAGGTCAGCGACTTGCCCGCGCCCGTCGGCATGACCGCCAGAGTGGACCGGCCCGCCAGCACGCGCGTGACCACGTCCGCCTGCCGCCCGCGAAAGTCGGGAAAGCCGAACAGGCGGCGCAGTTCGTCGCGAGCGTGATCGAGAGAGGGAGAAGCGACCATGTGCTGTTCCTGTGACAGGTCGCACGGCGCGCGCCTACCGCCGCAAACGGCATTTCCACGCGCGGCTCGCTCGTTTATGGCCATTTTGTGATCAACCACAAGGAAAGGGCCATTCGCGCCATGAAGAAGTTCGCCATTATTGCCACCGCCACCGCCGCCCTGGCTCTGTCCGCCTGCGGGGAATCGACCGACGCGTCCGAGGATGCCGTGGCCGATACCGTGGAAGTGCCTGCCGACGATGCCATGGAAGGACTGCCCGATCCGGTCGCCGATGCCGACGCCATGAGCGCGGACGAGGCCGCCGAAATCGACGCCGAGATGGATCAGAACGAGGAAGTGGCCGAGGAAGCCGGCGACGCCGCGCAGCAGACGGTGGACGATGCCATCGCCGCCGCCGAGGCCGCGCAGGACGAGATGGCAGACGCCGCCGAGTGACGACCACCGCCGAAAGCGGCTATCTGGGCCGGGCCTTCGCGGGCCTGGCCCTTATTGCTGCGGCAACCGCCTGCGACAGCGGCGATACGGGCCGTGGCCCGGGTGCCCCGACACAGGGGGAGGAGGCGGCTCTCGAAGACGCTGCCGAGATGCTGGAAGCTCGCGAACCCGTTGAAACGGAACCGGAAGCCGATCCGGATGGCGCGGACGCCGAACAGGTCGCGCCGACTCGCACAGGCTCCTGAGGTGTGGTAACATCTGAAACATGACAGATATTGCCGAAAAGCCCCCCGAAACCGGCACGCAAGGCCAGGACTTCAGCAAGCTGCCCGAAGTGGCGGACGAGGTCTTCACCGCTCCCCTCAAGCGTCCTTCCCACGTGGGAGAGGACTGGCTCGAGCCTCGTCAGACGCAGTATACGTCCGAGGACGATGCCATCTGGGACGACCTGTTTGCCCGGCAGATGGGCGTGCTTCCGGGTCGTGCCTGTTCGGCCATGCTCGAAGGGCTGGAGAAGCTCGACCTCGGCAGGGGCGGCGTGCCCGATTTCGGAGAACTGTCGGAAGAGCTCGGCAAGCTGACGGGGTGGAGCGTGGTGCCCGTGCCGATGCTGATACCCGATCACGTTTTCTTCTGGCACCTCGCCAATCGTCGCTTCCCGGCCGGCAATTTCATCCGCACGCGCGAGACGTTCGATTACATCCAGGAACCCGACGTGTTCCACGATGTGTTCGGCCACGTGCCGCTGCTGACCGATCCCACGTTCGCGGACTACATGCAGGAATACGGCCGCGCCGGCTGGAAAGCCATGCGCTACAACAAGCTGAAGGCGCTGGGCGCGCTCTACTGGTACACCGTGGAATTCGGCCTGATGCTGGAGAACAACGAGCCGCGCATCTACGGCGCGGGCATTCTCTCCGGGCCGACGGAGGCGATTTTCGCGCTGGAGGGGGAAAGCCCGAACCGGATCATGCTGAACGTCGACCGGGTGATGCGCACCGATTACGTGATCGACGACCTGCAGCCCACCTACTTCGTCATCGAGAGCTTCGAAGACCTGTATCGCCAGACGGTGGAGCGCGATTTCGACCGGCTCTATCGCAACCTTGGCGCAAGCTTCACCTACGCGAATTCGGCGGTGATCGATGTCGACAACGTGCTGAACCGGGGAACCCAGGAATATTTCCTGCGGGGCGGCCGCGGGAGCAACGCGAAACCCGTCTGAGCTACGACCGGACCCAATGAGAAAGGCCGGCTCTCCCTTCGGAGGCCGGCCTTCCTGTTTCGCCTTAGCGAAGAGCCTTCTTAGTTGACGGCTTCTTCCATGCCTTCGGTGTATTCGTCGGTATCGCCTTCGGCGGCATCTTCCATGTTGTCGGCTTCAGCTTCCATCGCATCAGCTTCCTCGTCGGTGATCATGCCGGCGTCTTCCATGTCGTCGGCCTGCTCTTCCATGGCTTCCGCTTGCTCTTCGGCTGCTTCTTCCTGGGGGCTGTCGCATGCGGCGACGCCAAGGCCCAGCACTGCAGCGGATGCAAAAGCTACAATCTTCTTCATTGAGAACTTCCCTTGCTTTTGATGGAGCGATCCGGTTGGTCGGCCCTTCGTTCTGATGGCCCACATTAAAAACAAACTCGCCTACAACACTTCCTTCTGACGCAGGATATTCGCCACCAGAAGCGTTGCCAGCGAGCCGGCCATGGAGAACAACAGCGCATCCACCGTATAGGTTCCCGCTGCAAGATCGCCCATCGAGAGCGCAGGCCCGACGAGAAGGCCTGCAAGCAGGGCTCCGCCAATCCCGGCGATGACATTCACCTTGAGGCTTTGCGGGGATTCGGCGCGCAGGATGAACGCAGCCAGCCATCCCAGGATGGCTCCTACCACGATCAGGAAAACTAGACCCACGTAACAAATCCTTCTTCTGCCTTCACCCTATCAACGGCAAGGTGCCGGATCGGGTTCCAGCAGTCGGCGCCGGTTGTCCGGATCCTGCTGATCATGTGGCCGAAAAAGAAGAATTCTACTGGGTTAACGCCAGATCAGAACATCCACAGAAGCAGCACGCCCATGGCAATGCGATAGAGCACGAAGACGAGCATCGACGCCTTCTTCAGGAAGTTCATCAGGAAGGCCATGGTGGCGAAGGCCGCGACGAAGGTGAGACCGCCGGTAATCAGCGCTTCTATCACCATGTCGCTGCCCGCTTCCATCAGATCCGGCACGATCAGCACGCCCGCCCCGGCCACTGCGGGGATAGACAGCAGGAACGAAAAGCGCGCCGCTTCCACCCGGCCGAAGCCGAGTACGCGTGCCGCCGTCATGGTGACGCCCGAGCGGCTGGTGCCGGGTATCAGCGCCAGCGCCTGCGCCAGGCCCACCAGCAGGCCATCGCGCCAGGTCATGTTCTCGTAGGTGCGGTCCTCGCGGCCGAAATAGTCGGCAAGGCCAAGAAGGATACCGTAGAAGATCAGGTTGAAGGCAATGAGATCGGTTAAGCGCAGGGAGGCAAGCAGGTCGCCGTCCTCGATCTTTAGGCCGAACAGCGCCACGGCCACCCCGTTGAGCGCGCCGGTCTTGATCGCGAGGCCCGCCACGACGGCCGGAATCGTGCCCAGCACGATCCACCAGAACAGGCGCTTCTGCTCCGGCGCGTGGCCGATGCCGACGGTGGCGAAACCGCCGCGCGCCAGGCCCCAGGCGTCCTTGAAGAAGTAGACGATGATCGCCAGCAGCGAGCCGATGTGCACCGCGATGTCGAGCATCGGCCCCTGGTCGCGGAAATCGAGGAAGACCGGCACGAGGATCAGGTGCCCGGAGGACGAGATCGGCAAAAATTCGGTGATCCCCTGCACGATGGCGAGGATCAGCATCTGAAGGAAAGTCATGCTCTGGCGGAAGTCCCTGGCTTGATAGCTTTGGCTCCCCCGCCTCCAACCAAAACGGGGGCGAAGTCAAGCCTCGCCCCCGTTCGGGTGTTCGTTTTTTGCCGCTGGCCGATTACCAGATCGAAATCCGCTCCTCCGGCGGCAGGTATAGCGCGTCGTCCGCGCCGACATCGAAGGCGTCATACCAGGCATCGATGTGGCGTACCGCGTTGTTAAGGCGGAATTCGCCCGGCGGGTGGTTGGCCGTCATCACGCGGTTGCGCAGGCTTTCCTCACGCTCCATTCCGCGCCATACCTGCGCGAAGCCGAGGAAGAAGCGCTGGTCGCCGGTCAGGCCGTCGATCACCGGAGCTTCCTGCCCGTCCAGCGACAGGCGGTAGGCGCGGTAGGCCATCTGCAGGCCGACCACGTCGCCCAGCGTTTCGCCCATCGACTGGCCGCCGCGCAGGCAGACCGGGCCCTCGGAGCTGTCGACCGGGCAGTAGGCCTCGATATATTCGGCCATGCGCGCGGTGAACTGCTCGAAGCCCTCGCGGTCTTCCTCCTGCCACCAGTTGCGCAGCGTGCCGGTGGCATCGAACTGCGATCCCTGGTCGTCGTAGCCGTGACCGATCTCGTGCCCGATCACCGCGCCGATGGCGCCGTAGTTCACGGCCGGGTCCGCTTCCGCGTTGAAGAACGGCGGCTGCAGGATTGCGGCGGGGAACACGATGCGGTTGGTCAGCGGGGAGTAGTAGGCATTCACCGTCTGCGGCAGCATGCCCCATTCGCTGGGGTCCACCTTGGTGCCGAGCCGCTCCAGGTTGTCCTGGATGCTCCAGCGGGTGGCGCTGATGCGGTTGGCCAGCGGGTCGTCGGCAGTGATCTCGAGGCCGTCGTAGGTCTCGAACTCGTCCGGATAGCCGATCATCGGCACGAAGCCTTCCAGCTTGGTGCGCGCTTCGGCAATGGTCTCGGGGGTCATCCACTCGTTTTCGTCGAGGGCCATGGCCATGGCGCGCTGCAGGTTGGCGACCAGCGCGTCCATGCGCTGCTTGCTCTCGGGCGGGAAATACCGCTCGACATAGAGTGCGCCCAGCTGTTCGCCCAGCGCGCCTTCCACGGCCGCGATGGAGCGCTTCCAGCGTTCCCGCTGCTCCTCCTGGCCATTGATGGTGCGGCCAAAGAATTCGAAGTTGGCTTCATCCAACTCGCTGGAGAGGACCGATGCGTTGTTCGAAAAGAACTGCGCGGCCATGAAGGCCTTCAGCGTGGCCAGCGGCGTCTCGGTGAGAAGCTCCATCATCGCCGGCAGGCCGCCACCGATCATGCCAAGCTGTTCCTCGGTCAGGCCCAGCGCCTCGACCTCTTCCTCGGTAGGAGGAAGCTGCGCCACCAGGAAACGCGGCTGGTCGGCGAACTGACCGGATTCCAGCACCGTGTTGATGGGAAAGTCGCCTGCCATTGCGGTAAGCTCTGCGGGCGTCAGCTCGTTGTAGGTGAGCTGGGGCAGGCGGAACATCTGCCGTGCCCATTCCAGCTGGGCCACCTTGCGCTCGAACGAATAGACCGCCTCCGCAGCGCCGCGCGCATCGGCATAGCCGGCCTTGTCCAGCAGGAAGGTCAGATAGTCCTTGTAGGCAGCGCGGATTTCCAGGTTGCTCTCGGAATCGACGAGATAATAGTCGCGATCCGGCAGGCCCATGCCGTCGAAGCCGATGGAGACGACATATTCAGTCGGGTTACGGGCATCCACGCCGACGCCTGCGGCGACAAGGCCGGGATAGCCGGCCTGCTGGAACAGCCCGACCAGTTCCGTTAGGTCGCTCGCCCCGTAGATGTCCTGCAGGAACGGCTGTGCCGGGGCGAGGCCCGTCGCGTCGATCGCCTCGACATCGTTATAGGCATTGAAGGCATCGACGATGCGCCGCGCCGTGGTGCCGGGGGCCGGATCGGAGGCAACCAGGTCGCGCACCAGCACTTCCACGTCGCTGATCGAATCCTCGCGCAGCATGTCGAACGCGCCATAGCGGTTGCGGTCAGCCGGAATTTCGTTGGCGGCGACCCACTTGCCGTTGGTGTAGGCGTTGAAGTTGTCACCCGGGTCCACCGACTGATCGAGCTGGGTGAGGTCGACACCCCAGGTGCCGAATTCCATCGTGGGCGCCTCGGTGGCGGTATCGTCCTGCGCCATGGCAGGGGCGGCGACGGCCAGACCGATAACGGAGGCCGACGTGACAAGCAGTTTGCGAATCATTGAAGTATGCGATCCCTTCAAAGGCGGTGATGTAAGAAAATGGGCGACCGCTATCGAGACAACCTCAAGACGGTTTCTGTCGTTACCAAATCGATGTAGGGCTGATTCTTCTCGACGCAAGGCATCAACGGTACGGCCGCCGCCCTTTAAGCCACTGGAAACTCAGGCCGCGGCGGGATCGTCGAACTGCAGCGCCGCCAGGCGGGCGTAGAGGCCGCCCTTCGCCGTCAGGCTGGCGTGATCGCCCTGTTCGACGATGCGCCCGTTCTCCATCACCACGATCCGGTCCGACGCGCGCACCGTGGCAAGGCGGTGCGCGATCACCAGCGTGGTGCGGTTTTCCATCAGGTGCTCGAGCGCGTCCTGCACCAGCCGCTCGCTCTCGGCGTCCAGCGCACTGGTCGCCTCATCCAGCAGCAGGATCGGCGCGTCGCGCAGCACGGCCCGCGCGATCGCGATACGTTGCCGCTGACCGCCGGAAAGGCGTGCCCCGCCCTCGCCGAGGAAGGTATCCAGCCCGTCGGGCAGATTGCGCAGGAAATCTTCGGCATTGGCCGCGCGCGCGGCATCCCAGATCGCCTCCTCGTCCGCGTCCCAGGCACCGTAGCGCAGGTTGTCGCGCGCGCTTGCGGCGAACAGGATGCCTTCCTGCGGCACCAGCGCCATGCGGCGCCGGATCGCGGCAGGATCTGCCTGGGTCAGCGGCACGCCGTCCATGCGGATCGTGCCCTCGGCGGGATCGTAGAACCGCTCCGCCAGCTGGAAGATCGTGGACTTGCCCGCGCCCGAGGGGCCGACGATGGCCACAGTCTCGCCCGGCTCGACGGTCAGCGAGAAATCCGTGATGGCCCGTTCGCCGGGTCGGGTGGGATAGCTGAAGGTGACGTTGCGGAACGACAGGCTTCCCCGCGGCGGCTCGGGCAGGTCCTGCGGACGCGCCGGAGCGGTGATCTCGGGGCGCTCGTCCATCAGTTCGCGCAGGCGGCTGGCCGCGCCCGCGCCGCGCAGGAGGTCGCCGAACACCTCGGTCAGCGCGCCGAAGGAGCCGGCGACGATCACGCCGGCAAAGATGAAGGCGGCGATCGTGCCTCCGGAGATCGCCCCCGTGGTCACAAGCACCGCCCCGCGCCACAGCAGGATAGTGATGGCACCGAAGATCAGGGTGATCAGCAGCGCGGTCATCACCGCCCGGATCAGGATGCGCGTCTTCGCGGTGGCAAAGGTGCGCTCTACCGCGTCGCCGAAACGCCCGCTTTCGCGCGTTTCCTGATTGAAGCCCTGCACGATCTTCATCGCCGAGAGCATTTCCGTCACCATGGCGCCCACGTCGGCCACCCGGTCCTGGCTGGTGCGGCTGATATCGCGCAGCCGGCGCCCGAAAACGGCGATGGGGATGATCACCACGGGTATGCCGACCAGCAGCCAGATGGCCAGTTGCGGGGCCAGCCAGAACAGGTAGCCCGTGCCCAGCACGGCGATGATGACGTTGCGCAGCGCGACGGAGACGGTGGTGCCCATCACCTGCTCGATGATGGCCGTGTCCGACACCATGCGGCTGCTGATTTCCTTGGGGCTGTTCTCCTCGAAGAACGAGGGCGAGAGGCGCAGGAGGTTGTCGTAGACCTTGCGGCGGATGTCGGCGACCACCCGTTCGCCAAGCCAGCTTACGAAGTAGAACCGCACCGCCGTGCCGATCCCCAGGACGGCCACCAGCACCAGCAGGTAGCGGAACCAGCGTCCGATCTCGCCCCCGTCCTCTCCGGCGCCGATGAAGCCGCGATCGATGATGAGGCGCAGCGCGCTGGGCAGGGCCAGCGAGGTGATGATGGCGGTTATCAGCAAGGCCAGCGCGGCGAAGCCCAGCTGCAACGGATACTTCTTCGCCTCGCGAAAGATCATGGTCAGCGGCGCGAGGCTTTTCGCCTTCTCGGGCTCTGGTGTCGTGTCGGGGAAAGCCATGTTGCAGGGGCACTAGCCCAAAGTCATGCGGCTTTGAAGCACCGTTTCCCCTGCTTGTTCGCAGCCGGTTGTTCGGGGCCCGGCAAAGCGCCGCGCGCTCCTATGCCGCATTGCAACAAGAGGCAAAAGGGGCCATGTCTGACGCAATCCATGGGCACGGTCAGCAATTCCGGCCCGCAAATACCCTCGCCCCCGCAGCGGGCGACACGCAGAGGAAGTATCAGTGCTTTATTCCGCTTACGAGATGCAACGCGCCATGCTGGGAACGGCCAGCAACTGGGCCGCCGTAGGCGCGCGGCTGCTCGACAACCCGGCCCTGCCAATGGGCTACATGGGCATGGGCCCGGCCATGGCATCCGCCCTGAAAGTCTTCGCCCACCTCTACGAGGAGCGCGGCAAGCCCGATTTCGACATCCAGCCAGTGGAGAAGGACGGCGAGACGCATTACGTGAGCGAAAGCGTGGTGATGGAGAAGCCGTTTGCCTCGCTGCGCCGCTTCACCCGCGACGGCCTCCCCGAAGATGCGCCCAAGCTGCTGATCGTCGCTCCGATGAGCGGCCACTACGCCACCCTGCTGCGCGGCACGGTTCAGCGCATGGTGGAAAACCAGCAAGTCTGGATCACCGACTGGGCCGATGCCCGGCAGGTGCCGGTGAGCGAGGGCCACTTCGATCTCGACGACTACATCGACTACCTGATCGAGTTCCTGCAGTTCATCGGCCCGAACACGCATATCCTGGCCGTTTGCCAGCCCTCGGTCCCCGCCTTCGCCGCCACCGCCATCATGGCAGCGGCCAAGGACAAGTGCCGTCCCGCAACGCTGAGCATGATGGGCGGCCCGATCGACACGCGCGCCAGCCCGACGGGCGTGAACGACCTCGCCATGGAAAAGCCGCTGAGCTGGTTCGAGAACAACGTGATTGCCACGGTGCCGCTGAACTATCCCGGCGCGGGGCGCCGCGTATATCCCGGCTTCCTGCAGCTGGCGGGGTTCATCTCGATGAACCTGGCCGACCACATGATGAGCCACTACGAGATGTTCAAGCACATGACCGTGGGCGACCACGACAGTGCCGAACGCACGCGCCAGTTCTACGACGAGTACCTCTCTGTCTGCGACATGACGGCCGAATTCTACCTCCAGACCATCCATCACGTGTTCCAGGAACACTCGCTGCCCAAGGGCGAATTCGTGCACCGGGGCAAGGCCATCGATCCCGATGCCATCCGCGACACCGCGCTGCTGGCGATCGAGGGCGAGCACGACGACATTTCCGGCGTCGGCCAGACCCGCGCCGCGCTGGACCTGGCGGAACACCTGCCCGCCAGGCGGAAGAAGTACCACCTCGCGCCGAACGTGGGCCACTACGGCATCTTCAACGGCAGCAAGTGGCGCGGCCAGATCGCGCCCGTCGTGGAGGAATGGATGCGGGCCAATCCAACGGTGTCGGACTAGTCTTCTCGTCCTAGGCCCTCGGGCAGCGGAAGCAGCTTGCTGCGCGTCTAGCGAGGACGAGCGTGCGGAGGCACGTTCGAAAAGCCGACACGCCTCCCGTTCAGCCAGCGCTGCGTGGGCTTTTCCAGCCAGCGGTAGAGACCGCCGGACAGGGCCAGCAGCACCGCCAGGTAGGCGGCGAAGACCAGCGGGCCGATCTGCAGGCTTTCGTCCACCGCCACCAGCTTGAGCGCCACCAGCAGCGGAAAATGCACCAGGTAGGTCGCGTAGCTGGCGTCCCCCAGCCATACGAGCGGTCGACTGGAGAGCAGGCGGGCGACGGGTCCACGATCCAGCGCCAGGGCCGTCAGCATGGCCGCGAAGGCGAGCGGGATCAGCAGGGTTCCCGGACCATCGAAGATGACCACTGCGGCAAACGCCGCGGCGGACATGCCAGCGCAGCCCAGTGCCATGCCGCCGCGCCCCTGCCATGCGTGCCACAGGTTGGCGAGCAGCATGCCGATGCCGAACTGCACGATGCAGCGCACCAGCCCCAGCCGCGTGATCTGATCGCCCAGCGACTGCGCTCCCGCCAGAGTGAACACCCCGTGCAGCGCCAGCGCCAGCACCACCACGCCCGCCACCAGCGCAAGGGGGCGCATCTCCTCCCAGCGCATGGCCAGGACGGCCAGCGGAAACAGCAGGTAGGCGGCCAGTTCGGTGCTGATCGACCATGCCGGGTGGTTCCATGTCAGCTCCGCCGTCAGGCCCCAGTTCTGCAGCAGCAGGAGATGGAGCGGCAGCTCTGCCAGCGGATAGTTCGCCGTGTCGCGCCCGGTCGCCAGCAATGTGAGTGCAAACAGCGCCACGGCGCCCAGTATCGCGGCATGCAGCGGCCAGATGCGTGCAAAGCGCCGCCACCAGAAGGCCGGCGCACCCGCCAGCCCCTCGCTGCGCAGCCGCGCGCCGTAGTTCAGCCACATAACGAAGCCCGAAAGCATGAAGAACAGGTCCACCGCGAGGTATCCCTGCGCGGCAACGGCGATACCCGCCTCCGGCATCCATTGCGTCAGGGACAGGCGAGCGTGGTAGAAGACGACCCACCACGCCGCCAGGCCGCGCAGGCCCGTCAGGGCCGCGAGATGCGGCGTGCGGGTGCGCTGCGGGGGGATCGGCGGGGCGATCATGCGGGGGCCTTCTCCGCCACCTGCGCGCGCAGCCACGGGCGCTCGGGCGTCTTCACCCCGGCCCAGTCCCGCTTCATCAGGCTGTAGAGCGCGATCTGCAGGCCCAGCAGCATGAACATGAAGGGCTGATACCCCACGCCCACGAACATCGCGCCGACGAGGTAGATCACCTGCCCGTTCTGCAGCGCGGTGGCGAGGGAACGCCAGCGCTTCTCGTCCTCGTCCTCGCTATTGGCATAGCGGCGGCGGATGCGCTCCATGTGCCACAGGCCAAGGCCCTGCAGCGTGATCCAGATCGCGAAGCCGGGGTAGCCCTGCTCGCCCAGCACCTCGAAATAGGCGGAGTGATAGGCGCGGCCCTCGTCGGTGACTTCCTGGTAGACCACCGCGTCGGTGTTCCCCAGTTCCCGGGTCTGGCGCATGTTGTAGGTAAAGCTGTTACCCAGGAAGGCATCGAAGCCGCCGCCCGTGGGATTGTCCGCCACGTAATCCAGCGTCCACTTCCACACGGCGACGCGGGTGGAGGCGCTTTCGTCTGCCTGGTACTCCGTGATCGTGGACATGCGCTCGGTGTAGCTGGCGGGAAGGAAGGGCAGCGCGGCCAGCATCACGGCCCCGGCCAGCCCGGCGTAGACGAAGCGATAGCGAACGCTGCGCATCACCAGCACGCCCAGAACGGCAATGCAGATCAGCCCGGTGCGCGTCTGCGTGCCGATGGGCACCAGCAGGGCGGCAAACACCAGCGCTGCGGCAAAGATCATCGCCAGTCGCCGCTCGGTGAAGATGCTGCCGTGGCGCGCCACCCACACGATCAGCGGGATCATGGCGATGGCGACGGTTGAGAGGGTGGAGCCCTCGTAAAGTCCGGCATTGTCCTGCACCAGCGAGACCAGCGTGCCGTATCCGCCGCCCGACAGTACCGTCTTGATCCCCGCCGAGACGATGATCGAGGCGGCGGAAAGCACCATGATCAGCGCCGCGGCCTCCAGCCGCAGCTTGGTGCGCAGCGTCAGCGGCAGGAAAGCGGCGAAGACCAGGCTCTTCCACACCCAGTCCCACTTGGTCCATGCCTCTTCCGGAAAGTCGGCTCCCAGCGTGGTGTAGCCGCACCATGCCAGCAGCGCGACGATCAGCCACTGTCGCAGGGCGAAGCGGCTGCCCTGCTTGCTGTCGAGCAGGACATACCCGACGAAGGCGGCGACGAAGCACAGCAGCGACAGCGAAATGCTGGTGATGATGCCGTAGCCCACCTTCTGCGGGGTGACGATATCGACATAGATGTAGAGCAGCACCCACAGAAACGGACGCCTCAGGCCCATGAGGGCAACGGCCGCCACAAAGGCGAGCAGGACGAGGTCACGCATCCTTGCCGCCCTCCTCGCGCCTCAGCCACGGGCGCGGCGACCGGGGGCGCACTTCGCCCTCCGCATCCAGCTCGTCGCGGAACAGCAGGCGCCAGCAGGCGAGCAGGATCAGCCCGTGCGTCAGCGCGATGGAGAAATAGTCGATCACCGGTCCAAGCGTCCTCGCGTGCGAGGCTCTCGCTTTAGGGCCAAGCTATTGACGCGCCGTTAAGTCTGTTCTGGCAGGGAATGCGCCGATGACACGCATCCTGCACATCCTCGACCATTCGCTGCCGATGCACAGCGGCTATACCTTCCGCACGCGCGCCATAATGCGGGCGCAGCAGGGCATGGGACTGGAAGTGCGCGGATTGACCGGGCAGCGCCACGTCGAGCCGGGACCTGCGACCGAGCAGGTCGATGGCCTTGCCTTCCACCGCACGCAGGGAAAGTCCGGCGGTCCGGCGGGCCTCAGGGAATGGCGCGAGATCGACGCGCTGACGCAGGCGATAATCGCGCTGGCGCAGGTCTGGCGGCCCGATGTGCTGCACGCCCACTCCCCCGCGCTCAACTGTCTTGCCGCGGTGCGCGCGGGCCGCAGGCTGGGCATCCCGGTGGTCTACGAGATCCGCGCGTTCTGGGAAGATGCGGCGGTCGGCAACCTGACGGGGCGAGAGGGATCGCTGAAATACCGCCTCACGCGGCATCTCGAGAACATGGCCGTTCGCGGGTCCGATGCGGTGATGACCATTTGCCAGGGCCTGAAGGATGACCTGGTAGCGCGCGGCTTTTCGGCCGCGAAGATCGACATCATGCCCAACGGCGTGGACCTCACTACGTTCGGCAACCCCGCCGAGCGCGACGAGGCCCTGGCCGAGGAACTGGGCATCGGCGAAGGTCCGGTGATCGGCTTCATCGGCAGCTTCTACGATTACGAGGGGCTGGACGACCTCATCGCCGCCATGCCCATGCTGGCGGATCGCCATGCGGGCGCGCACCTGCTGCTGGTGGGCGGCGGCCCGATGGACGAGGCCTTGCGCGCAAAGGCCGCGGCCTCACCTGTTGCCGATAGCATCCATTTCACCGGGCGGGTCCCCCATGCCGAGGTGGAGCGGTACTATGCCCTTACCGACATCATGGCCTATCCGCGCAAGAAGAGCCGGCTGACCGATCTCGTCACCCCGCTCAAGCCGCTGGAGGCCAACGCCCAGATGCAGCTGGTGGCCGCGAGCGACGTGGGCGGGCACCGCGAACTGATCCGCGACGGCGAGACCGGCGTGCTGTTCGCGCCCGACGATCCGGCCGCCTGCGCCGCCGCGCTGGCCGACCTCGTCGATCGGCGCGCGGAATGGGACGCGATCCGGCGGGCGGCACACGCCCACGTGCGCGAGAACCACGACTGGTCCACCAATGCCCAGCGTTATCGGACCGTTTACCTTGCCCTGCTAGGCAAACGCGATGATGGCCGTGTCCCTGCCGCCGCCTGAACCCGGTCGGGGCAGGACAGGGCGCCGGAACAGGATCGGGACATGGCGACCAACCCCGAACATATGGACGACAGCATGACGGCTCCCGCCCGCGCGGGGAAGCCTTCGATCACGGCGAGCCCGGCGTTCCCGTGGATCGTGGCGCTGTGGCTTGCCGCGCTGCTGGGCATCGGCAGCATGATCGTGCCTGTATCCCTGCTGGAACGCGCGAGCGTGGCGCTGGGGCTGCCTTCGATATTGCCGATGGCTGCTCCGCCGCTGGGTCTCAAGGCGCAAAGCCTCGTGGCGCTGGGCGGCACGCTGCTTGGTGCCGCGCTTGGCCTCGCGATCGCGCGCCGGATCGCCGCCTCCAGGATACCCGCGCTCGCCGATCACTCGGAAGGCGAATGGCTGGATGCGCCGGCGGACCTGGGCGAATCCGATATCGAACCCGAAGTCGAGCTTCTTGCTTCCACCACCCGCCGCCGTTCTCTGGCGACGGCGGTCGACAGTGATGAGGTCGCGGACAGCGAAGTGCTGCCCGCCGCGCGCTTCCCCGAAGTCGAACTGGTCTACGAACCCGTCGCCCCCGCAGCCGAACCTGCGGACGATGATGTCTTCGAACTCGAAGCCGAAGCCGCGGTGATCGACGAGGAGCCGGTCGAGGAATGGCACGAACCTGCCGAGAGCGAGCCGTTCCTGCAGGTGGTCGACGCGGAAGACTCCGAGCCCGTTGAGGGCGATGCAATCGATGCAGGCGATCCGCTGCCCTTTTCTCCGCCTTCCTTGGCGCGAGGCGAGGGCGACGCGGTCCACCTGGCCGAGGATGACGAGATCGACCCGGCGCAAGATGCCGGCCCAGAGAGCGAGGATAGCGTGTACGAGAAGCCAGATTCCGAGGCCGCGACAACCGCCAGCCGGGAATCCGAAGCCGACATGGCTGACGAAGGTCTCGTCCAGCTGGTCCAGCGACTGAGCGCCACGCTGGACAGG
This sequence comes from Aurantiacibacter hainanensis, assembly GCF_036321025.1. Classification (NCBI taxonomy): domain Bacteria; kingdom Pseudomonadati; phylum Pseudomonadota; class Alphaproteobacteria; order Sphingomonadales; family Erythrobacteraceae; genus Aurantiacibacter; species Aurantiacibacter hainanensis. The sequence continues at coordinate 1,218,812 of NZ_JAZAPB010000001.1, forward strand.
CATCGCCGGTGGAGCGCCGAAAGGGCCGCCCAGAAGGCGGCAGCGCCCTCACCCGTATCCGGTGCGGTCGCGGAGCCCGTGGCCCGGAAAACCGGCGATCCGTCCGTCCCCGGCGATTTCGATGTCGCCGCCGCCGCTGAGGCCGCGCGGGCCAAGGTCGCTTATTTCAGCCCTTCCGCCGCCAGTCTTCCCACGCCAGTCGAAGACGACGCTGCCCAGCCGGCGGCGAACGAAGTCGAGCACGTGGACGCCGCCCTCGTCGACCTGTGGAGCGAACATGAGGACGAGGACGGGGCCGACGAAAGCGCCGAGTTCGGCGACTTCGCCTCGCTCAATCCGTTCAGGCGCGATCCCGGAAAAGCCGTTCACCCGGACCGGGTGGAATCGGTGGTACGCGAAGCCCCTTCGGCGCCGGCGCAGGACGGGGCAGCGCAGCAGGTCGCCCGGCCGAAGCCTTCCAACGACGATCACGAGCGGGTATTGCGCGAAGCGCTGATGAACCTGCAGCGCATGGGCAAGTAACCCCGCGGCGCTGCCGCAAGTCGTTCGCCGGGAAACCGAACCTATCGGGCCGCGAAGCGATTTTGCGGTGCTGCGAACCTTGCCAAAATTGCTTCGTGTCGTCATGAGGGCAACTCGCGACATTTTCGTGCAGCACCACGGGCTGGTGAGTCGCGTTTCGTTACCGTTGTAACCGGCTTCGCGCCGGGGCAGGGTTCGAAGCGTTCCCTCGTTCCGCCCGACAAAAGGAAGAGTTGAGAATTGAACGAGTACCCGTCAGCCCGCGGCCTATACGATCCGGTCAACGAGCATGATGCCTGTGGCGTGGGCTTTGTCGCCCACATCAAGGGCAAGCCCTCGCACGATATCGTCACGCAGGCGCTGGAAATTCTCGCCAATCTCGACCACCGCGGCGCCGTGGGCGCCGATCCGCTGCTGGGCGATGGCGCGGGCATCCTCATGCAGATCCCCGACAGGCTCTATCGCAAGTGGGCCGATGACGAAGGGCTGACGCTGCCGCCGGTCGGCGATTACGCGGTGGCCATGTGCTTCATGCCGCAGGAAGACGACGCCCGCACGTTCATCACCGAGCAGTTCGAGAAGTTCATTACCAAGGAAGGCCAGCGCCTGATCGGCTGGCGCGACGTGCCCACCACCAACGATGGACTGGGCAAGGCGGTGCTCGAATCGATGCCGGTGATCCGCCAGTGCTTCATCGCCAAGGGCGACAACTGCGCCGATCAGGACGCGTTCGAGCGCAAGCTGATCGTGATCCGCAAGCAGACTCAGAACCCCCTGAAGGAACTGGCGGCAAAGCACGCCATGCCGGGGCTGGAAAAGCTCTACATGCCCAGCTTTTCCAGCCGCACGGTGGTCTACAAGGGGCTGCTTCTGGCGACCCAGGTGGGCAGCTTCTACGACGACCTCCGCGATCCCGATTGCGAGAGCGCGCTGGGCCTGGTGCACCAGCGCTTTTCCACCAACACGTTCCCCAGTTGGCGGCTGGCGCAGCCGTTCCGCCTGATCGCGCACAACGGCGAGATCAACACGGTGCGCGGCAACGTGAACTGGATGAACGCGCGCCGCCGCACGATGGAGAGCGACCTGCTGGGCGCCGACCTCGACAAGCTGTGGCCGATCGTGCCGCACGGCCAGTCGGACACCGCCTGCCTCGACAACGCGCTCGAGCTGCTGATGTTGGGCGGCTACTCGCTGGCCCATGCCATGATGATGCTGATCCCGGAGGCGTGGAACGGCAACGACCTGATGGATCCCAAGCGGCGCGCCTTCTACGAATACCACGCCGCGCTGATGGAGCCGTGGGACGGCCCGGCCGCCGTGGCCTTCACCGACGGGCGGCAGATCGCCGCCACGCTGGATCGCAACGGCCTGCGGCCTGCGCGCTATTGCGTGACGAAGGACGACCTCGTGTGCCTTGCCTCCGAAAGCGGCGTGCTGCCGTTTGCAGAGGAAGACATCGTCCGCAAGTGGCGCCTGCAGCCCGGTCGCATGCTGCTGATCGACCTCGAACAGGGCCGCATCGTCGAGGACGAGGAATTGAAGGCGCAGCTGGCCAACGCCGAACCCTACGAGGAATGGCTGGAAAAGGCGCAGTACAAGCTGCGCGACCTGGAAGCGATCGAGACCGACGCCGAGGCCGTGCAGGCGAACGAGGTCAGCCTGCTCGATCGGCAGCAGTCGTTCGGCTACACTCAGGAAGATATCGCCAAGTTCCTGGAGCCGATGGCGACCAGTGGCGACGATCCCATCGGCTCGATGGGCACCGACACGCCGATCGCCGTGCTGTCGAACCGCAGCCGCCTGCTGTACGACTATTTCAAGCAGAACTTCGCCCAGGTCACCAACCCGCCGATCGATCCGATCCGCGAGGAACTGGTGATGAGCCTGCTGACCATGGTCGGCCCGCGCCCCAACCTGCTGGGTCACGAGGCAGGCACGCACAAGCGCCTGGAAATCAGCCAGCCGATCCTGACCAACCGCGGCATGGAGAAGATCCGCTCGGTCGAGGCCAGCCTCGACGGGGCCTTCCGGACCGCCACCATCGACATCACCTGGGACGCCGAGACCGGCGCCGAGGGGCTGGAAATGGCGATCAAGGAAATGTGCTGGGCTGCCACCGAGGCAGTGCTGCAGGATCGCAACATCCTGATCCTGTCGGACCGCAAGCAGGGCCCCGACCGCATTCCCATGCCCGCGCTTCTCGCCACCGCCGCCGTGCACCACCAGCTGGTGCGCCAGGGCCTGCGCATGCAGACCGGCATCGTGGTGGAAACCGGGGAAGCGCGCGAGGTGCACCACTTCTGCGTCCTCGCGGGCTACGGCGCGGAAGCCATCAACCCCTACCTCGCCTTCGAGACGCTGGAAGACCTGCGGGCCAAGAAATTCCCCGAGCTCGACCCCGCAAAGGTTGAGCAGAACTACATCAAGGCCGTGGGCAAGGGCATCCGCAAGGTGATGTCGAAGATGGGCATCAGCACCTACCAGTCCTATTGCGGCGCGCAGATCTTCGATGCCGTCGGCCTGTCGAGCGAGTTCATCGACGCCTATTTCAAGGGCACCGCCACCACCATCGAAGGGATCGGCCTTGCCGAAGTGGCGGAGGAGACCGTGCGCCGCCACGCCGCGGCCTTCGGCGACAATCCCATCTACCGCCACATGCTGGATGTTGGCGGCATCTACCAGTACCGCCTGCGCGGCGAGGAACATGCCTGGACGCCCGCCAACATCGCCCAGTTGCAGCACGCCGTGCGCAGCGAGCAGGGCGGCGATGCGAAGAAGCAGTACGAGGAATTCGCCCGTTCCATCAACGAACAGAGCGAACGCCTGCTGACCATCCGCGGCCTGATGGAACTGAAGCTGGCGGACGAGCCCATCCCGCTCGACGAGGTCGAGCCGGCCGAGGAGATCGTCAAGCGCTTCAGCACCGGGGCCATGAGCTTCGGTTCGATCAGCCACGAGGCGCACTCGACGCTCGCCATCGCCATGAACCGCATCGGCGGTCGCTCCAACACCGGCGAAGGCGGCGAGGAACCCGAACGCTTCGTACCGATGGCCAACGGCGATTCGATGCGCAGCCGGATCAAGCAGGTGGCCAGCGGCCGTTTCGGCGTCACCACCGAATACCTCGCCAATTCGGACGACATCCAGATCAAGATGGCGCAGGGCGCGAAGCCAGGCGAGGGCGGACAGCTTCCCGGCCACAAGGTGGACAAGCGCATCGGCAAGGTGCGCCACTCCACGCCGGGCGTCGGCCTGATCTCACCGCCGCCGCACCACGACATCTATTCGATCGAGGATCTGGCCCAGCTGATCCACGACCTGAAGAACGTGCAGCCCAAGGCGCGCATTTCGGTAAAGCTCGTCTCGGAAGTGGGCGTGGGCACCGTGGCCGCGGGCGTATCCAAGGCACGCGCCGACCATGTGACCATTTCCGGCTACGAAGGCGGCACCGGCGCATCGCCGCTCACCAGCCTGACGCACGCGGGTTCCCCGTGGGAGATCGGCCTCGCCGAAACGCAGCAGACCCTGCTGCTGAACGACCTGCGCAGCCGCATCGCGGTGCAGGTGGACGGCGGCCTTCGCACCGGGCGTGACGTCGCCATCGGCGCGCTGCTGGGGGCGGACGAATTCGGCTTCGCCACGGCTCCGCTGATCGCAGCGGGCTGCATCATGATGCGCAAGTGCCACCTCAACACCTGTCCGGTGGGCGTCGCCACCCAGAACCCCGAATTGCGCAAGCGGTTCGTCGGCCAGCCCGAACACGTGATCAACTACTTCTTCTTCGTTGCCGAGGAACTGCGCCAGCTGATGGCCGAAATGGGCTTCCGCAAGGTGGAGGAAATGATCGGCCGGGTGGACCGGATCGACATGAAGCGCGCTATTCGCCACTGGAAGGCCGACGGCGTGGACCTGTCCAAACTGCTGCACAAGGTGGAGCTCGCGCCAGACGTGCCGCTGTGGCACCAGATGGACCAGGAGCACGGACTGGAAGCGGCGCTGGACAACACGCTGATCGCTGACTGCAAGTCCGCCATCGAAAGCGGCACGGCGGTGCAGCTGGATTACACCATCCGCAATCTCAACCGCACGGTAGGCGCGATGCTTTCGGGCCGCATAGCCGAGGCTCACGGCCACAAGGGTCTGCCGGTCGATACGATCCGCATCAACTTCACCGGCACCGCCGGGCAGAGCTTTGCCGCATGGCTGGCGCACGGCGTCACGCTGGACCTGGTGGGCGATGCCAACGACTACGTCGGCAAGGGCCTGTCGGGCGGCCGCGTGATCGTGCGCCCGCCTGAAGGCGTGAGCCGCGATCCCACCGATAACATCATCGTGGGCAACACCTGCCTCTATGGCGCGATTTCCGGCGAAGCCTATTTCTGCGGCGTCGCGGGAGAGCGGTTCGCCGTGCGCAATTCGGGCGCGGTGGCCGTGGTGGAAGGCACCGGCGATCATGGCTGCGAATACATGACCGGCGGCGTGGTGGCCGTGCTGGGCCAGACAGGACGCAACTTTGCCGCTGGCATGAGCGGCGGCATTGCCTATGTCTATGATCCGGATGGCACGTTCGCCCAGCGCTGCAACATGGCGCAGGTGGACCTAGAGACAATCGACACGGCCGCCGACGATCCGGAAGGCATCGGCCTGCCGCAGCAACGGCCCAATACCGTGGACGATCTGGGCATGGGCGATCCGCTCTACCACGATGCCGCGCGGCTGAAGATCCTGCTGGAGCGGCACAAGCTGCACACCGGGTCCGAACGGGCGGCACAGCTGCTGGAAGACTGGGATACCACCGTCACCCAGTTCGTGAAGGTGATGCCGAAGGATTACGCACGCGCACTCAAGCAGCTTGAGGCAGAGCGCGAGGAAGCCGCCAGCGTGGCGGCGGAATAAGGGTTAGCAGACATGGGCAAGGAAACGGGCTTCCTCGAGATCGAGCGCCAGGATCGCAGCTATGACGATCCCGAGGAGCGGCTGAAGCACTACAAGGAATTCGTGATTCCGCACAGCGAGGAGGGGCTGAAGAACCAGGCCGCCCGCTGCATGAATTGTGGCATCCCCTACTGTCACAACGGCTGTCCGGTGAACAACATCATCCCGGACTGGAACCACCTCGTCTACGAAGGCGACTGGAAGAACGCGCTCGAAGTGCTGCATTCCACCAACAACTTCCCCGAGTTCACCGGCCGCGTGTGCCCCGCCCCGTGCGAGGCCAGCTGCACGCTGAACATCACCGACGAGCCGGTGACCATCAAGTCGATCGAATGCGCCATCATCGATCGCGGATGGAAGGAAGGCTGGGTCAAGCCCGAGAAGCCCGAGACCCGTACCGGCAAGAGCGTGGCCGTGGTTGGCTCCGGCCCGGCGGGCCTCGCCTGCGCGCAGCAGCTGGCGCGCGCTGGCCATTCGGTGACGGTGTTCGAGAAGAGCGACCGCGTGGGCGGCCTGCTGCGCTACGGCATCCCCGACTTCAAGATGGAGAAGTCGCAGATCAACCGCCGGGCGGTGCAGATGGAAGCCGAAGGCGTCACCTTCAAGACATCGACCGAGGTCGGCGTCGACATTTCTATGAAGAACCTGAAGGAGAATTTCGACGCGGTGGTGCTGGCCGGCGGGGCGGAGCATCCGCGCCAGCTGGAAATCCCCGGCGCGGAACTCCCCGGTGTGCGACTGGCGATGGAATTCCTCACCCAGCAGAACAAGCGCAACGCGGGCGACGACGAAAGCCGTGCCGCGCCGCGCGGCACGCTGACAGCTACCGGCAAGCACGTGATCGTGATCGGCGGCGGCGATACGGGGTCCGACTGCGTGGGCACCAGCAACCGCCAGGGTGCGAAGTCCGTCACCCAGATCGAGATCATGCCGCAGCCTCCCGAAAAGGAGAACAAGCTGCTGACCTGGCCCGACTGGCCGATGAAGCTGCGCACTTCCTCCAGTCACGAAGAAGGGGTGGAGCGCGACTGGTCGGTCCTGACCAAGGAAGTCGTGGGCGAGGACGGCAAGGTGACCGGCCTTAAGTGCGTGCGCGCCGACTGGTCGGGCGGTCAGCTGACCGAAGTGCCGGACAGCGAGTTCACCCTGCCGGCGGACCTGATCCTGCTGGCCATGGGCTTCCTCGGGCCGCGCAAGCAGGGGATGCTGGAACAGAGCGGCATCGACCTGACCGATCGCGGCAACGTGGACGCCAACGTGAAGGACTATCGCACGTCCGATCCCGCCATCTACGCCTGCGGCGACATGCGCCGGGGGCAGAGCCTGGTGGTCTGGGCCATCCGCGAAGGCCGCCAGTGCGCGGCCAGCGTGGACGAGGCACTGATGGGCGTCACCCAGCTGCCCCGCTGAAGCCTCGCGGTTTCAGCGGCGGCGGCCCGCCTTCACCAGCGCGCCGCCGGCGATGCCGGTAATCGCCAGCGCGACGGCAAGGCCGATTCCCGCGCCCACGATCATGCCCTCCGGCCCCGCCAGCCAGCCGCCCAGCATCATGCCCGCCAGGGGCAGGACAAGCAGCGCAAAGCATCCGACGGCAGCCATGGCGGCCTCTTAGCAGGCCCGCGCACCCGCGCCACCGGATCAATTCGGCGCATATCTGCCCGCTGTCATCAAACTGTAACAGTGGTGCTGTGAGTCAGGGTGGAAGGGGGCCTATGCCTGACTACCGATTCTATCTCGAACAGGGCGAAAAGCGCAGCCGCGAGGTTCGCTTCGACCTTCCCGACGATTCAGCCATCCACCCCGTCGCCAAGCGCGTGGCCCGCCATTTCGCCGCCAGAGAGATCGGCAGCGGCCGGCTGCACCTGGCGCAGAACATCACCGTGATCGACAGCGAGAACAACGAGGTGGCGCGGTACAAGCTGGGCGCCTTCCTGCACGTTGACGGCGCGGAGGCGCTTCCGATCCCCTGACCGGCTGCGGTCACTCGCCCGCCTATCTATCGCTCGACTTCAAGCTGCACTGGCACATCCCACGCATCGCGCCAGGCTCGGATCGTTGCGCAACCGGCCCTCGGCGATTTCCTCTCCGCAGGTCACGCACCAGCCCCATTCGCCCTCGTCCAGACGCGCCAACGCTGCCCTGATCCGCGTCCGCTCCGCCCCGCGGCGCCGCTCCTCGGCCTGGGCCATCGCCTGCTGCTGCATCGCGTCCATCCGGCTCAGCCGCCCGACCGAGTCCTGCTGGAGGGTCACCGGCGCGCGTCCTTCGGTATTCATCGCGTCGAGGCGGTCGAGTTCGGCGAGGCGCTGGGTCAGTGCGCTACGGGCTTCGTCATCGGTCATGGCAGGGTTTTCGTCCGTCAGCGTTGGGTGGCAAGGACCCGGCCTCACAGCCGCCAGTCGATCGTCCCGCGTCCGTTCTGTTCGAGGAAGGCGTTGGTCCTGGAAAATGGTCGCGATCCGAAGAAACCGCGATGTGCAGACAACGGGCTGGGGTGCGGGCTCCTGATCGCCAGGTGACGGTCGCTTTCGCGCAATTCGGCAATGCGTGCGGCCTTGCCCTGCGCATGGCTGCCCCAGAGGATGAAGACGCTCGGCTCGGCCTTTTGCGCAACTGCGGCGACGCAGGCATCGGTTATCGCGTCCCAGCCCTTGCCCGCGTGGCTGCCTGCCATGCCCTGCTCCACGGTCAGCGTATTGTTGAGCAGCAGCACCCCTTGCCGCGCCCAGCTTTCCAGCGATCCGTGCGCCGGACGCGCGAGCCCGATGTCGCTCTCCAGTTCCTTGAACACGTTCTTCAGCGAAGGCGGGGGCGGCACGCCGTCGGGCACGGAAAAGCAGAGTCCATGTGCTTGCCCGGGCCCGTGGTACGGATCCTGCCCCAGGATCACCACGCGCACAGCCTCGAGCGGGGTAAGCTCCAGTGCCTTCAACCGGCACCCGCGCGGCGGGTACACGACCTTGCCGGCATCCTCCTCTTCCCGCAGCCAGCCGCCCAGACGCCGCGCTTCGGGCGTGGCGAGCGCTGGTTCGAGAACGTTGGTCCAGCCCGGAGGGATCGCGGTCGCCTCGGTCATTGCGGTGCCGGACCCTGCGCGCTGGCGCCGTGGCGACCCGCCAGTAAACGATCCAGTTCGTCGCCTGGCGTCAGTTCGCGGCATCGCCCGTCGTCGACCAGCACGATTCGGTCGGCCAGCGCCAGGCTGGCGGGGCGATGGGTGATGAGCAGGACCGTGCGCCCGACCAGCGCCTGCTTGCAGCTTTCGACGAAGGCGGTCTCGCCTTCGAGATCCCACATGGATGTGGCTTCGTCGAACACCAGCACGGGGGGATCGGCCAGGATGGCGCGAGCCAGGGCGATGCGCTGGCGCTGCCCACCCGACAGGCGCACGCCGTTGTCGCCGATGAGGGTTTCCAGCCCCTGCGACAGGCGGCCTACGAAAGCGTCGGCCTGCGCCAGCGCCAGCGCGCGGTCGAAATCTCCGGTCTCGGCGTCGGGCGAGCCGAAGGCGATATTCTCGCGGATCGTGCCGTTGAACAGCAGCGCGCGCTGCGGAACGTATCCCACCTGCCGCCGCAGGCTGCGCACGTCGATATCGGTGATGTCGTGGCCGTCGAAAGTGATGCGTCCGCCGTCGACTTCGTAGAGCCGCAGCATCAGCTTCAGCAGCGTCGTCTTGCCGCACCCGTTCTCGCCCACCAGCGCCACCACTTCCCCCGGCGAGATCGAAAGGCTGGCGTCGTGGATCGGCCCCGTGCGGCCGGGATAGGCGAAACGGACATTCTCGAAGGCAATTGCGCCCTTCGCCTCGAGCAGTTGCTTCGCGGGAGCATAGCCCGGCTCCTCGGGCAGCTGCAGCACGCTTTCCAGCCGCGCCAGCGTACCCTTTGCCACCTGCCACTGCCCGTAGACGTTCGACAGCAGGCTGACGGGGCGGGTCAGCAGGGCGGCATAGAACAGAAAGCTGAAAAGGCTCGCCGGATTGTCCTGCGCCGCCGACAGCTGCGAGCCGATGGCCACGATAATGAAGATGGCGGCCAGGCCGCCCAGCACTGCCGAGAAGGGGCCGATCACGGCACTGGCGTGCTCGATCGCCACGCTCCGGGCACGCGCCTTGTCCACCGCGATCGCATATCGCTCGCCCTGCGCGTCCTCGGAAGCGAAGGTCTTGGTGGCCATGAGCATGTGCAGGTGGCTCTCGGCCACGGCGTAGACTTCGGCCTCGGCTTCCTGCGCGCGGGCGCCCAGCTTCCGCAATCGCCGGGAAAGCAGCTTCAGCGCGATGTAGAACACCGGGATCAGCACCGGGATGATGAAGGCCAGCACGGGGTCGATCAGGAACAGCGCGATGGTCGCGCCGATCGACGTCACCAGCATGGCAGGCACGTTGGCGAGAGTGGAGGTGAGGAAGCCGCTCAGCCGCTCGGCCTCGTAGGTGGCGAGCGCGATCAGGTCGCCCTGGCGGCTGCTGTCGTGGAATTCCAGCGGCAGGCGCGAAAGATGGTCGAAGACCTCGCACCGCAGATCGGCGAGGATCCGCGCCGAGGCTGACGCCGTCGCCATGTCGGATGCCATCTTGAACACGTTTGTCAGCACGATCGCGCAGACCAGCAGGATCACCACCAGCGCGCTGTCGATGGCAACGCCCGATACGGCATCGCCCAGCAGCATGCCGGCCAGCGCCGGAATGGTGAGCAGGCTGAGCGAAGAGAACAGGGCCAGGCCGCCAATCGTGGCCAGCCGCCCCCGGTATCGCCCCGCGCGCCGTATCAAGTCTCGCAAGGTCATGGTCGCAGGCCGGTGTGGCGGCGAAAACGATGCCGCGCAAGCACCTCCGGCGGAATTGGGCATCGCCCCTTCCACCCAGGGGGGTAAGGCCCTAAGGACGGGTGCGATGACAGTACATTTCCACGAAGAAGACCTGCCCGCAGGCGTTCTCGCCGATGGCCCCGTGGCCGTCGATACCGAAACAATGGGCCTCGTCACTCCGCGCGACAGGCTTTGCCTCGTGCAGATCAGCGACGGCAGTGGCGACGAACATCTCGTCCGCTTCGCCAAGGGCAGCCGCTACGATGCCCCCAACCTGAAGGCGGTGCTGGCCGATCCGGCCCGCGTGAAGATCTACCACTTCGCCCGCTTCGACCTTGCCGCGATTGAGCACTACCTGGGCGTGGTGGCGGCACCCGTCTTCTGCACCAAGATCGCCAGCAAGATGACCCGCACCTACACGGATCGCCACGGGCTGAAGAACCTGGTGGAGGAACTGCTGGGGGAGAGCATCTCCAAACAGCAGCAGTCCAGCGACTGGGGCGCGCCCGAGCTGAACGAGGCGCAGCGCGAATACGCCGCGTCCGACGTGCGCTACCTTCACCGCCTGCGCGAGATCCTGATCGACCGGCTACGGCGCGAGGACCGGCTTGAACTGGCGCAGGCCTGCTACGATTTTCTCCCCGCACGCGCCCGGCTGGATATCGCCGGCTGGGCAGACAAGGATATTTTCAGCCACGAGTCATGATGCTCGTGCGTTAGGCTAGCGCGATGACCAGAGCCGCAGACAGGATGCGCACCAGGCGCCAGCATTTCGCTGCACCGGGCAGTTCGCTCGACAAGATCGTGCGCGTCCTCGCCGTGGGCCTGCCCGCGCTGGTTGGCGTGGTGGCGGCGATGATGCTGATCACGCCGCTCAGCCCGCGCGGCGAGATCAGCTTCCTGCTGGATCGCAACAAGGTGGCCATCGCCAACGATCGCCTGCGCGTCGACAACGCCATGTATCGCGGGCAGGACAGCAGCGGTCGGCCCTTCAGCCTGGTGGCTGGCGAGGCCGTGCAGGAAAGCAATTCGGTGCCGCTGGTCCAGCTCCAGTCGATGACGGCGCGCATGGTCCTTGCCGAAGGGCCGGCTGTGCTCACCGCGCCGCGCGGCATCTACGATATCGACGACGAACAGGTGGTCATCCCCGGCATCGTGCAGTTCACCGCTGCCGACGGCTACGAATTCGTCGCGCGCAACGTGACGATCGACCTGCCGACGCGCACCCTTTTCGGACGGGGCCAGGTCAGCGGGCAGATCCCCGCCGGCACCTTTTCCGCCGATGCAATGCGCGCGGAACTGAGTGAGCGGACCTTTTCCCTCGTCGGCAATGCCAGGCTGCGGATGGTTCCCGGTCGCCTGCGCCTGCCCGATGAAATGCAATGACGGAGCCTGACAGCATGACACGTGCCTCTACGCTATCGCGCCTTTCGCTGGGGCGTCTGGCCACGCGCGGGCTTGCGGGCGGCCTTCTGGCGGGAGCGGTCGCCGCCCTGTCCTTCGGCTCGATTGCCGGGGCGCAGACGATTGCCGGGTTCAACTCCAACCAGCCGGTGAACTACGCCGCCGACCGGATCGAACTGCAGGATCGGCAGAACCGCGTCGTGCTGTCCGGCGACGTGGTGATCGAGCAGGGCGACCTGCGGCTGACGGCAGCGCGCACCACCGTCGCCTACAGCGACGCAGGCAGCCTGCGCATCCAGCGCATCGATGCGACCGGCGGCGTTACGGTGACGCGCGGCAGCGAGCGGGCCAGCGGCAATGCCGCCGTCTACGACTTCAACCGGCGGGTAATCGTGCTGTCGGGCAACGTCGCGCTGCGCCGCGGGGGCGATACGCTGGACGGTGGACGGCTGGTGATCGATCTCAATTCGGGGCTGTCCAGCGTGGACGGAGCGGGCGCGCAGGGAGAAGGCAATACGGGCCGGGTCACCGGCACCTTCGCCGTGCCGGAAGGCGACTGATCAGTCGCTGAGGCAATCGCTGGCGGCGAGCGTGCTGGCAGCTTCAGGATGACCGTCCCGCTCATAGCGCATGGCCAGCCGCTCCAGCGCGCTGCAGGGTAGCTCGGCGCCCTTTTCCAGCCCCAATGCAATCGTCGCCGCCCAATCGCCCGGCTCCGCAACGCCAGCGGCCAGGCCAAGGGTGTTGGTCTGCCAGCGCCCAGCGCTCGCCAGCCTGGTGGCCATGGCCTCCCGCCCCTCGGGCACGACGACGATGCCGGCCAGCAGGCCCAGCGCGGGGTCGGTCAGGTTGCCGGTGGAAAGCAGGGCCACGACGCGCTGCGAGGCGATCTCGTATTCCCCCTGCTCGAAGGCTCCCTGCCCGCTTGCCAGCTGCGAGATCGGCTCTCTCCAGCCGCGGCGGCTTGCAGCCTCCAGCGCCAGGCGGCCCGTCTCGCCATCGCCCGCCTGGAGAGCGGCTAGGGCCAGGATCGTGAGCGATTCCGCCGGTATCGGACGCAGCGAGATCTGCGCGCGCGCTTCGTCGACGGCCAGGTCGGGCTGGGCTACCTGCAAGGCGATCTTGCTGCGTTCGCGTGCGGCACTGCCGCTGAACGCGTCAGGCACGACCGCTGCAAACGCGGGCGAGAGGCGCGCCTGCTGATCCAGCTGCGCAAGGGTGACGGGAATCGCGATGACCAGCATCGCGATCGCGGCGGCTATCCTGATCATGCTTCGCGTCTCCGCGCACGTCCTGCCAGGAGGACGATGAGGATTGCCGCCATGCACAGGATCGTCTGGTTGCGCAGCGGATAGTCGAGCAGCGACGGCTCATGTCGCCTTTCAGGACATTGATGAGCTGCGGCAGTTCGTCGATGCTCGTCCGGCGAATGAACCGGCCTATCGGAGTGACCCGGTCGTCATCCCTCGACGCAGAACGGTCCCCGTTGGCATCCGTCTCCGACATCGAGCGGAACTTGTAGATGTCGAAGAACTGGTTCCCGCGACCCATGCGTCGCTGCAGGAAGAAGACCGGGCCGCCATCGTGCAGCTTGATCGCCAGGGCCACAAACAACATGAGGGGCGACAGCACGATCAGCGCTGCCAGCGAGATCGAAACGTCGAACATGCGCTTCAGCACGCGCGACCGCATCCCGAGGTGGCCCGTCGAAACGAGAAGCGAGCTTACGTTGGCGGAAGAGTGATGGATGACGCCGAGGGCCCCGATTTCCCTGGTGAATTCGGAGACGATCTCGCCATGCCTGCCCGAACCCTTGAGTACTTCCGCCCAACGCACCCGGTCCTCCGTGCTGCAACTCACGATAACCTCGTCCATGTTTGAGAGGAACTTCGACAGGCGATCCAGCGCGGTAGGGTCGTCGAAGGTGGGCTCGAGCCCGTATTCCTCGGCATCGACGTGATAGGCGTAGGGCAAGGTAAACCGGGGACCGCCATCGTAGATCACCAGCTGGTTCTTCGGATTGGGCCCCCAGCGCCGGACGAGCCAGCGCGTAAAGGCAAAGCGGAACCCGATCATCAGCAGAACCGAACCGCCGATGCCCGACGTGAATATCACGCGGGAGAATTCGGCGTTCCCCTTGGCGAAGAAGGCCAGGAAGTTGAGCAGCGCCGCGGAAATCAGGATCGCGGCCACGATGCGCAGGCTGGCCTTGTTCGGCTGGGTCAGCGAGGAAAGCGAATAGGAATTGTTGTAGAGCGCGATGGTCAGGAACAGCGGAAGCAGCAGGAAACCGGGCGCCATGCCTCCCCGCAGCACGACGGAAATAGGTATTCCGCCGTAATAGGCTATCGTCGCGACGGCAAAGCACGACACCAGGATGACGATGTCGGAAACCAGCATCAGGAGGTAGTATTGCAGCCGCTTTCGCTCGAGTGATCCGGCAAGGCCATTGCGAGGAGCGGTCGGCAGGCGCGGGGTAGCGACGGCATGATCGTCGGGCGGTGAGAGCAGGTCTTCTGCCTCAACCCTTTGATCAGCGCCTGATAAATCCATAGCGAACCCTCGACAAGGAGCGTGCAACACGCTCTGCCCTTAGGGGAAACCACGTAACCCAATAAAGGTCCCGTGACACTAATTTTTGCAAATGCGAAGGAGATTAGTGCCGGGGTGTGTTCCGTAGCCTGGAGGGGCGAAATGCAGCCCTAGCGGCGCGCGGCCGCATAGCGGGCAATTTGCGCCAGTTCCTGTGCCAGGATCAGCTCCGCCATCTGGCTGTTCGCCAGCAACGACCGGTGCAGTTCCGCAAGGCGGGGCACTAGCCTTTCCAGCTTGCCCCCGCTCCAGCGCTGCAGCTGATCGCCGACCTCGCGGTGTTCGCGAAAGAACACGCCCTGCGACTTCAGGAAGGCCTGCATGTCATCTCCTGGCCTCATGTTGGCCGAGAGCCGCGCGAGTTGCGCCGCGCGTCGTTCAAGGGCCAACGCCACGCCCACCGGGTTGAGGGAGACCTCCCGCAATCGCCGCAGTTCGCTCGGCAGCTTGCGCACCTCGCCGCCCAGCGCCGCGTTGACCAGCGGCATGAAGCCGTCCTCCTCCGTCGAGGCTCCGATGGCATCGAAATCGTCGGTGCTCGCCTGCTTGGGGGCCTGCGGAGATGCGTCGAGATAGAGCGCCAGCTTCTCGACCTCGCTCTGCGCAAGCCGCACGTCGAGCCCGGCGGCATGGGCGATGCGTTCGGCAAGGTTGCCATTGAGGCGCATGCCTGCCGCATCGGCCATGGCGCGCACGTCTGCGGTAACGGAGCGAAGGTCGGGCGGGTAGAAGACCGCCACCAGCGCATCGCCGCGCTTGATCAGCAGCTTTGCGCTGCGGGACTTGTCGGTGGCCGAGGTCGCGACGATGAAGATGGGCCAGGCAGCGTCGGCCTCGCCACGGTCGGCCAGTTCGCAGTAGGTGTTGATCGCATCGTGCGCTTCCTCGCCCGACGCCCGGACAAGGATGTGACGGGTGTCGCCGAACAGCGAGGTGGACCGCGCCTCGTCCACCAGGCGCACCGGGTCCGATCGCAAATCGCTGCCGGACAGTTCCACCCGTTCGCCCGGCTCGTCGAGGTTCTCGATCAGCTTGCGAGCGGCAGCGGACGCGCCGGCTTCGTCGGCCCCGCAGAAGAAGAATATGCGCAGCTTGCCTGCCGCCTTCTGCGCAGCCTGGGCGTAGTCGCGCTGGGTCGCCTTCACCCGCCCGCGCTCACTGCCGTTCGCGCAGGGCTCGCGTCAGCCGCACCACGATCTGGTCGGCCACTTCCTGCGCCAGGTTTTCCAGGGCCGTCTGCTCGGCGGCGATCGTCGCGAATTCGGAACTGACTACGTCGATACCCGCGTCGGACCCTGCCGTCGCATCGACCAGGATGGTATCGGTGGCGAGGTCCACCAGCTGGTAGCGCGCCCGCAGGATACGGCGCTGACGACCGATGGTGTCGTCCGTCAGCAGGCCGAGGCCTTCGAGGTCGTCGTCCAGCACGATGTCGAGCCGGTATTGCGAGGCACTGTCGCCGGAGCCGCGCCCCAGCCTGTCGGTCAGGGCATTGCGGACGAGCCAGCCTTCGCGGCCCGGAATGGCGGGCACCTCGATCGCGGCGAGTTCGCGCGCCACATAACCGCTTCCGCCGCCTGCATAGATCGGCTGCAGCCCGCACGAGGAGAGGGGCAGGGAAAGGGCGGCAAGTGCCAGGGCAAGGGCGGCGCGGCGCATCATGTGACGATATTCACCAGCCTTCCGGGCACCACGATCACCTTGCGAATTTCCGCACCATCGATCGAACGCTGGACCTTCTCGCTGGCGAGCGCAAGCGCCTCGAGGTCTTCGCGCGATGCATCGGCGGGCGCGGTCAGCGTGTCGCGCAGCTTGCCCTTGTGCTGGACGGCGATCGTGACTTCATCGTCGACCAGCAGGCTCTCGTCCACCTCGGGCCAGCTCGCTTCGGCCACCAGTCCCTTGCCTCCCATCGCGGCCCAGCCTTCCTCGGCGAGGTGCGGCATCATCGGGCTGGCCATCAGCAGCAGCGAGCGGATCGCGTGGTTGCGGTCAGCGGAAGGGGCCGCTTTCTCGGCCGCGCTGGCGAGTTCGTAGATCCGCGCCACCGCCTTGTTGAAGGCCAGGGCCTCGATGTCCTCGGCGACGGCGGCAATGGTCTGGTGGGTCTTGCGGGCAAGGTCCTTGTCCTCGCCCGATGTGCCGTCCTCGTACTTGCCGAACAGCCGCCACAGGCGCTGGACGAAACGGCCGCAGCCCTCGATGCCGGCTTCGGACCAAGGCAGGTCGCGCTCCGGCGGGGAATCGGACAGCATGAACCAGCGCACCGCGTCGGCGCCGTAGTCGCGGATGATGTCCTCGGGGTCGACGACGTTCTTCTTCGACTTGGACATCTTGATAACCTTGCCGATCTGCACCGGCTGACCGTCGTCCTTGAGCACCGCGCCTTCGCTGGATCGGTCGATCTCGGCGGGAGTGTAGTACACCTCGCGCGGGCCTTCCTTGCGGCTGTAGGTCTCGTGCGTGACCATGCCCTGCGTGAACAGCGAGGCGAACGGCTCCGTCACGTCCAGCTTGCCGCAGTGCGCCAGCGCGCGGGTCCAGAAACGGGCGTAGAGCAGGTGCAGGATCGCGTGCTCGATGCCGCCGATGTACTGGTCCACCGGCATCCACTGGGCGACTTCCGCCGCGTCGAACGGCTTGTCCTTCGGCTGGCTGGCGAACCGCAGGAAATACCAGCTGGAATTGACGAAGGTGTCGAGCGTGTCGGTCTCGCGCTGGGCGTCGCCCCCGCACCTGGGACAGGTGGTGTCCTTCCAGGTGGGATGGCGCAGCAGCGGATTGCCGGGGGTGTCGAAAGACACGTCCTCGGGCAGCTTCACCGGCAACCGGTCCTTGGGCACGGGAACCACGCCGCAGGTATCGCAGTGGATGAAGGGAATGGGCGTGCCCCAGTAACGCTGGCGCGAAACGCCCCAGTCGCGCAGGCGCCACACCGTGGTGCCCTTGCCCCATCCGCCCGCTTCGGCGCGGGAAATGACCTCCGCCTTGGCATCCTCCACGCTCATGCCGTCGAGGAAATCAGAATTGACGAGGACGCCCTCGCCCGCCTCCGCCTCGCCGTCGAACGGCCTGGCCGCTTCGTCCACGCTGGGAGCGACCGCGCGCGGGATCGGCAGGTCGTACTTGGTGGCGAATTCGAAATCGCGCTGGTCGTGGCCCGGCACGGCCATGATCGCGCCGGTGCCGTAGTCCATCAGCACGAAGTTGGCGATGTAGAGCGGCAGCCGGGCACCGGTGAAGGGATGGCGCGCGGTGATGCCGGTATCGAAGCCCAGCTTCTCCGCCGTTTCCAGTTCTGCGGCCGTGGTGCCGCCCTTCTTGCACAGCTCGATGAAGCTGCGCGCCTCGCCGCTGTCGGCGGCGACCGACTGGGCCACGGGGTGATCGGCGGCGACCGCCACGAAGCTGGCACCGAAGATCGTGTCGGGCCTCGTGGTGTAGACGGGCAAGCGCTCGCCATTGGAGAGATCGAACGCGAATTCCAGGCCCTGGCTCTTGCCGATCCAGTTGGCCTGCATCAGCCGCACCTTTTCCGGCCAGTCCTCCAGCGTATCGAGGCCTTCCAGCAGGTCTTCGGCGAACTGCGTGATCTTCAGGAACCACTGGTTCAGCTTGCGCTTCTCGACCTCGGCGCCGCTGCGCCAGCCCTTGCCGTCGATCACCTGTTCGTTCGCCAGCACGGTCATGTCGACCGGGTCCCAGTTGACCTCGCTTTCCTTGCGATAGACCAGGCCCGCCTCGAACAGGTCGATGAACTGCGCCTGCTCGTGGCCGTAGTATTCGGGATCGCAGGTGGCGAATTCGCGGCTCCAGTCGAGCGCGAAGCCCAGCTGCTTGAGCTGTCCCTTCATCGTCTCGATGTTCTTGTAGGTCCAGCCGCCCGGATGCACGCCCTTTTCCATCGCCGCATTCTCGGCCGGCATGCCGAAGGCGTCCCAGCCCATGGGATGCAGCACCTCGCGCCCGCGCATCGCGTGATAGCGCGCCAGCACGTCGCCCATGGTGTAATTGCGCACGTGGCCGATATGGATGCGCCCGCTGGGATAGGGGAACATCTCCAGCACGTAGGTCTTGGGCTTTTCGCTGGCGCTGTCGGCCTCGAAGCACCGGGCCTCGTCCCACGCGCGTTGCCAGCGCCCGTCGGCGACAGACGGATCGAATCGTTCTGCGGTCATGTGGTGCCCCTAGGGGAAGTTAGCTGACGGCGGAACGCCTGAGATCGCGCGCCTTGGTGAGGATGATATCCTCCAGCCGCTGAACCGTGGCCGCCTGCACCGGCGCTTCCACCCAGGTGCCGCCCTGCAGCACCTGACGGCTGGCGGCGACGCGCAGGGCATCGGCGCGCAGGTCCTGGTCGAGTATCGCGACCGAGACCTTTACCCGCTCGTTGGGGTTTGCGGGATCGGCATACCAGTCGGTCACCAGCACGCCGCCGGCGCTGTCCGCCTGGGTGAGCGGCATGAACGACAGCGTCTCCAGGCTGGCGCGCCAGAGATAGGAATTCACCCCGATCAAGGTGACGCGGGCTGCCGCGAGATCGGTGCGCAGCCGCTCGTCGTTGCCGCCCCCGCAGGCGGATAGCGCGAACGCGGCGGTGCCGAGCATGGCGGCGCCGGCGATCCGGCGGGTCAGGGTGCGAACGGTGGAAGTTGCCATCATGGGTCCTGTAAACACGAATGTCGCTGCAGACCGGCGCGATGCCGGCATCGTTAACGGGCCTCTATAACGGGGATGCGGCCCGCGGCAAGGCGAAGCGGCAAAAGCACCCATATGCCGTGAATGTCCGCTTAATACGGCGAGTCGCAAGCCTCGGAATCGGGAAAGCCGGCGGGGCACCCTGTGGACAAGCTGCAACAGTGTGCGAAAAGTCTTTCGGTTGCAAAGCGATGTCTGGAATTTAACATCAGCGGGGCGTAGCTATTGAAGGTGTCGACGCGACTCGGCGAATCGAGGAACCGCCGCGTTCATCGAGAGTCCATTGACTGGGGATAGAGAGGCATCATGGTTTTGTTGCGCAAACGAACAGCAGGAAAGGCAACGCTAGCTGCGTCTGCCGCGCTGCTTGCCGTCGCGCTTCCCAGTGCCGGCTTCGCCTTCGGTTCCCTGACCGAGGATAGCGTAGAAGAAGGCGTGCCCGAGGCCTTCGTGGCCTTCACCCCTGCCGATGCCGATCCGCGCCTGGCCCAGTTTCTTGCCTCGCGCAGCGGCGAAGCGCGGATGATGCGCTTCACGCCCGCCGGCGCTGCCGAATCGCCCGTATCGCGTTCGGTCACCGTCGCAGTGCGGGTGGATCAGCAGACGGCCGATGCGCTTGCCAACAGTTCCATCGCCTCGCAGCGCATGGCAGACGCCGGGCCGGCTGGCCTGCGCGTCACGCCCACGCGCTACAACCTCGGTCTCGCTCGCGGCTATTCCAGCTTCGCCCAGGCCCAGACCCAGGCACCGGCGCGAACCATTTCCGCACCCGCCCTGTCCGACAAGCTGTCGCAGGCGCGGATTCCCGACCTGGCCGAATTTGCTCCGCGCCGCGCCACGCGCGAGGAGCCGAGCCGCTTTGCCGCCCGGATCGAGCTCGACGGGGATGGCGAATCGAACGAAGTCGCCGTCTCGGGTGAAAAGCTTGCCGACCAGATGCTCGACGTTGCGGGCAGCTATCGCCTCACCCGCAATCTCGATATCACCGCCGGCGTGCGGTACGAGCAGGACCGCGACCTCATCCCGGTTCCCAATCTCGACCAGCAGGACAGCCAGGCCGTCTACGTCGGCACGCAATTCCGCTTCTGACGGCTCAAGCAATCCTAGTTCTTCAGGACCCCGCCTCGGCGGGGTTTTGTTTTGCGTGCCCGGCGAGGCATGGCTAACAACAGGGCAAACACGAAACGGAGAGGATAGGCAGACATGGCACACGTAGCAGTCGTTACCGGGGGAACGCGCGGAATCGGGCGCGCCATTTGCGAAGCCCTGCGCGAGGACGGATTCACCGTGGTCGCCAATTATGCCGGCAACGACGAAAAGGCCCGTGCCTTCAGCGACGAGACCGGCATCCCTACCTACAAGTTCGACGTGGGCGATCACGAAGCCACCATCGCCGCCTGCCAGAAGATCACCGAAGAGGTCGGCCCGATCGACGTGGTCGTGAACAACGCTGGCATCACCCGCGACGGCACCCTGCTGAAGATGAGCTACGAAGAGTGGGACGACGTGATGCGCACCAACCTTGGCGGCTGCTTCAACATGGCCAAGGCGACCTTCGCCGGCATGAAGGATCGCAAGTGGGGCCGCATCATCAACATCGGCTCGATCAACGGCCAGGCCGGTCAGTACGGGCAGGTGAACTATGCCGCCGCGAAGAGCGGCATTCACGGTTTCACCAAGGCGCTGGCGCAGGAAGGTGCGCGCTACGGCATCACCGTGAATGCGATCGCGCCGGGCTATATCGATACCGACATGGTGGCCGCGGTGCCCGAAAACGTGCTGGAGAAGATCGTCGCCAAGATCCCGGTCGGCCGCCTGGGCCAGGCGAGCGAGATCGCCCGCGGCGTCAGCTTCCTGGCCAGCGAGCAGGGGGCCTTCATCACCGGCTCCACGCTGTCGATCAACGGCGGCCAGCACATGTACTGACGGCCATGCGGGGACGTCCGGTGGACGCCCCCGTCATGGAATGTCAGTCGATGAGGTAGGCGACCACTCTCAGCGACCCGCCTTCGCGCTCCAGCGTAACCGTTTCCGTGACCCCCGCGCGCTCGGCGAAATCGGTGCGAAAGCGCACCACGGTGTATCCCGCGGGCGGCGCGGGCAGATTCTGGAACGCAATCGCCTCGCGGCTGGTGACGGTGCCCAGCGGCACGCGCGCTTGTATCGAAGCGTCTTCCCACACCTGCTGCGAGTTCAATCGGCGGAATGCGGTGCCGGTGGCCTCGTAGCTCGCCTGCCAGTCGCTGGCGTCGGTAAGGGCCAGCCAATCGCGCGCAGCGTCTTCCGCCTCGGCATCGGTTGCGGCAACGGAGGCAGTCCGGGCGTCGTCCGGTCCTGCCTGGGGAACAGGCATCGTGGGCGAAAGGGCGAGAAGGGCGAGAACTAGGGACATGAAGATGGCTCCTGCGACGATCCAGGCGGGGGCGATCCCTGCCTTTGCGGAAGGCATCCTTGCCGCGCCGGAGCCGCGCGCGGCTTCCCCCAATTGCTTGTGACCAAGGAATTCGGGGGTCGCGCTCCCTTCCTCCTCTTCCAGCAGGAGCCGCGCGGCTTCCTTGCTGCTCGTCACGGACAGCTTGCGCCGTGCGCTGCGCAGCCTTTCGTTGACGGTGTGGACCGATAGCTCCAGTTCGCGCGCCATCGACTTTGCGTCGTGACCACCCAGGATCAGCCGCAGCGTATCCTTTTCCTTTTCCGTCAGTGCGTCGTAGCCGTGCGACATGGCCTCGGCCTAGTCCCTGCCCGCGCGGCCAGCCACCCCAAAAAATTCGTAGGGCCGGACGTCTCGCCCGCCTAGGGTAGCGGGCGATGGATACGCCTTACCACCCTCCCGTGAAACGCTCGGTCGAGATTGCCGGCCACAAGACCTCGATCAGCCTCGAGCCGCTGTTCTGGGACATGTTGCACGCGGTGGCGGCGCGCGAACGGCTGCCGGTCAATGCCGTCGTCGCGCGGATTGATGCCGAACGTATCGAGGCCGAGCATGCGCCCGGCCTCGCGACTGCCATCAGGTTGTGGCTGGTGGCCGACCTTCGCCGGCGCTTCGATCAGTAGTTCGCCGGGGGATCGCTGGCGGGGAAGCTTTCGTCCATTTCCTCGTCCACCTCGTCCCAGGTGTCCTTCTTCGGCTTGTCGGCCATCGCGGACGGGCCGGCATCGCGAATCTGCTGATAGTTGGACCCACCCGCCTGGTTGGCGGCAAAGGCCTCGTTCTTGTCGTTGCGCATGTTGCGATCGTAATAGCGGTACCCGGCATATCCCAGGGCACCCAGTGCTGCGAGTTTGAGAAGCATTGGCTGTCTCCTTTCCTTGACCCTGCAACGCACGGGGTCGCTGAAAGTTCTGGCGAAAAGCGCAGCGCAAATTCGTCACCACATAGGTTTATGCCTGCCGCAATGCGGTTGACCCTGCGGGCAGCGCGTTCCAAACGTCTGGCATGACCACTCGCAAACCTATCCGCAAGGCCGTGTTCCCCGTCGCCGGACTGGGCACCCGCTTCCTCCCCGCCACCAAGGCCATTCCCAAGGAACTGCTGCCGATCGTGGACCGCCCCTTGATCCAGTACGCGGTGGACGAGGCGCGCGAGGCGGGGATCGAGCAGATGATCTTCGTCACCGGTCGCGGCAAGACCGCCATCGTCGAGCATTTCGACGTCGCCTACGAACTCGAGACGACCATGCAGGAGCGGGGCAAGGACCTCAGCGTCCTAGATTCCAGCCGCTTCACGCCGGGCGACATCATCACCGTGCGCCAGCAGGTGCCGCTTGGCCTTGGCCACGCCATCTGGTGCGCCCGCGCCATCGTGGGGGACGAGCCGTTCGCCATCCTGCTGCCCGACGAGATGATGGTGGGCGAACCGGGATGCATGGCGCAGATGGTGAAGGCCTACAACGAAGTGGGCGGCAACCTGATCTCGGTTCTCGAAGTGCCTCACGAGGACGTATCCAGCTATGGCGTCATCGATCCGGGCGAGGAAAACGGTGCGCTTACCGAGGTGCGCGGACTGGTGGAGAAGCCGCCGGTCGACGAAGCGCCGTCGAACAAGATCGTTTCCGGCCGCTACATCCTCCAGCCCGAGGTCATGCGCACGCTTGAGGACCAGGGAAAGGGCGCTGGCGGGGAAATCCAGCTGACCGACGCCATGGCAAGGATGATCGGTACGCAGCCCTTCAACGCCGTGACCTTCGAGGGACGCCGTTACGACTGCGGCAGCAAGCTCGGGTTCGTGGAAGCCACGCTGGCGCTGGCGATGGAACGCCCCGACATGGGCGAGGAAGTGCGCCGCATGGCAAAACGGCTGCTAGAAACCTAGCAGCCGCTTCAGGAAAACAGATTGTGGCGGGGGCCCTTATTCCGGTCCGCCGCGCGCAGCGCCTTCCTCTTCGGAAGTCTCGAGATGCGCGACCATGTAGGGGATCGGGTTGACCGGTTCGTTGGCCACGCGCACTTCGTAGTGCAGGTGCGGGCCGGTGGAACGGCCCGTGGAGCCCACGTAGCCGATCAGGTCGCCCTTGCGCACCTGGTCGCCATCGCGAACGGTGTAGCTGGACAGGTGGGCATAGCGCGTCTCGAGATCGCTGCCGTGGCCGATCTGGACGTAGTTTCCATAGGAGCCGTAGTACTGGGCCATTTCGACCAGACCGTCGGCCGTGGCATAGACCGGCGTTCCGCGCGGTGCGGCAAGATCGACGCCGTTGTGCTGGCGGCGTTGGCGCAGGATCGGGTGATCGCGCATGCCGAAGGAACTGGTGAGGCGAACGCCGTCGACCGGCATACGCGAAGGCACCGACACGGCAATCCGCGGAGCGGCGATGATATCGCCGGCGGAAGTCACGCGGCCACCGTCTTCCAGCTCTTCCCAGCTGGCGAACAGCTCGGTGAATTCCTCGTCGTCTCCAAGCGGTGCCTGGGTCACGGTGTTGGTGTCGATAACGCCGGTTGCAGGCGCTTCTTCGGCCATGGCGGGGCTGGCGACAGCCGCAGTGCCCATGGCGAGAATGGTAGCAATCTTGACGAGCATACGATCCCTCTTGCTTCGTCAGGCGCTTTCCAACGCCCTTTCGGTTCTTATGGCGACCCGGCTTTTCCGGTTCTTCGAAACCCATTTTTTCAAGAGACCCGGAACTCGTCCCCGCCTCTGATGTTCTGAGGTATGAGCGGAAATCTTAATCAAGCAACACTTGCGTAGAGATCGCGCGATAGACCGGCTGCAAGACGCGCCGAGTCGTTGAACGGCGGCTTCAGGGTCCCCCTGAAATGACGCTTCACCAAGAATTTCCAGTGCTTTTTCGGCTCCTTGCCGCAGATGCGGCAAAAGTCCGCAAAGTGCCTTGATCCCGCGGAAACGTGCCGGATTTCGTCGTCAAGGATTCGTTGGAGAATCGCCGCGCCGCGCGAATCCCCCTGCGATTCGACGCGTTCCAGCGTTTTCGGGGTGACATCCAGACCGCGCGCCTCCCGCACCATCGGAACCACCGCCAGCCGCGCGCCGACATCGTGAGCCGTCTCTTCGGCCGACTGCCAGAGCCCGGCATGAACGGGCAGGTCGCCATAGGCCGCGCCCATGCTCGCCAGGTGCCGTTCGATCAGCGCGAAATGCATCGCCTCGTCCGCCGCGACGTGCAGGAAGTCGGCGATGAACGCATTGCCCATCTCCGCCCCGAAGCGTCCCACGATATCCAGGGCAAGGTCGATGGCGACGAATTCGATGTGAGCCAGCGAATGCCACAGCGCCACGCGATTGCGCTGCGAACCGCCCTTCCCTCGCTTCGGCATCTGTCCCGGCGGCAGCACCTCCAGTTCGGCGGGCCAGGCAGGGCTATCGGGCATGGGCGCCGTGAAGGCGGTGGGCAGGTCGCCCCGTCGCCAGGCCCGCACCAGGGCGCGCGTGGCCATCACCTTGCCGCGCTTGTCGCCTGTCAGCAAAGCCGCGCGGATCGCTTGCGAGAGATCGGCCACCAGGGAAGCTTACAGCGCCCTGGCGGCTTCAAGCACCTCTTCCACGTGGCCCTTCACCTTCACCTTGCGCCAGACACGGGCGATCCTGCCTTCCGCGTCGACAAGGTAGGTGGTGCGAACCATGCCCATGAACGTTTTCCCGTACATCGACTTCTCGGTCCAGATGCCCAGCGCATCGGAAAGGCCGCCTTCCTCGGGATCGGAAGCGAGAGGCACGGTAAGGTCGTGCTTGGCGATGAACTTCTCGTGGCGGGCGTAGGGGTCCTTCGATACGCCCAGCAGCGCCGTGTTCGCCGCCGCAAAGTCATCACGCGCGGCGCTGAATTCGACGTTCTCGGTCGTGCAGCCGGGTGTCATGTCCTTGGGATAGAAGAACACCACCAGCTTCTGCCCGCGGTAATCGGAAGGTTTCACGGTCGCACCGTCCGCGCCTTCCATCGCCACGTCGGGCATCGGGTCGCCTTCGCCGGGAAGCTCGTCGCTCATCAGTCAATCTCCAGTGTCTCGCCGAAATGCTCGGCCCATTGTGCGGCTATTTCCTGCCTCGCCTTCGCCAGCGATTGCAACAGGGCCTTATAGCTGTCTTCGCCGCATGCCTGCGCCAGCACCTTGCGGGTCGGTTCGACAGGCTCGTTGCCATCGGGCGCGAACAGGCGGACCGCGACGAGGTAGCGGGTCAGGTCAAGGTGATGGCGGGCATAATCGGCTGGCAGCAGCCCGGCCTCGGCCAGTTCGGAGATCGCCTCCTCGATGGCAGGCTCGAAGCCCAGGCCCTCGCGCAATTGCAGGTAGTGGACGAGGAATTCAGAATCGACCAGTCCGCCGCGCATCAGCTTCACGTCCAGCGGACCCTGCGGCGGCTTTGCGGCGAGCATCTCGGCGCGCATGTCGAGCACTTCGGCCTTCAGCCTCGCGGGGTCGCGCGGGGTCTTGAGGACATCCTGGATGATCCCGGACAGTTCGGCGCGGGCCTCGTCCGAGCCGTAGATCGGTCGTGCGCGGGCCAGGGCCATGTGTTCCCAGGTCCATGCCGTTTCGTGCTGGTACTTGGCAAAGGCCGCAAGGCCGGTGGCGAGCGGACCCTGCTTGCCCTGCGGTCGCAGGCGCGTGTCGACCTCGTAAAGCGCGCCCTCCGCGGTCGGAACGCTGAGCGCGGCGGACACGCGCGCGGCCAGGCGATTGTAGTAGAGCACGGTCGAGAGGGGACGCTCGCCATCGGATTCGACGCCGATCTCGCCCGGATCGGTGAACAGGAACACGATATCGAGGTCCGAGGCATGGGTCAGCGCGCCCCCGCCCAGGCGGCCCAGCCCGAGGATCACCAGTTCGCTGCCGGGTATGGTCCCGTGCTTGGCGCGGAAATCGGCGATCGCCGCGTCTGCCCCGGTGCGCACGGCGGCCTCGGCGACGCGGCACAGGCCCTCGGCAATCTCCAGCGGGTCGTGCCGGCATTCCACCATCTGCGCGCCCAGCGCAAACCGCTCTTCCCCCACCACCTGGCGCAGCCGGTCGAGCCGCGATTCGGTGTCGCTTTCCTCGCTCGCCTCCATGCGCGCCGCCAGGCTCTCGATCGAACCGGGCAGGTCCAGCGCGCTGGGATCGATCAGCGCATCGAGCAATTCCACGCGGCGGGCCAGCGCGTCTGCCAGCGGCCGCGCGAGGGTGAGAATGCGCAGCACCCGGTCCAGCAGGCCCGGCCGCTGTTCGAACAGGCGGAAGAGGTTGATGGCCGTCGGCAGGCGCTCCAGCAGGGTTTCCCAGCGGGCCAGGGCATGGTCCGGGTCGGGGGCGGCAGCGATGGCTTCCAGCAGATCGGCGCGCATGGCGTCGAAGGCCTTGCGCGCCTCTTCCGAGCGCAGCGCGCGGATCGAGCCGCGCCAGCTTTCCACCCGTTCCTCGAACCTTTCGCGGAAGTCTTCGGGCACGGCGACGATCGTTTGCGCTTCGTCGTCGTCCTCGCCCAGCAGGTCGTCGTAGCGGGCGGCCACGCGGTCGCAGATGGCGCGGACCTCCTCCACCAGCGCGGTGCCATCGGGCAGGCCGCCGAGCCGGGCGACGTTGTCGATCTTCTCCGCCGAATCGGGCAGGGCATGGGTCTGCCGGTCGTTCACCATCTGCAGCCGGTGTTCGATCACGCGCAGCCGATCGTAGCTGTCGCCCAGCACCTGCGCGTCTTCCCGGCCGATGATTTCCGCGTCGGCCAGGGCATCCAGCGCCGCGCGCGTGCCGCGCCGCCGCAGGGCGGGATTGCGCCCGCCGTAGATCAGCTGGTGGGTCTGGGCATAGAATTCGATCTCGCGAATGCCGCCCCTACCCTTCTTGATGTCGAAGCCCGGGCCGACCCTGGTCGTGCCCTTGTAGGCCGCCCGGATGCGCGCGGTAAGGCGGCGCACTTCCTCTATGGCGGTGAAATCGAGGCTTCTGCGCCAGACGAAGCTACGGATCTCCTCGAGGAAATGCTCGCCCGCCACCACGTCGCCGGCAGCGGCGCGCGCGCGGATGAAGGCGGCCCGTTCCCAGGCCAGCGCGCTGCTTTCGTAATGGGAAATGGCTGCAGCAAATGGAATGGCGAGCGGAGAGACCTCGCTGGCCGGGCGCAGCCGCAGGTCGACGCGCAGCACGTAACCCTCGCCGGTGGGCTGGCCCAGCAGTTCCACCAGCTGGCGCGCATAGCGCTGCGCCGCCTCGCCCGGCTCGTCCCGGTCGCGGCGGGCCAGGCGTTGGGGATCGAACAGCAGGATCGGGTCGATGTCGGAAGAATAGTTCAGTTCGCGCGCGCCCTGCTTGCCCAGCGCCAGCGCGGTGAAGCCGTCGGTGCCGGCATCCTCCACGCGGCGGCGCACGACAGCCAGCATGGCTTCGTTGAGCGCGGTATCGGCGAAGTCGCTCAGCTCCGCCATCACGGTCTCCAGCGAGAACGCTCCTGCAAGGTCGCCCACGCCCAGCACCAGGGCCAGCGACAGGCGGCGGCGGCGCAGCGAAT
Organism: Aurantiacibacter hainanensis; assembly: GCF_036321025.1. Taxonomy (NCBI): domain Bacteria; kingdom Pseudomonadati; phylum Pseudomonadota; class Alphaproteobacteria; order Sphingomonadales; family Erythrobacteraceae; genus Aurantiacibacter; species Aurantiacibacter hainanensis. Next base: position 1,246,713 of record NZ_JAZAPB010000001.1, read on the forward strand.
AGGCCGTGTCCTCGTGCTCCAGGCTATCCTGCCTGGCGGCGTTCAGGGCTTCCTGCGCCGCGCCCTTGCTCATCAGCTCGACAAGCTCGGGACGATTGTCCATCGCCCGCCTGAGAAAGGGCGAGTGCGCGCGGGCGCGCTCCAGGGCGGATTGCCAGTCGGCGGTCATCGCCTCGCGTCCTGCCTGTGCGCGCGGCGCGCTTCAAGCCCTCTCGCGCTTGCCCCGACGCGGCGGCGGTGCCACATGGGCCGCCGATGATTTCTCCTGAAAGGATATCCATGATCCGTATCGCCGCTTCGCTAGCCGTTCTCGGACTGGCTGCCTGCACGACGATGGAGGGAGCCGAGACCTCCGCCCCGATCTCGCTGGAAACGATGAAGGAAAGTGTCCGCAACCTTTCTTCCGACGAATTCGAGGGCCGGATGCCCGGCACGCCCGGCGGACAGATGACCGTGGACTACCTGGTCGAGCAGTTCGAGGCCGCGGGCCTGCAGCCCGGCAACGGCGACAGCTGGCTGCAGGAAGTTCCGCTGGTGGAAATCACCGGCAGCGACTTTGCACCGCTTCAGGTGGGCGACCTTTCGTTCGACCATGGCGAGGACTGGGTCGGCGTGAGCTATCGCCAGACGCCGGAAACCACGGTGCAGGACAGCGAACTGGTTTTCGTCGGCTACGGCATCAACGCCCCCGAGCGCGGCTGGAACGATTACGCGGGCGTCGACATGGCGGGCAAGACGGCCCTCATCCTCGTGAACGACCCCGACTTCGCCGCCGAAGGGCTGGAAGGCCCGTTCAACGGGCGTGCGATGACCTATTACGGTCGCTGGACCTACAAGTTCGAGGAAGCCGCCCGCCAGGGCGCCGCGGCCGCGCTGATCGTGCACGAGGATTTCGCCGCCAGCTATGGCTGGAACGTGGTCGAATCGAGCTGGAGCGGCCCGCAGGCCTATGCCGACACGGGCGGCGACGGGTCGGACCAGACGGCGATGAACGGCTGGGTCTCCAACGGCGCGGCGGCCACCATCTTCGAAGCGGCGGGCATGGACCTCCAGGCCATGGTCGAGGCCGCCAGCCAGCCCGGCTTCGAGGCCGTCTCGCTCGGCATGCCGGTCTCGACGAGCTTCTCCAACACCACCCGCCGCTACACCTCGAACAACGTGATCGGCATCCTGCCGGGCACCGAGCGTCCCGACGAGGTCATCCTCCACACCGCGCACTGGGACCACCTGGGTCGCTGCACGCCCAACGAAGACGGCGACGACATCTGCAACGGCGCGGTGGACAACGCCACCGGCACCGGCGCGCTGGTGGCGCTGGCCGAGGCCCACGTGGAGGTCGGGGCACCCGATCGCAGCCTGGTGTTCCTGGCGGTGACGGCGGAGGAATCCGGCCTGCTGGGCGCGGAATACTACGCCGCCAACCCGGTCTATCCGCTGAGCCAGACGGTGGGCGGCATCAACATGGACGGCATCGCCGTTCGCGGCGAGACGCGCGACGTCAACGTGCGTGGCGGCGGCAAGAGCGAGCTCGACGATTACCTCGCCACCGCGCTGCTGGCGCAGGGTCGCACCGCTTCTCCCGATCCCGCGCCCGAGGCGGGCTATTACTACCGCTCCGACCACTTCCCGATGGTGAAGCGCGGGGTGCCGATGTTCTACGTCAAGTCGGGCCTCGACCTGGTCGATGGCGGCACGGCAGCGGGCGAAGCGGCGGAAGCCGCCTATCGCGCCAACGCCTATCACGGCCCGGACGACGAATACGACGCGAACTGGGACTGGTCGGGCCTGATGCAGGACCTCGACCTCTATTTCCGACTTGCGCGTGCGCTGGGGAACACCACCGACTGGCCCGAATGGAACGAGGGCGACGAGTTCCGCGCGGTCCGGCAGGAAAGCTGCGCCGCCAGCAGCGAGGGGTGCTGATCCGATGGGATATCTGATGCCCGCCGAATGGGCGCCGCAGGACTGGATCTGGATCGGCTTTCCCGCCCACGGCGACCTGTGGGAAGCGAACCTCGCTCCCGCACAGGAGCAGATGGCGGCCTTCGCCAACGCCGTCGCGGAAACCGGCCAGCAGGTGCGGCTGGTGGTGCGCGATGCCGCAACGGAAATGCGCGCGAAGGACCTGGTTTCAGGTGCCGTCGCGTTCGAGCGGCACCCCTATGGCGACATCTGGGTGCGCGACACCGGACCGCTGACCGTGCTGGGCGATGGCGGCCAGCGCCGCGCGCAGGGCTTCGGATTCAACGGCTGGGGCGGGAAGTACCTGCTGGAAGGGGACCAGGAGACCGGCGCTTCCCTGGCCGAGGCCGGCGGGCTTCCCTACGAACGCGCCGACTGGATCCTGGAAGGCGGTGCGGTGGAGAGCAACGGCAGTGGCCTCGTCGTCACCACCGAGCAGTGCCTGCTGAACCCGAATCGCAATCCCTCGCTCTCGCGCGAGCAGATCTGGGCCAACCTGCAGCGAGACCTCGGGTTCGACCGCGTCCTGTGGCTGGGCAATGGCCTTGCCGGCGACCACACCGACGGCCACGTCGACAATCTCGCCCGGCTTGTCGGCGAGAACGCCATCGCCATCCCGCGCGCCTCCACGCCCGACGATCCCAATGCCGCGGTCTATGAAGATGCGCGCGCCCGCGCCCGCAAGTTCGGGCTGGATGTTCGCGACGTTCCCTCCCCCGGCTGGATGGGCGAAGGCGACGAGGTGGAACCTGCCAGCTACATGAATTTCGTCATCGCCAACGACGTGGTCGTCGTGCCCACCTACGGCTCGGCGCACGACGAGGAGGCCGTCGCCGCCATCGGCGACCTGTTCCCCGGCCGCGCCGCAGTGGGCCTGCGGGCCGATGCCGTGCTGACCGGCGGAGGAAGCTTCCATTGCGCCAGCCAGCACGTGCCGGCAGAGCGAAATTAACTTTTTGTTAGGGCTTTCAGGACTATTTTCGACGACATGGCCCATGCTCTTGCCCAGACACGTCTGTCCATCGCCATCCGGGCGGACCATCTGCGTTGCGCGATCGTTTGCGGCTGTGCGCTGGCCCTCATTCTTGCCGACCGTATCGCGCCGGGGATTTCTTTCTAGCTGATCCGCGCTGTCGCCCCACTGTGGCACAGCTATCAAGCCAGAAAATTATTGTCCTTTGCCTCTGCTATATCAGATGCATAATGCCTTGAGTGTTGTGCACTGCAGCAGACCTAGCGAGTAACATGAGAGCCCTCACCCATCTTGAACGCCTCGAGGCGGAGGCGATCCACATCATCCGCGAAGTGGCGGCAGAGGCGGACAAGCCCGTCATGCTCTACTCCGTGGGCAAGGACAGCGCGGTGATGCTCCACCTCGCGCGCAAGGCCTTCTACCCGGCCCCGCCGCCTTTCCCGCTGCTGCATGTCGATACCACCTGGAAATTCCGGGCCATGTACGAACTGCGCGACCAGATGGCCGAGAAATCCGGGATGGAATTGCTGGTCTACCAGAACCCGGAGGCGAAGGAGCGCGGCATCAACCCCTTCGACCACGGCCCGCTGCACACCGACATGTGGAAGACGGAAGGTCTGAAGCAGGCGCTGAACCTCTACGGTTTCGACGCGGCCTTCGGCGGCGCGCGCCGCGACGAGGAAAAGAGCCGTGCCAAGGAGCGCGTGTTCTCCTTCCGCACATCCAGCCACGGGTGGGACCCGAAGAACCAGCGTCCCGAGCTCTGGAACCTCTACAACGCCCGCAAGAAGAAGGGCGAGAGCATCCGCGTCTTCCCCATCTCCAACTGGACCGAGCTGGACGTGTGGCAGTACATCCAGCTCGAGAACATCGAGATCGTCCCGCTCTACTTCGCCGCCCCGCGCCCCACCTTCATCTACGAGGGCGGACTGTTCATGGCCGATGACGAGGATCGCCTGAAGGACGTGCTTGGCGAGCTGCCCGAAATCACCACCCGCTCCGTGCGCTTTCGCACGCTCGGCTGCTTCCCGCTGACGGGCGCGGTTGAAAGCGAGGCCGGCACCCTGTCCGAAGTGATTCAGGAAACCTTGCTGACCACCACCAGCGAGCGGCAGGGCCGCGTGATCGACAAGGATGCCGGCGGGTCCGGAATGGAAAAGAAGAAGCAGGAGGGGTATTTCTGATGACCGAGCAGACACCCGACTCCGTCTACCGGACCGATGCCCTCATCGCCGAGGATATCGACGCCTACCTCGAAACCCACCAGCACAAGACCATGCTGCGCTTCATCACCTGCGGCAGCGTGGACGACGGCAAGAGCACGCTGATCGGGCGACTGCTCTACGATTCCAAGATGATCTTCGAGGACCAGCTCGAGGCGCTCAGCAACGACAGCAAGACGGTCGGCACGCAGGGCGGCGAAATCGATTTCGCGCTGCTGGTGGATGGCCTCGCCGCCGAGCGCGAGCAGGGCATCACCATTGATGTCGCCTACCGCTTCTTCAACACCGAGAACCGCAAGTTCATCGTCGCGGACTGCCCCGGACACGAGCAGTATACGCGCAACATGGTGACGGGCGCGTCCACCGCCGATCTCGCCGTGATCCTGGTCGATGCGCGCAAGGGCGTGCTCGTGCAGACCCGGCGGCATTCCTATCTGTGCCACCTGATCGGCATCAGGAATATCGTGCTGGCGGTGAACAAGATGGACCTGGTCGATTACGACCAGTCCGTGTTCGACAAGATCGTGGCGGATTATGCCGCCTTCGCCGAGGAAATCGGCATCGAGAGTTTCACGCCCATGCCGATCAGCGGCTTCAAGGGCGACAACATCACGACCGCGCCTTCGGAAAACACGCCCTGGTACGATGGGCCGAGCCTGATCGACCACCTGGAAAGCGTGGAAGTCCTGTCCAGCGTTGCGGCCGAGAAGCCGTTCCGCATGCCGGTGCAGTGGGTCAACCGCCCCAACCTCGACTTCCGGGGCTTCTCCGGCCTGATCGCCACCGGTTCGGTAAAGCCGGGAGACGCGGTCCGCGTGCTGCCATCGGGCAAGACCAGCACGGTGAAGAGCATCGTCACCTTCGACGGCGAACTGGACGAGGCGATGGCCGGCCAGTCGGTAACCCTTACCCTTGCCGACGAGATAGATTGCTCGCGCGGCGACGTGATCTGCATGGCGGATACCCCGCCCGAGACCGCCGACCAGTTCGAGGCCACGCTGGTGTGGCTCAACGACGAGGACATGCATGTCGGGCGCGGATACTGGCTGAAGCTGGGCACCCAGACCGTCTCGGCCACGGTGCAGCAGCCGAAATACCGCATCGACGTGAACACCATGGACGAGCTTGCGGCGAAGTCGCTGTCGCTGAACGATATCGGCGTGGCCGAAGTCTATTCGGACAAGCCGCTGGTGTTCGAGCCCTATGTCGACAACCGCACGCTGGGCGGCTTCATCCTGATCGACAAGATCACCAATGCCACCGTGGCGGCGGGCATGCTCAACTTCAGCCTGCGCCGCAGCCAGAACGTGCACTGGCAGGCCACCGACATCACGCGCGAGCACCACGCCTCGCTGAAGAACCAGACGCCGCGCGTGCTGTGGTTCACCGGGCTTTCGGGCAGCGGCAAGTCCACCATCGCCAACGAAGTCGAGAAGAAGCTGGCGCTGATGAACCGCCACACCTTCCTGCTGGACGGCGACAACGTGCGTCACGGCCTGAACAAGGACCTGGGCTTTACCGAGGCCGACCGGATCGAGAACATTCGCCGCATCGGCGAAGTCGCCCGGTTGATGACCGATGCCGGTCTGATCGTCCTCACCGCCTTCATCAGCCCCTTCCGCGCGGAGCGGAAGATGGTGCGCGACATGGTGGGCGAGGCCGAATTCATCGAGATCTTCGTCGATACGCCGCTGGAAGTCGCCGAGGCGCGCGACGTGAAGGGCCTCTACAAGAAGGCCCGCAGCGGCCAGCTGAAGAACTTCACCGGGATCGACAGCCCCTACGAGCCGCCGGAAAACCCGGAGATCACCGTCAACACGGTGGCGATGACGCCCGAGGAGGCCGCCGATCACATCATCCAGCAGATCCTGCCGCTAAAGTGAGTCATCCCGATATGAACGACGCCCGGCTTGCCGCCCACCTGGCCGAATGTGCCGGACGCATCCTGCTGGAGGTGCGCGCGTCGCGCATGTTCGAGGGCAAGGCTCTTGGCAAGGCGGGGGACGAGACCGCCAACCAGTTCCTCGTCCATGCCCTGCGCCAGCAGCGCCCCGAAGACGGCCTGCTGTCCGAGGAAAGCAAGGATACCGACGAGCGCCTCTCGAAAGAGCGCGTGTGGATCGTCGACCCGGTCGACGGCACGCGCGAATATGGCGAGGAGCGCACCGACTGGGCCGTGCACGTGGCGCTGACCATCGGCGGAAAGCCCGAAATCGGCGCCGTGGCTCTGCCCGGTCTCGGCATCGTCCTCAGCAGTGACGAACCTTCTGCGCTGCCGGCCGCTGCCGAAAGGCCGCGCCTCGTCGTCAGTCGCACCCGTCCCGCCGCCGAGGCCGTGGCCGTCTCGGAAGCCATTGGCGGCGAACTGGTCGGCATGGGCAGCGCCGGCGCCAAGGCCATGGCCGTGGTGCGCGGCGAAGCGGAAATCTACCTGCATTCGGGCGGACAGTACGAGTGGGACAGCTGCGCTCCGGCAGCGGTCGCGAATGCGTACGGCCTGCACTGCTCGCGCATCGACGGCAGCCCGCTCGTCTACAACAATCGCGACACCTACATGCCAGACCTGCTCATCTGCCGCCCCGAATGGGCGGACCGCGTGCTGACCGAGGTCTCCGCGCTACAGGACGCCTAGGCCGCCAGCTTGTAAAGGGCGCCGAGCGCCGCTCCGCCCAGCACCAGTGCGGTGGCGATCTGCCACTGGCGCGGCGTGACACTGCCAAAGGCGCGGTGGCCGAACCAGTCGCCCAGCAGCACGGCCGGAAACAGCAGCAGGGCCAGTTCCAGTTCGGACATGCCGCCGACCCCCAGCCAGACGAACACGGCGGCGGAGATCGGCGTCAGCACCAGGAAAATCGCCATCATGGATGCCCGCGCGGCCTTCGGCTCCAGCCGTCCGCGCAAGTAGAACGGGGCCATGCCCGGCCCCGGCATCCCGGCGAACCCGCCGAAGAAGCCGGTGAAGAAGCCCGACAGCGCCATCGCGGGGCGGCGCGGCATCACGATTTTGCCCAGCGGCACTACGACGAGGACGAACGCGCCGAGCGAGACGAGCGCGATCAGCAGGCGGGCCCAGGCCGGCGGCAAGGCGACCAGCGCCCACAGGCCGAGCGGCATGCAGGCGAGCGCCAGCGCGGCGATGGGTATCGCCGAACGATCCGCATCGCGGCGGATGCGCCCCACGTCGGTCAGGCCGATCAGGAATAGCGAGATGATGCCCACCAGCACGGCGGCGCTCGGCGCGATGGCCAGTTGCAGCACCGGCACCAGCACCACCGACAGGCCAAAGCCCGCCAGGCCGCGCACGAAACCGGCGGCGATGGCGGCCAGCACGGCGACGATCACCGCCTCGATCGGGAATCCGAACATGGGCTAGACCAGCTTTACCAGTGCCGCGACCGCAGCCGCTCCCAGCACCAGGCCCACGAACACGCGCCATGCCCTGTCACCGACCTTGCCGAAAGCCAACGAGCCGAGCCAGTTGCCCAGCAGCACCAGCGGGAACAGCGCCAGGCCAAGCACTACGATGCGCCATTCGAGAAGCCCCGAAACGGCCCCCGAAGTCACTCCGGCCATCGCGGCCACGCCGAAGATCCCGATCATGGAGGCCTTGGCGGTGACGCGCGGAATGTCCCGCCCCACGTAATAGGGCACCACGGGAGGTCCGGGCATTGCGGCGAAGCCGGTCAGCACGCCTGCCGAGAGGCCCGTCAGCCCGGTGGCGAGCGGGCCGGGAATATGCGCCGCGCGGCGCGGCAACAGGATTGCGACAAAGGCGGAGAGCGCCACCAGCGCAATCAGCAGCCGGGCTAGCGCGGTAGGCAGGGCATCGAGCAGGAGCAGTCCCGGCAGGGTGGTGAGCACCAGCAGCACGCTGATGGTGAGCGCGGAACGCTCCGCCTCGCGCAGCACGTAGCGGATCTCGCTCAGCGCCAGCAGCCCGGCCATGATGTTGAGCGCCAGCACCGCTTCTACCGGCGTGATCGCCAGCGCCAGGATCGGCACCAGCAGGATGCCGAAGCCGAAACCGGTCAGCCCGCGAATGAAGGCCGCGCCCAGCGTGGCGATTGCGGCCACCGCGATCTGCAGCACGCTGAAGCCGGCGAGGTATTCCAAGTCCTAGCCTTCGCGAAGGTCGGGCGGGGTCGCCTCGCTGCGGATGAGCGCGATGGCCTCGTCCAGCGAAAGGACCTTCTGCGCGTTCTCGCCCAGCGTACGCATGGCGACCGTGCCTTCCTCGGCCTCCCTCTTGCCGACCACCAGCATGTGCGGAACCTTGGCAAGGCTGTGTTCGCGAACCTTGTAGTTGATCTTCTCGTTGCGAAGGTCGCTCTCTACCCGGATGCCGGCGGCTTCCAGCTTCGAGACCGCTTCTCTGGCATAGTCGTCCGCATCGGAAACGATGGTGGCAACCACCGCCTGCACCGGGGCGAGCCACACCGGCAGGCGACCGGCGAAGTGTTCGATCAGGATGCCGATGAAGCGTTCGTACGAACCAAAAATCGCACGGTGCAGCATGACCGGGCGGTGCTTCTCGCCGTCCTCGCCGATGTAGGTCGCATCGAGGCGTTCGGGCAGCACGCGGTCGCCCTGGATCGTGCCGACCTGCCAGGTGCGGCCGATGGCGTCGGTGAGGTGCCATTCCAGCTTGGGCGCATAGAAGGCGCCTTCGCCGGGCAGTTCTTCCCAGCCGTAGTCGTCGTTCTGCATCCCGGCCTCGGCCACGGCGTCGCGCAGTTCCTGCTCGGCCTTGTCCCAGTCGGCATCGGAGCCGAAGCGCTGTTCGGGCCGCAGGGCCAGCTTCACTTCGTAGCTGAAGCCGAAATCCTGGTAGACGCTGTCGGCCAGCTTGCAGAAGGCACGCACTTCCTCGACCACCTGGTCCTCGGTGCAGAAGATATGCGCGTCGTCCTGCGTGAACTGACGCACGCGCATCAGGCCGTGCAGCGCGCCGTGCGGTTCGTTGCGGTGGCAGCAGCCCATCTCGCCCAGCCGGATCGGCAGGTCGCGGTAGCTGGTGATGCCCTGCTTGAAGACCAGCACGTGCGCCGGGCAGTTCATCGGCTTGAGCGCCATCCAGTCCGCGTTCTTCGAAACCAGCTCGCCCTCGTCCTCGGTATTCGGGATCTCGTCGGGGATGACGAACATGTTCTCGCGGTACTTGCCCCAGTGGCCGCTCTGCTCCCACTGGCGCGCGTCCATCACCTGCGGCGTCTTGATCTCGCGGTAGCCCGCGCCGTCCATCTTGCGGCGCATGTAGCTCTCCAGCTCGCGCCAGATGCGATAGCCGTTGGGGTGCCAGAAGACGCTGCCGTGGGCCTCTTCCTGCAGGTGGAACAGGTCCATCTCGCGGCCCAGCTTGCGGTGGTCGCGCTTGGCCGCTTCCTCAAGCCGGGTGAGGTGAGCATCGAGCTGCTTCTTGTTGAGCCAGCCGGTGCCGTAGATGCGGGTAAGCTGCGCGTTCTTCTGGTCGCCGCGCCAGTAGGCGCCGGCCACGCGCATCAGCTTGAAGGCCTGCGGGTCCAGCTTGCCGGTGCTGGCGAGGTGGGGGCCGCGGCACATGTCGAGCCAGGCGTTGTCGGAATTCGGCTCGCCCGACCAGTAGACGGTCAGCTCCTCGTCCTCGGGCAGTTCCTTCGCCCATTCGGCCTTGAAGGTCTCGCCTTCCTTTTCCCACCGTTCGATCAGCTGCTCGCGGCTCCACACTTCGCGCACCAGCGGCTTGTCCGCCTTGATGATCTCGCGCATGCGCTCCTCGATCTGCGGCAGGTCGTCCATCGAGAACGGCTCGCGGCTGTCGGGCGCCTTCACGTCGTAGTAGAAGCCGTCGTCGGTGGCGGGGCCGAAGGTGATCTGCGTGCCCGGCCACAGCGATTGCACGGCCTCGGCCAGCACGTGGGCATAGTCGTGACGGGCCAGTTCCAGCGCGTCTTCCTCGTCCCGCGAGGTGATCAGTTCGAGGTCGCTGTCGCAGTCGAACGGGCGGTTGAGGTCGCGCACCTCGCCGTTGACGCGCGCGGCAAGCGCGGCCTTGGCAAGGCCGGGGCCGATGGCGGCGGCGACGTCTGCAGGCGTGCTGCCCGGCTCCATCGCGCGCTTCGAGCCGTCGGGAAGGCTGATCTGGACGAGTTCTGTCATAGGATAGCCACCTAGTGGCACTGGGCGATTACGCCAAGTCTGCAATCGCGCTTGCGATGGCCGTTTTCGCGCCCATAGTTGTTGCATGACAACGCAATTCCACACCGTCGGCGACCGCCGGATCGCTTTCAGGCATTCCGGCGGCACCGGCCCGGCGGTGGTTTTCCTGCCCGGCTACATGTCCGACATGGCAGGGGGAAAGGCGACCGCCGTGTTCGACTGGTGCGTTGCCCAGGGGCGTGAATGCCTGCTGCTGGACTATTCGGGCTGCGGGGAAAGCGAGGGCAGGTTCGCGGACGGCTCGCTTAGCCAGTGGCGTGACGAGGTTCTGGCGCTTATCTCGGCGAAAGTGCAGGCCGATGGCGTGATCGTGACGGGTTCGTCGATGGGCGGCTGGCTGATGCTGCTTGTCGGCATGGAACTCGGCAAGCGCCTGCACGGCCTTGTCGGCATCGCCTCGGCTCCCGATTTCTCCGACTGGGGCTATGGCGAGGTGCTGAAGAGCCAGCTGCGCGCCGGGATCACCGTCTACGAGGAAAGTGACTACGGCTACGACCCCATGCCCACCCACGCGAAATTCTGGCACGATGCCGAGGGCCTCAAGCTGCTCGACGGCGAAGTGCCGATTGCCGCGCCGGTGCGCCTGCTGCATGGGCAGGAGGATACCGACGTTCCGCCCGAAATTTCGCTCCGCCTCGCCCATGCCCTCGCCAGCGATGACGTGCAGGTCACCCTGGTAAAGGGGGGCGACCATCGCCTCTCGCGCGACGGTGACATCGCGCTGCTGCTGCGTACGATAGGTTCCCTATGACAGATCTCTCCGTTCTCGACCTCGTTCCCGTCCGCGAAGGCAGCAATGTCTCCGAGGCGATTGCCGAAGCGGGGCAACTGGCGCAGGCCGCGGAAGCCGCCGGCTACAAGCGGTTCTGGGTTGCCGAACACCATGCCAGCGACGGGATTGCCGGCGGCGCGACCTCGGTCGTCCTGAGTCACATCGGGCACGTGACGCAGACCATCCGCATCGGCGCAGGCGGCATCATGCTGCCCAACCACAACCCGTTCGTCATTGCCGAGCAGTTCGGCGCGCTGGACGCGCTGTTTCCGGGCCGGGTGGACCTGGGCCTTGGCCGGGCACCTGGCTCTGCACCGATCATCGGACAGGCGCTGCGCAAGGACCTGGCGCGGGCTTCCGAATATTTCCCGCAGGACGTGATCGAACTGCGCGCGCTGTTCACTGGCGATATCGACCTGCCGATCACCGCCACGCCCGGCCTTGGCGCGAAGGTCGAGCTGTGGATGCTGGGCTCCAGCCTGTTCGGCGCGCAGCTGGCAGCGAAGCTGGGCCTGCCCTACGCCTTCGCCAGCCACTTTGCGCCCACCCACCTCGACGAGGCGCTGCGCATCTACCGGCAGGATTTCCGCCCGTCCGAAGCGCTCGAGCAACCGCGCGTCATGGCCGCCATGAGCGTGATGTGCGCCGAGACCGATGCCGAGGCGAAGACGCTCGCCAGCAGCCAGGAACAGGCCTTCGTGCGCTTGCGCAGCGGCGATCCGGGCAAGCTGCCCCCGCCCGTGCCCGGCTACCGCGACAGCCTGCCGCCCGGCGCGCAGGCGATGCTGGAAAGCCTCGACGTGGCCCGTGCGGTCGGCTCCCCCGCCACGGTGAGAGAGGCCATCGGGCGGTTCGTGGAGCGCACGAAAGCGGACGAGATCATCGTGTCCGGCGCCACGCACGATCCGGCCGCTCGCCGGGAATCGCTGCGACTGACGATGGAAAGTTTCGCCTGAAACAAAGTGCTGGCATCGGCGCATCCGCAAGGATAGAGGCGCGCGGGAACTTCCGGTAAGGGCTTTCGCTGGAAGAAGGAGTCGCGGCGCCGGCTGTGGTGCCGCTGCTCTAGAGGAGACAGGCAAGCATGGCGAAGACAGGCAGCACGTCCGCAGCTTTCAAGGAACTGACCAAGGAAGAGCGGGGCTTTGCCACCGTGCTGAAGGATCGCATCAGCGATTCGCTGCTCCCCGGAGAAGTGCCCCTCGAAGGCAAGGCGCTGGACGAAGCCGCCGCCTTCCTCGTCGAAGCCGCGCGCGAGCGGGAGGACGGCAAGCCCGCGATCCTCGTGCGCACCGAATCCGGCGATCGCCGCTTCATGCGCATCGCCATCATCAACAAGGACATGTCGTTCCTGGTCGATTCCATTGCCGCGACCATGGCGGTGCGCGGCCTGGCCATCGATACCCTCGTGCACCCCATCCTTCCCGTGCGCCGGCGCGAGGGCGCGCTGGTCGACGTGCCCGAGGGCGAGGGAACGGGTGAGAAGAAGGAAAGCTGGGTCTACATCGAGACCGCGCGGATCGACGCCAAGGACCGCCGCGAGCTGGAAGCCGAGCTGAAGGCCACCATCCTCGATGTGCGCGCGACCGTGGCCGACTGGCCGAAACTGCGCGATGCCATGACCCAGGATGCCGACCGCCTGCCCGACGCCGAAGGCGCCGCGCTGCTGCGCTGGCTGGCCGACGGCATGCTCACCCTGCTGGGACACGTCACCCGCAAGCGTGACGGCACGCAGACCGACGAGTTCGGGATCTGCCGCCGTTCCACGCCCGACCTGCTGGCCGACGACGCATTCGACAAGGCCTTCGCCTGGTTCGACGGCGACAAGGGTCACCAGGGCCGTGCGCCGCTGATCATCAAGGCCAACCGCCTTTCCAAGGTGCACCGGCGCGTGCCGCTGGACCTGTTCATCGTGCCGCTGATGGAAAAGGGCCGGGTCGAGGCGCTGAGCGTCCACGCCGGCATCTGGACCAGCGCCGCGCTGGTTTCCGCCCCCGATACCGTGCCCGTGCTGCGTCAGCAGCTGAAGATCATCATGGACCGGCTGGATTTCGAACCCGGCAGTCACGACTACAAGTCGCTGGTCCACGCCCTCACCGCGCTGCCGCACGATGTCATCATCAGCTTCTCCGACGACGACATCACCCGCGTCGCCACCGCCATGATGGGCCTGACCGACAGGCCGCGTCCGCGCGCCACCCTGGTGATTGCGCCGCTGGGCCGCCACGTCTTCGGCTTTGTCTGGCTGCCGCGCGACATGCTCTCCACGTCCGTAAGGTTGCAGGTGCAGGACATGCTGGAGGCGCAGACCGGTGCCTCCACCCTGGACTGGAGCCTGATGGTGGAAGGCGGCAACCTCGCGCTGCTGCGGTACGTCATGGATTTCCGCGGCAAGGGCAACAAGGCCGATGCCGCCGCGGTGGACCGCGCGCTGGGCGAGATGCTGCGCGGCTGGCACGACGCGGTGGAGGATGCGCTGGCGCAGGGCGAGGACGCCGGCCGCGCCGCAGCGCTTGCGGTGCGCTATGCCGAGAGCTTCCCCACCTTCTATCGCAACACCTACAGCGCCGCGGAGGCCGCCGCCGATATTCATCGCCTGCGCCAGCTGGCCGCCCACGCCGAGGAAGGCGGGCCGGGCCGCGACGTGCGTCTGTTCCGCGCGGAGGCGGAGGACGATGATCGCCTGCACCTGAAGGTCTACCAGCACCACGGTTCGCTGCCGCTGTCGGATGCGGTGCCCGCGCTGGAGAATTTCGGCTTCCGCGTGCTGTCCGAAATCCCCTCGCGCCTGCAGGGTCAGGACGCTGGCACGATCCACGATTTCACCCTCGGCCTTCCCGCGGGCGTCACGCACGAGGACGTGCTGGCCCGCTCCGGCGATATCGAGGACGCCATTTCCTGCGTCCTCAACGCGCGGGCGGAGGACGACGTGTTCAACCGCCTGGTGGTGGTATCCGGGCTGGTGGCGAAGGAAACGGACTGGCTGCGGGCGTTCTATCGCTACCTGCGCCAGGCCAACATCGCCTTCACCATCTACACCGTGGTGGATGCGCTGGCAGGCGCGCCCAAGGTTACGCGCGGCCTGATCGACCTGTTCGCCGCGCTGCACGATCCCGCCGCCAAGGGTGACCGGGAGAAGGCCACGACCGCGCTCGACGACGAGATCCGCGCCGGGCTGGGCGAAGTGACAGCCATCAACGACGATCGCATCCTGCGCCTGTACTGGTCCGCCATGCGCGCCGTGCTGCGCACCAACGCCTTCGCCCCCGCGGCAGAAGATGCGCTGGCCTTCAAGTTCGATTCCGCGCAGGTTCCCGGCCTGCCAAAGCCCGTGCCATGGCGCGAGATCTTCGTCTATTCGCGGCGGGTGGAAGGCGTTCATCTGCGCGCGGGCCCGGTGGCGCGCGGCGGCATCCGCTGGTCGGACCGGCGCGACGACTTCCGTACCGAGGTGCTGGGCCTGATGAAGGCGCAGAAGGTGAAGAACGCGGTGATCGTGCCGACCGGCGCGAAGGGCGGCTTCTATCCAAAGCGCCTGCCCAACCCGGCCATCGACCGCGATGCCTGGTTCGCCGAGGGCAAGGAAAGCTACAAGCTCTACATCCGTACCCTGCTGTCGATCACCGACAACTACGAGGGCGACAAGGTCGTCCATCCCGAAGGCGTGGTGATTCACGACGGCGACGATCCCTATTTTGTCGTCGCCGCCGACAAGGGCACGGCGACCTTCTCCGACACCGCCAACGCCATCGCGCTGGAACGCGATTTCTGGCTGGGCGACGCCTTCGCCAGCGGCGGTTCCAACGGCTACGACCACAAGGAAATGGGCATCACCGCGCGCGGCGCCTGGATTTCGGTGCAGCGCCACTTCCTCGAAATGGGCGTGGACGTGCAGAAGGATCCGGTGCGCGTGGTGGGCTGCGGGGACATGTCGGGCGACGTCTTCGGCAACGGCATGCTGCTGTCGAAGTCGATCAAGCTCATCGCCGCTTTCGACCACCGGCATATCTTCATCGATCCCGATCCCGATCCGGCGGCCAGCTGGAAGGAGCGCAAGCGACTGTTCGACATGGAACGCTCGAACTGGGCCGAATACGACGAGAAGCTGATCTCGCGTGGCGGCGGAATCTATCCGCGCACCATGAAGCGGATCGAGCTTTCGAAACCGGCGATGGACGCGCTGGGCATCGACGAAGCGGAAATGGGTGAAGGCGGCATCGACCCCGACAGCCTGATCGCGGCCATCCTCAGCAGCCCCAACGACCTGCTCTGGTTCGGCGGCATCGGCACCTACGTGAAGAGCTCCGACGAAAGCCATGCCGAGGTCGGCGACCCGTCCAACGACGGGCTGCGCGTGAACGGGGAAGACCTGCGCGTGAAGGTGATCGGCGAGGGCGCGAACCTGGGCGTCACCCAGGCAGGTCGCATCGAGTTCGCGCTTCAGGGCGGCCGGATAAACACCGACTTCATCGACAACTCCGCCGGCGTCGACTGTTCCGACAACGAGGTGAACATCAAGATCGCGCTGGCCGCGGCGCGGCAGGCCGGTCGCCTGTCCGAGGAGCGCCGCAACGCGCTGCTGAAGGACATGACCGAGGAAGTCGCGGCGCTGGTGCTGGAAGACAACCGGCTGCAGGCGCTGGCGCTTTCCATTGCCGAGCGCGGGGGCAGCCGCACGGTCGGCGCGCAGGCCCAGCTGATCGAGACGCTGGAAGACCTCGGCGGGCTGGACCGTGACAACGAGGGCCTGGGCGATGCCGAGGATCTCAAGCGTCGCTCCGCGGACGAGCGCGGCCTGACCCGGCCCGAGCTGGCCGTCCTTCTGTCGCATTCCAAGCTGGTGCTGCAGGACGCGGTGGAAGCGGGCCCGCTGGCCGGCGACGATGCCGCGGATCCGCTGGTGCTGGGCGATTTCCCGCCGCAGCTGCAGGAAAACTTCCGCAACCAGCTGCTGGGCCACCGCCTGCGCAACGAGATCGTGGGCACGGTGGTCGCCAACAAGATCGTCAACCGCATGGGCATGCTGCATCCCTTCGAACTGGCCGAGGAGGAGGGCTCGGGCCTTGCCGCGATCGGCAGCGGGTTCATCGCGGCCAGCAAGCTGCTGGGCATGGACGAGATCTGGGAAGCGCTGGACACCACGGCGATGCCCGAAACGGCGCGCCTCATGCTGTTCGACCAGGCCGCCCTCGCCCTGCGCGGACATATCGCGGACCTGCTCCGCGCTGGCGGAGGCACGATTTCGCCGTCGCGGCTGCGCGAGGAAATCGGCGATACCGTCCACGAGCTGACCGACAAGGTCGATACCCTGCTGGGCGACGAGGCACGCGCCCACGTCGACGGCATTTCCGCCCGCATGGTGGAGAAGGGTGCGCCGCAGAAGCTGGCCGACAACGTCGCGCGGCTGTTCGCCATCGACGGGGCCATCGGCATCGCCCGCCTGGCCAGCGAGACGGAGATCGCACCGATCGAGCTTGCCAATGCCTTCATCAAGCTGGGCAGCCTGCTGGGCATCGACTGGGCGCAGTCGCGCGCGGCGATCATGTCGCCGTCCGATCCCTGGGAACGACTGCTGGTGGCGGGCCTTGCCCGTGATTTCCAGGCCATGCGCTTCGAATTCCTGCGCGGTCTCGCTCGCAAGCGGGGCAAGTCCTCGGGCGATCCGCTGGCCCTGATCGAGGAATGGGCCGCAGCGAACGAGAAGCCGGTGGAGCAATTCCGTCGCATGATCGGTCGCGCCCAGGCGGCAACGCCCGTCGCGCCCGCCATGCTGGCGCAAATCGCCAGCCAGGCACGCAACCTGTTGCATGGGTAAGGTGGGCCGCGCGCACCGCGCTTGACGCGCGGGTGCATTCTGGCCCACCCGGTTAACCATGAACCGGTATGATGTTGTCATCGTGGGCACGGGCCACGGCGGCGCGCAGGCGGCGATAGCCCTGCGCCAGTGCGGCTTCGAAGGCTCGATCCGGATGATCGGGCGCGACCCGAAGCCGCCCTACGAACGCCCGCCGCTGTCGAAGGAATATCTCGCCGGCGAGAAACCCTTCGAACGCATCCTGATCCGCCCGGTACAGTTCTGGGCCGACCGCGACATCGAGCTCTCGCTGGGCGAGACGGTGACCAAGATCGATCCGGAACTGCGCGAACTGGTGCTCGCCTCGGGCGAGCGCGTGGAATTCGGACGCCTGATCTGGTCGGCCGGCGGCGATGCGCGGCGGCTGTCATGCCCCGGGGGGCATCTCGACGGGGTTCACGCCATACGCGATCAGCGCGACGTGGATTCGCTGAAGGCCGACATTGCGAACGGCGCCCGCCGCTTCGTCGTTGTCGGCGGCGGCTATATCGGCCTGGAAGCGGCCGCCGTCCTGCGCAGCCTCGATTGCGAGGTCACCCTGATCGAGACCGCGGATCGCCTGCTTTCGCGTGTCGCCGGGGAAGAGCTTTCCACCTTCTTCGCCGAGGAACATCGCCGCCAGGGCGTGGACCTGCGGCTGGGCGAGAATGTCGAGGGGCTGGAAGGGCAAGGCCGGGTTTCGGGTGTCACGCTGGCAAGCGGGGAAACGCTTCCCTGCGATGCGGTGGTGGCCGGGATCGGCATCGTGCCTTCGGTCGGACCGCTGCTCGCGGCGGGCGCTGCCGGCGCCAACGGCGTCGACGTATCCGACATCTGCCATACCAGCCTCGACAAGGTCTACGCCATTGGCGACTGCGCCGCCCACGCAAACCCCTATGCCAACGGCGCGGTCGTTCGCCTCGAAAGCGTGCAGAACGCCAACGACATGGCGAACACCGTGGCCAGGGCGATCTGCGGCGATCCGCAGCCCTACGCGGCCATGCCTTGGTTCTGGTCCAACCAGTACGACATCAAGCTGCAGACCGCGGGGCTGAGCCTCGACTACCATACGACAGTGCTGCGCGGCGACCCGGCGGATCGGCGCTTCTCCGTGATCTACCTTCGCGATGGCGTGGTGATCGCGGTCGACGCGGTGAACTGCACGAAGGATTATGCCCAGGGCGGCAAGCTGGTGAAGGCCCGCGCCCAGGTGGACCCGGAATTGCTGCGGGATACCGGGGTTCCGCTCAAGGAGATGATGTAAGCCGGGCCAGCGCCCACTCGGCGGCTTCGGCCACTACCGGGTCGGCATCCTTCGCGAGCGAGCTGACCTGCGGCAGCAGGGCGGCATTGCCGCTGTTGCCCGCCGCTATCAGGCAATTGCGCACGAACCTGTCGCGACCCACGCGCTTGATCGGAGAGCCCGAGAACTTCGCCCTGAACGCGGCGTCGTCCAGCAGCAGCAGTTCGGCGAGGTCGGGGTCGGCCAGGTCCTCGCGCGGGGCCAGTTTGGCATGGCGCGCGGCGACATCGGCGAACTTGTTCCAGGGGCAGACCGCAAGGCAATCGTCGCAGCCGTAGATGCGGTTGCCGATAGCTTCGCGAAATTCGTCCGGGATCGGACCCTTGTGCTCGATGGTCAGGTAGGAAATGCACCGCCGGGCATCGAGCCGGTAGGGTTCGGGAAAGGCGTTTGTCGGGCAGGCATCCTGGCAGGCCCGGCACGATCCGCAGCGGTCCTCGTGCGGCGCATCGGGCGAAAGCTCAAGCGTGGTGTAGATTGCTCCCAGGAACAGCCAGCTGCCGTGCTCGCGGCTGACGAGATTGGTATGCTTGCCCTGCCAGCCGATCCCGGCCGCCTCCCCCAGCGGCTTCTCCATCACGGGCGCAGTATCGACGAAGACCTTCAGCTCGGTTCCCGGGCGTTGCTCCACCAGCCACCGCGCCAGGGCCTTCAGCGCCTTCTTCACGACGTCGTGGTAATCCCGGCCCTGCGCATAGACCGAGATCTTCGCGTCGCGCGCCATTTCCTCGCTCGCCAGCGGGTCGCCTTGCGGGGCATAGCTCATGCCAAGCGCGATGACGCTGCGCGCTTCGGGCCACATGCTGTGAGGCCCCTGCCGCACATCCGCCCGGTCCTGCATCCAGCCCATGTCGCCGTGGTATCCGGCATCCAGCCATTCGTGCAGGCGCTCCGCGCGCAGGGGGTCGTCCTGCGCGGGCGCAATGCCCACGGCGGCGAAACCCAGCTCGCGCGCCTTTGCCTTCAGCGCATCCTCAAGCGAAGTGGTCTCTTGCCCGTTAACCATAAAGCGGGTTGTTCCCGTTCATTCCTGCCCATTAGCTGATAGGACATGGATATGGCGACAGCTGACTTCGGCGCACAGGTGGATTGCGGGCGTGCTCTGGCGATAGAGGCTCGCGGCCTGGTAAAACGGTTCGATGGCACGCTGGCGGTGGACGGTGTAGATATCGCGGTGCCCGAAGGCGCGATCTACGGCATCCTCGGCCCCAACGGGGCAGGCAAGACCACCACGCTGCGCATGCTGCTGGGCATCATCGATCCCGACGAGGGCTATCGCCGTGTGCTCGGCGCCGAAAATCCCCAGCACGTCGCGCGCCGCATCGGCTATCTCCCCGAGGAACGCGGCCTCTACCCGGCGATGAAGGCCTACGAGGCGATCGGCTTCATGGGCGCGCTGCGCGGGCTTCCGCAGGACGAGGGTCGCAGGCGCGGCAAGGCGCTGATGGAGCAGCATGGCCTGGGTCACGCCATCGACAGGCAGATCCGCCAGCTGTCGAAAGGCATGGCGCAGACCGTGCAACTGCTCGGCACGCTCGTGCACGATCCGCAACTGGTGGTGTTCGACGAGCCATTCAGCGGCCTCGACGCGATCAACCAGGGCAAGCTGGAAGGGCTGATCCGCAGCCTCGCCGACAAGGGCACCACGGTCATCTTCTCCACCCACGTCATCGCCCATGCGGAGCGCCTGTGCGAGGACATCGCCATCATCGCCGGCGGCAAGGTGCCCTATGCCGGCAGCGTGGAGGAAGCGCGCGACCGCATTCCCGCGCAGGTGCGGCTGGAAACGCGCAATGCCGACGGAACCTGGCGCGCGGCCCTGCCCGCAGATGCCCGGCGCAACGGTGCTTTCTGGCATTTCGCCCTGCCCGAAAGCGGGGTGGAGCCGCTGCTGAAATCGCTGATCGACGGCGACGCGGGCATACAGTCGCTTTCCATCGAGCGCGCGGGCCTGCACGATGCCTTCGTCGCCATCGCCGGCGAAGCGGCGGCGCGCGACATGGTGAGCGGTGATGCGGGAGGCGAGGCATGAGCGTGCGCGACGGCGGCCGGCTTTCGATCTGGCAGGCGGCCTATGTCATCGCCCGGCGCGATTTCACCGCCATCCTGTTCAGCCGCGCCTTCATCTTCTTCCTGCTCGGCCCGCTGTTCCCCGTCTTCGTCATGGCACTGGCCGGCGGAGTCGGAGCGCAGGTGCAGTCGGAAGCATCGGCGGCGGACGTCGGCATCGCCATGGAATCGCGGTACGTCGACGAGATGCTGAACGCGCAGGACGAGGCGCGGCGACTTCTCGGCCCGGCAGTGCCGCGCATGGTGGAACTGAAACGCCTGTCGCCCGGCGAGGACTTCGATTCCGCCGCCTATCTGGAGAACCGCGAAGGCAGTCTTGCCGCGATCGTCAGCGGGACGCCCCAGGCACCGGAGCTCGCGGCCACGCCGGGGCGGCTGGCACGCTGGGAGGGGATGATCTCCTTCATCGCGGCGCAGGCAGCAAATCCCGGCGCCCAGAGCTATCCGCCGGTCTCCACCACCATCGTCGAAACCAGCGGCGCGTCGCAGAATTCGCAGCGCCTGCGCACTGCGCAGGGAGGGCAGCTGCTGCTGTTCCTGCTGATCATGCTGCTGGCGAGCATGGTGCTTTCGAACCTGGTGGAGGAGAAGGGCAACAAGATCATCGAGATCCTGGCCGCTGCCGTGCCGATGGACGCGGTGTTCCTGGGCAAGCTGTTCGCCATGCTGGCAATCTCGGTCGTCGGTATCGCGGTGTGGGGCAGCGCCGGGTTTGCCGTGCTGACGGCGGGCGGCATCTCGCTTTCGGACTATGCCAATCCGGGGGTGGGCTGGCCGATGTTCTTCCTGCTCTTCGCCGCATATTTCGGCATGGGCTACCTGATCCTGGGCTCGATCTTCCTCGCCGTGGGTTCGCTCGCCACCACGGTGCGCGAAGTGCAGACGCTGTCGATGCCCGCCACCATGTTCCAGATCCTGGTGTTCTTCTTCGCCAGCCTGGCTGTAACCGACAGGGGGGGATGGCTCGAATACACGGCCATGGCATTCCCCCTTTCCTCGCCCTTTGCCATGGTGGCGCGCGCCGCGGTCGACGAGGCGCTGTGGCCGCATCTGCTGGCCCTGGCCTGGCAGGCGCTGTGCGTCGCCCTGTTCGTGAAGGCGGGCGCAGGCCTGTTCCGCAGGCGCGTGATGAAATCCGGCCCGCGCACGAAGCGCCGGTCGCTCCCGCTGACGAAGGTGCTGGGTGGAATGTTCAGGAACGGTTCCAATCCAGCCGCATAGAAGAGATGTCATGACCAACAACACGACCACCCGCCGATCGGCTCTCGCCTGGCTCGGGGCCGGCGCGTCCATCCCCGTTCTGGCCGCCTGCGGAGGCAGCGAAGCCCGCGCGCAGCAGAATTTCCCCGTCTCCTATTCCGAGGCCGAATGGCGCCAGCGCCTGACCGCGCAGGAATTCCGCATCCTGCGCGAGGAAGGCACGGAACGTGCCTACACCTCCCCGCTCAACGACGAGAAGCGCACCGGCGTCTATCACTGCGCGGGTTGCGGCAATCGCCTGTTCTCCAGCGCGCACAAGTACGACAGCGGCACCGGCTGGCCCAGTTTCTGGCGTGCGATCGACGATGGCGCCGTGGGCTATTCCACGGACCGGAAGCTGGGCTACGCGCGGACGGAAGAGCACTGCGCGGACTGCGGCGGACACCTGGGCCACCGCTTCGACGACGGGCCGGAACCGACCGGCCACCGCCACTGCATCAACGGCGTGGCGCTGGATTTCCGCCCGGCCTAGTCGGCTACCCTGAAAATCCTCAGCGCGTCGGCGGCGTCGCCCCCGACCGGCTCCAGCCACGCGGGCGGTGCCTGCGATAGCAGTGCGTTGGCGAAGTTGTCAGGCGAGGCCGTGCGATAGAGCGCCACGTCCGACGCCGCGCCGCAGATCGCGACATAGTCGGCCTCGTGCGCGGCAACGGTTGCGCGAGCGGTCTCTACCGATCCCGTGAAAGCGCGGATGACATCCACCATCGGCAACTGGTTGCGATGATAGCTGGCGGCCACGATCGCGTGATCGGTCCTGCCGAGGATTTCCGGCCCGGCGTCGAGAGGCGCGAAGACCTTGCCCGCAGGCAGTGCCGCCAGCCGTGAATAGTCGCATTCTCCCGGCTCGAGCAGGGCGAGTGTCTCTGGCGTCATGGTGGCCATGGGGAATTGCCGGTCCAGCGGTTTGGCAAAGGCGCTGGCGAACATCGGCGTCGTCAGGCCGACGGCGGCCAGCGTTGCCAGCACGCGCGGCACGGGGGCTGCCAGTGCGCGCGCTTTCGGCAGGAACTCCGCCATCAGCAGCGCGGCAAAGGGGATTGCCAGGAGCTGCGCGACGAGGCCCGCCCGCATCACCAGAAGAGAGTATCCTCCCGCGGCGAGCGCGAACAGGAACAGCATGGTGCAGGCCAGCGCGCGGCCATGGTGGAAATATCCGGTGGAATGCGCCCGCCACCAGCCGGCCACGATGATCCCCACGGTCCAGAGCAGCGCCAGCGCCACTGAAACGGGCTGTCTCCAGATCGGCAGCCCTTCGGTGATGTAGCCGTGCCAGTAGGTCTGCAGGACAGGGTCCAGTTCGGCCATCGGATTGGTGGCGCATGGCCCCAGCAGCGCGGTCGCCAGTTGCAGGCAGACGAGACCCATCGCGGCCAGTGCGACGACGCGGCCCTGCACCCTGTCCTGCCAGGGAAGGAACGGGATGGCGGCGGCGATGATCGCCGCCGCGGCGAAAGTCAGGATATGCCCGGGCAGCAGCACGTCGCAGTAGGGCGTGCCCAGCGGCCCGCGCGTCGCATAGGAAAGCGCGGCGGAACCGAGGGCCAGGGCTCCCAGGAACCACGGCAGTAGCGTCCGCTCGCCGAACCAGTAGCGAACGCCGTAGAGTCCGGCGAGCACTGCCACCAGGGGCAGGCCTTCGAGCGAGATCACCACCCATGCCGCCGCACACAGCCCGCAGGCGAGCGCGCTCCACCGGCTGTCGCGGATCAGCAGCGCTGCGCACACCACCGCGAGCACCGCCTGGGGCGCGTGGTGATCGATGCTCATGGGGGCGAAGTTGCCCGGCAGCAGCGGGAACAGCGGCAGAATGACGAGTCCGAAGGCGAAGGCCAGCGGGGCGAAGTCCAGCCGCAGCATGATCGCGCGCAGGGCGAACAGCGCCGGCAGGAGCCACAGTAGCGGCACCAGAGCCATCGCGGCCGTCTCGCCGAATACGAGCATCAATGCTGCCAGTGGCAGGTCCACCAGTCTCGACCAGTGCATCGAGAAGCCCTCGGGCGGGTTCATCCGGTATTGGGTGACATCCCAGAACGCCTGCCCGTCCAGCCAGGCGCGCACCTGCAACAGGCGCGTCCAGTCATCCTGGCCTACCGGGTCCCAGCCCAGCAGCGGCTGGATGGCAAGGCGCACGGTGCAGTAGGCCAGCCATACGGCCAGCACCGCCCAGGGCGTGCGCACGAACGCACGCCAGTCTTTCCCCCCGATCGTCATCGGAGGCGAGCCTTAACGGAAAACCACGCGGCTGCGTAGAAGCCATGTGGCGGTGAAGCTGACGGCGATGGCCACCAGCTTGGCAAGGCGCGGATCGAAGCCGCTGACATCGCCCGCCCACACGATGGCGGTGGTGAGGCCAAGGCCCACCAGCGCGGATACGACGAACAGCGCCTTTTGCCGGGTGCGGGCCATGCCCTCGTGCGCCACGTTGCCCACGAACACCGCGCGGCTGCTCATCAGCCAGTGCGCGCCGATACCCAGGCAATAGCCCACGGCGGAAGCGCCGGCGGCCCACATGCCCAGCGACAGGAGGGCGAGGAAGGTGCCCATGTCCACGGCCAGCGCGCCAACGCTGGCAAGGAGGTAGCGCACCAGCCGCGTATCGATCATGCGCATGAATACGGCAGGCATGGGGTCAGGCCGCCTTCCGGTCCTTCGCGGAAACACGCTCCGGCACGTCGCGCACCGACGAAAGCGCAGCCGCCTGGTCCTCGCTCACCGGCTTGCGGCCTTCGGGCAGCGCCTTTTCCGCGCCCTCGTCGCCCGCCTCGTGGTATTCGGCGTCTTCGTTCACGCACCATGTGTCGTAGATCTTTTCGCCCGCCAGGATGTTCTCCACCGTCAGCATGGCGGTCATCATGGCGTGGTCCTGATTGTTGTAGCGGTGCATTCCGTTGCGTCCCACCAGGTGCAGGGACGGATGCTTTTCCTCCAGCTCGCGGCGCATGGCGTCGACGTTGGCGGCATAGTCCTCGTCGTAGACGGGATAGGCCTTCTCCTGCCTGACGACCGCGCCGCCGATCACCTTTTCAGGCGCGACGAGACCGAGGATGTCCATCTCGCGCTTGGCCAGTTCGACAAGGTCGTCGTCGTCCATCGACCACAGGCCGTCGCCTTCGAAGCAGAAGTATTCCAGACCCACGCAGGCCACGTCCTGGTCGGGCACCATCTCGGGCGACCAGCTGCGGAAGTTCTGCACGCGGCCGACCTGCACCTTGGAATCGTGGATGTAGATCCAGTTGTCGGGAAACAGGTCTTCGCTGCGGATCATCAGCGCCACGGTCAGGAAATCGCGGTACTTGAGGTTGCTGGCGTTGAGCGTCGTCTCCGGCAGCGGGTGCATGCGCGCGGCCAGCTGACGCATCGGGGCGGAACTGATCGCATCCTTCGCGCGGATCGTGATTTCGCTGCCGTCCTCTGCGCTGGCCGTCATGCGCCAGCCGCCTTCGCCGTCGCTGGCGAGCCGCTTCAGCGCGTGGCCCATGATGACCTGGCCCTTGCCGGTCGCCACGATCCTGTCGCGCGCGGCTTCCCACATCATGCCGGGGCCAAGGCGCGGATAGCGGAAGGTTTCCAGCAGGGTCTTGGCCTGCTTGCCGCTGCCATCGTTCAGCTTGTTGAGACCGAACGAGCGTTTCAGCCCGTCGACCACCGCGCCCCACAGCGACAGGCCCTTGATACGCTGCGCCGCCCAGTCGGCGCTCATCTCGTCACAGGGCATGCCCCACACCTTCTCGGTGTAGGTCTTGAAGAAGATGGAATAGAGCTTCCTGCCGAACTGGTTGCTGGTCCAGTCCTCGAAACTGCGGATATCGCGATTGGGAAAGGCCCTGGCCTTGAGGTAGCTCGCCATGCACAGGGTGGAGCGCCACAGGCCCAGGTTGCGCAGCGCCTCGAAGGCGCGCAGCGGGTAGGAGTAGAACTTGCCCTCGTAATAGATGCGGCTCATGCGCGGGCGCTGGATGAAGTCGTCGGGCAGGATCTCGTTCCACAGGTCCACCACCTGCTGGCTTTTCGAGAAGAAGCGGTGGCCGCCGATATCGAAGCGATAGCCCTCGTGCTCCACCGTGCGGCTGATGCCGCCCACGTAGGTTGCGTCCTTCTCGATGATGGCGACGGACTTGCCCTGCTTCGTCAGCAGGTAACCCGCCGTCAAACCTGCCGGGCCCGCACCGATGATGGCCACGTCGACGATGATGTCGCCTGCCCCAAACTCCGCGCCTGTATCCGCCGCAGAATTCGCGTCGCAAGCCTTTGGATCGTGCATGAATGCCCCCGGTTTTTCGTCCTCACCGGGAGTGAAGGAAAATGGTTATGAGGCAGTTAACGCGGGCTTCCCGGATCGCCGGGATCCCGGCTAGGCAGTGCCCTGCAGCTCGGCCGCGATCCGGGCGAATTCGCCGTACTGGTAGGTGTTCTCGAAAATCAGCCCGCAACTGCCCTGCTTGCGCCAGCGCACCTTGGCCAGAGTGGGTGGAAGCCCGCGCGCAGAAACCTTCACGCGTTCATCGAGGGCGAAGCGGCACGAACAGGTGATCTTGGCACCCTGCTGCGACAGGTCGGTGAACTCGACCATCTCGATGCGGCCATCGCTCGTTTCCACCTGTGCGGGGGCGGCAACGTTGAGCCTGATCGCGCGCTTGGCGAAGCGGCTGGGACTTTCGATGATGCGCCCGATGTCGGCAGCTTCCATGAAGCGAAAGCCGGCCCGGTCCTTCTCCTGCCATATCAGTTCGACCGCGTGGCGATCGCCGTTCTGCAGCTCCACCGTCATGAAGGCCGGTTCGGGAAGCGGGTGGAATAGCCGGGCACTGATGCCCGTTTCGGACGCGTCGCGGATCACGCAGAGGAATTCCCCCGCCTCGCTGATCAGCTTCGCGGCGCGGATAAGCAGCGTGTAGCGTTGCGAGTCACGCTGTTCACGCGTGACCCCGGCGGCAAAGTCGGCGCTGTTCGGCGTTTCGCCGTATTTCAAGGCGTTTTGCATGCGATCCCCAGCTTGCGGGACGGGCCGGAGCGACCAAGTCCCTGATTGACAAGCCATACACCTATTCAAGTCTTCTTACGGTTCTTACCGTCCCCGAATAGGCGTTTTCCTACGGTCATTGGTTAACCGCTCGGTCACGCATGAGATCTGGTGCGGGCGGCGGGACTCGAACCCGCACGTCTCAAGGGACAGGGGATTTTAAGTCCCCGGCGTCTACCATTCCGCCACGCCCGCACCTCTGCCGCTGCCTAGCCGCTGCGGCGCCTGCTTGCCAATTGGCTCTTGCGTTTCACCCCCCGCCTCGCGCACTGTAACAATCGTTAGGGAGAGGCGCCGCACACAATGAGCGCAGGGGAATTCGATTTCGTCGTGATCGGCGCCGGCTCTTCCGGCGCGGCCCTGGCCGCACGGCTGGGAGAGGACGAGACTAGCACCACCTGCGTGCTGGAAGCCGGCGGGCCGGACCACCACCCCTTCATCCACATTCCCAGCTTCGTTGCCGCGGCCATCGGTCGCGAGGAAACGAACTGGCGGTTTGCCACGGTGCCGCAGGCGGGCATGGCCGGGCGAGAGATCCCGGTTCCGCGCGGGCGCGTGATCGGCGGATCGGGCGCGATCAACGGCATGGTCTATTTCCGCGGCCATCCCACCGATTACGACGACTGGTCGGACATGGGCTGCGAGGGCTGGTCGTACCGCGAGGTGCTGCCCTACTTCACCCGGACCGAGCACAACGAGGATTACGAGGGCAGCGTCTTCCACGGCAAGGACGGGCCGATCAACGTCAAGCTGGTGGAGAACCCAAACCCGCTCAACTACGCCTTCATGCACGCGCTGGATTCGCTGCAATTCCCCGCCTGCCCCGATTTCAACGGGCCGGACCCGGAAGGCTACGGACGGCGGCAGGGCCTGATCCGCGACGGGCGGCGCGAAAGCACGGCCACCAACATGCTGAAGCCCGCGCTGAAACGCGGCAACATTCATGTGCAGACCCATGCGCGGGTGGCGCGCATCGTGGTGGAGGATGGCCGCGCCACCGGCGTGCAGATGGTGGACGGCAGCGTGATCCGCGCGCGGCGCGAAGTCGTGCTGAGCGCCGGCACGGTGCAGAGCCCGCATATCCTGATGCTGTCCGGCATCGGTCCGGCCGGACACCTGAAAGAGCACGGCATCGATGTGGTGCACGATCTGGAAGGCGTGGGCGGCAACTATCAGGACCATGTCGCCAGCCCGATGCACATGGAGACAGACGATACCACCAGCTACGGCATCAGCTGGAAGGTACTGCCGCGCGATATTCTGCACGGCATCCAGTACCTGCTGACGCGCAAAGGCCCGCTGGCGGGCAACGTGTTCGAAAGCGTCGCCTTCCTGCGCACCGATCCCGCGCTGGAGAAGCCGGACGTGCAGTTCGTGTTTCAGCCCGCCCGGCGGCTGACCAATCCGAAAATCCCCTTCCCGCTGGGTCACGGATACGCCATCAGCCCGGTGGCGCTCTATCCCAAGAGCCGGGGCACGGTGCGACTGGGGTCGCCCGATCCCGCCGCCGCGCCATTGATCGATCCGCACCTGCTGGAGCATCCCGACGACATCAAGCCGCTGATCCGTGCGCTGAAGATTTCGCGCCAGGCCTTCGCCAGCCGGCCCTTCGCCAGGTACGAAGGCACCGAAGTCGCGCCGGGTCCGGAGGTCGAAAGCGACGAGGACCTCGACGCCTACATCCGCGAAACGGGCTATACGGTGCACCACCCGGTCGGCACCTGCCGTATGGGCGACCCCGGCGACGCGGAAACCGTCGTCGACCCGCACCTGAAGGTGAAGGGCATCGAGGGGCTGCGCGTGGCCGATGCCAGCGTGATGCCCAGGGTCGTCGGCGGCAACACCAACGCGCCGTGCGTGATGATAGCCGAGCGCTGCGCCGACTTCATCCTCGGCAAGCCGCCGATGCAGCCCGCGCAGCTGCCGCCCGAAAGCGTGGCGCGGTACAAGTAAGGGAGAGGGACGTGGCGAGAGAGCACATCAAGAGCTGGCAGGTCGGCGACGTGAAGGTCAGCCGCATCGTGGAGATCTGGGATTTCCAGGACGACATCCACATGGCCATGCCCGAGGCCACCCCGGAAGAGGTGAAGGCGATGGAATGGCTGCACCCGCACTATGCCACGCCGGAAGGGCAGATGCGGATGAATTTCCAGGGCATCGTGCTGCAGACGCCGGACCGCAACATCGTCGTCGACACCTGCATCGGAGCAGGCCGCGAACGCGAGTACGAGGTCTTCACCGACCTTCCCGAGGGCTTCCTGGAAGACCTGGCCGCGCTGGGCATCTCGCGCGAGGACGTGGACACGGTGTTCTGCACCCACCTGCATTTCGATCATGTCGGCTGGAACACCTACAAGGACCCCGAGACGGGCGAGTACAAGCCGACCTTTCCCAATGCCCGCTACCTGTTCGGCAAGACCGAATACGAAGCCTGGCAGAACGACCTGCGGCACGACGACCACCACGACGACAAGCACATGGTGGAAAGCGTCGATCCCATCGTGGCCGCCGGCCTCGTCGATTTCATCGATAGCGATCACCAGATCGCGCCCGGCATCCACGCCGAGCCCAGCCACGGCCACACGCCGGGTCACATCCACGTGGTGATCGAAAGCAAGGGCGAGCGCGCCGTGGTTACCGGCGACCTGATGCACCATCCGATGCAGTGCGCCATGCCTCATCGCCACGCCACCTTCGACATGAACCGAGAGGCCGGCAGCGCCACGCGGCAGGCCTTCGTCGAGAAATACCGGGACAGCGATACGCTGGTCGTCGGCATGCACTTCTTCGAACCGACGGCGGGCCACTTCGTCACCGGCAGCAACGGAGAGACCTGGTTCCGCGGGCTGGGTGTGCCCGACCGCTAGGATGGCCGAAGTCACGCGCATCGATGCCATCCGCTACGCCCGGCACGAGCGCACGGCGGCGGACAATTTCACCACGCCGGTGGACGATCACGACCTGCCCATGCCGCTCGACTATTTCGTCTGGGCGATCCACCGCGAAGGCCGTCCGCCGGTAATCGTGGACACAGGCTTCGGCACGGAAGCGGCAACGGCTCGCGGTCGCACGATCACGCGCCCGGTGGTGGAAGGACTGCGCGATGCGGGGATCGATCACCTGCTGGTGGAGGACGTGATCCTCACCCACCTGCACTACGATCACGCCGGCTCGCTGAGCACCTTTCCCAACGCCCGCTTCCACGTGCAGGACGCCGAACTCGCCTTCGCCACCAGCCGCCACGTGTGCGACCGCGACATGCGCGCTCCGTTCGACGGGGAGCCTGTCGCGGAACTCGTTCGCAGGCTCTACGCCGATCAGGTGGTATTCCACGACGGCGACCAGCAGTTCGTCCCCGGCATCGCGCTGCGACTGGTACCCGGCCACACCGCCGGACTGCAGGCCGTGGTCTGCGACACCGCGCGCGGCCTCGTGGTTCTCGCCAGCGATGCCGCGCACCTCTACGCCAATATCGCCCGCAAGCTGCCCTTCCCCATCTTCGTCGACGAAGCGGCCTACCGGAAGGCGCAGGCGCGGGCGCTGGAACTGGCGGGCGGGTCGCTGGATCACCTGATCCCGGGGCACGATCCGCTTGTGCTGGCGTGCTTTCCGACCGAAAACGAAATCGCGCGGGTCGACCTTGCCCCGCACACGCCGATTGCGGAGATGCTATGATCGCCGGATTCCTCGGACTTGGCCGGATGGGCAGCCCGATGGCGGAAAACCTGCTGGCCCACACCGGCAAGCTGCTGGTGCACGACATTTTGGAAGAAGCCGTGCAGGCGCTGGTCGCCAAGGGGGCCGAGGCGGCGGGCAGCCTGGCCGCGCTGGGCGAGCAATGCGACGTCGTCTTCACCAGCCTGCCCACGCCGCAGATCGTGCGAGAGGCCGTGCTGGGAAGCGAAGGCCTGACTTCGCACGGCGCCCCGCGCATCCTGTGCGACCTTTCGACCAGCGGCCCGCAGCTGGCGGCCGAACTGGCGCATGCATTGCCCGAGACGGACTGTCTCGACGCGCCGGTATCGGGCGGCATCGCAGGCGCGAAGGCTGGCACGATCAGCATCATGGTGGGCGGGCCGAAGCAGGCCTTCGACGAGGTGCGCCCCATGCTGGAAGCCATGGGCAAGCCCACGCACATGGGCGAGACACCCGGCGCGGGACAGACGATGAAGCTGGTCAACAACCTGCTGGGCGCGGTCGCAATCGGCGTGACCGCGGAAGGCATGGCCTTCGGCATCAAGCAGGGGCTGGACCCTGCAAAAATGATCGAGGTGCTCAACCAGTCCACGGGCATCAATTCCGCCACCCGCGACAAGTGGCCGAAAAGCGTCCTGCCGCGCACCTTCGACTTCGGCTTCGCCGCCGCGCTCAGCCTTAAGGACACGCGGCTGCTGCTGGACGAGGCGCAGGCGGCCGAGGTTCCGCTCCCGCTGGGCCGGATCGTGGCAGACTACCTCGAGCGCACGCTGGAGCGCGAGGGACCCGACGCGGATTTCACCGCCATTGCCAAGGTGGTGGAGGAAGCCGCCGGGCTTGACCCCGAACGCGACAATCATGGTTAGCGCGATTGCCGCGCAGTCGAATCCGGCGCATCATGATCGGCGATGCTGACCCTGGCTTTCCTCCTCGCGGCCCAGTTCGCCGCCGATGCCCTGCCCACGGGCACCTACGATGGCACCTGCCTTTACCCGCCGGCGCTGGAAGAACGCGCTGCACCTGGTGAACTCGTTGCCTGCAACCAGGCGGAAGTTTCCGCTGACCGGATCGCCTTCGGGCGGCGCAGCTGGGAATCGCGCATCAGCTTCAACGGCCAGTTCGAAGGCGACCGGATGGATCTCGATTCGATAACGCTGGCTAACGGCCGGACCTACGAGGTGCGCGGCGTTTGCGAGCTCTCCTACGCCGGCGGCGCTCTTTCAACGATTGCCTGCACTGCCCAGTCGAACCGCGGGGCCATGCTTGCCAACTTCGTGGTGTCGCGGATCAACAATCCACGCTGACCCGGTTCAGATATCGTTGCGGATGGTGGCGAGTGCGCCGCCGTCGATCTCCCACTTCGCGCCGTTGACGTAGCTCGCCTCGTCACTGAGCAGGAAGCTGACCACGTCGCCCACTTCGCGCGGCTGGCCCACGCGGTTGAGCGTGGCCGTCTGGCCGAGCTTTTCCATGCCCTGTTCGACCGAATCGAACATCTGTTCCAGCATGCCGACCAGCAGCGGCGTCTCGATCACGCCGGGCATCACGCAGTTCACCCGCACGCCTTTCTGCGCCACCTCGCTGGCGGCGGTGCGCGTCAGGCCGACAGCGCCGTGCTTGGCTGCATTGTAGGCGCATGCCCCGGCGAGGCCCCGCTCCGAACCGATCGAGGCGGTGTTGACCACCGCGCCTTTTCCGGCGGCGACCATGTGCGGGATCACGTATCGAAGCCCCAGGAACATGCCGCGCAGGTTCACGCGCAGCACCTTGTCGAATTCCTCGATCGGATATTCGTGGGTGGGCGCCAGGGTGCCCTCGATCCCGGCATTGTTGAAGAAGCCGTCGATCTTGCCGAAGGCGGTGATCGCCTCCTTGGCGTAGCCCGCCACGGCATCCACCTCGGCGCAGTCGGCCACGTGGGCGATGGCGGTGTGGCCCTTTGAGGCAAGATCGGAAACGCGCTCTTCCAGCCGATCCCCGTCGATATCCACCATCAGCAATCGTGCGCCCTCGCGGGCAAGAATTTCGCAGGTGGCAAAGCCGATGGCACCGGCGGCGCCGGTGACGATGATGGAATTGCCTTCGTGCCTTCTGGACATGTCTTATCCCTTCTTCGACGATCGGAACGGCAGGGTGAGGAGGAACAGCGCCAGCCGGGGCGTCAGCAGCTTGAGAAAGTTCTTCGCCTCCTCGGGCGAGAGCGTCGCCGTCATCGGCATGGTGCCGTAGACCTTGCCTTTCAGCACCAGGTCGTTGCCCTTCCGCTCGATCTTGCTGACCTGCATCAGTTCGCTCTTGTCGGCGGCGCGGATCTTCATGACGCCACCCGTATCTCGTCGAAGTCGATGCCGAGGTCTTCGGCGGCCACCATGGCGGTGGCGCGGCCCGCGCCGAACACGCCGCCGCCGGGATGCTGGAACGGTCCGACGAGGTAGAGCCGGTCGACGCCCGGCACGCGGTACTGGCCAAGGTCCGGCGTCGGGCGATGGCTGCCCGTCTGGTATGTGGTGGTGGCGATGCCGTGCAGGTCGCCGCGGAAGAAGCTGGGGCTGGTGCGCTCCATGTCGACGGGGCTGTCGCAATGGTAGTCGAGCACCGCTCCGGGCAGGTTGTCGATGTAATTGCTCATCCGCGCGATCATGCCTTCGGCGAACTCGCCCTTGGCCTCGTCCCAGCTGCGCCCGTCCTCGCGGGTGTAGGGCACGTAGTCCCAGGCGTGGAAGATCGCCTTGCCCTCGGGAGCGCGGCTGGGATCGTGCTGGGTCAGCTGACCCACGCCCACCAGCGGGGTGGGGCTCATGTTGCCGTAGCGCAGTTCGTCGAAGGCGCGGCGCATGTCTTCGTAGCTGTCGGGCATCAGCTCGTACATCACCGCCGACAGGGGTTCTCCGTCGTGACGCTTCGCCTTGAACTGCAGCGGCGCGTCCAGCGCGGCATGAACGGTGAAGCAGGCGGCACTGGTGATGTGCGTGCGCTTCGCCCTGCGACCGACGTCGGCAGGAAGGGCATCGACCATGTCGGGCAGCACGTGCGGGTGCAGCGCGCCGATAATGGCGTCGCCCGCAGTCAGCCGCTCCCCATCGTCCAGCACCACGCCGGTGGCGCGTCCGCCCTCGCTGGTCACCTCGCGCACGCTGGCCGAGGCGCGAACACTGCCGCCATGATTTTCGATACAGGCGATCAGCGCGTTCGTGAGACTGCCCGAACCGCCCACGGGCACGCCGAACCCGTACTTCTCGAGGAAGCCGAGGAAGACGTAGGCCCCGATGCCGGTCGCTTTCTCGTCAGGCGAGACGAGGTTCTCTCCCGCCACCCGGCCGAAATGCGCCTGCACCTTCTCGTGCTCGAACAGCTCCTCCATCAGGTCGAAGGTGGATACGCCCATGGTGCGCATGATCTCCTGCCCCTCGGAGCTCTGGTCCATCATCGCGGTCTGCGCGCCCAGCGGCATGGGCGGAGAGTAGAGCCCCGCCTGGATCATCGGCAGCCACTCGGCGGCCTGCTGGCTCATCTTCAGGAAGGTCTGCGCATCCTTCTCGCTGAACCGGGCGATGGCTTCCGCGCTTCTGGCGGGGTCGCGGTGCAGCGGCAGGGTGGCGCCATCCTCCCACACGCTCATCATCGGCACGTCGGGGAAAATGTATTGAAGGCCGTATCTCGATTTCAGACCGAGATCGTCGTTCGCCAGCAGCGGATTGCCCTGGATGAAGATGTGGCTCATCGAATGCTGGTCGTGCATGAAGCCGGGCCGGGTCAGCTCGCGGCTGACCACGCCGCCGCCGTGCCAGGCGTTGCGCTCCAGCACGAGCACGCTCTTGCCTGCGACGGCGAGATAGGCGCCCGCGACAAGGCCGTTGTGGCCCGATCCGATGACGATGATGTCTGCGTCTGCCATGAATTCTCCCTAGAGGCAGGCGGAAAGCACGATGTCGGACAGCTTGCCCATGCGCTCTATGTTGGCGGCCTGCGTCATCACTCCGGCGCTGACGAAGCTGAACGACAGGTCCGCTTCGGGGTCGACCATGAACATCGTCGATCCCGCGCCATAGTTGCCGAATGTCTCGGGGCTGGAAAGCTGGCCGAACAGGTGGTGGAACACGCCCGTGCCCCGCACTTGGAAGCCGATCCCCTGGTTCGCGGGCGGCACTTCCCACCCGGAGCGCAGGGCCACGCCGCGGTAAAGCTCGTTGGGCTTGTCGCCGGTGTGCACCTGGCGCGCCAGCCGCACCATGCGGGGGCTGAGGATGCGGACGCCCTCCAGCTCGCCTTCGCGGCGCAGCATCTCGGCAAAGCGCCACAGGTCGCCGCAGGTGGAAGCGCAACCGACGTGCGGTGCCTCCACGTCCGGGTCCTCGAACAGCGCGTGGTCGCCCTCGATGTTGCGCGACAGGTGCTTGATCGGCACCGTCCCGCGCATGTCGGGGCGAACGTGACGATCGTCCAGATCCTTGCGCAGGCCCATGCTGGTGGATTGCATCTTCAGAGGCTGGAACAGGTCCTCCGCCAGCAGCGTCTGATAATTCCTCCCCCTGGGGTCTGTGCGCACCAGCGCGGTGCCCATCAGCACGTGGTTCACCAGCGGCGAATAGTCGCAGCGTTCACCCGGCGGTGTCGCGCCATGAACGTTGGCAATGCTTTCCTCGAACAGTTCCTGCAATCGGTCGAGATACATGCCCGGCTTGGGCGACCATACGCCGGGCATCCCGGCCGTGTGGGTCAGCAGGTTGTAGAATGTCGCCTCCTCGCGCGGCTGGCCGGTGAATTCGGGCAGCACGTCCTTCACCTTGGTGGTCAGCTGGAAGCGGCCTTCCTCTATCGCCTTCATCATCAGCACGTTGGTGAAGGCCTTGGTGACGGAGAACAGCGAGAAGACATCGTCCTTCTTCAACGCGCGTTCGCCGCCCGCGTATGCGTGGCCGATGGCTTCCTCGAACACCACCACGTCGCCGCGTCCGATTTTCAGCACCGCGCCGTAATAGTCGCCGCGCTCGATATCGGCCTCGATCACGTTCCTGAGATGGTCGAGACGTTCCTGCCAGATCCTGGACATCGCTTCCTCCGTCTAGCCCGCCGCGATGATGCCGCCGTCGACGGCCAGCATCGCTCCGTTGATGAAACTCGCCTCGTCGCTGAGCAGGAAGGCGGCGGCCTGCGCCACGTCCTCCACGGTGCCGTTGCGGCGCAGGGGAATGTTCTTCGCCCGCTGCTCGTACTGCTCTGCCGTCACGAACCCCTCGGTCGCGGGCGTGGGCACGCTGCCCGGGGCCATGGCGTTCACGCGGATGCCGCGCGGCCCCAGTTCGCCTGCCAGCACCTTGGTCAGCCCCGCGATCCCTGCCTTGATGGTGGTATAGGCGCCGGTGTTCGGCCTCCCGCGATAGGCCACCGGGCTGGAGTAGTTGAGAATGTTGCCCGTTGCGTCCTCGTCCCGGTGGGCCAGGAATGCCTGCACGCCCCAGAACACGCTCTTGAGGCCCGCCGACAGCATCCGGTCCAGCGTTTCCTCGGTCACGTCCTCGATCGGTTCGTAGACGAGGACGGAGGCATTGTTGATGACGGCGCGAAGCGGCCCTGCATCGCTGGCGAAGTCCTCTGCCAGCTGCATGAATTCGGCGCGGCTGCCGCAGTCGGCACCGTAGCTGAAGGCGCGCCCGCCCGCATCGTCGATGGCTTCGGCCACCTTCAATGCAGACTGGCCGTCGATATCGGCGATGCCGACGATGGCCCCCTCCCGCGCCAGATGCCGCGCGATCCCTTCACCCAGCCCGCGACCGGCGCCGGAAATCAGGATGGGTTGGCCGGCGAACCGCATCACTCCATCCCGAACAGCTTGGCGGTGTAGTGGCTGTCCATGTACTCGCGCATGGCGTCGATCTTGCCGTCCGACACTTCGAACACCCAGCAATAGTCGTTGTCGTAGACCTTGCCGTCCATCGTCTTGCCGGTGGAATTGCTTTCCACGCAGACCCACGGTCCGACCGAGAACATGTTCTGCACATGCACCTTGGGATCGCCGGGTTCGAACATGCCGCGCACCGGCGCGAGGAACTTGTCGATGATGTCCATGCCGACGTGCTTTCCGGCCCCGGCGATGTCCTTCACTTTGGGCTCCCACACGCTCTTCTCGTGGTAGAAGGCGCGCAGCTTCTCGAGATCGCCCGAGGACAGGACCTCGAAGAATTCCAGCACCAGCCGTTCGTTTTCGTTTTTCGCTTCGACTGCCATCATCCTCTCCGTTTTCGCTCTCAGGTCAGCCCGCGCGCTTCGTCGCTTGGCGGCGGAATGTCGGGCATGGCCCCGCCCATGTGCAGGGCGACCATCCCGGCGCGCCTGGCAAAGCGCCAGACCCCGCCCGGCACCGACTGGTCGAGCACGTATTCGTCCTCGAACCCGCCGACATACAGCGCGCCCGCTTCCTGCGGCGGCTGCGTGCTGGCGTGGCTCGAGAGCATGGTGAGGTAGCTTGTGCCGCGCGCCCGCGTCTCGGTCACCGCATCCACCAGCACGTTCGTAACGATATGGCGCACCAGGATCGGCGGGCGATTGCGGAACACCCCTTCCACCGCCGCGCGGCCGTAGAACGGATAGTCGGGCTGGAAAGGCCGCGAGAATTCGCAATCGGTGGTGAACAGCTGGCCCATGGCGTCGGCGTCGCCATCGTCCGCGTACTTCGCGAACAGCAGCGGCAGCTTGCCGCAGGCGAGTTCTATGGCGAGGCGCTGGCCGTCATCCATCGGGGTTCTCGCCATTGTCGTTCTCGGCGTCGATCTCGGCCAGAGCCTCGTTCACGATGCGGAAGCTGTCGACTGCGGCGGGGATGCCGCCATAGATGCCGACCTGCAGCAGCACCTCGCGGATTTCCTCGCGGGTCAGGCCGTTGTTCAGCGCGCCGCGGGTGTGGACCTTCAGTTCGTGCTTGCGCCCCAGCACCGCGATCATCGCCAGGTTGATCAGGCTGCGGTCGCGGCGGGAAAGTTCCTCCTCGCGGCCCCAGGTCCAGCCCCAGCAATAGGTCGCGACCAGTTCCTGCAACGGATCGTTGAACGGGTTTGGATTGGCCGTGGCCTTGTCGACATAGGCATCGCCCAGCACCTCGCGCCGGATCTTCATGCCCTTGTCGAAGAGTTCCTTGTCCATCTTTGGTCCTTTCAAAGGCAGGAATATACCGCGTCGATCAGCCGCCGCGCGCGCGGGCCGTTGTCGCCCACGGCGTGCATCTGGTTGCAGCAGTACGAGAAGCCCAGCTTCGCATCCGGGTCGCCGAAACCGATCGACCCACCCAGTCCGTGATGGCCGAAGCTGCGCATGTTCGGTCCCATGTAGACGGCTTCCGGCGTGTTGAGCAGCACGCCGTTGGCCTGGTGATAGGGCCGGTCCTGCAGCAGTTCGACCTGGTTGTGCTGTTCCTCGATCATCGCCTCGAGCTGGTCGTCGGACAGCAGGTCGACCCCGTCGACCTCTCCCGTGGCAGCGCCGTAGATCCGCGCCACGCCGCGCGCGTTGCCGTGGCCCGATCCGCTGGCGATCTCCACCTCGCGCCAGCGCGGCGAGTTCATGGTGTCGCGCCAGGCTTCCTGCGGGTTCTGCAGGAAGGCGAAGCTGCGCAGCACCGCGCCATCCTGCCAGCCCTCGGGCGTGCTGGGTTTGGGCGGCACCGTCTGGTCCTTCGCCGCGAACAGCCGCGCGCCGGTGTTCGGCAGCACTTCGGCCACGTGGCTCTGTTCCTCGGCGCTCATGCCACCGATGTAGTACTCGGCATTCAGCGGCCCGGTGACGTTCTCGCGCAGGAACGGACCGACCGTCATGCCGGTCACCCGGCGCATGATCTCGCCCAGCAGAAAGCCCTGGTTGTGGACGTGGTAGGCGGCCCTCGTGCCCGGCTCCCACAACGGCTCCTGCACTTCCAGCGCGCGGATGTAGGCATCGAAATCGAAGAAGCCGCCGGGATACATGGTGTCGGTCGTCAGCACCGGGATGGCGG
Source organism: Aurantiacibacter hainanensis (assembly GCF_036321025.1). Lineage (NCBI taxonomy): Bacteria > Pseudomonadati > Pseudomonadota > Alphaproteobacteria > Sphingomonadales > Erythrobacteraceae > Aurantiacibacter > Aurantiacibacter hainanensis. The sequence goes on from NZ_JAZAPB010000001.1 coordinate 1,285,001, forward strand.
CGGTATGATCCAGGATCATCCGCACCGTGATGCCATCCTTGCCGCCCTGCGCGAACTCGGGCCAGTAGGTCGCCACCGGCGCATCGAAATCGACCAGGCCCCGGTCGGCCAGCATGTTGAAGGCAATGCCGGTCACGCCCTTGGCGACGCTCATCATGCAGACCGTGGTATGCCGGTCCCATTCGGCGGACCGATCCTCCTTCGCCCAGCCGCCCCACAGGTCGACCACCGTCGCACCGTCGATCACGACCGAGCAGGCAGCGCCAAGCTCCTCTTCCTCGCGGAAATTGTCCTCGAAGGCCTCGGTCACGCGGGCGAAGCGTTCGTCGCATGTGCCGCTGAGGGGAAAGCTGCCCCCGCGTGCCTCTATCTTCTCGTGGAAGTCGAAATGGCCCAAGTCGTCTCTCCCCGCCGAGCCTTCTGGCGACTCTAACGTTCGTTAGCGTAGGCGAGGCGGCGGCCCGCCGACAAGCATGTTCTGGGCATCAGTCGAAATAGGCGATGGTGCGCAGCTCGATGCTTTGCCGCGGGGCGGCATCGGGGGGAACGTCGGGTGGGTTGAAGCTGGTATGCGCGGTGAACTGCACCGCATCGTCGTCGGTGTCGAACAGCTTGAAGACCAGCATCTGCTCGGGCCGCTGATAGGGCAGCCAGCACCAGCGATGATCGGGCGCGTAGGCGAGGTTCCAGCCCCAGAGGGAGAAATCGACGCCGCCAAGGCCGCCCACGATCTCGCTGGGGAACAGGTCCTCGCGCTTTACCGTGCTGGCATCGCACACCGCGAAGGGCGCGCTTTCGACCGTGGTGATCGGGCGCCAGAGGTTGAACAGCATGTGGCGTTTTGCCAGCCGGTCCTCCGCCTCGTCGGCGGGCAGAAGCTGGCGGGTATAGTCGCCCACCGTCTTTGCCCCGTAGTCCACGTGAGCCCCTGTGGCGGGCTGGTTGTGCCCGTGCGTTCCGGTGGCATTGGTCCGCCGGATGGCACCGAAACTCACCACCTTCGCCGCGCCCGTCAGTCGCTTCACGGTCTCTTCGCAATAGCGGCAATAGGCCTCGAGCCGGTCGGGATCGTCGTAGTCGGCAACGGGCGAGGCCTCCTCCACGACGACGAAACCGTTGCGGTCGAAAGCGAGACGGTCGGTCTCGTCGCGAATGTCGTGAACGATGACCTTGTGATCTTCGCCAGGCCAGTAGCTGCGGTCGCGATCACCCGCGTAGAACGTGGCCTTCTCGCCGCGCACGACATAGCGGATGTCCGCTTCCACGTCGTGACCAACGGTTTCAGTGTCTTGCATGGCTCTCCCCACCACTACTTGCCCGGAGAATAGGGCCGGGCAGCACAGCTTCGCAAGAGATTAACGGGCAGACGCCACTGCGTCGGAGCCAAGATCGTTACAATCGGGAATAACTATATGTTGCTTGATTGCGACAATAGCGCAGCGTGTCTTCGAATCGTGCGCATCGCTCTTGATCGTAACAGGCGTGATTGTACAACAGTTGATGGAGAGGAATTGTGCAATAGCGCCCGTTCGCGGGACCGATTGTCGTGCTTTGTCCTCCCCACAAAATCGTTACGCCCACCAATAAAGGGTGATCGATGACATAGCATTTGCAGGCCATTTCCAATGGCTTGCCTTAGGGAGGATGCCAGATGAAGTTGAAGAATCTCAGCGTCGCTTCGTCGCTGGCGATCGCGGTGTGCATGAGCACGCCTGCCTTTGCCCAGGACGAGTCGGAGGCACAGGAAGAGGCGGAACAGCGTTCCAACCAGACCAACGTGATCGTGGTGACGGCGCAGTTCCGCGAACAGAACCTGCAGGAAACCCCGATAGCCATCACCGCAGTCAACGCGGAAATGCTGGCCGCGCGCGGCCAGACCGACATTTCGCAGGTCGCGGCCCAGGCGCCGAACGTCACGCTGCGCCCGCAACCTCAGAACGGCGGTTCGGGCCTCATCGCCTTTATTCGCGGCGTCGGCCAGACCGACTTCAACTACGCACTCGACCCCGCCGTCGGCGTCTACGTGGACGATGTGTACATTCCCACCCTCTCGAGTTCGCTCCTCGAACTGGTCGACCTTGACCGCGTGGAAATCCTGCGCGGGCCGCAGGGCACGCTGGCGGGGAAGAACTCGCTGGGCGGCGCCATCAAGCTGTTCTCCGCGCGCCCGCGCGGTGACGGGTCGGGCTCGCTCCGGGTCGAATACGGTTCCTACAACAACATCTCGATCCGCGGCATGGCCGACATCGGCCTGACCGAGAACCTCGCCATGCGCGTGTCGGGCATGGGACGCTCGCGCGACGGGTACGTCGATATCGTCGACTATTCGCTGACCCATCCGGGTTCCAACGTCCCGTCCAACAATGCTCGCGGGCGCGGGAACTACGCCTACGAAACACTGGGCGGCCAGAACGTCGTAGCCGGTCGCATCGCCCTTGAGTGGGAACCGAATGACAGGTTGACTGTGTACACGGCGGCGGACTTCAACCGCGAGGATTCGGACGCCATCCCGGCTGTCCTGCTGGCCGCAGGTGCGCCTGTCGGCAATGCGGCGAACTTCGATCCGTTCTCCTCCAACCCGGCCACCTCCGTCGGCGCGTTCGATCCGACGCTGAACGGCGGTCAGGGCGGCTACACCCCGCTACCTTGGCTCGAGGGCACCGACGGCAACGCCGTGCCGGTCGATTGCCGCTTCGTGCCAGCCGGCCAGTACAGCTGCGACACTGCCAATCTCGACGGCCTCGGCTTCGATCCGCGCTACGTCAGCTATTCCACGTTCGCGGATACCCGCACTCCTACGAGCCAGGCACCCTACAAGCCCTACTTCGCACTTCCGATCACGGAATTCGAAGGCTGGGGCGTGATGTCGAACATCACCTACGACCTGACCGACGCTCTGCAATTCGTGGCCATCGGCTCCTACCGCACCTACACCTCGCGGTGGGGCCAGGACCAGGATGCGACGCCGGTTCCAGTCGCCCAGCTCGACAACCAGCTCGACCACAAGGCGTGGAGCGCCGAAGTCCGTTTGAACTTCGAATTTGCGGACGAACTGGTGCAGGGCACGATCGGCGGTTTCTACCTCGACCAAGATGGTGAATACACCGCCCGCGTCGACCTGAACTATGCCGGTATCGACTTCATTCACGGCCCGGACACCACGCCGAGCACGACGGAGGCGGTATTCGGAACGGTGACGGTCACGCCAAATGAGGTGTTCAGTCTGACCGGCGGCCTGCGCTACACCAAGGACGAGAAGATCTACACCTACTTCCGTTCGAATCCGGATGGCACGGTGCCCTTCCAGGGCTCCCTGGATCCGAGCCCGGCACCGCCGATCTGCGAATACTTCTACGGCGCGGATCCCGATGGCGGCGGCCCGGTGTCGATTGGCAACTCCCCGAACTGTCTGCTTACCGGTCTGTTCGGCATCTCCGACGGCTTCGAGGGCGACCGTCTGGACTGGCGCGTCGTCGGCAACGTGAATGTCTCCGAGGATGTCTTGGTCTACGCCTCGGTTTCCACGGGGTTCAAGGGCGGCGGCGTGAACCCGCGTCCGTTCTTCGGCCCTTCGGCTGGCGACTGCAATGCACCGGGCTACGTGGCCCCGGCACCGTGCAACCAGCTCCGCTCCTTCGAACCTGAGGAGATCACCACTTACGAAGTCGGCTTCAAGCTCGATGCTCTTGATCGTGCGCTGCGCCTGAACGGTGCCGCGTTCTACAACGATTACAAGAACATCATCCTGACCCTTCCGGCCTGCCCCAGCGTGCCCTGCCTGCAGCCGCGCAACGTGGGTGAAGCCAAGGTGAAGGGCTTCGAGCTCGAGCTCACGGCCTATCCTGTCGACGGGTTCTCGATCGACGGGGCGCTGAGCTACATCGACTTCAACTATGATGACGCCTCGGTTGCCCCTGCCGGCCTGACGGGTGACGAAATCACCCCCTACACGCCGGAGTGGACCTGGAGCGTCGGCCTGCAGTACGATCATGACCTGGCCAGCGGCGCGCTGATTTCAGCACGCTTCGACGGCAGCTACCAGTCGACGATCTACACCGATGTCTTCAACACCCAGTGGTCGGAGATCGACGGGTATTTCCTCGGCGGAGCGCGCCTTGCCTTCACCGATCCCGGCGACCGGTGGACCCTGGCCCTGCGCGTCGACAACCTGTTCGACGAGTACTACTTCCAGTCGGTCAGCGACGTCACCACGTCGCTGGGCCTGGTCACCGGCGTGCCCGGCCTGCCGCGCACCTGGTCTGTGTCGGTCGAACGGCGCTTCTGATCAAGACGGTGGCCCTCGCTTCGGCGGGGGCCACATCCATACGAAAAGGGGCGCGGACCACATCGGTCCGCGCCCCTTTTTCGTATCGGTGCAGCGCGTCAGGCGATCAGCCGTCCGGGTTCAGTCGCTCGCGCATTTCCTTGCCCGGCTTGAAATAGGGCACGCGCTTGGCCGGCACGTCCACCTGCTCGCCCGTGCGCGGGTTGCGGCCCACGCGGGCATCGCGCTCGCGCGTCGAGAAGGTGCCGAAGCCCCTGAGTTCGACGCGGCCGCCCTCGGCCAGCCGCTGCGTGATCTCTTCGAAGAAGATGTCCACGACCTGTTCGATTTCCTCTGGCCGCAGGTCCGGATTGTCTGCGGAGAGTGCCTGGAGAAGTTCCGACCGTATCAATTATTTTCCCCCCAAGGATTCCTGCCGTCTAAACAACGGCTCGGTTTGTATATTTGCGCCGACCCAAAGCGCGCGAGTGGGGAGCAAACTGCCAGAAATGGTGGGGTTTCGCAATCTTTACGGATAAAATTCGGTGACTGCCCGATTCCGGCACATCCCCGATTGAACCCGAACCGGTTCTTCAGGCGAGATCAAGGAGCTCCGCGGGGTCAAGGCCCAGTCGGTCCATCCGCTGGCGGATCTGTGGCCACTCCTCTTCGAGGAAGGCGTCGCGCTCGGCCTGACGCAGTTTTTCCGCCGCGCCTTCGCGCACGAACATGCCTACACCGCGCTGCACCCGGATAAGGCCGTCCGCCTGGAATTGCTGGTAGGCCTTGGCCACGGTGAGCGGGTTGGCACCCTGCTCCGCCGCGAATGCGCGAACCGAAGGCAGCATTTCCCCTTCCGCATAGCTGCCGTCGATGATCGACGCAGCGATCTGCTCTCGCAAGCGCAGGTATACGGGGCGGGTGTCTGCCATGGGTGAGTGAGTGCCATAATACAGCGGGTCAGGTCAAGCAAATGCGCCTAAAAATTCGGTTTCAAGCGCAACTTGGCTTCACATGACCGATTTGATCGCTAGGGTGCCCGTTTTCGCGCCTGCGAGGGGCGACCAACGAATTGCAAATCTCGGGGAATAAACAATGAAAGATCTGGCCTCATGGAACGAGGGCGACTGGATCGTTGCGATCGCATCCGTCGTACTGGCACTGTTCCTTCTTGCCGGCGCCTGGGCCGTAACGCGCAAACAGCCCGAAGTCGGCGGCCACCCAAAAGGTCTCTACATCCTGTTCTTCGCCGAGATGTGGGAGCGCTTCTCCTACTACGGCATGCGCGCCCTGCTCATTTTCTATCTGACCCAGCACTGGCTGTTCAACGACAGCGCCTCCAACATCATCTACGGCGCCTACGTCAGTCTCGTCTACATCACCCCCGTCCTGGGCGGCTGGCTGGCTGACCGCTACCTCGGGCAGCGCAAGGCGGTTCTGTTCGGGGCCGTGCTGCTTACCCTGGGGCACTTCTTCATGGCTTTCGAGGGTACCGGCGGACAGGACGATTCGACGATCAACATCTTCTGGCTCGCCCTCAGCTTCATCATCGTGGGTTCGGGCTTCCTGAAAGCCAATATCTCGGTGATCGTCGGCCAGCTCTATCCGCGTACCGACGTGCGCCGCGACGGTGCCTACACCATCTTCTACATGGGCATTAACGTGGGCGCGGCGATCGGCACGATCATCGCGGGCTACCTCGGCACCACGATGGGCTGGTCCTACGGCTTCGGCGCCGCGGGCATCGGCATGTTGCTGGGCCTGGTCGTGTTCGTCATCGGCAAGCCCTTGCTGCTCGGCCAGGGCGAACCGCCCCAGCCGCTGGCCAAGGGCACCGAATGGACCATGTACGGCGTGGGCGCGGTGGGCGTCGCCATCATGTGGCTGCTGATCCAGTACCAGTCGGTAGTCGGCGGCCTGATGCTGGCCTGCGGCGTTCTCCTGCTGGGCTACGTGCTGTTCGAGGCCTTCAAGCTGGAGAAGCATCCGCGCGAACGCATGTTCGCCATCCTCTTCCTCATCGCGCTCCAGCCGCTGTTCTGGGGCCTGTTCGAACAGGCGGGCGGCTCGCTCAACCTGTTCACCGATCGCTTCATCGACCTTGGCGGCGTGCCCGCTCCGATCTTCCAGTCGATCAACCCGATCTACATCATCCTGCTGGCCCCGGTCTTCGCGGGCCTTTGGACCTGGCTGGGCCGCCGCGGGCTGGAACCTTCCACCCCCGCCAAGTTCGGCCTCGGCCTGGTGCAGCTGGGCTTCGGCTTCCTGGTCCTCGTCTGGGGCGCGGCCACCGTCGGTGCGAACGAGCTGATCCCGGTGATCTTCCTCTTCGGCATCTACCTGTTCCATACCACCGGCGAACTTTGCCTCAGCCCGGTCGGCCTTTCGGCCATGAACCGGCTCGCTCCGCGACACCTTGCGTCGCTGATCATGGGCGCCTGGTTCTTCGCCACGGCGGGCGGCAACTTCGTGGCCGGCATGATCGGCGCCGCGACCGGCGGCGAGGATGGCGAGATGACCCGTGCCGGCACCCTCGACATCTATCAGCAGATCGGCTGGGTCGCGATTGTCGTGGGCATCGTGGTCATCATCGTCGCGCGCTGGGTCAAGAGGCTGATGCATCTCGACACGCTGGCTGACGACAACGTGGGCGACGACCTGGAAGGCCAGGCGGAAGCCGGTCTGGAAACCCAGGAAGCCGGCATGCACCCCACCACCAGGCCGAAGGGATAAGCGATATGGGTCGCAACGATAACCGGGGCGGGCTTGCCGCCCTGCTGGCAACCGTCGGCGCCCTGGCGCTGGCCGGCTGCAACACCGCCTCGGGGACCGAGCGCCCCGTCGTGGCCGCGCAGCCCGCCTCTGCCGACGAGCCCTACGCCTCGACCTACCAGCGCTTTCCCGGCGTGCCCACGGCCATAACCGGCGCGACCGTCTACGATGGCGCGGGCGGCGTGATCGAGGGCGGGACGGTGCTTTTCGCCGATGGCGAAGTTGTCGGCATCGGCGGGGCGGACCTTGCCATTCCCGCCGGCTACACGCGGGTCGACGGCACCGGCAAGTTCGTGACGCCCGGCATCATCGACATCCACTCCCACCTGGGCGACTATCCCACGCCCAGCGTCGATGCGCACAGCGACGGAAACGAGGCGACCGATCCCACCACCCCCGAAGTCTGGGCGGAACATTCGGTCTGGCCGCAGGATCCCGGCTTCAGCAGAGCGCTGGCCAACGGCGGCATCACCAGCCTGATGATCCTGCCCGGCTCTGCCAACCTGATGGGCGGGCGCTCGGTCACGCTGAAGAACGTCCCCAGCCGCACCGTGCAGGGCATGAAGTTCCCCGGCGCGCCCTATTCGATGAAGATGGCCTGCGGAGAGAACCCCAAGCGGGTCTATGGCAATCGCAACACCATGCCCTCCACCCGCATGGGCAACTTCGCCGTCAACCGCGAGACGTGGATCGAGGCACAGGACTACATGGCCGACGCTGATCCCGACCGGGATCTCGGGATGGAAACCCTTTCGGGCGTCCTGTCGGGCGACATCATGATCCAGAACCACTGCTACCGCGCCGACGAGATGGCGCTGGTGCTCGATATGGCGGACGAGTTCGGCTACCGCGTCTCCGCGTTCCACCACGCCGTGGAAAGCTACAAGATCGCCGACCTGCTGCGCGAACACGATGTCTGCAGCGCGGTGTGGGCTGACTGGTACGGCTTCAAGATGGAAGCCTACGACGCGATCCCTGAAAACGCCGCGATGATCCACAACCAGGGCGCCTGCGTGGTGATCCACTCCGACGACGAGAACGGCATTCAGCGCCTGAACCAGGAAGCCGCCAAGGCACAGGCCGACGGTCGCCGCATGGGCATCGAGATCGCCGACGCCGACGTGATCTCGTGGATCACCCTGAACGCCGCGCGCGCCATGGGCATCGGCGATGTGACCGGCAGCCTCGAAACCGGCAAGATGGCCGACGTCGTGCTGTGGAACGGCGATCCGCTGAGCATCTATTCGCGCCCCGAAACGGTGTGGATCGACGGCGCGGTCATGTACGACATGAACGACCCGCGCATGCGACCGATCAGCGATTTCGAGCTTGGCCAGCCCGGTGCAGGAGACGTGAAATGAACCGCCTTCTTGCCCTGGCCACCTCGGCCCTCGCCCTCGCCGCCTCTCCCGCCCTTGCACAGGACGTTGCCATTACCGGTGCCACCATCGCCCTTGGCGACGGCAGCGAACCGGTGGAAAACGCCACCGTCGTCGTGCGCGGCGGTCGCATCGTGGGCGCCGGCAGCGGCATTGCCGTTCCGGCGGGCATTCCCGTTCTGGACGGCAGCGGCGTGTGGGTGACGCCCGGCCTGTTCGCCTCGCTCACCGAACTGGGCATCTACGATGTCCAGGCGGTGGAGGACAGCAACGACGTGTCCGCCTCCGGCTCACCGTTCGGTGCGGCGCTGGACGTGGCGCCGGTCATCAATCCCAACTCGCAGGACATCGCCTACAGCCGCGCAGGCGGCGTCACCCGCGCCAGCGTAACGCCTTCCGCCGGGGCGAGCATCTTCGGTGGCCAGGGCGCCATCATCGATACCGGCGCGGATTACGACGCGGTCGTGCGTCCGCGCGCCTTCCAGGTCGTGGAAATGGGCGAGCGCGGCGCGCGCCTGGCCGGCGGCAGCCGCACGTCCTCGCACGCATTGCTGCGCAACGCCCTGCGCGAAGCCTCCAGCTATGGCGACGATGCGCAGCTCACCGGCCGCAGCCAGCGCAATCCTTCTCGCACGGGCGATGACGTCCCGCTCGACCCGCGCCTGACGGGTCGGGCCGAACGCGACACCGACGTGCTGCTGACCCGCTTCGATGCCGCGGCATTGGTTCCCGTCGTGACCGGAGAGCAGCAGCTCTACGTGAAAGTCGAACGCGCGTCGGACATCCTCTCGGCGCTCGCCTTGCGCGAGGAATTCCCGGGCCTCGACATGGTGCTGGTAGGCGCGACAGAAGGCTGGATGGTGGCAGACCAGATCGCCGCCGCCGGCGTCCCGGTAATCGCCGCCGCGCTGCGCGATCTGCCGGTCAGCTTCGAACAGCTGGCGGCCACGCAAAGCAATCTGGGACGATTGGTGGATGCCGGAGTACGCGTCGCGATCGGCGTCTACGACAGCAGCGGCGATCACCCGCGCAACCTGCCGCAGCAGGCGGGCAACATGGTCGCCCTGAACGACGTGCCCGGCGCGACCGGCCTCACCTGGGGCGAGGCCTTTGCCGCGATCACTTCCGTCCCCGCCGCCATCGGCGGTCTCGAGGGCGAGGCGGGCGTGCTGGCCCCCGGCGCCCTGGGAGACCTCGTCGTGTGGGACGGGGATCCGCTCGAACTCAGTTCTGCCCCGATTAGGGTTTTCGTGGAAGGCGTTGAGCAACCGCTCACCAACCACCAGACGCGGCTGCGCGACCGCTATCGCTCCCTCGACGAGAGCGAACGGCCGCGCGCCTACGAATGGTGATGCCTTCCTGATGAGGGGGGAGAGGGCGGAGCCGGCCGGCTCCGCCCTTTTCGTTTGTGCACGGCGTGGTAACCTGCCCGACCGAAGGAGACGTGCGTAATGGACCCGTCACTCGCCGCGCTTGTTGCCGCCAGCACTGCTCTTGTCGGCACCCATTTCGCCCTTTCGCATCCGCTCCGCGCGCCGCTTGTCCGGCTGCTGGGGGCGAATGGCTTCATGGGCCTCTATTCGGTCGTGGCCCTCGCCTGCCTCTACTGGATGGGCGAGGCGTTCAAGGAGGCTCCGCCTGCCTCACTGGGCGGCAGCGGCGTGATCGGCTGGATCGTCGCCAGCGTGCTGACGGCGGTTGCCGTCGTGCTGCTGTTCGGCTCCTTCCGCTCAAATCCCGCATTGCCCGCGCCCGGCGCGGAGAAGGTCGCCGCCACGCGCGAGCCGACCGGCGTCTTTGCCGTCACGCGCCACCCCATGATGTGGAGCTTCGCCCTCTGGGCGTTCGCGCACATCGTCCTGTGGTGGAGCTGGCGCACGAACATCGTCGCCCTCGCCATTCTCGTGCTCGCCCTGGTCGGCGCGCACCTGCAGGACCGCAAGAAGGAATCGCTGATGGGCGAGGCGTGGCAGAGCTGGGAAGCGAAGACCAGCTACTGGCCGAAATGGGGCAAACTCCTTTCGGCAGGCTGGGTGCTGTGGCTGGCGGCGATTGCCGGATGGCTTGCGCTGACATGGGTCCACATTGCCCTGGCAGGCATTCCGGCCGGCGCCTGGCGGTGGATCGGCTAGGACTCCTCAGGAGCGGGGCAGCCTTCCCAGTGGGACGCCAGAGCGGCCCGCCATGCACCCTCGCCCTCCTCGCGGCGAACGAGGTGATAGGCAAAGTCGGAATATTCCGCGTGATTGGCGAGCGGTAACCGCGCCGCCAGCAAGCGCCCGTCGTCGGCGTCGAACCACATGGCGCCCGTTTCGCCGCCCAGCGCCGGACCGCCAGCGCGGTAGTAGACGAAACCCCTGCCCTCTACCTCGCCTGTTCCCGCATAGGTCAGTTTGAAGGTTCCGCGGCTGCTCATTGTCGGTTCGTCCTCCCCGGTGAGCAGCAGGATCATTTCGCGGGAGATATCCTCTCTTGAAAGGATTTCTGCAGGCGGTTGCGCGATCCAGTCGGCGAAATCGAAATCGTACAGGAACCACCTGTCGCTGACCGCGATATCGAAGACCGGATCGCTCTCGGGCGAGCCCAATCGTACCTGCGCCCGACCGACCGGGCTGGAGAACCACGCCGCCGCATCCTGATTGAGATCGCGTCCCAGCCGCCCGCCGACCAACGATCGCGTCTGCCCCGACACGGGATCGAGCTCGGCAGTGACATAGGCGGCACTGGTACATGGCTCGCGCCCCTTGAACACGCGAACGGATCCGGGCGCATCGGCGTAGACGATGACGGTTTCGGGCTCGGTGCCATCGCTGTTGGACCGCACGTAGTGCAGCACCGGTGCAGCGGCGGCCAAAAGGAGGAGGCTCATTTGCGTGTATTATTTCTATAACACACGTAGCGTCAAGTGACCTGATGATCGGTCCCGGACTGCGCTCCGGCGGCCAGACACGTCCTGCGCCCGGCAGAGGCTCAAGAGACCGAAACGAAGGCGGCGATCTCGTTCTGCACCGGCTCGTGAACGACGAGATCGTGGCCCCAGCCGGGATAGGTGACAAGGCGCGTGTCGGGATGCGAGCTTGCCAGGGCCTCGGCCTGTTCGAGTGCGATCAGCGTATCGTCCTCGCCATGCAGGATCAGAATCGGCAGCGTGAGGTGCGCGAACTTTCCGGCGTTGTCGTAGCGGTCGCGCAGCAGTTGCCGCACCGGCAGCCAGCGGAGACTGCGCGAAGCCGTTTCCTCGAGGCTGTCGAAAGGCGAGATCAGCACGAGTGCGCGCGCTTCGACTTCGGTGGCGAGGTGGGTGGCCACGCCCGACCCGATTGAATTGCCGACCAGCACGATATCGCCGGGCGAAATGCCCTTCTCCAGTAGGAAGTCATAGGCAGCGCGGCCATCGCGGTAGAGACCCGCCTCCGACGGGGAGCCGGGATTGTCGTTGTAGCCCCGGTACTCGGCGGCGAGGACGCCAAACCCGCGCGCGACGAGGTCGGCGGTCACGTATGACGTCGACTGCCAGCTGGCGCCGTTGCCGTGGAAGAACAGCAGGGTTGGCCTGCCTTCCCGCGCCGGGAGATAGCCTGCCCGAAGCGCGAGCCCATCCTGCGTGCGATAACTGACGTGTTCGAAGCCGTTCGGCGCATCGCTGCGAACCGGGGGTGCCGGATAGATCAGTCGCCCCTGCAGCACGTACACCGCCAGCAGCGTTGCGCCGTAGGCGACGACCAGGAAGACGACGACAGATGTGACCATGCGCCCGAAGCTCCGGCGCGCGGGCAAGATCAGGCCCGCGCTTCCGCCACCCCGGCAGAATTATGCCGCAGCGCCGACAGCACCGTCTCCACGATGTGCGGCGCGTTGAGCCGCGCGGCGTCGTACTGCTTCACCGGATCGTCGTGATCGAGGAAGACGTCGGGCAGGCGCATGGTGCGGATTTTCAGCCCGCCGTCGGTCAGCCCCTCGTCGCTGGCCATGGTCAGTACGTGCGCGCCCAGGCCGCCGATCGCGGCCTCCTCGACAGTCACCAGCACGTCGTGCGTGGCGGCAAGCTTGCGGATCAGTTCGGAATCGATGGGCTTGGCAAAGCGCATGTCGGCAACCGTGGTGGCAAGGCCCTTGGCCTCCAGTTCGCCGGCCGCCTTCTTCGCTTCCGCCAGCCGCGCGCCGAGCGAGAGGATGGCGACCTTGCCGTTCTTCTCGTCGCCAAGGACCACGCGGCCCTTGCCGATTTCCAGCTTCTGCGGCGTTTCGGGCAGTTCGACGCCCACGCCGTTGCCGCGCGGATAGCGGAAGGCAATCGGGCCTTCGTCGTATTCCGCTGCGGTGTAGGTCATGTGCACCAGTTCCGCCTCGTCGGCAGCCGCCATCACCACGAAATTGGGCAGGCTGGCGAGATAGGTGACATCGAAGGAACCGGCATGGGTGGCCCCGTCGGCCCCGACCAGTCCGGCGCGGTCGATGGCGAAGCGCACGGGCAGGTTCTGGATCGCCACGTCGTGCACAACCTGATCGTAGGCGCGCTGCAGGAAGGTGGAATATATCGCCGCGAAGGGCCGCATGCCCTGCGCCGCCAGTCCTGCCGCGAAAGTGACGCCGTGCTGCTCGGCAATGCCGACGTCGAAGGCGCGCTCCGGGTGGGCCTTGGCGAACTTGTCCACGCCGGTGCCGCTGGGCATGGCGGCGGTGATGGCGCAGATGCGCTTGTCGGTCTCCGCCAGCTTGGCCAGCGTCTCGCCGAACACATTCTGGTAGGCGGGAGGACCGGCCTTGGACTTGGCCTTCTCTCCGGTGACGACGTCGAACTTGGGTACGCCGTGATACTTGTCGTCGCTGGTTTCCGCGGGGTGGTATCCCTTGCCCTTGGTGGTGACGACGTGGACCAGCACCGGCCCCTGTTCGCTGTCGCGCACGTTTTCCAGCACCGGCAGCAGGTGATCGAGATTGTGCCCGTCGATGGGGCCGACGTAATAGAAGCCCAGTTCCTCGAACAGGGTGCCGCCGGTCACCATGCCGCGCGTGAATTCCTCCGCCTTGCCGAGCGAGGTGTGCACCCGGCGCGAGAACTTGGCCGCGACCTTGGACGCCAGCGAGCGCAGGCCCAGGTATTCGCTGCTGGAGACCATGCGGGCGAGATAGGCCGAAAGACCGCCCACGGGCGGGGCGATCGACATGTCGTTGTCGTTGAGGATCACGATCAGGCGGTTACCGGCCTGCTCGGCGTTGTTCATCGCCTCGTAGGCCATGCCGGCGCTCATCGCGCCGTCGCCGATCACGGCGATGGCCTTGCCGGGCTGGTTGTTCAGCTTGTTGGCGACGGCAAAGCCCAGTCCGGCGGAAATCGAGGTGGAGCTGTGCGCCGCGCCGAAGGGATCGTATTCGCTCTCGCTGCGCTTGGTGAAGCCCGAGAGGCCGCCACCCTGCCGCAAGGTACGGATGCGATCGCGGCGACCGGTGATGATCTTGTGCGGATAGGCCTGGTGGCCCACGTCCCAGATCAGCCGGTCTTCCGGCGTGTTGAAGACATAGTGGATCGCAACTGTCAGCTCGACCACGCCGAGACCGGAGCCCAGGTGCCCGCCGGTGGACCCGACGGCATCGATCATTTCACTGCGCAATTCATCCGACAACTGCCGCAATTGCCCGGAATCGAGCTTTCGGAGGTCTGCGGGAGTATCGACGGTGTCGAGAAGCGGCGTATCAGGTCGATTTGTCATCGCCCCTTCCTACCCCGCCAAATCGGGCCTGTCGATGAACGAGTAGGGCAGATGAACGCGTGGCCTCTCAACCGGCGCAATCGGCACACAGGCCGCGCAATTCCACTACCGGGCGAACCGCGGTGTATCCGTGCGCTCCGCCTGCATTGCGCAGCGCATCGGTCAGCTTGTCGTCGTCGAAATGGTCGGCCTGGCCGCAGTCGTCGCAGATCAGGAAGATGCAGTCGTGGCGGCAGCCCGGATGGGTGTTGGCGAGATAGGCGTTCGCGCTTTCGATGCGGTTCGCCAGGTTGGTGCGAACGAACAGGTCGAGAATGCGATAGACGCTGTTGGCGGCAACGCGCTTCCCGCGACGCTTCCCGACTTCCTCGGCGATATCGTATGCGCTGGCGGGACGCTCCTGATCGGCCAGGGCGCGGAACACATCCTCGCGCATGGCGGTCCACTGCTCTCCGGCGTCGGCAAGCACGCGGCCCGCCTCGTCGACCAGGCGGTCGCCTGAATGTTCGTGATGTTTGTGCTGCGTTGCCATGAAGTCCTACATAGGAAGCGGCGCGCGCTACGGCAATCGCGTTGCGCCCTTGTGCCGTCAGCCGGTACGGAACCGCGCGCGGTAGAACTGCGGGAAGTTCGCCTCCAGCGCTTCCACCTTGGGCGCATCCCAGCGCCGGATATAGGCGCTCTGCGGGTTTTTCAGCATGTAGTCCTGGTGGTATTCCTCCGCCTCGTAGAAGGTACGGTGGCGCTCGACGGCCACGGCCATTGGACGATCCCACACGCCGGAGCGGCCCATCTGGGCGACGTAGGCTTCCGCCACTTCACGCTGTTCGTCGGTGACGGGCACGATGGCGGCGCGATACTGCGGTCCGCGGTCGGGGCCCTGGCGGTTGTGCAGCGTGGGGTCCGCACCCACGGAAAACAGGATCTGCAGCAGCTGGTCGTATCGGATTACCGACGGATCGTAGGTTACCCGCACGGCTTCGGCGTGGCCGGTGGAGCCGGAAACGACCTGACGATAGGTAGCGGTGCCCGCACTGCCGCCGTGATAGCCTGCTACGGCGCTGGTCACGCCGCGCGTATGACTGAACACACCTTCGATTCCCCAGAAGCAGCCACCCGCGAAGATTGCGGTCTGCAGGCCGCTTTCGTTGGCCTGTCGCGCCGCGACCGGCGCATCGAACACCTCTTCGGCAAAGGCGGTCGAGGGAAGTGCGCAGGCCGAAAGGCCAAGCGCGGCGGCTGCGAGAATCGACTTGATAGTCATTAGAGTCCTCCGAGTTGCGGCAGGATATTCGCTGCAAGTATTACAGCGGTTACTGCGAAACCCGCAAGGAAGGAGCGGTAGAGTTCGGCGTTGAACAGTTCCATCGGTATCGGTCCAGTCGGTCGTAAGTGTGCGTTTTCATCTCTGAAACTAGATCACACTTGCTTTCGAGGGACTGAATTTTGGACAAAACCGCCCGGAGTTCGCCGCACCGTGGCAACGACTTGTCGTGTGCCACGGCGATCCGGGCCGATGTGGCCGCTCAGTGGCGGAAATGGCGCATCCCGGTAAACACCATGGCAATTCCCGCCTCGTCGGCGGCCGCGATCACTTCCTCGTCGCGCATCGAGCCGCCCGGCTGGATCACCATCGTCGCCCCGGCCTCAACCGCGCTGAGCAGACCATCGGCGAAGGGGAAGAAGGCGTCTGATGCCACGGCGCTTCCCACGGTGCGGGGCTTTTCCCATCCGGCGGTCTCGGCAGCTTCGCGCGCCCGCAGCGCTGCGATGCGAGAGGAATCGCGGCGATTCATCTGTCCCGCGCCGATCCCCGCCGTCACGCCATCCCTGGCATAGACGATGGCGTTGGACTTGACGTGCTTGGCCACCTTCCATGCAAACAGCGCATCGGCCACTTCCTGGTCGGTAGGCTTGCGGTTGGTGACTACCGTCAGATCGTCCGCGCCCACCACGCCGTTGTCGCGCGATTGCAGCAGCATCCCGCCGGCGATGGTCTTCATCTGGAAGCCGGGGCGTTCGGGCCGGGGCAGGTCGTCCACCAGCAGCAGGCGCAGGTTCGTTTTCGCGGCGAAGGCCTTTCGCGCGGCATCGTCCGCGCCCGGCGCGATCACCACCTCGGTGAAGATCTCGCAGATCGCCTCTGCCGTCGGGCCATCGAGCGGACGGTTGACGGCAACGATGCCGCCGAACGCCGAAACGGGGTCGCAGGCAAGCGCCTGTTGCCATGCCTCAAGCAGACTTGAGCTTTGTGCAACACCGCACGGATTCGCGTGTTTCACGATCACCACGGAGGGGTCGCCGCCTGCGAATTCGGCCACCAGTTCCAGCGCCGCATCGGCATCGTTGTAATTGTTGTAGGACAGCGCCTTGCCCTGCACCTGCTCCGCCTGCGGAATGCCCTGCGTGCCCGCGGCCTGCGGCAGGTACACCGCCGCCGACTGGTGCGGGTTCTCGCCGTAGCGCAGCTCGTCCTTCTTCGTGAAAGCGAGCGGCATCTTGTCGACGAACGGGGTGGCCTTCAGCGCCTCCATCCCCAGCGGGTTGGTGAAGGCATCGCCGAATGCGAACCAGTTGGCGATGGCGGCGTCGTAGCTGGCGGTCTTGGCGAAGGCCTTGGCCGCCATGCGGGTGCGGAACGCCAGCGTCGTTGCACCATCGTGTTCGGCCAGTTCCTCCACCAGTTCGCCGTAGTCCTCCGGATCGGTGACGATGGTGACGAACCGGTGGTTCTTGCTGGCCGATCGCACCATGGCCGGGCCGCCGATATCGATGTTTTCCACCACGTCCTCGCGGCTGGCGCCGCGGGCCACGGTTTCCTCGAACGGGTAGAGGTTGACCACCAGCAGGTCGATCGCGCCGATATCGTGCGCGTCCATCGAGGCGGTGTGATCGGCATCGTCGCGCACGGCCAGCAGGCCGCCATGGACTCCCGGATGCAGCGTCTTCACTCGGCCGTCCATCATCTCGGGAAAGCCGGTGATGTCGGAAACGTCCAACACGTCCAGCCCGGCATCGCGAAGCGCCCGCGCGGTGCCTCCGGTGGAGACAAGTTCCACTCCGCCTTTCGCAAGCCTGCCGGCCAGTTCGACAATACCCGTCTTGTCGGACACCGAGAGGAGCGCCCGCTTGATCGCAACATCAGTCATGCCAAGAAATCTATCCCATGCGTTTGAGCAGCCAGGCGAAATTACCGCCGCCGCGCGAGGCGAATCCCTCTATCACAAGCTGGTGTACCGGATGCGGCCGGCCATTGCCATCGACCCACAGGCTCTCTTCGACCTGCAGGCTTTCCGATCCGCTGACGAATTGCCACAGGCTGCCGTCGGGCAGCACCAGGCTGGCATGGCGGCCGCTGTCGCCAAGGCTGGCTTCGACGTGACGGCCCAGGTGGAACCGTATGGCGAAGGGCACCTTGCCGCGCTTGCCCTTTCGACCCGAGGGGATAAGCACGTCCTCTCCGCGAAGTTCCTGCCCGTCGTCGCGCAGCATCAGGATGCGCCGGTGCAGCAGGCCGAAGCGTGCGGCATAGCCATCGTGGCTTGCCTCAAGCCGGGTGGCGCTGCCGTTCTCCAGCTTCACCTGCCGGGTGTCGATCTCCACTTCGCCCACGCCGTGGCCCAGCTTGCCGTCGATCAGCACGGCGGTGGAATTGGCATCGCCCAGCACCAGCGTGGAATGGGCCGCCGTGGCGCGCAGGCCCTGTTCGATACGCACCGGCACCTGGCCGCCCGCCAGCGCCGCGCCTCCGCAGTTCACCACCAGCCGGTGTTCGCCGTGGCTGAATTCGAAGGCGAGGGTGGAGGCGCAGCCGTGGCGCGCATGGCGGCCGAGCGGCGGCGGCGACCCGTCCAGCAGCAGAGTAGCCTTGCGGGCGGTGACGCGCTGGTAGCCCCAGCCGCTGGGATCCTTCAGCGGGCGCGCGCGCACTCCGCTCGCCCCGATCAGTGCGGACAGGCGAGAGGCGCGCGTAGCCCCGCTGCCCTGCCAGTTGCCCAGTCCGCCGTCGCCGTGCGTCAGCGCGAGCAGCGGCGGCACTAGCATGTGCAGCATGGTATCCAGCAGCTGCGGCGGCTTCTGCTCTGCCGCGGCATAGCACGCGCGCAGGTCCACCAGCCCGGCGATTGCCTGCATCTGCGCATCGGGGCTGCGCGAAAGCAGTCCGCCATCCTCGCCCACCGCCTCGCCGAGGGCGCGCGCAAGGGCGGCCTCCCCGTAAAGACGGCGCGGCTTGCCTTCCGGCAGCAGCAGTCCTGCGGCGATCACGGCGCACCATCCGGTCATCTCGCCCAGCCGATCGTCAGCCTTGCCGGCGTTGCGATCCAGCCAGCGCGCGGTATCGGCCATGGCAGCAAGTGCGCGATCTCGCAGCGCCCGGTCGCTGCCCGACAGCAGCAAGGGCGCGTGGACCAGCCACGACATCAGTCGCAGCCCGGCATTCTCCACCTTCCAAGCCGATCCCTTGCCGATGACGGGGTTGGCGTCGAGCCAGCTAACCAGCAGTCGTTCCGCCACCTGCCGGCACTGCGGCGGAGTGCCCGAACTGGCAAGGTCGCGCAGCCAGGTGAAGCCCTGCACCACCCGCTCGAACGGAGAGCTGAGATTGCCGAGCGGCCCCATGTCCACCTGCGCGAACGGGGCCTTGACGCCATGAATGTAGAAATGCCCCGCACGCAGCGCCATTCCGGCAGCGCGGTCTCCCTCCAGCGGAGACTGCACGCGCGCCTGCAGGCGTGGGCGAAGCGGCTTGCGGAAGGGCGCGACGATGGTGGAATGCGACACGCCCAGCTGGAATGCCAGCCGCATAAGCCTTTCGCTGGGAGATGCCGAGGGCGGGCTGAAATCGGTGACCACCAGCGCGCGGCTCTTGGCCAGGTCTTCCACCCGGCCATTGTCTGCGCGATCGACGGTTGCGGCATCGCCGGGAACGTCGTCGATCAGGTCCTCGCGCGGCTCCTCTCCCAGCGGAATGGCCAGCTGGCCGGCCTTTTCCCGCGTGCCGCCATGGTTATCGCCGGCGGTATCGTCCCGAAGGTTTCGCCGGGCCTTGCCGGCAAGCTCGGCGGAATGCGCGTTCAACGGCCACCTCCTCCTTCGCCCCGAAGGGCGGCGATGTTTTCGGCATAACGATCCGGTCCGCCCTTGAAGGTGGCGCTGCCCGCAACCAGCACGTCGGCCCCGGCATCCACGCATTGCCGCGCGGTATCCGGGTTCACCCCGCCGTCCACCTCGATCAGGACGTCATGCCCGCCCTTGTCGATCATCTTGCGCACCGCCTCGATCTTGCGCAACTGCGAGGAAATGAAGCTCTGGCCGCCGAAACCGGGATTGACGCTCATGATCAGTACCAGGTCGATTTCCTCGAGCAGGTAGTCCAGCATCTTGGCAGGCGTGCCCGGGTTCAGCGAGATGCCCGCCTTGCAGCCAGCCGCCTTCACCGCCTGCACGCTGCGGTGCACGTGCGGCCCGGCTTCGGGGTGAACGGTGATGATGTCGGCGCCTGCCTGCGCGAACTCGTCGATCCAGAGATCCACCGGCGAGACCATCAGGTGCACGTCGAATGTCTTTTCCGAATGGGGACGCAGCGCCTTCACCACGGCGGGGCCGATGGTGAGGTTGGGAACGTAATGCCCGTCCATCACGTCCACATGGATCCAGTCGCAGCCCGCGGCATCGATGGCGCGCACTTCCTCGCCCAACTTCGCAAAGTCGGCGGACAGGATCGAGGGTGAAATAAGTGGGCGGGCCATGGTCAGTATTTCCACACTAAAGGTGCGCGAATCGCGTAACAAGCGGCAGCGGCGGCGTTTTCCACCAGTGTTGCGGCGCTATGCCCCATGCCTGCGACTGGTCAAGCGAACGGCTAATTCTTAAGCCGCGGTTCAGTGCGTCAGCGGCAAGGGCCGGGAAACAACAGCTATTTTCCGACCGCATACGGAATCCGGCTCGCGTGTTGCGGACCCTCGCCTTTCGTGCTGGTCAAGAGGTATGACTTTTTCGATGATCAAGACAGTCCTTCGCATCACCGCAGCCGCGGCCATCGCCCTTGGCCTGAGCGCGCCTGCGAGCGCCCAGTATCGTAACGAAATCCGCCATTCGGTCGCGCCCTGCCGGGGCGAGGGCCCGGCGGTATGGCTGCAGGTGACGAACATCGAGGGTTCGTCGGGCACCATGCGCTTCCAGCTCTATCCGGGCACGGATGCCGACTGGCTGGAGCGCGGCAGGTGGATCAACCGTATCGAACTGCCCGCGCGCAGCGGCACCATGCAGGTGTGCATGCCGGTTCCGCGTCCCGGCAACTATGCGATCGCGATCCGCCACGACAAGAACAACAACGGCCGCACCGACATCTCCAGCGATGGCGGCGGCATGTCGAACAATCCCAGCATCAATATCTTCAACCTGGGCAAGCCGGGCATCGACAAGACGCGCTTTTCCATCGGCCGCGAAGTGCTGCCGATGTCGATCCGCATGCGCTATCTCTGATCGCCGACGCTAGTCCCTGTTCCGGCGCTTCGCCCGCCACAGCTGGATGGCCACGGCAGGCGCCGACAGGATCGGGTGCTTCTCGCGAAATGGCGTGACCGCGATTTTCTCGCCGGTGTGCCGCTCCACCTTCCAGGCTGCATAGCGCGCCGCCCCGTCGAACGTGCGCGTGGCCCGCGCCAGCCGGGCGATGTTCAGCGGCTTGCCCAGCCGACGACGCTTTTTCCACCAGGCCTGCACGCGCTGCTGCTCCGGTCGGGTAATGCGCGGGGTCAGCACCGCGCCGTCGCGGCCGAAAGGGATGCCGCCTGCCGCCAGGGCATCGGGCAGCAGGCCATCGAAGTGATCGGGGTTCAGCTGCAGGATGGAATCCTCGCGGCCCGGTTTCTCCACCCGGAACTCGGCGCGGTAGGTGGCCCGGAACAGCTCGCGCCAGTATTCCGCTTCAACACCGCTGTCCGGCCCCACGGCCACGGCCAGCCGGGCGGCGGTGATGGCGGCGGCCTCTATCGCGGAGGCCACCTGGCTGCGGGCCAGGGGATCGCGGCTCCACACCAGCGCGCTTGGCTGAACGAAACGCGTCCAGATCGTGGTGTCGAGCGTCTCGCCCCGCGCCGCCGCGACAAAACGGGCCAGCGTCATCGTGGCGATCTTGGCTCGCAGCGTTTCGCCCTCGTGCTCCCATTCGCGGTAGGAGACGGTGGGCCACAGCCGCTTTTCAGGCGCGCCGGGAGTCAGGACGTAGAAATCCAGCACGCCTTCGAGGCTGCCGGTGCGCAGGTTCGATCCGTAGAAAAGCACGGCCATCGCGCCGGCCTCTCCCGCCAGCTTCTCCGCGAAGGCGGAGACCGCTGGCTCGACGCTTCTAGACAGCGCCGCGCCGACGCGCGACTGCAGGCTCACGGTACGACGAAGCGCAGCTTGGGCCCGGCGGACAGACGGTATTGTCCGGCGGGAAACGCTTCGCCATCCAGAATGAAGGCCTCTCCCAGATCGATATCCACCGCGCTGTCGCCGAAGGCGTGGTAGCCACGGCGGCGCGTCGCCGCGCTGCTGGTGCCACGGAAGATCGAGGGAAGGCTGAGAAGCAGCCGGCGGCCCGGATTGTCGATCACCGCAACCTGCAGCGGTTCCTGCACATCGCGGAAAGGATCCAGTCCGGCGGGAAAGGCCTGCAAGGTAGAAGCGAACAGCAGGTATCGCTCGTCTTCCGGCAGGCCGCCGCAATGCGGCAACTCGGAGCCATCGGCGCTGCGGATCCGCATCGGCGTACCGGTGCGCCACTTGTTGCCGGGCAGGCCCAGCATTGCCTGAACAGCGCTCCAGACAGTCGTGATCGCCACCACCGTCTGGTTGAAGGCACCCAGATCGTGGCTGCGCTGTCCCAGCGTGATCACATGGTTGAATACACCCGCGCCCAGCACGAAACCGCGCACCTGAGCGCGCTCGTTGTCGCGCTGCGCCACCACCAGCGGCTGCCGCCGCACGATGCCGCCGCGCTGCACGGCAGCCAGCGCATCGTCGAGAGACCAGTCGGTCGGCACGCCGATATCCAGCGCCAGGGCATTGGTCTTGCCGCCAGGCAGCACGATCAGCATCGGCCAGCTGTCGCCGAACACACCCGCGCCGCAGGTCAGCACGTCGCGCACGGTGCCGTCGCCGCCGTCGATGGCGATGTAATCCACGCGCTTTTCCGCGAAATCCGCCAGCACGCCGATCAGTTCGCTGCGGCGGCGCGGCGTTGCCAGCAGCACGTTTTCGGGCAGGGCCTCGCCTTCGGGACGATGTTCGTTGCGGTGGCTGCGGGCGTTGCGGATCAGCCCAACCAGCGGGCGCGTGCGCACGGAAGACAGCGCATAGTCGTTCGCCGGACGCGGATAGGCGTCGACTTGCGGCAGGCGCTCGAACAGATGGATGCTTCCGTGCATGATCGGCTCGCCTTAAACGTGAGGACGCTCCCTACGCTACGCCTTTTGTGAACATAGTGCGCCTGTTGATGCCGCTCAGCAACACTTGGAGCGGCACAGTGTATCTTGCGCGCAACATAATGCCGACAGCATTGGTGGATGCGCTGCGCTGAAATAGGTGGCACAAGGCGTCTTTCAATCGCCCCGATCCGGCCACGAGGACCTATATGCTGACCGAAACCCTGCTCGACGCCGCCCGCTCCGAAAAGGATGCCATCACCAACCTGCGCCGCGCCATCCACGCCGAGCCCGAACTGGGCCTGGAAACCCCGCGCACGCTGGCCAAGGTCAAGGATGCCCTGAAGGACCTGCCGCTGGAATGGCACGAAGGCCCCTCGTGCACCGGCGCGGTGGCAGTGCTGAAAGGTGGCAGGCCCGGCCCCGCCGTGCTGCTGCGCGGTGATATGGATGCCCTGCCGATGGACGAGCATACGGGTCTCGACTTCGCCTCGACAATACCCGGCCGCATGCACGCCTGCGGCCACGATGCACACACCGCCATGCTGGCCGGCGCGGCGCGCGTGCTGGCGGCGCAGGCAAGCGAGCTGGCAGGCGAAGTGCGCTTCATGTTCCAGCCTGGTGAAGAGGGCTTCCACGGTGCGCGCTTCATGCTGGAGGATGGATTGCTCGGCGGCACGGCCGACTATCCCCTCCCCGACGCCGCCTTCGCCCTGCACATCTGGCCCAACGCCCCGCATGGCCGGGTCGAAGGGCGCGCGGGCGCCATGCTCGCCTCTGCCGACATGCTGGAGATCACGGTAAAGGGCAGCGGCGGCCATGCCTCCCTGCCGCAGGATACGGTGGACCCGGTGCCGGTCGCCGCCGAAATCGTGCTGGCCCTGCAACTGATGATCACCCGCCGCTTCGCCGCGACCGAGGCCAGCGTGCTCACCATCGGCAAGATCGAGGCGGGCACCAGCAACAACATCATCCCCGACAGCGCCTATCTGCTGGGCACCATGCGCAATCTTTCGCCCGAACGCCGCGCCGCCATGAAGGACGCCGTGCGCGAAGTGGCGGAAAATATCGCCAGGGCGCATCGCTGCACCGCGGATGTCACCATCACCCCCGGGTTCCCGCCCACGATCAACGACGCCCGCGCCATCGCGCTGGGAGAAAGCGTGGCGCGCGGCCTTGGCGGAGAAGAGCCCTGGGCCACCCGCCCCGCGCCCACCATGGGGGCGGAGGACTTCTCCTACGTGCTGGAAAAGGTGCCCGGCGCGATGTTCTTCCTGGGCGTCGCCGCCGAGGGGACGGACTGGCAAGGCTGCTGCGGCCTCCATTCCAGCCGCATGATCGTGGACGAAAGCGTGATGCCCAAGGGCAGCGCCTTCCTCGCCGGCTGCGCGGTGCAGTTTCTCGAAGGCGGCTGGTCGCTCTAGCCCCGCCAGCGCACCTGCCAGCCTTCGGGCACCCGCCCGCCGCGATAATCGGGCGAAGACACGGGTTTCAGCCCATCCAGCCGCAACACCTGCCGCGCGATTTCCGGCACCATCACCTGCGCCACGTGGCGACCGAGGCAGGAATGAACGCCCTGCCCGAAAGTGAAGGTGTCGGAGAAATCGCGGTCGGGGTCGAAGCGTTCGGGATCCGGGAAGCCATCGGCGTCGAACATCGCGGAATGGGTCACGGCCAGCACCGTGGTCCCCTCGCGCAGCACATGGCCGGCCATCGGCGTGTCTCGCTTCACGGTGCGGAAGTAGTAGGGAAACGCCGGACGAAAACGCAGCGCCTCGAACACGTAACCATCGAAGCCCTGCGGATCGTCCTTCCGCGCGGCCGCCTGCGCCCTTGCGAGCAGGTCCGGACCTTCCAACAGGTATTCCAATGCGTTCACCACGCAGTGGGAAGTCGTCTCCACCGCGCCGATCAGCAACCCGCCGACATTGGAGATGACGTCGCGCAGGTTGAAACGGAACATGTCGGCAAAGGTCATGCGCACCAGCCGGCTTACCGGGTCACTTTCGTCTTGCCCCGCCCCGCCCAGCTTCACGGCCATGGGCGCGGGTGCAGAATCGCAAGCGAAGCACTTTTGCTGGGGAGCATTTTGGGCAGGCGGTTGCGTTAATCTAAACTTCTCCGACGGTAGCGAGTGAAGCCATCAATATCTGGGGACGGTCGGTGATAGTGAAGCTGTTAGGAAAATTGGCCGAGTTTAGCGGCCATCGCATAATCCCGAAGCGCACTCCCTGGTACTCCGGCCCGCCGATTCCCCGCCTCGCCTTTCGGCATATCAGCGACGCCACCTTGCTGCCCGACCGCGAGGCATTGATCGATACCCTGCCGCACGGGACAGGCGCGGAAATAGGGGTGGCGTTCGGGGACTTCTCGGAGAAGCTGCTGGCAAAGTCCGAGAAGCTCTATCTCGTCGATAACTGGACCGAAACCCGCTATGAAGCCGGTCTGCGAAAGGTCAGGGAGCGCTTCGCGGGCGAAATTGCCGAAGGGCGCGTCGTAATCGAGGAAGGCCGATCGATCAATGCCTTCGAGCGGGTCCCCGAGGGGCTAGACTGGGTCTATATCGACAGCAATCATCAGCTTGAGACGACCCGTGCCGAACTGGCCATCGCCCTGCAGAAAGTGAAGCCGGGCGGAATTATCGCGGGGCACGATTACACACGGGGCAA
The DNA here is from genome assembly GCF_036321025.1 of Aurantiacibacter hainanensis. Classification (NCBI taxonomy): domain Bacteria; kingdom Pseudomonadati; phylum Pseudomonadota; class Alphaproteobacteria; order Sphingomonadales; family Erythrobacteraceae; genus Aurantiacibacter; species Aurantiacibacter hainanensis. The sequence goes on from NZ_JAZAPB010000001.1 coordinate 1,310,207, forward strand.
TCCCTACACCGGGGTTCCTTACGGGGTGATCCACGCCGTGCATGAATTCTGCATTGAACACGAGTGGAAGATCCAGCACCTGACGATGGAACCGGACCTCCCCCGGTCGTTCAGCCTGGTGAAGTCATAGCGCTTGGCTTCGTCTGATGGCACGGGATGCTCCTCGGCTTCTACTCGCCCCGTGGCGACTACTGCCGTGACAGGCACAAGATGCTCTTCGGTGCCGGTAATCAGTTGAGGAGCCTCATCACCAACGCGGCGGGATAGCCGATCCCTCACTTTCGGTTGCGAAGTCCGCCCAGTTGAGTGTGAGTTTGTCGCCCTTCTCCTTGCGCAGAGCCTTGCGGTCGATCAGCTTGCTTCGCACTTCGAAGTCGGCGTCGATCTTCACGATCAAAACCTTGCTGAAGTTGCGCTTGAGGTTGAGTGTGACAGTGTCCTTGGCTTTGAACGGGGTTATGGTCTTCACCTCGACGAAGTGATTGCCGATCTTGCCATCCGATCCTTGCGCGTAATTGCGATGCAGTTTGAGCCCATGGGTGATCGCACCATAGAGTTCGCCAAGGTCGCCATAGACCTGTAGGTGGCTGCCGGTGAGTTCGTGATAATCGATCGCCACGGCGAGCAGGTCTTGGAAAATCGGCACCAGGTCGACATCGAGGTCGGGGAACCGGGCTTCGAACTCCAAACGTTCGAGATGCGAGTTGATCTCGGTCCAAGTGATCCACTCGCCATCGTCATAGATGGCGTTATCGTCGTTCCACATGTCGGTTGGGCCGTGCATCATATAGCCCGGACATTACTGCCGTACTCGTAAACGGATTATTTTTGTTTCGTCAGGTTTTACAACGCCGAAATCGGCCATCCTTGATGATGCTTTTCAGCCGATCTTCGCGCCACGGAACAGACCCCATGATGGAATGGCCCGTCCACCGCCAATCTGTCGGGTCTGCAGATCACTTCGCCCTCGGTCGCTGGTGCGCCCAGCAAATCGGCAAACCGCTGGAACTCGTCCCGCCAGCAGTGTGTCGCACAATGAGTGGTGAGCGTCTTTAAGTTGCCCTGATCCCGTTGCATTTCGAGAGCTGGCGCACCCGACAGGATTCGAACCTGTGGCCTCTGCCTTCGGAGGGCAGCGCTCTATCCAGCTGAGCTACGGGTGCCAGTTGCCACCAATGGGCAGCGGCGCGCGCCGTAGCAATGGCATGGGCAAGAGCCAAGCGCAATCGTGCTTGGCCGCCGCGATCACATCGCGCTGGGGAGCTGCAGCATCTCCGTGCCGTCTTCCTTGAACACGCGCACGTTGAAGCCGCCGCGGCGGCCGTCGCGCAGCGGGTAGTAGCCGACGGTGATGGTCTCGCCCGGTGCGAGCGTGCGGCGCGACCAGCCTGCGCGGCTCAGGTGATTGGGGCTCATGCCCTCGAACGCCCAGCGGCGCCCCTGTTCATCCCGCGCGTAGATGAAGGTGTGGGGATTGGTCCAAACCCAGCGCTCCACCGTCATGTCGGCGATGCGCGATTCCGATCCCCACTCGAACATGGCGGTGGAATGGTGCGCGGAACCCGGCACGCTCATCCCGGCCAGCACGGCAAGTGCGGAACCGGCGGCAAGCCCCATGCGGCGGATCGAAAAGGTTGTCATGTCATCGCTCTCCGGAAATTATCGGAACGGTGCAAAAGGCCCGGCCGGTGTTTCGCCACATAATGCCAGCAGAGACCGGACAAAATCAACCCGCAGCTTGACTTGCCCCGGCAAACCGCACCAATCATTGGGCAAAGACAATCATGACGGGTGAGGGACATGACGAAGAACTGGCAGGCAAGACTTGGTGGAATTGCGGCAATTCTGGCGGTGTGCGCCGGGCCGCTGCCGGTTACCGCGCAGGACGAAGGATTTACTCCGCCGCGCGCCGATCAATATGCCCAGGTGACCGGCTGGCCCGACTTCACCGGCGTGTGGAACCCCGACTGGTCGATCCTGTTCGGGCGCAACGGGCGAGTGCCCGCCAACCCGGTTCTCACTCCCGAGGCCCAGGCCGCCTACGACGCTTTCCTCGAACAGCAGGAACGCGAAGGGGTGGACCAGTTCCTGCAGGTCAACTGCATCCCGCCCGGTATGCCCGGCATCATGCGCCAGCCCTATCCGATCGAATTTCTCTATTCCCCGGGCCGGGTGACGATCTTTGCCGAGACCTATTCGCAGGCGCGGCGCATCTATGTCGATCCGGATCGCGACCTGCCCGAAGATCCCGATCCGCTGTTCAACGGCACCTCGGTGGGTTTCTGGGAAGGGGACCGGCTGGTGGTGAACACCGTGGGCTTCAACCCCTACGTCACCTTCATGGCGGGCGTCACTCCGTCCGACGAGATGCGCATCCACGAACATTTCTGGCTCGATCAGGAAGGGACGCTGTGGCTGGAGACCACCATCACCGATCCGCAGGTCCTGGCAGAGCCGTTCGTGCAGACGCTGGCCTATTCGCGCCAGCCGGACTGGGAAATCCGCGAATACGTGTGCAACGAGAACAACCGGCTGGTGGACGACGAGAACGGCGCCAACGTCGATCTGGGGCTGGAAGAGGAAGGCGATCCCTTCGGCCCGCCCGTGGAGGACTAGCCCGCTAACCGGATGGCAACCCGCCCTGCGCTACGGCGCGGGCATGAATGCACCCACGCCAGAGTTCGCGTCGTCGACATCCCGCGCTCGTCGCCTCGTCGATGCCAGCAACATCGCCATGCGCTGGAAGGCCCTGATGGAAGCGGGCCAGGTCGTGGCCATGCTGGCGGGGCTGGAGGCCGAGCGCCCCAGCGCAGCAATCCGCGACTTTCCCTCCCTGATTCGCGGCAGCGAGCCGTGGCGGCAGGATCTGGCGGACAACGGGTGCGCGGATCTCGCCGCAGTGATGGAACCGGGCATATCCGCCCTGCTGGCAATCAACGCGCGCGGAACGGACTGCAGGCCGGCCGCGCAGGCCCTGTGGCGCGAGTTCGCGGCAGGCCGCTCCGCGCTTCTCGCCCTGCTGCCGCCGGTTCGCGAAGCGGAGTCGCCAAGAAGCGCATAGCGCGCTTGACCGTGTTCGCTTTTCGTTCCAGTTTCCGGGCATGGCCGATTCGCTGATCCACCCGACCGCATCCCCTTCCCGGAACGATACTGGGGACGATCCCATCACCTTGCGTTCGCGCGCCGTGTGCCGCGGCATCTCGCGCCTGTTCGCGCGCAACAACGTGTGGGCGCTGCCTGAAATGCCGCTGCGCAACGGCCGCCGGGCAGACCTGATGGGCGTGGACGCCAAGGGCAAGATCGTAATCGTGGAAGTGAAGACCGCGCGCGGAGACCTGCTGGGCGATGGCAAGTGGCCCGACTACCTCGATTTCTGCGACCGGTTCTACTGGGGCCTGCCGCCGGAACTGGACCGCGCCTGCCTCGACGGACCCGATTTCAAGCCCGAGTGCTGCGGCGTGATCGTGGCCGACGAATACGATGCGGAAATCGTGCGCCCCGCCCCCAGTCACCCGCTGGCCGCCGCACGCCGCCGCGTGGAGATGGAACGCCTTGCCCGCACGGCGCTGCGCCGGTTGCTGGTGGCAGCAGACCCGCACTGCAACACCTGGGGCGCGGACCTGGCGGGGTGACCCGGTCGCCGCGATGAACACACCGGCTGGCGAATGCGCTGGTCCATTGCGGCGGCAGTTGGCATAAGCGCGGCAAATGCTTGCCGCCATCATCCTGTCCGCCGTGGCCATGACGGCCATCGTCGCCGTGCGCTACCTGGTGACGAGTGGCGGCTTTGCCTTTGCCACCAGCCGCGTGCGCCCGGGCCTCTATGACGGGCTGAACCCGCAGATCCGCAAGGAAATCGGCTGGTCGCTGGCCTCCGCAGCGATCTACGGCGTTCCCGCCGGCATCGTCGCCTGGGGCTGGCAGGAGCATGGCTGGACGCTGATCTACACCGATTTCGCCGCCTGGCCGCTGTGGTACCTTCCGCTTTCGCTGTTCCTCTACCTGTTCGCCCACGACACCTGGTTCTACTGGACCCACCGTCTGTTGCACCGGCCGAAGTGGTTCCGCCTGGCACACGCGGTCCATCATGCCAGCCGTCCGCCCACGGCATGGGCGGCGATGAGCTTCCACCCGATCGAGGCGCTGACCGGCGCCGTGGTGATCCCGGTGCTTGTCTTCCTGATCCCCGTGCATATCGCCGTTCTGGGGCTTGTGCTGGCGATCATGACGGTGATGGGTGTCACCAATCACATGGGCTGGGAGATGTTTCCGCGCTGGCTCGTTCATTCCCGCGTAGGGAATTGGCTGATAACAGCCAGCCATCACCAGCGGCACCATGACGAATACCGCTGCAACTATGGCCTCTACTTCAGATTTTGGGATCGCTTGTGCAACACCGATCGCGGGCTGGCAAAGCCCTCTTAATTCTCCTTGCCGCCACCGTTCTGGGCGCTCCGGCGGCGCAGCCTGCCGCGCAACCCGGTGCCGCGCGCGGCGCTCAGGTGACCATCGAGGTAACCAACCTGCGAAACCATGACGGCGTGGTGCGCGCCTGCATGACCCGCGACGCGAATCGGTTCCCGCGTTGCCAGGATTCCTCGCAGGGCTATCGCGTGGTCGTTCCTGCCGGGCAGGCGGCCACACTGCGGTTCGATGGCGTGACACCGGGCACCTATGCCATCGCCCTGCTGCACGACGAGAACGACAACGGCCGCGCAGACCGCGTGCTGGGCATGATGCCGCGCGAGGGCTTCGGATTTTCCAACGACGCGCCCGTCAGCATGGGCCCGCCGGCCTTCACCGACGCGGCCATCAGTGTCGGCGCGACGTCAATGCGGCAGACGATCCGCATGCGCTACATGCTGTAATCAATAGGGATTGGGCCGGAACGCGCGCGTAAGTCCGGCGCAACTTCACACAATTTTTACCAAAAATCGCCAAAGGTGTCTTTGCTAGAAAGACTAAAGGGAAGGCGATTTCGGCATGGACACTTTGCGCGGCAATTTCGGGGCTCTCGACACGGCTGATCTCGGCCCGGGCTTCGATGCACCGGAGGACGAGCACGACAGCACGGTGGACGATTCGCCGCCGCCCGCCATCGGCACGGACGAGCGCCGCATGCAGGTGCGGGCCTACAATTTCTGGGCCAGCCTGCTGGACGAGCGCAATTTTCCCGCCATCGAGGATCTCGATCCCGATGCCCTGCCCGACTTCGGCCCCAACAGCGTGCTGCTGGATTTCTCGCGCGGACTGGAAAATCCTGAAGTCGCCTATCTGGGCCACCGCCTGGCCGAGGAATGTGATACCAGCGAAACCGACATCAGCCAGCTTACCGACGTTCCAGCACGCTCGCTGCTGAGCCGCATCACCGACCATTACATGCAGATCATCGCCAACCAGGCTCCGATCGGTTTCGAGGCCGAGTTCGTGAACCAGCGCGGCGCTACCATCCTCTATCGCGGCATCCTGCTGCCCTTCTCCAGCGACGACGAGAGCATCGACTTCATCTACGGCGTCATAAACTGGAAGGAGATGGCGGATTCCGGCGTTTCCGACGAACTGCTGCTGGAAATGGATCAGGCTGTCGATCTGGACGGAGACGATGTCGTTCTCGAGGAACCGCGCCGCCAGGTGCAGGACGAGATGGTCGACTGGGCCGACGGCCCCTCCGTGCCGGCAGCCTCCAGGGTCGATATTCCGGAGCCCGCATTCGGACAGGGCGCCGATGCCCCCGCCGATCCGGCGGACATGGAGCTTGCCGACTGGCTCGCCGCTGCCCGCGAAATGGCCCAGACCGCCCAGAACAGCGAGGAACGCACGCGCTCCTCGCTCTACGAAGCCGTATCGCGCGCCTACGACTTTGCCGTCGCCGCGCTCGATGCGCCGGAGGACTTCGCGGAACTGCTGTCCGATTCCGGCCTGACCATGCAGGAGCGCGCTCCGATGACTCCGGTGGTGAAGCTGGTCTTCGGCGTGGACTACGACAAGACCCGCCTCACCGAATACGCCGCGGTCCTTTCCTGGGCCAGGCGCACCGGGGTGGAGCGCGGCGCGCTGGGCGACCATCTCAAGACGGCCGAAGGCGGCCTGAAGGGCGTGATTGCCGCAGAGCGTGCCTACCGCCGCGAACAGGATGGCAAGCCCGCCGCACCCAAGCCCCGCGGACCGAAGAAATCCGTCGTGCGCAAGCTGCGCGCCATGGAACCGCGCCGGCTTGAATCGCTCGGCGGCGAAGGCGAGGAATTCGGCCTGGTGATGATCCGTCGTTCGGAAACCGGCGAAGTGCTGGTGCTGGGCGAAGTGCCCGCCAACGCCGCGCTTATCGAGAAGGCCGCGCGCGAACTGCTGGACTGACGACTGGCGATCCCACCCCCCACCGCGGGGGGTGGGCATCGGCAGGGAATTTGGGTAGCGGAGGCGGCCATGCCCCTGCTTGCCCGGCACCCCCTTCGCGTCCAGCCCTATTTCGGCCATCGCTCACGCGACCGGCTGGTGCTCTCCGCCCGCGCGCTCCGCGCAAAGCCGCCGGGTTTCGACCAACGCTCTCGCCTGCGTGCAGTGAAGACGATGGTCACGCAGTTCGTCAGCCACGAGATGGCGAGCATCCCGGTGACGCTGGAGCTGGAAGGCGACGGCGGCAAGATCCTGGAGCACGAGGGGCACACGAACGACGAAGGCTATGTCCATTTCGACGTCGCGCTCGACCCCCACTGGGATCTGCCCGAACACCCGGCGTGGGAACTCGGCCGGATTCGCTGGGTCAACATCGAGGGCCCCCAGGTCGAGGACGTGCACATCCTGGCACCGGGCAGGGACAGCAGACTGGCGGTAATCTCCGACATCGACGACACCATCATCGAAACCGGCATCACCGGCGGGCTGCGCAGCGTGATGCGCAACTGGAAACGCGTCTTCGCGCAGCTGCCGCACGAGCGCGTGCCGGTCCCCGGTGCCGACGCATTCTACGGACAGCTGGCGGGCGGCGTGCTCGAGCGCGGCGAACACCGCCCTGCCTCGCGCATTCCGGCCACCAAGCGACCGTTCTTCTACATCTCATCGAGCCCGTGGAACCTGTTTTCCTACCTCGTCGCTTACCAGCGGCTTCAGGGGCTTCCACTCGGCCCGCTCAAATTGCGCGACTGGGGATTCAACCGGCGGACGCTGGGCAAGTCCAGCCACGGCGCACACAAGGATGCCGCGATAGACGGCATCCTGGGCATGTATCCGGACCTTCGCTTCGCCATGATCGGCGACGATACCCAGGGCGATCTTCCCGCGTTCGCCCGCGCGGTGGACATGTACCCGGATCGCGTCGCCGCCGTGTTTCTGCGCACGGTTTCGGGGCACACCTTCTCGCCGGAGGAAGAGGCCGCCTGTAGTGCGATACGGGACGCCGGCGTGCCGATATGGCTGGGCGACAGCTACGACGCCGGCCTCGATTTCCTGCGCACCCTCGGCTTCACGCCGGGCGGCGAAACCGAGCAGATCGTCAAGACGGTCGAAAAGGTCGAGGATGCCGGGAGCCCTGCCGAAGAGCCCGGCCCGGCTTCGGAGACCGCGTAATTCTTCAGTTCCGGTTCATGGTGCAAGCCGCTAGGCTGGGCACCTGTAGATCATGGCTATGCTGAAGACCCTCGTCGTTCGCCTGCTGGCCGTGCTGGCCATGCTCGCCGTTACCGTGCAACCGGCGGCGGCGCAGGGCGTGAGCGTACTGCGCGACGCCGAGACCGAGGCCTTGCTGCAGGACATGGTCGATCCGCTGGCCGAAGCGGCCGGGCTCGGCGAAGGCGCGGTGGAAATCGTGCTGCTGAACGACAGCTCGATCAATGCGTTCGTTGCCGGGGGGCAGCGCATCTACGTGCATTCGGGCCTCATCAATGCCGCAGACAGCGCCAACGAGGTGCAGGGCGTGCTCGCGCACGAACTGGGCCACATCACCGGCGGCCACATCAACAGGTTTTCCGAAGGCGCGGGCAATGCGAGCCGCATCACCCTGCTGTCGACGCTGCTTGCCGTGGGCGCTGCGCTGGCGGGCGGGGGTGAGGCGGCAATGGGCGTGCTCGCCGCCGGGCAGCAGGCCGCCATGGGCAGTTTCCTCGCCTTCAGCCGTGTGCAGGAAGCCAGTGCCGATGCGGCCAGCGTGGACTATCTCGAGTGCGCGGGGATCGACGGGGCGGGCCTGATCGCATTCTTCGGCAAGCTTCAGAACCTCGAATATCGCTACAATGTCCCGCAGGATTCAGATGCCGGCTATGCCCGGACCCATCCGCTGACGGGCGATCGCATTTCCCGGCTGGAAGACGAATTGGCCATCAGGGCCGACCGAGATGGGCCGCCGGCCGATCTCGTGGCCAGCATGGAGCACATCCCGTCCACTCCGGGCGCGGAGACAATCCAGCGCGAGCCAGGCGAGTGCAGGTCCTCGCCCCTGCCCACCGCCGATCTCGAGGAGCGTTTCCAGCGCGCCAAGGCCAAGCTGTACGGCTACCTCGCTCCGCCGGAGAGGACCTTGAACGCATTTCCCGTCTACATGACGGGCGCGCCTGCACGCTACGCTCGCGCCTACGCCTTCCACCAGCAGGCCAAGGTGGACGAGGCGCTGGAAGAGGTGGACGCGCTGATCGCGATGGACCCCGACGATCCCTATTTCCTCGAGCTGAAGGGCCAGATCCTGCTGGAATCGGGCCGTGTTGGCGAGGCGATCCCGGCCCTGCGCGAGGCAACCGAGATGACGGGCTCCAATCCGCTGATCGCTTCCACCCTGGGTCACGCGCTGATTGCCACCGAAGACCCCGAGTATTTCGACGAGGCCGAACAGGTCCTGCGTGCAGCCGTCGGGCGCGACCGGGAGAACCCCTTCGCCTGGTATCAGTTGGGAGTCGTCTACGGCCAGCGCGGAGACATTCCGCGCGCCCGCCTTGCCAGTGCCGAACAGCAGATCATGCAGGGCAATTACCAGGCCGCGCTGGTCAATGCGCAGGCGGCCGAAGGGGGCCTTCCCACCGGTTCGCCGGACTGGATTCGCGCGCAGGACGTGGCCCTGCAGGCACGCGGGCTGCTTGAACGCCAGCGGGATCGCAACTAGGCATCTTACATGCGCTGGATTGTCACCTCAGTTATCGCCCTTGTCGCCGGTTTCGCCGGAGCCGCCGCGTGGGACTTTTCGGGCCTCGGTCCCGATCGCACGCGCGAGGCACTGATGGCCAATCCGGAAATTCTGCCGGAAGCGATCCAGGAATTGCAGCGCCGAGAGATGGTTGCGCGGATCGAGCCGCTGCGCTCGGAGCTCGAGACACCCTTTCCCGGGGCCGTGCTGGGTAACCCGGATGGTGAAGTCACGCTGGTGGAATTCACCGATTACGCCTGCGGATACTGCCGCATGAGCGTCGATCACGTGAACCAGCTCGTCGCCGCCAATCCGGACCTGAAGGTGGTGATTCGCGAATATCCCATCCTTTCAGAGGCCAGCGCCGAGGCCGCGCGCATGGCTCTCGCCGCCGCGCAGCAGGGCCGTTACGCGGCATTTCACGATGCGATGTTCGCGGCCGAAAGCCTCTCTCCCGAGAACATCGAGGCTGCCGCGCAGCAGGCTGGCGTCGATCTTCAGCGGGCAAGAAGCGCGATCGAATCCGGCCAGTTCGAAGGTCATCTGCAGAACAATCTCTTCCTGGCGCAGAACATGGGCGTCGGCGGAACCCCGGCCTGGGTAGTGGGTGACCAGTTGCTTTCCGGTGCGGTAGGTCCCGAGGCGCTGGGGGCCGCAATCGCCGAGGCGCGCGATTCCTGAGGCAGGCCGCCTGGAGCGGGAGGAAAATCCCGCGGCCCGCCCGCTGCAAAGCGGCGACAACGATACTAGAATAGGTGGCATGTCGATGCTGCCCATCAGTCCCACGCCATTCTTCGCGGACAAGAACCGCGCGTTCTGGCGTCTGCAGCTGCTGGGCTGGGGCGGCGCGGTGATCCTGCGCGCGGCAACCTCCATCGCCAACGAGCGACCGGCAGACTTCCTCATCGTGGTGATGATCGCCGCGATTGCCGGCTTCTCGATCAGCACCGTGCTGTCGGTTGTCTATTCCAACCTCATCAACCGCAGCCCGCTGGTCACCTGGACCGCTACTGCCGTCACCCTGGCGATCGCCGTCGGTGTTTCCGCCTTCATCAACGCGTGGACGATCGACGTCTACCAGGGCGGCAGCGAGGCGAGTTTCGCGCAGCTGATGCTGGGCGTGTTCTACATCGACATGACCCTGCTCGGCGCATGGTCGGCGCTTTACTACGCCATCAACTTCTTCCTGCAGGTGGAACAGCAGGCCGACCGGTTGGAACGGCTGGAAACGCAGGCCACCAGCGCCCAGCTTGCCATGCTGCGCTATCAGCTCAATCCGCACTTCCTGTTCAATACGCTGAACTCGATCTCGACGCTGGTGCTGCTGGGCGAGACGCGGCCCGCCAACGCCATGCTCACCCGCCTTTCCAGCTTCCTGCGCCATACGCTGGTGAACCAGCCCGGCGGCAAGGTGACCGTGGCGCAGGAGGTGGAGACGCTGAAGCTCTACCTCGATATCGAGCGCATGCGCTTCGAGGAGCGCCTGCGCACCGATTTCCGCGTGGACGACAAGGCGGCGCGTGGCTGCATCCCCTCATTCCTGCTGCAGCCCCTGATCGAGAACGCGATCAAGTACGGCGTTTCCGCGCAGGAAGAAGGCGCGCGCATCAACCTGTCGGCACAGGTGATCGGCAACATGCTGCGCCTGATCGTTTCGGATACCGGCCCAGGCCTGCAAGGCACCCAGCGCAACGCCGAGACGCTGGCCGCCACCCCCTCCTCCACCGGTGTCGGCCTTGCCAATATCCGCGATCGCCTGGCGCAGGCCTATGGCGAGAACCATCGTTTCGAGATCGAAACACCGCCCGACGGCGGTTTTACCGTCATCATCGAGCTGCCCTACGAAGAAGGGGAACTCGAGGACGATCCCCGCAAGCTGGCGAAACTTACGCGCCCCTCGTCCGTTTCAGGCGCGAGGACGCAGAGTCCGTCGGTATCGAATCCATCCGAAAGTGACGGCCAGACCGTCCCAGCCCCCCGAACCGGAGCCAACGCATGAGCATCCGTACTATCCTCGTCGATGACGAGAAACTGGCCATCCAGGGCCTTCAGGTGCGCCTCGAACCGTTCAACGATATCGAGGTCATCGAAACCTGCGCCAACGGCCGCGAGGCCATTCGCGCGATCAAGACGCAGAAGCCCGATCTCGTGTTTCTCGACATCCAGATGCCGGGGTTCGACGGGTTTTCCGTGGTGAAAGGCGTGATGGACGTCGATCCGCCGCTGTTCGTCTTCGTAACCGCCTTCCAGGAACACGCCATTCGCGCTTTCGAGGCCAATGCCGTGAACTACCTGATGAAGCCGGTGGACGAGGACAAGCTGGCCGACACCATCGAACGCGTGCGCCAGCGCATGGCCGAGAAGGCCAGCGCGCAGGAGGCCGAGAAGCTGAAGGACGTGCTCGCCGAAGTCAGCCCCGAAAGCCTGGAAGAGATCTCCGACGACGGCGAGGCGACCGGCCGTTACGAGAAGATGATCAACGTGAAGGACCGCGGACAGATCTTCCGCGTGGACGTCGACACCATCGAGCATATCGAGGCCGCCGGCGACTACATGTGCATCTACACCGGCGACAATTCGCTGATCCTGCGCGAAACGATGAAGGATCTGGAACGCCGGCTGGACCCGAAGAACTTCCAGCGCGTCCACCGCTCCACCATCGTCAACCTCGACCAGGTGCGGCAGGTGAAGCCGCACACCAACGGCGAGTGCTTCCTGGTGCTGGACTCGGGCGCCGAGGTGAAGGTCTCGCGCTCCTATCGCGACGTCGTGGCGAGGTTCGTGCATTAGTTTGCAGGCCGGCGTTCGCCCTTGCGGTCGCTGCGCGACCGATGCAGGGGTGAGTGATGACCGAATTCAAGATCGAAGGCTTCGACCTTCACGCGTTCGTCCGTGAGACCCTTGCCGAAGACCTCGGTGAAGGGCTTCCCGGCGGCGGCATCGACGTTACCGCCAACAGCGTGATTCCCGCCGACGCGCGGTTCCAGGGGGTGATGGACAGCCGCGATGCCATTACAGTCGCGGGCCTGCCGATCGCCGTCGCCTTCTTCCGCCATCTCGATCCGGACATGCAGATCGACGTGCTGGTGGAGGAGGGCGCGCAGGTGCAGCCCGGCACCGACCTGATGCGGCTCTCCGGCAATGCCCGGGCCATGCTGACTGCAGAGCGCAGCGCCTTGAATACCGTGCAGCACCTCTCGGGCGTCGCCACGCTGGTGCGCCGCTATGTCGATGCGATGGACAACCCTGATTGCACCCTGCTCGATACCCGCAAGACCATCCCTGGTCTCAGGCACATCGAGAAATATGCCGTGCGCATGGGCGGGGGGAGCAATCACCGCATGGGGCTGTGGGACGCGGCCATGATCAAGGACAACCACATCCTCGTCGCCGGCAACGTGGGCGAGGCCGTGCGCCGCGCGCGCGATGCAGGCGTGCAGGACATCATCTGCGAAGTGGACCGGCTGGACCAGATCGAACCCGCTCTGGAGGCGGGTGCGAACCACATCCTGCTCGACAACATGGACCCGGAGACGCTGCGCGAAGCGGTGAAGATCATCGCCGGTCGCGCAAGAACCGAGGCGAGCGGAGGCATCACGCTGGAGACGATCAGGGCCAAGGCGGCAAGCGGGGTGGACTACGTTTCGGTAGGCCGCCTCACGCAAAGCGCGCCCGCCGCCGATATCGGACTGGATTTCACGCCGTTGTGAGCTGGGCAAGGCCGCCCCGCCCCGCCGCCATTCGCGGCTTCGCGGTGCTGTTCGCGATGGAAGGCCTGATCGCATTCGCTGCGACACTGGCCGATATCGGCCAGCAGATCGGCTATTTCTCCGCGCGCTATCCGCGCTTCGTATTCGATTCCGACACGATCATCGTGCTGGCGAGCGCGCGTCTGACCATCGTCGCGATTCCGGTCGCGCTGGTGTGGTTTCGCGCCAGCCGCTTCGCGCAGGTGATGCTGACGATCTTCGCGCTTGCCCGCCTCATCCGGCTACCCGGCGCGCTCGACAACGCGCTGGGCGCGCAACCGCTCGCTTTCGCCTGGCTCGCGAGCCTGCTGTGCGGCCTTGCTGCGGTTGCCCTGCTCTATACGCCGCAAGCGCGTGCCTGGTTCGCCCGCAAGGGAAGGGGAGAGGCTGATGCCTTTACGTGAAGCCTTTCTTGGCGTCGCAGCCTTGGCGTTGCTGCCCGCGCCCGCAATCGCGCAGGCCTATCAGTGCCGCGTGCCGCAAGGGGCCGTTTCCCTTCCGCAGGTCGAGCGCGATGGCCCCGTGCGCCAGAGCCGCGTCACCGGATACACTCTCGCCCTTAGCTGGAGCCCTGAGTTCTGCCGCTTCCGCGATGACGAGCCTCGTCATGCGCGCCAGTGCAGCGGGCGGGAGGGGCGCTTTGCCTTCATCGTTCACGGGCTCTGGCCGGAAGGGCGCGGCAGCCAGTGGCCGCAATGGTGCCCCACGCGCCGCCAGCCCAGCGCAAGCGAATTGCGCCGGTCGATGTGCATGACGCCCGATGCCGCCCTGATCGCGCACGAATGGGCCAAGCACGGCACCTGCATGACGCGCGATCCGGACGCTTACCTGCGCGTCTCCCGCATCCTCTGGAACTCGCTGCGCTGGCCCGACTTCGACCACCTCTCCCGCCGCGACGGCCTGACCGCCGGGATGGTCCGCGAGACCTTTGCCGATGCAAACCCCTACTGGGATGCCGAGGACGTGGGGCTGGTCGTCAACGAACGCGGCTGGCTGCGCGAGATGCGGCTCTGCTACGATACGGATTTCATGCCCACCGCCTGCGATACGAGACGCTTCGGTCCGGGGAATGACGAGGAAGTGCGGATCTGGCGGGGGCTCTAGCGCCGCCGGGCAAAGAAGCTGCGCAACAACCCGGCCGACTCGCTCTCGCCCAGTCCGGAATAGACCTCCGGCCTGTGCAGGCACTGCACCTGCTGGAACACGCGAGCGCCGTGTTCCACCGCACCGCCCTTGGGGTCGCTCGCGCCGTAGTAGAGCCGGGCAATCCGGGCGTGGCTGATGGCGCCGGCGCACATCGGGCAGGGCTCCAGCGTCACATAGAGGTCGCAGCCGGTCAGGCGCTCGTCGCCCAGGGCCTCCGCCGCCTTGCGAATCGCCACCATCTCGGCATGCGCGGTAGGATCGCTGCATGTGCGTGTCAGGTTGTGGCCTTCGCCCACGACGTTTCCATCCTTGACGAGCACGGCCCCCACGGGCACTTCGCCTTGCGCTGCCGCCTCCTGCGCCAGCTGCAGGGCACGCTTCATCGGATCGGGTGTGGCCCATTTTGCCATTCTCCCGCGCTACCGCGAAGCTTGACGAATCTCCACCCCCCCTGTATGCGCCCGCCTTTCCCAGCCCGAAAGCTGTAACCGAAACCGTTTCAAGCGAGAGAATTCGCCATGTCGCGCATCTGCGAACTTACCGGCAAGGGCCGCCAGATCGGCCACAATGTCAGCCACGCCAACAACAAGACCAAGCGCGTCTTCCTGCCCAACCTGCAGAACGTCACGCTGATCAGCGAAAAGCTGGACCGCAGCTTCAAGTTCCGCGTCTCGACCGCGGGCCTGCGTTCGGTGGAGCACAACGGCGGGCTGGACAACTGGCTGCTGAAGACCAGCGACGACAAGCTTTCCTCGCGCGCCCTCAAGGTAAAGCGCGAGCTGAAGAAGGCCGACAGCGAAGCCGCCTGAATCACGGCGAGAGCCAGGCTTTGAAAAGCGCGCGGGGGTCTGTCCTCCGCGCGCTTTTTCGTGCGCGGGCTAGTTCCCGCCAGGCTGCCAGAGCAGGCGCGCCAGCAAGGTCCGCTGGAAACCGCTGAGATTGTCGTCCGACATCAGCCAAAGCTCGACGCTGCCATCGTCGGCCGTTTCGCCCACGACCAGCGCCTCGTAATTCTCCCGCGGCAGGATCGCCTCCAGCTGCAGCAGCAGCGCGACGTCCAGCGTATCGCCGCGCTCCAGTGAAGCCGGATCGGCGAGGCCGATGGCGCTGGAGAACGGCGGAACGCCGAATTCCAGCTTGCGAAGAAGCACCAGCACGCGGCCATCGGGCAGGGCTGCCGCATCGGTCGGGGCATAGTCTGCGGGAATGCCCACGGCGAAAGTCGTCGCTTCCACCTCGTCGGTAGGAGCGGAAGGATAGATCAGCCCGGTCGGGCTGCGTTCGGGCAGGACCAGGAATCGACCGTCGGGCAGGCGGGTCATCGCTTCCGCACCGCTGTTGTCAGGCCAGGTCTGCCACTCGGGCGGGAGGCGGGAAGTCAGGAATTCGCCCGCAGCGGTGAAACGCGCCACCGAATTGGCATTCTCGAAAGCCAGCCAGAAGTCGCCCGTTGCCGGGTCGCGGGTCGCCGCCTCGATGTCCGAAGCCGACTCGCCGGGTCGACCATGATCCCAGATCGATAGCAGCGTGGCATCGCGTTCGCTTGCCGTGTCGGGTGCGGCAAAAGTCAGCTGCTTGCCCCGATCCGAAAAGGCCTGCAGCGTCTCGTCTGCGGTAACCAGAAGCGCGGAATAGCCGCCGAACTCGAGCGTCGAGCCGGTCAGGTGCCACACCCCCTCACGCGTGAAGCCAGAAGCCTCCGCGGTGTCCGGCAGGTCTTCCTCCGGCGTGATCGCGAGGTTCGCGGTTGTGGAGGGAACGATCTCTGTCCGCACGAAGGTGCCGGGCGAGAGCGCCACGGCCAGCAGCGCTGCGGCGATAAGTCGGCGCTGTCTCATTCGCTCCGCCGCCCCTGCTCAGGGCATGGGGCCAGTGAACAGGATCGGATCCAGCCGCGTGAGGTGCCACTTCAGGCTCCAGTGCAGGTGCGGCCCGGTTGCCCGGCCCGACGAGCCGATGCGGCCAAGCAACTGCCCCTGCTCCACCCGCTCACCCTGCTCCACCGCGATATCAGACAGATGCAGGAAGGCACTGTTCAGCCCGGCACCGTGATCGATGATCAGGAGATTGCCTTCGAGGCTGAAATCGCGGACGGCCAGCGTCACCACGCCCGCCGCGGGCGCGACGAAGGGATCGCCGCTCCCGCCGGTGGCGATGTCGATGCCCGAATGATAGCTGCCCGGTTCGCCGCGATAGATGCGCTGCGAGCCGAACCGGCCGGAAATGCGGCCGGTCAGCGGCCAGATGAAATCCTGCTTCCAGCCGTCCGTGTCCGATGCGGCAGTCCGCGCATCCCAGATGGCGTCGAGTTCCGGCTGACGGCGACGCATGAAGCTCTCGCTCGAGCCCCCGGCGCGGCGGGCCACGTTGACCCTCTCGACCTCCCAGTCGCGCGGCGCAACCGTCAGCGGGCTGCGCACTTCGCGGCCGTTCTCCAGCGTGGCGACGAGCACCTCCTCGCGGCCCGCATCGCGGTCGAACGCGGCGAAGAAGCGGCCCTCGGCGTCCAGGAGCAGTTCGGTTTCACCCAGCCGCGCGCTGGCGGTCCCGGCGGGAGCCTGCCCCCTGATCCAGCCGCCCTGCGTCAGTTCGCCATCGTAGACGAAGGTGCTGGGCCCGGCGGGAGTGGGTGTGGGGGTAGGCGTTGGAACCGGCGCAGGCGTCGGGGTGGCCACCGGCTGGACGACTTCGACCTGCTGCGGAGAAGGCGTCCGGGGCTGAGATTCGGGAACGACGGTGCAGGCCGCGATGGCGGCGCAACCGGCTATTATGGCTGAGAAACGTCGGGTGCCTGTCACATGTCCTCAAGCGCGCGCCGGGCGGAAAGTTCCGCGCTGGCGTAGGCTTCCTGGCGATCGACGCTCCAGTAGCGCAGTTCTTCCAGCGGCACGGGCACGCCGCTGACGGCGCAGAGCACGAAGTGCCCCGGCTTCACGACGCGAAACCCGTTCGGGCCATAGAGGAGAGTGGCGGCCTTGTCGGAGGATGACATCAACATGTCTGCCTATGTAGTGCGCCATGGCGGCGAGCGCAATTTGGATGGTGAAGGCAGTTCGGATCAAAGCAGCTTGGGCTGCCCGCTCTCGACCTCCGCCTGCCCGCGCCGTGTCGGCTTCTTCGGCGTGGAGCCCGGGACGACCTGCAAGGTGCCGTCGGCAAACTCCAGCGTAAGCAGGGGCTGACGGGCAGCTTCCTCGCGCGAGGATATGACCGGATGGCCCTCGGCGCACACCAGCGCATAGCCGCGTTGCAGCGGCGCTTTGGGATCGAGTTGCAGGCGCAGTCGCTCCAGCGCGGCCAGCCGCTCGCGCCGCTCGGCGATCGGGCGCGTCACGAGGGCAGGGGTCAGGCGGGCGGCGGCAAGTCGCTGGCGCGAATCGCGCAGGCCGGCGCGCAGGATCGCCGGAGACAGGCGCAGGTCGGCCAGCTTCTCGCGCCCCTTCGCCGCGCGATCCACGAGGCCGCGGCGCAGTCGCTCGCCAAGCTCGTCCAGCCGCTGTGCATGGGGCTGGAGCAACTGCTCGGCTTTCGGCAGCCGTTCGGCGCGGGCGGAAAGCCGCTCCCGGCCAAGCTCCACCGGGCGCAGCGCGCACTTGCGCTGACGCAGCGCGAGATCGTCCAGAGTCGCGCGTATGTCGCGCAGGACCGGCACGGCTATCTCGGCGGCAGCGGTGGGCGTGGGCGCGCGGCGATTTGCGGCGTAATCGCACAGCGTGGTGTCGGTTTCGTGGCCCACCGCGCTGATCACCGGGATCGGGCTTTCGGCGACGGCGCGCACCACGATCTCCTCGTTGAAGCTCCACAGGTCCTCGATGGAGCCGCCACCGCGCGCAACGATCAGCAGGTCGGGGCGGGGCACGGGGCCGCCTTCGGGCAGGTCGCCGAAGCCGCGCACCGCCTCTGCAACCTGCCTGGCCGCGCCTTCACCCTGCACCAGCACCGGCCAGACGATGACGTGGCTGGGAAAGCGATCCTCCAGCCGATGGAGGATATCGCGGATCACCGCGCCGGTGGGCGAGGTCACGACACCGATCACGCGCGGGGCGAAGGGCAGGGCACGCTTGCGCTCTGGGTCGAAGAGGCCTTCCGCCTGCAGTCTCGCCTTGGTCTTTTCCAGCAGTGCCAGCAGCGCGCCTTCGCCCGCGATCTCCATCCGCTCGATGACGATCTGGTACTTGCTGCGCCCCGGAAAGGTCGTCAGCTTGCCGCTGGCGACGACCTCGATGCCGTCTTCCGGCTGGAACCCAAGGCGCGGTACGGCACTGCGCCACATCACCCCGTCGAGCACGGCCTTCTCGTCCTTCAGCGCAAGGTAGAGGTGGCCGGATGCCGCGAGCTTCACGCCCGACAGCTCTCCGCGCAACCTGACGTAGCCGAAGCGATCCTCCACCGTGCGCTTCAGCGCCTGCGAAATCTCGGTGATCGAGAGCGGCGCGGAATTGTCGCCTGCGCCACTGGTCGCTAACAGCCGGTCGTCCGAAGAATCGTCGTAGGGAGTGCTTTGCGCCATGAATATCCTTGTGCTGGGCGGGGGCGGCCGCGAACATGCCCTTTGCTGGAAGCTGGCGCAATCCGCGGCCGTGGCGAAAGAGGGGGGAACCCTCTACGCCGCCCCCGGCAACCCGGGCATTGCCGAATGCGCCGATTTGGTATCGCTGGACGCGGCGGACCATGCCGCCGTGGCGGCGTTCTGCCGGGAGAAGGCGATCGGGCTGGTCGTGATCGGGCCGGAAGCGCCGCTGGTGGACGGTCTGGCCGACAGCCTTCGTGCCGCCGACATCGCGGTTTTCGGCCCATCGAAAGCCGCCGCCCGGCTGGAAGGCAGCAAGAGCTTCACCAAGGACCTGTGCGACCGGGCGGGCATTCCCACCGCCGGATACGTCCACTGCACCTCGCTCGAACAGGCACGGCAGGCGCTGACCACTTTCGCTCCGCCTTTCGTGCTGAAGGCCGATGGTCTTGCGGCGGGCAAGGGCGTGGTGATCGCCGAGAGCGAGGAGCACGCGCTGGAGGCGCTCGACGACATGTTCGGGGGGGCTTTCGGCGAGGCTGGCGCGGAAGTCGTGATCGAGGAATTCATGGAAGGCGAGGAAGCCAGCTTCTTCGCCTTAACCGATGGCAGCAGCGTCATTTCCTTCGGCACGGCGCAGGATCACAAGCGCGTGGGAGAGGGCGACACCGGCCCGAACACGGGCGGCATGGGGGCATACTCGCCCGCCCGCGTGCTGGGCGAAGCGCTGGTGGCCGAGACGCTGGAGCGCATCGTCTTTCCCACCGTGCGGCAGCTTGAAAAGGACGGCACTCCCTATGTCGGCGTTCTCTATGCCGGGCTGATGCTGACCGCCGAAGGCGTGAAGCTGGTGGAATACAACTGCCGGTTCGGAGATCCCGAATGCCAGGTGCTCATGATGCGCCTGCAAAGCGACCTGGCGCAGTACATGCTGGCCTGCGCAAGCGGCTCTCTGGCGGCTCTGCCCGAGCCCGATTTCGGCACGGAAACCGCCATGACCGTTGTGATGGCGGCCAGGGGGTATCCCGGAACGCCGGAGAAGGGCGGCGCGATCGATCTGGACGGGGCCGAAACGGACGGCGCCAAGGTATTCCATGCCGGAACCACGCTGGATGAAGGCGTGCTGGTCGCCAATGGCGGGCGCGTTCTCAACGTCACGGCGGTCGGTGAAGACACAAGGGCCGCGCAGCGCGCTGCCTATGCCGCTGTCGAGAAGATCGACTTTCCGAGCGGATTCTACCGCAGCGACATCGGCTGGCGGGAAATCGCGCGCGAAGGTCGATGAAAGCCCTTGTCAATTCGCGACCGCTGCTGTGGCTGGTGCTCGCCCTGCCGGGGCTCTGGATCCTCGGCCGCTGGGCCTTCACGCCCGATGCCTACGGGTACGGACATGCCATCCTCGACAGCGGGGACTGGGCGGCTTGGCTGCTGCTCGTGACACTGGCGGTGACGCCCATTCGGCTGGCGTTCCGGCGAAACGCTTTCGCACAGTGGCTGATGCGGCGCAGGCGCGATCTGGGCGTGGCCAGCTTCGCCTATGCCCTGGGGCACACGGTCGTCTATCTGGTGAACAAGGGCGCGCTGGCCCCGGTGCTGAGCGAATTCACCTCGCCCGACATGCTGACCGGGTGGCTGGCCTTCGCCCTGTTCGTGCCGCTGGCGATCACCTCCAACGACGCTTCCATGCGGGCGCTCAAGCGGTCATGGAAGCGGCTGCACAGGCTGGTCTACCCGGCGGCGATACTGGTGTTCGTGCACTGGGCCTTGGCGGCCTTCGATCCGACCACGGCCTATATCCACATCGGGATACTGGCCGCGATCGAGATCGTCAGGGTCGTCTTGCAGCGCCGTTAGAGCGTCACGTACTGGCGGAAGCGGGCAACCTCTTCCTCGTCGACATACTTGCCGATTTCGCGGTCGAACTCGGCCATGTCCTCGTACGGGCGATACTCCAGGAATTCGCCGACCATGCGATCGGTCATGCCGGGGACCAGCTCGATTTCCTCGTTGCTGGCGGAGTTGAGGTTGATCGGCACGAAGACGCTTTCGAGCACGGTTGCGGCTTCTTCCTCCGACAGCGTTTCGATCAGCACCGCATTGAGGTCTACCACGCTGCCATAGGGCTGACCGGCCACGATGGCGTCGGCCAGTTCGGGCGTGACGCCTTCGATGGCCACCAGTTCCTCGGTCGTGGCGGTGCTGGCATCGAGAACGGCAGTGCTCGTCGCGGCCTCTGCGTCGACGGCTTCGACATCGGTCATTTCGGTGTCTGCAGCCGGTTCGGCAACGTCCTCGGTGGTCTCGCCACAGGCGGCGAGGGTGAGGGCAGTGCCGGCCATGGCGGCGGCGAGTACGATCTTGCGCATTCTTAGGTCCTTTTCGTTGCTAGCATCGAGGCGGGCAGGGCTTAATGCGAACGCTTTGCAATTACCAGCCCAGTTTTCACGGAGCGGCAAATGCGCCCTGGAAGCCTGAACACGCGCGCGCCTAACCTGTCTGGCACAATAGACGCTTCTCAATGTGCCGTATTTACCTCTTCTCGGGCGATCATTCGGGGAGCTTTTCTGCCATCAGCTGTTTCAGGTCGGTTTCGGGCCGGGCGCCGTAGTGGCTGATGATCTCCGCTGCGGCGATCGCGCCGCGGCGCAGGCACTTCCCAGGCTCTTCCCCGCG
This sequence comes from Aurantiacibacter hainanensis, assembly GCF_036321025.1. NCBI lineage: Bacteria > Pseudomonadati > Pseudomonadota > Alphaproteobacteria > Sphingomonadales > Erythrobacteraceae > Aurantiacibacter > Aurantiacibacter hainanensis. The sequence goes on from NZ_JAZAPB010000001.1 coordinate 1,331,391, forward strand.
AACGTGGCCGAAGAGGAAGCCAGCCGCGAACAGGTCTCCCGCTCCCGTGGTGTCGACCACCTTCTCGACAGGCTCGGCCTCCACCGTGTGGATCTGCCCGTCCGTGGCGCAGACCGCGCCCTTCTCGCTGCGTGTCACCACCAGCGTGGGGACCTTGTCCTTCAGCGCCGCGATACCCGTGTCGAAGTCGTCTTCGCCCGTCAGGGCGCGCAGCTCCACCTCGTTGGCGAACAGGATGTCGATCAGACCATCGTCGATCAGCGCGCGGAAATCGTCGCCGTAGCGCTCGATCACGAAAGCGTCGGACAGGGTGAAGGCCACCTTGCGTCCGGCCTGCTTGGCGCTCTTGATCGCGGCGCGCATCGCCTTGCGCGGTTCTTCCGGGTCCCACAGATAACCTTCGAGGTAGAGTATCTCGGCACCGCCGATGGCTTCCTCGTCCAGCGCCTCGGGCGGGAGGAACTGCGTGGCGCCCAGGAAGGTGTTCATGGTGCGCTGGCCGTCGGGCGTGACGAAGATCAGGCAGCGCGCGGTGGGCGGCTCGCCTTCGCGCGCCGGCACGTCGAAATCGATACCGGTGGCGCGAATATCGTGCGCAAAGACGTTGCCCAGCTGGTCGTCGGCCACCTGGCCCACGAAAGCGCACTGCGCGCCCATGCTCGAAAGCCCGGCCAGCGTATTCGCCGCGGAGCCGCCCGAGATTTCCTTGGCCGGGCCCATCGCCGCATAGAGATCTTTCGCCTGGTCCGCATCGACCAGCGTCATGCCGCCCTTGTTCATGCCGAGCTCCTCAACCAGTTCGTCCGAAGCGGGAGCCATCACGTCGACAATGGCATTGCCGATGGCGATTACGTCGTAACGGGGGGCAGTCATGCATTCTCCTGAAAATAATCGTGCGCGCATTGACGGCGCGGCGTTGACTTGGCCGATGGGCCGGGCAATCGCAAGGACCTATGGGCACGCTTGCCACATCGCTGGGCCTCGGCCTGCGGCAGCTTCTCGATGGGGCGGTGCTTCGCATCGTTCTGAAGAGCGTGGCCGTCTCGGTGATCCTCTTCCTGCTCGTGGCCGGCGGCGGCTGGTTCCTGCTCGACTGGCTGCTGGCGCGCGGCGGGCTGGACGACACGCTGTTTGCCGGAGCGGGCGCGATCCGCGGGGCGCTGGCCTTTCTTGTCGCGCTGCTTGGCCTGTGGCTGGTGTGGCGCATCGTGGCGATGGCCGTGATCCAGTTCTTCGCCGACGAAGTGGTCCAGGCGGTGGAAGCGCGGTATTATCCCGAAGCTGCCCATACCGCCCGCGAACTGCCGCTGGCGGAGCAGGCGCGCAACGCGCTGGGAAGCGCGGGCCGCGCCCTGCTGGCCAATCTCATCGCCCTGCCTTTCGCGCTTGTCCTGCTCTTCACGGGGGTGGGCACCTTCGCCCTGTTCCTGCTCGTCAACGCGCTGCTGCTGGGCCGCGAACTGCAGGACATGGTGTGGCTGCGCCATCGCCATGCTCAAGGCGTCCAGGCACCGATCGGCCGGACAGAACGATTCCTGCTGGGCGGCATCATTGCCGCCTTGCTCGCCATCCCATTCGTCAATTTCCTTGCGCCGGTCCTGGGGGCAGCATCGGCGACCCATCTCCTTCATCGCAATTCGAGACTGCAGAAAGCTGCCTGACATGCGTCTGATATCCGCCCTCCTGCTTGCCGGGATGCTGTCCGCCTGCGTTTCCACGCCCCAGCAGCGACAAGCGCCGCCGCCACCGCCCATCACCGTGGATCCGCGGACGGTACCACCCACCGAGGCGCCGCCGCCCCCGCCCCCGGTCGCGGGCTTTCGCCAGCCCGAGATCCTGCAGGGACCCGGCCTCGACGGCATCATCCGCCAGCCTGCCTCCAGGCTCGTCGCCCGTTTCGGCCAGCCGCGCCTGAACACGCCCGAGGGCGACATGCGCAAGCTTCAGTTCCGCGACGAGGCCTGTGTGCTCGACATCTATCTCTATCCGCTTTCACCGGGAGCGGAGCCCGTCGCCACGTGGCTGGAAGCCCGGCGATCGAGCGATGGAGCCGCCGTGGACCGCCAGGCCTGCATCCGGGCCCTTTCCCGGCGCGGATAGGGCATTTCTCCGGCCGGTAACGCGAATTTAAGCCTGATGCGGCATGACAGCCTGGCGACAGGAGGAAAATCCGCATGAGTTTCGAATTCGCCGAGATCGCCAGGCAAGCCGCCACCGACCGCTCGATCAGTGCCGACGAGGTGCTCGCCTTGCGCAAGGCCGGCTGGGCCGATGGTCGCATGACGCGCGAAGAGGCGGAAATCGTCTTCGCGACCCAGCGAGCCATCGACGATCCGTCGCGCGAATGGTCCGACTTTTTCGTCGAGGCCATCCAGAATTACGTGCTGAAAGGCACCGACCCCCGCGGGTTCGCCAGCGCCGAGGAAGCCGAGTGGCTGATCGGCCAGGTCGAGATGGACGGCAAGGTCTGCTCGATGACCGAACTGGAGTTGCTGACGCGCATCGTCGAGCGCGCCCAGAACGTGCCGGAAACGCTGAAGGCCTACGTCCTCGGCGTGCTGGAGCGCGAGGTCATGGAAGGCACCGGCCCCACGCGCTGCGGCGGGGACCTGTCCGATACGCATGTCAGCGCGGCGGAATGTCGCATCCTGCGCCGCGTGATCTTCGGCCAGGCGAGCGATCGCCCCGCCGCCGTCAGCCGGCGCGAGGCCGAGGTGCTGTTCCGCATCAAGGACGCCGTTGCCGGGGCCGACAACGCTCCCGAATTCCAGCGCCTGTTCGTGCAGGGCGTGGGCAATTTCCTGATGGGCTTCGCCCATTCGAACGGGCAGATCAGTCGCGAACGCCAGCTGGAACTCGATGCCTTCGTCGCCGACAACAAGGTGCGCGTGGGTCGTTTCATGGGGCGCATGGCGAATCAGGTGCCCAACGCCTTCGGCGTGGTGTTCGGCAGGAAGGACGAAGGTTCGAGCCACACCGATCAGGTCGCTGCCGAGGCGGATGTGACGGGCATCGAAAAAGCCTGGCTCGACGAGCAGATCGCGGCCAGCGGCGAAGTCGACCAGTACGATCAGGCGCTGCTGGAATTCATCGCCGAGGAAACCGGCCAGGCCTGAGCCAAAGTCGGCCGGGAAGTCGCAAGGCGCCCGGCCCGCGCATGGCGCGAGTTATACCATGAAGCTTTCGCCGCAGCCGCAAGCGCCCTTGGCGTTGGGGTTGTCGAACACGAACCCGGCGGTGAAATCGTCTTCCACCCAGTCCATCGTGCTGCCCACCAGGTAAAGCACGCTGGCGCCGTCGATGTAGAAGGTGCCGCCGGGCGTCTCGATCTTTTCGTCGAAGGCGTCTTCCTCGCTGACATAGTCGACGGAATAGGCGAGGCCCGAACAGCCGCGGCGCGGAGTCGACAGCTTGACGCCGATGGCATCGTCAGGCGCTTTCGCCATAAGGTCTGTCACGCGCTGCTCGGCAGCCGGGGTCAGGTTCACGGCGGCCTTGGGGGCGGGGCGGGTTTTCGTATCGGTCATATCAGTTTCTTCTGCCAGAACAGGGCGTTGCCGGCGGCGGGATCCAGAACGTAGTCGCCATAGCCGCATTTTTCGTAAAGCGCCTTGGCGGTCTCGTTCCCGCTCAGCACTTCCAATGTGATCTTGCACGCGCCGCGCTTCAAGGCCTCGGCCTCCACGGCCTCCATCAGCGCCTTGCCGATGCCGTGGCCGCGATGGGCCGGCAGCACCGCCAGGTCATGGATGTTCACCAGCGGCGCGGCGGCGAAGGTGGAGAAGCCGGTGACGCAGTTGGCGAGCCCTACGGGCACGTCGTCCAGCCGGGCAATCAGGCTGAAAGCGCCGGGAAAGGATGCTAGCGCGTCGACCAGGGTGCGCCGTGTCTCGTCGCTCAATGGTTCGCCGCCACCCATCGGGTCCCGGGCGTAGGCATCCAGAAGGGAAACCAGCGCCGCACCATCGGCGGGGTCGTCGTAATCGGCCAGAGAGACCGTGGGCGCGACCGTCAGGGCTGGCGCGTCGAGGCTCACAGCATCCCCAGCTCCAGCCGGGCCTCGTCGCTCATCTTCGACGGATCCCACGGCGGGTCCCAGGTCACCACCACTTCGGCGTCGCGCACGCCGGGCAGGCTGGCGACGCGCATCTCGATCTCGTTGGGCATGGTCTCGGCCACCGGGCAGTGCGGCGTGGTGAGGGTCATCGTCACCACCACGTCGGCGTCCTCAGCCACCTCGACATTGTAGATCAGGCCCAGGTCGTAGATGTTCACCGGGATTTCCGGATCGTAGATGTCCTTCAGCGCCTCGATCACCGACTGGTGCACGTCGCCGCCCGGTTCGCCCGGGGCAACGCTTTCCGGCTTCTTCTGAAGGAAGCCTTCAAGGTAGTCGCGCTTGCGCCCCAGCTTCTCGCTGGCGGTCTCTTCCGGAAGCGGAGCGTCGGATACGCGGGCGCGCGGCGGCTTTTCCACCACGTCCTCCGTTGGCGAAGGTGCTGCCACGAAATCCGTGTCGTCCTTCTGATCGGTCTTGCTCTGATCGTCCATCAGCCGAAAATCCTCTTGGTGCGTTCGATGCCGCGGATCAGCGCGGCGACGTCTTCCTCGTTGGAATAGATACCGAAACTGGCGCGCGCGGTGGCGGTGATGCCCAGCTTTTCCATCAGCGGCTGCGCGCAGTGGTGGCCCGCGCGGATTGCCACGTTCTCTTCGTCCAATATGGTGCCCAGATCGTGCGGGTGAACCCCGTCGATCAGGAAGCTGACGATGCCGGCGCTGTCCTCCGGCCCGTAAAGCGTCACGTCGTTCATCCCGCCCAGCGCCTCGCGCGTCTGGCGAACCAGGTCCGCCTCGTGGGCGTGGATGGCGTCGAGGCCGATATCGGCCACGTAATCGCAGGCTGCCGCAAATCCGATCGCCTCGACGATGGCGGGCGTGCCGGCCTCGAACCGCTGCGGTGCGGGGGCATAGGTGGTCTTTTCGAAGGTGACCTTGTCGATCATCGCTCCGCCGCCCTGCCACGGCGGCATAGCCGCCAGAAGATCTGCCCGGCCCCACAGCGCGCCGATGCCCGTCGGGCCGTACAGCTTGTGGGCGGAGAAGGCGTAGAAATCGCAATCGAGCGCAGCCACGTCGACCGGCAGACGGGGCACCGCCTGGCAACCGTCGAGCAGCAGCTTCGCGCCAACCGCGTGAGCCAGGTCTGCCGCGCGCTTCGCGTCGACCACGCTGCCCAGCACGTTCGAGACATGGGCAAAGGCAACCATGGTGTGCTCGCTCGTCAGCATGGCCTCGGCCGCGTCGAGATCGATGCGTCCGTCCTCGGTCAGCGGGCAGACATCCACCTGCCACCCGGCTAGCTGCCAGGGCACGATGTTGGAATGGTGTTCCAGCTCGGACAGCAGCACGCGCCCCTTGTCGGGGTAGCTGTAGGCGAGCAGGTTGATCGCCTCGGTCGCGCCGCGGGTGAAGACGATCTCTTCCTCGCGTCCGCCGATGAATTCGGCCACCCGTCGCCGCGCCGCTTCATAGCCCAGCGTCATTTCCGCCGAGCGGGAATAGACGCCGCGATGCACGGTGGCATAGTCCGCACCGATGGCCCGGGTCACGGCATCGATCACCGCCTGCGGCTTCTGCGCGGTGGCGGCGGAATCGAGGTAGTACCAGGGCTTGCCTTCCGCGGTCACGAGACCGGGAAAGTCGCTCTTGCGCGAACGGGTGGCGGCGGCGTGCGTCGTCATGCAAGCATCCCCCGGGCGTCGCTCAGCACGTCCAGCGCAGCCTCCAGAAGGCGTTCGGCCTCGGCCTCGTCATCCAGCGCGGCCAGCGCATCGGCGATGAAGGCGCGGACGAGGAGCTTCTTCGCGAGATCGGGCGCGATGCCGCGGCTCGCCATGTAATAGCGGGCCATCTCGTCCATCTGGCCGATGGCGGCACCGTGGGCGCACTTCACGTCGTCGGCGAAAATCTCCAGCTCGGGCTTGGCATTTGCGGCGGCACCTTTTTCCAGCACCAGCGCCTTGAAATCCTGCGCGGCATCGGTCCGCTGACCGCCCCGCCCGACATTGATCGCGCCGAGGAAATTGCCCGTCGCCTCGCCCCAGTGGACGGCGCGGACGACCTGGTTGGAGGTTGCCTCGGGCTCGTCATGCGCAGTGCGGGTCACGAATTCACGCACCGCGTCTCCGCCCCCGATGGTGACGCCGCCGAATTCGAAATGCGCGCCCTCCGCAAGGTCCGTCTCGACTTCCACGCGGGCATAGTCGCTGCCGGTGATGACCACGAACAACTCGGCCCGCGCACCCTTGCCCACCTTCAGGCGGATGCGGTGCAGTTCAGGCGTATCGCTGCCCACGATCATGCACTGGCGCTTCGTCGCGCCCGGCTCGATCGACAGTTCCTGCCACTGGTCGAGCGCATCGGCCCCCAGCGCGCGGACGGCGTCGATGTCGGCGTAGCGCCAGGCTTCGTCTCTGGTTGTGGGAAGTTGGTTCATGCTTCGCCCCTTTCGAGAGCTTCGCGGAATTCGTTAATGATGGAGGCGCGGCGCCGGGTGACGCAGCGTTCCACGCGGTCGGAATCGGCATCGCGTACGCAACCCGTGGTGATGCGGCACAGGCGGTCGTCCACCCATGCGCTGCCCGTGCTGCCGGAAAGGCTGCAGTGCCAGGTGCCTTCGCGGTCCTGCCCGACGTTGACTTCGATCGAGCGCATACGCTCGGCAGAAACGATGATCGTGTTCTCGATCTCGCTCGAAGGTGCCGGATCCGCCGCGGGCGCGGCGGCCTGTGCGGTCAGGAGGATGGCGGCGAGCACACTCATGCAGCCATCACCTCGTCGTAGCCTCCGGCCTCGAGCTGCTTGGCAAGCTCGGCGTCGCCGGTCTTGACGATCGCGCCAGCCGAGAGGATGTGCACGAAATCGGGCTGCACGTAGTCGAGCAGGCGCTGGTAGTGGGTGATCAGCAGCACGCCCTTTTCGGGCTGGCGCATGATGGCGTTGATGCCTTCGCCGACGACCTTCAGCGCGTCGATGTCGAGGCCGCTGTCGGTCTCGTCGAGCACGGCGAAGGCGGGATCGAGAATACCCATCTGCACCATCTCGTTGCGCTTCTTCTCGCCGCCCGAAAAGCCGACGTTCACGTTGCGCTTCAGCATTTCCATGTCGAGCTTCAGCAGCCCGGCCTTTTCCTTGGCGAGCTTCAGGAATTCGCCGCCGGTCAGCGGCTCCTCGCCGCGCGACTTGCGCTGCGAATTGAGGGCCTCGCGCAGGAACTGCACGTTGGAAACACCGGGGATCTCGACCGGGTACTGGAAGCCCAGGAACATGCCGGCAGCGGCGCGCTCGTGCGGCTCCATCTCCAGCAGGTCCTTGCCGTCGAACGTGACGGTGCCCTGCGTGACCTCGTAACCCGGACGTCCGCCCAGCACATAGGCCAGCGTGGACTTGCCCGCGCCGTTCGGCCCCATGATCGCGTGCACTTCGCCCGCGTTCACTTCGAGCGAGAGGCCCTTGAGGATTTCCTTGCCGTCGATCTCGGCGTGGAGGTTTTCGATTTTCAGCATCAGTCGTTCCGTGTCTTTCTGCGGGGCGGACCGTTTCCGGCGCGGTCGTAGCGCGGTCGGGTCTGCCGGGGATTTTCGGCCTCGTGGCGACGGCGTGCGTCGCCCTTGTCGGCGATGCGCTGGCGCATACCGGCGGTGATGCGCTTCAGCACGTCGTCCATGTTCTCGAGGATTTCGGCGGCCTTCAGGTGCATCACCTTCACGCCGACCGCATCCAGCGACTTGTCGCGGCGACGATTGAGCGCCGGATCGTCGCCTTCCTCGTCGATCACGATGGCCATGCCCAGGTTGTGGCAATTGAAGTCGACAATCGCGCTGCCGACCACGGCAAACCGTTTGAAGGTGTACTTGCCGAGGTCCGCCTTGGCGAACCGCTCGGCCAGCGCCTTGTGCGCTTCGGACGCATGCCGCTTCATCTCGCGCGCACGATCATGCAGCGCGTCGAGCCGCTTGTCGGAAATCTCCCACCCACGCCCACGCTTCTTGAGCGCGGGGGCTTCGGCGTCCGAAGTGTCGCGGAGGTTGAGTGTTTTGCGTTCAGTCACGATACTGTGTCTTTCGCATTTCGGTCTGCAAGCATGTCTAAGGCCATCGCTCGGCCTGCATCGCGGCCGATCTGCTCTTGACGGTCACGATACATCTCAAGCGTGACTCCCGCGTCGGCATAAGCTGCAAGGAGTTCAGATGGTGTCTCGTCCACAAACGCTTGAGCTGAAGCAGACACGAATTCTTCGCAGTTCAGCACCGCACTGTCAGCGATCGCTTCATGGGACGCGTTTGTGTTGGAAAGGCGATCGACTTCGGCCTTGATACAGTCGATGTATGGCCCTGTTGGGTCGTCGCTGACCGTCGCTACGGCGGTAAGCGCCGTCACAATTAAGAGCATCATCACCCCACACTCCCCTCAAGCGAGATCGCCAGCAGCTTCTGCGCTTCGACGGCGAATTCCATCGGCAGCGTCTTCAGCACATCCTTGGCGAAACCGTTGACGATCAGGGCCACGGCTTCTTCCTCGTCCAGGCCGCGCTGCATGGCGTAGAACAGCTGGTCGTCGCTGATCTTGCTGGTGGTGGCCTCGTGCTCGATCTGTGCCGACGGGTTCTTAACCTCGATGTAGGGCACGGTATGCGCGCCGCATTGGTCGCCCAGTAGCAGGCTGTCGCACTCGGTGCGGTTGCGCACGTTGTCGGCATTGGCCGCCACGCGCACGAGGCCGCGATAGGTGTTGTTCGACTTGCCCGCGCTGATGCCCTTGGAGATGATCGTGGAGCGTGAGCCCTTGCCATTGTGAACCATCTTGGTTCCCGTATCGGCCTGCTGGTGGTTATTCGTAACCGCGACCGAGTAGAACTCGCCCACGCTGTTCTCACCGTTCAGCACGCAACTTGGATACTTCCACGTCACCGCAGAGCCGGTTTCCACCTGCGTCCATGAAATCTTGCTGCGGTCGCCCTGGCACAGGCCGCGCTTGGTGACGAAGTTGTAGATGCCGCCAACGCCTTCGGAATTGCCGGGATACCAGTTCTGGACGGTCGAGTACTTGATCTCCGCATCTTCCATCGCGACCAGTTCCACCACGGCGGCGTGCAGCTGGTTCTCGTCGCGCATGGGCGCGGTGCAGCCTTCCAGGTAGCTGACATAGCTGCCCTTTTCGGCCACGATCAGCGTGCGTTCGAACTGGCCGGTGTTCTCGGCATTGATGCGGAAATAGGTGGAAAGCTCCATCGGGCAGCGCACGCCCTCGGGCACGTAGACGAAGGTGCCATCGGAGAAGACCGCCGCGTTGAGGCAGGCGAAGTAGTTGTCGCGCTGCGGCACGACCTTGCCGAGCCACTTCTTCACCAGCTCCGGGTGCTTCTTCAGCGCCTCGGAAATCGAGAGGAAGATGACGCCCGCGGATTCCAGTTCCTTGCGGAAGGTGGTGGCAACGCTGACAGAGTCGAACACGGCATCCACGGCCACCTTGCGCGCGCCCTTCACCCCGGCGAGCACTTCCTGCTCCGCAATCGGGATGCCCAGCTTGTCGTAGACCGACTTGATCTCGGGATCGAGCTCGTCGAGCGACTCCAGCTGCTCCTTCTTCTTCGGAGCGGCGTAGTAATAGGCATCCTGATAGTCGATCTCGGGATAGCCGAGCTTGGCCCAGTTCGGCTCTTCCATCTCCTGCCACAGGCGGAATGCCTTCAGGCGCCAGTCGAGCATCCATTCGGGCTCGCCCTTCTTGGCCGAGATGAAGCGGACGGTGTCTTCGGTAAGGCCCTTCTCCGCAAACTCGGTTTCGATGTCGGAGGACCAGCCGTGCTCGTACTCGGCAGCCCTGTCGGCCGCTTCCCGCGCTTCCCGGTCCTTGATGTCGACTTCCTGGTTCATGCCATTTCTTCCGTTCTTGCCAGCTGCACCAGCGAGATCTCCGCCAGTGCGCCGCGCAGAGCATTGTTCACAATCGGCCAGTGCGGCTGCACCGCACAGTTGCCTTCGAGGGCGCAGTCGTGCCGCCCGTGGTCCACGCAGGAGGTGAGCGCGATCGGCCCCTCCACCGCCTCGACAATGTCGGCAAGACTGATCGCCGCCGCCGGGCGCGCGAGTTGCAGTCCACCGCCCGCGCCGCGGGTCGAGCGCAGTAGGCCCGCCGCGGTGAGCTTGCTGACGACCTTCTGCACCGTGGGCGCAGGCAGGCCCGTCTCCTCGGCCAGTTCCGCCGCGGACGTGCGTCCGCCGCCGCAGTGGCGAGCGGCCTGGCTCATCGTGACGACGGCGTAGTCGGCTAGGTTTGACAGTCTCATTGCTGGCGCAATATCTCTTAATCGGACCAAATCGTTCCGATTAGCCATGTATTGGTCGAGACAGCGGAATCAACCCATTTCCGCCTGTTGCGAGTCGTTAGCATTTTTTCGATTGCGAAGGCGCCTCGCGCCTCGGCGGTGCTAGCCGTTCAGCTCGCGCAGGTTCTTCGCGTGGATCAGTTCCTTCAGGTAAGGACTTTCCTCGTCCCCCAGCCGGGCCGGCGTGCGGCCCACGAATTCGCGGATCTCGTGGATCAGGTGCGGCTGGTCGTAGAAGGCATCCTCAATGGCCGCCTGTTCCTCGGCCGAGAGGCCCGGCTGCGAGAGCGCGGCAGCGGCGCGCAGGGCGCGGTACTTGCGACGCAGGGTGACGGGCGAGACGCCGAAGTACTGCTGTACCAGCCGCTGGGTCTGGCGGCGCGAGAACGCGCTGGCGGCGTAGAGATCCTCCACGTCGGGCAGCAGGCTGGTGCTCAGCCACTTGCCGACAGTCGCCATCAACTCGAGGTGGCGCGCGCGGGGCGGGCTGGCGTGCGACAGGATCATCCGCCCCAGCTCGGTCACGATCTGCTGCGCGCTCACCGACCCCTCGCGATAGGCGGCGCAAAGCTCTTTTCCCGTTTCGGTGATTTCCGCATCCAGCCAGTCGCCGGCCTGGTAAAGGCGATTAGCGTGCTCCTGCGCGTGCAGCCCCGTCAGCGCCGCCCAGCCCAGCGGGGAGAGCGCAGCCCCCACGGCATGAAACGGGCCGTCCACTTCAATCCGCAGGGCGCAGGAAAGCGGAGTGAGCAGGTTCACTTCGTGGGAGGGGTCGTGGCCACCGTCGGGCAGGCTTATGCGCCCCTTGCCCTTGGGGAACAGCGACAGGTGGCCGAGGGCCGCGGGCTGGATGTCGCGAACCAGCGGATCGTCGCACCGGAAGTGGTAGAAGGTGGTGACGAACCGGGCGACATCGCCTTCGGGGGCGATGTAGTCGATCTCGAACCGGTTGGGCGGGGTCAGTTCCCCGCCCGGCATGTGATCACGCTTCATCGCCCCTGTTCTCCCCTTGTCGGTTGGTCAGCTCGCCTCTGCGGCGATCCACGCATCCACCTGTTCTTCCAGGATGGACAGCGGGACCGGGCCGTTGGCCAGCACCAGTTCGTGGAACTGCCGGATGTCGAAGTCGTCACCGAAGGCCGTGCGCGCACGCTCCCGCAGTTCCATAATCTTCAGCTTGCCGATCATATAGGCGGTCGCCTGACCGGGATAGACGATGTAGCGCTCGATCGCCTTGCGGATGTCGCCTTCCGGATTGGGCGTGTTTTCCTGCAGGTAGGCGATGGCTTCCTCGCGGCTCCAGCGCTTGGAGTGGATGCCGGTATCCACCACCAGGCGCGCTGCGCGCCACAGCTCCATCTGCAGGCGACCGAAGTCGGAATAGGGATCGGTGTAGAAGCCCATGTCCTTGCCCAGTTCCTCGGAATAGAGGCCCCAGCCCTCGGTGTAGGCCGTGAAACCGCCGTAGCGGCGGAACGGCGGCAGATCGCCCAGCCCGGTCTGGATGCCGCGCTGCAGGTGATGGCCGGGAACGCCTTCGTGATAGGCCAGCGCTTCCAGCTCGTTGCGGCTCATCGAATTGAGATCGTAGAGGTTCACGTAGTAGGTGCCGGGCCGCGAACCGTCGGTGGCGGGCGACTGGTAGAAGGCCTTGCCGGCGCTCTGCTCGCGGAATGCCTCCACCGGTTTCACCTGCAGATCGTATTCTGGCAGAGTGATGAAGTAGTCGGGAAGGCGCGCCTCCATGGCGCTCATCACCTCGTCCACCTCGGCCAGGTAATCCTCGCGGCTGGTGTGATAGAAACGCGGATCGCTGCGGGTGAACTCGAAAAATTCCTGCAGGCTGCCTTCGAAGCCGACCTGCTCCATGATGTCGCGCATTTCCCCCTGGATTCGCGCAACCTGCTGCAACCCGATCTCGTGGATCTCGTCGGCCGAAAGCTCGGTCGTCGTATAGTATTCCAGCAGCGCATCGTAGTAGGCCGCACCTTCGGGGAAGCGCCAGATGCCGTCCTGCGTGGGCGCCATGGCCTGCTGCCGCTCAATCTCGGTCAGGAGCCGTGCGTAGGCGGGCTGCGCGTTGGCGCTCCAGGCCGCTTCGGCATCGGCGACCAGCGCTGCCTTCTCCGCGTCAGCGATCTCGAGTTCGGCCACCTCGCTGCGGAAATCCTCGAGCACGGCGTTATCCATGCCGGCATCGATGATGTTGCGAATGTCGGACAGGACGTAGGGATAGACCCAGTCGGGCGGCATGACGCCTTCGTTCGCACCTTCGGCCGAACGAGCGATCAGAGTGTCGAGCAACGGACCGATTCCCTCGATCCGCTCGATGTAGTCGCGTGCGTGATCGACATTCTGCACCGCATGGGTGTTGATGAGAAACGCCGGGATGTCGCTCTGCGCCCCGTTCATCTGGTCGAAGAACCACTCGTAGTCCTCGAACGGCTCGAGCAGTTGCGAACGCTCCGCAGTGGCTTCGAACAGGCGATAGGAAAGCTGGTTGTCCGCAGAAAGCGCGGCGAGGTCGTAGCCCTCGCGCATGCGCTGCAGCCACTGGTCACGCACGGCGTCGCGCGCCTCTTCCGCGGCTTCGCTGGCGTCGTTCCACTGGCCGTAATCCTCGTCGCGGATGCCGCGATAGGCCTTGGTCTGGGGCGAGAGCGCAAGCTGCGCATCGTCGTATTGCTCGAAGAAAGTGCCGATGTCGGCCGGCACCTGCGCCTGAGATGCGGCGTAGGAAGAATCGTCTGCCTGGGTGGTGGCGCATGCGGTCAGCGACAGCGCGGAAGTAAGGAAAAGAACGTGACGAAGGGGGGGCTTGATCATTGGAGAGTAATATCCTCTTGATAGATCAAGCCGATCTAGGCGAACCAGGGCGCAAGGGAAAGACCGCAAAAAGAGGGCGGCCTGCCCGTGAGGGAAAGCCGCCCTGTTCAAGTAGAGAGCTCGCGCGAAAATTGCTTCGAACTCTTCGGGTCGCATTGGTGACTTAGCCGATTCGTGTCCTGTGCGATTGTATGAAGGCGTCAGTTGCGGGTTTTACGGGCGATGGGCGCAAGTTTGTATCACTATGGCGCAGGCGGCATGCCCAGCGCCTTGCCAATTACGGGATTGCGCGCTCACCCGCAGTGCTGCCAAGGGAGCGCCGATGCTCTATTCGCTGCTCCGCCCCGCAATCTTCCGGCTCGATGCCGAACGCGCCCACGGTCTCGCCATCAAGGCGTTGAAGGCCATGCCGAAGGGCAAGCCTGCCGCAACCGGCGGCCCCCTGGAAACGACTGTCGCCGGAATCCGCTTTCCCAATCCCGTCGGCATGGCGGCAGGTTTCGACAAGGATGCCGAGGTCGCCGACGCGCTGCTGGGCCTGGGCTTCGGCTTCGTCGAAGTCGGGTCGATCACGCCCCTGCCGCAGCCCGGCAATCCGAAGCCGCGCCTGTTCCGGCTGGAGGCAGACCGCGGCGTTATCAATCGCATGGGCTTCAACAACGGCGGGGCAGAGGCGGCAGCCGTGCGCATCGCCTCGCGCGGGGACAGGCCCGGCGTGCTCGGCATCAATATCGGCGCGAACAAGGACAGCACGGACCGCATTGCAGACTATGCCGCTATGACGCGGATCATGGCCCCCTATGCCAGTTATCTCGCGGTCAACATCTCCAGTCCCAACACGCCGGGCCTGCGCGCGCTGCAGGATCCAGGCGCGCTGATCGAATTGCTGGACGCCGTATTCGAGGCAAGGGGAAGCGCCGACGTCCCGGTGTTTCTGAAAGTTGCGCCCGATCTGCAACAGGCGGATGTCGAGGCCATCGTGCGCATTGCCGTTTCGAGCGACCTTGCCGGCCTGATCGTCTCCAACACCACGATTTCGCGGCCGCCGCTCAAGTCGCCTCACGCAGGCGAGACGGGCGGCCTGTCAGGCGAGCCGCTGCGCGAGCTCGCCCTGCAGACCCTGCGCGCCTTCCGCAGGGAAACGGAAGGCGGCATCCCCCTGATCGGCGTAGGCGGCATCGCCACTGCCGAGGACGCATGGGAACGCATTCGCGCCGGCGCGAGCCTGATCCAGCTCTACAGCGCGATGACCTATCGCGGTCCCGGCATTGCCAAGGAAATCTGCAAGGGCCTGGAAAAGCTGATGCAGCGCGACGGTTTCGCTTCGATTGCCGAGGCGGTCGGAAGTGAATAGCAGTCGCGGCGTGATTCTCCTGCGTTCCCTTGTCGCCACGGCCGCCGCGATCCTGCTCGCCAGCTGCCAGACCGTTCCTCCCGCCCAGACGCAATCGCCGGACATCGGCGTCGTGCAGGCCGCAGACCCTCGCGCGGCGGAGGCAGGTCGCGAAATGCTGCGGCGGGGCGGCAGCGCTACCGACGCGGCCATCGCGGTGATGCTGGCGCTGACCGTGGTCGAGCCGCAGAGTTCCGGCATCGGCGGCGGCGGCTTCATGGTGCGCGGCCTGCCCGACGGCACGGTGACGACCTTCGATGGTCGCGAGACGGCACCGGCCGCAGCCGGGCCGGAGTGGTTCTTCGGCGCTGACGGTGAACCGCAGTCCTATTCCGAAGTCGTGCTGACCGGCCTCAGCGTGGGCGTGCCCGGCAACATCGCGCTTGCCGCAAAGGCCCATGCCCAGCACGGCAAGCTGCCCTGGGAAGACCTGTTCGGCCCCGCCATCACGCTTGCCGAGGGCTTCACCATGAACCGGCGGCTCTACGATTCGCTCGATGGCAGCATCGAACGCGCGGGGCAGGATCCGCTGATGCGCAGCACGTTCTACACCGATGCAGGGGCGCCGCGCGCCGTAGGCTCGACCATTCGCCGACCGGAACTGGCCGAGACCTTCCGCCGCCTCGCCGCGGAGGGACCGGAAGCGCTCTACGGACCGGACAATGCCGAGGCCCTAGCAGCCCATGTCGCCGCCAACACGCCAGGCAGCGCCGCCATGACGGCCGCCGACATTTCCGGCTACGAGGCGAAGGAGCGCGAGGCGGTGTGCGGCACCTATCGCGCCTACCGGATCTGCTCGATGGGCCCGCCCACTTCCGGAGGCATTGCGTTGCTGCAGATCCTCGGCCAGCTCGAACGCTTCGACCTTGCCGAGCTCGGTCCCGAATCCGTCACCTTCTGGCACCTGTTCGCGCAGTCGCAGCTTCTCGCCTACGCCGACCGCGAGATGTACGCCGGTGACAGCGATTTCGTCTCCGTTCCGGTGAAGGAACTGGTCGATCCGGACTATCTCGCCACGCGCTCTTCCCTCATCGATCCGGACCGCGCGCTCGGCAGCTACGAGGCGGGCGATCCCGTCGGAACCCTCGCCCTGCGCGCCGATGGCGACGAGCCGGAGGAGCATGGCACCACCCATTTCGTGGCCGTGGACCGTAACGGCGCGATGGTCAGCTACACCTCCACCGTGGAGGGCGGTTTCGGCTCCGGCCTGCAGTTCGGCGGCTATTACCTGAACAACGAGCTGACCGATTTCAGCTTCAGCCCCGAACGCGGCGACCGGCCCGTCGCCAACCGCGTGGAAGGTGGCAAGCGGCCGCGCAGCTCCATGTCGCCAGCCATGGTCTGGGCACCCGATGGAGAGCCCTTTCTGGTGATCGGCGGCGCGGGCGGCCCCTTCATTCCCGTCCAGACCGCGAGATCGATCATCGGCATCATCGATTTCGACATGGGCCTGGAAGAGGCCTTTGCCTTGCCGATCGTCATGGGCTTCGGCCCGAACCTGTTTGTCGAAAGCGACACCTGGCTGGCCGGTGAGGCCGACGCGCTGGAGGAACTGGGCTATGGCAACATTCGGACCGGGCCGCAGCCGTTCGGCTCTGTCGGGCAGGTCGGTGCGATAAACGCACCCGGAGGTTGGACGGGGGCTTACGACCCGCGCTTCCGCGAACGCCTGGAAGCGACGCCTGCGCGGTAGGGCGGCGAGCAGCGCACTTGTCGGGACCCGTCCCCGGTCCTACTCATTGCCGGATAACAGAAACACACCGGGAGACCATCGAGCGTGCAACTCGCCGATATCGACAATGCCAGCAGCCTCGTCGCACTGTTCCTTCAGCGCGCGGACGAGCGCGGCGACAAGCCCTTCCTGACCGCCAAGATCGACGGCGAATGGGTCTCCGTCTCCTATGCCGAGGCTGCGGAGAAGGTGTGCCTGCTGGCCGAAAAGCTACGAGGCCTGGGTCTTCGCGACGGCGACCGCGTCATGATCGTGGCCGAGAACCGGCCCGAATGGTGCATCGCCGATCTCGCCATCATGGCGGCCGGTTGCATCACCACGCCGGCCTACACCACCAATACCGAGCGCGACCATTGCCATATCCTCGACGATTCCGGGGCAAGCGCCGTGGTGGTGGGCAATGCCAGGCTTGCCAAGGCCCTGTTCCCGGCGATCATGAAGACGGGCCGCGCCCGGCACGTGATCGCTATCGATCCCATCCCCTCTTCGCAGAGCGGGAGCTTCGAACTGCATCACTGGGCGGATCTGACCACCGGCGATGCCGCGGCGGCGCGGCAGGCGGTGGATGCGCGCATCGCGGGGATATCGCGCCAGGACATGGCCTGCATCATCTACACCAGCGGCACCAGCGGCGCGCCGCGCGGCGTGATGCTGCACCACGGCGCGATCCTGCACAATGTCGCCGCGGCCGCCCACGTGATCGAGAACGACTTCGGCTGGGAAGAGGAACGGTTCCTCTCCTTCCTGCCGCTGAGCCATGCCTTCGAGCATACGGCCGGGTTCTACCTGCCGCTGGGTCTGGGGGCCGACATCTGGTTCTCCGAAGGGCTGGACAAGCTTTCCAGCAACCTCGAGGAAGCCCGTCCCACGATCATGGTCGTCGTCCCCCGCCTGTTCGAGGTCCTGCGCGGCAAGATGATGAAGGCGATCGAGAAACAGGGCAAGCTGGCCCGCTTCCTGCTCGGCCGCGCGCTGAGCCTGGGCGAGAAGCAGGTTTCCGGACGCGACGGGCTGCTCACCAAGCCCGACGACTTGCTGCTGTCCGCCACTTTGAGGCCGAAGATCCGTCAGCGTTTCGGCGGGCGGGTGAAGGCGCTCGTCTCGGGCGGAGCGCCGCTGAACCCGGAAGTGGGCGGTTTCTTCCAGGCGATGGGCCTCACCATGCTGCAGGGCTATGGTCAGACCGAAAGCGCCCCGGTGATCGCCTGCAACTATCCCAGCGCCGGGATCAAGCTGGACACCGTAGGCCCGCCGCTACGCGGCGTGGAGGTGAAGATCGCGGAAGACGGCGAAATCCTGGTGCGCGGCGAGCTGGTGATGATCGGATACTGGCAGCGGCCCGAAGATACGGAGAACACGATCCGTAACGGATGGCTGCACACCGGCGACGTGGGCCATATCGACGAGCGTGGCCGGATCAAGATCACCGACCGAAAGAAGGACATCATCGTCAATGACAAGGGCGATAACGTCGCCCCGCAGAAGCTCGAAGGTATGCTGACCCTCCAGCCGGAGATCAGCCAGGCGATGGTGTCGGGGGACAAGAGGCCCTACATGGTCGCGCTGATCGTGCCCGATCCCGAATGGGTCGCGGGCTGGGCGCGCGCCAACGGGGAGACCCCGGACATGGCCGCGCTGCGCGAGGTGCCGGCGTTCCGCGCGGCGATCAAGGCGGCGATCGACCGCACCAACGAGGATCTCTCCGTGATCGAGAAGGTGCGCAAGTTCGTGCTGGCGGACGAGCCCTTCACGGTCGAGAACGACATGATGACCCCGACCATGAAGATCCGCCGGATGCAGATCCGCGAGAACTACCAGGATCGGCTGGACGCGCTGTACTAGGGCCTCAGGCGGCTTCGACCTCTATCCTTTCCGGCAGGAAGACAGGCTCCCGGCTTGACCAGGCTGGCGCCGTCGCGGCTGCTTCGCTCAGGCTCTGGAGAAGCATGCGCCGGCGTTCGGGCATGATCTGGGGCAAGGCGGCTGCCGCGCAGAATGCGGCGGGGAGGAAGGGCCGCGCTGCCGCGCCCAGCAGGCGCTCGTAGAGGAAGCGGTAGGCGGAGAAGCTGTCCAGCCGCTCGAGGAAGAGGTCCTGCGCGGAGATGCGGACGAGGGTGCCCATGAAGCTCTCGAGCCCTTCGAAGGTATCGTCCGCCGGGATCAGGGCACGCAGGTGCCTCAGTTCGCGGTAGGCGAGATACTGGCCGCGGATCGTCCGCTTGTCTTCGTCCGTGAAGCGCCAGACCTTGAATGCGTCACGCCGGCCCAGCGCGATATCGAGCGAGCGTTCGATGAACTCCTGCTCGTATTCGGCAAAGCCGGCGAACTCGCGCATTTCGGCAATCGTGAGAGAAAACGTCTTCGAATCGTGACCCATGACCGGCCCCCGTTGCGGTTTAGGGGACCACTCTGCTCCGCCATGGTTAATTTGTCGTAAGCGGCCGCTTCAGCCCTGCACCACGTCCGACCAGTCGGGGTGCCGCGTGGCCTGCGCCTTGAAGAAGGGGCATAGCGGAACGATCCTGAACCCCTTTGCGCGCGCCTCCTCGACGACGCGCTGCGCCAGCGCCTTGCCCACGCCCATGCCGCGCATGGAATCGGGCACGAACGTGTGATCGACGATCACCAGCACCTGCGACGCGCGCGAAAAGGTCAGCTCCGCCTCTTCGTCGTGACCATCCAGAGCAACGGCGAACCGTCCCTTGGTGCCGTTGTCTTCGAGCCGAATGTCCATGTGTGGGTCCTAGATCAATCCCGCCAGCGGCGAACTGGGATCGGCATACTTACGCCTTCCCATGCGTCCGGCAAGATAGGCTTCGCGGCCTGCTTCGACCGCCAGCTTCATCGCCCTTGCCATGCGGATCGGGTCCTTCGCCTCGGCAATGGCGGTGTTCATCAGCACGCCGTCGCAGCCCAGCTCCATGGCGACCGCGGCATCGGACGCCGTGCCGACGCCCGCATCGACCAGCACAGGAACGCTGGCACCTTCCACAATCAGCCGGATCGTCACCTTGTTCTGGATGCCAAGGCCGCTGCCGATGGGCGCGCCAAGAGGCATGATCGCTACCGCGCCCACATCCTCCAGCTGCTTTGCGGCGATCGGATCGTCTGTGCAGTAGACCATCGGCTTGAAGCCTTCCTTCGCCAGCACTTCGCAGGCGCGGATGGTCTCCACCATGTTGGGATAGAGCGTCTTCGCCTCTCCCAGCACTTCCAGCTTCACCAGGTCCCAGCCGCCCGCCTCGCGCGCCAGACGCAGCGTGCGAATGGCATCGTCGGCGGTGAAGCAGCCCGCGGTATTGGGCAGGTAGGTGACCTTCTTCGGGTCGATGTGATCCATCAGCACCGGCTGGTTCGGGTCGGAGATGTTCACGCGGCGCACGGCCACGGTGACGATCTCGGCCCCGGCGGCCTCCACGGCGGCGGCGTTCTGGGCGAAATCCTTGTACTTGCCCGTTCCCACGATCAGGCGGCTGTTGAAGCGGTGTCCTGCCACTTCCCAGCTGTCGTCGCCTTCCGCGCCGGAACCGCCGCCCACGAAATGCACGATCTCCAGCTGGTCGCCATCCGCCAGGCTGGTGCTCTCCAGCGTGGAACGCGGGGCAATCTCGCCGTTATGCTCGACTGCCACCTTCTCGGGCTTGAGGCCGAGTTCGCGCACGAGGTCGGCTACGGTGCGCGCGGGCGTGCGGCGGCTCTCGCCGTTGACGGTAAGGGTGAGGGTGTCGGTCTGGGGCTGGGTCATCACCAGCGCCACATAGAGCCTGTCAGGCGTGGCGCAAGTTGAGGATGTGCCCGGCGGCCACCAGGGTCACGCCGATCATGGTCAGGACGGCTTCCTCGAAACCGTGCCCGACGGCCAGCGCGCCGCCCATGAAGGTCAGCCCAGTCATCGCCACGACGAACGGCCGGGCACGGCGATGGCGCACGGCACCGACACCGATGGCGACACCGGCAACGATGGTCGCCAGAAGCAGTCCCCAGCGATGGATGTCGGGATCCAGCAGGAACGAGGCGCCCAGCCCGAGACCCGCCACGAGCACGAGCCCGAGGACGCAATGCACGAGGCAAAGCGCCGAGAGCAGGACACCGGCGCGATCAAGCCGGCCGCGAATCCAGGGGGAGATCGAGCCCATGCGGTCGATGTATGTAACGTCATAACATTGCGCAAGAGGTAATGTTGCAACATTTGCCGCGCCGAAGGGGCATGGCGCTTGCGATTTTCGCCGTAAAGTTGCAGATCGCCCCCGTCATGGTGGCTCAGGCAATCCCCGCACAATCCGATTCCCGGCGCGAACCCCAGCCGCTGGCGCTGGCACGGTGGCTGATCGCCGTTGCCACGCTCGTGCTGGTGATGGTCATCGTGGGCGGAATCACGCGGCTGACCGAGAGCGGGCTTTCGATCACCGAGTGGAAGCCGATCACCGGAGCGTTGCCGCCGCTGACCGAGGCGGACTGGCAGGCGGAATTCGAGCTCTATCGGCAGACCGGCGAATACCAGAACGTCACGGGGCCGGCGGGGATGGACCTTGCCGCCTTCAAGTTCATCTATTTCTGGGAGTGGTTCCATCGCCTGCTGGGGCGGGTGATCGGGCTCGCCTTCGCCCTGCCGCTGGCCTGGTACTGGCTGCGCGGAGCGATCCCCGCCGGCTACAAGCCGCGCCTTCTCGCCCTGCTGGCCCTGGGCGGACTGCAGGGAGCGTTCGGCTGGTTCATGGTTCGCTCGGGCCTCGGCACCGAGATGACCGACGTCTCGCACTTCTGGCTGTCGATCCACCTCCTCACCGCCTTCTTCACCTTCGGCGGTCTGATCTGGACCGCGCTCGACCTGCGCCAGCTCGACAGCCAGGGGCGCGGCGCTCCCGCCCGCTTCACCGGGCTTTCGCTGCTGGTAGCAATCATCCTGTTCGTGCAGATGCTGCTCGGCGCATGGGTGGCCGGCCTCAACGCCGGGCTTGCCTCCGACACCTGGCCGCTGATGCAGGGGCGCCTGGTTCCCGAGGCCGACTGGTCGCGCGGAGCCTTGTGGACATTCACGCACGATCCCTTCTGGATCCATTTCCTCCACCGCTGGTGGGCCTGGGTCGCGGTGGCCGCGCTGGTGGTGATGGCGCGCCATGTCAAACCGCTCGACCGCCGCGCATCGATCGCCATCCACAGCGCCTTCGGTACGCAGATCCTGCTCGGCATAGCCACCGTGATGACCGGCGTGGACCTCTGGCTTGCGGTCGCCCACCAGGCCGTTGGAGCGCTGCTTGTCGGCGCATTCGCCTGGGGCGCCCATGTTCTGGGTCGGGAAGCGCGGTGACGGGCAATGCTCAGAGCGGCGCGGCGCTGATCTGGAGCCCGTTCGGGTCGGCCGAGGATGCGCGCGCCTGCGCCGCGGTGCTGCTGCGGGAAAAGCTGATCGCCTGCGCAAACATCGTCCCGGCGATCGAATCCATTTTCCACTACGAGGGCCAGCTGCAATCCGAGACCGAGGTCGGCGTGCTGTTCAAGACCCATCCCAGCCTCCTCGATGCCGCTACCGCCCGACTGGCGGACCTCCATCCCTACTATACCCCCGCCATCTGCGGCTGGATGGCAGACAGCGCGCCGCCGGAAACGTGCGAATGGCTGGCGGGCCTGGTGCAGGGGGACGCGGCACGATGAAACACACCGACAGGCGCAGCGCGTTGCAGCTGGCACTGGCGGCGGCCATCATTCCCGCGCTGCATCCGGTGCGCGCTCTCGCGTCTGTTCCCGGGCGCCTGATTGCGCCGCCCGGCGTGCCCATGCGCTATTCGCGGGCCGTATCCCGTGATCTGGTCGACGGCGCGCTATTCACCGTCAGCCGGGACTTCGCGGTGGAATTTCGCCCGTTCGATGATGGCTTCATACTCCACGGGGCGCAATCGCAGGTCCGTGTCGACTGCCCGGACAGCCTGGCCGCGTTCGCGGACATGGAGCGTTCGCGCGACGAGAGCGGGCTGTTCCCGATCGGGCTCGATCCATTCGGCCAGATCCTCTCCGGCAGCATTGCCCAGCCTGCGACCGGAGACCTCGACGCGGCAGTTGATCGGGCGCTGGATGCCCTTGCTGCCCAGCGCCTCGCAGCGGACGAGCGCGAGCAGGCCGCGCGCTTCGTTAGCGCCCTGCAACAGGCCGCCCAGCGCATCACCGCCTTCCTGCCGACCGACCTTTTCGCGCCAACCTCGCGCTCCCGGCGAGACGAGCGCACGGTCGCCTTGCCGGGCGGGGCGCATGGCAGCGTCGAAACCGTGTTCGAATGCGAGCATGACAGCCAGACCGGCCTGATGCGCTCTGCCCGAAGGGACATCCTGACGACCGTCGCCGGCAGCACGCGGGCGACGCACGAGCGCTGGAGCCTGACCGCCGATTGATGCGCGAAATGCTCGCGGCAATCGCTCACGGTATTATTTTACCTCCGCGCGATGGCCCGGATTTGCTTGACTTGCGGCCCCCGAAGCGACAAATGCCGCGCCTTCGCTGATCCGAACGCGGGGCATGTCCCGGTGATTCGAACAGCAGCGATCCATTCGCACTGAATTTTTTGAGGAACATTAGCCATGAAGGCTCTGACCAAGACCACCCGGTCGATCAAGCCGGCCGAGGTCGAAAAGAAGTGGCACCTGATCGACGCCGAAGGGCTCGTGGTCGGTCGCCTTGCGACGATCATCGCCAAGCTCCTGCGCGGCAAGCACAAGCCCAGCTTCACGCCGCACGTCGATTGCGGAGACCACGTTGTGGTCATCAACGCCGACAAGGTGAAGTTCACCGGCAACAAGGCCGCCAAGAAGCCCTATTACAAGCACACCGGCTATCCCGGTGGCCTCAAGGAAGTGACCGCCGACAAGGTGTTGGCCGGCCGCTTTCCCGAGCGAGTCCTGGAAAAGGCCGTGGAACGCATGATTCCCACCGGTCCGCTGGGCCGCGCGCAGATGAAGGCGTTGCACCTCTACAACGGCACCGAGCATCCGCATGACGGCCAGAAGCCCGAAGTGCTCGACGTTGCCTCGATGAACCGCAAGAACAAGGTGTCCGCATAATGGCTACCGAAGAGAAGAACACCGCCAGCGACCTGTCCGAACTGAAGGACGTCGTGGGCGATGCGCCCGCGGCCGACGCTGCTGCCGGCGAAGGTGAAACCGCCGCTCCCGCCGCGCCGCTGCGTGAGCAGGAACTGGACGCCCAGGGCCGCGCCTACGCCACCGGCCGCCGCAAGGACGCCACCGCCCGCGTGTGGATCAAGCCCGGCTCCGGCAAGGTCACCGTCAACGGCAAGGACCAGGAAGTCTACTTCGCACGTCCGACGCTGCGTCTGGTGATCAACCAGCCCTTCACGATCTCCGACCGCGAAGGCCAGTACGATGTCGTCGCGACCGTTACCGGCGGCGGCCTTTCCGGCCAGGCCGGTGCGGTGAAGCACGGCATCAGCCAGGCGCTGAGCAAGTTCGAGCCGGCACTGCGCTCGACGATCAAGACCGCAGGCTTCCTCACCCGCGACAGCCGCGTGGTGGAACGCAAGAAGTACGGCCGTGCCAAGGCACGTCGCAGCTTCCAGTTCTCGAAGCGCTAGGTTTCAGACACGAGTTTCCTCGACGGAGGAAAATGCGAAGGGCGGCCCCCACGAAGGGTCGCCCTTTTTGCGCTGGCGCAGCAAATGGCGCAAGTTCCCCGAATTCTTCACGGAGGGGAGCGATTCGATGCGACTTCTGTGCCTTGCCACCCTGGCCCTTGCGGGCTGTTCCACGGTTCCGGAACCGGTTGCTTCAACCAACGGCATCATCGATGCCCACCGCCACGCCTTCGAACAGGGCATGCCCGGCGACACCGCCGCGCAGACGACGGAGCGCATGGATGCCCACGGCATCGGAATCTCGGCAATTCATTTTGCAACGCGCGAAACCTACGAGGAATGGGGACGCGGTTACGAAGACCGCTTTCTCAAGGGCGTATCCTTTCCTTGCTGGCGCGATGGTTCCGGCGAGTGGTTCGCGTGCCAGTGGGACGGTGCGGCCTATCCCGACCTCGAGTGGCTGCGCGACGAGGCCGAAGCAGGCCGCCTGACCCATCTTGGCGAACTCGGCTTCGTCTATGCGGGCACGCATCCCGCCGATCCGGAAATGATGCCCTACTGGGACTTCGCCGCCGAATTCGATCTGCCCGTCATGGTCCACGTCAACCGCGGGCCGCCTCCCGACGGAGGCATGCGGGCGAGGGGCTGCTGTCCGAACTTCGATAGCGACATGGGCCATCCCGACCTTCTGCGCCCCATCCTGGAGCGCCATCCCGATCTTCGCATCGTGCTGCAGCACTTCGGATTTCCGCCGATGCCGATGTTCGACAACATCGGCTACGTGGAGGAGAGCTTCGCCCTGCTTCACGACTATCCCAATGTCATGGTCGACATGACCGCGTTCCAGTCTGTGCCGTTCGTCAGCGCCGAGCAGCACGCCGCGGTCGTCCGCCGCATGCAAGAGGAGGGTCTGCTCGATCGCCTGCTGTTCGGAACGGATGGCTGGCCGGAAGCCGAGATCATCGCTCGCTACCGGGCGATGGATTTCCTCAGCGATTCAGAGAAAAGGGCGATCTTCCACGACAATGCGCAGCGGATATTCCCCACGCGAAACTAGGTGGGTGCCGTTTCCAGCAGGGCGTCCACTTCGCGCGTCAGGCTTTCGATGGAGAGCGGTTTCGCCAGGTAGGCCTGCGCGCCTGCCTTGCGGATTTCCTCTTCGTCTCGCCGCCCGGCATAGGCGGTGATCGCCAGGATCGGGATGTGCTTCTTGGCCGGATCGCGCTTGATCTGACGGATAAGCTTGCGGCCCGAGACGTTGGGCAAATGGATATCCATGGTGATGATATCGGGCTCGAACGCCTCGACGGCGTCCATCACGCGCGCGCCATCGTCCACGAGCATCATCTCGTAGCCGCGCTGCTGGAAGACGGCCTCGTAGAACATGCGGTTCAGCAGGTCGTCTTCGACGATGAGGACTTTTGTCGCCATATCGGGACTTTACGCCTGAGTCGGCGAAATCGGTCCATCGCCTGCGACCAAACGCCGCGAAAAGGCGGCAGGATGCGCGGTTCTGCCCCTATTCGTCTCGGCAAATCCCCACAGCTTCATCCGAAGAAGCACTGGCGATGCTGCCAACTCCCGTTTCACGCTCGTGCGTCGAAGAGCCTCAGCGAACGGGCGGATCCGTGCGCGGCACCTGGCCGACCGGGGCAACGGGCTCGCCCGGCTCGCGCGGTGGCTTCGCATCCTCGGGGACATCCTCGATCATCATGTCAGACGTCTCGATATCGGCGAGGTTGCGCACGCAGACCTTCAGCCGCTCGCCATCCCAGGTCAGTTCATTGAAGCTGGGCGGGGTGGATCGCACGCGCTGCGACAGCGTGCCCGCGCCGATCATGCGCACCGAGCCGTGGACGGTTTCCTCCATGATGTCGAAGGCATCGTGGACGTGGCCCGAAAGCACCGCCAGCACCGGGCGCTGCGCCAGTTCGTTCAGCGCCTTCTGCCCGTGCTTGGTCAGCGCCGTCCCCTGCGTTCCCACCTCCCGCAGCGGGTGATGGACCGTGACCAGCGCCTGCACGCCGTCCGGCAGGGCGTCGAGGGCCTTCAGGCAGCGGCCCAGCGCGGCATCGGTGACCCAGCCTTTCGACCAGTTGAGGCGCGGTTGCCAGCGGCGCACGGTCTTCAGCGGCACGATGGCAAGGCCGGGCAGGTCGATCTCCCGTTCCACCTTGTCGGATATGCCGCGAATGCGCTTGTAGGGATCGAAGAACCGCTCGATGGGATTGAAATAGGGCAGGTCGTGGTTGCCGACCTCCACCGTCACCGGCACGTCCAGCGCCTTTATCCAGCTGCAGGCCGCCTCGAACTCGCGGCTGCGTGCCCGCATCGTCAGGTCGCCGGTGATGGCCACGGCATCGGGCCGCTTTTCGGCGATTTCCTGCATCACCCAGTCGAGCGCGCGATTGTCTTCCAGGCCGAAATGGATGTCGGAGAGGTGGAACAGCAGCTTGCGATCAGTCATCGGCTGGCATCGCTAGCAGGTCCACTTCACATGTCGACAGGGTGAACTGGGTCGGGTGCGTGGCAATCGCGGGTTCGCCGTCGAGCAGGACCCCGAAACCTGCACCGTGCACGCTCGCCAGCGTCACCTGTTGCTCGCTCCCGATGTGATCGTGCGGACCCTCGCGAAAATCGTGCTTTGCCAGCGCCAGCAGCTGGCTGGCGAACTCCGCGGTCGTCTCCGCGTGGTAGGCATAGAGATCGATCGCCGCGTCCTTGGGCTCAAGCAGCAGCAGGGGATAGCCCTCTTCCCGCCCGAGCGGCGGCCTGAGGCACCGCAGCGGCTCATCGCGCAACGTGCGAACGAAGGCCTCCTGCGCCTCGCTGGCCATTTCCAGGATATCCTGCTTGCGCATGGCTTCGCGCACCTCGTTCCAGCTGGTGCCCGGTCCGGCCAGCAGCCCGGCATAGGCATTGCCCAGCGGACTGGTGATGATGCCCGGCCGCCTGGCGACCAGCCGGCCCTCGCCGGCTGCGCGCAGAACGTCATGCATGTCCCGATCGTCGAAAAGGCGATGGTAGAGCAGGTTCATCGTGCCGCCCGGCAACACCAGTACGGATCCGCTCCAGCCCGCCAGCGCATCGAGCGCGGTGTTCACGGTGCCGTCTCCGGCGAAAACCGTCACGATCTCGATACCGGCCGCATCCAGCATGGCGGGGGTAGGCAGATCGTCGGTGGGAAAACTGCTGCGGTGCGCGACCCTGAAGCCGCAATCGGCGCAGCCGGATTCGATCGCTTCCAGCGCCTCGCGGTCGTTGGAGCCACTCGAATCGTTGTGCACCAGCCAGACTGGCCTGTCCTCCATCATGCTTTTGAAATCGCCGGAACTCCCGGCAGTTCCCGTCAGATACGCCGCGTGACCACGGCCCAGGCCGCCGCCGCATTGATCGCGAAATAGGCTGCGTAGAGCCAGATCCAGTGCAGTTCCCCTGCGCGCGCGGCGTAGAAGGCGCCGCACAGCAAGCCGAATTCGAACAGCAGGCTGGAGATGCGTGCCGCCTGCAAGGTGCGCGTCGGCATGTCGGTGATCATGCGGTTTCCGCTATGGATCACCGCGCGGTGGCAGGCGAAATTGCCCATGCCCAGCAGGAAGGTGACGATCAGGGCCATGACCATGGCTCTGCACGAACCATGCGCCTTAGGCAATCTGCGGTTGGTGGAGCCCCGTGTGCTCTTGGTCGGCGGCGAGGCCTGCTGGTCGATACGTCTAGCGCGCATGTCGACGGGTTGCGGCGTGGCCGATCGAACCGGCCTACATACCTAATCGCACCGCAGCCGTTCCAGTCCCACCGGCTGCGGTGCGACCCCCCAGAGAAAATATTCGGGACATCAGGAGGAGGACACCGAGATGTTGACCCGATCGTTCACCGCAGCCCTCGCCCTCGCTGGCGCCAGCCTCGCCATGACGCCGGCCGCAAACGCCGCCGAAGATGGCGAACACACCGTCGGCGTCGCCTACGACGATCTCGATCTGACGACGGCGGAAGGCAAGGAAGAGCTCGACCGCCGCATCGACCGCGCAGCCAAGGATGCCTGCGGTTTCGGCGAATCGCAGGTTGGTACCCGGATTCGCACCAGCGAGCAGCGTGACTGCTATCGCCAGGCCAAGCGCCAGCTGGATCGTCACCTCGCCCGTATCGTCGAGGATGCCCAGCGCGGAGGCTGACCTCATGCCGGCCCCGCTGGAAGGGCGCCTTCCTCATCCCGGGAGGCGCCCTTTTTCGCGTCTGCAGGTAACGGGCCGGCGTCAGCCTAGCGCCCGGCCATCGCCTTCACCTTCTTGAGGTAGGTGCGGCCGATACGCAGTTCCTCGCCATCGGCCAGTTCGGCGCACCAGACACCCAGCCCTTCGTGCTTGAGACCGACGATGAAATCGCGGCGCAGGATGGTGCTGCGATGGATGCGGATGAACTTCTCGGGGTCCAGCTTCTCTTCCAGTCCGGCAATGGTCTGCAGGAGCAGGTAGCTCGTCTCGCCCACGTGCAGGCGCACGTAATCCCGCTCGGCATCGATGCGGAAGACCTCGGCCGCGTCGATGCGCAGCAGTTCGGAACGGTGCGGAACCCAGAATTCGCTGAGCCAGTGGCCATCCTCCTCCGCCGACCCGGAACCGCGTGCCTTGCGGGTCAGCGCCCGGTCGATCGCGCGCTCCAGGCGCTCGGTGGCGACGGGCTTGAGCACGTAGTCGATCGCTTCGAGGTCGAAGGCCTCCACTGCGAAATTCTCGTGCGCGGTCACGAAGATGACAGCCGGGGGCGTCGCGAGCTTGCTCGCCTCGCGGGCCACCTGCAGGCCGTCCTTGCCCGGCATGGTCATGTCGAGCAGCAGCAGATCGGGGTTGAGCTTTTCCGACAGGCGCAGCGCGGATTCGCCGTCACTTGCGGTGCCGATCACGCGCAGTTTGGGAATCTCGGCGCACAGCACCTGCATGCGCTCGATCGCCAGCGGCTCGTCGTCGACGATCAGCGTTCGCAGGCTGGCATTCTCGTTGTCGTTCATGGTGTCGTTCGTCCCCCTCACGCTAACCCAATCGATCCGGTCAGGCTGCAACCCTATCCTTGATCCGCTTCAGCGGCATTCGAAGGTGCGTCGCATAACCGCCCGGTACCTGGCCGGAAACCACGATCGCCTCGTTGCCGAAACGCGCCTCCAGCCGCTCCCGCACATTCGTCAGGCCGATGCCGAAGCCGGGGCGGGTATCATCGCGATCCCCGGCGCCCTGGCCATTGTCGGACACGGTGACGACCAGCCGATCGTATTCCTCGCGGGCCGATAGCGTGATCGTGACCTGACCCGAAGAGGGCGCGACCGCGTGCTTCACGGAATTCTCGATCAGCGGCTGCAGGATCATGCCCGGGATCAGGGCATTCTCCAGGTCGTCGGGAATGTCGTAGGCGGTTCGCAGTCGCAGCGGGAAACGCACCGATTCGATGTCCAGGT
The DNA here is from genome assembly GCF_036321025.1 of Aurantiacibacter hainanensis. Classification (NCBI taxonomy): domain Bacteria; kingdom Pseudomonadati; phylum Pseudomonadota; class Alphaproteobacteria; order Sphingomonadales; family Erythrobacteraceae; genus Aurantiacibacter; species Aurantiacibacter hainanensis. The sequence continues at coordinate 1,360,757 of NZ_JAZAPB010000001.1, forward strand.
ACAGTTTCTGCAGGTGGATTTCCTCGCGCAGGGGCACATCGGACGTCGGATCGTCGGCAAGGCTGCGGCGATAGAAGGTGCTGATCGTCTGGATCATCCGTTCCGCCGCCTCGGTCTTGTTGGTCAGCACCAGGGCCGACAGCGAGTTCAGCGTATTGAACAGGAAGTGCGGGTTCACCTGGTAGCGCAGCGACCGCAGTTCGGATGCCTTCGCGGCGTTGCGGAACTGCTGCTCGCGCCGCTCGGCATCGCGCGCCTTCTCGCCCGTGAGCAGAGCCAGGTAGAGCGCGCACCAGGCCAGCAGCATGAAATAGCGGCTGTAGGTGATCTCGATCAGCTGCGTGCGCGTGCTGACGGTGACGAGTTCGGACAGCCCTTCGAAAAGCTGCGAGTTGGAATCGTCGGATTCCGACGTGAAGCCGCGGGCCTGGACGAATTCCTGCAGCACCTTTTCATCGAGCGCGGCCTGCGCATCGGCAAAGATCACCCGGTTGGCCTGGGCGCTGAGCAGGGCGGCGGGCAGGGCGAACAGCAGCGCGGCGCAGATCTTCATCCACAGAGGTCTGCCATCGAAGGTGCGCAGGACCACCCAGAGCCCCAGCGTGATGAGGATGCCTACCGCCACGGACAGCAGGCGAAGGCCGATCAGCTCGTTCGCCAGAGGCATTTCGAGCAGTTCGGCACGGGTCGTCACCAGCACGAAATAGGTGGCCCAGAGACCGACGACCGAAATGAGCACCGTGGCAAACGGTACGCGCGACGTGTGCGCTTCGGACTTTTCCGCGAAATTCATCCCGCCGGTCTAGCGCAGCGCGATTAAGGCAACCAGTCCGCGCAGAGGTTTCCATCGAAACCGGTGTGTCATTGGTCGAACATGGAGGCGCTTCGGGCGCTATTTCGCGCCCAGAAACCCTTCCTCGCGGATCTTTTCGCGCCAGTGAAGCGGGGCGAGGGTGTGGACGTTGTTGCCCTGCGAATCGACCGCGACCGTCACCGGCATGTCCTTCACCATGAATTCGTAGATCGCTTCCATGCCCAGGTCCTCGAACCCGACGACCCTGGATTCCTTGATCGCCCGCGCCACGAGATAGGCCGCGCCGCCCGTTGCCATCAGGTAGGCGACCTTGAAGCGGCTGATCACCTTTACCGCGTCCTGACCCCGTTCGGCCTTGCCGATCATCGCCAGCAGGCCCTGATCGAGCATCATCTCGGTGAACTTGTCCATGCGGGTGGCCGTCGTCGGGCCGGCAGGGCCGACGACTTCGCCCATCACCGGATCGACCGGGCCGACGTAGTAGATCGCGCGGCCCCGGAAATCGACCGGAAGCTCCTCGCCGTTCTCCAGCATCTGCTGAATGCGCTTGTGCGCCGCATCGCGGCCGGTCAGCATCTTGCCGTTGAGCAGCAGCCGGTCGCCGATCTCCCAGCTCGCCACTTCCTCCGGCGTCAGGTTGTCGAGATCGACCCGCTTTGCCTCGGCATCGGGTTCCCACTGCACATCGGGCCAGGCGTCGAGATCGGGCTGCGGCAGGTAGGCGGGGCCGCTGCCGTCCAGGGTGACGTGCGCGTGCCTGGTGGCGGCGCAGTTCGGAATCATGCCCACGGGCTTGCCTGCCGCATGGCACGGCCAGTCCAGGATCTTGACGTCGAGCACGGTGGAAAGCCCGCCCAGGCCCTGCGCACCCACGCCCTGCGCATTCACGGCGTCGAAGATGTCGATGCGCAACTGCTCGATATCGTTCTGCGCGCCGCGATGCTTCAGTTGGGCCATGTCGATCGGGTCCATCAGGCTCTGCTTGGCCAGCTTCAGGCAATGCTCCGCCGTGCCGCCGATGCCGATGCCCAGCATGCCCGGCGGACACCAGCCGGCACCCATCGAGGGAATCTGCTCCAGCACCCAGTCGACGATGTTGTCGCTGGGGTTCATCATCTTGAACTTCGACTTGTTCTCGCTGCCGCCGCCCTTGGCGGCCACGTCCACGCCCACGGTGTCGCCCGGAACCATCTCCACCGAAAGGACGCAGGGCGTATTGTCGCGCGTGTTGCGGCGGGTGAAGGCGGGATCCGCTAGGATCGAGGCGCGCAGCTTGTTGTCGGGATGGTTGTAGGCGCGACGCACGCCTTCATCGACGACTTCCTGCAGCGACTTGTCCGAAGCGAGACGGCAGTTCTGGCCCCATTTCAGGAACACGTTGACGATCCCGGTATCCTGGCAGATCGGGCGGTGGCCCTCGGCGCACATTCGGCTGTTGGTCAGGATCTGGGCGATGGCGTCCTTCGCGGCCGGACCCTGCTCCACCTTGTAGGCCTCTCCCAGCGCCTGGATGTAATCCATCGGATGGTAGTAGGAGATATACTGCAGGGCATCGGCGATCGTCTCGATCAGGTCCTCTTCCCGGATGGTGATCATGTCGCTCATCGATTCTGCACTCCTCTTGGTCGGGTCGCCCATAGTCGCAGCGAGCATTTGTCGTCAAAACGCTTTGCAGAGCCGATGGCGCAACGTGACGAATTGCGACAACCGGGCCATTGCCCGGCGGCGCAGCAATCCCTAAAGCAACACCCGTCCATGAAACACGAGAGTTCGACGCTGTGATTTCCGACCTTCCCGCCAACGACACCGGCAACCGCGCCCGCCGCGCCATGATCGACAGCCAGCTGCGCACCAGCGGGGTAAATGCTCCCTTCGTGATCCGCCGCATGAGCCAGGTGGCGCGCGAGGATTTCGTGCCCGCCGCCAGCAAGGGCGTCGCCTACGTCGATCGCGCCATCCGCCTGGAAAACGGCGCGTGGCTGCCCGCTCCCGTCGTGCATGGCAAAATGCTGGAAGAAGCCAATCCTGACGGCGACGAAAAGGCGATCGTGGTGGATGCAGGCTCCGGCTACCTGGCCGAACTGTTTCGCCCGCTGGTCGCCGAACTCACCATTCTCAGCCCGGAAGAAGCCGTGGGCAAGGGCACCAAGGGCAAGGGCGCGGACCTGCTGGTCATCGACGGAGCCGTGGAAGAGATCCCCGCCGGCCTCGGCAAGCGTCTTGCCGATGGCGCGCGTATCGTCACCGGCATGGTCGGCAATGGCGTGACCCGCATCGCCGTCGGCCGCAAGACCGAGAGCGGCGTGTCGCTGATGCCGGTCTACGATGTCGGCATTCCGCAGTTGCACGAATTCGACAAGCCGAAGGGCTGGAGCTTCTGATCATGGGCCGCGCTCTCCGGCTGACGGCCGCGCTGGCGGGCGCGACCTGCCTCGCTTCTCCCGCCTACGCCGACACGCTAAAGGAAGCGCTGACGCAGGCCTATTACGACAATCCCTCGCTGGAAGCGGCTCGCGCGCAGCAGCGCGCACTCGATGAGTCCGTGCCCATACAGCGCTCGCAGGGCCTGCCCTCTGTAAATTCCACTACTACCTACAACGAATTCCTGGTTCAGAACTCCACCAGCTTCATCGCGCCGCAGCGACAGCTGAATGCTGGTGTCGACCTGGCCGTACCGCTCTATCAGGGTGGCGCGGTGAAGTACGGCATTCGCGCTGCGGAAAACCGTGTTGAAGCCGGCCGCGCCGATCTTCGCGGAACCGAGAGCTTCGTATTCACGCAGGTCGTGGCGGCCTACATGAACGTGATTCTCAATGAAGCGCTCGTCAGCCTGTCTGCAAACAACGTAGACGTGCTTTCGATCAACCTCGAGGCGACCAGCGACCGATTCGAGATCGGTGACCTGACGCGCACCGATGTCGCCCAGTCGGAAAGCCGGCTGGCGTTGGCGCGGAGCGATCTGCGCAGTGCCCAAGCCAATCTCGTATCGGCGCGCGAAGACTACATCGCCCTCGTTGGCGAAGCGCCAACTAACCTCGAGCCGCCTCCTCCGCTGCCAGGCCTCCCCGAAAGCCCCGAGGTCGCCGTGGACGTCGCTCTGGAGAACAATCCCGATTTGCTCGCCGCGCAGGAGCGAGCCGTGGCTTCGGGCTACGATATAGAGGTTGCCGGTGCGGGGCGGCTACCAACCTTCAGCGCCTTCACCAATGGCGGCTACCAAAATTTCCTCGGGACGCTGGGCGCGGTACCCGGCGCGACGGCAGACCAGACGGCCACCAGCGCGACTGCCGGCATCCGCATGACCCTGCCGCTGTTCCAGGGTGGCCGCGTGGCCGCGCAGCAACGGCAAGCCACGGCGCAGGCGCAGGCCGCGCTTGAGCAGGTGATCGCGACCGAGCGTGACGTGATCGCGCAGGTTCGTGCGGCCTATTCCAGCTGGCGGGCTGCCAATGCCATCATCGCCTCCAGCCAGGCTGCGGTGGACGCGGCGGCGCTCAGCCTGGAAGGGGTGAGGGCGGAGAACACCGTCGGCAATCGCACCGTGCTCGACATTCTCGACGCCCAGCAGGAACTGCTGCGAGCGCAGGTGCAGCTGGTGACGGCACGGCGCAACGCCTACGTCGCCGGCTTCTCGCTGCTGGCCGCTATGGGCAAGGCCGAGGCGCGCGACCTGGGCCTTGGCGATGAAGGCGTGCTTTACGATCCCATCGACAATTACGAGCGCGTGCGCGGCATCATCTGGGACTGGCAACGCGATCCCGAGCCGGTCGTCTCGAGCTCGCGCACCGTTGACATTCCCGCGCCCGACGGAGAAATTGAGGACGAAGAGCCGCTCGAGGAATTCGAGACCGAAATCATCGACTATTCCGACACGGCTCCTCCACCGCTCGACACACCGGTCAGCACACAGGGGGATTGAATGCGGCAGCAAGGCGAACCGTCGGTCGAAGAAATCCTCGACTCGATCAAGCGCGTCATAGCCCGCGATGCGGACGAGGCTGCAAAGGCCAGCGAAACACGCCGGCGCGAAGGCCTCGTTGCGCGACACGAGATGCCCGAGCCTGCCGGTGAAGAGGAGGCCGAAGACGTTCTCGACCTGGGCGTAGTCGGCTCTGCCCTGCACGAGGAGGACGTCGAGGATGGCCTCACCGACAACGCCGACGAGCCGGAGACGCCGGACGAGGACGAGCGCCTGACCACAGATCGCGCCGCTGATGCCATGCGCCAGTCGCTGGCGGCCCTCGCCATGCTTTCCGATCCGCCCGCCAGGCCGCAGATCGTGCGCTCGGGCGAAACCTCGCTGGAAGGCATGGTGCGCGAGATGATGCGCCCGATGCTGGCGCAGTGGCTGGATGCGAACCTGCCCGACATCGTCGAGCGACTGGTCAAGGCCGAGATCGCCCGTATCGCCGGGAAGAAGCGCTGACCGACACCGCTTCGCCAAAGACCGTTGCCAAGGCAGAGCGCGCCCTTGCAAAGATCGGGGGCGAATCGCTGGAACGGCACATCTTCATCTGCGCCATGTCCGAAAAAGGCAAATGCTGCCGCCGCGAGACGGGCGAGCAATCCTGGAAATACCTCAAGAAGCGCCTGAAGGAACTTGGCCTGGCCGGACAAGGCGGCGTGCAGCGCACCAAGGCCGATTGTCTCCAGGTCTGCGAGGCAGGGCCGGTGGCCGTCGTCTGGCCCGAGGGCGTGTGGTATCACTCATGCACGCCGGACGTGCTCGAACGGATCATCCAGGAACATCTTGTGGGCGGCACGCCGGTGGAAGACTATCGGCTCCACCCCGGCGGCTGAAGGTTCAGACCTCGTCCTTCCAGCCGATCGTTCGCCGATCCTTTCGCGGCTTGCCGGGATCGAGATCGTTGAGATTGTGCTCGACAGCGTCGTCGTGCCCCGTCCCGCTGGACAGGAATACCAGGCCCATCAACGCGCTCATCAACAGCATCGAGAAACCGATGCCCAGCGCGGTAGCAATGAAGAAGTGCGGCGATACGTCGTCCACCTGCCGGTAGATGACGGCCATGGCGATGATCACGGTGGCAAGGGTGATGCCCATCATCAATCGCATGAGGCGGCGATATCGCGCCCAGGCGAAAGCGGCGTTCTTCGGATCGTCGAGCGGGGAATTTCTGGCCATCCCAGCCCACATGGCCATCATGGCGCCCGATGGCAACGGGTCCAAAGGCCGGATTTGCCGGGACTCGGTCTCTCGTGGCACAATCACGGCAGGCTCCGGTGAAGAGCGCCCGCAGAAGGCATGGCAAGGAGAGTGCGAATGTCCATTTCCAAGATCGTCGCGAATCGCGACCACACCATCGTTTCGTGCACGCCGCAGGACACAGTGCAGGTCGCGGCGTCGCTGCTGGCAGACAAACGCATCGGGGCCCTGCCGGTGCTCGACGGCGGGGGCATCGCGGGAATCTTTTCGGAGCGCGACCTTCTCTACTGCATTGCCCGCGATGGCGCCGCCGTGCTGCCGCGTCCGGTGGGCGAAGTGATGACCTCTCCTGCCATCACCATCGACCTCGATACCGATGCGCTGAAGGCCCTTTCGCTGATGACGCGCCGTCGCATCCGCCACCTGCCGGTGATGGACGGCGAGAAGATGGTGGGCTTCGTTTCCATCGGCGACCTCGTGAAATATCGCATGGAGCGGATCGAGGAGGAGGCGGAGCAAATGCGCGACTACATCACGCACGCTTGAGAGCGAGGCCGCGCATCCCTACATTGCGAGGTATGACCAGCTCGCTCACACTCACGCCGGCCGCCGCATCGCGCGTGGACCTGATCGCGAAGAAGCAAGGCAAGCCCGCGATCCTGCGACTTTCCGTTGAAGGCGGCGGTTGCTCCGGCTTCCAGTACAAGTTCGACCTGGACGAGGCGGCGGAGGACGATGACGTCGTGAGCGAAACCGGCGGCGTGATGCTGGTGGTCGATCCCGTCAGCCTGGATCTGGTCACCGGCAGCGTCGTCGATTACGTCGAATCGCTGGGTGGAGCGGCCTTCCGCGTGGAAAATCCCAACGCGGCGGCAGGTTGCGGTTGCGGTTCCAGCTTCGGCATCTAGGGTCTCGGCGATGAAGATCGCCAGTTTCAACATCAACGGCATAAAGGCGCGCCTGCCGCGCCTGAAGGAATGGCTGGAAGAAACCCGCCCGAAGGTCGCCTGCCTGCAGGAGATCAAGAGCCAGGACGAGAATTTCCCGGCCGACGAGTTCGAGGACATCGGCTATCAGGCGATCTGGCACGGGCAGAAAAGCTTCAACGGCGTCGCCATCCTAGTCGATGGAGAGGCGCCGAAGGAAATGCAGCGCGGCCTGCCGGGCGACGATACCGACGATCAGGCGCGCTACCTCGAAGCCGAGGTGGACGGGGTACGGATCTGCAATCTCTACCTTCCCAACGGCAATCCGCAGCCGGGGCCCAAGTTCGATTACAAGCTGGCATGGATGAAGCGCCTGCGCGCCCGCATGGCGGAACTGGCACTGCTGGAACGCCCCACGGTCGTTCTGGGCGATTTCAACGTCATTCCCGAAGACAAGGACGTGTGGTCCGTAAAGGCCATGGCCAACGACGCGTTGATGCAGCCCGAATCGCGAGACGCCTATTTCCGCCTGCTTGGCGATGGCTGGACCGACGCCATCGATACGCTGAACCCGCGCGGCGGCGTGTGGACCTTCTGGGACTACCAGGCCGGTGCCTGGCAGCGCGACCACGGCTTTCGCATCGACCACATCCTGCTGTCACCCGAAGCGGCCGACAGGCTGGTTGCCGCCGGCGTCGACAAGGAACATCGCGGCCGCGAAAAGGCCAGCGACCACGCCCCGGTCTGGGTGGAACTGAAGTAGGTAGTCCCCCCTCACGGAGGCGACTACCTACCGATTACCGATAGAAGATGTGGTTCTCGATGGTTGCGCGGGTCGTCATGCGGCCCGCCCAGCGGGGACGGATGTGCGTGGCATGGAAATACAGCGCATCGCCGACCGGGCTTTCCCACATGTCCCTGTGCGCGATGCGGGCGATGGCCTTGGCCTTCTTCCAGGAGGCCGAACCCTTGTTCGGCGCGGGGATACGTCCACCGCGCACGAAGGAGAACTGCGCACGCTGTGTCACGACCGAGCAATAGTCGTCCGGGAAGGTGTTGCTCTCCGCACGGTTGATCACCACGCGCGCCACGGCCAACTGGCCGGCAAGAGGCTCGCCGCGGGCTTCGAAGTAGACGGCCTGGGCCAGGCACATCATGTCGCGCGACATCTCGCCGCTCGTATCGATGCTGTGAACGAGTTCGTACAGGGATGCCGCGTCCGTCGTCGAAGCGACGGACTGTTCCGGCTCTTCAGGAAGCTCCTGCACCACTTCGTTCATCACGAAGCGAACGGCCGGCTGCTCATCAGCCTGGGAGTCCTGCGCCTGAATCTCGACCGTTTCGAGCATATCCTGCTCCGCCTGGTCCTGGGCGACGGCTCCGCTACCTGCGGCGCCGAAACTGGTTGCAATCAAGGTTACCGCCAGGGCGATTGCCCCGACTGGCTTGCTGACAAATTTCATCGATCCCGTAACTCACGGCGGTGAGAGACACGTACAGGCCTGCGGACGCGGTATTGCTAAACCGTCTGTCACCCGCGTTCCGTCCCTAACGGACCTGCCGGTCGTCTCCCCGTCTGCGCGCTGAAAACCATCGCCGGATTGCGATGCCAATCAACACACGCTGTCGGAAAGTCGCCGGGCAGATAGCCCCGATGGTTTCTATGTCAACTATCGGCAGGTTCGATTCCGATGAACCGTTCGGCATTTTCGATATCCAGCTCGATAACCCAGAGATCGGCATCCTGGGCACCACGCCGCTGGCAATACTCGTTGAAATCGGCAGGACTATCAGGGTCTTGGACCTTGGTGAGCGTCCATTTTCGCTGCCCGTCTAGCTGCGGCATCCGTTCGTAGGCGCGGGCCGGAGTGGCCCGATTGCAACACACTACCAGCAAGGTTCCTGCCGTTCGTTCACCCTTTGAGATAACCATGCCGAAGCCGCCTTGGCCTTCCACCGCGCGGATCAGGCCACCGACTTCGAGGTGTGCTGGAATACGATCGTCCATCACGGCAATCGCGCCGGCAGGCGATAGCCATCGAGACCGGACAGCGCGATGTGCGATCGCATGAAGGTGCCCGTGCCGCGGCCGATTTCGTCGCCTTCCTCGTCCATCAGGTGCGCTTCTGCGATGAAGACCCGGCGCTTGCCGCTGATCCAGCGCCCCTCCGCCGTCACGCGGCCCTTTTTCAGCGGCTTGGTGAAGTGCAGGTTGAACCCAGTGGTCAAAAGAAAACGGTCGGAAACCAACGAGTTGGCGGCATAGAACGCGGCATCGTCCAGCATCTTGAAGTACAGGGTGCCATGCGTCGCCCCGGCGGCGTGGAAATAGCGCTCGCTGGCGGTGAAGCTGATACGCGCGTGCCCTGCCTCGACGATCTCCAGCCGGGATTCGAACAGCGAGTTGACGGGAGCAGCTGCGTAGAGACTTTCCAGGGCCCGAAAGTGCGCCTCCTGGCCTGCACCGTCTGCAGATCGGGCCGAATCAGGCGGCGTCACGATCCGTCGCATTGGTCAGGACGCTGTAGAGCGCCTCCGCATCGGGCGCATCGCACAGCGCATCGTGGACGCGCTCTTCCCGCACCAGGCGCGAAATGGCGGCCAGGGCGTGCAGGTGCGTGGCGCCGCTGTTGGCGGGCGAGAGCAGACCGAACACGAGATCCACGGGCAGTCCGTCGGCAGCCGAGAACTCCACCGGGCGATTCAGCTTCATCAGCGCGGCCACCGGGCGCTTCAGCTTTGGCATCCGTGCGTGCGGGATGGCGACACCCCTACCGAAACCGGTGCTGCCCAGCTTCTCGCGCTCTTCCAGATGCTCCAGCACCTGCGCGGCATCAAGCCCGTAGGCTCCGGCAAAGAGCTCGCTCAGACGGCGCAGGATATCGTCCTTGCCATCGGCCTGCGTAATGCACGCTGACTCGGGCTTCATCGCGAAAATCGAATTCATCGTTCCTGAAAACTCGTCCAATGCTGCCGGCCCCTGGCGCGCCCGCAAGGCACGCCAGCCGTTCAAACACCCCTTCCCCGATTTGGACCGCCGTTACAGCTCAGCGGCCGTGGACGATCATGACGGTTCGACCCATCCGATCGATCCGTCTTCGCGGCGATACACCATATTATGGCGCCCAGTTCCAGCATTTTTGAAGAACAGCGCCGTGGTGTGGCGCAGATCGAGCAGCATCACGGCGTCCGAAACGCTCACTTCCGGCACGTCGATTCGCGTCTCCGCGATGATGGGAGGTGATTCCTCGCTCGCTTCTTCCTCGGTGGCGGGCTCCTCGGAGGCGAAGATCGTGTAGGCGGCCTCTTCCTCCTTCGCGGCATGGGCAGCCTGCTCGTGCCGGTCCTTCAGCCGCCGCTTGTAGCGGCGCAGCTGCTTCTCGATCTTTTCCGCGGCCTGGTCGAAAGCCTGGTGCGCGTCCTGCGCCTGGCCGTGGCTCTTGAGAATGAGACCGTGATTCACGTGAAGGACGATGTCGGCGGCAAATCCGCTGGCCGGCGCCTTGCCGAACGTGACCGTGGACGAAAGTGCGCGGCTGAAATGCTTGTCGACAATGGTTTCCAGCCGGTCAGAGGCATGTTCCTGCAGGGCGGTGCCTGTGTCGACTTGATGTCCCGACACGCGAATATCCATGGGGCTAAGCTCCTTTTATAATTCTTCGCTCCAACCCCATGTGGGACGTTACCCTCACGAGGTCCAGAGCGGAGAATCCAACGTTTCCAGAAAGGCTTTGTGCCGAGCCAATTCCTGCGCGCTGGCCGCATGGGGGCGGGGTGCGCGGTAATCGCCTGTTTTCGGGACGAAACGCGTCGGAGTGGAGCTTCCCTGGCCGCTATTGTCGACCGCCAGCTGCAGACCGATCTGCCTCCCGCCGGTTAATTCGACATAGACCTGCGCCAGCAATTCCGCGTCGAGAAGCGCGCCGTGAAGCGTGCGGTGGCTGCGATCCACTCCGTAGCGGGAGCACAGCGCGTCGAGCGAGTGCTTGGCCCCCGGGTGTCTCCGCCGCGCCAGCACCAGCGTATCGACCATGCGGTCATCGCCGATGCACGCCTGGCCGCACAGGCCCAGCTCGAAGTTGAGGAAACCGAAGTCGAACTGCGCATTATGCGCCACCAGGGGATCCTCGCCGATGAATTCGAGCAGCGCCTGCACCTTCTCGGCAAACCGCGGCTTGTCGGAAAGGAAAGTGGCGGACAGTCCGTGAACCCTCTCGGCCTCGAGCGGCATGTCGCGATCGGGATTGAAGTACTCGTGGAACGTGCGTCCGGTCGCCACGCGGTTGACCATCTCGATGCAGCCGATTTCCACCATGCGATCGCCGGTATTGGGGTCGAGGCCCGTGGTCTCTGTATCGAAGATGATCTCGCGCATGGACAATCTATCGCGCGGACTGGGTCAGTCGCGCAAGTCGGCTTTCAGCTTGTCCACCAGAGCCTCCACCTGCGCGCGCGTTTCATCCATCGGCGTTCCGGTGTCGATCACGTGGTCAGCCCGTTCGCGCTTCGCCGCGTCGGGCAGCTGGTGCTCCATGATACGGGTGAATTTCTGCTCGGTCATGCCCTTGCGCGCCAGCACCCGCTGCCTTTGCACCTCGGCCGGAGCGGACACCACGACAACGGTATCGACGAGGCCGGCAGCGCCCTTCTCGAACAGCAGCGGGATGTCGAACAGCACCAGCGGCTTGTCCGCGTTTTTTTTCAGGAAGCGCTCGCGGGCCCTCGTCACGGCGGGGTGGACGATGGTCTCAAGCCGCGCCAGCTTGTCGGCATCGCCGAAGACGATTTCGCCCAGCTCTTCGCGCAACACGCCATCCGGCCCGGTACTTCCGGGAAAGGCTTCTTCGATTTCGGCCAGAAGGATTCCGCCCGGGCCCTGCATTCGCCTCACCTCGGCATCGGCGTCGAACACCGGCACGCCTGCATCCTCGAACATCGCCGCGACAGTGCTCTTGCCCATGGCGATGGAGCCGGTGAGGCCGATGATGTGTGGGAGCCGATTCGTCATTGAGTCAGTATCCTGCGCAGGTCCGCGTCGCCTGGCTCGCGGGGAGGGGGTACGCCGAAGAACTTCTCGAAAGCCACGGCGGCCTGGCCGATCAGCATCGAGAGGCCATCGATAGTGCGGAAACCCTTTTCGCGAGCCGCCTTGAGCAGATCAGTGTCGGCGGGAGCCGTGACGATATCGTAAACGATGCTGCCGGGGGGCACATGACTGAGGTCGAATTGCAGCGGCGGCTGCCCTTCCATGCCCAGCGGGCTGGCATTGACGACAAGGTCCAGGCAACCCTCTCGGTCGTCGAACGCGAAATCTGTCGGCTCGGCGAAATGCGACAGTGGCGCGGCATGGTGCTCACCTGCGGGGTCGAGCTCGTCCAGAAGGGCGCGCGCCTTTTCGGGGTTTCGCCCGCCCAGGACCACGGTGATGCCGTGCTCGAGCAGGCCCGCGACGATCGCCCGCGCGGCGCCCCCGGTGCCCAGTACGCGGGCCATGCGGAAATAGTGCTCGCGGCCCAGATCCTTGCCCAGCGGCTCGAGAAAGCCCGCGGCATCGGTATTGTACCCGGTGAGCGAACCGTCGTCCTCCCGCACCACCGTATTTACCGCGCCGATGCGGCTGGCGAGCGGGTCCAGCCGGTCGCAATGCGCCATCACCGCCAGCTTGTGCGGCATGGTGACGTTGCAGCCCGCCCAGTCGGGATCTGCGGACCGGCGCGCCAGATAGTCGGCCAGCCCCTCGACCGTGACATGCTGACGATCATACTTCGCGTCGATCCCCGCGCGGTCGATCCAGTGCGTGTGGATGGCGGGCGATTTGGACTGGGCGATCGGATCGCCGATCACTTCGGCATAGCGTGTCATCGCGGCAGTTCCCCCAGGTCGCGCAGGGCGCCCAGCACCGGGAGCAGGGGCATGCCCAGCACGGTGAACTGATCGCCCTCGATCGCTTCGAACAGCTGCACGCCCAGCGCCTCGATACGAAACACGCCGACGCAATGGCCCACATCGGGCCATTCGGCATCGAGGTAGCTGGCGATGAAACCGTCGGACAGCTGGCGGACCGCCAGCCGCGCCATATCGGCATGGCTCCAGACCACCTCTCCCCCGCGAGCAATCGCCGCGGCGGAGTGGAGGTGCATCGTCTTGCCCGAAAAGAAGCGCAGGTGTTCGGCTGCTTGCGCGCGGTCGGCAGGCTTGTCGAACCGGCGGCCATCGACGACCACCAGCGAGTCGCTGCCCAGGACGGGCCGCGCCGGTTCGGCAATCGCGAGCGCCTTCGCTTCGGCCAGTGCCAGCGCCACGCGCTCAGGCGCGGCGTCCTCCATGCGCGCTTCCACTGCGCGCTCGTCGAGGTCGGCGGCCTGCGCCTCGAACGTCACGCCCGCCGCCTCCAGCATCGCCTTGCGCGACGCCGATTTCGACGCCAGCACGATCATATCGGCTTGGGCCCGGTCTGCCGCTCGCGCTGCTCGGCGCGGCGTCCTTCCCGTTCCTGGTAGAGCTTGATGATGGCGGCCGCTGTCTCTTCGATGGAGCGGCGCGTGACGTCGATCACCGGCCAGCCGTTATCCGCGAACATCCGGCGGGCGAAGGCCACTTCCTTGGACACCTTTTCCTCGTCCACATAGGAAGTCTCGGTCTTCTCGTTCAGCGACAGCAGGCGGTTGCGGCGTATCTGGATCAGCCGCGCAGGTGCTGTGGTCAGGCCCACCACCATGGGGCGGCGCAGTTCGAACAGCAGTTTGGGCGGCGGGCTTTCCACCACCAGCGGGATGTTGGCGACCTTGAAGCCGCGATTGGCGAGGTAGATGCTGGTCGGCGTCTTCGACGTGCGCGATACGCCCGCCAGCACCATGTCCGCCTCTTCCCAGTCATCCCAGCTGATGCCGTCATCGTGGGCGATGGTGAACTGGATAGCGTCGACCCGTTCGAAATAGGCCTCGTCCATCTTGTTCTTGCCGCCGGGCCGCCCGTGGGCTTCCTGTCCCAGTCGTTCCTCCAGCGCGGCCACCACCGGGTCCAGCGCGGAAACGTGCGGCAGGGCAAGCTGGCGGCAGTGTTCCTCCAGCCGCTTGCGCGTGGCCTCGTTGCTCAGCGTATAGAGCACGAGACCGGGGTTCGCCTTGAAATCGTCCACGATCCGCTCAAGGTGCTGGACGGAGCGGACCATTGGCCAGAAATGGCGCTGCACGTCGGCATCGCCGAACTGCGCCAGCGCTGCTTTCGCCAGCATTTCCAGCGTTTCGCCAGTGGAGTCCGACAGGAGATGAAGGTGAATTCGGGCCATGTGGATACTCCTGCGCATAAACCACGGGAGCCTTCTGCGGACAAGCTGTGTAGCAAGTTAGCCCCCGATCGGAACCGGAATCGCGAGACGGGTGGTCAACAGGCGAGCCGGGTTTTGGACAGGCTGGGGATTGTGGGGAGAAGAGTCGATTGACAGCCCGGAGTCGTGAGTCGCTGCTGCCAAATGGGTTCTCATCTCGGGAGAATTCGGGCAAAGCCGCGCAATCCCCGCAATCCACAGGGCCAACATCGTCCTGAATCCTTCTTAATATATATATTTATTGTTTGATTGGACCCTTCGATGCCCGGATGTCTCCTCGATACGCTTGCCGGCCAGCGCACGGACCGGCGGCCCGTCTGGCTGATGCGCCAGGCCGGGCGATACCTGCCCGAATACCGTGAGCTCAGGGCGCAGAAGGGTGGCTTCCTGGAACTGGTCTACGACAGCGAAGCGGCGGCCGAGGTGACGATCCAGCCGATCGACCGGTTCGGCTTCGACGGGGCGATCCTCTTCTCCGACATCCTGATCGTGCCCTACGCCCTTGGGCAGGACCTGTGGTTCGAGGCTGGCGAGGGACCGCGGCTGGCCCCTGCCCTCGTCGATGGGGCCTGGCAGGGGCTTGAGAGGGCCTTCCAGCGCTTCGAGGCCGTCTACCGTACCGTGGCCCTGGTGAAGGACCGTCTTGGCCCCCAGACGACGTTGCTGGGCTTTGCAGGCTCTCCCTGGACCGTGGCGACCTACATGGTGGCGGGACAGGGGTCGAAGGACCAAGGCGCGGCACGCAGCCTGGCCTATCACGATCCGCAGGGCTTCGGTTCGCTGATCGAGGCGATCGAGACGGCGAGCATCGAGTACCTGATCGGCCAGATCGACGCCGGGGCCGAGGCCGTGCAACTGTTCGACAGCTGGGCAGGATCGCTCTCGCCTTCACAGTTCGAGAAGTGGGTGATCGCTCCCAATGCGCGCATCGCCGCCGCAATCCACGAAGCGCGTCCCGGCACCCCGGTGATCGGGTTTCCCAAGGGCGCAGGCGCGAAGCTTCCGGCCTATGCGCGAGAGACGGGGGTGGATGCGCTGGGGATCGATGAAACGCAGGACCCGGCGTGGATCGACGCCCAGCTTCCCGACACCATGCCGGTGCAGGGCAATCTCGATCCCATGCTGCTGCTGGCCGGCGGCGATGCGCTGGACGCATCTGTCCGCCATATTCTGTCCGCGTTCGAGGGCCGGCCCCACGTGTTCAACCTGGGTCACGGCATCGACAAGGAAACCCCCATCGCGCACGTCGAACATCTGTTGAAACTGGTGCGCGGTTGAGGGGTGACGACAATGAAATCCCATCGTAGATACGCCGCATGCAGGACGTTCTTGCCATGACCTACCTATGGCTGAAGGCAGGCCACATCATCTTCGTGATATTCTGGATGGCGGGCCTGTTCATGCTGCCCCGGCTGTTCGTCTATCACCAGGAAGCGCCGGCGGAATCGGACGAGGCGGCCCGCTTTGCGGAACGCGAGAAAAAGCTTCTCAAGATCATCCTGTTGCCGTCGATCATCGTCGTGTGGGTGCTCGGTCTTGCGCTGGCCGTGGTGCTGGAGACCTGGAACCAGCCCTGGTTCCACGCAAAGCTGCTGCTGGTGCTGATCCTGTCAGGCTATCACGGCTACATGAGCGCCTATGCGAAGAAGCTGGCGCGCGGCGAGCGGTCGCTGTCTGGCAAGCAGCTTCGCCTGCTGAATGAAGTGCCCGGCGTGGCCATCGCGCTGATCGTGGTGCTGGTGATCGTCAAGCCGTTCTGATTTCCCGCCGAGCCACGGGTGCCGGTCAATTTGCGAATTGACCAGGATCGGCGAAAGCCATATTTGCTTGAACTCCCAAACGGCAAAGGGTCGCTGCTTCCCGCGCGACCGGGTCTGCTTTCTCCAAGCCCATACCGACCTGCCGGCATCCCAACTATCTGGAATACCTGATCAATGCATTTGAAAGAACTCAAGAAAATGGCGCCGGCGGACCTCGTGTCGATGGCCGAGGAACTCGGCGTCGAGGGCGCATCCACCCTGCGCCGGCAAGAACTGATGTTCGCGATCCTCAAGGAAGTGGCCGAAGAAGGCGAGGAAATCCTCGGCATCGGCACGATCGAGGTGCTGCAGGACGGCTTCGGCTTCCTGCGCAGCCCCGAGGCGAACTATCTCGCCGGGCCGGACGACATCTACGTTTCGCCCAACCAGGTCCGCAAATGGGGCCTCCGCACCGGCGACACGGTGGAAGGTGAAATCCGCGCGCCGAAGGATGGCGAACGCTATTTCGCGCTTACGAAGCTGAAGGAAGTCAACTACGAGGATCCCGAGGCCGTTCGCCACCGGACCAACTTCGACAACCTGACGCCGCTCTATCCGGACGAGCGCCTGAATCTCGATACCAAGGACCCCACGGTCAAGGACAAGTCGGCCCGCGTGATCGACCTGATCAGTCCGCAGGGCAAGGGCCAGCGCGCGTTGATCGTGGCGCCGCCGCGCACCGGCAAGACCGTGCTGCTGCAGAACATCGCCAAGGCCATCACCGACAACCATCCGGAAGTCTTCCTGCTGGTCCTGCTGGTGGACGAGCGCCCGGAAGAAGTCACCGACATGCAGCGCAGCGTGAACGGCGAGGTCATTTCCTCGACCTTCGACGAGCCTGCAAGCCGGCACGTTCAGGTGGCCGAAATGGTCATCGAAAAGGCCAAGCGCCTGGTGGAGCACAAGAAGGACGTCGTCATCCTGCTCGACTCGATCACGCGCCTCGGCCGTGCCTACAACACCGTGGTCCCGTCCTCGGGCAAGGTGCTGACCGGCGGTGTGGACGCCAATGCTCTCCAGCGCCCGAAGCGCTTCTTTGGTGCTGCACGCAACATCGAGGAGGGCGGTTCGCTCTCCATCATCGCCACCGCGCTGATCGATACCGGTAGTCGTATGGACGAGGTGATCTTCGAAGAATTCAAGGGTACCGGTAACAGCGAAATCGTGCTGGACCGCAAGGTGGCCGACAAGCGCATCTTCCCGGCCCTGGACGTCGGCAAGTCCGGCACCCGCAAGGAAGAATTGCTGGTGGACAAGGATCAGCTCTCCAAGATGTGGGTGCTGCGCCGCATCCTGATGCAGATGGGCACCGTGGACTCGATGGAATTCCTTCTCGACAAGATGAAGGATTCGAAGACCAACGAAGATTTCTTCGAGACGATGAACCAGTAACGGTTCGTCGCGGTCGATATCGGAACAGGGAAGGGCGGCCTAACGGTCGCCCTTCGCTGCTTCAAGCTGGGCAAGCATCTTCGCTCGCACTATCTCGATGGCCTTGTATGGCCGAACCATCACCTTGAAATCGCTGATTTTTCCGTCTGAATTCAGAGAGACGAGATCGACCCCGTTTATTTCGATCCCGTCAATCTCGGCGGTGAATTCGAACGCCGCCTCGCCTCCGTCGACTATTCTGCGAACGTAGCGAAAGCCGTGCTGCGAGAACAATTGCAGTGCTGCCATCAGATATTGCGCCACCAGTTCGCGCCCTTCCTGAGGCGTATGCATCACCGGCGAATGGAATACCGCGTCCTCCGCGATCCAGGGCATGAGCGACGCGGGCGGTTCGCGGCTCTCCGCAACCTCGTGCAGGATGACAAACGCCTGCGCGGGCGAACCCATTATAAAAGGTGCCTGGCGAAGAACTCCGCCGTTCGCTTGTCCGCCAGTTGCGCGGCTTCCTCGTCGCGGCGCTTGCCGAACTCGGTTGCGAAGCCGTGATCCAGGCCTTCGTAGTCGTGCAGCGTCACCTTGGGATGACTGTCCAGCCCCTCGTGCATCTTCGCCTGGGTTTCCTTGTCGACGAAGCCGTCCTCGGTAGGGATGTGCAGCATTAGCGGGTTGGCGATCGCGTCCTTCTCACGCAGCAACTCGTCGATGCCGACGCCGTAATAGCCTACCGTCGCGTCGACATCGGTGCGTGCCGCGGTCATGTAGGCCAGTCGGCCGCCCAGGCAATAACCGACGGCGCCGACCTTGCCGGTCCCGACGACTGTGCGTGCGTATTTGATTGTCGCCTCGATATCGCGAATACCGGCGTCCTGATTGAACTTGCCCATCAGATCCAGTGCGCGCTTGAATTCGGGTTCGATATCCGGGTCGAGTTCCACTCCGGGTTCCAGGCGCCAGAAAAGGTCGGGCGCGAGAGCGAGATAGCCGTCTTCGGTCAGGCTGTCGCATTTTCGTCTGATCCCGGCATTCACGCCGAAGATTTCCTGAATCACGACAATCGCGGATTTCGGTTCGCCGGCGGGCCGGGCGATGTAGGCGTCGAAAGCGTCGGGGCCGTCTAGGGTGGTAATCCGCACTGTCTCGCTCATATACGTCTCTCCTGGCGTTGCTTGGGTCTGTTCATCTACGCGCGCGATTGAGAAAGGTGTCCGCAATGAAGGTCAATATCGAGATCGACTGTTCGCCGGAGGAGGCGCGTCGCTTCATGGGGCTGCCCGATGTGGAGCAGGCCAACGCGATCTATGTCGATACGATCGCCAATGCCATGAAAGGGGTCTCCAGCACCGAACAGCTGGAGCAATATGCCAAGCAGCTGGCGCCCATGGGCCAGATGGGATTGAAAATGTTCCAGAATTTCATGGAAGGCGCGGCGAGCAACGCAGCTGCGGGGGCCGAGAAGGGTTCCGCATCGGGCGAGGGCAAGTCCGGCTAAGGTCAGGGTAGTGGATACCATCTTTGCGCTTTCCAGCGGGCCTCCGCCTGCAGGGATCGGTGTGATCCGCGTTACGGGGCCGCAGGCGCGAACGGCGCTAGAGGCGGTGGCTGGGACCGTGCCCGAACCGCGGCGGGCGACGCGGGCCATCTTCCGCGATGTTTCACGTGAAACACTGGACGATGGCCTCGTGCTGTTTTTCCCCGGTCCAGCGTCGGTCACGGGTGAGGACCTTGCCGAGTTCCATTGCCACGGAGGGCGCGCTGTCATTGTCGCTGTCGAGCGGGCGCTCGATGCGATCGAGGGTTGCCGCCGCGCCGAGCCGGGAGAGTTTACCCGTCGCGCCTTCGCCAACGGCAGGATCGACCTTGCCGAGGCAGAGGGACTGGCGGACCTGTTGTCGGCCGAAACGGAGATCCAGCGACGCAGCGCCATGGCAATGGCGGGCGGTGTTCTGTCGCGGAAGGTGGAGGGCTGGCGCGAGGAACTGCTGCATCTTTCCGCACAGGTCGAGGCAGTGCTCGACTTCGATGACGAGGATGACGTGGCGGCCTTGCCGAAAAGCTTCGCATCATCTCTCGCCGAACTGCGCCAGTCACTGCTCACAGCGCTCGCCATGCCGCATGCGGAAACCTTGCGCGAAGGGTATCGTGTTGCCCTGGCGGGGCCGCCGAATGCGGGAAAATCCACCTTGTTCAATGCCTTGGTAGAAAGCGAAGCCGCAATCACCGCCGACATCGCCGGCACCACGCGCGACATTCTGACGCAGTCGGTAGCCTTGGGAGGAATTCCCTTCACCTTCGTCGACATGGCTGGCCTGCGAGACGAAAGTGGCGACGTGATCGAGGAACTGGGCATCGCTCGCGCTCGTGAGGAAATCGAGCGCGCCGACCTTGTCCTTTGGCTGGGTGAAGAGGGCGAGGGCCCGCCCGGCAGCTGGGAAGTCGACGCACAGGTCGACCGAGCGGCGAGGGTGGGCAAGTCTCATGCGCTTCACAGCATCTCCGCCAGGACGGGTGCGGGTATGGACAAGCTACGATCCGCGCTGATCGCGCGTGCGCGATCAGCAATGCCCGTTCCCGGCACCGCGGCTCTAAATGCACGGCAACGCCAGAGACTCGCCGATGCCGCTGGAAGCTTGGAAGATGCAGGCGCTGTCGCTGATCCCCTCCTTGTCGCAGAGAACCTGCGACGCGCCCGACAGGCATTCGACGCGCTGGTCGGTCGGACGTCGACCGAAGACGTCCTCGACGCGCTTTTCGGACGCTTCTGCATCGGGAAATAGCCTGTTCCACGTGGAGCAGATGCTTTAAATGGCGAACGAGATGAGCACATTTGATGTCATAGTTGTTGGCGGCGGCCACGCCGGTTGCGAATCAGCGGCCGCTTCTGCGCGCATGGGTGCGCGCACGGCCCTGGTCACGTTCGACGCGAGCAAGGTGGGGGCCATGAGCTGCAACCCGGCAATTGGCGGGCTCGGCAAGGGTCACCTCGTCCGCGAGGTGGATGCTTTTGACGGCCTTCTGGGGCGGGCGGCGGACGCCGGTGCGATCCATTATCGCATGCTCAATCGGTCGAAAGGCAGCGCTGTGCAGGGCCCGCGCGTGCAGGCAGACCGCAAGCTGTTCCGAAACTCGGTGCAGTCCATGATCGCCGGGCAGAGCGATCTCACGGTCGTCGAGGGCGAGGCGTCCGAACTGTTGTTTCGGGGGGGCAAAGTGGGGGGAGTGCGCCTCTCTGATGGTTCGGAAATCGAGGCGCGGGCAGTCATCCTCTGCACAGGGACATTCCTCGGCGGGACGCTGTTCCGGGGGGAGGAGCGGTTCGACGGAGGGCGCGTGGGGGAGAGCGCGGCGCATAAGCTGGCGCAGCAGCTTCGCGGTGCAGACCTGCCCATGGCCCGCTTGAAGACGGGTACTCCGCCGCGACTGGACGGGCGCACCATCGACTGGGCCCGTTTGCAGGAGCAGCCATCGGACACCGAGCAATGGACGATGTCGCCGCTCACTCCGCGTCGGGCCAACCCACAGGTCTTCTGCGCCATTACTCGCACGAATGTGCGCGCACATGAGATCATCGGCGAGAACCTTCATCGTTCGCCCCTGTTTACCGGCGCAATCGACGCCGCAGGCCCGCGTTATTGCCCGTCGATCGAGGACAAGATCCATCGCTTTGCGGATCGCGACGGCCACCAGGTGTTCCTCGAGCCGGAAGGCCTGGATACGCACCTGGTCTATCCCAACGGGATCAGCACTTCGCTGCCGGTTGACGTGCAGCTGGCCATGCTACGGGCAATGGAGGGACTGGAGAAGGTCGTCATGGAGGTCCCCGGCTACGCTGTCGAATACGACCATATCGACCCCCGTGCGCTTGGGCCGGACCTTCAGCTGAAAGCCATGCCCGGGCTCTATTGCGCAGGCCAGATCAATGGCACGACGGGATACGAGGAAGCGGCAGCGCAGGGCCTGATCGCCGGGCTGCACGCCGCCTGCACGATCCTGGACAAGGCGCCACCCGCTATCGATCGTGCGAACAGCTACATCGCGGTGATGATCGACGACCTCACGCTCCACGGCGTGAGTGAACCCTACCGCATGCTGACCTCTCGCGCCGAATACCGCCTGCGCCTGCGCGCCAACAATGCGACCTCCCGCCTCACCCCGCTTGCGGTGGAGACGGGATGTGTTGGAAAGGTCCGTTCCGAATGGTTCAGACAACGCGAGGAAGAGCGTTCCACGTGGAACAGGGCGCTTGAAACCAAGGTGGAGGCCAAGGCGCTGAACGATACCGGCCTGACAGTGCGCCGCGATATGGGCACGAGAAAGTTGAGGGATTGGCTTTCGTTGCCGGACATCTCGATGGACGATCTCTCACCATGGCTCCCACCCAGCTGCGACCCGCAATCACCCCTGTCTCATGAACTGACTGAGGACGCGAGCTACGCTCCCTATCTCGCGAGGCAAGACGCGGAGCTGCGCGACTTGCGCAGCAGCGAAGCGCTCGAACTGGGGCCCGACTTTCCTTTCGGCGATGTCCCCGGCCTTTCCAATGAAATGGTCGAGCGGCTTTCTGCCGCACAGCCGCGTAACCTTGCCGCTGCAGGACGTGTGCGCGGTGTTACCCCCGCCGCAATGGCTGCGCTGCTCGTACACGCGAAGCGGCGGGCGCTGGCGGCATGATTAGCGGCGAGAAAGAGGCGAGGGCTTTCTGCGCGGACAGGTGCGACGCCGACGGTATGGAGCGTCTGACGGCCTTCATTACCCTCCTCGAGGAGGAGAACCGGCAGCAAAACCTGGTTTCCAAGCCCAGTCTCAATGCGGTGTGGGAACGTCATATCGCAGACAGCCTGCAATTGCTTGATCATGTTCCACGTGAAACAGGCCTTTGGCTTGATCTGGGAACCGGTGCCGGGTTCCCCGGCCTGGCGATAGCCCTTGCGAGGCCGGAGATGCCAATGGCCCTGGTCGAATCGCGGAAGCGCAGAGTCGAATGGCTCGAGCGCATATGTTCCCGATTTTCGCTCACCAATTGCCGAATCCTTGGTTCCCGTCTTGAAAGTGTGGAAAGTTGCGAAACCGGCGTAATCACGGCGCGCGCCTTTGCTCCGCTTGGTAAACTTCTCGAGTTATCCGCGCGTTTTTCCACACGCTCCACCATATGGTTGTTGCCGAAAGGGCGTTCGGGCGCGATTGAATTGTCAGAGCAGCCAGTAGAGATCCAAGAAATGTTCCACGTGGAACAATCGGCCACGGATCCTTCCGCTGGGATTTTGATCGGCAAAGGGAGGCCCGCACTTCGATGATCGTAATCGCCATTGCCAATCAGAAGGGCGGGGTGGGCAAGACCACCTCGGCCATCAACATCGCTACGGCCATGGCTGCCAGCGGTTGGCGCACACTGCTGATCGATCTCGATCCCCAGGGCAACGCCTCTACCGGTGTAGGCCTCGGCGCTGCCGACCGCGATCTCTCGAGCTATGACGTGCTTGTGGACGAGGCGACAATAGGCGAATGCACCGTAACGTCATCGATTCCGGGGCTGGACCTGCTTCCTGCCACTGTAGACCTCAGCGGAGCAGAAGTGGAGCTGGTAGGCGTCGAAGACCGCACGCATCGCCTTCGCAAGGCGCTGGCGGGCCACAAGGGCCACGATATCTGCTTCATCGACTGTCCGCCCTCGCTGGGTCTGCTCACGCTCAACGCGCTCTGCGCCGCCGATACCTTGCTAGTGCCGCTACAGTGCGAATTCTTCGCGCTGGAAGGCCTCAGCCAGCTATTGCAGACGGTCGAGCAGGTGCAGCAACGCTTCAACCCCGATCTGGGCATCATAGGTATCGCGCTGACCATGTTCGATCGCCGCAATCGCCTGACCGATCAGGTTTCCGACGATGTGCGCGAGTGCCTTGGCGACCTCGTGTTCCAGTCGGTCATCCCGCGCAACGTCCGCCTGTCGGAAGCGCCCAGTCACGGCCTTCCTGCCTTGATTTACGACCACTCCTGCCCTGGCAGCCGAGCCTACATGGCGCTGGCACGGGAACTGATCGGTCGCCTGCCCGAAGAGAGGAAAGCGGCATGAGCAAGGCCGAGAAAACCGACACCGACACCACGGCCGCACGTCCTGCAGGCAATCGTCGCAAGCTGGGCAAGGGCCTCGGTGCCCTGATGGGAGACATGAAGCGGGAAGAGCCGCTGGTTGCGCCGAGACCATCGACCGCAGACGGCGACCGCCCCGGTGACGGACGGGCCAGGCCGCGTGCGGACGGACTTGCCAGTCTGGCCATATCCGATATCGAGCCGCATCCCGACCAGCCCCGCAGCCACTTCGATGACGAGGCGTTGGCCGAACTCGCGGCCTCGATCGCTTCGCGTGGGGTGATCCAGCCGATCATCGTGCGGCCGACCGCCAGGGGCACCTATCAGCTGGTGGCCGGAGAGCGTCGCTGGCGCGCCTCCCAGAAGGCGCAACTCCATGAAATTCCAGCAATAATTCGTGATCTCGACGAGCGCGACGTCATGGCGCTGGCGCTGATCGAGAATATCCAGCGCGAAGACCTGAACCCTGTCGAGGAAGCGCGCGCCTACCAGCGGCTGTCCGATCTGGAAGACATGACGCAGGCTGAGATCGCCAGCCTCGTGGAAAAGTCGCGCAGTCACGTCGCCAACCTCCAGCGGTTGCTTTCGCTGCCCGAGAACGTGCTCGATCACCTGCAGGCTGGTCGGCTCGACATGGGCCACGGCCGTGCTCTCATCGGTTTGGACAATGCAGGCGAGCTGGCCGACAAGGCGGTGAAGGACAAACTCTCCGTGCGCGAGGTGGAGAAGCTGGCGCGCAAGGCTCGCAACGGTGGGGAAGCACCTGTCCGTCGCCAGGCACGCCCGTCCCGCGATCCGACTCAGGATGCCGACATCGCTGCGGTCGAGAACCACCTAGAGGAATTTCTTGGCCTGCCGGTCAAGATTTCCACCGACGAGGATCCGCGTTCCGGTACAGTCACGGTGCGGTTCCGTACGCTGGATCAGCTCGACCTGATCTGTCAGCGCCTGACCGGCGGCGGAATATAGAGCGAAGGCAGTAACTTAGCAGACTAGGAAAGTCGTGCGGCGCGACTTGGCCTAATCGATCGGCACTGTCTTCCCGCCGGGCTGCGGCCGGGGCGAGATCGCGCGACGGGCCGGCGGCGGCGCCTCGTCCTCGACCAGTTCTACGCGGATGATCGTCCGGCATTGCGGGCCGTGGTGGTGGCCATGCTGTCCGTGCTGCGGCGCGGACCAGGCGGCGCTCATCTCGTAACGGGCCAAATAGGCATCGCAATAGCGTTCGGCCCACAGTTGGTTCGGGTCGAGTTCCCGATATTCGTAGTCGTAATCGTCGCCGTCCGCCTGCGACCCGATTGCCGCCCCCGCAACTGCACCCACACCGGCGCCGATAAGGGTTCCAGCCAGCCTGTCGCCATCGGCGATGCGATTGCCGGCGACGCCTCCCACGGCGGCACCCAGCAGTCCGCCGATCAATGCGCCGTCCGGCCCGTCGTCGTAGTAGCCATCGTAATAGCGGTCATGGCCGTAGTAATCGCCGCGCCCGGCCATCACTAGGCGGCAGTCGAAAAGCCACGCGTCACGTTCGGCACGGGAGTAGCCGAGGTTTTCGCCAGCGGGCATGTTGCGCCATTCGCGAAGGTCTTCGTCTGCTCTTGCAGAATAGGTGCCGGTCCAGGTGCCGCGCCAGGTATCGCCGTCCTGCCACTGGCCCTGCCATTCCCCTTCGTAAGGTGCTCCGCTTTCCAGCACGTCGACATGCTCGATGCGCAAGGGCGCATCCTGCGCAGCAACAGGTGCGGAGAGCGCCAGACCGATCAGGGCCGGAAGAAACACTCTGGTGCGGTTCGACATAGCGCGCATTTCCCTATTCGGAATCGGGCCGATCGCCCGCTTAATGCGGTATTTACTGTCGAAAGTCGCGGGAATCCTAGAGGGGCGCGTCCATCGTCCCGTAACGGGGCATCACAGGCGATTCGCGAGAATCCGGGCCAGCGCCTCGATTCCCTCGCGGTCATCGGCATCGAAGCGCGCCAGGTCAGGGCTGTCGATGTCGATGACTCCCACCACCGCACCGTCGCGCAGGATGGGCACCACCAGCTCCGACCTGCTGCGCGCATCGCAGGCGATGTGGCCGGGGAAGGCGTGCACGTCCTCCACCAGCTGTGTCTCGCCCGTGCTTGCTGCCGTTCCGCAAACGCCGACGCCAAGGGGTATGCGGATGCAGGCAGGACGGCCGGCGAAGGGGCCGAGCACCAGTTCGCCATCCACCATCCTGTAGAATCCGGTCCAGTTGCAATCGGGGAGGAAGTCGCCCAGCAGCGCGGCGACATTGGCCATGTTGGCAACACCGTCGCGCTCGTCGGCGGTCAGGGCATCGGCTGCGGACAGCAGTTCACGGTAGAGATCGGCCTTGGAGGCATCCGGATCGGGAGTGAAGTCGAACATGGGCGCGCCTTAGCGGGCAAATTGGGCGCGTGAAAGCCCGCGCAAGTCCATTGCCGCGGGGACGTGGCTCTTCTAATCATCATGCCCATGAGCACGCTGAAGAAAATCCTCATCGCCCTGCTGGTGCTGATCCTGATCGCTGCTGCGGTCATCTGGTGGCTGTTCCAGGGCGAACCTGCCGATCTGACGCTGGAGCAGACGACCGGCACCGATCCCACGCTGGCCGCTCCTGATCCGCAAATGGTGCCGACCGTGGAAATCGCCGAGCCCATCGGCTGGCCCGACGGCGCCGTGCCCGACGCCGCGGAAGGGCTGGTGGTGAACCGGTTTGCCGAGGGGCTGGACCATCCCCGCGTGATCTATGCCATGCCGAACGGCGATATCCTGGTCACCCTGACCCGCGCGCCCGAAGGCGAGGTGGCGGGCGGCTGGCTGACCAACCTGGTGGCCGGCTTCCTGTTCAGCGAGGCGGGCTCTGCCGGGCCGTCGCCCAACCAGCTCGTGCTGCTGAGGGACACCGACGCGGATGGCGTTGCCGACGAGCGTCACCTGCTGCGCGAGGATGACCTCGATTCTCCCTCCGGCATCGCCTGGGCCGACGGCAATCTCTACATCGCAAACCACGACGAGATCCTGCGCTTCGATTACGAGGAAGGCGCTAACGTCGTGAGCGGAGAGCCCGAAAAGCTGGCCGACCTGCCGCCGGCCGGAAACCACTGGATGCGCAACATCATCCTGTCCGAGGACGGCGAGCGCCTGTTCATCGCCGTCGGTTCCGCCTCCAACATCGGCGAGGGCGGCATGGAGATCGAGGAGAACCGCGCAGCAATTCACGAACTGAACCTGGAGACCGGCCAGGCACGCCTCTACGGCGCGGGCCTGCGCAATCCCAACGGAATGGCCTGGAACCCCTGGACCGGGGAACTCTGGACGACCGTGAACGAGCGCGACATGCTGGGATCGGACCTCGTGCCCGACTACTTGTCCAACGTGCCCATCGGCGTGCACTACGGCTGGCCGTGGGTCTATTACAACGACGTGGTGGACGAGCGCGTGGAATCGCGAATGCCGCGCTTTCTCACCGAGTATACCCGCACCCCGCAATACGCGTTGGGCGCCCACGTGGCGGCGCTGGGACTGGTTTTCACCGAGGAAGGCAGCCGCATGGGCGACTTGTTCGGGCAGGGCGCCTTCATCGCCCGGCACGGTTCGTGGAACCGTATTCCGCCTTCGGGTTACGACGTGGTTTTCGTGGCTTTCGACGATCTCGGCAACCCAGTAGGGGAGCCGCGCCGTGTGCTCGAGCCCTTCCTGACGGGAGAAGACGAAACCTACGGGCGACCGACCTGGGTGGAGTGGGACCGCACCGGCGCGCTGCTGGTGAGCGATGACACCGGCAATATAATCTGGCGCGTCGCCGCGCCGGGCGCGGAAGGGGCCGCAGCCATCGAGCGCAACCGGGGCGAGCGGCTGCAACCGCGCCGGGAACTGACCGACAATCCGGCCCGCGCGTTCGAGGAAGGCGCGCTCGACCCGGGCGACATCGGCATGTGATCGAGAACGGGGAGTGCGGCTAGTCCAGCCGCCTTCCCTGCCGTCCGGCCAGTTCGGTGATGAAGTGCCACGCAATACGGCCCGACCGCGCGCCGCGCCGCTTCGCCCATTCCAGCGCCTCGGCTTCGTCGAGCGGAAGGTCGTATTCCCGCGCGTAGCCACGCAGGATATCGAGGTATTCGTCCTGGCTGGCATTGTGAAAGCCGAGCGACAGACCGAAACGATCTGCCAGCGCCAGCGTATCGTCCACCGCGTCGCGCGGGTTGACGGGATCGTCCTGCTCGCTCGCATGCCGGGGCAGGATGGCGCGGCGGTTGGACGTGACTGCGAGCCGGACATTGCCCGGGCGAGCCTCGACACCTCCATCCAGCCAGCTGCGCAAATGACGCGGGGTCGTGGAATCGCCTTCGGCAAATCCAAGGTCGTCGATGAATACCAGGAAGTTGCGGTCCATCCCGCCCAGTTGCGTGAAGAGACGCGGAAGCGACGTCACCGCGTCAGTCGCGACCTGCACCAGTGCGATGTTTCCCGCAGTCCCTTGAGCGTCCGCCACGGCGGCGCGCACCAGGGCGGACTTGCCCATGCCGCGCGCGCCCCACAGCAGCATGTCGTGAGCCGCGTTCCCGCCGGCCAGTCGCACGACATTGCCAACCACGGTTTCCTTCTGCCGATCGATCCCGCGCAGGAGATTGAGTGAGGGTGCCTCGATCCGATCGACACCGCGCGGGCCGTTCGCATCCCAGACATAGGCCGGATGACTGGCCCAGTCGGCCGCGGCAGGCCCTCCGGGAGCGAGCCGTTCGAGCGCTGCGGCAATGCGGGCAAGCAGTTGCGCTTGGTTTTCCATGACCGGAATCTCTATAGGCGAGCGGTATGACCGGCAAGCCGACCCTTATCCCGCCCGATGAAGCCGGCCTTGATTACGCGGCCGCAATCCTGCGCGATGGCGGCATCGTCGCAGTGCCGACCGAAACCGTTTACGGGCTGGCTGCGCGCGCGGACAGCGCCGATGCCGTGGCACAGATCTATCGCACGAAGGGGCGGCCCGATTTCAATCCGCTGATCGTGCATGTCGCCTCCATCGGCATGGCGCGCGGGCTGGCAGAATTCAACGAGACTGCCGAGACGCTGGCCGAGCGTTTCTGGCCGGGTCCGCTGACCCTGGTTCTGCCGCTGAGGGAAACGGCGCGCATCGCACCCGCGGTGACGGCGGGGCTGGGGACGATTGCCCTGCGGCAACCGGCGCACCCGCTCGCCGCGCAACTGCTGACCATGCTCAACCTGCCGCTCGCCGCACCATCGGCCAATCGCAGCAACGCCGTCAGCCCGACGCAGCCCGAGCATGTTTTCGCCTCCTTTGGCGAGGATGCGCCGCCGGTGATCGACGGAGGAGTGTGCCTTGCCGGTCTGGAATCGACGATCGTCGCCCTGGATGCCGACGGAGGATGGCGGCTGCTGCGACCGGGACCGATCTCGATGGAAGACCTCACCGCTGTTCTTGGCGAACCGGCAAAGTCGCGCGGCGCGACTATCGAGGCTCCCGGCCAGTTGCCGACCCATTACTCGCCGGGGAAACCCGTGGTGCTGGGGCAGGAGCGCGCTCCGCCCGGAAGCTTCATGATTGGGTTCGGCGCGATTCACGGCGATGTGAACCTTTCG
This sequence comes from Aurantiacibacter hainanensis, assembly GCF_036321025.1. Classification (NCBI taxonomy): domain Bacteria; kingdom Pseudomonadati; phylum Pseudomonadota; class Alphaproteobacteria; order Sphingomonadales; family Erythrobacteraceae; genus Aurantiacibacter; species Aurantiacibacter hainanensis. The sequence continues at coordinate 1,389,864 of NZ_JAZAPB010000001.1, forward strand.
CCGGGCGGCGACCTCGCGGAAGCAGCGGCGAAGCTCTACGCCGCACTCCACGCAGGGGCTGCGTCGCAGCAGCCTGTAATCGCTGTCGCCCCGATTCCCGCGGAAGGGATGGGCCGGGCGATCAACGATCGGCTGGCGCGGGCAGCAACACGCTAGGCGTTCGGTTCGCGCGGGAGAGTTGGCAGCAGGGCATCAATCTCGCGCCGGATAGCCACGGCCTCCCGACAAGCGTCGTCATCGCCGTCGAGGCAGTCCTCTTCACGCTTCACGAGATTGCGCTGCAGTTCGCCGACGTGTGCTTCCCTCCGCCGGATCTCCCGGCCGCGAGCCCGATCGGCTTCGTCCTGGCTGGTCGTCGTCCAGTCCACCACCTGCGATCCGACGCGGACGGGCGCGGTGACAACATCGAACGCCGTCTTGGCGACGCACCCGGTCAGCATCAGCGCGGCGCAGGGTGCAAGAACGTAGGTGCGATTGAACATCTCTCGGGTCCACGCAGAAGCAGATAGCCCTTCATGGACCCGAAAAGATGACCGATCAATGAAGCATCGGCCTGATGTGTCAGCCTTATTCGGCAGCCTCGGTTTCGCCGCCTTCGCAAACGAGGGTGCCGGAGCCGATATTCTCTACGGTGCAGCTGGCGGACCCGCGGACACGCACATCCCCCGATCCGATGATCGTTGCCTCGACGCTGCCGTCGGATGCGAAAGCGGCATCGCCGGAGCCGGCTATGGTGACTTCCGCATCGCCAACCTGGAGATCATCCATATCTGCGCTGCCGCTGCCCGCGACAGTCAGTTCCAGACGATCGGTACTGCCCGAGGCGTTGACCGTGCCGCTCCCGGCAAGCGTGATTTCCATCCTCTCGGCGGCGATGCCTTCGGCGGTGATCTCGCCCGAACCGGCGATCACGATTTCGGGACTGTCGCTCATGGCATCGGCGCGCATCGTGCCCGAACCTGCCATGATCAGCGAACCCGGCGCGGGCATGGTGATGTTGACGGTGGCAATGTCGCTGTCGCCCCAGTCGCCCTCGACCCTGTGAATTCCCAGCGTATCGTCGTCCAGCGCGAAACGCAGACGGTCGCGGGCTGCATCGCTGCCCTCGACATCGATGGCAAACTCTTCGCCACTGGTGATCACCACGGCATCGGGAGAGGCCAGCGCGACATCGGACGGTGGATCGCCGGTCATATCCAGTTCCGCCAGCGGTACGCCACCCTCGCCGAATTCCACGTTCACGTTATCGCAACCGGCCAATCCTGCAGCCGCCGCCATGGCGACCACGGGCATGACCTTGCCGAAAATCCTTGCGATACCCATTCCGTTCTCCTGTCCGGTTCCCTGTGTTCGCGTGTTAGGTCGGCAATACACCAAGCGACGCGCTTTCGCAAAGGCGTTTGTCGAGCGGAATTCGCATCCCGCAGAGCAGGGACGAAAAAGGGGCCGCCTGCAGGACAGGCGACCCCTTCAATCTCTTGCCTCGCTGTCGCTCAGGCGTCTTCTGTGTTCTCGTAGTACTGCGGAGCATGTTCCTTCAGCACGTCGAGGATCTTGGTCAGCGCGGCCGGTTCGTCGGTCTTTTCCATCGCCGCGAGTTCGCGGGCGAGACGGCTGGAAGCAGCCTCGAAGATCTGACGTTCGGAATAGCTCTGCTCCGGCTGGTCTTCAGGCCGGAACAGGTCGCGGGTCACTTCCGCGATCGACACCAGGTCGCCCGAATTGATCTTGGCTTCGTATTCCTGGGCCCGGCGGCTCCACATCGTGCGCTTCACCTTGGGCTTGCCCTTCAGCGTTTCCATCGCTTCCTTCAGCGTCTTGTCACTGGAAAGCTTGCGCATGCCGATGCTCTCGACCTTGTTCACGGGGACGCGCAGGGTCATGCGCTCCTTTTCGAACCGCAGCACGTAGAGTTCGAGCTGCATTCCGGCGATTTCTTCATTCTGCAATTCAATCACACGGCCCACGCCATGCTTGGGGTAAACAACGTAGTCGCCAACTTCAAAGGCGGTCGCATTCGCGGCCATGGACATTCCTTTCTTCACGGGTTCCGCAGCGAAAAGGCTCATTACGCCGCGCGGAAGAGCGGCGCTTTTCAAAGCCATTTCTGTAGCTAAATGCGGAAACCTGCCTTCCTATCCGCCTGCCGACGCGCAATGGTCATGCAGTTGTCTATAGTATATAGCAGATTCGGTTCAATATTGCGAGTCTTGCAATTCAGCGCCCGGAGATGGCGGCTAGAGCCGCTTTTCCTGCGCCCACACTGCCGCGATTTCAGCACCCAAAAGCAGGACGTAGGCGGAAAGGTATAGCCAGGTCAGCAATACGACGACTGCGCCCAGAGAGCCGTAAGTGGCGTTGTAACTCCCGAAATTGGCGACGTAGAAGCCAAAGGCGAGGGTCAGTACCACCAGCCCGATACTGGCGATCAGTGCACCGGGCAGCACGTCGTGAAGTCGTGGCGAATAGGCCTTGGGCACCCGGCGATAGAGCCAGGCCGTGCCCAGCGCGCCAACCACCGCCAGGATGGCATAGGTCGCGACCTGACCCAGCACCTGGCCCGTGCCCGAGAGGTTCGGCAGCATGTCGGTGATCGCCGCGGTAACCGAAAGTGCAGCCGCAACAAGGCCAAGACCGAGCACGGCACCCAGCGTCACGACCAGCGCAAGCGCATTGCCGCGAACGAAGCCGCGTTTCTCGCTGTCGTCGAAGGCGAGCCCGATCGCGGTGATCAGCGCCCCTGCTCCGTTGCGCGCGCCCACGAAGGCGAGAACCAGCGCCAGCAGCAGCCCGAGGCCCTTGGCCGTTCCGGAGGTCTCCACGACCGCCTCGAGCTGGCCGCCGATAAGTTCGGCCGCCGAGCCCGGAAGGTTTGCAGCCAGCGCATTGATGTGCCGGGCCACCAGTTCGGGATCCGCTATCAGCCCGTAGGACAGGACGATCGCGGCCAGCAAGGGCACCATGGCCAGGAACGCGTAGTAGGCGACGCCGGCTGCAAGGATGGAGATGTTGTCTTCGCCCGATGCGGCCCAGGCGCGTTTCAGTCTATCGAGTATGCCCATGCCCCCGCAACGCAGGGAGCGGGCATTTGTTCACGGCTTCCGGTCAATCGCCCTCGCCGGGTTCCGGCGAGAAATACTTGTCGAACTTGCCTTCCTCGCCCTTGTGCTCGTCGGCGTCGGCGGGCGGCTCCTTCTTCTCGGTGATGTTGGGCCATTCGGCGGAGAACTTGGTGTTGATCTCCAGCCACTTCTCCAGACCGCCTTCGGTATCGGGCAGAATCGCTTCTGCCGGACATTCCGGTTCGCACACGCCGCAGTCGATGCATTCGGACGGGTTGATGACGAGCATGTTGTCGCCTTCGTAGAAGCAGTCCACCGGGCAGACTTCGACGCAATCCGTGTACTTGCACTTGATGCAGGCGTCGGTGACGACATAGGTCATGGTAACAATTGTCCCTCGTGCTTGGCCGGGAATGGCCGCGATTCGGCCCCTGCTATGGCGATAGACGGGCAAGCGTCAAGTTCCCGGTAATGCTCGCGCGCCTCTTTCGGCGGGCCGCGCCTTTCCGGCAGCGTTTCTATGGCGATGACGCGCACGCCGCGCCCGACCGGCAGGGTCAGGACATCGCCGGCGCATATCGCGTGACCGGGGCGCTCGATGCGGGCGCGGTTGCAGCGGATATGGCCCTCGGCGATCCAGCGCTGTGCAATCGTGCGGCTTTTCGCAAAGCGCAGCCGCACGAGGAGCAGGTCGAGCCGCATCAGCCCTTCTTGATCAGGTCCGCAAGCCCGGCGAAGGCTGCGCCTCCGTCACCGGTGGGCTCGCGGCGCCGCTCCCGGTCTGGCCTCGGCTGTCTCTTGTCGGGGGCCTTGGCGCCCTTGCGCTTCGCGTCGCCGCCCTGCTTCGCGCGGCGGCCTGCTGGCGGAGCGAAATCCTTGCGCGGCGCGCGCCAGGTCCACGGAATCGGACGTGGCGGGCCATGGGCGCCCGCGGCCAGTTCCACCGGCTGGCCGGAGCGGAAGCCCGCGTCCTTCATCAGGCTGCGGAAGTTCTCGGGCAGCAGTCCCATGCTGGTGGCGAGCGCCGTATCGACCGAAAAACCGCGAACGTCGCGTCCCTGTGGTGCACGGGCGCGCCTTTCGTGGGCGGCGCGGAACAGCTTTTCCGCCATGTCGATGCGGATCGCCTGTTTCCCTGCGCGGCGATAGCCTGCGGGCAGCTGGTGTCCGCCCTCGATCACGGCTTCCATCGCCTCGTTCACCGGGCGTGGATCGCAACCCAGATCGTGCAACAGCTTGCGCGGCGCGGGCTTGAGCAGGGCCGGGACGAAAACATCCAGCGAACCGATGGTCACGCCGAGGCGGCGCAGGAACGGCCGCTTTTCCTTGGGTACGTGGGCAAGGCCGGCATCCTCGCGGCGCGTCGTTCCGTTGCGGTCGGCCAGCGTCAGCAGCAGCGCGCGCACTTCGCTGCCTGCTTCCGGATCGCTGGCGGCATCTTCGATCGCGCGCAGCGGCGCGAGCGGCTGCAGCTGTTCCTCGAGCCACAATTCCAGCGCGTCCTGCAATCGCGAGCGGTGGGCGGGATCGAGCTGGCCAAGCTCCTTCGCCATGACCAGCCGCGGCCGGCTGGGCGTCTTGCTTTTCTCGAGCACGGCCACGCTCTGGTCGCCGCGCATCACCTGTCCGCCTGCGATTCGCAATTCGCCCAGTTCGTCGGCCACGAGCTTCTGCGCCTTCTGGGCGAGCAGCCCGGCCATGTGCTTTTCCGCCGCGGCCAGCATCAGCTTGCGCTCTTCGCTGGTGGCATCGGCGTCGACCACGAAGCGGAATCCCTCCAGGTGGCCGATCGGCTGGTCTTCCACCGTGACCTGGCCATCATTCTTCAGTTCGACGCGCAAGAGACCTGCATCCTTTCCCATACCCTTCATCAATACCGAGGTTCTCCGGTTTACGAAACGCTCCGTCAACTTCTGGTGCAAGGCATCGGAAAGCGTGGCTTCCGCCTGCCGTGCCCGCGCGGCCATTTCGTCGCGCGCCAGCACCCAGTCGGGACGCTGGCAGATGTAGGCCCAGCTGCGGATGCCTGAGAGCCTGCCTTGCAGCGTATCGATGTCGCCTGCCGTCCTGTTCAGGTCGGAAATGCGCGCGGCGACGAAATCGGCGCCGATATGCCCGTGCTGCAGGTCACTCCAGAGCCGCGCGACGAAGCGGGCATGGGCATCGGCGCCCTGCTGGCGAAAGTCGGGCAACTGGCAGACTTCCCAGAATCGACGCACATGACCGGGGCTGGTCACCGTCGCGACGACTTCCGGCTGTTCGGCGAGGCGCTTCAGCACGGCCAGATCTATCGCTTCGGGAGCCGCCGCAAGCCCTTCCTGCATTGGCCGCGCCTCGAGATCGCCGATCAACGTGTCGAGGGTGTCGAAACGCGGCTCGGGCTCGCGCCAGAAGAGGCGGGTGACGGGAGCAAACCGGTGGTTCTCGATGGCGTAGATCTCGTCATCGGTCAGTTCCAGCGGGGCGCCGCGGCGATTGCCCGAGAGCGTGCCGAAGCTGCCGTCCGTCTGGTGCCTTCCCGCGCGTCCGGCGATCTGCGCCATTTCGGCGGGCGTCAGGCGACGCTGACTGACGCCGTCGAACTTCGACAGCGCGGCAAAGGCAACGTGATGAACGTCGAGGTTGAGGCCCATGCCGATGGCATCGGTGGCGACGATGTAATCGACCTCACCGGATTGGAACAATTCAACCTGCCGATTTCGCGTTTGTGGTGAAAGCGCGCCCATCACCACCGCCGCGCCGCCGCGAAAACGCCTCAGCAGCTCCGCGACCTGGTATACCTGCTCTATCGAGAAGGCGACGATGGCGCTGCGCGGAGGCAGGCGCGACAGCTTCGAACTCCCGGCGTAGGTAAGGGTGGAGAAGCGCGGCCGCTCCTCGATCTGCGCCTGTGGCACCAGCTGGCGCACCATCGGTTCAAGCGTGGCGGAGCCGAGCAGCATGGTCTCCTCCCGGCCGCGCGCATTCAGCAGGCGATCGGTAAAGATGTGGCCCCGCTCGCGGTCCGCACCCAGCTGGGCCTCGTCCAGCGCAACGAAGGCATGGTTCCCTCCGTCACGAGGCATGGCTTCCGCCGTGCAGAGGAAATAGCGCGCGCCGGGCGGCTCGATCCGTTCTTCCCCCGTTATCAGCGCGCAGGCCGCTTCGCCCTTCAGCCGGCAGACCTTGTCGTAGACCTCGCGCGCCAGCAGCCGGAGCGGAAAGCCGATGGCGCCACTCGAATGGCCGCACATGCGCTCGATCGCGAGGTGGGTCTTGCCGGTGTTCGTAGGGCCGAGGACGGCCCGAATCCGGCTGTCGGGGTGGGAGGATTTCACAACGCGGACAGACATGGAGATTCGCCGCGTATCGCGCAACCGATGTCATTGCTTTCGCGTTCGGACTCGGTTCGGCGCTGGTGAGACTCGACTCATCGCCGTTAAGCGCAAATTTACTTTATTGCTGCAGGCTTTCGGACAATTACCTGGAGCTGGAATGCAGGTTGCGCCGCATCCGGAAGGGATCCCGGCTCTATCGCGACCAGCAAGGAGGGCGCGTTGTACACCGATCGCGACAGGCAGCAGGCCGTGGGGCCGGGCGACTATTCGCCCGCCGAGCCTGCCATGTCCGACATCGTCGAATCCGGACCGTCATCCAGGGCCAAGCGCAAGCGGAACGCATCCAGCCTTGCGCAGGTCTCGCAATCGTGGCGCAGCGCCATGTCGGCCCGTCTGTCGAAAGTGGAACTCGCGCCCGATCTAGGCGACGATATCGGCTCGCGCCGATGGCTGCGCGGAGTGGCCACGCTGGTGGGCCTATCCGCCATCGCCATTGCCGGGTGGCCGGGCTTCTCCTCGGTCGAGGCCGCACCATCCATGCGTATCGACGACCGCGTGCGCGACGAATTCCGCAGCCAGATGATCCAGCCCCTTGCATTCGGGGCCGACAGCGGCCGCCGCATGGGCGCGACCGCGGCGGTGGTACCACTCGCTTCCGCGCCGGAACGCCCGAGCGTGGATCTTGTCGCGACCCTGGCGCAGGGCGACGGCTTCGACCGCATGCTCCGCCGCGCGGGCGTGAGCAAGGAGGAGGCGCTGGCGATCGCCGCCATGGTGGGCCAGGCGGTGTCGCTTGAAGATATCTCGTCGGGCACGCAGGTGGACATCACCCTGGGTCGCCGCACGTCGTCCGACGCGCCGCGACCGGTCGATGCCCTGTCGTTCCGAGCCCGCTTCGACCTGCAACTGGCGGTCGAGCGGCGCGGCGGCCAGCTCGTGCTCGATCCGCGGCCGATCATGGTCGATACCACGCCGCTGCGCATTCGCGGCACCGTGGGCAGCAGTCTCTATCGCTCTGCCCGCGCCGCGGGCGCTCCACCAAGCGCGGTGCAGCAGTTCCTGCGCACCATCGGCGTCGACGTGGACCTGAATCGGGAAATCGGTGCGGGCGACGAATTCGACATGATCGTGGACTATCGCCGTGCCGCCACGGGTGAAGTGGAAGTGGGCGACCTGCTCTACGCGGCGATCATCCGCGACGACCGTCCGAAGAAGCAGCTGATGCGCTTCGGGCGCGAAGGCCGCTTCTACGACGCATCCGGCGAAGGCGCCGCGCGCGAGGGGCTCGTGGCACCGGTTCCGGGCAGCATCACCTCGCGTTACGGGATGCGCCGCCACCCGATCCTCGGCTATCGCCGCATGCACTCGGGCCTCGATTTCCGGGCCCGCCACGGAACGCCGATCTATGCCGTCACCGATGGCACGGTGAATTTCTCCGGTCGCAACGGCGGCTACGGCAATTTCGTGCGCATCCGCCACGGCGGCGGACTTTCCACGGGATATGCGCACATGAGCCGCATTGCCGTTCGCAACGGCGAGCAAGTGCGCCGCGGACAGGTGATCGGCTACGTCGGCTCCACCGGCCTCTCCACCGGTCCGCACCTCCATTACGAGATGTATCGCAACGGCCAGAAGATCGACCCGGCCAGCGTGCGCTTCGTCGACCGGGCGCAGCTTTCCCGCGAGGAAATGGCCCGCTTCCGCGAACAGCTCGTGCGCCTGCAACTGGTCGAACCCGGAGCCGCTCTTGCCGACCTGCCGCCCGACCCGTCGATGGAAGAAGAGCCAGTGCGCGAGATTGATCGCATCGAGAATCGCCAGCGGGTGAGCTGACCACTGCACGCTCGCGATTGCCGGGCTTGGTGATTTGCGGCACAGGGGGCAGCCGATGACACGAAGCTATCCCAACACCCGCCTGCGCCGGACGCGGGCCACCACCTGGAGCCGCGCCATGCACCGCGAGACGGTGCTGACGAGCGCGGACCTGATCTGGCCCCTCTTCGTCACCGATGGCGAGGGGGTGGAGGATCCCGTCGCCAGCCTTCCGGGCGTATCGCGCTGGTCGGTGGACGGGATCGCGAAACGCGCCCGGGAAGCGGTCGATCTGGGCATTCCCTGCATCGCGCTGTTTCCGAACACGCCAGCAAGCCTGCGCAGCGATAATGGCGAAGAGGCCCTGAATCCCGAGAACCTGATGTGCCGCGCGATCCGCGCCGTGCGCGATGCCTGCGGAACCGACATCGGCATCCTCACCGATGTCGCTCTCGATCCCTACACCACCCACGGGCAGGATGGGCTGGTCGACGAAACCGGCTATGTCGCCAACGACGATACGGTTGCCGTACTGGTCGACCAGGCGCTGAACCAGGCCGAGGCGGGCGCGGACATCATAGCCCCGTCCGACATGATGGATGGTCGCATAAAGGCCATCCGCATGGCGCTGGAGATGGGCGGACACGCCAATGTCCAGATCATGAGTTACGCCGCGAAGTACGCCAGCGCGTTCTACGGCCCGTTCCGCGATGCCGTGGGTTCCGGCGGCCGTCTGGTCGGCGACAAAAAGACCTACCAGATGGATCCCGCCAACGCCCAGGAAGCCCTGGCCGAGGTGGAGCTGGACATTGCCGAGGGCGCGGACAGCGTGATGGTGAAGCCGGGTCTCGCCTACCTCGACATCATCTGGCGTGTGAAGGAGCGGTTCCACGTGCCCGTCTTCGCCTACCAGGTCAGTGGCGAATACGCCCTGATAGAGGCTGGCGCAGCCGCCGGCGTGGGAGAGCGGGATGCGCTGCTGATGGAAAAGCTGATCGCCTTCAAGCGCGCGGGCTGCACCGGCGTGCTGACCTACCATGCCCCGGTGGCCGCCCGTATCCTGAATGGCTGAATTCCGTCACGAGACCGATCGCCTGGTATTGCGCGACTGGCGCGAGGCTGACTGGCCACGCTTCTGGGAGTTGACCAACACGCCGGCGGTGATGCGCTGGCTGGGCGATCCTGCGGACGAAGCGGCGAAAGCCGACGCGCGGCATCGGCTGGAAGGCTATCGCGAGAATTTCGGGCACACCTTCTGGGTTGTCGAACGCAAGGCCGATGACGGACATCTCTCGGGCGAACTGCTCGGCTTCTGCGGCCTCAAGCGATCGAACGTGGAGGGCGCGCCCGTCTTCGACATGCCGGAGATCGGCTGGCGCATGCGCGAGGATGCCTGGGGCCGGGGTTACGCGAAGGAGGCCGCCTCGGCCTCGCTGGACCTGGGTTTCGGACGCTTCGCCTACGCGGAAATTGTTGCGTTGACCGTGCAGGGCAATGCAGCCAGCTGGGGCCTCATGCAGAGACTTGGGATGGTGCGCCGGAAGGATCTGGACTTTCAGGACGCGCGATGGCCTGCCGAGCTGAACCCTACCATCGTATATTCCATTACCGCGCAGCAATGGACTGACCGCGCCGATGGCTGACCGCGCAGAGCCCCCGCGCCGCTGGCTGTTCACGGCCACGATTCTGGCGGGCAGCTTCCTGCTGTTCCTCGTGCAGCCGATGGTGGCGCGCATGGCGTTGCCGCAGCTGGGCGGCGCGCCGAACGTCTGGAACAGCGCCATGCTGGTCTATCAGGCGCTGCTGCTGGCGGGCTATGCCTACGCCCACGCCATCGGCCGCTTCTCGGTTCGACGGCAGGGCGTGATCCATCTCGTCGTCCTGGCCCTCGCCGGACTAACGCTGCCGCTCGCCCTCGCACCCGTTTCTCAGCCGGAAAGCGGCTGGGAAGTGGTATGGGTGCCCTGGCTGTTCCTGCTGACGGTGGGGCCGGCCTTCTTCGCGGTTTCCGCGCAGGCACCGCTGATCCAGCGATGGTTTGCCACTCACCCCGAGGCGGGCAACCCCTACCCGCTCTATGCTGCCTCGAACCTCGGCAGCTTTGCCGGCCTACTGGCCTATCCGCTGGTGGCCGAACCGCTGCTGACGCTCGGCTCGCAGAGCTGGGGCTGGACGCTGGGCTATATCGCGATGGTGGTGCTGGTGGCGTGCGCGGTCTTCAGTCGCCGCGACGTTGCGGAGCGGACGGAAAGCAAGGCCGGCGAAGACGAGGAAATCGGCTGGCGGCGCAAGGCCATGTGGCTGCTGCTGCCCGCGGTGCCTTCGGGCCTGATGCTTTCGACGACCACGTTCCTTACCACCGACATCATGGCGATCCCGCTCCTGTGGGTCATTCCGCTCGGCCTCTACCTTCTCAGCTACACCATCGGCTTTGGCGAGAGACGCGGCCCCGCGCAGCTGTTCCTGTTCCTCGCCCCGCTGGTGCTGCTGGTGGATGGCGGCATCGCGATATTCGCGGCCGGGCGAGCAGACCTGCTGGCCGCGATCGCCAGCGTGATCCTGCTGTTCGTGGTGGCGACCGCCCTGCACGCGCGGCTCTACGACCTGCGCCCCGGCCCCGCGCGCCTGTCGCAGTTCTATCTCTACCTGGCAGCGGGCGGTGCGCTGGGCGGCGTCTTCACGGCTATCCTCTCCCCTCTCCTGTTCGACTGGACCTGGGAGCATCCGCTGCTGATCCTGGCCGCAGCCGCGCTGGTGCCCCTTGGGCCGTGGCGTGGCCTGCTCGGTCGCATAACGCGCGATCGGAACACCGCGCGCGTGGTGCTGATCGTCGGCGTGTTCGTGATCTTCAACACCGCCCTGCTTCTCTATTCCCGGGTCCAGGAAGAGCAGGTGCTCGAATGGGTGGACTGGCTGGCGCTGCTGGTGATCCTGGCCTTCGCGATGGTACTGGCCGCGCGGCGGCTGTCCTTCGTGCTTGCCAGCGCGGCGATCCTGCTGTCGCTGGGAGGACTTACGAACCTGCTCGCCAGCATGGGCGGGGAGCGCGAGCGGAGCTATTTCGGCATCTATTCGATCACCCAGCGCGCCGACGGCGACCGAATCCTGATGCACGGAACCACCATCCACGGAATCCAGCGCACGGGTGACGACGCCCGCGAGCCGACGGCATACTACGGGCGCAGTTCCGGCGTGGGCCTGGCGCTGGCGGAGGCTGGACGGATCGTTGGCGGGAATGCGCGGATCGGAGCGGTCGGTCTCGGCGTGGGTACGCTCGCCTGCTATCGTCAGCCGGGCCAGGACTGGACCTTCTTCGAGATCGATCCCACGGTTCTGGAATTCTCTCGCTCGGGCCAGTTCAGCTTCCTGCAGCAATGCGCTCCGGATGCGGAAGTCATCATCGGCGACGCGCGCCTGCGCCTGCAGGACCTGCCGCCCGCCAGCTTCGATGTGCTGGTGATCGATGCGTTCTCGTCCGACGCCATCCCGCTGCACCTGCTGACGCTGGAAGCCATGGAGATCTACGAGCGCGCGCTGGCGCCGGGAGGACTGTTGCTGCTGCATACCTCCAACCGCTATGTGCGGCTGGAACCCGTGGTGGCGCGGCTGGCACAGGCGCGCGGCCTCAACGCGATGCTGCTGCAGGACGAGCCGGTGCGCAGGAACGATCTGTATTCCTCGACGTGGATTGCCATGGCCCCCGACCGCGCCCCGCTGGATGCCCTGTCCACGACCGCCGACTGGCGCCTGCTCTCCGCGCCCGAAGGGCCGGTGTGGACGGACGACTACGCATCGGTCCTGCCCTACCTGGTATGGGAGAACTTCCTGTGACCCTCACAAGCCACATTGACAGTGACGCCCGCTTTCCCGGTGCCACGATCCTGCCATTCGAAGGCAAGGTGCCGCAGATCCATGAAACCGCCTTCGTGGCGCCCGGGGCGCGCATCATAGGCGATGTCACCATCGGACCTGAAGCGAGCGTTTGGTACAATTGCGTGCTGCGCGGCGACATCCACCGCATCGTGGTGGGCGCGCGCAGCAACGTGCAGGATGGCAGCGTGTTTCATGTCGAGGGTCCGCGCCCCGACACCGAGGGGTGTCCCACGATCATCGGGGAGGATTGCGTGATCGGTCACATGGCCGTCGTGCACGGCTGCACGGTGGAGGACCGCGGCTTCGTGGGCATGGGAGCCGTCGCCATGGACGATGCTCGCATTCGCGCCGGGGGCATGCTCGGAGCAGGTGCGCTGCTCAGCCCCGGCAAGGTGATTGGCGAGGGCGAAATCTGGATCGGGCGCCCGGCCAAGTATTTCCGCACGCAGGACGAGGCGCAGCTGGCAAAGGTGAAATTCCAGACGGAGCGTTATTGCCGGCTGGCGCAAAAGCATCTCGCCGCGCTGCGCGGAACTCCCGAAGACTGATTTTCCGCCCGGCCGCCGCAACTGTTGCGCGGCGCAACTTTCGGGCAGCGTCCCCTAGTCGCGAACCAGCGCGCGCAGCGCCTCGATCCTGTCAGCCTCGTGCACCGGCTTGTCCCAGCGGATCCGGTGGATGCGCGGGAAACGCATGGCGAGGCCGGACTTGTGCCGCTTGCTGGCGTGGACCGAATCGAAAGCGACTTCGAACACCAGGCTCTTGTCGGTTTCCCGCACCGGGCCGAAGCGGTTCACCGTCTTCTGGCGTACGTGGCGATCGAGCTTCTTCAGCTCTGCGTCGGTAAAACCGGAGTAGGCCTTCCCCACCGGCAGCAGGTCGGCCCCTTCGTCCGGGTCGCCGTCCCAGCATCCGAACGTGTAATCGGAGTAGAAGCTGGAACGCTTGCCGCTGCCTCGCTGGGCATACATCAGCACGCAATCGATCAGCAGCGGATCGCGCTTCCACTTGTACCACAGCCCGGACTTGCGACCGGGGACGTAGAGGCTGTCGCGCCGCTTGAGCATCAGCCCCTCGATGGCATCGTCGCGCGCGCCTTCGCGGATCTGCGCGAGATGGTCGAAGTCGCGCGCCTCCACCAGCTGGCTGAGATCGAACCGCGCATCGGGCAGGCGCGGCATGAGTTTCTCCAGACGGCCCCGCCGCCTGGTCCACGGCAGGTCGCGCAGGTCCTCTCCTTCCAGCGAGAGCACGTCGTAAAGGCGCACGAAGGCGGGGCTTTCGGACAGCATCTTCTTCGACACGGTCTTGCGGCCAAGGCGCTGCTGCAGCGCGTTGAAGCTGGCCGCGCCGCCGGTCTCTCCGCCCTGCACGTCGCCGCGGACGAGCAGTTCGCCATCGAGCACGGCCGCAATGTCCAGCGCATCCACTAATTCGGGGAAAGTCGCGGAGATATCATCGCCGCTTCGCGAATAGACCCGAGTCTCCCCTGCAACGTGGACCAGCTGCACGCGGATGCCGTCCCACTTCCATTCCGCCGCGTAGTCGGCAAGATCGACCACCGTCTCTTCCAGCGGGTGCGCCAGCATGAAGGGCTTGAACAGGGGCATGTTCGCGGTGTCGGGCGGGTCGGCGCCGTCGGCTGCCCAGGCGAACAGGTCGGCATAGGGCGGCTCCAGCGCGTGCCAGTATTCCTCCACGTCATCCACCGATACGTCGAAGGCCTGCGCGAAGGCGACCTTGGCGAGGCGACTGGAGACGCCCACGCGCATCCCGCCAGTCGCCAGCTTGAAGAAGGCGTAGCGCCCCTGCGAATCCAGCCGGTCGAGCAGGCGCGGCAGTTCGGCCATGGCATTCGCCCGGGTCATCCGCGAGAGCGCGTCCACGGCCTCGGCCACGGACGGCGGCGGCGCCACCTCTCCCACAGGTTCCGGCCACAGGAAGCTGGCCGTCTCTGCCGTGTCGCCCACGAAGTCGCGGCTCAGGCTCCACAGCACCGGATCGACGCGTTCCTTGAGCAGATTGCGGATCGTCGAGCTCTTTACAGCCTTGAAGTCGAGTCCGTCGGTCAGGGCCGCCAGGGCCCAGCCACGGTCCGGATCGGGAGTGGCGCGCAGGTACTCCGCAATCAGCCGCAACTTCTCGTTACGGCTGCGGGTATAGATGAGCGCGTCGATAAGGGCGGCGAATTCCTCCAAGGCCTACCCCGTCTCGATGCTCGTGCCGCCCGTCCTGGGGACGTAACTGCCGAAGCTCCATTCGTAGCCTACGGAATCCTTCGCCCGCCAGCGGCGAGTGCCGAACTCGGTGTCCTCCGGCGGGTAGACCACGCGCGCCCCGCCTTCCACCGCGCGGGCGTGATGGGCATCGACGTCGTCGACAACCACATAGGTGCCATGGCCGGGTTTCGGATCGCCCGGCCCACCCTTGGCGGAACCCAGCATGATCGTGCCTTCGCCGAAGATGAGTTCGGCGTGCATGACGGAGCCATCCTCTGCATCATAGCGCGCGCTGATCTCGAACCCGAAACAGCGAACGAGGTAGTCGATCGCAGCGTCGGCGTCCTCATAGGCGAAGTAGGGAACGAAGGTTACGGTCATGGCGCGTCTCCTCTAGTCATCCTCGTCCTCGTAGCCGACCAGGGCCAGCGCCCGTGCGCGCCGCTGGTGAAGCTGGTGCCAGCGCAGCAGGGCCTCCTCCCGGCCATGGGTGATCCACGTTTCGTGCGGATCGACTTCCTCGATCGTGCGGGTCAGTTCGTCCCAGTCGGCATGGTCGGAGATGACCAGCGGCAGTTCGACATTGCGCTGCCGTGCCCGCTGGCGAACGCGCATCCAGCCGCTGGCCATGGCGGTGATCGGATCGGGCAGGCGGCGGCTCCAGCGATCGTTGAGGGCCGAGGGCGGGCAGACCACGACGTGGCCGCGCATGTCGTCCTTCTCGTGATCGGAAACCAGCCGCAGTTCGCCCAGGTCCACGCCGAATTCCTGGTAAAGCCGGCACATCTTTTCCATTGCGCCGTGGAGGTAGATGGGCTGGTGGTGCCCTGCCGCGCGCAGTTCGGCGATCACGCGCTGGGCCTTGCCGAGGGCATAGGCGCCTACCAGCACGCAGGCATCGGGATGGGCCTCCAGCCGCCCCAGCAGTTTGGCCATCTCATCCGCGATCGGCGGGTGGGTGAACAGCGGCAGGCCGAAGGTCGCCTCGGTGATGAAGATATCGCAGGGCGTCACTTCGAAGGGCGGGCACGTGGGATCGGCGCGGCGCTTGTAGTCGCCGGTGATGACCACCCGCTCGCCCGCGTGCTCCAGCAGGATCTGCGCGCTGCCCAGAACGTGCCCAGCGGGAATGTAGCTGGCATCGACGCCGCCCTTTAGCCGGATCGTCTCGCCGTACTCGACCGGGGTCGCCCCCTCGCGAGTGTTGTAGCGCAGGTCCATGATCGCCAGCGTCTCTGGCGTTGCGACCGTCTGGCCGTGCCCGCCGCGCGCATGGTCGGCGTGGCCGTGGGTCACGAGCGCGCGGTCCACCGCCTTCGACGGGTCGATCCAGGCATCGGCGGGCACCACGTGCACGCCGTGGGGTTCGGGCCGGATCCAGGAAAAGGGCGCGCTCATCGAGTCTAGAAAGTTGCGCCGCGCAAGTTTCGTTCCGGCCTAGCCCCCCGCATCGGCATTCTGCGCCGCCTCGACGGCGGCATCGTACTTCAGGATGCGGTTGGCAGGATCGAGCAGGTAATGCGCATCGGCACTGCCGAGCGGGAGGCGTCCGTGTCCGCCCGGCATGGCGACCTGCTGCACCGTGTCACCCACACGCACTTCCACCGGCATGGCGAAGGGAAGTTCCGATGGCGTGTCCCAGGCAAGCAGCAGGTCCTCGCCGTCTCGCGCGGCGACCAGTTCGGGCAGTTCGGCCTGGTGGAAATAGGCATCGAAGAACCAGCCCAGGTCTTCGCCGACGATGTCTTCCAGAATGGCCCGGAAGTCTTCGGTCGTTCGGTTCACGGGGCTGATTGCACCGGGCTGCGGATCGTCGGTGCCGTATGTGAGACGCGTTATCGCTGGGAACAGCACCTCTTCGCCGACGAGATAGCGCAGCGTGTGCATGATCCACGCGCCCTTGAAATAGATGTCGTCACCCCATTTCGCATCCGCATCGTTGTAGTCGGGCAGTTCGCCTTCAGCCGGCACCAGCGGAACGCGGCTCCAGACCCGCTGGCGCAGGTCCCACATCGCCGCGTCGTAGAGCATCTCGCCGCGGGTGTGTTCGAGATAGAGCGGCCGCGTCCAGGTGGTGATCCCCTCGGCCAGCCACATGTGGTTGATCGTGGCGTTGCGCAGCTGGTTGGCGAACCACTCGTGGGCGAATTCATGCTGCAGCAGCCAGTCGTGGCCGAAGGGCTCGGGCTTGAAGCCGTTGCCGTAGGCATTGATGGTCTGGTGCTCCATGCCGAGGTGCGGCGTCTCGGCGACGCCCGCCTTCTCGTCGGCGAAAGGATAGGGGCCGAAGCGGCTTTCCATGAAGTCGATCTGGTCCGCCATTTCGCCCAGCAGGCGGTTCGCGCCTTCTTCGTGACCGGGAAGATGCCAGAACTTCAGCGGGATGGTGTTGCCGAAGCGGCTCTCGTAGCTCCGTTCGGCCAGCTCGTAGGGGCCGATCTGGAGGGTGACCCCATAGTTGCTTGGATCGCGCGCCCGCCAGTGCCAGGTAGTCGAGTCTCCCGCGTCCGCTGTACCAATCAGGCTTCCATTCCCGGCAGGAATGAGCCCATCTGGCACAGTGACGACCAGATCCAGCGTTCCGATGCGGTGGGAGGAGTGGTCTATGCAGGGCCAGAAAAGGTCACACCCCTCTCCCTGCAGAGCCGTGGCGATCCACGGCTGGCCATCCTCG
This sequence comes from Aurantiacibacter hainanensis, assembly GCF_036321025.1. Taxonomy (NCBI): domain Bacteria; kingdom Pseudomonadati; phylum Pseudomonadota; class Alphaproteobacteria; order Sphingomonadales; family Erythrobacteraceae; genus Aurantiacibacter; species Aurantiacibacter hainanensis. The sequence continues at coordinate 1,406,821 of NZ_JAZAPB010000001.1, forward strand.
GTTTCCGACCAGACGAAGCCCCCTTCCCAGGGCGCGTTGAGCGCCTCGTGCGGCGCGCCGTCCCACCCGATCTGCACCTGCGTCGTCGTCCCTGCGGAGACGGGAGCGGGCAGGTCGATGGTCAGCAGTCCGTCCACGCTCTCCCAATGGTCGGGTTCGAGGAACTGACCCTCCAGCCGCACGACGCTTACCCGGAACCGCGGATCGAAATCGAAGACCAACTGGGAAAGCCTCTCCTCCGCCAGCACACGGTAGCGGCCATCGCCATTGATCGCCTTGCGTCCGGGATCGAGTTCGAAGGACAGGCCCACATGTTCGAGCTGCATGGCCGCGCGCGGCCCTTCCAGCGGCAGGTCGGTCTGCGCCGTGCGCTCGTGAAGTGGCGGGGCGCTCACCTGCGCCAAAAGCGGAGCGGCGGAGGCCATCGCCCCCGCCGCCAGCATTACAGTTGCGAATTTCGGCGTCATGGCGCGAGACTAGCCCGCACCGTTGCTGCCGCCTAGTCCTCGGACGCGTTGCCGCCCTTGTCCTCGCCTGCGGAAGAGGTGTCGGTATCCTTGGACGCGGTCTTCTTCGCCGTGCTCTTCCTCTTGCGCTTCGGCTTGCCCTTGGGCGGTGCCGGAGTCAGTTCGAAGGCGAGCTTGTCGTCCTTCACGCTGATATGCACCTCGCCGCCGGCGGAAAGCTTGCCGAACAGCAGTTCCTCCGCGAGCGGCTGCTTGACCTTTTCCTGGATCAGGCGGGCCATGGGGCGTGCGCCCATGAGCTTGTCATAGCCGCGTCGGGCCAGCCATTCGCGAGCATCGCTGTCGAACTGGATGTGCACGTTCTGCTCCGACAGCTGGAGTTCCAGCTGGAGGATGAACTTGTCGACCACGCGGCTGACGGTATCGGTTCCGAGGTAGGCAAAAGGCACCACGGCATCCAGGCGGTTGCGGAACTCGGGGGTGAACATCTTCTTCACCGCTTCTTCCGAGGCTTCCGTCTTCTGGCCCGCGCCGAAACCGATGCCCTGCTTGGCGGCATCCGAGGCGCCCGCGTTGGTCGTCATGATGAGGACCACGTTGCGGAAATCGACGGTCTTGCCGTGGTGATCGGTCAGCTTGCCGTTGTCCATCACCTGCAGCAGGATGTTGAACAGGTCGGGGTGAGCCTTCTCGATCTCGTCGAGCAGCAGCACGCAGTGCGGGTGCTGATCGATGGCATCGGTCAGCAGGCCGCCCTGGTCATAGCCGACATAGCCCGGAGGCGCGCCGATCAGGCGGGAGACGCTGTGGCGCTCCATGTACTCGGACATGTCGAAGCGCTTCAGCTCGATTCCCATGATCGAGGCGAGCTGGCGCGCGACCTCGGTCTTGCCGACGCCGGTGGGACCGGAGAACAGGAACGAGCCGATGGGCTTGTCCGCTTCGCGAAGGCCGGCACGCGAAAGCTTCATGGCGGTGGAGAGGCGTTCGATCGCCTCGTCCTGGCCATAGACCACGCGCTTCAGGTCCTTCTCGAGGCTGCCGAGTGCCTTCTTGTCGTCCTTGGAGACCGACTTCGGAGGGATGCGCGCCATCGTCGCCACGACCTTCTCGATCTCCTTGGCGGTGATCGTCTTGCGGCGGCGGCTGGGCGGCACCAGCATCTGCATTGCGCCCACTTCGTCCACCACGTCGATGGCCTTGTCGGGCAGCTTGCGGTCGTTGATGTAGCGCGCGCTCATCTCGACGGCCGTCTTCAGCGCGTCGGGCGTGTACTTCACGCCGTGATGCTCCTCGAAGGCGCTCTTCAGGCCCTTGAGGATCTTGATCGTGTCTTCCACGGTCGGTTCGTTCACGTCGATCTTCTGGAACCGGCGCAGCAGGGCGCGGTCCTTCTCGAAGTGGTTGCGGAATTCCTTGTAGGTGGTCGAACCGATGCAGCGGATCGCGCCGCTGGAAAGCGCGGGCTTCAGGAGGTTGGAGGCATCCATCGCCCCGCCGCTGGTTGCGCCCGCACCGATCACGGTGTGAATTTCGTCAATGAAAAGAATGGCATCGGGCATCTTCTCGAGTTCGTTGACGACCTGCTTCAGCCGCTCCTCGAAATCGCCGCGATAGCGCGTACCTGCCAGCAGCGCGCCCATGTCGAGCGCGTAGATGACGGCGGGTTCGAGCACCTCGGGCACGTCGCCCTCCACGATCTTGCGGGCCAGGCCCTCTGCGATCGCGGTCTTGCCGACGCCCGGATCGCCCACGTAGAGCGGGTTGTTCTTGGAGCGGCGGCAAAGGATCTGCACCGTGCGGTCCACTTCCGGGCCGCGGCCGATTAGCGGATCGACCTTACCGTCCAGCGCCTTCTGGTTCAGGTTCACGCAGAACTGGTCGAGCGCGGAATCCTTCTTGTTCTTCTCCGGCTTTTCCTCGCCGCGAGCCTGCGATTCCTCTTCGGTCCCGGTAGGGGAACGGTCTTCCAGCTGGCGACCGCCCTTGCCGATGCCGTGACTGATGAAGCTGACCGCGTCGAGTCGGCTCATGTCCTGCTGTTGCAGGAAATAGACGGCGTAGCTGTCGCGCTCGGAGAAAAGCGCGACAAGCACGTTGGCGCCGGTGACCGTGTCCTTGCCGGACGACTGCACGTGCAGGATGGCGCGCTGGATCACGCGCTGGAAGCCGGCGGTCGGCTGCGGATCGGCGTCTTCCTCGGTCTTGAGCGACTGGTATTCCTGGTCGAGGTACTGGCGCACCACGCCGCCCAGCTCGTCCATGTCCACACCGCAGGCGTTCATCACCTCGCCCGCATCCGCGTCCTCCACCAGTGCCAGCAGCAGGTGCTCGAGCGTCGCGTACTCGTGGCTGCGGTCGATCGCGTGCTGGATCGCGGTGTGGAGGGTCTTTTCGAGGTTCTGGGCAAAACTTGGCATGGTGATCCTTGGCTGGCCTCAGGCCATGGCGGGGATGGGAAACGAATGTGCGGCTGGTTTGGTGAATATGGGCCTAACGCAAGGGGTAAACCCACGGGCGTTGCGGCCGGCGGCTAGGTATGACGAGTATATGGTGCGCATCCGCGCAATTTCGAGGGGGACGAAGGACCACCGCGGGTCCATCAATCGGTCTCTCGCGGCTTGAACAGCTGATCCGCCACCTGGCGGTGCGCCGCGGCCTTCTCGTGATGGGTTCTGACCCGCGCGATCTCCGCTTCCAGCAGCTGGATGCGCGCCATCAACTCGTCCTGCGAATAGCTGTCGAGGTTCTCGCCGGCCAACTGGCCGGCCGCGTCGGAACGCATCCGGGGAAGCTCGTCTTCCATTGCAGTGCAACATCACCAACCGGGCGCTTGCTGTCAATGGCACGCATCCCTAGGACTGTGCATCGAAATCGAAGGGAACGGGGGGCCTTCTTGTTTAATACCTTGCCGAAATCGATGACGGTCATCGCCATCGAGGAGCCGGGCGGACCGGACGTGCTGCGTGCTGCCGAGCGTGAGGTGCCGCGCCCCGGCCGGGGAGAGGTTCTGGTCCGGGTGGATCATGCCGGGGTGAACCGTCCGGATTGCCTGCAACGCGCCGGTCTCTATCCCCCGCCCGAGGGAGCGTCCGACCTGCCGGGACTTGAAATCGCGGGCGAGGTCATATCGCTCGGCGAAGGGGTGGACCCGTCGGAACAGGGCAAGCGCGTGTGCGCGCTGGTGAACGGCGGGGGTTATGCGGAATACTGCATTGCGCGGCCCGAGCACTGCCTGCCGGTGCCCGCTGGTCTTTCGATGGCGCAGGCCGCCGCGATTCCCGAAACGCTCTTCACGGTGTGGCACAACGTTTTCCAGCGCGGCTTCGCCCGCGATGGAGAAACGATCCTGATCCACGGCGGCACCTCGGGTATCGGCACGATGGCGACCATGCTGGCGAAGGTGTTCGGTCTGCGGGTCATCACCACCAGCGGATCGGATGCGAAGTGCGCCGCCTCCCGGGAGGTGGGTGCCGACCTCGCCATCAACTACCGCACGCAGGACTTCGTAGAGGAGGCGAAGGCCTTCACCGGCGGCAAGGGCGTAAACCTGGTGCTCGACGTGGTTGCGGGCGACTACACCCAGCGCAATCTCGATGCCCTGGGCGAAGACGGGCGCCTGGTCGTGATTGCCGTGCTGGGCGGACCGAAATCCGAGATCAACATGGCGAAGATGATGGTTCGACGTCAGACCATCACAGGCTCCACCCTCCGTCCGCGCAGCAACGTCTTCAAGGGCATGCTGGCCGACGAACTGTTCCGGGAGGTCTGGCCGCTGGTCGAGACCGGCGACCTGCGACCGGTGATGGACAGGACCTTCCGCCTGGCCGACGCTACCGATGCCCATCGGCGGATGGAAGCGGGCGAGCATGTCGGCAAGATCGTGCTCGATGTAGCGGGGTCGGCTGGCTGATGGCCAATTCGATGCCCGAGAGCGCGGCCTCGCGCCAGGAACTCCTTTCCCGGATGGACGGCTTTCTCGATGCCCTTGCAGCGCGCGATCCCTCGCAGGTGCCCTGGGCCGAGCACGCGATCTTTACCGAGAACAACGTGCAGCTCGCCGTGGGCGACGGGGTGTGGAACACGGCAAGCGCCGTTCCGCGCGACTACGACCTCAGGGCCGCCGACCCCCTCACCGGGCAGGTCTGCTGGTTCGGCCATATCGTCGAAGGGCCCGACACCGCCGTGATGTGCCTGCGCCTGAAGGTGGCCGGCGGGCGCATTGCCGAGGCGGAGGCGATCATCTGCCGCCCCCATGAACTGGGCCCGTTTCCCGTCATCGACGCCGCCCGCCGTCCGCGCCCAAGCCTGCTGGCCGACGTGCCGGCGGAACAGCGGGTGGGCCGGGAGCGAATGATTGCGCTCGCCAACGGCTATTTCGACACGCTGCAACTGAACGACGGACAGCTGTTCACCCATTTCACCGACGACTGCGACCGTATCGAAAACGGCCTGCAGACGACCAACGTCGATATCGAGGGTTACCCCATCGCGGCCATGGGCACGGCCGACCAGTTCCGCCTTGGCCAGTACAAGTACGACGACCGATTGCGCGATCGCCGCTTCCCGCTTGTCGACGAGCAGAAGGGCCTGGTCGTCGCGGGCGGCTTCATCGACCATTCCGGTCGCTTGACCGAAGTCACCTGGACCGATGGCAGCCGTCACGATTCCATCTTCCATTTCCCGCACAGCTTCTGCCTGCTGGAAATGTTCAAGATTGCGGACGGAAAGATCGCAGATGTGGAGGCGGTGTTCGTCACCGTTCCCTACAACATGCCCTCCCCCTGGATTGCCCCGCAACAATATATCGTGCGCTGACTCGAATCCGTCACACTGTCGCGAAACTGCCACCGAACTGTGGCCACCGTGTCATATCGTTGATTCATAGGCTGCAAGTCAGACAGGCAGCGGATGAGGCGCGGCGCATATGTTTGGCACTTATCTCGATGGCGAACTCGGCAATGGCGGAGCGATTGCGACGATTGCCGATTTCGATCGGCGAGAACCGACAATTCCCGAACGCTCGCCCCAGGGGCGGCGCAAGTATCGGACCATATGGATTTCCGACATCCACCTCGGAACGAAGGGCTGCAACGCCGAGCTGCTGATCGACTTCCTCGACAACGTCGACAGCGAGACGATGTACCTGGTGGGCGACATCATCGACGGCTGGCGGCTGAAGAAGAAGTTCTACTGGCCCGACGCGCATAACGATATCGTCTGGCGTATCCTCAAGCGTGCCAAGCGCGGCACGCGCATCGTCTATATCCCCGGCAATCACGACGAGATGTTTCGCCAGTTCACCGGCCTCAATTTCGGTGGCATCGAGATCCGGCGCGCCGCCTTTCACGACACCGCGGACGGTCGCCGCCTGATGGTGCTGCACGGCGACGAGTTCGATGCCGTCATGCTCTCGCACCGGTGGCTCGCCTTCGTGGGGGATGCGCTGTACCACACGCTGATGCGGGTAAATCACTGGGTGAACGCCGGTCGCAAGGCCCTGGGCCTGCCGTACTGGTCGCTCTCGAAGATGGCCAAGCACAAGGTGAAGAACGCGGTTGAGTTCATCGGCAAATACGAGGAGGTCGTGGCGCGCGCCGCCGCCGAGCGGGGTGTGGACGGCGTGGTCTGCGGCCATATCCATACCGCCGAACACCGCATATTCGACAACATCGAATACTGGAACGACGGTGACTGGGTAGAGGGCTGCAATGCCCTCGTGGAGCACGCTGACGGGAGGATGGAAATCCTCAACTGGCCGGATGAAGTCGCCAGACGCGAAGCGCGCGAGGAAAAAGCGGCCAGTGTCGTCGCCGTCGCCGCCTGAGCCGAGGACGCGGGCCGGACCGATGAAGATCGCGCTGATAACCGATGCGTGGCATCCCCAGGTCAACGGCGTCGTGCGCACTTTGACCGCCGTCATCAGTGAATTGCGTAGCAGCGGGCATAACGTGGAGGTCATCTCGCCGGATCTCTTTCGCTCCGTACCCGCGCCTTCCTATCCCGAGATACGCCTCGCCCTTGTCGGCCCGCGCGCGGTGGCGAGGCGACTGGACGGATTTCGCCCCGACACCATCCACATCGCCACCGAAGGGCCGCTCGGCTGGGCCGCGCGGCGATACTGCAAGCGGCGGCGACTGCCCTTCACGACGGCCTACCACACGCAGTTTCCGGACTATATCGCGCGCCGCTCCGGCCTTCCCGCCAGCTGGTTCTGGCCGTTCATACGCCGCTTCCACGCCCCGGCGGAACGGATCATGGTGGCGACCGAAACCATTCGCGGACAACTGCGCGATCAGGGCATCGGTCCGCTGCATCACTGGGGGCGCGGGGTGGAGGTGGACACGTTTCATCCCGACCATCCTCCGCCGGACCTTTTCTTCTCCCTTCCCCGCCCGATCCAGCTTTACGTCGGGCGGGTCGCGGTCGAGAAGAACATCGAGGCATTCCTCGCCAACCCCCATCCCGGCACGAAAGTGGTCGTTGGCGATGGCCCGGCAATGGACAGGCTGCGCGCTGCCTATCCCGATGCGCATTTCCTGGGACGGCGCGGCGGCGAGGCGCTGGCTGCCTGCTACGCCGGCGCCGATGTCTTCGTGTTTCCGAGCAGGACCGATACCTTCGGCCTGGTGATGATAGAGGCGCTTGCCTGCGGGACGCCGGTCGCCGCCTATCCTGTCCCCGGTCCGATCGATGTCCTGCAGCCACGCAGCGGCGCGATGGCGGAAAGGCTGGAGGATGCGATCGCCGCGGCCCTTCGCCTGGATCGGCGCGCCTGCCATGCCCACGGAAGGGAATTCACCTGGAAGGCCAGCGCGGACCAGTTCCTTGCGGGCCTGTGTCCAATCGCCCGAGAGGAGGAACGGCTCGACCTGTCCCACGCGCCCGCGTGAGGGGTATGGAGCCAAACGCTTGCCGATTGCGTGCAAAAGGCCTACATCGTCGGGGACGACGGCCGTCCCGAGAGGGGCGGCCCTTTTATTTCCAGCTTGGAGAAACGTTGTGGCCGAACAGCCCACGCCCCTGATGCCTCATGCCACCGCCAGCTGGCTGGTGGACCATACGGCGCTCAGCTTTACCCAGATCGCCGACTTCTGCGGTCTGCATATCCTCGAAGTGCAGGCGATGGCGGACGACCTTGCCGGCGCCAAGTACACGGGCCGCGACCCGGTGCATTCTGGCGAACTCACGCACGCGGAGATCGAGCGTGGCCAGGCCGATCCGAATTACCAGCTCAAGATGCAGAAGGCCCCGGTCGACGTCAGCCGCACAAAGGGACCGCGCTATACGCCCGTGTCCAAGCGGCAGGACAAGCCCGACGGCATCGCCTGGATCCTGCGCAACCACCCGGAGATTTCCGACGCCCAGATCGGACGGCTGATCGGCACCACCCGCAACACCATCAATGCGATCCGCGATCGCAGCCACTGGAACATCGCCAACATCCAGCCCAAGGATCCGGTGACGCTGGGCCTGTGTTCGCAGCGCGAACTCGATGCGGCGGTGGCCAAGGCTGCCAAGCGCGCAGCGCCCGCCGAGGAGTCGGCCGAAGACGAGAACGTCGAGGCACAGGAACCCGTTGCGCCGCGTGACGACAAGCAGGAACTGATTGCCGAACTGCGCCGCGAGCGTGAGGAGGCTGTCAAGGCTGCCGCACGGGCTGCGCAGGAAGCCGAGGCCGAAGCGTGGCTGGAAGCCAAGCGCGCGGCCGAGGAAAAAGGCGAGACCGAGCCCGGCCAGGGCTCCCTTTAGGCGGACGCAGCGCGCCGAGCGCACAAAGAACTGGGGCGGCCCATTGGACCGCCCCACCCCTCCACAAATTCTGATCCAGCCCTAGCCGGCCAACGACAGGCCGCGCGGCTTGTCGTCGCCCTGCTGGTCGTCGGACTTGGGCTCTTCCCTCGGCTTGGCCGGGGCGCTCGAAGCCTGTCCGCCCTTGCTGCGCAGCGGGGCGAAGCGACCGTCCACCGACGCGCCCTGTTCGATGGTCAGCGTATCGTAGCTGACGTCGCCGGAAATCCTGGCGCTCTTGAGGACGACCAGTTCGCGCACTTCGATCGTGCCCTGCACCTCGCCGGAAAGGCGGGCGCTCTCGGCCTTGATCTCGCCTTCGACGCGGCTGCTTTCGCCCTGCACCAGGCTGGCGCAGGCAATGTTGCCGACAACGCTGCCGTCGACGTGCAGATCGACCGAGGCTTCGATGTCACCACGAATGGTCACATCGGGCCCGATCACGGAAAAGGTACCACCAGGGTTAGACATCGGTTTCACCATTGCTTTCGCCGTCGCCCGGGGCGAATTCGGCTCTGATTTGTTCGAGAACATCGGGGGCTGTCTCCAGGAAGGGGCGCGGATTGACCGCGGTGTTGTTGATGCGCACTTCGAAATGCAGGTGCGGGCCGGTCGAACGGCCGGTGCTGCCGATCGCGCCGATCACGTCGCCGGCGGCAACCTGCGCGCCCACTTCGCTGTTGAAGCGGGACATGTGCGCATACCGTGTGACCAGGCCGGCGCCGTGGTCGATCTCCACGACCTTGCCGTAGCCCGACTTCCATCCCACGAAGGAAACGCGGCCGTGGGCGGCGGCGTGAATGGGGGAGCCGTGCGGCGCGCGGAAGTCCAGGCCGCGGTGCATGGCGGGGGTGCCGCGGAACGGGTCGCGGCGATAGCCGAAGCCCGAGGAAATCGAGTTCAGATCGGCCGGCATCACCTGCGGAATCTGGTTGAGCCCGCGTTCGAGCGCGCTCATCCGCGCCAGGCTGAGGCCAAGGCGTTCGAAGCGCGGGTCGAGCGAGCCGTCGCCCTCGGAAGCGAGGCTTTCCAGCGGGCCACCCATGGCGCTTTCGTTCGAGCGCAAAACGGCGCGCGGATCGAGGCCGAGCTGGCGGATGGCTTCCTCCGCGCGAGCGGAGCGGCGGTCTGCATAAAGGGTCAGGCGTTCGGCGAAGGCGAGCTGGCGGGCTTCCATGCGCGCCAGTCCTTCGGCTTCGGGGAAGACAGAGCGGATCATCGAGATGAGCTCCTCGCTCTCTCCCGACGAATCGGTGACCGTGTCGTTGGCATTGGACATGATGTCCTCGGGCAGCATCTCGACGATGCCATCCAGCATTTCCTGCCGCGCTTCGAGATCGGCGATGGTTGCCGCGATGTCGTCGGAATAGGCGGCAAACCGCTCTTCCGAGGTGCTGACCTTCGCTTCTCGCTCGAGCAGCGAGGCGCGCTCGCTGCTGGCCTGCCACTGGCTGATGCCCATGGCGGCAAGCGAAACGGCCCAGCCCAGTGCCACGGCGGCAACGGTACCCGCTGCCGCCATCTGCATGCGCGTGGTGATGGTCAGGAAGCGAACCTGGCCCTGCGACCGCATGAAAAACTCGCGCTCCGGAAACCAGGAGCGCAGGCGGTCGATATATCCACCCGTCGATTTGTGTCCCAAGACGACCCCGTCCAATTGCTTTGATTTATGTTGGAAAGGGATAACGGCGATGCCGCGCGCGTCGAGGCGGAATATTAACCTTCGGGGCAAGTTGAACCGATCGCGCGGTGAAGCGTTATATTCGGTGAAAAAAATTGTGAGGGCGCGGGAACAATCCGGCGAACCGGGGTTTGCAACGCCCCCTTTTCGCCTTTCCGCGATTCGTCCTGACAGCCACACGCACACATGATAGAGGCGCCAGCATGACTACCGACACACTCGAAAAGACCGATTTCACGACCCTCATCGAGGACTTGGCCGTGAAGGGCCGCGCAGCGCAGCGCAAGCTGGCCCGTGCGAGCGACGCCGAAAAGGCAGCCGGGCTGCGTGCCGCCGCCAAGGCCATCCGCAATAACGCCGCCGACATTCTCGCGGCCAATGCAAAGGACATGGATGCAGGGAAGGCGAACGGCCTCGCCCCGGCCATGCTCGACCGATTGAAGCTGGATGACGAGCGCCTGGAAGGCATCGCCTCCGCCATCGAGAACGTCGCCAGCCTGCCCGATCCGGTCGGCGAGGTCATCGACCGGCGCGATGCCCCCTCGGGCTTCGGGCTGGAGCGGGTCCGCATTCCTATCGGCCTGATCGGCATCATCTACGAAAGCCGTCCCAACGTCACCGCCGATGCGGCGGCGCTGTGCCTGCGTTCGGGCAACGCCGCGCTTCTTCGCGGCGGTAGCGAGGCAATTCATTCGAACCGTGCCCTCCACGCCGCCTTTGCCGAGGGACTGGAAGCCGCAGGGCTGCCTTCCGACGCCATCCAGCTGATGCCGACGCAGGACCGCGAGGCGGTCGGCGCCATGCTGAAGGCGGCAGGCCTGGTCGACATGATCGTGCCGCGCGGCGGCAAGGGCCTTGTCGCGCGGGTGCAGCAGGATGCGCGCGTGCCGGTGCTCGCCCACCTCGACGGCATCTGCCACACCTACATCCACTCCAAGGCCGATCCCGACATGGCGCGCGAAATCGCGGTGAACGCCAAGATGCGTCGCACCGGCATTTGCGGGGCGATGGAAACGCTGCTGATCGATGCGAACTTCGGCGAAGGCGAGAAGGTGCTGAAGGCCATCGCCGATGCGGGCTGCGAACTGCGCGGCGACGAGCGCGCGCAGAAGCTGGACAGCCGCGTGAAGCCAGCAACTGACGAGGACTGGGACACCGAATATCTCGATGCCATCCTGTCGGTTGCGGTCGTCGACGATATCGACGCCGCGATGGAACATATCGCCGCGCATTCTTCCGGCCATACGGAGGCGATCATCACCGATGATGACGCGGCGGCACAGCGTTTCCTCAACGAAGTCGACAGCGCCATCGTGATGCACAACGCCTCCACCCAGTTCGCCGACGGCGGCGAATTCGGACTGGGCGCGGAAATCGGCATCGCCACCGGCCGCCTGCATGCACGCGGGCCGGTCGCGCTGGAGGGCCTGACGACTTACAAGTGGCAGGTACGCGGCAAGGGACAGGCCCGGCCATAGCCGAACAGGCAGGGGGAGGCGGACATGCGGTATAACCGGCTTGGCAATTCCGGACTGGTGGTTTCGGAACTGTGCCTCGGCACGATGACATTCGGTACCGCACCGTCCGCTTTCTTCCAGCACGACCTCGATCAGGCCGGCTCTACCGCCCTGCTGAAGCAGGCGCTGGATGCGGGGGTCAACTTTCTCGATACCGCCAACGTCTATTCGGCGGGGCAGAGCGAGCGATACGTCGGCCAGGCACTGCGCGACGTGGGCGTGGCGCGCGACCAGGTGGTGGTTGCGACCAAGGGCATGGGCCCGATGGGCGAGGGGCCGAACGATTCCGGCTATTCGCGCTATCACCTGCTGAACCAGGTCGACGCCAGCCTGAAGCGCCTGCAACTCGACCACGTCGATCTCTACCAGATCCACGGGTGGGATCCGCATACACCCATGGAAGAGGGCCTGCGCGCGATGGAGGACATCGTGCGGTCGGGCCGGGCGCGCTACATCGGCGTGTCGAACTGGGCGGCGTGGCAGATCGCCAAGGCGCTGGGCATCGCCGAGCGGCGCGGATGGGACAAGTTTGTCTCCAACCAGGCGCTCTATGCCGTCACCGGTCGCGAACTGGAGCGCGAGCTGGTGCCGATGATGCTGTCCGAGGGACTGGGCCTGATGGTCTGGAGCCCGCTTCTCGGCGGCCTCCTGTCAGGCAAGTACGATTTCGGTGACGATGGCGATGTCAGCGGAGAGGGGCGCCGCGCCAAGCTGGATTTTCCCAAGGCCGACAAGCACCTGGCGGCACGCGCCGTAGAGGCGATGCGACCGATGGCCGAGCGTCACGAGGTCAGCGTTCCCGCGATAGCCCTCGCATGGCTGCTCCATCAGAAAGTAACCACGTCGGTTATTATCGGGGCAAAGCGCAGGGAGCAACTGGCACAAAACCTGGCAGCCACCGATATCGAGCTTTCCTCGGACGAGCTGGCCACGCTGAATGAAATCGGCATGCTCGACGATGAATATCCGGCCTGGGCGCTCAAGTCGCAGGAGAATCGCCACGGCTTCCGCGTTTCGCCGCGCCGCGCCGCCAGCTGATGGGCCGAAGCCTTACCGGCCTGCTGGGCGGCAGCTTCAACCCTGCCCACGGCGGCCATCGCCGCATCACCCTGTTTGCGATCGCCGCCCTGGGGCTGGACGAGGTGTGGTGGATGGTTTCCCCCGGCAACCCGCTCAAGCCCAGGGCGGGCATGGCGCCGCTGGCGGCACGGGTACGATCGGCCCAGGCGATGGCCCGGCGCGCACCGATCCGGGTCACCGCCATCGAGCGCGAACTCGGCACCCGCTACACCGTCGACACCCTGCGCGCCCTCAAGCGCCGCTATCCACGACGCAATTTCGTCTGGCTGATGGGGTCCGACAACCTGGCCCAATTCCACAGGTGGAAGGACTGGCGGCAGATTGCGCGGGAAATGCCCATTGCCGTTATCGCCCGGCCCGGGTATGATGATATTGCCCTTGCGAGCCCCGCAAAGGCCTGGCTGCGACGTTACCGGTTACCCGCAGCCGGATTACGCAACCGGGGCGAATGGAGCGCTCCCGCGCTGACAGAGCTGCGTTTCGATCCCGATCCGCGTTCGGCTACACAAATACGCCGGGCGGATCCTCACTGGGCAGACGACCTTGACGGGCCAGCTCCCCGGGACCAGATAACGCATTCCCTCATACACGAAGACGGCCGGGAAGCCGGCAGGAGGGCGGACGCGTGAGGCATCCGGCCCGGAACGCTTTCGTCCATCACCCCTTATACGGAGCATGACCTTTCGCGATGACACCTGCCAATACTGGAACGCCTGCGCGTTCCGCCGAACACGGCAACAGCACCGCAACAGCCACCATCATCTCCATGTCTGATTCTGAAACCACCATCGCCGCCGAACCCGGCTCTCTACACGCCATGATCCTTCAGCAGCTGGACGACGACCAGGCACAGGAAATCGTTTCCATCCCGCTCGAAGGCAAGAGCTCCATCGCCGATCACATGGTCGTCGCCTCGGGTCGCTCGACCCGCCAGGTTGCCGCCATGGCGAACAAGCTGGCGGAGAAGCTGAAGCAGGCCGGAGAACCCAGCCCGCGTATCGAGGGCCTTCCGGCAGCCGACTGGGTGCTGATCGACGCTGGCGACGTGGTCGTCCACCTGTTCCGTCCGGAAGTCCGCAGCTTCTACAACCTCGAGAGGATGTGGGGCTTCGGCGAGGACGGCGAGAAGAAGGTGCAGACCGGCACCGCCTAGGTTGATCTGCGCTTGCGCCTCGGCGCGAGCGCTCTCGCCAGACGCGCAGGCAAGCTGCGGGCGGCCGTTCGGCCTTGCGGTCCGCTTGCCGTGGCCCGATAGGGCTTTCTCATGATGTTGCATGTCATCGCTCGCGGGAAAATTGCCCGTTCCCCCGAGGAAGAGCTGGTCGAACGCTATGCCAAGCGCATCCAGTGGCCACTGAAGCTGACTGAGCTTCCCGAAACTGGCGGACAAATTCCTGATCCTCAGACTCCCTTCCGGACCGTGTTGCTCGATGAAAGGGGCAAGGATCTGGGTTCGGAAGACTTCGCGAAAATCCTTGAACGCTGGCGGGACGACGGCATGCGCGAATGTCGCTTCGTGATCGGCGCCGCAGACGGCCACTCGCGGCAGGAGCGGGACGAGGCAGACCTTCTCATTGCGTTCGGAAAGGCCACCTGGCCTCACCTGCTGGCCCGCGCCATGCTGATGGAGCAGCTCTTCCGCGCCACCAGCATTCTTGCAGGCCATCCCTATCATCGGGCAGGGTAACAGCAGATGCATCGCACCATCCTTCTCCTGGGCTCCCTGGCCTTTTGCGCCGCGGCGGCTTTCGCCCAGCGCGCCCCTGTGGCGGACGGTTCCGAGCAGATGCGGGCGGAGCTGGCGGAGGCCCTTGCCGAGCGCGAGAATGCCGAGGCGCGCAGCCAGCGGTTCGAGGAAGAGGCGGAGGCTGCCCAGAACGCCGCCGAGCGCGCCGCCCGTCAGGCCGCAGCCCTTGCCGCCCGTATCCAGCAGGCCGAATCTGGTATCATCGCCGCGCAGGCCCGCATCGCCATGATCGACCGCGAGCGCGCGCAGATGCGTGAAACGCTGGGGCGCGAGCAGCAGCCGGTCGTGGAGCTGACCGCCGCCCTCCAACAGTTTTCGCGCCGCCCGCTGGCGCTTTCGATCATGCAGCCAGGTTCCGTGAAGGACGTGGTCTATCTGCGTGCCATGCTGCACGACACCGTGCCCGAGGTGCGCGCGGACACGCGGGAACTGCGAAACCGCATCGAGCGCAGCCGCGAATTGCGCAGGGAGGCCCTGGCGGCGGCGCAGGTGCTTCAGGCCGAGGAAGCGACGCTGGCTGAGCGGCGTGATGCGCTTGCCGATATCGAAACGCGCCAGCGCCTCGCCGCGCGAGCTGCAGGCGGGTCCGCCAGTCGCGAGGCAGACCGGGCTCTCGCCCTTGCCGAGGACGTTCGCGATCTCGACGGACTGCTGACCGAACTCGACCGATCCGCCCAGCTTCGCCAGAGCCTTGCCGCGCTGCCGGGGCCGCGTCTGCGCCCTGCCCGACCCGAAGGTGCGCAATCGGCCGCGGTGCGTGCGCCGGACGAACCTGCGCAGGCTGCCGGTGCGCCCTCGCCCTACATTCTTCCGGTGACCGGACGCACACTGACCGGCTTCGGCGCGCCGCAGGCCTCCGGGCCGAGCCAGGGCCTTACCCTTGCCCCCATTCCCGGAGCGCAGGTCGTGGCCCCGGCGGCGGGGCGAATCGCCTTCGCCGGGCCCTATCAGGGCTATGGCAATATCGTGATTATCGAGCACGGCGACGGCTGGACCAGCCTCCTCACAGGTCTGGCGCGCAGCAACGTCGATGTAGGGCAGACGGTCGGAAGCGGCGCCCCGCTGGGCAAGGCTGGTCCCGCGAACCCCAGCATAACCTTGGAATTACGCCACAATGGCGATCCCGTGAACCCGCTGCGCCACACCGGGTAACGGCTGGGAAATTCCCGTTTCGGGGCGGTGTTTTCGCCTCATCTGGCGTTAAGCCCGCCTATGCGATAAATGAAACATGGGACTACCTCCGTGCCGAGGACGCTGAATATATGAACTTTGCATCCGCCATCCGCGCCGCCGCATTGTGTACGGCTGTCGCGCTCGTGCCCGCCACCACTGCCGCGATCGCGCAGGTGGAAGGGCGCGCCTCTCCCGAATTCGCCAAGCTTTTCGCCACTTACCAGCGGATCAAGGCGAGCTACGTGGAGCCGGTGGATGATGAAACGCTGATCCGCGGCGCGATCGACGGCATGCTTGCCTCGCTCGATCCGCACTCGGCCTATCTCGACGGCCCTGCGCTGGAACGCCTGACGACCATGATCGACGGCAATTACCAGGGGTTGGGCATCTCGGTGCAGATGGAAGACGGCGCCGTGAAGGTGGTGTCGCCCTTCCGCGGCAGTCCCGCGGAAAGTGCCGGCATCAAGGCCGGCGACTACATCACCCACATCAACGGCGGCCTGATCTACGGCCAGGAACTGAACGACGCGGTTGCCCAGATGCGCGGCCCTGCCGGGACCAATATCGAGGTGACGATCTTCCGCCCGGGACGCGAGGACAGCTTCGACGTCACCGTGACGCGCGGCGTGATCGAGCTTGAGCCGGTGACCTGGGAACTGATGGACGGCAATGTCGGCCACATCAGCGTCAACGAGTTTTCCGCCGACGTCGGCGCCGACGTGCGCAAGGGTCTGCGCGAATTGCAGGAGCAGGCGACCGGTCGCCTGACCGGCCTGGTTCTCGACCTGCGCCGCAACCCGGGCGGTTCGCTGGACGAAGCCGTCGCCCTTTCCGACCTGTTCCTTGCCGAGGGGCAGATCGTGTCGCAGCGCGGCCGCTCGCGCCGCGAGACCATCTACTACGATGCCGAGACCGTCTATCGCGGCGATGTCGCGCCCGGCCTGCCGATCATCGTGCTGATCGACGAAGGCTCGGCCTCCGCCAGCGAGATCGTCGCGGGCGCGCTTCAGGATCACCGCCGCGCGCTGGTGATGGGAGAGCGCAGCTTTGGCAAGGGCAGCGTGCAGACGCTCCTGCCGCTCAGCAGCGATGCCGCGCTCAAGCTGACGACCGCGCGTTATTACACGCCCTCGGGCCGCAGCGTGCAGGAAGGCGGGATCGAGCCGGATATCCGCGTGCCCCAGCTTTCGGATCCCGATGCCGAGCGTCGCCAGCGCCTGGCGCTGCGCGAGAGCGACCTTCGCGGACACCTGGTCGGCGAGATCGGTGCGGAAGACGAGAATCTCGAGCGCGACCGCCTCGACGATCCGCGTTTCCAGCTCACCGCGGCGGAGCTCGAGGAGATGGGCGTCGAAGACTTCCAGCTCGACTATGCCGTGCGCACGCTGCGTCGCACCTCGGGCGTGAACCTCGCGGCGCGCCAGTAGCGCGCACCGGGTCAGCCAAGCCCTTCGACAAGGCGGGAACGAGCGGTTAGGAAGCGATTGATGAATCGCACCCTTCCCATGTCCGACCGTTTGGCACAGCGCCTTGCGCTGGCCATTCCCGCAGTGCTGCTTGCCGGCGCCTATATCTCCGAATACGGCTTCGGCCTGTTTCCGTGCGAGCTGTGCTGGTGGCAGCGCTACCCGCATTTCGCGGCGGTCGGCCTTGCGCTCCTGTCTACCGTCGCCGGTCCGAAACGGCTCTGGATCGGATTGGCTGGGCTGGCAATTGCGGTATCGGGCCTGATCGGGGTCTTTCATGCGGGCGTGGAGTACGGCTGGTGGGAAAGCCCGCTGGGCTGCACCGTCAGCGACCCCTTCTCGCTGGATTTCGTCCGCTGCGACGAGGCGGCATGGACATTCCTGGGCATCTCGCTGGCTGGCTGGAACGCGCTGCTTTCCATCGGCGGCGCAATCGCCATATGGGTATTGCTGCTGGCCAAGGAGAAGACCGCATGACCAAGGACCGTTCCGTGATGATCCGCGTCGATCAGGCGGGCGAGTTCGGTGCCACCCGCATCTATGCCGGGCAACTGGCGGTGATGGGTGATCGCGGTCCTCATTCGGCGGAAATTCGCGGCATGGCCGAGCAGGAAGCAGGCCACCGCGCGGAATTCGATGCACTGCTGGCCAAGCGCGGCGTTCGCCCCACCGCGCTGCAGCCGTTCTGGAACGTTGCGGGCTACGCCCTTGGCGTCGGCACCGCCCTGCTGGGGCCCGAAGCCGCCATGGCGTGCACCGCGGCGGTCGAGACCGAGATCGACAAGCACTATTCCCGCCAGCTGGACGAGCTGGAGCGCGACGGCGACGACCCCGAGCTTGCCGACATGATCCACCGCTTCCGCGAGGACGAGCGCGAGCATCGCGACGCGGCGCTGGCGTCGGGCGCGGAAAAGGCGCCGGGCTATCCGCTGCTGTCGGCAGCGATCCGGCTGGGATGCAAGGCCGCCATCCGCATTTCCGAGAAGATCTGAAACATTGCCTCTTCATCATGCGTTCAACACCGTGCGCGCCAAATGCGCGAGACACGAAATACGAGGTTCCACGATGCATCGCCTGCTTGCCCTGACTGCCACTGCCGCCATTGCTGCCGGCCTGGCCGCAACCCCCGCCGCCGCTCAGGACGACGCTGGCGATCGTGTGAACCAGGTCATCATCTTCGGCGATGACGAGTGCCCCGAGAGTTCCGGCGATACGATCACCGTCTGCGCCCGGCTGGACGAGAGCGAACGCTATCGCATCCCGCCGCGCCTGCGCAGCAGCGATTCGCCCGAGAACGAGAGCTGGACGCAGCGCGCGCTGGCTCTGGAAGCCGTCGGCGACTTTGGTCCGCTGAGCTGTACGCCCGTGGGCGCCGGGGGCGACCTTGGCTGCACGATGGAAATGATCGAGGCCGCATACGCGGAGCGTGCAAGCTCCAGCGACGTGCGCTTTGCCGAACTGATCGCCGAGGAGCGCGCCGAACGCCTTGCCACGATCGATGCCGAAGCCGCCGCCACGCAGACGCGGGTCGAGGAACTGGAAGAAGCCGAGTTCGAACGTCGCCGTCAGGCCCAGAGCGTACCGATTCCGGGTGAGGAGGTGGATCCCTCCGCGCCGCCCGCTACCGTCGTCGATCCCGAACGGATCCCGCCGCGCGACCTTCCGCCGCCCAGCTTCGACGATGACGACGGACCGGTGCCACTGGATGCCGCGCCGCCCCCGGCGGAACCCGGCGCCTAGGCTGAGGCCGCTCGGACTGATGGGAGCCGCTGCACTACGGCGGCGGCGGCCCCGCAGTTAAAAAGCCTGCTAAGACCCCCGGCGCAGCCTAGGTGAGCGCGATATCGGGCGCGTCTTCCTGCTTCATGCCCACCACGTGATAACCCGCATCGACGTGATGGGTCTCACCCGTCACGCCCGACGAGAGGTCCGAGCAGAAGTAGAGCCCGGCACCGCCCACGTCCTCGATGGTGACGTTGCGGCGAAGCGGGGCGTTCAACTCGTTCCACTTCAGGATGTAGCGGAAATCGCCGATCCCGCTTGCCGCCAGCGTCTTGATCGGCCCGGCGCTGATCGCGTTGACGCGGATGTTTTCCGGCCCAAGATCGTTCGCGAGGTACTGCACGCTGGTTTCCAGCGCGGCCTTGGCCACGCCCATCACGTTGTAGTGGGGCACCACCTTCTCGGCGCCATAGTAGGTGAGGGTCACGATGCTGCCGCCATCCCTCATCAGCGGGCGCGCGCGCTTTGCCGCGGCCACCAGCGAGTAGGCGGAAATGTTCATCGTCATCAGGAAGTTGTCGAGACTGGTATCGACGTATTTCCCGCGCAGTTCGTTCTTGTCGGAAAAGCCGATGGCGTGAACCAGGAAGTCGAGCTTCCCCCAGCGCTGCTCGATTTCCGCGAAGGCCTTGTCCATCGCGTCCATGTCGGAAACGTCGCATTCGATCAGGAAGTCGCTGCCCACCTGCTCGGCGAGCGGACCGACACGCTTCTTCAGCGCCTCGCCCTGGTAGGAGAAGGCCATTTCCGCGTCCGCTTCGTGCAGTTTCCTGGCAATCCCCCAGGCCAGCGACTTGTCGTTGGCGAGGCCCATGATCAGGCCCTTCTTGCCTGCCATCAATCCGGTCATGCGACGGTTTCCTCCGTATTCTGCGTATCCCCGTCATCGTCGGGGTTTTCCTGCCGCTTGCGTTCGCGCTCTTCCTCCGGCGTTTCCGCAAGGGCGGCGTTCAGTTCGACGCCCGCCACCATCCCTAAGCCCACCAGCCAGAAAAAGAAAAGCGCGATCATGACGCCGGCCAGCGATCCGTAGGTCAGGTTGTAGGAAAACACGCTGCGGAGCACCGGCGGCAAGGCGATCGTCACCGCGATCCACCAGCCGGTGACCAGCAAGGCGCCCGGCCACTTGGGGTAGCGCCGGTGGCGATAGCTGTGCGGGGTCAGGGCATAGAACAGCAGGTAGATCGATCCGAACAGGCCGATGGCCGGCACGATCCGCGACCAGGCCAGGCGTCCCAGCGCCTGGGTCAGATCGGGGAAATATGCGGAGATCACCTCCTGCGCCGTACCGATCATCACCTGCGCCAGCAGCGATGTCATCAGCATCAGCACCGCGACGATGATGATGCCGGTGGAGAACAGGCGGTATTTCCAGAACGCGTGTGTCGGACGGGTGCCGTAGGCGCGCCGCAGGATGTCGCGGATGGTTTCCACCAGGCTGCCCACGGTCCACAGGCCGAAAAGACCTCCGACCCACAGCAGCCAGCCGCTGCGCGCCTCCACCACGTTGCGCGCAACGGGGCCGATCACCTCGCCCACCACGGGCGGAAGGGCGGTGAGGATGGCGTTGATGGTAGCTGCGCGCTCCCCCTCCTCGCCGATGGCGGAGAAGATCGCGGCGGCAGTGATGAAGAACGGGAAGATGGCCAGAACCGACATGTAGGCGAGGTTGCCCGCATGGATCAGGCCGTCGTTGAAGCAGCCGACCACCACGCGCTTCGTGACTTCCCAGGCCCTGTCCCCGATACCCAGCGAACCGCGCCACTGGGCCAGCTTTCCCCGTTGCTCGACCGCCGCCTGGCGGCGCGCCTCCGGGGAAAAGTTGCGCTTCGGCGGACCCGGTGCTCGGTCCTTGTCTCTGATGCCGGGAGGGGCCATTGCGGAGTGTATCTAACACTATGGCGGGCCGTGTCGAGCGGCGGCGGGTCAAGCTGCTGGAATTACAGCCCCATATGTTCGCGCGGATTGCCGGCGTCCTTCCACCCTTTCAGCTTCTTGGCGAGTTCCTCGGTATCGTCGGGCAACTGGATTTCCAGGGTCACCAGCTGGTCGCCGCGCGTCCCGCCCTTCTTGCTGAAACCCTTGCCCTTGAGGCGAAGGACCTTGCCCGAGCTGGAGCCGGCGCCGACCGTGAGCATGACCGGTCCATCGACCGTGGGCACTTTGACTTTCGCGCCGTTCACGGCCTCGTCGAGCGTGATCGGCAGGTCCACCCGCACGTCGTCGCCCTCGCGATAGAAGAATGGGTGGGGCTGCACGTTCACCACCACGATACCGTCGCCATTGCCCCCGGGCCCCTGGCGGCCCTTGCCCTTGAGGCGCATGGTGGTGCCGTCCTCCACGCCCTCGGGAAGCGAAAGATCGATCGTCTTGCCGTCGGACAGCGTGATGCGCTGCTTGGCTCGCGTCGCCGCATCGACGAAGGAGACTGCCAGCTTGTAGCGAATATCCGCGCCTTTCTGCGGCGGAGGTGGAGGCGGACGTCGGAAACCCTGCTGGCCGCCCATGCCGCCACCCATGTTGGGGTTCATTCCGGCGCCCCGCGCGCCGCGCGCGCCATTGCGACCGAAGAGGCCTTCGAACAGGTCGCCGAGGTCCATCTCGTCGCCGCCACCGAAACCCTGGAAATCGCGCGAGGAATGGCTGCCGCCGGCACCGGGGCGACCGCCTCCGAACCCGCCGCCGAACCCCCCGTGACCGAAGGGGCTGGTGGGATTGCCATCGCCATCGATCTCGCCGCGATCGAAACGGGCGCGCTTGTCCTTGTCGGACAGCAGGTCGTAGGCCTGCGTCACCCTCCCGAAGCGATCGGCGGCCTGCGGGTTGTCCTTGTTGCGGTCCGGATGCAGCTCTTTCGCGAGCTTGCGATAGGCGGACTTGATGTCCTTCTCGCTCGCGCTGCGGCTAATACCGAGGGTGGAATAGGGATCGGCCATGGTGTGTTAGCTAGGTAAGGCAATGATATTTGGCAAGCAGGGCCTTTCAACCGGCCCTAACCGGGACTAATCCCTGCTTCCATGACTGCCGATGCCAATGCCATTCCCGTGGACGATCCCTTCGCCCTGTTCGAGGCGTGGTTTGCCGAGGCGAAGGCGAGCGAACCCAATGATCCCAACGCCATGGCGCTGGCCACGGCAACACCCGACGGAGCGCCATCGGTGCGCATGGTGCTGCTCAAGGGCCACGATGCACGGGGCTTCGTCTTCTATACCAATGCCGGGAGCCGCAAGGGCGGCGAGATCCTGGCGAACCCGCAGGCGGCCCTGCTGTTTCACTGGAAGAGCCTGCGCCGCCAGATTCGCATCGAGGGTCCGCTGGCCGAAGTGACCCAGCAGGAAGCCGATGACTATTTCCATTCCCGGCCTTTCGTCAGCCAGGTCGGCTCCGCCGCCAGCGACCAGTCCCGCCCGCTGGACCGGCGCGCCACCTACGAGGCGCGTGTCGCCGAGCTGCGCGCGGCTTACGAGGACGAGGGCGAAGTGCCGCGCCCATCCCACTGGACGGGCTTTCGCCTTTCCCCCGGCGCGATGGAATTCTGGCTCGACAGGCCCAACCGCCTGCACGAGCGCCGCCGGTTCGTCCGCTCCGGAGAGGGTGACGACTGGTCCAGCACCCTGCTCTATCCGTGAGTCAGGAGCGGGCCTCCCTTACCCGCAGTGCGGCCCTTGCCTCGATGGGCACCGCGCTGTTCCTCGGCGCGCTGAAGCTGTGGGCCGTGTGGCAGACCAGCTCCACCGCCATGCTGGGCAGCCTCGCCGATACCGCGCTCGATTTCGTGGCGAGCATGGCTACCCTCGTGGGCGTCTGGGTTGCAGCGCAGCCTGCCGACGAGGATCACCGGTTCGGCCATGGCAAGGCGGAATCGCTGGCGGCGATGTTCCAGATCATCCTGATCGTGCTTTCCGCCAGCGCTATCGGCTTTCGGGCCATCCAGCGCCTGATCGAGGGCGGGGAAACCCGGGCCGCAGAGCAGGGCATCATCGTTTCCGTGATCGCCATCGCGGCGACCTTCGCTCTCATCGCCTGGCAACGCTACGTGATCCGCCGCACCGGTTCGGTCGCCATACGAACCGATTCCGTGCACTACCAGTCGGACCTGTTCCTGAATCTGGCCGTGATCGCGGCGCTTGTGCTCGACCAGTACCTGGGCTTCGCGCGGGCCGATCCATTGTTCGGCCTGGCAATCGCCGGATGGCTGCTGTGGAACGCCTGGCAGTCCTCGATGGAAGCGATCGACCACCTGATGGATCGCGAGTGGCCGGAGGAAAAGCGCCGCGCCTTCGTGGAGGCGGCCGCCGATCACCCTGAGCTTTCCAACCTGCACGACCTGCGCACGCGCACCAGCGGGCATCACGATTTCGCGCAGTTCCACGTCGACCTGCCCGGCCGCATGACGGTGGAGGAGGCGCACGCCATCATCGACCGCGTCGAGGAAGACCTCTGCCGCCGCTTTCCCGGCCTCGAACTGCTGATCCACATCGATCCCGTGGGCCACGTGGACGAACCCGGCAATTCGCTCGTCGAGACCAATGAATTCGCGCAACTGAAGGATGACGAATGAGCCGCAGATCAATTCCGTACTGGCACGTCGATGCCTTTGCCTCGAAGCCGTTCAGCGGCAACCAGGCGGCAGTGGTGATCGTCGACAAGTGGCCCGACGATGCGACCATGAGGGCCATCGCCGAGGAAAACATGTTCGCCGAGACGGCTTTTCTCGTCGAAACCCGTGAGGGGGATGCGGACTATGCCCTGCGCTGGTTCACGCCCACGGTCGAAGTGGCCCTGTGCGGCCATGCCACGCTGGGATCGGGCCACGTGATCCTGTCGCGGGCGGAGGGGCGCGAAGCGGTGACCTTCTCGACCCGCAAGGCCGGCATACTGGAGGTGCGCAGGGCCGCCGAAGGCTACGAACTGGCCTTGCCTGCAATCCCGACGACCAGAAGCGAGTACCCCGAGGCTGCCGACCTGCTTGGGGCCGAGCCGCTGGAAACCTGGCGCAACGAGGATGGCTACAACATCTTCCTGTTCGCGGACGCCGCCGCGATCCGTGCGCTTGACCCCGATCTGCGCGGACTGGCCAAGCTGGGCGAGGACCAGTTCATCTGCACGGCACCCGGCAAGGAAACCGACGTGATCAGCCGCAATTTCGTGCCCGGCGGAGGCGTCGATGAAGACAGCTTCACCGGCTCGGCCCACGCCGTTCTGACGCCTTTCTGGACCGAGCGTCTGGGACGCGAGAGCTTCACCGCATTCCAGGCCTCGCAGCGCGGCGGCCATGCCGTGTGCCGCCTCGAGGGCGACCGCGCGGTCCTTGCGGGCGACTGCGTGACGGTGGTGGAGGGGCGGTTCTACCTGGAAGGGTAGAGCGCCACGATATCCTGCAATTCGTCCACCAGCCGGTCGCGCGAATCCCCGTCGGTCTGGCCGAGGCGCACCACGGTCAGCCGCCGGTCGGGTGACACGATCACGTACTGGCCGAGGTGTCCGATGGCGGCGAAGAGGTCTTCGCCCAGCGCGCCATCGAACAGGACATCGCGATCGCCGCCCGATGGATGGTTCAGCCACAGCTGCGCGCCATAGTCGGGCGAGGCCGGGCTGGAGCGGCGCATGAACTCGATCCAGCCGCGCGGCACGATCTGGGCACCGGCGACGGAGCCGTAGTTGCGCAGGAATTCGCCGAACCGAGCCCAGTCGCGCGCCGTTGCCCAGAAATTGCTGCCGCCCACCAGCGTACCGCTGGCATCGTATTCCCCCGTGAGCGAATCCATGCCCAGCGGAACGGCAAGGCGCGAATCGACGAATTCTGCCATCGCCTGCTGCCGCGCATCGGGTGCATCGCCCGAAGAAATCGTGTCCGTGGCGATATCGGACAGGATCAGCGTGCTGGCCGTCGAGTACCTGAACGTCGTGCCGGGTTCGTCTTCCAGCGTCTGCGCTTCGGCCCACCCCGCCATGTCGTCGCGCCCGTCGAGAAACAGCATCCGCGCCTCGTCCGAAGTATAGGCCGGCTCCTGCCCTTCGCGGTGGCGCAGGCCTGATCGCATCTGCAGCAGGTGACGCAGGGTAATCTCGCTGCGCGGATCGCCGGGGCGCTGCCACAGCGCGACGGGCGCGGGATCGTCCAGCGCAAGCCGGCCGTCGGCCACCATCATGCCCAGCAGCACGGCGGTGACGCTCTTCGACATGGACCATCCGGTAAAGCGGATATCCGGGCCGTAGCCCTCGCCATATCGCTCCGCCACGACCTCTCCGCCGTGGAGCACCAGCAGGGCACGGGTTTCGCCAATGTCCTCGGCGCTGAACAGATCGTCGACCTGGCGCGCCAGGCTTTCGCGCGGCACGCCGGGATCGTCCGAAACCGCTTCCAGCGCCTCTGGCGGCAGGGGCGGTTCGGGTGGCGGACCGTCCTGCGCACACGAAGCGAGCAGCATGAACGACAGGGCGAGCGCCAAGACACTTGGCGAGCGGGCAGGCGGGCGGCTAGGGGAGGCGTGGCGCGACATCGGCGCACCCCCTTTCCTGCAGGACTCCGCAAATGGCAACCGCAAATCAGGCTGTTAGCAAACGCCGTATCCCGTGGCTCAAACTGCTGGTCGCGCTGATCGCGATCGGCGGCGCGGTGACGTGGATCTACGGCGAGAGAATTGCAGGGTTTTCCCGGATCGGCACCGGCTATGCCGCCAAGAACGTGTGTTCCTGTCGCTATATAGGCGGGCGGGAGCCGGGCCAGTGCAAGGACGACCTGCTGGCCGGCATGGGTGCCATCTGGCTGAGCCAGGACGAGGCAAACCAGAGCGTTACGGCCAGCGTTCCGCTGGTGGAAAGCGCGACGGCAACCTATCGCGAGGGCTACGGCTGCGTGCTCGAGGAGTGGGAAGGCTAGGCCTTCGCGGTTTTCTCTATCCACCCGCCGCCGATTACGCGGTCTCCGGCATAGATCACGGCGGCCTGTCCCGGCGCAACGCCATACTCGGGCTGTTCGAAGGCGATAGTCACCGTGGCTCCATCGCCCAGTGATCCGCTCAAGGTGACGGGCACCGGCTTGGCCATGGAGCGCACCTTGGCGGTCAGGGGGCCTTCGGGCACCGGGCCGATGCGATTGGTTTCGATCACTTCAGCGGACCGAACGGCCAGCATCCGCCTGGGACCCACCAGCACTTTCGCCTCCTCGGCATCGAGGCCGACCACGTAGAGGGGCTCCGCCTGCCCCCCGATCTCCAGCCCCCGGCGCTGGCCGACGGTGTAGTGAATAATCCCGGGATGCCGGCCCAGCACCTCTCCGCTTTCCGCGTGGACGATCTCGCCGGCGCGGCCGCCTTCCGGGCGCATGGCCTTGACGATCTTCGCGTAGTCACCGTCGGGCACGAAGCAGATGTCCTGGCTGTCCGGCTTGTTGGCGACGCGCAGGCCGAATTCCTCGGCAATCGCGCGCACCTCCGTCTTCGGAAGCCCGCCCAGGGGAAAGCGCAGGAAATCCAGCTGCTCTTCCGTCGTGGCATAGAGGAAATAGGACTGGTCCCGCGCCGGATCGAGCGCGCGGTGCAATTCCGGCCCGTGCTCCCCCGCGACGCGGCGTACGTAATGGCCGGTGGCGAGACAATCGGCCCCCAGTTCTCTTGCCATGCGCAGCAGGTCCGTGAACTTCGGGCCCATGTTGCACCTGATGCACGGGATCGGCGTGCGCCCGGCGAGATATTCGTCGGCGAAGGTCTCGACCACGTCCTCGCGGAAGGCGCTTTCGTGATCGAAGACGTAGTGCGCGATCCCCAGCCGGTCGGCGACCATCCGGGCGTCGTGGATATCGTCTCCGGCGCAGCAGGCTCCCTTGCGCCCCGTGGCCGCGCCGTAATCGTACAGCTGCAGCGTTATGCCCATCACCTCGGCCCCGGTTCGCGCCGCAAGCGCCGCCACCACGGACGAGTCCACGCCGCCCGACATGGCCACGACGATACGGCACTCCGCAGCCGGGCGCGGCAGGTCGAAAAGCTCCTCGGCGTTAACCGAAAGGGGAAAGTCGGCGATGCTGGACATGACGCGAGCGCGCATACACCTCGCCGCCCGTAGGCAAAACCCCCAATGTCCCGACGAATATTCGGTTAAGGCGGGCTTTACCCGATCTTGACGCTTGCACGCTAATTGCAATCGACATGTTCGAAGGGAAACTGCCTCCTACGCACGACTCGCGCGATTCCGCGGCTGGCCGGCTGGTGGACGAAGACCTGTGCGAGATGAGCTGGGGCGATCTCGTGGCCCGGCTTTCCGCTGCGCGCGAACTGCGTGCCGAACTGGCAGAGAGCGACGAGGCCACGCTGGCCAGCTTCGACGCGGAGTCCGCCAGGCACATCGCTTCGCAGCACGAAACCTCTCGCCGCACGCATGACGAACCCGATGTTAACCATGACGGTTTAGGCAATGGCAAACGCCGGGCGGCAGAACGCAATTCACGCGCTGACCGCGAGACACCGGCCACCCGAGGAAATACATGATCGAGAACCAGAAAATCCGTCCGGCGCAGGTCATCGGCCCACTGGGAGAGCCGCTTACCATTGACGACCTGCCTTCGCCCAAGACGAAGCGCTGGGTCGTGCGGCGCAAGGCCGAGGTCGTGGCCGCGGTGAACGGTGGTCTGCTGACCATCGACGAGGTGCTGGAGCGCTATAATCTGACGCTCGAGGAATTCGCCGGCTGGCAGCGTGCGGTCGACCGTTCCGGCATGCAGGGCCTGCGCGTCACCCGTATCCAGCATTATCGCGACCTCTACGAACGCCAGCTGAAGTACTGACGGGACGCCCGCCAGCGGGCCTTCCAGGACATCCTCGCCGAAGATCGCCCGGAACGTCGCCGCATCGGCGGCGTTTTCTCTTTCGTATCCCCTCCATGGGGTGTCGAAGGAGGTAAAAGGTTATGGGTTGGATTATCGCAATTATCGTCGGCGGTATCATCGGCTGGATCGCCAGCATGATCATGAACCGCGATGCATCGATGGGCATCTTCTGGAATATCGTGGTCGGCCTGATCGGGTCGCTCATCGGACGCTGGATCGGTGCGCTGGTGGGGGTTGCTCCCACGCTGACCGAATTCAGCATTCCGGGTCTGCTGATGAGCCTGCTGGGCGCCATCGTCCTGCTGGCGATCGTCAACCTCGTGCAGCGCGGCAGGGTGCGCTGACCGGCTGAACGACAAAATATTACAATTCGCCGCAAAGGGGCGGAAAGCCAGTCTTTCCGCCCCTTTCGCTGTATGTGCGGGAACGTTTCATCGGAGACCATCGGGCCTTGGCAGATGGGCGCATTGCGCAGTGCACCAACAACAGTCTATGGCGCGCGGGCACGGCCAAAGGGGCCGGTCGCGCCCGTTTGCCGCCTATGGTAACGTGTGGCGTGCGCATAAAGAGGCATGGTGCCGATGAACTACGAAACCCGAGTCGACCCCTCGGACACCGAGGATCGCGTCCCGCTGGATAGCGAAGACGAGGCCGACGCGGCCACCCAGCGCCGCAAGAAGATGTGGATTGTCCTGGCGATCGTGATCGGCGGCGCGCTGATCGCGGCCCTTATGCTGTCGGGTGGTGAGGAAGAAACCCCGTTTGCGCCTTCCGAGGAAGCAAGCACGCCTGCGGTCACCGTGCTGGCACCCGGTGCAGGCACGCTGCAGGGCACCATCAATGCAACCGGCACGCTGGCTGCACGCCGCGAAATGCCGGTCGGTGTCGTCGGCGAAGGTGGCCGGGTCGTCTCGGTGCCGGTCGAAGCGGGCGACTGGGTACGCGCAGGCCAGGTGCTCGCCGTGATCGATCGTTCGGTGCAGAACCAGCAGGAAAGCGCTCAGGCAGCGCAGATCGAGGTCGCCGAGGCGGATGCAGACCTGGCCCGGGCCAATCTCGACCGTGCGTTGCAGCTGGTGGAGCGAGGTTTCATCAGCCAGGCCGACATCGATCGTCTCACCGCCACGCGCGATGCCGCAGTGGCGCGCGTCCAAGTGGCCCGCGCACAGCTTGGCGAGCGTCGCGCTCGCAATGCCCAGCTCAATATCGTGGCCCCGGCCGCAGGCCTCGTGCTCACGCGTGAAGTGGAGCCGGGCCAGGTCGTCGGCCCGGGCGCGGGCGCGCTCTTCACCATTGCTCGCGGCGGCGAGATGGAGCTGCTGGCACGCATCGGCGAAGTCGAGCTCGATTCGGTTTCGGTCGGCGCTGTCGGCACTGTCACGCCCGTCGGCTCCGACGAGCAGTTCGAGTGCACCGTGTGGCAGAAATCGCCCGTCATCGACGAGCAGACGCGCCAGGGCACGGCCCGCTGCGCGATGGGTTACGATCCCGCGCTGCGTCCGGGCGGCTTTGCCAGCATCGCGCTGGCGAGCGAGACCGTGGTTGCCCCGCGTTTGCCCGAGAGCGCCATCCTGTCGGACGATCGCGGCAGCTACGTCTATATCGTCGACGAGAACAACACCGTCGTGCGACGCCCGGTGGAAATCGGCATGATCAGCGACGAAGGTATCGCCGTGGCTTCGGGCCTCACCGGCAATGAACGCGTCGTGCTTCGCGCCGGTGGCTTCCTGACCGAGGGTGATGAAGTGCGCCCTGTAACCCAATCGGCACAATAGGGCGCCGCAAATGAACCTGAACCAGATTTCCGCCTGGTCGATCCGCAATCCGATCGTTCCTATCCTGGCCTTCATCGGGCTGATGATGGCGGGCATCTTCGCGTTTCAGGACATGGACGTGCAGGACCAGCCGGACATCGAATTCCCGGTGGTCATCATTTCCATCTCGCAGCCCGGCGCCGCCCCGCCCGAGGTCGAGAACCAGATTACCCAGCGCGTGGAAGCGGCCGTGCAGACGCTCGACGGGGTGGAAACCATCCGCTCCACCGCCTCCGAGGGCAATTCGCAGACCGTCATCGAATTCGCCCTTGGCACCGACATTGCCGAGGCGACCAACGAGGTCAAAAGCGAGATCGACAACATCCGCGGCGAATTGCCCGACGGCATCCTCGAACCGCGCGTGTTCAAACAGCAGACGAGTTCGCAGCCCATCGTCTCCTTCGGCGTTTCCGCCGACGACATGACCCTAGAACAGCTCAGCTGGTTCATCGACGACACGGTGACCAAGCGGCTGCTGACGGTAGAGGGCCTTGCCGAGGTGCGCCGCAGCGGCGGCGTGGACCGCGAAATTCTCGTCATCCTCGATCCCGGCCGGATGCAGTCTCTGGGCGTCACTGCCAGCCAGGTGAACAACGCCCTGCGCCAGCTGAACCTCAACGCGGCAGGCGGGCAGGCCGAGATCGCCGGTTCGCGCCAGTCGGTGCGCGTGCTCGGCAACGCCGAAGATGCCTACGAACTCTCGCAGACCCAGATTGCGCTGGGCGGCGGTCGGTCGATCAAGCTTTCCGACATCGCCCGCGTGCAGGACAGCTATGGCGAAATTCGCACCGTGGCGAAGGTGGACGGCAAGCAGGTCGTCACCTTCTCCATCACCCGCGCCCGCGGCGAGAGCGACGTGCGCGTCTACGACGATGCCGTTGAAGTGCTGGAGCAGGTGCAGGAAGAAAATCCGGGCGTGACCTTCACCCGCCTGTTCACCGAGGTCGATTACACCAAGGACCAGTACGAGAGTTCGATGGCGCTGCTGGTGGAAGGGGCGCTGCTGGCCGTGGTCGTGGTGTTCCTGTTCCTGCGCGACTGGCGTGCCACCATCATCGCCGCGCTGGCGATCCCGCTGTCGGCCATTCCGACCTTCTATTTCATGGACCTGCTGGGCTTCTCGCTCAACACGCTCTCGCTGCTCGCACTCGGACTGGTGGCAGGTGTCCTTGTCGACGATGCCATCGTGGAGATCGAGAACATCGTGCGCCACATGCGCATGGGCAAGAGCGCCTACCAGGCGTCCATCGACGCGGCGGACGAGATCGGACTGCCGGTGGTGGCAACCACCTTCTGTATCGTCGCCGTGTTCCTGCCCGTGGGCCTGATGCCGGGCATTTCCGGCCAGTTCTTCAAGAATTTCGGCCTGACGGTCGTGGTGTCCGTGCTGATGTCGCTGGCCGTGGCCCGCATGATAACGCCGATGGTCGCCGCCTACTTCCTGAAGGCGAAGGGCCAGGCGGCGCATGGCGAGGGTCCGATGATGGACCGCTACATGAAGGTCCTGCGCTGGTCGCTGGACACGAGGGCCTTTACCAGAATGCGCGAGCGCATCGGTCATGCCCCCACGCGCTGGTACTTCCACGTTGCCGCGCTGGTGACCGGATATTTCCTCCTGCTGGTCCTGCCGCAGCTGCTTGGTGGCGGCGAAGAGGCGGCGATGGCCGCACAGGCCGGCGCCGAGGCATCGGGCGGATTCGAGATCCCGGATCTCTCGACCATCCTGCTGATGGCCGTGCCCGCCTACATCGTCGGCGGTCTCGCAAACTTCGTGGTCGGCCTCATCGTCGGGCGCTTCAACGGTTACTCCACGCCTTTCACGCAGCGCGCACGCTTCCTGGGCGCCCGTTTCCTCGATCACCGCGTGTGGATGATGCTGATAGGCGTCGCCGCCCTGGGCCTGACGGTGGTGATTGCCAGCAGCGTGCCGCAGCAGTTCTTCCCCGACAACGACAGCGATTTCAGCCGCGTTTCCATTTCCATGGTGCCCGGCACGACGCTGGAGCAGACCGAAGCGGTGGTGGACCGGATCGCCGAGCGATTGAGCCAGGAGCAGGAAGTCGCGCTGGCGCTGGGTATCGCCAACGAAGGCTCGGGACGGATCAGCATGGTGCTGAGCGAGGACCGCGAGCGCACCAGCCTGGAATTCGAGCGCGAGCTGACGCCCGTGCTGCAGGACATTCCCGACGCACGCGTCAACTTCCAGAACAACCAGGGCGGCGGCGGCGGCACTGGCCGGGCGATCTCGATCATGCTTTCCGGCTCCGACCCCGATTTGCTGTTCGAGACGGCCAACACGCTGGTCGAGCAGATGGCCACGGTGCAGGGCGCCGTAGCCCCGCGCATCGACTACGACCTGCAGCGTCCCGAACTGATCATCGAGCCGCGCGAGGACCTCGCCGCCAGCCTCGGGGTCAGCACCTCCGCGCTGAGCCAGGCGATCCGTATCGCCACGCTGGGGGACATCGACCAGAACGCGGCGAAGTTCTCGCTGTCCGATCGCCAGATCCCGATCCGCGTGCGCCTCGCCGAAAACGACCGTCGCAGCCTTTCCGCGATCGAGAACCTGCCCGTCCCGACTGCTGCCGGCGGTTCGGTTCCCCTCAGCCGCGTGGCCGAAATCTCGCTGGGCATGGGGCCGACCTCGATCGAGCGCTACAACCAGAACCGCCGCGTGTTCGTGGGCGTGGATATCGCCCCCAATGTCGCGCGGGGCGACGTGCTCAACGGCATCAACAGCCTTCCGATCATGGAAAACCTGCCGACGGGCGTTTCCAATCAGCCGGTCGGTGCCGACGAATGGCAGGGCGAACTGATCGAGAGCTTCGTGGTCGCGGTTATCACCGGCCTGCTGCTGGTCTTTGCCGTGCTGGTACTGCTCTATCGCCGACTGGTTTCGCCGCTGGTGAACATGGGCTCGCTGTTTCTTGCGCCACTTGGCGGTTTCGTGGCCCTGGTCGTCGTCGGCCTCGTCAAGAACGGTCAGCCCGACCCGATATCGCTGCCGGTGTTCATCGGCATGCTGATGCTGCTGGGCATCGTGGCCAAGAACTCCATCCTGCTGATCGACTTCGCGATCGAGGAAATGGAGGCGGGCGCCAGCAAGTTGGCTGCCATCATCGAAGCCGGGCACAAGCGTGCGCAGCCCATCGTGATGACGACCGTCGCCATGACCGCGGGCATGGTGCCCACCGCGCTCTCGCTTACCGGCGACAGCGCCTGGCGCGCACCCATGGGCACGGTGGTGATCGGCGGCCTGCTGCTTTCCACCCTGCTGACCTTGCTGATCGTGCCTGCGGGCTTCAGCCTGGCCGACGGCCTGGAAAAGAAGCTGGGCCCGTGGCTGCGCGAACGCCTGCTGACCTACAAGCCGGGGGACGAGAACCCCGCCGGCCCCGAGGCGCAGCCTGCCGAGTAAGAGAAGCCTGACGATGCAGGGCGGCGCTCCCCTGCCGCCCGACCGTGCGCGCCGCATGCGCATCACCGCAACGCTGCTGCTGGTGGCGATGGCCGCCGTCTTCCTGCTCGCGCACAACATGCTCACGGTGCATCCGGCCTGGGGCTACGTCCACGCCTTTGCCGAAGCGGCGATGGTGGGCGGCCTGGCCGACTGGTTCGCGGTGACGGCGCTGTTCCGCCACCCGCTCGGCATTCCCATCCCGCACACCGCGATCATCCCGGAAAATAAGGATCGCATCGCCGATACGATGGCGCAGTTCCTGCGCTCGAATTTCCTCACGCCCGTGGTGGTGGCGCGGCGCATGCGCGACATGAACGTGGCGAAGGCGGCGGGTGACTTCCTGGTGAAGCGGGGCGACACGGCCGAGGGACGGCTGCGCGCAGGCGCGGCGCAGATGTTCGTGGAACTGCTAGAATCGCTCGATCCCGACAGGCTGGGACTGCAGGTCAAGGCGGGCCTCGCGCGGCAGGCGGAGAAGCTCGATGTCTCCCCCCTGCTGGGCCGCATGCTGGAAGCCGCGATCGCCGACGGACGGCACAAGCCCTTGATGGACGGGCTGATCCGCTGGGCGGGACTGACGCTGGAGGACAACGAGGAAATGGTGCGCACCATGGTGCAGGAGCGCGCCAACGCTGTCATTCGCTGGACGGGACTGGACGGCCGCCTGGCCAATTCCGTACTCGACGGTCTCTACCGGCTGCTGGCGGAAATCCTGGTCGATCCCAATCATCCGCTGCGCGGCAAGGTGCAGCAGGGGCTGGAAAAGCTGGCGCACGACTTGCAGCATGACCCCGAAACCCGCGCAAAGGTGGAGCGGATGAAGAACGAGCTGCTGGCCAATCCCGCCGTGGCGGACTGGTGGATGGGCGTGTGGGAACGGCTGCGCCGCTCGCTGATCGAGGCGATTCGCAATCCCGACAAGGCGATGGGCGGCGAAGTCGGCCATTCGCTGGCCGAACTGGGCGAGACGCTGCGGCAGGATCCGGCACTGCAATTGCAGGTGAACCGCTTTGCCCGGCGCACGCTGGTGGGCGTGGTCAATCGCTACGGCGAGCAGATCGTGGGATTGGTTTCGCACACCGTGAAGAGCTGGGATGCCAGCACCGTGACCGGGCGGATCGAGAATGCCGTCGGCCGCGACCTGCAATTCATCCGTATCAACGGGACGCTGGTGGGCGGGCTGGTGGGTGTGACCATCCACTTCCTGACGCAGGTCTTGTGATGCCACCGGTCAGTGGCGAGCCACCGCTGGAACCTCGCCTGCTGACGCCGCGGCTGGAACTGTGGATGCCGCAGGTGGAAGACCTGCAACCGCTGTACGAGATCGTTTCCGATGAGAACACGGCCCGCTTCCTGGGCGGGCAGGCGCCCATGCCCGACCACTTCATGCGTTTCACGCGCAACGCCGGGTCATGGCTTCTCTACGGCTATGGCATGTTCATGGTGCGAAGGCGCGGGGGCGACGGCTCCCTGCTGGGCAATTGCGGCATCTTCCACTCGCTGCGCGGGTTGGGAGAGGACTTCGACAATCGCCCCGAAGCGGGGTGGATCATTCGAAAAGACAGCATCGGCAAGGGCTACGCCGGGGAAGCAATGCGCGCCATTCTCGAATGGTGGGACAGCGCGTTCGCGGGCGAACTGGTATGCTTGATCGTGCTCGGCAATCACCCTTCTTTGAAGCTGGCGGAGAAGCTGGGCTTCCGCCCGATGCGCGAGGCCGAATTGCCGGACGGGTCGCAGGCCATGCTGCTGCGACGTCCACCGCAGGCTGGCGAATAGCCTAGCTGCCGAACGGGCGCACCAATCCGAAGATCGGGTCCACCATCCAGTAGCTGGCCATGGCCTCGCCATCGGCATCGAGGGCAGGCGTGAATTCGCCGTTCTCCATGATCTGGCTGCAGATGCGCCGGTTCGTTCGCTCCGACAGGGAGGGCCAGTGCACCTCGCACGCCGTGGGCTGTCCCTGGGCATCGACCATGACGCGGACGGGATTCGCCCCTCCGCCCAACAGGCGGAAGTCGCCGAAGCCTATCGTTCCCGTCGCAAGCCATTCCCAGGCATTGCCGACCGGGCTGGCACGGCGGGTCATGCTGCGATGCTTCTCGAAATCCAGGCCCCAGACGCGCAGCAGGTCATCGGTGCAGGCTTGCAGCGCCTCTATCGGCGCTTCCATGTTCCCCGTGTCCAGCTGGACCGGTTGGCGAAGCCCATCCACGATTGCGATGCCATCGATGCCGGCCGCGAATTCCCTTTCGGCCTGGCGGTCGTAAGGCGGCACGACAAAGGCGCCTGCGGGGGGAGGAGATGCAGGCGGAGCGGCGGCGGCCTGTGCTGCCGGGCGAGCAAAGGGATCCGGTCCGAAAATGACATTGCCGAGGTTGAAATAGGGCAGACCCTCGTCCGTCTCGGAGCGAAGGAACATCGCGCGCCGCTGAGTTCCATTGGGCATGTAGGAATAGCCCAGCGCCTCGGTGCCGCGGTAGGTGGTCAGGGGTTCGCCGATCAGGATCAGGCGAGCGAAATTTTCCGCCCGGTTGCGCTCCAGGGCGAAGCCGATCTCGTCGTCGCCATCGGTGAAGCTTGCGGCAAGGCGGCAATAGTCGTCGCCCGCGTCAAGCGTCCATGAATCCTGCATGGCAAAGATGCGTGGTTCCGCGTCCTGTGCGTAGGACGGGACTGCTGCCGCGCTTGCCATTGTCGCCACAGCCAGTGCCAGATTGCGAATGCCCATAACGAAAACTCCTCCCCGGCGGATATTTACCCGCCGGGGAGGAGCGCTTCAATGACTTTGTCCACAATGCCGGATCAGAGCTTTTCGGTCAGTTCCGGCACGGCGTTGTAGAGGTCTGCGACGAGGCCCAGGTCGGCGACCTGGAAGATCGGCGCATCGGGATCCTTGTTGATCGCGACGATCACCTTGGAATCCTTCATGCCGGCAAGGTGCTGGATCGCGCCGGAAATGCCGATGGCGATGTAGACCTCTGGGGCCACGATCTTGCCGGTCTGGCCGACCTGGTAGTCGTTGGGCACGTAGCCGGCATCCACCGCAGCGCGCGATGCACCGATGGCGGCACCCAGCTTGTCGGCCAGCGGCGTGATGTACTGCTCGAACGTCTCGGCGTCCTTCAGCGCCCGGCCGCCGGAAACGACGATGCCCGCGCTGGTGAGTTCGGGACGTTCGCTTTCCACCGCGTCCAGCTTCACGAACTGCGAAAGACCGGCATCGCCGGGTCCGCTCGCGGCTTCGACGTTGGCGCTACCACCCTCGGCCTCGGCCTTGTCGAAGGCGGTGGTGCGTACCGTGATGACGAGCTTGGGATCGCTCGATTCCACCGTGGCGATGGCGTTGCCGGCATAGATCGGCCGGGTGAAGGTCCTGGGCCCTTCGACCGAGATGATGTCGGACACCTGCATCACGTCGAGCAGTGCGGCGACGCGCGGCATCACGTTCTTGCCGGTCGTGGTAGCAGGAGCCAGCACGGCGTCGTAGCCGTCCATGAGCCCTGCGATCAGCGGCGCGACGTTTTCGGCCAGCATGTGGGCATAGGCATCGTCACCGGCGTGCAGCACTTTCGATACGCCCGCGATCTTCGCGGCCGCATCGGCCACTCCCTGGGAGCCCGCGACGAAGACATGCACGTCATCATCCAGCTTCTTTGCGGCGGTGACGGCGGAAAGGGTGGCATCGGCGATCGTGTCGCCATGCGGTTCTGCAATTACGAGGGCTGTCATTAGGCAACTCCCATGGACTTGAGCTTGGCGACCAGCGCGTCGACATCCTCGACGATCTCGCCTGCCTGGCGGACCGGAGGCTCGGACACGTTGGTGGTGGTCAGGCGCGGAGCCACGTCGACGCCGTAGTCAGCGGGCGTCTTGCTATCGAGCGGCTTCTTCTTCGCCTTCATGATGTTGGGCAGGGAAGCATAGCGCGGCTCGTTGAGGCGCAGGTCGGTGGTGACGATGGCTGGCAGCGTCAGCTTCACCGTTTCCAGGCCGCCGTCCACCTCGCGCGTGACGGATACGGACTCGCCGTCGATCTCCACCTTGCTGGCGAAAGTGCCCTGCGGGCGCCCCATCAGCGCGGCGAGCATCTGGCCGGTCTGGTTGCTGTCGTCGTCGATGGCCTGCTTGCCCAGCATCACGATGCCCGGCTCTTCCTCTTCGGCAATCGCCTTCAGGATCTTGGCGACGGCGAGCGGTTCGACCTGCTCGTCGGTCTCCACCAGGATCGCGCGGTCGGCACCCATGGCGAGGGCGGTGCGCAGCGTTTCCTGCGCCTTGGCCGGGCCGATGGACACGGCGACCACTTCTTCGGCCTTGCCCGCTTCCTTCAGCCTCAGGGCCTCCTCGACGGCGATCTCGTCGAACGGGTTCATGCTCATCTTCACGTTGGCCAGGTCCACGCCCGAACCATCGCTCTTCACGCGAGGCTTCACGTTGTAATCGATCACCCGCTTCACGGGCACGAGGATTTTCATTGTCTGTCCTCTCTTTCGGATTCGAATTTCTGCCGCTTATGTAAACAGCTTGACGTATACGTCAAGCAGAGGCCTAATTGCTTTACGCCCAACAGCACGCCGGGTAGCGTCTCCCTCCAACGAACGAAAGCGGACTTTGGCTATGCGTTTCTGGCTTGCGATTGCGACAATGCTGGTGGCGAGCCCGCTAGCTGCGCAAGAGACCCGCACGGCGCCTGCCGACCAGGCGCCTCCCCCCGCGACGATTGCCGACATGGACTGGCTGGTGGGTCAGTGGTCCGGCGAAGGGATCGGCGGCAATCCGGCGATGGAAAGCTGGCTGCCCGCGGTGGGCACCACCATGGTCGGCACCTTCGTGCAGGCCGACGCCGCGGGCGGGATCCAGTTCACCGAGCATCTCTACCTGATGGAGGAAGAAGGCACCGTCGTCCTGCGGCTGAAGCACTTCAACGGCGATCTTACCGGGTGGGAGGAGCGCGACGAGATGCTGACTTTCCGGCTGGTCGAGATGGATGAATGCGCCGCCTACTTCCGCGGCCTGACGCTGCGCTGTGACGGCGACGACGGCCTGCTGGCCGCGGTTCGCATGGGCCAGTCGGACGGGACCAGCAGCGAACTGATTTTCCGGTTCACGCGCACCGGTTGAGAAACCGCCTTCCTGTCGAGGCGTTCTGTAGCCAGCGGGAGAAAACCTGAATGGCCACGACGCCGCATAGCGTAGGCGATATCCTCGACTGTCTCGAGGAACTTGCCCAAGACAATGACGAGGTGTCGGTGGCCCAGGTGATGGGGGCATTCGGCACGCGCACCTTCGGCCCCGCGATCATGGTGCCGGCCTTGCTGGAAATAACGCCGGTGGGCGCGATACCGGGTGTGCCGACCTTCCTCGCGACAATCGTCATCCTCGTCGCGGCCCAGAAGATGCTGGGGCGCCGCGCCCTGTGGCTGCCCGGCATCATCGGTAATCGCTGCGTTTCGGCAGAGAAGCTGGAAATGTCCGCCGACAAGCTGCGTTCGCTCGCCCGCTTCATGGACCGGCACTTGCACCGGCGACTGAAATTGATGACCCGCGCGCCCTTCGCGCAGATCGCGGCGGGCATGGTCATCCTGCTGTGCCTGACTGTCCCGCTCCTCGAAGTGCTGCCCTTTGCCAGTAGCGTGCCCATGCTCGCCATCGCCGCCTTCGGCCTCGCGGTGCTGATGCGCGATGGCGTGCTGATGATCGCCGCGCTTGCGGCCAGCCTGCTCGCGCTGGGCCTGGGATTCGACTACTGGGACGGGGGCGTCAGCGATACCGAGGCCACCGACGGCGTGGTGGACGAGGAGACGATGGACTCCGTGAAGGAGCAGGCGAAAGATGCCGGCGATGCCGCCCGCGAGGCGGCCGAGAAGGCCGGCGAGCAGGCGCAAGAGGCGGTGACCGGCGAGAAGAAGTAGCCTCGCCGGTCAGAGCTCTCAGGCGGCTTCCTTCACCTGCGCCACGATCTTCTTGGCCGCATCGCCAAGGTCGTCGGCGGGGATGATCGGCAGGCCGGAATTGGCGAGGATATCCTTGCCCTTCTGCACGTTCGTGCCTTCCAGGCGCACCACCAGCGGCACGGAAAGGTTCACTTCCTTCGCTGCCGCGACGATGCCGTCGGCGATGATGTCGCACTTCATGATGCCGCCGAAGATGTTGACCAGAATGCCTTCCACCGCCGGATCCGACAGGATGATCTTGAAAGCGGCAGTCACCTTTTCCTTGTTGGCACCGCCGCCCACGTCGAGGAAGTTGGCCGGGAAGGCGCCGTTCAGCTTGATGATGTCCATCGTCGCCATGGCAAGGCCCGCGCCGTTCACCATGCAGCCGATGTTGCCGTCGAGCTTGATGTAGGCGAGATCGTGCTTCGAGGCCTCGACCTCCATCGGGTCTTCCTCGGTCTCGTCGCGCATCTCTTCCACGTCGGGGTGGCGATAGAGCGCGTTGGAATCGAAGCTCATCTTGGTATCCAGCACCAGCAGCTGGCCATCCTTGGTCTCGACCAGCGGGTTGATCTCCAGCATCGAGCAGTCGAGCGTGGTGAAGGCCTCGTAGAGCTTCTTCGAAAGCTTCTGGGCTTCCTTGGCGAGCTGGCCTTCCAGCTTCAGCGCGAAAGCCACGGCGCGGCCGTGGTGCGGCATGAAGCCGGTGGCCGGATCAATGGTGATCGTCGTGATCTTCTCGGGCGTCTCGTGCGCCACGTCCTCGATATCCATGCCGCCTTCGGTGGAAACGATCATGGCCACGCGGCTGGTCTCGCGATCCACGACCATCGACAGGTAGTATTCCTTGGCGATATCGACGCCGTCGGTGACGTAGAGACGGTTCACCTGCTTGCCCTCGTCACCCGTCTGCACGGTGACGAGCGTGTTGCCGAGCATGTCCTTCGCGTCCTTCTCGACATCCTCGATGCTGTTTGCCAGGCGCACGCCGCCCTTGGCGTCGGCGGGAAGTTCCGAGAACTTGCCCTTGCCACGGCCACCGGCGTGGATCTGCGCCTTCACCACGTAAAGCGGCCCGGGGAGCTTCTTCGCACCCTCGACGGCTTCCTCGGCAGTCATCGCCGGATAGCCGGTCGGCACGCCGATGCCGAATTTGGCGAGCAGTTCCTTGGCCTGGTATTCGTGGATGTTCATGGGCGGACCTTCATTTCCTTGAAACGGGGGAGTCGCGGGATTGGTTTTCGCGGGCGCTAAAGCATCATCGCGCGACGCTTGCAATCGGTTCCGCCGCGTCGCAAATGCCTTTTCATCGATGATCGACAGCATGAGACTTGAACAGATTTGCCGCGAGGCGGGCCATATGGCGCTTCGCAAGTGGCCGGGCGAGGGTAATCCCGACGGGCAGGCGCTTGAAAGCTGGGAAAAATCTCCCGGCAGCCCCGTCTGCGAAGCGGACCTGGAGGTCGATACCTTTCTCCGCCGCGAACTGGGCGCGCTGCTGCCCGCTGCCGGATGGCTGTCGGAGGAAACCGCCGACAGCGATCACCGCCTGGAGAAAGGACTGATCTGGCTGGTCGACCCGATCGACGGCACGCGCGACTACATACGCGGGCGGCGCGGGTGGGCGATTTCGGTTGCGCTGATATCCGCCGGCAAGCCGCTGCTCGGTACGCTGGTGGCCCCGGCGCGCGAGGAAGTGTGGTCTGCCGTTGCGGGCAAGGGTGCCTGGCTCAACGGGGGCCGGTTGAAGGCCAGCACGCGGACGCAATTTCCGGGGGCGCGGGTGCCGGCGCACGACCTGCCGAAGGACGATGCCGACCTCACGAAAG
This sequence comes from Aurantiacibacter hainanensis, assembly GCF_036321025.1. Classification (NCBI taxonomy): domain Bacteria; kingdom Pseudomonadati; phylum Pseudomonadota; class Alphaproteobacteria; order Sphingomonadales; family Erythrobacteraceae; genus Aurantiacibacter; species Aurantiacibacter hainanensis. The sequence goes on from NZ_JAZAPB010000001.1 coordinate 1,447,391, forward strand.
TGGAGCAGCCCAATTCCATCGCCTTGCGCGTGGCCATGGTGGCGGACGACAGGGCCGACCTCGTCGCCACCCTTCGCTGGGGCTACGAGTGGGATATCGCCGCCGCGGCCCTGATCGCGCGCGAGGCGGGAGCCAGCGTCACCGATGCCTTCGGCAAGCCTCTTGCCTACAACAAGCGCGATCCGCGCGCGTTCGGCCTGCTGGCCAGCGCGCCGGGCATCCATGCCGCCGCCGTGGAAAGGCTGGCGGAACGCGCAGCGCGCCTGGTGCACAAGTAGCCGGAGCGCCAGCGGTCACGGCCCACCCACCAGCGATCAGATGCGGTGTTCGCCCCGCACCCAGCGAACCGTTCCGCTGCTGGCGCGCATCACCACGCTCTCCGTTGTCATGATCCGTTCGCCGTTCGGCCGCTTGATGCGCTTCACGCCGCTTAGCAGCGAGCCATCGGTCACGCCCGTTGCAGCGAAGATGCAGTCGCCCTTCGCAAGGTCGTGCAGCTTGTAGATGCGGTCGAGATCCTCGATCCCCCACTTCGCCGCGCGGCGGCGTTCGTCGTCGTTGCGGAACAGCAGGCGACCGTTGAACTGCCCGCCGACACAGCGCAGCGCGGCTGCCGCCAGCACGCCTTCGGGCGCGCCGCCGCTGCCCATGTACATGTCGATGGTGGTGTCCTGGTCGGTCGTGGCGATCACGCCTGCGACATCGCCATCGCCGATCAGCACCACGCCGCAGCCAATTCCGCGCAGCTCGGCGATCAGATCGGCATGGCGCGGGCGATCGAGCACGCACACGATGATGTCCCTGGGCTCCACGCCCTTGGCCTTGGCGACGGCCTCGACATTCTCGGTCACGCTCTTGTCGAGGCTGATCACGTCCTCGGGATAGCCGGGGCCGACCGCGATCTTGTCCATGTAGACGTCGGGCGCGTTGAGCAGGCAGCCTTCTTCCGCCGCCGCCAGCACGGCCAGCGCGTTGGGCCCTGCCTTGGCAGTGATGGTGGTGCCTTCCAGCGGATCGAGGGCGATGTCGATCTTGGGCCCCTTGCCCGGCGCGCCGCCCACTTTCTCGCCGATGTAGAGCATGGGCGCCTCGTCGCGCTCGCCTTCGCCGATCACCACTGTGCCGTCGATGTAGAGCGTGTCGAAGCTGGTGCGCATCGCCTCCACCGCGGCGGCGTCGGCGGCCTTCTCGTCCCCGCGTCCGACAAGGTCGGAGGCGGCAACGGCGGCGGCCTCCGTCACGCGGACCAGTTCCAGCACAAGCACTCGGTCGAGCACGCTTTCGGAGGAGGTCTTCTTGGAATTCATTGGTAATTCAGGCTCCCATCTGAATGTCGGCTTCGCGCTTAGGTCGGGGGGATGACATTGTCGAGGCAGCTTGCCCTGTTTTTTGCAACAGCTGCCCTGGCGTCAGGCGCCCAGGCCCAGCAGGCCTATGGGCCGGTCGACTCGAACGCAGTCGTCGATGACGACGAGCCCGTACCGCTCACCGAACCCGAATTGTGCGAGGAAGAAGTCCGCGAGGACGGGGCAATCGTGGTCTGCCGCGAACTTCCGCAGTCGGAGCGCTACATGTCACCCCTGCCGCGCCCCGTGCAGTCGGACAGGCGGCACGTGCCCGGCCTTACCGATCCGCCTTGCTGGATGCTCGGCCTCGGGCCGCCGAGCTGCATCCGCATGGGCTACGTTCCGCCCTATCCCCCGCTGATCGACACCACTGCATTTCCCGAACCGCTGAGCGCGGCGGAGGCGGCGGCGGTAAGCGCCGTTCCCGTGGATGAGGCCGAGAAGACCGAACTCACGGGTGAGCGCGAGCCGATCGATCTTTCCGAAGACGGCTAGCCGATCAGGCGCATCACCAGCGGCTCTTCCACCAGGCTTGGCGACCCGTCGAGCAGGTCGAGAGCCTTGGTGACGGCGCTTTCGGGTCCCTCGTGGGTCACTATGGCGACCAGCACCGGCTCGCCATCGGCTTCCTCAGGTCGGCCGTGCTGCATCATGCTCTCGATGGAGACGCCGGCATCGCGCATGGCGGCGGTGATTTCGGCCAGGACGCCGGGACGATCGGCGACGATGAAGCGAACGTAGGCGCGGTTGCGGCGATTGCCCGGATCGGCGGGCGTGCTGGCGGTCAGCGAGGCCACCGGCTGCGAGAACGGCGCCATTGTGGTGCCGCGGGCGATATCGATCAGGTCGGCCACCACCGCGCTGGCCGTGGGACCATCGCCCGCGCCCGCGCCTTCGAACAGCAGGCGGCCCACGTGGTTGCCTTCGGCCACCACGGCATTGGTCGGACCGTCGACCGAGGCCAGTGGGTGGCGGACCGGGATCAGGTAGGGCGCGACGCGCTGGAACAGGTGACGCTCGCCGTCCGAATCCGTGCAATCGGACAGGCCGATCAGCCTGATGACGTAGCCGAGCGCACGCGCCTGCGCGATGTCGGCGGCGCGAATGCTGCTGATGCCGCTGGTGTCCACGGCGTCGAAATCCAGCTGCGTGCCATAGGCATTACTGGCCAGGATGGAGAGCTTGTGCGCCGCATCCACGCCTTCGATATCGAAAGTCGGATCGGCTTCGGCATAGCCGAGCGCCTGGGCATCGGCGAGCACCTCGGAAAAGTCCCTGCCGGTCGTCTCCATTTCGGAAAGGATGTAATTGCAGGTGCCGTTGAGGATGCCGTAGATGCGCTCGATCCGATTGGCGGCAGCGCCTTCGGCCAGCCCCTTGATCACGGGGATGCCACCCGCCACCGCGGCCTCGTAACGCAACGGAACGCTGTGCTCCTCGGCCAGCCGGGCGAGTTCCAGTCCGTGATGCGCCACCATCGCCTTGTTCGCCGTGACCAGGCCCTTGCCGCTGCCGAGTGCCTTTCGCGCCAGGGCCAGGGCGGGGCCGTCCGATCCGCCGACCAGCTCCACCACCACGTCCACGTCGTCGCGTGCGGCGAAGGCGGTCATGTCGTCTTCCCAGGCGAAGGGAGACAGATCGACGCCGCGATCCTTCGCGCGTTCGCGCGCCGATACGGCCACGACCTCGATAGCCTTCCCGGCGCGGCGCGCGATCAGGTCGCCGTTTTCTTCCAGCAGGCGCAGGACGCCCGCCCCCACGGTGCCGAGCCCGGCCAGTGCAATTCGCAAGGTGTCTGCCATGAATATCCCCGTCCGTCAGTCGCGGCAGCAGGCGTTAGGCAAGGCGAGGGCCGTTGGCCAGACCAGTCGTGCTTTGCCTAGGTAAAGCGCCGCTCGCAGGGCCCGAGCTGGTCAAGGATGAAGGCGTAGTCCTCGCGCGCCTGGTCTTGCGATGCACGGTCGCGCTGAAGGAAGGAATCGTCTGGCAGTTCGCGCGGCAGGAAACAGGCGAAACGGTACCATGCCAGCGATCGGGGCTCGGGCGGAGTTGCCGAAGCATCGACCAGCTCGCCAAGGGACACGCCCCATTCGGGGGTCATGCCAGGGCGGCGAATCACCGAAAGAGAAACCGGCGCACCGGTCTCGGTCTCAACGAACATCTGCGTCTCCGATTCGCCCGCCAGGTTGCCGGGGACCGAGATGACGTCGCGCAAACCGGTGATCACCGGCGGCACATCGCTGGATGCAAGCTGCGTCAGCACGCGGCGAACGCGCGCCTCGATATCGGGGCCCGCAGGCAGCATCGAATCGGACGAAAGCAACTGGATCGCCCCCGGCTGGGTGCGGGAAAGGTCGCCGAACAGCAGGAATCGCTTGTCTTCCAGATCGGGCGCATCGCCATCGGCCAGGCGGGGCTGATCGACCACGTAGGTCAGCTGTTCGCCCACGCCCTGCGGCGCTGCCAGCAGCGCTTCGGTCTGCGCTTCCACGTACAGGCGCACGCGCGAAGGCGGCACGTCGGGCGCACGTTCCGGCGGATAGGAAATCTGCTCGGCGACGCTGACGATGGCCACTGTATCCGCTTCCATCGCCATGGTGACCAGGTCGGCATAGGTCGGTGCCTGCGAAGGAGGCAGTTCCGCGACCGGCCTGTCCTGAGAGAGGGCAGGGCCGGAACTGGCGCAGGCCGCCAGCGAAAAGGCCATGGCGGAGGCTATCACCGCGCGGGCGGTACGAGGAAGAAAATGCGTTTGCATGGCGGTCCTTATGCTTGCGGCGGCGCCTTCAGACAATGCGCAACAGCGCCCTTCGGGTCCGCTCCTCGCACCAGCACAGCTTTGCCGTGCTGAATCCCGACTTAATCAACAAAGGGTTTGCCCCATCCCTTTCAGCCCGTTAAGAGCCGCCCAAGTCTGTCCGGGAGAATGATAGAAATTTTCTCGCTGTGGCGTTATGGGCACAATTCTGGTTGTGTTGCGTAGATGTCACAAGGTATCATGCGATAGACCAACAAAATCATGCGGGGCATTCCGGGAAAATCCCGGGTTGTCTCAGGAGGGCCGGATTTTCGATCCGGCCGGACGTAAAACGGAGTGAAGGGACTGGATGGCTTACGCTGACCAAGAGATGAGCGGCAGTCGAATAGTTTCGATTGTCATCGTTGCCCTCATCCACGTTGCAGTGGGCTACCTGCTCATTTCCGGACTCGCCATTTCGGCGGCGAAGGAAGTGATAGAGCGCGTGACCACAGTGGATATCGAGGAGCCGGAACCGGAGCCGGAGGAAGAGCCACCGCCACCCCCGCCCGAACCCGAAACTGCGCCGCCGCCGCCAGTCGCGCCGCCGCCGCCAATGAACATTTCGCCGGCACCGCCGCCGATCCGCACGCAGACGAACATCCCGCCGCCGGCACCCCCGGCGCTGAGGATTCCGCCTCCGGCACCGGCTGCGCCGCCTCCGGCACCGCCGCCGCCGCCGCCTTCGCAGGCACGTCCGGCATCGCCCGACGGCCAGGCCCGCTGGCAGCGCCGCATCATCGAAAACTATCCGTCGCGCGCCCTGCGTCGCGAAATCGAGGGTACGGTCGGTGTAAGCGTTACCGTCAGCGCGGACGGACGGGTCTCGGGCTGCCGTGTCACCCGTTCTGCCGACCCCATTCTGGACCAGGCCGCGTGTGACGACATGGAGCGCTACGCCAGGTTCAACCCGGCGCTGGATGACGCCGGTCGCCCGACTACGGGCAGCTGGTCGACCAACATCGTTTACCAGATCAACTGATCGAACAGATTTTCTCTAGGAAGAGGACACAAACGCATGCTTATCGAAATTCTTGCCGCGGCCGGGGAAGCTCCGGTCAACGAGTTCGGCTTCATGGAAGCCATGGAACAGGGCGGCCCCGTCGCCTGGTCGATCCTCGCCGTGCTGGTCATTCAGTCGGTCGGTTCGTTCTACATCCTGTTCACCAAGATCTTTGAACAGAACAAGGTGATGAAGGAATACCGCACCAACCGTACCGCTTTCTGGCGTGCCGGTTCGATCAAGGAAGGCGCCACCAAGTTCGACAAGAACAGCGCATGGCGTCAGCTCGTCGACGACGGCATCCGTGCCGGCGACGAATCCGAGAAGATGCACGACACCCTGGAATCGCATGACTGGCTGCACGGCACGCTCGCCCGTTCGGAAAGCGCCATCATGGCCAAGCTGAACGGCGGCCTGCCGTTCCTCGCCACCGTGGGTGCTACCGCTCCGTTCGTCGGCCTGCTCGGCACCGTGATCGGCATCTACCGCGCACTGATCAACATCGGCATCGAAGGCTCGGCCTCGATCGACAAGGTTGCCGGCCCGGTGGGTGAGGCCCTGATCATGACCGCCATCGGTCTGCTCGTGGCCGTGCCCGCGGTGTTCGCCTACAACTACCTGATGAGCCGCAACCGCAAGATCTCCGCGATGCTTTCGGGCTTCTCGACCGACCTGCAGGCCAACATCACCTCCAACGGTGCCGTGAAGCCGGCTCTGGCCCCGACCGCGACCAAGTCGACCTCGGCCACCAAGCCCGCCACCACCAAGCCGGGTGCAACGGCCACCTCGACCTCGCCCAACGCGCCGAAGCGTTAAGCGGTCGATATACCGATCCGGCGGGCGTTTTCGCATGCGAGCGCCCGCCGCCAGAATTCAAGTAACCTGAGATAGGACTAGAGACATGGCCATAGCGATGGGAGATGGCGCCGGCGAAACGCCGATGTCGGACATCAACACCACGCCGCTGGTGGACGTCATGCTGGTGCTGCTGATCATCTTCCTGATCGCGGTTCCGGTTGCCATCCAGACGGTCGAAGAGCTCGAGATCCCGGTGTTCGCCTCGACCGAATCGGATGACAAGGTAGAAAACCTGCTGATCACCGTGACGACGACCGACGAGACCGGGCGCACCCCCAGCACGCTCAACACCGCCTTCACCGGCGCGACGCGTGAAGGCGAGTGCCGCATCTTCCTCAACAACACCACGCTGGTCGACTCCGGCGAGCTGTACGACCGCGCGTTCGAGCGCCTCGACACCATCGTTCAGCGCGCTGGCGGCCCGGAAGCGATCATGCAGCAGCCCGAGCTGATCCCGCAGGTTCACATCCGCGGTGACGTGAACGCCCCGTGGCGCTGCGTCGCGGGCACGATCTTCAACGTCCAGGCGGCGGGCTATCCCACCGTCGGGTTCATTTCCAACCCCGTCGACCCCAACTGATCGGCGCGGACGAGTAATCTAAGGAGTAAGCTACCATGGCAATGTCAGGCGGCAGCGATGATGGCGAGCCGATGATGGACATGAACATGACGCCGTTGATCGACGTCCTGCTCGTGCTCCTCATCATGTTCATCATTACCATCCCGGTGGCGACGCACGCGGTCAATATCGACCTGCCTTCGCCCACCAACAACCCGGACACCCCGGAAGTCGATCCGGTCAAGAACAAGATCGTGCTGACGCCCACTGGCGAGATCCTGTGGAACGCCGAACCGATCAGCCAGGGCGAACTGGTGGGCAACCTGCAGCAATCGCTGACCTATGCGGTCGAGCCGGAACTGCAGTTCGAGCCCGAAGCCAACGCCAGCTACGACCTGTCGGCCAAGGTGCTCAACATCATCAAAGCCAGCGGCGTGACCAAGTTCGGCTTCGTCGGCAACGAGAAGTATCGCTCGTTCGGCAAGGAATAATCGCCTCGGGCGATTGCGCTTTCAAGCAATGCGAAAAAGGGGCGGAGCGATCCGCCCCTTTTTTTGTCCGTCTCATTTCGCCAGAGGGGCAGTTACCGCCTGTCCATCCGGGCAACTTGACCGAGATACGATTGTGTGATGTTATGTTGTTACACAATCGGAGGAAGCCATGGCAATTCGTTCAAGAATGCTCGATCGCAGCTTCAACACCACGCCGCAGCCGATGAGCGAGCTCAACATCACGCCGCTGATCGATGTCCTGCTCGTCCTTCTGGTGATGCTCATCCTCTCCATCCCCATCGCCGCCCACCGGCTCGACGTGGACCTGCCGGGACCCGGAAAAGGACCGATAACGGATTACGAGAGCGTGTCGCTCGTCGTCCAGCGGAGCGGCACGGTGCTGTGGAACGGCGAAGCAGTCTCGAGCGAGCAGCTGAACGCACGCCTCGCCAGCGCCGCCGCCCAACCCGAAATGCCGCTGATCCGCTTCGAACCCGACGCCGAGGCCAGCTACGAGGCAAGCGTCCACGTGATCAACGCCGTAGCCGACGCGAAGCTCGACAAGTTCACCTTTGTCGGCAACGAGCGATACCGGGAATTCGATGCGGACTAAGTTCCCGCGGTATTCCCTTCAACGGTCGCTACCCGGACTGCTTTCGCAGGCCGACTAGACGTTGGTCGCGATAGTAGCGACGCTCGCTCTTGCGATCATGGGCTCGGCGGCCATCAAGCCTCCCCCAACCCCTCCGGCAAGCCGTCCACGCGCATGGCCGCGCCTGCCAGCGTTTCCGCCTCCAGCAGCAATTCGTCGTCCTGCGCCCCCTGCGGCACGGCTTCGCGACCGATCATCACCATCACCGGCACGGCGAGCGGGCTTACCCGGTCGAGCGTGACGTGGTCGAGCCGCTCTGCAGCGGTATCGAGAAGGTCGCCCAGCCGTCCGATGTCGGTCATGCGCGCGCGGGCGTCGGCCCAGGCGGCCTCGATCAGCACGTGATCGGGCTCGTACTTGCGCAGCACGTCGTAGATCAGGTCGGTGCTGAAGGTGACCTGCCGCCCGGTCTTGCGCTTTCCAGGATGCTGACGTTCGACCAGGCCGCCAATCACCGCAACTTCTCGGAAGGCGCGGCGAAGCAGGTGCGAGTCCTGCACCCAATCGATGAACTCCTCGGTCAGGATGTCGGGCGAGAGCAGCGGGCGGGGGTCTTCCACCGGTCTCAGACCCCACACCGCGAGCGAATAGTCGTTCGCCACGAAGCCCCCGGGCATCAGGCCCATCGCCTCCATCCGCGCGGTGATCAGCATGCCCAGCGACTGGTTCGCGTTCCAGCCGGTGAAAGTATAATAGACGGTGTAGTACCGCTTCGCATGGGGGAAGCTTTCTACCAGCAGGTTGTCCGGCCCCGGCAGGTGACTGCGCCAGTCCTGCACTTCCAGCCATTCGCGCACGTCATCTGGAAAGCGCGCCCATCCCGCCCGGTCGGTCAGCATGGCACGGACCCTGTCGGCAAGGTGGGTGGTCAACGGCAGGCGAAGGCCGCCATAGCTGGGTATCATCGCCGCCTTCGAACTGGCGCGCACGATCAGCTCCATGTCCTTGAGCTGCTCGACTTCCAGATTCACCCCGGCAAACTGGAAGGTATCGCCGGGGCGCAGCGAAGCGGCAAAGCGTTCCTCCACCTTTCCCAGCGATCGCCCGTTGCAGAAGCGCACCTCCAGCATTTCGGAATCGACGATGATCCCCGCATTCATGCGGTGGCGATAGGCCTGCTCCGGGTGGCTGAGACGCCAGACACCGTCGCGATCGCGTGTGATCCGCTTGAACTTGTCGTAGGCTTTCAACGCGTATCCGCCCGTCGCGACGAACTCCAGCACCCGCGAAAAAGCCTCCGCATCGATCATGGCATAGGGCCAGCACGAGCGGATTTCCGCCAGCAGTTCCTCCTCCCGGAACGGCCCGGCGCAGGCGCAGGCCATCACGTGCTGGGCAAGAACGTCCAGCCCGCCGGGGCGAAAATCCTCCCCGTCGCGCTGGCCTTCCTCCACCGCCTGCATGGCCGCTGTCGCCTCGAGAAACTCGAAGCGGTTGCCCGGCACCAGCAAGGCGCGGCTGGGCTGGTCGAGCCGGTGGTTGGCGCGCCCGATCCTCTGCAGCAGGCGGCTCGAGCCCTTGGGCGCGCCCATCTGCACCACCATGTCGATGTCGCCCCAGTCGACCCCCAGGTCGAGGCTGGCCGTGCACACCAGCGCGCGCAGTTCGCCGCGCGCCATGGCTCCTTCGACCTTGCGCCGCGCCTCCTTCGAAAGCGAGCCGTGGTGGATGCCGATGGGCAGGTTGTCCTCGTTGGCATCCCACAGGTTCTGGAAGATGTATTCCGCGAGGAACCGGGTGTTGGTGAATACCAGAGTGGTCTTGTTCTGGCGGATACGCTCATAGAGCTGAGGGATGGACCACGTGGCCGCATGCCCGCCCCACGGCACCCGCTCCTCTACGGGCAGGAGAATTTCCACCTCCGGCTCCGCACCCGCTTCGCCCTGCACGAGTTCCACCGCATCGATATCGCCCCAGGGCGCGATCCATGCCCGATAGCCTTCCGGATCGGCGACCGTGGCCGACAGCGCGGCGCGCTGCATGTCGGGCGCGATGGCCTGCAGGCGGGAAAGTGCCAGCGCCAGCAGATCTCCGCGCTTCTGGGTGGCGAAGGCGTGGATTTCGTCCACCACCACACGCTTCAGACCCGCGAACAGGGTAAAGCTGTCCTCGAAGCTGAGCAGCAGCGACAGGCTCTCTGGCGTGGTCAGCAGCACGTTGGGCGGCTTGCTGCGTTGCCGCTTCTTGCGGTCTGACGGGGTATCGCCGCTTCGCGTCTCGATCCGCAGGTCCAGCCCCATCTCCTCCACCGGCGTCAGCAGGTTGCGCTGCACATCGTGGGCCAGGGCCTTGAGCGGAGAGATATAGAGAGTGTGCAGTCCATCGGGGCGTGCACCTTCCGCGATGCGCGAGGGGCAGAAGGCTGCAAGGGTCGGCAGGAATCCGGCCAAGGTCTTGCCCGCCCCGGTATCGGCTACGAGCATGGCGTGCTTTCCCGCGTCTGATGCCGCCAGCATCTCGTGCTGATGGCGCCGGATGCGCCACCCGCGGCCGGCGAACCAGTCGGCGATTTCGGGCGGGATGGCGGCGTCGGTCATGCGAGGGGAAAACGATCCTTCGGGCGAAATGTTCTTCATGCTTGCCGTGGCGGGCGGGACTTGGCCAGTCCCCGTCAACAATACGACTCACACGGCGGCGCACAAACCGCTCCGCTCGTCGCGCGCATCCAACTTTTCGCTTTTATGACAATTGTTTAGTCAGGCCGGGTCGCCCGATTTCCGCGCCGAGTGGCGCAACCGCGCGCCCGGCCGACCGTTTTGTTGTCATGGGTCCTCGGCGATTCGAGGAACTCGTGCCGGAGGCGGGGACCTGCCTCGCCTCCGGCCATCACGAAACGACATGGCAGGAGGAGAGAGAACATCATGGCAGACAAGAACAGACGCAATCGCGGCCAGCAGGCGGGATATTTCGAAGACGACTATGGCCGGCAGGAGGAACAGTTCTACCAGCCCCAGGGCCAGGCGGGCGAAAGCTATCAAGGCGATTACGACGAGGTCGGTTACCGCGACGATTTTCGCCGCAACGATGCGAGCCGCGGCCTGTCCGACCGCCAGCGTGGCCAGGGTCGCCGGGGGCGCGAGTACGATCCGTTCAACGAATACGATCGTGACAGCTACCGCTCACAGCAGAGCCGTTCGTCGGTCTTTGGCGGACGCGACCGGTCGCGCGGTTTCTATCGCGACTACGACCGCGACCGGGGCGAGCGCTATGGACAGCGTTCCGACAATTTCGAGACGCGGGGCGATCGGCATGAAGGTCGTTACGGCGGACGGAACCGTGACCGTGACGAATACCGCGATCGCGACCGCGACTTCTTCGACCGGGCGGGCGACGAGATCGCCAGCTGGTTCGGCGACGATGAGGCGGAGCGCCGCCGCGAGATGGATCACCGGCGCGAGCACGGTCGCGGCCGGTACGAAGCCTACGAGCGGGGCGAGGACCATCGCGGACGCGGGCCGAGCAACTACAAGCGATCCGACGAACGCATGCTGGAAGATGCCTGTGAGCACTTGACCCGCGATCGCGGCGTCGACGCCAGCGACATGGAGGTCACCGTGAAGAACGGAGAGCTTACTCTAGACGGCAAGGTGAACACCCGCTGGGAAAAGCGCCGCGCCGAGGACTGCGTGCACAAGGTTTCGGGAATCGGCCACGTGCAGAACAACCTGCGCGTCCGCGATACCGAGATGCGGGCCGATCGTCAGAGCGAGGAAACGAGCTCCAGCAGGACGACGACCGGCAGTTCGACAACAAGCTAGCCCATGATCGGGACCTCCCGCGGGCATCGACCCGCCCCGGGACCTCCTGATGGAGAGGCGCCGTGCATCTCGCGCGGCGCCTCTTTCGCGTGCGGCGTGCCTAGTTCACGCGAGCGGGCGGCCCTTCGCCATGGGGCAGTTCCTCGGCAACCTGGTGCTGCGCGCGGTTCTCGCTGGGATATTTCACGCTGAGGGCAATGCCCAGCACCAGCAGCCAGGCGATGGCCAGCGACCAGTAGAACCATTCCGGGGTCCCCGCGCCGGCCGTTTGCGCGGCAAGCCATGCCCCTGCCGGACGACCGAAGTTCCCCACCGCCATGTAGATCGTGAACTGCGTCGCCGCGACGGCCGGCTTGCACATGCGCATGGACAACGTGATCTGCGCGATGAAGTAGAAGATCTGCATCATGTCCATGGTGACCTGGAAGCCGATCAGCACGCGCGAATCCGCCCAATGCTCGCTGGCAAAGCCCATGGCCGTCATGGCAACGATGCCAATGATCAGCGCGAAGACCAGCGTCCTTTGCGCGCCCACCTTTTCCGTCAGGAAGCCGCCCACGAGGATGCCCATCACCCCGCTGACGAATGTCAGAAGCGAGATGAAGCTGGTGTACTCGGTCAGTTCCCAGCCGCCCGTTTCCTGGAACAGCACCGGATGGAACGCCTCGAACCCGCCCCAGGGAAGCGAGCGGACGAACAGCGCAGGGATCAGCAACAGGCTGAGCGGCATGATCACGGCGAAGAACGAGTTCTTCAGCAGCGGTGCCCAGGCTTCCACCTGGATCTTCAGATTACGCGGGTGGCTCTCGCCCGCCGTCCAGGGCAGGTGTCTCTCGCCTTCGCGCTCACGAATGGCGATACCGAACAGCATCACCAGGCCCGGCACGACCGCGCCGACCAGCAGGCACACCGCTATGCCGAATTCGGCGAGCAGCCAGCCGCCGACCGCCGTCGTCGCGGCGATCCCCACCAGCTGCGCACCGCCCATGATGCCCCCCGCCTGGGCGCGCTCCTTCTCCGGCATGATGTCCACCGCCAGGCTGTCTATCCCCACGTCCTGAAACGTGACGGCGGCATTGGCCACGAAGCCCAGCACCGACAGCAGCAGCACGTCCTGAGCCGAGGGATAAAGCACCGCCCCGCCGACGAGTGCGACGACGATCAGCCCCTGCGCGCCGATGATCCACACCCGCCGCCGCCCCATCGGCAGGAAGGTGTAGCGATCGATGAGGAACCCGTTGACGAGCTTGAGCGACCAGGGAAGCGCGGCGATCCCGACGACGGAGGCGATTTCGACGGTGCCCACGCCGTTCGCGGCCATCCAGGTCGGAATGGCGTAGAAGAACAGTCCGACAGGAAAGCCCTGGGTGAAGTAAAACAGCAGCAGGGTAGCAAATCGCAGCGGCATGCTTTGGGTAAGAACCAGGGATACGGGTTGCCCTGATGCAGTCGTCGCCATGAACAGTCCCCCCGGAAAGTCCATCCAGAAGGCCAGTATTGTTCAGGCCGTGCAAGCCGGAATTTACAACACCTTGTTTTCGGCAAGAATGTTCTCGCCGCGGGTTAGTTGAATCTGGCGTCTTGTCGCCAGGGCTGACCTACATGCCGCTTTCCCGCGCTTCGGCGGCGGCCTGCATGCCCTGCTCCAGTTCCTGCGCGGACAGGCCCGTCAGTTCCGTCAGCCTGGACCGTTCGCTCTTGGGCAGATCGGCGAAGCTGCGGACGGCGGGAATGTCGGCCAGTGCCTGCTCCAGCATGGCCGGCATCTGCGTCATCGGGCCGAACAGCACGTCGGGTTCGGCAAACAGGGCAGCCATGATGCGCGGGTCGGCCGCCATCGAGTAGGACTGCCGCGCATAGGCAAGGCCGGACTCGGTGGAGAAGAAGGCGTCGATATCGACGAGCTCCTGCTCGGTGAAATGGATGGCGTAGAGTTCTGCCATCACCTCGCGCATGATGGGTTCCATGCGGGTCATCATGTCGCGCGTCATGGATTGCGTCAGCCCGGTCACCGCCCGGTTGCGCTCGCGCCAGGCGGGATCGACGATGGCCAGCACCTCGGTCGCGGCCGCGTTGTCGAGGCCAAGCTCACCGGGTTGATAGCCGAGCGCACCGGAAAGCGCGGCACCGGTGTCGGAATTGGCCATTTCCATGACGGGTCCGAGCAGCCCGTCGAACACTCCGCCCATGACCTCGTCCAGCGTGCCGGGGGGCATGATCTTCGAAACGATCTGCTGCGCCATGGGCAGGCGGCTCTTCTGCTCCGCTGTCAGCGGTTCCACTTCGAACATCGCGCCCATCCGGGCGATCTCCGTCATGTCCGGCTCGTCCTGCGCCATTGCCGGGGCGGGGGACATGGCGAGGGCGGCAAATCCCGCCAGCGAGATAACCGTCTTGCGAAGCATCGACCCTACTCCCTAGTGCCCCACGCTTTCGCCGCGTTCCAGGCCGCTCAGGGCCAGTTGCTCGTCGATCTGGTTCATCAGTCGCTCCAGCCCGTCTTCGCTGTCGCTTTCGGCACGGGCCACCAGCACGTCCTGCGTGTTGGAGGCGCGCAGCAGCCACCAACCGTCGGGCGTGGTGACGCGCACGCCGTCGGTGGCGTTCACCTCGACGCCTTCGGGTGCATCGCCACCGGTCAGCCGTGCCTTCACCTCGTCGACCGCGTCGAACTTGCGGCTCTCGTCTACCTGGAAGCGCATTTCCGGGGTGTTGAGCATGTCGGGCATGTCGCCGCGCAGCTGTGTGACCGACTTGCCCAGCCGCGCGGAAGCGGCCAGCAGGCGGACACCGGCATAAAGCGCATCGTCGAACCCGTAGTAATCGTCGGCGAAGAAGACGTGCCCGCTCATTTCGCCCGCCAGCGGCGAGGAAACTTCCTTCATTTTGGACTTAATCAGCGAATGGCCCGTCTTCCACATCAGCGGCGTGCCGCCGCAGGCCGATACGTGATCGAACAACGCGCGGCTGGCCTTCACATCGGCGATAATCGTGGAGTTAGGTAGTTTTGCGAGGAGGTCCTCGGCATAGATCATCAGTAACTGATCCCCCCAGATGACGCGGCCTTCGCCGTCGATTGCGCCGATGCGGTCGCCGTCGCCGTCGAAAGCCACTCCGAAGTCGAGGTTCTTGTCCGCGACAAGCGCCCGAAGGTCGGCAAGGTTGGCCTCGACAGTGGGATCAGGATGATGATTGGGAAAATTTCCGTCGACCTCAGTGAACAGCAGGTGGTGCTCACCCGGAAGGCGCTTGGCGAGGAGCTCGAGCGCGGGACCGGCGGCGCCGTTACCGGCGTCCCAGCCGACCTTCACGCCGGCGAGCGCGCTCTCGTCCACCCCCGCGAGTGCAGTCAGGAGACGCTCGATATACTCTTCGAGGATGTCGACGCTCTCGACCTCGCCGGACCCGTCGACCCAGTCCCCTTCGGCCGCGATGGCGCCCAGCCGCTGGATGTCGGCGCCGAAGAAGGGGCGTCCGCGAAATACCATCTTGAAGCCATTGTAATTGGCGGGATTGTGGCTGCCAGTTATCTGAATGCCGCCTTTTACCTCTTCGGCTGAGGCTTCGGCGTAATAGAGCATCGGCGTCGGGCCCATGCCGACCCGGCGCACATCGCAGCCGCTGGCCGTCAGCCCCTCGATCAGGGCGTGCTCCAGCATCGGCGAACTCACCCGCCCGTCATAACCCACGGCCACCTTCGGCTGCTCGTCCTCTCCTTCGAGATCGCGCCGGAGCAGGGTGCCGAAGCCGCGGCCGATGGCGCGGGCGTCGTCGGCCCCCAGGGTTTCGCCGATGATCCCGCGGATATCGTATTCGCGCAGCACGGTGGGGTCGAAGGTGTGTTTCATTGCGGCTCCTCGGTCTTGTCAGGCCAGCGGCTATTTCGTGTCGTCGGGCAATCCGTCCAGTAGCAGGTCGCGCGCGGCATTGGCCTCGTGCACCTGCTCGCTGCTGCCGCCCCTGTCCGGATGAACCAGGGCGACAAGGCGCTTATGCGCTGCAATTATGTCATTCCTGGTTGCAAAGCGCGAAACGCCGAGTGTTTCCCGCGCCCGCGTCACGGCCTGCTCGCGCGCGGATACCTTGGGCTGCCACGGCCAGCGCTTGAAGATCCAGTAGTAGAGCAGGATCACGACGCCGACGATGACGATGAATTTGCCCATCAGTGTCAGGCCGGCTCGACCATGGGGGTGGTGGCAGGCTGCACCGTATCGTCTCCCCGCTGCGGCACGGGCAGTTTCAGGAGCACCACGAGGTTGCGCAGTTCCTGCCGGGCGACGAGGTGGCTCGTGCCCAGTTCGCCCAGGTGCCCCTTGTCGAGCAGAGTGAGGCCCGAGGGGAACAGTTCGCGGTAGACCACGCGTTCGGAAAGGCCCTGCACGGCGCGGAAACCGACGCGCTTCGAAAGCTCCGTCAACGCCTCGTCGATGCGCCGCTGGTTGCGCGCGTCGGTATAGCCGGTGCGGTTGCGCACCACGACCCAGTCCATCTCGCGCTTCTGCTCCTCGATGGTGGCGCGGCTGCGCTTGATGCGGGCTTCCCAGATCAGCTCGGCGTAGAACGAGAGCCTGCGGACCTTGAAGCTTTCCGCGTCCACCTGTCCGATCAGGTCGAAATCCACGAAGCTGTCGTTCATCGGCGTTACCAGCGTATCGGCGCTGGCGGCCACGTGGCGCGCGAAGGGATCGTCGCGGCCCGGCGTATCGAACAGCAGGAAGTCCGCGCCTTCCCCGATCCGCCGCGCTTCCTCCTCCAGCTCTTCCACGGTGTCGCCATGGCAGACGTCGAACGTCGGGCCGGGCAGGCGGACATTGCGGCGGCGCTGCGTTTCGGCGCGGTTCTCGCAATAGCGGAAAAAGGTGCGCTGGCGCGTGTCGAGATCGAGCGCGGCGACCTTCGCCCCCTGGTAGGCCAGGGCCACGGCGACGTGGACGGCGGTGGTGGACTTGCCGGTTCCGCCCTTTTCATTGGCGAAGACGATACGGTGAGGCGCTGTCACTGGCGGTCTTTCTCTAATGGGTCTGCGGCGCTAGGCCGCAACTACGCAGTATAACTGGCAGTCTATCGGAGCGCCGCGTTCATGCAAACCGTCAGCACCCTCTCCAACCTCCGCCAAGCTGTGGATGACTTGCGCGAATCCGGCACTTTGGCGCTGGTTCCCACCATGGGCGCGCTGCACGAGGGGCACCTGACCCTTGTGCGCGAGGCGGCGAAGATGGCCGATCACGTCGCGGTTTCGATCTTCGTCAACCCGCGCCAGTTCGGCGAGGGGGAGGACCTGGACGCCTATCCTCGCCAGATGGCGGAAGATTCGGCGAAACTGGAAGGGGAGGGCGTGGCGCTGCTGTGGGCGCCCGGCCTAGAGGCGATGTATCCCGAAGGCTATGCCACCAATATCAGCGTTTCCGGCGTCAGTGCCGGGCTGTGCGGGGCGGACCGCCCCGGCCATTTCGACGGTGTCGCGACGGTGGTGTGCAAGCTGTTCAACCAGGTGCGGCCCGACATGGCGTTGTTCGGCGAGAAGGACTGGCAGCAGCTGGCCGTCATCCGCCGCATGGCGCGCGATCTCGACCTCGTGCGGCCGCACGTCGATGCGATCCACGGCGTGCCCATCGTGCGCGACCCCGATGGCCTGGCGATGAGCAGCCGCAACGCATACCTTTCGCCCGAGCACCGTGCCGCCGCCGCCACGCTGCCGCGCGCCATGGACGAGGCCATCGCCCGCATCCGGGACGGGCAGGAAGTCGGCCCGACCCTGGCCATGCTGGAAGACCAGTTGCTGGGCGCGGGCTTTGCCAGAGTGGACTATGCCGAGTTGCGCGACGCCGACAGCATCGCCCCGCTCGCTGCCGACAACGGCAACGCCCGCCTGTTCGTCGCCGCCCGCATCGGGGGAACGCGGCTGATCGACAACAAGGGCATATCACGATGACAGAAGACGATTTCCGCACCTACGTCGCCGCCTTCAATGCCGCCGATTTCGACGGTTTCGGGCGCTTCTACGCCGACGACGTGGTATTCGAGCTGGGCAGCCGCAAGCGGATCGAGGGGCGCGAGAACATCCTGGCATTCTACCGCCAGGTCCGCGCGCATATCGACGAGCACGTGGACGTGCAGGGCGTACTGATCGGTCCGCGCAATGTCGCGATGTATTGCCACACCACTTTCCGCACCGTGAAGGACTGGCCGGATTACGAGTTCGGCGCGACCGTAGCGGGCGACGTGCGCGAGGTGGAAACCATCGCCTGGTACGAACTGGACGAGAGCGGACGGCGCTTCACCCATATCCGCGGAGGACGCTTCAAGCCGTGATGAGCGCGGTGCCAAGGGCACTTGCCGTATGACACAAACGCGTCCAATCTGATTGACACATGGCGCGCTTTCCCTTCTCCGCGATCGTCGGTCAGGACGAGATGAAGCAGGCGCTTCTGATCGCCGCAGTCGATCCCGCCGTGGGCGGGGTGATGGTGTTCGGCGACCGGGGCACCGGCAAGTCCACCGCCGCCCGCGCACTGGCCGCGCTGCTGCCGCCGATTTCGGTGGTGGAGGATTGCCGCTTCGGCTGCCTTCCCGAAGAGAAGGGCACTTGCCCCGATCCCTGCCCTGGCTGAAGTGCCTTTCCTTTGGCTGTCGGTCCTCGCCCTCTGCGTGGTCCTGCGCGAGTGGTCGGTCCTGGCCAACTGGCTGATCGTGCCTTACCTGGCCTGGGTGAGTTTCGCCGCGATCCTCAATCTGGAAATCGTGCGCCTCAACCGGCCTTTCTCGAACGGGGCAACATAATAATCCGGAAGCTGGCGGACACGCCTTGGTAAGGTGCGGCGCCAGAAAAGCCGGATAATTACGGGTCGTGATATCCAAACAACTTGCTGGGTTTGTTTCATCTATTGGAGCCGTGTTCTGCCGTTAACCCCATAGCAAGGCTAACCACAGACATTTCCTTATAGCTTGTTCTCTAGCTCCCTGGGCCAATGCGAATTGCCTCAGGAAGGAAGCGCGTAGCGACGCTTGTCAGAGCATGC
This sequence comes from Aurantiacibacter hainanensis, assembly GCF_036321025.1. NCBI lineage: Bacteria > Pseudomonadati > Pseudomonadota > Alphaproteobacteria > Sphingomonadales > Erythrobacteraceae > Aurantiacibacter > Aurantiacibacter hainanensis. The sequence continues at coordinate 1,465,874 of NZ_JAZAPB010000001.1, forward strand.
CTATGTCAAAACTCAACAGGGACAGAAATCAGGCAGGCCGTCTGATTCTGGATGAGACGGGAAGCCTGCTTCCTATTGCCGCGATGGGCTTCCTGGTTCTTGCCGGGATCGTCGGCGGCGGCATCGACATGAGCAGGGCCTACAAGGCTGAGAACCGGTTGCAGGCGGCATGCGATGCGGGCGTCCTGGCCGGGCGGCGTGCCGTCGGCACCGATGGTTTCGATGCGGATGTGCAGGCCGAGGCCAACGCCTACTTCGCCAACAATTACGATGAAGACAGGCAGAGCTCGCGCAACGTCGTGTTCACGCCGACATCGGACGATGACGGCAATACGATCAGTGGCACTGCCTCGGCCGACGTCGAAACCTCGATCATGCAGGTCTTCGGCTTCGACACGATTACCATCAGCGTGGCCTGCTCGGCATCCATGGGCGTCGGAAACAGCGACGTGACGATGGTGCTCGACAGCACGGGCTCCATGGGCTGGACGCTGGAAGCGGGCGGACCGACCAAGCTGTCGATGCTGCAGGACGCCATGAAGAACTTCTACGATACCGTGGAAGCGTCCACCGCGGGCGGCAATGCCCGGATCCGCTATGCCTTCGTCCCCTACAGCCAGACGATCAACGTCGGACACCTGCTGCAGTCCAACTGGCTCGTCGACGAAATGGAAATCCAGTCGCGCGAGCCGCAGTACGAAACCGTTGTCGTGGAAACCGGCGAGTTTTCGCACTGGGAAGAACCCGAATACTCCACGTCTTCGGGCGAAAGCGATTCCTGGGTCGTGGAAGAAGGGCTGCTCAACGACACCGAATACTCGGGGCGGAACTCCTGCAACCGCGATCTGCCCAACGACACCAACTGGTCCAACTCGGGCGGTTCCTCGACCGATACGGGGACCGAGATCAACAACCGGGGCCAGCAGGTCACCACCACCACGACCACCCAGCGGCAGACCCGCCGGACATATACGTGCGTGCGTGAAGAGCGGGGATGGGGCGGTAACCGGGTGCGCTACTGGGCACCGCAGTTCACCGAATATGCGCGTGACAGGTACCAGTACAGCTTCGAGACGCGCGACCCCGTGATGATGACGGTCGAGACCACCGAGTTCTCGCACTTCATCTACAAGCAGATGGATTACGACGTCAGCACCTACAAGACGTTCGCATCGGTCACCACGCCCACCGGCGATGGCGGCACCGATGTCAGTTCGACCTGGCAGGGCTGCATCGAGGAACGCGAGACGACCCCGGCGGCAAGCTTCACCTACAACTCGGTGGTCGGCATCACGCCTGTCAGCGCCAAGGATCTCGATATCGACTCGGCTCCGGATTCGGACGACGCCACCAAGTGGCGGCCGATGTGGCCGGAAGTTGCCTATTACCGCACCGAGTGGGTCAGCAACTGGTATGGCGGCTACTGGGACCTTACCAATGCCCATGAAACCGAGTACGGCGGCCAGGCGGTCTCGCGTTGCCCGCAGCGTGCGCAGCTGCTGCAGGAAATGGACGAGGACGCGTTCGACAATTACGCCGACTCGCTGATCGCCGTAGGCAACACGTATCACGACCTGGGCGTGCTCTGGGGTGCGCGAGTCAGTTCGCCCGAGGGCATATTCGCCAGCAACGTCAATCTGGAACCGACAAACGGCGGCAACGTGTCGCGGCACATGATCTTCATGACCGACGGTGCGATGCAGCCCAGCATTTCCATCCAGAGCGCATACGGCATCGAGTATCACGACCGGCGCGTTACGGCGAACGGCTCCAACCACCATGCCCGTCGTCACACCGAGCGCTTCCTCGCCGTCTGCGAGGCGGTCAAGGCGAAGGGCATCCGGCTGTGGGTGATCGCCTTTGCCACGGGTCTTACCGAGGATCTGGAAACCTGCGGGTCGGACGACAGCTCCTTCCTCGCCGAGGACGCCGAGCAGCTGAACGAGGCTTTCCAGGAAATCGCCAAGGAAGTCGGTGAACTGAGGATCGTGCAATGACGGTAAGGCACTCCTACGACACGCTGGGAAGGGACCTGGCGAATGACCAGCGCGGCGTCACGATGGTGGAGTTCGCCCTGATCGCTCCCACTTTCCTCATCCTGCTTCTGGGAACCTTCGATATCGGACAGATGGTCTATGCCCAGTCGGTTCTGAACGGCGCGGTGCAGTCCGCCGCGCGCGACGCTTCGCTCGAAGGGGGGGATACCGACGCCGCGGACGCCCTGGTGCTCCAGCAGATCGAGGGCATAATGCCGGGCGTGGAACTGGAGACAGAGCGCACCAGCTATTTCGATTTCGCCGACGTGGAACGGCCCGAGCAGTGGAACGATGCCGACGATAACGGCATCTGCAACGATGGCGAGGCCTTCGTCGACGAGAACGCCAACGGGCAGTGGGACCAGGATATCGGCGTCTCTGGCAACGGCGGCGCAAACGACGTGGTGATCTACACCGTGGAGGCCTCGTACGAACCGCTGGTGAAGGTGCCGTTCATCGGCGAGCCCTGGAGCACGCGCACCCTCACGTCGAGCGCCATCAAGAAGAACCAGCCCTTCGCCAACCAAGAGGGCTATTCATCGCAGGCAGGGACATGCAGCTGATGACACGCAAATGGCCTCACGTCCGCCGCATGCTGCGACGGCTGCGCACCGAAACCCGCGCGGTGTCCACCATCGAGTTCGCGTTCATCCTGCCGCTGTTCATCGGCCTGGGCCTGACCGGCGTGGAACTCGCCTACATGTCCACGATCAACATGCAGGTGAGCCAGACGGCGATCTCGCTCGCTGACAACGCCTCTCGCCTGGGGCAGACCGACAACAGCAGCGTCACCCCCACGGTGACCGAAGCCGACATCGATTCGATCATGTCGGGCGCCCTGCGCCAGGGCGAAAGCTTCGACCTGGGCGAAAAGGGCCGGATCATTCTTTCCAGCCTGGAATACGATGACGTCACCGGGCTGCAGTACATCCACTGGCAACGGTGCGCCGGCGATATGGAAGCGGAATCGATCTATGGCGACGATGGCGCCAACAACGGCCTGGGCTCGACCGAGATCGACGGCGTCGGACGAGACGACAACGTGATCCGCGCGGCGCCGGGATCCGCCGTGATGGTGGCCGAAGTCTACTACGAGCACGAAGGAATCCTGCGCGGCACCTTCGGCGAAACGGCCACGTTCAGGGAAGAGGCCATCTTCGCCATTCGCGACGACCGTAACCTCGGCCCCGGCATCACCGGGTCCGGCGGCGAGTCCTCGTGTTCCTGAGGTGCATCGGGAATTAGTGCCGCCACGGCAAAGGAGCAGACGATGAGCAAAGGACTCTACGCAACCATGGCCATCGGCGTCATCTTTGTGGCGTCTTCGCTCGTCGAGGAAGGCGGCGTCATCGACAAGGTCGCCAATGCCGACAAACCTCCCGAACTGGCGCAGGCCGAGGCCGACAGCGGACCGACGAGCCCCGCACCCGGCGCGGTCCTGGCGAAAGCGGAAGTGCCACCGCCGCCGCCTGCCGAATCCAATAGCTGGGGCTGGTTCAACGATCCCGAGCCGGAGCCGATGCCGGTGACACCGCCGGCGCTTGAGCAGCCGGCAGCTACCCCCAGGCGGGAAACGAGAAGGCAGGGCAATTCCGGGGACGTCGGCGAACTCGACCGCCACCGCATGAACCTCGAAGAATAGTCGGCGCCCACGCGGCAGGGAGAGCCGCGGCTCTCCGATATCTCACTTGCGGCCGCGCTTCGTCTTCATTTCGAGGTCGAGAACTTCGACCACATCGCTGCGACGAGGGTCGATGGTGATCGGCTCCTTTTCGTCGAGCGCATCAAGATCGGCGAAAGCCTTCTCGATCTGCTCCCGTTTCTCCAGGATCAGCCGGGCCACCCCTTCGGTGAGACCGCTTTCCTCGCCGACGCGTCCGAGGGCATGCGTAATGTCACCGATCACGGCACTCCTGGCGCTGGTGTGGAGATGCCCTCTATTGTCGAGATAGGCTTGGATCGAGTGGGCCATGGCTTACCCCAATAGCAATCGGATCCTCTCTTCAAGAGAGGAAGAATGGTTCAAGTCCTGGCGAAGGGCAACCTAGGCCAACGGTCGTATTGGATTGGAAACAGGTCTTGATCTTTGCTGGGCGTCAGATCGAACACATTCTGTACTCGCGAATGTCGCAATATGAGCAAGTATCGACATGGACAGCCGGTCTGATAGGTTTATCGGCACGATGAATCCGATGAGGTCACGCGTCTGGCTTCGCCAGGGAAGGAAGGCATTTCATGCGGAAATTCCAGTTCCTGGCCCGCCTCGTCCCGGCTTTTCTCGCCATCAGCCTCCCGGTTCCCTCTGCAAGCGCGCAGAACGCGGAAATCGACCCAACTGGGGAAATTGCGGCAGAGGAACTCGCTACCGAGAGTAGCGATGCTCCGATCGAGGATGTCGTAGACACCATAGCCGAAGAGGTCTTCGAGGAACCGACCAATCCCCTGGTGACGCTCGAGCAGTTCGAAGGCTTTGAAGAGAACGTCCAGGCGGCTGTCGCAGCGCTGGAAGACGATACGGCCAGCAGCCCGCTGGAACGACTGACACGCCTGGAGGAACTCCGGAGCAGACTTGCTGCCGATCGCGATCTTGCCCGCTCGATAGCCGACGAACGGTCGCTTGGCGTTCGCCTGGTCGAAGCGCAGATAAATGCTCTTGGCCCCGCGCCGGCAGAGGGCGCAAGCGAACCGGCTGCCGTCGCCAGCAGGCGCCAGATGCTCGATGAAAGGCTCACTACCCAGCTCATGCCTTTGCTGGAAGTTCGCGAAGCCTCGGCGCGTGCTGCCGCCGTCGTCGATGAACTTGATGCCGAAATAGGCAGAATCGAATCCGAGCGGAAATGGCAGCGAGGACGGCTTCTCATCAATCCGGGCCTGTGGATCGACGGCTTTGCGCAACTGGGTGTTACCCTGGGTGGAATCGCCAGCGGTGCTCCCGCCGAGTTTGCTAGGTATTCGGCGACTGACATACTCCAGCGGATCGCCGCGGCCGTCGTTCTGATCGTGCTGGGTCCCTTACTGGTTGGGACGGCTGCAAGGCGCAGGGTCATCAAGAGACTTCAACAGCGCTTCCTGCGCTCGAAGACCAAGGCCGGCAGGCTTGTCACAGCGCTCGTCGAGGACTTGCTGGCAGCCCTTCTGATCCTGGTCGCAACCTTGTTCGCGTTCACTGCAATCGGTCTGATAATTTCCCTTTTTCTCGACGTCGCCTCGGTCTTCAACGCGATTGCCATAGTGGTCTTTGCGGCAGTTATCGTCGCGCTCGGTTCGTGGCTGGGGCACAGCGCCCTGCGATCACCATTTCCGGATCTGCGGTTGGTCCAGCTTACCTCGGAACAGGCGCGACGCGGTGTCCGCATCGTCCGCAATCTGAGTATCGTCCTTGCCCTCGCCGCCATCCTTGCCTCGGCCGACCAGCTCGGCCTGGTCGAGCGCGACATCTACTGGTTGTTCGAGACCCTGTTTGTCTTTCTGGGAAGCTGGCTGGTTTGGAACCTCGCCAATGTCATCCGGTCGAGCCGCGCGCATCTGGAGACGGTGGCGAACCTCGAGGCCCGGCAATCGGAGGCGGCAAGTGTCGCTCCGCACGACCAGCCCATGGACTTGTCCGGCGCGATTGCGAAAATTCTGAAGATCCTCGTGGTCGCCACGGTCGTGGCCGCGGTACTCGGATACGTCACGCTTGCACTCGACGTCTTCGCCGCAAGCGTCGCATCGATCGCCATCCTGGCGGTGGCCGTCTTCATGCATCGCTCGCTACGGCTGGTTTTCGAGCTGCTCGCCGACAACACGTTCCGAACCTACCGGAAAGTCCTGCGGCTCCTGCCCATCTTCACGGGCTTCCTGATTGCGGTCGCGACACTTCCTCTCTTCGCCATCGTGTGGGGTTATCGGGCGCAGGAAATCGGGGATGCAATCGTTGCCTTGCAAACCGTGGTCGAGTTCGGAGACATCACCCTTTCGATCGGCGATGCCTTCAAGTTCGGCATAGTCTTCGTCGCCGGCTTCCTGATTACCAAGTGGCTGCAGCGGTTCGTGCGCACGGCGGTCCTGCCGCAGACGGGAGTCGACGTCGGGGCTTCCGCGGCGATTGTCACGGGCATCGGATACATCGGGATCATGCTGGCAGCGGTGATCGCGATTGCCAGTACGGGCCTGGACCTGACGAGCCTCGCCTTCGTCTTCGGCGCGCTTTCCGTCGGCATCGGGTTCGGGTTGCAGAAGGTCGTCGAGAATTTCACCAGCGGTGTGCTCCTGCTGATCGAACGTCCCATTCGCGAAGGTGACTGGATCGAAGTGGGCAGCCATTCCGGCGTGGTCCGGAAAGTTGCAGTACGATCGACGCATATCGAGACCTGGGACCGACACTGGATCATCGTCCCCAATTCCGAATTCATCACCGGCAGCGTAAAGAACTACAGCTTTGCCCAAGGTGCCGCGCGTATCATCGTGCCGGTTGGCGTGGCCTACGATTCCGACCTGGAAGCCGTAAGAGATGCGATGCTCGAAGTTGCTGCCGAGCACGAGAATGTCCTGACCGAACCTGCGCCAGCAGTCGCCATGGACGACTTCGGAGATAGCTCGATCACTGTGAAACTGCTCTGCTTCGTCGAGGAAGTCACGACGGGGGCACCCACGGCCAGTGATCTCAGGTTCGCTATTGCCGCCAAGTTTGCCGAGCGCGGAATCGTGATACCGTTCCCGCGGCGCGACGTGCACATTGTCGACGATTCCGAGAAGACAGGCAGTCGCGACAACGCGTAGCGAAGCGGGGTTGCGGACCGGGGGCAAAGGTCCGGCCCCGCCGCATTACGAGAGTGCAGTTGGGCCGACGGGCAAGAAAGGATGAAGTCATGAGAGGTCTATGCGCTGTTGCCGTCTTCGCACTGGGCCTCGCTGCCTGTGGCTCCTCTGGCGAGGTCGAGGAAGTGACCGGCGATGTCGAGAATACCGCTCCGGAGGTGGAGGCCGGTCAAATCGATCCCGATACCCCGCCCATGTCGGAGCAGCGCGCAGCGCGGGGTATTCCGGAAAGTCTGGCTCCGTTCGGGGAAGGCTATCCAGACAAGGGCGATCCCTGCCGCCGACTGGGCGAAGCAGCTGCGACGCGCGAGTACCTCGATGACAGCGCCGTACTCGTCGGCTGCCCGACGCGCGCTTCCGCCAACGAACTTGGCGGAACGGTGGTCGCGAGCATAGACGGTGTAGCGATCGTGTCCGTGCCCGAGGGTGGGCGACCGCAGTTATCCAGCCCCGTCGCACCGGGTTCGGTCTCCGGCAGCGTGACCGGCAACGAGATTTCCAGCCATCGGTTCGAGGCGGTTGAGGAACAGTCGATCAATGTCTCGCTATCGGGACCGGGAACGATGTACTTCAATGTCTTGCCTCCCGGCGGCTCGCCTGGCGATGCCATCTTCGTTGGCTCACAGGCTCAGGACGCGGATTTCTGGTCGGGCGTCGCCCCCGCGACAGGTCAATACGAGGTCATCATCTACTTGATGGGCAATGATCGCGATACCGGCGTCACCCGCAATTACGAGCTGGAATTCGTCGCCGGGTGAATCTGGATTGATGGATCACTGATCCAGCAAATCAGCCATGGGTGTTAACTTGAGCTGGTGCCTGTTCACAACGCGCTCAGGGTCAAATTCAGGAAGAAGCGCCTCCCGAGAACATCGTAGAGCGAGGGATCGGTATTGGCCTGCACCTGGTTGGTGCCAGTGATCGCCGGCTTCGCGTCGGTGAGATTGTTTACGCCCAGCGTGAAGGATGCATTCGCAGTTATTCCGACTGTAACGGCCGCGTCCAGATAGTGGCGCGCCTCCAGCCATTCCCCTTCGGCTGGCAGGCGGGGCGGGGGCAGGCCGAACGTTCTTCCCTGCGCAAAGCGCGCGTCGCGCGTCGCGGAGAACCAGCGGTGGCGCAGGCTGAAGCGAAAGTCGTCCCAGGAATAGGACAGCTGGTTGAACAGCTTCCAGCGCGGCGTCGCACTGCCGCCGATTGTGTTTCCGCATGGCCGGCCGAATGAGCCGGCGCATTGCGATTCCTCGGTGGTCGGGCTCGTGCGATAGCTGTTCTCGAAATAGTGCGTGCCGCTCAGCAGCAGGTTGACCCGGTCATCGCCCGAGAAGAGCCCGAGCTGGGTGTTGAAGCTTGCCTGCCAGTCGATCCCCCGGGCTTGCAGCGAACCGAAGTTGATCGGCATCGTGGTGAGCGAGACTATCGTTCCGTCGCTTGCCCGCTGGAAGGAGCGACAGGATAAGTCCTGCGGATCGGCCAGGGCTCCGGCGATGCAGCCCAGCACGATCGGTTCGGGCGAGGCGATCGCGTCGGCGATCCGGATATCGTAGTAGTCCAGCCCCAAGCGCAGTCCCGGCATTGGCGAAAGGATTGCGCCCGCAGTCCAGGTCTGCGCGGTTTCCGGGCCGAGCGCGGGGTTGCCGCTGGAGGTGACCAACGGCGCCGAGAAGATCTGTGTCCCCACTATCTCGGCGGGCACCCCGTTGCGGATACAGGCGGCGGCGATGGCGGGATCGTCGGTCAACGGGCGGGTCGAGGGGAAATCGTTCGAGCAAGGGTCTCCGACGAAACCTACCGTCGTCTCGGCCACGGCGAAGAGTTCGCGAACATTGGGCGCGCGCACGGCCCGCTGGTAACCGCCGCGCAGACGCAGCGCTTCGACAGGCGACCAGCTGGATAGCGCCTTGAAAGTCCAGGCCCCGCCGATCCGCGAGTAATCCGAATAGCGCGCTCCAAGTTCGAAGTTCAGATCTTCCGCAAATGGCGCGTCCGCGATTACCGGAATGCGCGCTTCGGTGAACAGCTCCCATTGCGACACGCTGCCGGCCGCGGGCGTACCGGGCATGAAGCCCAGTATGTCGCCGGATAACAGGAGCGGATCGGGACGGAAATCGTAGGAGTTGCGGCGCCACCCGGCCCCTGCGGCAATCCCGACCGCCCCGGCCTCGAGGAAAGGCAGCGAACCGGTGAGAAACCCTTCGACGACCTGTTCCTCGACAATGGTCAGGTCCTGCGGTTCGGCGCGGATGAAGTCGGCGGACTCGGCGCTGCCCCGCCCCGGCCCGAAGATGTCGATAGGAGCGCAGCCGTTCGAGGCGTCGCGGCAGACGATCGTGCCGCTTGCATCGCGCCTGGCGTCGAGCGCCTGGCGAAACCGCGCTGTCGAGCCGGCGTTCTCGTAGAACACCTGGTGCTCGACCCGCGAGTTCTTCGCATGGACATCGAGTGTCCAGTCCGGCGATGGCGACCAGCGGACTCCCGCCAGCGCACGCCACGCTTCCCGCTCGTTAAGGGAGCGCCGTGGCCCGAGATCGACCCTGCTGAACAGGAAAGGCGTGACCATGCCGTCGGCATCGCCGGTGAAGGCGGGATTGACCCTCACGCCGGTGGCCGGCGAGCCGACGATAGCACGCTGTCCCGCGGCGTCGACGCCGTAGCTCCGTTCGAGCACCTCGCGTGCTTCCGGGGTGAGAAACGGGTTGTCGAGCGCGATCGAAACCCGATCAATAAAGGGGGCGGGTGCGAGCTGCTGCGGACTGGTGGTGTGCACCAGCGACAGCTCGACGTAGGGTTCGATTCCTCCGGGCAGGTCGACCGAGGCGAGGAGATTCCCGCTCCAGCGCTCGAAACCGACCTGCAGATAATTTGCCGGCGCGAAGTTGTAGGAGTCGAAAGCCCCCACGAACGGTCGCGGCGTGCCATCCGCATCGAAGCGCAGGCCCGGGCCGTTGGGAGCAAGAAGATCGGAGCCGGGCACTTCGAATAAGGCCACGGGAGCGAAGCGGGCGCCCGGGATCGCGGGCGAGCCCGAGGCGACCAGCGCCAGTTCGTTGGGCGGGGCACAGGTGGGATCGTTGACGGGCGTGCTCGCCCCCGTCGGTCCACGGGTGCCCGGCACTGCGCAGTTGTCGGCCAGGGCCTCTCGCGAAAGGAGGCGCGCCGAATGCAGGACGGGGGCCTGATCCAGCCAGCCGAGTGACGCGATCAGGCGTCCGCGTCCTCCGGCGAAGTCCGTGCCGAAGCTGAGGTCCGCGCTGCTCACGCGCGCGTCACCGCGTTCCGAGAGGTTCTGGCGAACATCGAGGTGGAGACCGTCGAAATCGTCCTTGAGCAGGAAATTGATGACCCCTGTCACCGCGTCCGAGCCATAGACCGCAGACGCCCCGCCGGTAACGATGTCGACCCGCTCGATCAGGGCCGCGGGGATGGTGTTGACGTCGACCTCGGGAACTTCGCCTGCATTACTGGCAATCCAGCGGCGGCCATTGACCAGCACCAGCGTTCGCACGCTGCCCAGCCCGCGCAGGTCGAGGGTCGCCGCCCCGGTGCCGGGATTGTTCGAGGTGTTGGTGAAGCTCGGCTGGATCTGAGGCAACAGGTTGAGCGTCTGCTCGACCGAGGCGACGCCTGTGAGAACGAAGTCCTCGTGTCTCGCCGTCTGGATCGGGCTGGCGCTGGCTTCGTCCGGCCGGGCGATGCGGGATCCGGTGACGATGATGCTGCCCTCGCCCGGTTCAGCCCCGGGCTGCTGGCGGGCCTGTGCCCCTCCTCCTGTTGTCGCTATCGCAAGGGCACCTGCCAGGGGCAGGATGGATCGGCTACGGATCATGCGGAAGGCCGCGGATAGAAGAGATCGATGTGCAGGGCTTCCTCGCGCTCCTTGGCGAGGTTGCGCTGTATCTCCCCGTCAAGTTCGCGCACCCAGGGATCGTCCTTGATGGCGACGTAGGCCGGCTCGGTATCGAAAGGCGGAAGAAGCCATGCGCCGAGGTCCCCGTAATGGTTGTTCGGCCAGCCGCGCGCGACTGCGCGCCTGAGACTGGCGATTGCCTTTTCACGCTGTCCCTGTGCCGCATAGACCCGCGCGACCCGTTCCTCGAAGCTGCCCGGCAACGGGCCGAACTGGCGCGTCCGCTCGATCCGCGCAGCTGCCCGCGCCAGCAGCTCGGACGCCTCGCGAGCCCGGCCTTCGCGCTGCAGGCCGACGGCCAGGTCGGGCGCGACATCGACGAGGAAAATCCCTAGCGCCTCGTCCATTGCCTGGGGCGAACCGAAGGGCACGTCATACAGGTGAACCAGGTCCGCCGAGCGTCCGGCGTTGAGCAGCAGCCGCGGAAAGAGGTAGGGGTGGACCGGCCCGTTCCAGAACTCTCGTTCACCCCCGTGCGATGACGCGATGCGCTCCAGGGATGGCAAGTTGCCGGCAAGCGCTTCCTGGATCGCGTGAATACTGGGGTGCGGCACGGCGACGACTTCGAAGGGGATGCCGAGCCGAGCGAGACGACCGTTGCGCGCTATGCCCCAGATCATCTGCTGCTCGAAATTGGAGGTAAGCTTCATCGCCTCGTTGCTGTGCAGGATGAACCCCGACCAGTCGCCGCGCCACGTCGCCATGCGCGCCCGCGCCGCCTCGCGCTGCGAGCCTTCGGGCGCGAAATCGATAACCCGCTGGAGCTGAGCGCGCGCCTCTTCGCGCTCGCCCATGTCCCACAGGAAGGGAGCAGCAACTTCGCCCCGTACCCAGTAGGGATCGAGCTCTGCCACGCGCCGGTACGCTGTTGCTGCCTCCTCGAAGCGGGAGTCCTGCTTCAGTGCGTTGCCGAGCCAGTACCAGGCCTCGGCATCGCTCGGCTCGAGTTCCACCGCGCGCTGAAGGTCGGGTATTGCCGCTATGCCGTTCTGGTACTGCACGAGAGCACGGGCAGCGTAGGCCTGGGGCAGCTCGGGCGCGAGAGTGATCGCCCGGTTGACGAAGGACAGGGCCAGGCGATCGGAGGCCGCCTGCTTTTCTGCACTATAGGCCGGGTCGAAAAGATATTGCATCGATTCAGCCTTGGCCCGCTGCGCCCATGCGGGAGCAAAGCCCGGGTCGAGGCGGGTGATTTCCTCGAGCAGGAACTTGGCTTGCAGGATCTTGGGACGATCGCGCTCGCGCATGAGGGCGAGGGAGGTGAGATACTCGCGGTAAAGCTCGCCGCTGGTGGAGAGTGCCGCTTCCTCGGGCCTGGAGCCGGACACCTCGCGGTGCAGCCCGGCCAGCACCGCCCTGCCCAGGTCGCGTTGCATCGAGAGGACATCTTTCAATTCGCCGTCGAAAACGCGTGACCACTGGCTGATGCCGTCGCTGGTGCGTGTCAGGTTGACGTCGATCCGCACCCTGGCGCCTTCGCGCCGCACGCTGCCTTCGAGCAGGAAATTCACCCCGAGGCCTTCGCCGATCTTGCCGACGTCGGTTGCGCTGCGGGCGAACATCTCGGTCGAACTGCGGCCGGCGACGCGCAGGGCGGGTTCGGTCGCAAGCTGTGACGCGATCTCCTGGCCCAGACCGTCGGCGAAGTACTCCTCTCCCGGGGTGAGTGCCCGAAAGGGCATGACCGCGATCGCCACAGGCTCCTGCGACTGGCGCAGCATCCATGCTCCTGCCCCGCCGAGCACCAGCAGGATCATCGCGAGCGCGATCCACTGCCAGCGACGGAAGCGGCCGGCTGGCCGGGCGTGGGGGAGGGCCTCGTCAAGCTGCGGTTCGACCGACGGGTCGACAAGAATCCGGTATCCGACACGGGCGATCGTTTCGAGCGCCACCTTGTCTGCCGCCATTTCGCGAAGCGCCGTCCGCAGCAGCGAGATGGCCCTGTCGACCGCGGAATCTCCGACGATCCTCCCGTCCCAGCATGTCTCGATCAGGTCGTCGCGCGAGAGGATCGTACCGGGGGAGCGGCCGAGTGCCGTCAGCACTCGCATCACCTTGGGCTCGAGAATGAGTTCGCGGTCGTCGCGGCAGATGCGGCGATGCGCCGGCTCGACGTGGATAGGCCCTAGGGTGAAAGGAACTTCGTGGGCGAGATCAACCCTTGCGGCCACCCCTTCGCGCGTTGGCATGTGCACGACTCGCCTACCCCCTGTCTGATGGGCACGATCATACACTCAAGAGTGCGTTACACGTAGCGCCATCGCAATTGATGGAATGAAATCGGGTCCGCATCAGCAACACATAAGGCGTCGTAAGCCGCCCATGGTAGCGAACCGTTCCACAACGGGCGCACCTTCCTTCCAGTCCGGCGAGAACCTCTCCCGGACCCGGAAGAAGGAAGATCGGACATGATTATCAGAACAACATTCGTGCTGGCGGGCCTGGCGCTCGCGGCAAGCCTGCCCGCGGCTCCCGCCGTCGCGCAGACCTCCCCCTCCCAAACGGTGGACTTCACCGACCTGGATCTCAGGACGGACGCCGGTGTGGGGACATTCGACCGGCGGCTGCGCCGGGCGATCAACCGGGTTTGCGGCCCTCCGCTGGGCGGCTACCTCGAAGCGATCAACGCCCGTCGCTGCCGGGCCGAGACGCTTGCCGAAGTCACGCCCCGGCGCGATGCCATCATCCGGCTCGCGCGCGCCGGCCAGGCGATCCAGGTTGCCCGCCTCGAGGTGATGGCGAGGACGCGCTCGGAATGAGCGATTGCCGGAAAAGTGGGCATAGGGGCACCGGCTGCAGTCCGGTGCCCTTTCGCCCCAAGGGCGCAGGCATGGGCAGGAAGCGAAGCGGGCGTGTGGGTCTCCGACCCATTACTTGTCCAAATGGCAGGACATCGCTGAGGTAGCGGGAATCGACAAATGCGTCTAATAAAATGAAAAACATCGATATTTTTTCAACGACGTAACGATATACCCCCAAACATACCCCCACGACCTCTCACTTAGACTGCTTTTGGCGCAAGCGCGCTGTGCCTCGAATTTCCGAGATGGGGTGGATTGCAGACCTTCACCAGGCTTTTTGCCTTTCGACCTCTGACAAAAGCTCAAAAAACAAGATTTCCCGTGGCACCCACGCAACGAGTGACACGCATTTGCACTAGGAGAGGTGACGCCACTTTCTCACTCCCGTCAGATATCGTAGGAGGCCGGCATAGCTTCCACCGTCAGCGTCACATTTGTTGTAGAAGTGCTACCGGTTGAATCAGAAATTGTATAGTTGAACTCAACAACCGCGTCTTGGCCGCTCGGCAGACTCTCAAAATCTGAATCAGGGTTGAAATAGAGTTCGCCGGTGTCTGCATCGACGTAGACGCTGCCTTCACTCGGCTGATCAAACGAAATGATTGAAAGCGGGTCATCGGCGTCCAGATCGTTCGCAAGCACATCGAGGACTGTCAGGCCACTCGTAGGAACAGTGAAAGTATCAGAAATTGCGACTGGGTCATCATTTCGACCTTCGACTTCGAGGGCAACCGTCGCGGTCTGAATGCCACCATTCCCATCGCTTACTGAATAGGTAAAGCTGTCGACAAGATATTCTCCCACGTTCAACGCCTGAATTGTTGCTGAACCGGTAGGATCATAGGTTATTGTTCCATCACCATTTATCTCGATGGAGGCACCATTTGTGCTCGTTGTCACGGAAACTATGCTCAGCGTGTCGCCATCAATATCGGAGTCGTTTGCGAGCAGTTCGGAAGTGCTGATAGTCAGTATGTCGTCTTCCGTTACTATCGGATCGCCATCCGCTGTGCTCACCGCCGCATCGAGCACGTCAAGCCAGCCGCTGTTGTAACTGCCAAGAGGGGCAGCGTTGTACCAGTCCCAGCCTAGTGCGGTGATCTGCCCGTCGCCAAAGGGCATGACCGCCACCGACGTTGCGGTTCCGTCGTCGTAGATCGACAGCGAGCCTTCCGGCAGCGACGACTTGAGCAAGGCCCCTGTCGCCGACGGCGTGCCGAGCGAAGCAGCGCCGCCTTCGAACGTGGTGCCGAGCGCCTCGCTTGTCAGCGTCGTTGTTAACACCCCGGTTACTGAAAGTGAGAATCCGAAGATTTCGTTTATCGTATTGCGATAATCGTACGAGACGATGACGGAGCCGCCGTTCTCCACGAAATCACGCAGCACTTCGCGCGCTGCGGCGTCGAGCGAATTGCCGAGGTCGCCGCGTTCCTGTTCGGGAATGACGAATACCGACTTGCCCACCAGCGCCGCTGCCAGGCCTTCCGCATGGAGCGCGGTCGTGGTGCTAACGCTGTGCCCCTTCGCCGCTAGGCTCGCCTGGATCGTGTCGGATTCGCTGCTAGCGCCGCCGACGGTATCGACGATGGCGTCGTTGTCGAACACCAGCACGCTCGCCCCGGTAAGCTTGACACCCGCAAGCCCATCGTTGGCGATTTCATCGTCCTCGGCCACTGGATCGTCGTTCTGACCGGTGACAGTGACAGTCGCCGTGGCAAAGCTCGTGGCGCCGCTGCTGTCGGTAACGCCGTACTGGAAGGTATCGGTCGCAGTCTCGCCCGCGGCCAGGTACTCGAACGCGCCGTTAGAATCGTAGCTGTAGGTGCCATCGGCATTGTTGATGACGCTGCCTGCCGTGCCTGACGTGTTGAGCACCCAGGTGTGGGTGTCGCTCGTATCGACATCGGTAAAGCTGCCGCTCAGCGTAACCGACGGGCCATCCTCGTCCGCGCTGACCGCAATTTCGGTGACGACGGGCGCATCGTTCCTGCCCGCCACATCGATGGAGACTGTTCCCACGCCCGACGTAGCCCCGTGCTGGTCGGTCGCTTCGTAGGTGAACGTAACCGTACGACTCTCGCCCAGCGCCAGATCTTGGAAATCGCTGCCGGGATCAAAATCGAAAGTGCCGTCGCCATGGTTGATCACGGTGCCTTCGGCGGGGTCGGTCAGCACCTTGTAGGTGAGCGAACCACGATCATCGTCACTGTCGACATCGTCCCCGGCGAATTGTGCGGTGACGGCGAGGCCATCCTCGGCGATCGCAGCGCTGCCGTCACCCAAGACCACGACGTCCCACAAGCGATAACTTGAGTCGATCGTCTCGACACTGAAGTCGAGCCCGCCATCGTTGGTAACGATGATCATGTCGCGGTTCTGGTAGTCGGCGAGCACGATGTCATTATCGCCATCGCCATCGAGATCGGCGATGTCGATCCCGCGGCTGTACGGAGTAGTAGGCAAGGCTATCGACTGGATGGAAAATTCGGGCTTGCCGTCACCGTCGCCGTCGCCTTCGTTGATGGCAATCTGGAAATAATTACCGTTCGCCACGTTCGTGAAGGCGATATCGAGATCGCCATCGCCGTCGAGGTCGCCCACCGCGCTCATCCACGCGCGATCGACCGTAGAAAGGCTCAAGATCTCGAAGTCGGCGAGCCCATCACTGCCGTTGCCGACGTTCAGGTAAACGGCGTTGTTGCTGCCGGGATAGAAGTTCGAAACCACGAAATCCTGGTCACCGTCGCCGTCGATATCGGCGAAGGTCACGCCGGCGGTATTTCCAGGCGGAACATCAGGGATGATTTCCTGCTGCATGAGGGGCGCGCCCGCCCCGTTCACGCCCTGGTTATGGAATACAGAAGTACCGCCATAGGCGTACGAGGTAACAACCAGGTCGTTGTCGCCGTCGCCGTCGATGTCGGCGCTGTCGATGCCGTACTTGGGATTGCCCGGCATGCCGGAAAGGATCTGGCGACCGGCGAAGTCTGCCAGGCCATCGCCGGTCTGGTCGCCAAGGTTCTTATGCCAGACCAGTCCGTTGAAATTGCCAGAGCTTGCCGCGACCACATCTTCCAGGCCATCGCCGTCGAGATCGGTCAGGACGACGTCGAGGTATTGGAAATTGATGTCGTAGCCCAGCGAAAGCGGGGTGAAGTCCTGCACTCCGTTACCATCGGGATCGCCTACGCCCTGGAACACCACGAGTTGGTAGAGGCCGGCAACGGCGATATCCTGCAAGCCATCGTCGTTCAGGTCGGCGGAATCGAGGCCGTAGTTGGCGGCCGCGGGCCCGAAGAAGGTCTCGACGTCCGAGGTGTGTATCTGGTCCAACGTGCCGTTGCCGTCGGAATCCACGAAATAGTCGACCGTCTCCAGCGTCGGGCGATCGATAACGGAGAATACGATGGATTGGGGAAGTCCCGATCCAACAATGGTATTCAGGGTAATGTCAGCGACGGTGGGGGCATCGTTGGTGCCGGTCACGGTCACCCTGGCGAGGCCCGCCGCCGATGCGCCGTTTTCGTCCTCCATCGTGTAATCGATGACGATCTGCTCACTTTCGCCCACCGCCAAGTGATCGAAGGCACCTGAAGGATCGAAACGGACCTGTTCGTTCTCGATACTGACCGATCCCCAGCCCGGTTGTGTGCTGACCCCAGTAAGATTCAGCACCGAGCCGTTATCGATATCGGTATCGTTGGCCAATACGTCGATAAGCATCGAGGTGTCTTCGTCCGTGGTATCGGTATCCTCCACCGCGACCGGGCCATCGTTCGTACCGGTGACGGTAATCATCAGCGTGCCGACATCGCTCGCGCCTTTTTCGTCGGTGACTGTGTAGTCGATGCTGAGCACCAGCTCCTCGCCCTCGGCCAGCGACTGGTATTCCAGGAACCACGGGCGCAGTTCCCATGCACCGTCGGGCGACATGGAGAACCCGGCAGGGGGCGCGTTAACCAGTTCGGCATAGAGCACGGCCCCGGTATCGGGATCGATATCGTTGACCAGCACGTTGCCCGTTGCCAGCAGGCCGTCTTCCACCGCGCTGCCCGTATCGTCCACAGCCTCGGGCGTGGTGTTGATGCCGACGATGGTGACGGTCAGCGTCGCGGTATCGGTGCCGCCGTTGCCGTCATCCACGGTGTAGCTGAAGCTCTCGCTGATCGTGTCGCCCAGCGGGAGTGAGAATACATCGCTATTAGTCTGATCGGCGGCGTAGGACCACGTGCCATCTGCGGCAAGTGTCAGCGTGCCGTACTTGCCCGCAAGTGGCGTGCCGATGGTTCCGGCATTTCCATCTCCGTTCTCGAAGGCGGAGACGCTGAGGATGTCTAGCGAATCGACGTCGGTATCGTTGTCCAGCACGTTGCCCGAATGAGACACGTCAGCATTCTCGGTGCTACCGTCAGTATTAGCAACCGGTGCATCGTTCTGGCCGGTGATGGTGATAGTGACGGTCGCGGTGTCGGTGCCGCCGTTGCCGTCATCCACGGTGTAGGTGAACGTATCGGTCGCGGTCTCGCCCACGGCCAGGTACTCGAACGCCCCGTTGGCGGCGTAGGTGAACGTGCCATTCCCGTTGTTGGTGACAGAGCCTGCGGTCGCGCTGTCATCGACCGTGAAGGTGTGCGTGTCGCTCGCATCGACGTCCGAGTAGTCGGAGGTCACCACGATCGAGGGGCCGTCCTCGTCGGCATCGCCGGTCACGCCAAGCGCAACCGGTGCATCGTTCTGGCCGGTGATGGTGATAGTGACGGTCGCGGTGTCGGTGCCGCCGTTGCCGTCATCCAC